>CAWIIP010000005.1:0-331478 GCA_963836235.1 uncultured Pseudomonadota bacterium | reverse complement strand
CCCGAGTTCCATAAGTAAGTGCAACACTTAGTGCCTGAAGAAGGCCGCATCAATAGGATATGCGGCCATGAAAAAGAACTACAAGCATTTAAGTGTTGAGGAAAGAGATCATTTATCCGTCTTGAAGGGAAAGGGCCTCAGCCTTCGGGCCATTTCCCGTGCCTTGAAGAGGTCTCCTTCCACCCTCTCCAGGGAACTCAAGCGCAACGCTCCCCCCATCCGTTCGGGTTACTATCTGTCCCATCGGGCCCATCAACGGTATGTGACCCGCAACCAACAACGGGCTTGTCGTTTACGCCTGAAAACAAAACGAATTCGTGCCTACGTCCGTCGCCAATTGAAACGAGGCTGGTCTCCCGAACTCATTTCAGGCCGTTTAGGCCACCTGCGGCCTAAGCAAACCATTGGCCCCGAAGCCATCTACCAGTGGATTTACGCTGAGGCCACTGATCTGATTCCTTGCCTCGTCCGTCACCACCGGCGGCGGCTCACCTTCGGTCACAGCCACAGGCACGCCAAAAACCATATCCCAGGCCGAGTTTCCATCGACAAAAGGCCCAAGGTCGTCAACCAACGCAAGCAGTTCGGCCACTGGGAAACGGACACGATGGTTTCTCGTCAAAGTAAAGTTGCTCTCCGGGCACTTGTCGAGCGTCAAAGCCGTTTTTCCAAATTGGGAAAGCTGAAACGAAAAACCGCTTCCCACATGAGTCACAGCCTCAACCGCTCTTTATGCCGCTTTCCTCAAGAGGCTCGTTTGAGCCTGACCTACGACAACGGAACCGAAAACACCAACCACCTGGAAACCAACCATGTGCTTGGTACAAAATCCTTTTTCTGCGTTCCTTTCCACAGTTGGGAAAAAGGCACAGTGGAAAATACTATCGGTCTTGTCCGCCGCCATTTGCCTAAAAAGACCGACCTTGCTAAAGTGTCTCTCAAAGAGCTCAAAGCCATTGAAAGATGGCTTAATAACAGGCCCAAAAAATGTTTGGGCTTTCAAACTCCGGCGGAAGTCTTCCGGCGAAGTGTTGCACTTACTCCGTGAATTCGGCACATTTATTTAATAAATGAAGGTGCGAATAAAAAACTTTTGGAATTTATAGGTTTTTTGGCCTTTTTTTCCCTGCAATTGACTAAGTTAGTATTTCAATAAAATCAGCCAGGGAATCCACTAACCAATCGGGGTCGGAAGAGTTCAAGTATTCCTTGGGCACGAAACCGTGATTGACCAGGCCCACCAGCATTCCCGCCGCGCGGGCGGCTTGGGCGTCAACGGGGGAATCCCCGATCATGACCGCTTCGGAGGGCTTGGCGCCAATTTTCGCCAGGGCCGTTAAGAGGGGTTCGGGATGGGGCTTTTTGTTGGTAGTAGCATCCGCGCCCAAGGCCACGGTGAAATAGGGCGCGAGGCCTAACTTCTCCAATGTGATTAATGTGAACTCATGGGGCTTGTTGGACACCAGGCCCATCGGGATGCCCCGGCCCTTGAGGAAATCCAAAAGTGCCCGCACGCCTGGAAAAACCACCGTTTGGTCCACGCAATGGTTCCGGTAATGGGCCTTTAGCACTTCGAGGCCTTCCGCCAACCTGGCCGGATCCTCAGTCTCCAAAGCCTTGCGGTTGAGATGCTCGATCCCCCAGCCGATATAGCCCACCACGGTTTCAATGGGAAGGGCGGGCATCCCGAAATGCACCCGCGCGGCATTAGCTGCGGAGGCGATGTCCTTTTTTGAGTCGATCAGGGTTCCGTCCAAATCAAACAAGACGGCTTTCAAGGGGATGTCGGCGCCTTTGCAACGCATGAAAATCCTTATTCCGGGGTTGAAGACCGGCACATGTTAAGAGCCGATCCGGACTTTGTCAAAGGCCGGGCCGTTGTAGTTTTTAGGCGGCCTGTTAAAATGCCTCAACTCTTCACAAGGATAAAAAAATGAAGGAACCCTTTCTTCCCTTGCCTCTCGGTTTTCTCGCCTCGGGCGTGCACGCGGGCCTCAAGAAAAACAAAAAACTGGACATGGGTTTTATTGTCAGCAAAACTCCGGCGGTTTGGGCCGGGATGGTGACGAAGAACGCCGTGAAGTCCGCCCCCGCGCGCAGGACCGAGGAATTGCTGCGCAAAGGAAAGCCCCTGCGGGCCGTGGTGGTCAACACCAAATACGCCAATGACCTGACCGGGCGCCAGGGTTACAAGGACGCGGCGGACACCGCCACCTGGGCGGCCAACCAATTAAAGGTTTCCGCTTCGGAAGTGCTGGTTCATTCCACGGGAGTGATCGGCGTTCCTTTGCCGCGGCCTAAAATTCAAAAGGGCGTCCGGCTGGGGTTGGGCTGTCTTTCGCCCTTGGGCGCGAGGGATTTTTCCAACGCCATTCTCACCACCGATTTGAAAACGAAAACCAGCGCCCGGTTCTTTTGGATCGGGGGAAGGGTGGCTTGGCTGGTGGGTTTCGCCAAGGGGTCGGGGATGATTCACCCCAATATGGCCACCATGCTGGCTTACCTGCTGACCGACGTGGCCATTTCCCGCCCCCTCTTGGCGAAAGCCCTGAAGGAAGCGGTGGACAGCAGCTTTAACCGCATTACCGTCGATGGGGACACATCGCCCAGCGACTCGGTGGTGATTTTGGCCAATGGCGCCTCGGGCGGCAAAGCCATCACCGGGCCCGGGGCCGATTACCGGATTTTCGTGGAGGCTTTGAGGGCCGTATCGTTGGACTTAGCCCAAGACGTGATCCGGGACGGGGAAGGGGCCACCAAATTCATTACTGTCACCGTGCAGGGTGCCCGCACCGACGCGGAAGCGCTTCTGGCCGCGAAGGCCATCGCCCATTCACCCCTGGTGAAGACGGCTATTTTCGGGGCGGATCCCAATTGGGGGCGCATCCTGACGGCGGTGGGTTATTCTGGAGCGGCGGTGGATGAGTTTAAGGCGATGGTTTCCATCGGGGGATACCGCTTGTATGAGGGCGCGCCCCGGAAAGGCTGGTCACGGGCCCGGTTGAAAGCCATCCTCCAAAAGAAGGACGTGGATATTTTGGTGGATTTGAAACTAGGTAAGGGAAAAACCACCGTCTATACCTGCGACTTGACGGACGGTTATATCGACATCAACGGACGTTACACCACTTAAACTTTTATTGGATCAAAAAAGGCATTTGAACCACCAAGACACCAAGGGCACCAAGAACAGCGAAAAAATAAATATTTGAAAATTAAAAAATCGAGGTTGCTTTTGACTTTCTTGGTGTCTTGGTGTCTTGGTGGTTAAATGGTTTTTAAGGAGTTCTTTTGAAAAACGAAAAAAACAACAAATCCACCATGGGAAAAACCGGCGAATTCGGCTTCATCGATAAAATCCGTACGGCCATGAAGACCAAGAATCCCTCGGTGGTCCTGGGGATCGGCGATGACGCGGCCATCTTCAAGCCCACATTGGGACATGAACTGATTTTCACGACCGATATGCTGGTGGAAGACCGGCACTTTAACTTCAAATGGATCACCCCCTGGCAATTGGGCGCCAAGACGATGGCGGTTAACGTGAGCGATTGCGCGGCCATGGGCGCCAAGCCGACGGTGGCCTTGGTTTCCCTGGGAGTGCCTTCCTCCTTTACCGTGAAAGACCTGGAGGCTTTTTACGATGGCATGAAAGGCTGGGCCGAATCCTATGGAGCCCAAATCGTGGGCGGCGACACGGTGGGAAGCGACAAGTTCGTGGTTAATGTGGCCTTGGTGGGTGAAGTGGAAAAAGGAAAAGCTCTCAAGCGAAGCGGCGCCCAAGTGGGGGACGCCTTGTTCGTGACCGGAACCCTGGGGGATTCGGCGGCGGGTTTTTATTCCCTCCAGCATCCTTCCGATAAAGGCAAGGAAACGGTTTCTCTTTTGGTGAAAAGGCATCTCACGCCAACTCCCCGGTTCACGGTGGGGCGGTACCTTTCCACCAAAAAATGCGCGACTTCGGCGATCGACATCTCGGACGGGCTCTCAAGCGAAATCCACCACTTGTGCGAGGAATCGGGCGCGGGGGCGGAAATCCACGAGGAAGCCATTCCCTATTCGGATTCCCTCATCCATTATTGCGACGAAAACCATTTGGATCCCCTGAACTTCGCCTTGAACGGCGGGGAAGATTACGAGTTATTGTTTACCGTTCCCTTGCCTAAAATATCGGAAGTCCTGCAAAAATTGCCCGGTGAAACCGGAGTCACCCTGAAATCGATCGGACGGATGGTTCCGAAATCCAAGGGGATCACCTTGATCAACCGAAAAGGGGAGAGGGTTCCTTTGAAAGCCAAGGGTTTCGACCACTTTGATAAAACGACTAAATAAAACCTATTAACCACCAAGACACTAAGGGCACCAAGAAAAGCGAGAAGAAAGAATGGGTTTAAAACATCGCTTAGACGTCTTTGCTTTTCGTCCTTCTTGGTGCCCTTGGTGTCTTGGTGGTTCAAATTGCTTTTTTTTAAATTTTTTTTGGAGACTTTAAGAAATGAAAATCGGGTTCGTGATTTATAACGGCATGACGGCCCTGGATTTCGTGGGGATTTACGATCCCCTTACCCGGCTCAAGAGCATGGGCTTCATGGAAAACCTCAAGTGGGAAGTTTGCGCGGTTGAAAAAAAAGTCGCGGACAGCAACGGCCTTCAATTGACCCCCACGGTGGTCGGGGTTCCCCTTGCCGGTTACGACCTGGTCGTGGTCCCCGGAGGCCCGGTGGCCCGAAAATTGACCCAGGATTCCTCTTTCATCGAATGGATCAAGACCGCCGGGCCCAGTCCCTTGAAAGTTTCAGTTTGCTCGGGAGCCTTGCTCTTGGGGGCGGCGGGATTCCTGAAGGGCAAGAAAGCCGCCACCCACGCGGCCACCCGGGAGGAGTTGATTCCTTATTGTTCCCAAGTCTTGGACCAGCGCATCGTGGATGAGGGGGACGTCATCACTTGCGGGGGCGTGACGGCGGGCATCGACCTGGGGTTGTACCTGTGCGGCAAATTCATCCATTTGGAAGCGAAGGAAATCATCAAACGACAAATGGATTATCACTCCCCATGGTGACCACCAGTTTTCTCTGCGAGACGCCCGAACAGACCTTTCAATTGGGGGAGTTGATCGGCCACCAGGCCCGGCCCGGGGAAATCTGGGCCCTGACGGGAACCCTGGGAGCGGGAAAAACCCTCTTCGTGCAGGGGCTGGCGAAGGGCTTGGGCTTTCAGGGGCCCGTGACTTCCCCTACCTTCACCCTGCAGCATATCTACGAGGGGCGCTTAAACCTGTACCATTTCGACTGGTACCGCCTGATGGAGCGCCGGGAAGTGGAGGACCTGGGTTGGGAAGAATGGACCGGGCGGGGAGGCGTGGTGGCCGTGGAGTGGGGGGATAAGTTCATCAAATTGTTCCCGCCGACCGTGATTAAATTGGAAATCGAGATTCTTTCGGAAAACAGCCGCCGGGTCATCGTTGAAGCCAAACATCCGGACAGCATTATCCGCGTTCAGGAGCTCATCAAATGCTGGCCGCTATAGAAGTTTCCACGCGGATTTCCAGCGTGGCGTTATTGGACATCGTCACCGGCGAGGAATTAGCCGAGGTCGCCCTGCCCAACGATTGGGAAAGTTCCGTCACTTTGATTCCCGCCTTGGAAACCATGCTCCGGCAAAAAGACATGACCCCCGAGGACTTGGCGGCCGTGGCTGTTTCCACCGGGCCGGGAAGTTTCACGGGCATCCGGGTAGGGATCGCCACCGCCGAGGGGCTTTGCATGCCCTCGAACCTCTTGGCCTTCGGAGTTTCGACCTTGGAGGGGCTGGCCGAAAACCTCCGAAAGGGGGAATTGGTGGGGGAAGCCCTATGCCTGGTGGATGCCCAAAGGGGGGAATGTTTCGTGGGGCACTACCAAATTAATCCCGAAAGCGTCACGGAGCTGGCTCCGGCCCAAATCCTGGCGGTGGAAAGGCTGGCCTCCCTTCTCAAAGGCAAAACCTGGATCGTGGGGCCGGGCGCTTTGAAGCATGAAAAGGAAATCCGGGAAAACTTGGGCGCCATGGGGATGTTCGCTTTTAACTCCCTCCACCCACCCAGCGCGATGAGTATTGCCCGCGTGGCCTATCGGAAATGGAAAGAGGGGTTACGGCCAACCCTTCAGGATTTGAAACCGCTTTATATCAGGGTGCCCTCCGTGGACGAAAACAAGACATGATTTTCCGTCCCATGGTGGAAGCCGACCTTGAAAAGGTGGTGGAGATCGAAAAGGCCTCCATGCCCTCTCCCTGGTCCAAGGAACTTTTCGACGAGGAACTAAAAAGGGAAGCGGCCCATTACTTCGTATTGGAAGTCGAGGGGAAAGTGGCGGGCTATATGGGCTATTGGGAGGCACCCGAAGAGGCCCACATCATCAACTTGGCGATCGGACCCGCCTTTCGAAACCGCGGCCTGGGCCTGGAAATGATGAAGCATTGCATGGATTACGCCCGCGAAAGGGGGGCCAAGCTGGCCACCTTGGAGGTGCGGCAAAGCAACGAGGCCGCCCAAAGGCTTTATGAAAAAGCCGATTTCCGCGTCGTGGCCATCCGCAAAAAATACTACAGCGACAACCAGGAAGACGCCGTGGTGATGATTAAGGAGATTGGTTCCTAAATAAGTTTCCCCGTGGTTGCCGGTGGAATTCAGGGTTCTTCCGGGCGAATGAAAGAAAAGTCAGCGACTGGCGGGGAGAGGCGCTTTTTTCGAACGTTCCATTGATTTTAGAATCTCCGCGGCATTGGTCATGTTCATGGGCGATTGGACGGCCCGTTCAAAAGCAAGGCGGGCTTCGGCGGCGCGGCCGGCCGAAGATAAAACAAAACCTTCCGCCGTGAAAAAATGGGCGGCAGGATAGCCGTATCGGACCGCTTTTTGAATCCAAGGAAGGAAGTCCCCGGGCTCGGAACTGAAACGCTTGTAGAAACAGGCCTTTTCACAAAAGATAGATATCAAGAAGGGGTCGGTTCCCGACGGCGGATCCAGTTGCAAAAGATTCCGATAGATTTCCGGCTCATGCGTTTGAGAATGGTCGAAGAAGGTCTGAACGGTGATGGAATGCAACCCACGGTCCATCTCCAACCAATCCTGGGCGAAGGGATTCCGGTTTGCTTCCAGCGGGATAATGCCCAAGAGGAGCCCTCCCTCATTCCAGAAAAGATCGGGGCCAAGCCCATACCATTCAGCCCGAGGAAACCGGCGGGCCAGGAAATATTCGTAATTCGCGTTGACCATCACCGCCAACCATTTCGCCTGGGAAGGGGAGAACCGCGGGTTTCGGGCCGCGTTGAAGTCATAGGCGGCGAGATTCAAGGTTTGGTTATCCTGGTTCGGTTGTAGATCCAGAAGTATCAGGCCGGGCCCCGATTGGTCGGCGGTGTGTTTTAAAATCTCAAAAGCCTTGGAAAAGGTCCGGTTTTGGGAAAAATTTTCAGCTTCCAAGGTCTGCCCTTCCAAACCGAAACTTTTAATCAAGTGGATGGAACTCAAAAGCAACGAAAAGACAATAAGCGCCCCCAGTATTAAACCGCGCCTTTGGGTAGGGAGGTTGGTCGCGAGGTTTTGGGCCCCTAGGCTGACCACCAACAACAGAAAGGGGAGCGCCAAAAAGTTCCGGAATATTTCAAAGGAATGGGTGATGACCCCTGGAAGCATGAAAAGAAAGAGGGCTCCGAATATCCAGCGGGAAAAACCGGATGACCTGGACCGGATTAATTCCAAAATCCCCAAAAAGAAGAGGGCTCCTTCGACAGGAGTCAATATCCCGCCAAAAACCGGCCCGTAAGCATTTTTACGAAGGTCACAGCCCCAAAAAAGAGCCGTGAAATTAGAAAAAGCGTCCTGTAGCCTTTCCAGCCAGTCTTCCCCCGGCCTTAATCCCAGAAGAAATTTCACGTGTTCACCGTTTTTTTCATTAATGGAAAAAAACAAAAGCGGCACTAAAAACAAAAGGACGGGTACTCCCAATCGGAGCAAAGGCCCCATTGGGATTTTAGATGTTTGCTTTCTTACTAGGTCGAGCACAGGGAGGATCAGGATAAAGGCAGCCAGTGGCCAGGCCACAAATACCCACAATCCAATGCCAATCATGAACCCTAATAGTATTTGATGTTTTGAAGACTCCTTTTTTCCCCAAGAATTTATGCAGAGACTTAAGGCCCAAAAGGACATGATTTCCAAGGCGAAAAGGCAGTCCATAAACATGCAAAATCTCGAGCTATAGAGGGGCCAAAAGCTCAAACATAGTAAAACCAAAAATAAAAATGACGTAGAGGGTGAAAAAAATTTTTTAACGGCGGCATAACCGAAAGGAAGGGGAAGAAGATAAAAAAGGGCCGGGAAGAGCCGTATGGAAAAAATGGAAGGGTGAAAAAACTTAAAAAACAATGCCAGCAACCAAACGGATAGGGGGGGCGATTGAGTAATCGTGAAAAAAAAGGTCCAGTTCCATTTCCGTAATAGTTCCAGGGCGAAAAAGGGTGTCAGTCCATCGTCGGGAACCGGCCAGGTTGAAGAAAAAAGGATATAGAGATGGGTTCCCAAGGTAGCCGACAGTAGAGTTGAACAGATCCAAAGCTTGGGAGTCTTCCAAAATTCCTCCCGTGATGGGAAAGGGGATGGAGAAATCTGAAACGCTTCCCAACAGGCCGCCAAAAAGGGCAAGCCCCAACCCATGAAGCCTATCCAAATCTTAGTGCTTAAACCAAGTGGAAAGTAAGAGAGGATCGAGTTGGTTACGATAAAAAGAACGAAATAAACAACCGTTACACGGGAGTCGGTGTGGAAAAGTGAAACGGACGTTTGTTTTGAGGAGAGCATTTTTTCAGCCTATGAAATGGTTTTGTGAGATAGGACGATACCCATCATTGTCGTTAATTTCCAAGGCTTTCGGCTCTTTTTTTAAACCACGAGAAAAGGGGAAGGTTGAAGCCCCTTTCGAGGGCCAATTGGGCCACCGGTAAAATCCGCGAGGGATTATTCTCCGGCATCAAGAAAAGGACCTTTTCGCAGAGACAGGATTCCAAAAAAGGGTCCGGATTTTTCCCAAGAGGGATTTGTTCCAACTTTTGAACCAAGGTTTCCAGCGGTTCAAAAGGAAGATTGTTCAAAAATTCAAAATTAACCTTCCGGAAATAAATATCAGCATTCAACCATGGGGCGCAAATAGCGGCATTTGTCGGTTGAATGGTTATAACGCCCAAGAAACGATCGCCCTCTTCGCCCAAGCCATCATTTCCCAAGTCGTACCATTGAACGTCGCTTAATCGACGATTGAGAAAGGGAAGATAATCCTGATTTACCAGGATGGCCACCCAGCGGGTGGCGGAAACCACTATTCGTTTATTCGTGATCATGTTAAAGGGATAAACGGCCAAGTCCAGCGAATGGTCCCAATTCAAGGGAGTCAGGTCCGTCAGGATGAAACCGGGACCGTTGGACCGGGTAGTATTTTTAAGGATGTCATAAGCTTTTGACAGGTTTTCCGTATTGAGGTTCGCAAGCGCGGGAGTTTGAATGTGAAAGGAATCGAGGCAAGTCGAGGCCAAGAAAAGCGGAAGGAACCATCGAATTCGCTGGGGAGCGGGAATAGGTTCCAAGAGCCGTTGAAAACCCAAACCGGCGATGATCGCTTGAAATGGGACGGAATGGATCAGTCGGAAAATGTCAAAACCACTCGATAGAAACCCGGGAGCGATTCCTATTAGCAGGCCAAATAAAAGCCATTTTAGAAAAGGGGAAAGGCTCACATTCTTAAACTCCACCAATCCCAAAAAGAAAAAAGAGGATAAGAGTGGATTCCACATTCCGCCCCAATGGGGGCCGAATCCGCCGCTTAAATTACGCCAGAATAGGGCTGTCAAATTCGATCCCAAGTCGGACCATTTAAAAGTTGAAGCCGATTCGGATTTTAAAATCCAAAGGCTTCGAAGATGTTGCCCGTAATGCTCATGGGCTCCCGCCCACAGGAACAATAGTAAACAGGTGACAAATGGAATGGAAAAAGAAAGAAAGGATATTCTCGACGTTGTGGGAAGCCATAAACCCGCCAAGGCGAGGATGACGCCAAAAAAGACGATCGGCCAGCCAATACCGATAAAAAACCCAGTGCCCATGACCAGGCCGAGAAAGGCCGCGTTTTTTTGAACGTCCCTGGGGGAAGCGGAAAGGGCCAAGCGTCCCAAGAATCCCAAACCCAGTATTTGCCACAATAGCGCGAGGATGTGGGGGAAACAAAATTCCCCGGCGTAAAGGATCCAAAACCCCGTCGCCGAAACCATCAGGCAGAACATGGAGAGGGATTTTGAAAAATAAGTACGGGCGGACCAATAAGTTGCCCCCATCACTAAGGCTGAAATCAGCAGGGGATAGAGGCGGGTCGGAAAAAGGCCGGGCGTGAAAATTTTATAAAAGACCGCCAAGCCCCAATTGAAAACCGCCGGATTTTGGGCGTGAGCGAAAAAAAAACGCCAAAACCATTTCTCGGAAAGTTCCATCGAATAGGAAGCGCAAAGGGAACTGTCGCTGGCCGGCCATTGGGCCCAAAAAGTCAATTGTCCTATTCGCAAAATGAGGGCCGCGCCGCAGATCGTCCAACAGAACCAAGTAGGAATGGAATCCAAAAGTTCCGCTTGGTGTATGGGGGCGGAAGAAGGCCGCAATTTAGAGGCGAAAGCCATAGCCATCGGGATTACGAGACCCAGGAAGAATAGCCAAAGATTGACCCGGAAACTTCCGTTTCCATAAGACAGCAAGCTATTTGTAAAAACAAAAATCGAGAAATAAATCCAAGGATTTTGAGGGAAAGATCGTGAAGATTGAAGAAAACGGGGAAAGCCCGAAAAATTATCCATAACTTCCATCATTCTAGGAAAGAACACCCTGTATTTAAACACATTGATTCTTTATCGATGACTTGATGGCGAAACTTTATTGAACCCGTCGCTTATATGCCATCCTTGGAGGGTTTTAAATGTGGAACGAGAGATTGCCGAAATATGAGAAAGTGTTTTTGCCGCTTTGAATGAAACTTAGAAGCCAATGAACCTTGATCTGATAAAATACCGCCGCATTTAGAGCGTCAAAGAATCTCGCGCTCCGGTTCTTTTTTTAGAAGCTTTATCAACCCCGAGAAATCGAAGGTTCGAATTTATTTTGAGGTTTAATCGATGAGTGTCGGAGACCCTTTTAATTCCTTTCTTTCCTCCCTGCAGGACGTGAGCGAGGAAAGCTATGAATATCTATTAAGAAAACCGTTGCTTCTTTTGGGACGGCAGGGGGGGCGGGTTCGTGAGATATTTTCGAAACTCCCCCCGCGCCAGGTGGTCACTATTTACGCGGGAGTGCTTTGGGTCATTCCCGGCGCCATGGTGCAGTATTACTTGAGCCTTTATATGGTGGAATTGGGACTTTCGAAGACGGAAGTTTCCGTTTATCCCTCCCTGGCCAGGTGTTTGGGCCCTTTGTGCCTTTTCCTGGGTGGTTACCTATCGGATGTTTGGAGCCGGAAAAAGAGCCTGATTCTTTTTGACATCATCAGTTGGGGCGGCTATTGCCTGTGCCTGGCGCTGGCCACCAACAAATGGTGGTGCATCGCCGCCATTTTATTCATGGCGATCAACGCGGGCTCAGGTGTGCCTTATCAATGCCTGCTGGTGGAAGGAGTCAAACCCAAGCAAAGAGCTTCGGTTTTTACCGTTCTTCAAATGGTGAACCTGGCGCCTTACTTGTTATTTTTTCCACTCCTGGGCGGGTTCTGGGTGGAAGGGAGGGGCTTAGGACAAGCCAATCATGAAATGTACTGGCTATACACCTTGCTTGTCGCCTTGGGCATCGGATGGCGATGGAAAAAATTGCCGGAGTCCAAAGTTTTCGAGAAATCACCCGAGTCCTGGTTGAATGTTTTCGGCGAGGGACTAGGCCAATACCGAAAGGCCTTGGGGCAATTCTTTAAAAAACCCGCTTCCGCCACCTTCTTTTTCTCCAAATTTCTGGACGAATGGATGCTGGCCGCCTGGACCATTTACTTTTCCCTTTATTTCGTCGATCACCTGGGGATGAAAGACTCGAATCTTTCGGTGTTTGGAATTGGGTCCGCTTACGCAGCATTCCTCACAGTTTTTTTCATCATTCCCAATCTCTCCCATAAGCAAGTCCTCAAAATCCTTGGTTTGGACCAACTGCTGGGTTTGGCGGCTTTTGCCGTGCTTTTGGCCTGGGGAAGGGGAAGCGGGAATGTTTTTTTGGTCTGCCTGCTTTCTTATTGCTTATCGGCCGCGGGCGGATCCCTCTACAACTCAGTGAGCGCGGCCGTGTGGATGAACGTCATTGAAGAAAAGGAAAGAGCGAAAGTCGTGGCGGCTTCCTCGGCTTTTATCCAGATAGGACTGGTAACGGTTTCGGTGGCGGGGTTACTTTATGGGCATGTTTCGCCGGAATCGCTGTTGTGGGTCATGATGGGGTTAAGGATCGTGAACTTTATCTTATTGCGACGTGTGGCGAAAATATTATCGGTTGGGGTTCGGTAGAACCCTTTTAAGGATAAAAGATGTCGATAGGCTATCTTTACGCTCTGGCCGCTTTTGCCTGCATCGGAAGTTACATGGTCCCGGTACGTTTCTCTACGTCCAAGGGACTGAAGTTCATGCCCTTCATGGGGCTGGGAATGGTTTTAATGGATATCGTGAGACATCCCTCTCTGCAAGCCCTTTGGCAGCATCCCAAGTGGTTTTGGGCTTCGATTCTTTCGGGCCTGCTTTGGGTGACCGGCCAAACCCTCGCCAACTTGGCGCTGGAGGAAGTGAGCCTTGCCAAGGCTTCGGTACTGTTTAATTTCAATTCCTTTATCAATATCGCCTTTGGTTTACTGGTCTTTCATGAAGCCTCGGGTTTAAGGGCCTATCTCTACCTGTTAGCAGGCGGGGTGCTGCTTTTTGTAGGGGCTTGGTGGGTGGCCCGGATTTCCGCTGCACCATCTAAAGAGGGAAACCTGGAAAAAGGGATTTTGATGGGAATATTGGCAGGTTTTTTTTGGGGTCTTTATTTTACGCCAATAAAGGCAGCCCAGGTTTGGGACCCCCAGCCCACGCTTTCGGCTCTCGATGCTTTGAGCGGACTGGCCCTGGGGGGAACGCTGCCCGCATTGGTTCTCTTTTTCTTTTGCCGCAGAAAGGATTGGAGCATCCGAAATGTCGCGATGGGTGGAACGACCACCTTCCTCTGGGCGGTCGGGATGGCTTGTTTTCTATTGGCGATCGATGGTTTGGGACTTTCGCGCGCGGTTCCTATCGTGAACTCCAGCGGTCTTGTTTACGCCGCCTGGTCCCTTTTTGTATTCAAAGAGTTTTCTTTTTCCGCCTGGCCCGAAGTTTTGGGCGGAACCCTGATCGTGGTGGCGGGTGTCATCCTTATGGCTTTTTCGGGTTAGCGTCAAGCCTTTAACCCTTGAAAGTTACTTCTAGAATCCACATAATCTTATTCTTATGAAACTTCAAAATAACATAGCGTTAAAAGAGTGGGCTGTCGTCTTGAAGGCCTTGGAGGAAGGAAAGCAGACCATCCTTCTGCGCAAAGGCGGCATCCAGGAAGAGGGAGGGGTGTTCAAACCCGAGCATCCTGAGTTTTTCCTTTATCCCACCTTTGAACATGAATCAGCCGCGGATATCAAGTCCGATTGGCGTCCCCGTCTTCCCGCTATTGAGAAGGAGAATAAGGACCCCAAGCGCATCCATTTCCGGCTTTACGCCATCGCGGAAAAAGTGGAAAAAGTCACCGATTGGGAGACCTGCAAAAGGCTAATCCCTTTCACGGTCATGAGTGATGAAGCGATCGAGAAACGCTTTAATTATGGGGACTGGCAAGGTGTTTATGTCTTCATCGTCCGGGTTTATTCCCTGCCTTTACCCATGGACCTTCCCGTGAAGCCTTCTTATGAAGGCTGTAAATCCTGGGTGCCCTTGGAAACTTCCATGTTCACTGCGGGATCCATGCCGGTTTTGCCTGAGGGCGCTTGGCCCTATACCCGCGATAAAATCTCCAAGTTTCTTCAAACCGCTTAACCGAATGCTGAAAAAATCCGGAAGTCGGACTTTTTCCTTTTAATCCGGCTTTCCCTTTCTTTGCCGTGAACTCTCCATTTATAGTAGTTCCATGAAACTTCAACCGGCGGTGGCGGGTCAGTTTTATCCAGGAAACCGGAAAGCACTTTCGGCCGTTTTGAAGTCCTTTGAAAAAGAAAAAGCCCCCCCACTGGAGGGTGAGCCCGTGGCTTTTCTCTTACCCCATGCGGGATACGCCTATTCCGGGTCGGTGGCTGCCCTGGGCTACCGGTCTCTGACCAGTCCGTTCGAAACGGTGATCGTGGCCGGTCCCAGCCATTACGTTCCTTTCCGAGGTGTTTCGGTCTTCGCCGGTGAATCGGTGGTAACACCCCTTGGGGAATTGCCGGTGGATCAGGAAACCGCCAGATTTTTGATGGATTTCGATGCGGCTATCGCCGAAATTCCGATAGCTTTTTCCCGTGAGCATTCGGTGGAAGTACATCTTCCCTTAATTCAAACCTATTTACCCAAGGCTAAAGTGGTTCCACTAGTGATGGGACAAGGAGTGGAACAGGCGGTTAAGCCCCTTGTAAGAGCCCTTTTAGCCCTTTCGCAAAAGAAGAAATTTCTTTTCATCGCTTCTTCCGACCTTTCCCACTATCCCGATTACGAAACGGCGGTGAAGGCCGACCACGAGTTATTGGAAGCTTTATTGACGGGTGACGAGAAAAAAGTGGATCAAACGGACAGCAGGATTATGGGCCGGGGTTATCCCGATTACCATTGCACCCATTGCGGTAGGGAACCGGTATCCACGTTGCTTAGATTCGCCGACGGAATGAAGGCGGATAAGATCAAGCTGTTGGATTATCGAAATTCGGGTGATGTCACCGGCGACCAAACCCGGGTGGTTGGCTATTCGGCCGTGGCTTTTTGCCGGTGAGGGATGGATCGAATGAACCCCAGTGAAGTGATTTCATTAACAGATCAGAAGATCCTATTAGAGTTAGCCCGCCATTCGATCCAGACGACCCTCCAAAAGGGGCGGCGGCTTCCCGTAGTAGAGTCCCTTTCACCCCTTTTGCGGGAGAAACGGGGGACTTTTGTGACCCTTTGGATGGAAGAGTTGCGTGGCTGTATCGGGTTTCCTTATCCAGTAAAATCCCTGGCGGAAGCGGTACAGGAAGCCGCCATCAGCGCCGCTTTTCAGGATCCGCGCTTTCCTCCCGTTCGGGTGGAGGAACTGGCCCAGATGGAGATAGAGATTTCCGTTTTAACAGTTCCGAAGGCAATAGAACTCTCGCAAATTCAAGTGGGTGTTCATGGTTTGATCGTCAGCCGTGGGAACCGTTCGGGACTTCTTCTTCCCCAGGTGGCGATGGAATACCATTGGGACGCGCAAACTTTTTTGGAGCAAACCTGCGTCAAGGCGGGCCTTTCGGAGAATGCCTGGAAGGAAAAAATAAATCTTTTTGGTTTTGAGGCGCAAGTTTTCAGTGAAACGGACTTGAAGAAAAAAACAAAGTAATCCGAATTTTAAAATTCTTTTTTGGCTGTCCACGTTGAAAGCAGCCCTGGCCGGGCTTATAATTAAATTATTATATCTCTTGCCCTTTGGTTGGTTGACCCCTACCCTTGAAAATGCCGGTGATTGCTTCTCAAAATAACATGTGAAACCATATTTGGTTGATGAGATGGAGTTGAGCCATGATTGAAATGAAAGTCCGGGGAATCGCAATGGATCAAGACTGTAAACAGCCCATGGTGGTCCTGACCGATCAAGCCGAAAAGATATGCCTGCCCATTTGTATTGGGGTGCCGGAAGCTACCGCCATCTTTATCCAATTAAGTGACCAAGCCGTGGTTAGGCCCATGTCCCACGACCTCATCAAGAATGTCGTTGAAGCATTGGGAGCAAAAGTGGTTAAGGTATTGGTGAATGACATCAATCAGAATACATTTTTTGCCCGTATTTTCCTTGAGCGGACGGAGACGGGCGAAAAAATGGATATGGACGCCCGATCCTCCGATGCCATTGCCCTGGCCTTACGCACAGGTTCCCCCATTTTCGTGGCCGAAAAGGTAGTTGTTGCCCCCGGTGTCACCGTCGTGGATAAGGAAAAAAACAAGGAAGAAATGGCTCATTTCAAAAAATTCCTTGAGCATCTCTCTCCCACTGATTTTAAAATTCCCCGAAAGAATAAGCCATGATCGAAATGAAAGTAAGGGGGATCGCGGTTGATCCAGGATTAAAGATCCCAATGGTTATTTTGACGGACGAGGAAGAAAAACGCTATTTGCCCATTCCCATTGGAGTCGCGGAAGCCACCGCTATTTTTATCCAACTTCAGGAACAGGTCATTCCCCGGCCTATGACCCATGATCTTTTAAAAAATATCATCGACACTTTGGGAGCTAAAGTAACCAAAGTGCTCGTGAACGACATACACCAAAACACGTTCTTCGCCCGCGTTTTTTTAGAAGTTCCCGGCGCGACTGAAAAGACCGAGATTGATGCCCGCCCTTCCGATGCCATTGCCTTGGCCCTTCGAACTGGCTCCCCTATTTTTGTCGCTGAAAAAGTGGTGGTGAACGCTACCATTGTGGATAAGGAAAAATATAAAGAGGAAATGAGCGAGTTTAAAAAATTTCTGGAAAATCTTTCGCCCAAGGACTTTAATTTTCCAGGACAGACTTAGAGGCCTCCTGTTCCAACTTCTGTCAGGGATGATTCTCCCTCGCTTTTGATAAAAGGAGCCGAGATGTCGACGCCCCAGTCTCCTTCCGGCCGATTGGCGTTAACGGATAAGCATTTTGTCCTGTTGTTTCACACTACCCACGAAACCATGCACGCGGAGTCGATTTTGAAGGACCGCCGCATGCGCTTCAAGTTGATCCCCCGGCCCCGGGATATCCAGGATGATTGCGGCTTGGGGTTGGTGATCGTGAAAGAAGACCGGTCCAAGGCCGAGTCCGTTTTGAAGCCCGAGGATGTGTACATTAAGGCGGCTTTCCATATTGAAAAGGACGGTCAATGGACAAGGGAAAATTATCCACCGGCGCCAATCTCCTACGACTCTCCACCCTCGGGATAAATTTCGTTCTTTGCACCTTCGCGGGATTGGGGCTTGGCTGGCTGTTGAAAAGATTCTTGCACCTGGGCGATTGGGTGATGATGGCGGGTTTTTTCTTCGGCGTGTTGACGAGTTATTTTGTCCTGTTTCAGGATTTGAAAACCCTCGGACACGATCAAAAAAAACCACCGACCCCATGACTACTCCAGCCCTCAACCGCTACAGGGCCAAGTCCCTTTCTGATTCGCGCCAAACTTCGCATTGGATATTGTTTGTCGTGGTGGCGAATCTAGTGGGGGGACTGGGGGCGGCTATCGGTACCTTTTTTTTTGGAAAAAAAGACATCGCCTTGGGGTTTTTTATCGGGAGCCTTCTGTCAACCCTTAATCTTTATATGCTGCAGTCTTTGACTGTGAAAATTTTGGAGTTAGGAGAGAAGGGTCGAAAGCGTTTTTGGTTTTGGAATATCATCCGCTGGATGGTATTGGCAAGTGTTTGTCGCTTTCTTTTATACATTTCGATAGCTTGTCTTTTAGCCGCAGTGGGAAGCTACATTTGGTTTCTTGTCGTTTTAGGTTTGGCCGAGTGGCAATCCCGTTCCCCCGCAAAAACTCCGTAAAACCCACATTAAAAAAATATTTTTTATTTTGTCCAGGGTTGACCATTCCCAGGGAAATCATTAGACTACCCCCGCTTTGCGAAGCTTTTTGTAAAGTTTTTTCGTTAAAGCATTGTTCGAACACCTATCCCTCATCCCACACTTTTAAGAAGTTGAATGACCAACGAAAGGTTTCTGCTATGGAGTCGGCCGAGAGTCCGGTATTTATTCCATTCCATTTTCTGGGGCTGAATAACGCCATCAACGCTTTGACGATTTCCTGGTTTGTTTCCATTCTTTTGATGGTCCTGTTGGGATTGGCCTGCCGCAATATGAAACTGGTACCTTCCGGGTTACAGAATTTTTTCGAGATGGTCGTGGATTTCGTTCAAAGCCTGTCCGAACCCCTGGTGGGGAAACACGCAACATTCTTTTTCCCCCTCTTTTTTTATCTTTTCCTTTTTATTTTCTTTTCTAATTTGATGGGCCTTATTCCGGGGTCCATGTCGCCTACGAGCCGAGTGGACGTCAATGTGGGAATGGCTTTGATTGTCTTTCTTTCCAGCCACTTTTTCGGTATCAAGGAAAAGGGGTTAGGCAAGTATCTGGCGCACTTTCTCCCGCCGCCGATTGTGGTTGACCCGAAGTCGCCTCTTTGGCTCAAGATCATGATGCGTACCATTTCTCTTGGACTCCTCATTATGATGCCAGCCATCCATTTGGTAGGGGAGTTGGTCAAACCAGTTTCGTTGACCATGCGATTATTTGGAAACATGATGGGGAAGGAAAAAATTCTGGGAGTGTCCATTCTCCTCGTCGTGATTCTTTGGAATATCTCTCCTGTGTTTAAAGTTTTCGCCGTGTTCCCCTTCGTCCTGCGTGTTTTGATCGTTGTGTTGGGAGTTTTCGTTTCTTTCATCCAGGGTTTTGTGTTTATGTTTCTTTCCATGGTTTACATTGGGGCGGCCATCCAGGAACACGAAGAGAATGGCGAAGCGAACATGGAGGGAACCCCCGCCCACAGTTGACGGCAGACGTTCCCGCGCAAGCGGGATTCCCCAAGACTCGCCCCCGCTTGTACTTGGAGATTCGTGAATTCATTTTTAAGGAGTCGTAAATGAAAAGGTTTTTGACGGTGGTTGCGTTGATGGCAGTTTTTTTGACGGTCAATGGCGTGGTTTGGGCAGGCCAGACAGGAAAAGCGGCGGATGGAAGCGTTTGGTTTTTCGGCATGACGATGCTGGGGGCCGGATTGGCCATCGGATTGGGAGCCATCGGTACTGGAATCGGCCAGGGGACGGCGGTGGGCAAGGCGCTGGAAGCCATGGCCCGCCAGCCGGAGATGGTGAACACGATCCAGACCAATATGTTCATCGGTTTGGCTTTTATCGAATCCCTTTGTATTTATGCTTTGGCGGTCGCTATGATTTTAATCTACGCGAACCCGTTTAAAGATTTGTTCATTAATTAACGAACAAAGAAATCCGTTCCGGGGTTTAAAAACACCTGGATTTTTTGAACTTGAAGAAAAGGGAAACCATGGAATTTAACCTGAATGTATTTCTCCTACAGTTGGCGACTTTTGTCGCAGGAATGTGGCTCTCCTCCAAGATTTTTCTTCCACAATTAAAGGGATGGATGGAAAGCCGCCAAAAACGCATTGAGGAGCAGCTTGCCACAGCGGAAAAGCGGCAAAAAGAAGCGGAAACGCTTAAGTCCGATTTCGATAAAAAAGTGAGAGAATTGGAACAGAATACAGCTGATATTTTGCAGCGCACCCGGCAGGATGCGGCCCATTCTAGGGACGAAGTGATCCAGGCTGCCCGCAAGGAAGCGGAACTGATCCTTCTGGAGGCCCGGAAAGCCATTGAAAGTGAACGCCTAGCCGTGACTCAGTCGCTTCAAAAAGAGGTTGGGAATATGGCGGTCGCGATCGCGGAAAAGATCCTCCGATCATCCGTGGATGTGAAGGCACAGGAAAAATTAGTCCAAGAAGGCGTTAAGGAATTGGGCGCCCGAAAGAACTGATCGAGGCGAATTTCAGACGTTGGCGGGAGAAAAATAATATGGAATCGGTTATCGCGGAAAAATATGCGGTGGCGCTTTTACAGGTAGCCCAGGAACAGAAAACGGTTGACGCGATCGGCGCTGAAATTCAATCGATCCAAAAGCTTGTGGAGCAAAACGCCGGCCTTAAAACCACCTTGGAGCATCCCCGGGTAAAAACCGTGGAAAAATTGACGGCCCTGAGAGGCTTCTTGGGCGAGAAGTTATCCGCGACCATGGAAAACTTTCTCATGCTTTTGATCATGAAAAAACGCATTAAGCACTTAAAGGCGGTGGCGGACCATTACGAGCGGCTTCTATATCAAATGAAGGGCAAAGCCATTGCCCGGGTCTTGACGGCCCTGCCTCTGGCCGCGGATCAAAAAAAGACATTGACTGAAAAGCTGTCCCAAATGTTTGGGGTCGCGGTGGAACTAAAAGAAGAAGTGAAGCCGGATTTGATCGGCGGAATAATGATTTACTTGGGCGACCAGCGCATGGATGGAAGCGTATTGGGCCAGTTGGAACGCATGAAACAGAGGCTGTTGAAAGTGGAAATTGAATAATACCGGAGGATGGAAGTGGCAATTCAAGCGGATGAAGTAACCAAGATCCTCAAGTCCAGGATCGAAGAGTTCAAGCCCGAAGCGGAACTGGCCCAAGTGGGCGAGGTTCTGAAAGTGGGTGACGGCGTGGCCGTCATTTATGGGCTCAAGAACGCCATGGCTGGTGAGCTTCTCAAATTTCCCAATGAAGTTTACGGTATTGCCTTCAACCTGGAAACCGACTCGGTGGGCGCGGTTTTAATGGGCGAAACTCAAAAAGTCAATGAAGGTGACCCGGTGCATTTGACCGGCCGAATCGCCGAGGTGCCCACGGGCAAGGAACTCCTGGGCCGTGTGGTTAATCCCTTGGGTCAGCCATTGGATGGAAAAGGACCCTTGAAAGCCTCCTCCAGCCGCCGTTTGGAAATCAAAGCGCCGGGAGTGGTGCAACGCCAACCAGTGAAGGAGCCACTGCAAACGGGCATCAAGGCCATCGACTGCATGATCCCCATCGGCCGCGGGCAACGCGAACTTATCATCGGTGACCGCCAAACGGGGAAGACCGCCGTGGCTATTGACGCCATCTTGAACTTGAAGGGCAAGAACGTCATGTGCGTTTACGTGGCGATTGGCCAAAAGAAATCCACGGTCGCCCAAGTCGTCCGCACCCTGGAGGAGCACGATGCCCTCAACTATTGCATCATTGTTTCGGCAACCGCTTCCGATCCGGCGCCCCTGCAGTACATTGCTCCTTATGCCGGTTGCGCCATCGCTGAGGAATTCACCTATAACGGGGGCCATGCCTTGGTGGTCTATGATGATTTGTCCAAGCAGGCCGTAGCCTACCGTGAGTTATCCTTGCTTTTGCGCCGTCCGCCCGGCCGCGAGGCTTATCCGGGCGACGTTTTCTACCTTCATTCACGTCTTTTGGAACGCGCCTGCAAACTGAATGAAAAATTGGGAGGCGGCTCCTTGACAGCCCTTCCCATTATTGAAACTCAGGCGGGCGACGTGACGGCTTACATCCCCACTAACGTGATTTCCATCACTGATGGGCAAATATTTCTGGAGTCCAATCTTTTCTATTCCGGTATCCGGCCAGCTATCAACGTCGGAATTTCCGTTTCCCGCGTGGGGGGGAATGCCCAAACCAAGGCCACCAAGAAGGTGGCGGGGAAACTCAAGCTGGATATGGCGCAATATAACGAATTAGCGGCTTTCGCCCAATTTGGGGCGGAATTGGATAAATCCTCGATGGCTCAATTAAACCGGGGAGCGCGCCTAGTGGAGCTTTTAAAGCAGTCCCAATATGCCCCCGTAGAAATGGAAGATCAAGTGGCTGCCATTTTTGCCGCAAATAATGGATTTCTAGATCCCTTGCCAGTCACCAAAGTCAAAGCTTTTGAGTCCGGGCTTCTTTCCTTCTTGAAGTCCAAGCAGCCTGAGATTTTGAAGGAAATTAAGGCTAAGAACGACCTGACCGATGATACTAAAACCAAGTTAACCGTCGCCATCGAGGAATTTTCGAAAACTTTTTATTGAGTCTTTTAAAACGTAGGACCGTTCCTAATGGCCGATAAATGCTGATAACCCCCCATCCGGTATCGGCTTTTATCATCCTCATCAGCGGTCAAAAGGTTAAGCCGTGGCGCAGATTAAAGAAATTAAAACACGCATTAAGAGCGTCAAGAATATCGGACAGATCACGAAGGCCATGAAAATGGTGGCGACGGCCCGGTTGAAACGCGCCCAGGAACGTATTTTGGGGGCAAGGCCCTTCGCCCAGCGAATGGCAGACGTGATGCAAAACCTTGCCCAAAAAGCCGCCCAGGATGTGCATCCCCTTTTGACCGTTCGGGAGGAAGGAAAGACGGCTCTGATGGTCATCACCGCGGACCGGGGCCTTTGCGGAAGCTTTAATACCAACGTGTTCCGCCAGGCCCAAGCCTATTTACGGGAAAATCCGGGCACCGTATTATTGACTGTCGGCAAAAAGGGGAGGGATTTTTTCAAACGGCGGAACGTCCCCATCCACCGGGAATGGCTTTCGGTCTTTCCTCGCGTCCCCTATGAGACGGTATTGGAAATGCGTGATGAAATCGAAACCCTGTTCATCACCGAAAAATACAAATCGATTCACGTGCTTTACACCGAGTTCAAAAGCGTTCTCAACCAAAAAGTGACATTAGCCGCCTTGCTGCCGATCAAGGTTCAGGAGCTTCCCGGCGAAGGCAAGACTCCTAATTACATCGGAGGCGATTTCGAGTTTGAACCGGACATTGAAACGATCGTGGAAAAATTAATTTCCCAATATCTAGCCACCCAAATCCACCGTTATTTATTAGAAAGCTTTTCCTCTGAAATGGGGGCCAAGCGAAACGCCATGGAATCGGCCAGTAAAAACGCCTCGGAGATGATATCGAAACTGACACTGGAATTTAACCGTGCCCGGCAGGCCATGATCACTAAGGAATTGGCTGAAATCGTGGGTGGGGCAGCCGCACTGTAGTAAAAGCGATTTTGAATTTTAATTCGGAGGATGTATGAGCGCAGTCAAAACAGAAATAAAACCTAAAACCGGGGAATTGACCCAGGTTATCGGTCCGGTCGTGGACGTGAAATTCGCCGAGGGAAACGTCCCCGCCATTTATAGCGCCCTCAAGATTGATGACGATAAAAACAATATCCACGTCACTTTCGAGGTGGCCCAGCACTTGGGCGACCAAACGGTGCGCGCGGTGGCCATGAGTTCCACGGACGGTTTGCGCCGCGGCATGGTGGTCACCGATACCGGCGCCCCTATTTCGGTTCCGGTCGGGCGGGGAGCCTTGGGCCGTATCGTGAACGTTTTGGGCGATCCGGTGGACGATATGGGAGAGGTCAAAACCGAAAAGCGGTATCCTATTCACCGTCCCGCGCCGCCTTTGGTGGAACAGTCCACGAAAAAAGAAATCCTCGAAACCGGGATTAAGGTTATTGACCTCTTGGCCCCCTATCAAAAAGGCGGAAAAATTGGTCTCTTCGGCGGAGCCGGTGTTGGCAAGACCGTCGTTATCATGGAGCTCATCCGCAACATCGCCACCCAGCACGGCGGCTTCTCCGTTTTCGCGGGTGTCGGCGAAAGAACCCGCGAAGGAAACGATCTTTGGCTGGAAATGAAAGGTTCGGGAGTCCTGGACAAAACCGCCCTGGTATATGGGCAGATGAACGAGCCGCCGGGAGCCCGTATGCGGGTAGGATTGTCGGGCTTGACTATCGCCGAGTATTTCCGCGATGAGGAAAACCAGGACGTACTTCTTTTCATCGACAATATCTTCCGCTTTACCCAAGCTGGTTCTGAGGTTTCGGCGCTATTGGGCCGCATGCCCTCGGCGGTCGGCTACCAGCCGACCCTCGCCAGCGAAATGGGAGCCTTGCAGGAACGCATTACTTCCACCCAGAAAGGTTCCATCACATCGGTTCAAGCTATTTATGTCCCTGCGGACGATCTAACTGATCCAGCGCCCGCTACGTCCTTCTCGCACTTAGACGCCACCACGGTTTTAAGTCGAGCTTTGACCGAATTGGGAATTTATCCGGCGGTGGATCCACTGGATTCCACTTCCCGCATGCTGGACCCCCTGGTTATTGGGGAAGAACATTATTTAGTGGCCCGAAAAGTTCAGCAAACCCTGCAAAGGTACAAAGAACTCCGGGACATCATCGCTATCCTAGGTATTGATGAATTGTCCGATGATGACAAATTGATCGTTTCCAGGGCGAGACGAATCCAAAAATTCCTTTCCCAGCCTTTCTTCGTGGCGCAAGAATTCACCGGTGTTCCAGGGCGCTATGTTTCGTTGACGGATACTATCCGTTCCTTTAAGGGATTAGTGGAGGGCCAATATGATCTTCTCCCCGAACAAGCTTTTTATATGGCTGGAGGAATCGACGAAGTCATCGAGCGCGCCAAAAAGATGTAAGAAAAATAGTTTTGAATTTTAAGTTCTGAGTGATAAATAAGGTTTTTAATCAGGGATTAAAAACCTTTCCTTAACTCAAAACCTTATTTTGAGGATGGTTATGTCCAAGACTTTTAAACTTCAAGTGGTAGCACCCTTCCATTCTTCCCTGACGGAAGAAGTAACGACCGTTATTCTTCCGGGCGAAATGGGTGAATTCGGGGTTTTGGCCCAGCATATGTCCCTGTTGGCTGCCCTCAAACCGGGGCCCATGAGGGTGGTGAAGGGGGGGCAAGTTCGTGATCTTTACTACTTAGCCGGCGGATTCGCCGAAATCCACGATAACTCGGTCATCGTGTTGGCGGAAGGGTACACCAAGGCCGAAGAGATCGATGTGCAGGAAGCCCAAAAGGACCAGAGAGAAGCCGAAGAATTAATTTTGTCCAAGAAGACGGTGTCCGAACTCGAAACGGCCAAGCTCACCCTAGCCCGCGCTAAGGCCCGGTTGAAAGTCGTCGAGGAAGCCAAAGCCCTCAAAAAATAAGATTGCCTTTCCGGGAGCCACGCTTGAACCCCGATAGTCCCTCCGCTTTTCATGAAGTCTTTGATGAAACTTCCCTGGCCGACAATAGCATGGAGATCGTGACGATCAAGGGCCGCCGGATCACGCTCGCCAAACGGTACGGAAAAATCTACGCCTTTGATAACGACTGCCCCCACGTGGGGGGCTATTTGGGCCGGGGAACCTTCTTCGGCAACAATGTCGTCTGCCCCCTCCACCAATGGACTTTCGACCTAGCTACCGGTATGGCCACCAAAGGCCTATCTGGCGACCGGATTGGGGTATATGAGGTCAAAACCGAAAACGGCAAGATTTGGGTGCGATTTCCATCATCTTCCAGGTAACCTTGGATTTCGATCCGGCGTAAAGATAAAATGGATTCACTGTTCTTGTAACAAAAGGTATGCAACATGATTATTGGATTGGGTGTGGATTTGATTGAAATTGATAGGGTGAAGCGGGCCCATTTGAAACATGGCCAACGCTTTATTGACCGTCTTTTTACTCCCGGTGAGGCCCAGTACTGTCTTCGGAAAAAAGATCCTTATCCTTCCCTGTCCGGTCGTTTTGCCGCGAAAGAAGCTGTCATCAAGGCTTTCAGCCATGGTTTCGGTAGCCGTTGGAAATGGACACAAATTGAGGTTGTCCGTGAACCTAGCGGGAAACCAGCGCTGAAGTTGACGGGCATCATGGAAAAGCTTCGGGCTCAACGAAAAATCAACCAAATGCATTTGACCATTGCCCACAGCAAAAGGGACGCCACCGCCACCGTGATATTCGAATCCACTCAGTCTGGAAAGAGAAAATGACCGAGCCCAGGCCCTACAAACCCAGGCAACTGACCGCAACCCAATGGTTTTGGTTCCTCGCTTTCATAGGACTTCTCGTCCGCGTACCCATGCTCAAGCTGGCCTCGGCAGAGACCACCGACGGGGTGTTAAGTCTGACTTACTTCTCGCCTGACTTGGTGCAGACTCCCCGCTTTGTCATTATGCCGGGATATCCCGCCCTTTTATGGCTGGGGCAGCAATTGGGAATTTCTGGCTGGTTTTGGGGACGAATCCTTTCCTCCCTGGCGGGGATTCTCTTTTTGATCCCCTTATGGAAACTCGCCCGGCGCTGGGTGCCGATGGAAATGGCGGGGATCATTTGCTCCATGGCCCTGTTCTCGCCCTTGCTTTGGCAATGGTCCTTGAAGGTCATGCCCGACACCCTTTTCCTGGCGGCCTTTTGGTGGTGCCTGGAAAGGCTCACCGTGGTTTATGTCGAAAAAAATGAGGGAGCCTGGTGGGGAGCCTGCCTTGCCGGAGCCATCGCCGCCTTGACCCGTCCCGAGGGAATTCTTTTGCTTCCCTGGATTTTGGTTTTAGGTATCGGTTTTTCCAAGGACAATACATGGAAAAGAGCATTGGGACTGATATTGACCTGGGTGGCGCCGGTTTATTTTTTAAGCCAAAAACTAATAATCCTTCTTTGGGCTTATCGGGAAGGGATGGGGCTTACCGAGGGTCCAGGCCGCATTATGTTTCCCTTCATGAATTTTATTGATCACTTTTATGCTTATATGTCCCAGCCTTTGTATGTATTCACGCCCCTGGTTTTCTGGTTTGCCGTTTTGGGTTTGGCCAAGATGGTGAGGCGTCCGGGACTCGAGGGTGAGGCCTTTATAAAAGTTACCCTTCAAATCTACGTCTTAATTTTCATATCCCGCCTTATTCCCGCCACTTACCAAGACCGGCACATGATGCCTTTTTTGCCTTTGCTTCTTTTGGCCGCAGGGTTTCATTTGGAAACTTTTTTTGAAAGTTTGGATAAAAGCTCCGGGGCGGTACGGGTGATGTTCATGAAGAACGGGCTTTTGACGCTCTGCCTGTCATGGCTTTTCCTTTATTCGGCGGCCGTGCTTATCAGCCAAAACGATTCGTTTGGGGACATCAAGCGTTCATCTGAATTCCTCAAAAACCTCCCGGCGGACGCGGTCATTTATTCGGATGAGCTGCCTAAAACCCAATATTGGTCAGGAAGGAAAGTGACCCTCATGCCTTATCTGGTGCAAAACACACAATTTAAACCCAAGCCCGGTGATTATGTCGTGCTTCATAGCTTTTACATACCCCGTCTCAATAATGTCGATCACCATTTAGTGGAAGACTACGGGGCGGAGGCTCTCCACGAGGATCAAAGCATGGTGGTTCCCCTTTTAACCGATGTCATGGAAGACCCGAGCCTTCAAAACCGCACGGCCTCAGTCGCTTATCGGTTTGTGCCCCAATTTTTTAGGAGCCGGGTTTATCACATTCCGAATCGGGGGAAAGGAAACTTGAAATGAAATTAGCCACGGCACAAGACATGCGAAAAATCGATGAATTGGCAGTAAAAGAGCATGGCCAATCCATTTCAGGACTCATGGAAAAAGCGGGTGGCGCCGTGGTTAAGGTTCTGGAAGAAACTTGGGGTAATTTGGAGGATAAAACCATTGGAGTTCTTTGTGGAAAAGGAAACAACGGGGGAGATGGGCTTGTTACCGCCCGCCTCTTGAAACAAAAAAAAGCCAGTGTGGTGGTGATTCTTACGGGTGAAGAGGAGGACCTGTCAGGTGAACCACTCAAACAATTTCAAAAAGCTAAGGCGGCAAAAGTTCCCCTTATCCCTTTAACCAACGCCGATGGCTTGAAATCGGTTCGGGTGGCTTTGGAGGAATGCGATCTATTAGTGGATGCTTTGTTTGGGACGGGCCTTTCTCGGCCTATCGAGGGTATCTGCCGGGATCTGATTCAAATGGTGAAAACGCTTGGGAAGTCCATTGCGGCGGTGGATATCCCCTCTGGTTTATCCGCTGATTCGGGTGCCCCCATGGGAGAAGCCTTACCCGCTCAATTAACGGTCACCTTCGGACTTTCGAAGATCGGATTTTATACTCCCATAGGCTCCACCTACACGGGCCGGGTCGTCGTGGAAGACATCGGATTTCCGGAAGCTCTTCTTACTGATTCTTCCTTGAGGCATGAAGTCTCGGAAATTTCTATAGTACAAAGATCCCTTCCAAAGTATGACGAGAATACCCATAAAGGAACTCGTGGACGGGTCGTGATCGTTGCCGGTGCGACGGGGTTGACGGGTGCGGCGGCCCTAAGCGCTTATGGAGCCCAACGGATCGGCGCGGGATTGGTCACCGTGGCCTGCCCAGAAAGCTTGATTCCAATTATGTCGGTGAAACTCACTGAACCCATGACAGCGCCGGTACCGGAAGTGGAGGGAGGCTTTCTTTCCCTGAAAGCCACAGGAAGAATTCTTCATCTCACCACCAATGTGAATTCGATCGTGATCGGGCCAGGGATTGGCCGCCATCGCGAGACAGGACAACTCTTAAGGGAACTCCTGACCAAACTCACTGTTCCTATGGTGGTGGATGCCGACGCCCTCAACCTGTTGGGGGGACAATTAGACATCTTTAAAGCTTTGAGGGCACCCGCTATTTTAACGCCCCATCCGGGAGAAGCCGCTTGGCTGTTGAAAACGACTATAAACGAGGTGGAACAAAACCGTGTTAAAGTTGCGAAGCATATTGCCCAAGGCTATAATGTGACCGTTGTTTTAAAAGGAAGATTCACTGTCATTGCCAATCCCCAGGGAGAGGTTCGAATCAACCCCACCGGAAACCGTGGACTGGCGACCGGAGGCACCGGGGATGTCTTGTCTGGAATCATCGGCGGGCTGCTGGCCCAACGTCTTTCACCCTTTGACGCGGCTACTACTGGGGTTTATATTCACGGCTTGGCGGGCGAGAAAGCCAGCCGGAGGTTGGGTCCCGACGGGTTGTTGGCGGGGGATCTTTTGCCGTATCTTCCGCGTTTATTGCGGCAGTTAAGAGAAAATCATTGGGAGCCCCTATGGCCGCCGCAGTTGAAGTCCAAAACCAGTGGGATGCGTTCTGCAAGCTCCTCCAAGTCCGGGAACCGCGTCTCCACGACCACCTCAAAGCGGCCCGGGTTAAGGAACTGACCAGATATAACTTGGTGATTTACGCCAAAAACGTGGATGATTTGAAGGAAATGGAAGTTGGACTGAAAGTTTATCATGATAAGATAAACGAATTCATGCCCATGATTTTCGGGGATAGCAAAGGCATCAAGACGGAACTGGCGTCGGAAGAGGATTGGAAGGAATTTACTCCACCGGCGGCCCCGGTGGCGGTCGTCGCGCCAGCCGCAACCATGATGGTGTCGACGGACAACAATGAACTTTTAAAAGTTTTAGAATCTTCTATCCGGCAAAAGGTGGAAGCGGAGATCAAGGCATCGCTTCAAGCGGCGGCGGTGAGTCCCGAAGCGCAAAACCAGATGATCCAAAAGTTGAAGGAAGAACTTGAGCAAGAAGAAGAAAACCGTCACTTGGCCATTCGCATGGCTTTGATCGCGGAAGGGGACAAGATCCTGACCCAATTGGTCATGGTCTGGCAGCAATCCAAGCAAAGCGGCGATGGCGGAGCACAATGGAATGAAGTGAAACAACGGCTGTTGGAACTTTTAGACGCGACGGTGCAACTAACGCATTCCTGATAACTTAATTTGAAAGGATGAAGACATGCATGATCACTCGGTAGGAGCGGCCTTGGGTTTTATTCTTTTAACCCTCTTAACTTCGTCCATCACTTTTGTGATCGTGGTATTCGGTGTCATCCTTCGCCGTAAAATATTGCTTTGGGACGACCGCTGGAAAGAAACCATCGAGCAAACCGGGGAATCCATTTCCGATTTTGCCGAGGATTTGGAGAGGACCTTTGAAAAAATTCGTTCCACCTTCCGGCTTCTGGGTTTCTTTCTTTTTATTATCGTGGCCTTAATGAGCTTGGTGGTCTACACGGGATTACAGGAAAAGCCCCTGCTGGGATATCCCCAGGTGGCAAGCAGCCTTTGGCTGTTATTGTTGGTAGCCTTGTCAGTCATTTTGCCCGCTTTCGTTAATTTTGGGGTTGGGACCTACTTGACGGAAACCATGCTATTGAAAGCCAATAGCTTCGCCTTCCGGGACGCTAGGGAAGAATACAGAGAAAAAAGGGCCAAGAAGCAGATGATGGAAAAGGCCAAGGAAATCAGAACTAAACGGGATGCCGCGAGGGTTGCCAACGCTACCGCCGCTTCGGAAGCCCGTAATGCAGCGCCTGCCGGGAAATGAAATAACCCGAAGACCCAGCCGCAGGCTTCGCATCTTCTCACCCGGTTGTCCCCGGTTTCATTCAATCCATATTCATTAAGGAATTTCCGTGCGACCTTTTCTTTCCTTGGTTTTTCTTTTTCTCCTGACGGGATGCGCTTCCATTGGTTTGAGGGACGATTCCCTTCAATTGCAAATCACGCCTCTCCCACTCTTGCGCGGCCAGCCAGCCCTGGCTGAAGTCAACGCTCCCCTGGAAGCGGAAAAAGTCATCGGGACGGTCCTGGTCATGGGAAGCCCGGAATTGGTTTTTCGGAAGAATGCAGAAAAAGGGATATGGTATTTTTACGGGGCTATCCCCTTCTCCCCCTGGGTCCAGCCGGGCAGTTATACCGTCCGAGTGATGGTTTATTCACCGCATGAAAAACCCCATTACACGGAAATGAAGGTGGACTTGAAATGAAAAGGGAGGCCGTGACGGTGATTATTCCCGCTTTCAATGAGGAAAGGGCTGTCGGGGAAGTGGTCCGGAAGGTGCGGCAAGTTCTTCATCGCGCGAGAATTCCTTTTGAATTACTTGTTGTGGACGATGGAAGCAGAGACCAGACAGGATTGAAAGCCAGGCAGGCCGGGGCCCGGGTGATTTCGATGGGAGAGAACCGGGGTTATGGGGCTTCCCTCAAGGCGGGAATGCGCCAGGCTCGGTACAACCTGATTGCCATGCTGGACGCCGACGGTACCTATCCTCCGGAAGAACTTCCCGAACTGATAAGGCTGGTAGAGACATCGGACATGGCCGTCGGGGCGCGCACCAAACCCAACGCGGCGATTCCTGGGCTGCGACGGTTTCCCAAATGGCTCCTGGGGAAATGGGCCAATTATCTTGCGGACCGGAAAATACCTGATTTAAATTCAGGATTGCGAGTTTTTAAAAGAAACATTGCGGCCCGTTATGAGGGATTGTTCCCGAACGGATTTTCCTTCACGACCACCATCACCCTAGCTTTGGAATGTCACGGCTATGTTGTCAAGTACCATCCCATCGAATATGCTGTTCGGATTGGCAGCTCAAAAATTAGGCCATTTCAGGACACGGTCAACTTCTTTTCGCTCGTTTTAAGAGTGGTGATGTATTTCAAGCCTTTAAAGATTTTCATACCTTTAAGCGGTATCATATTTGTGGGTGGTGTGGTGTCAGGAATCACCTCCCGGCTCCAGGGGCAGGCTTGGAACGGCGAAACCCTCTTTCTCCTGGTGGCGGGACTTCAGGTCGCCGCTTTGGGACTTTTGGCGGACCTACTGGTGAAACGAGGAAGATAATCCATGAAAGTTTTGTTCATCAATCCACCTTCCGAGAATATGATTACCACCAATATCCCGTCAGTGGTCGACGAAGAACGCGGTTATAACCCGCCCTTAGGCCTTCTCTACGTCGCCGGATACGCCAAGGCCAAGACCACCCACGAAATCTATGTTTTGGACTGCCAAGTGGAGGAAGTCTCCCAGGAAGAAATCGTAGACCGTATCCGCGCAGTGAATCCGGATGTGGTGGGAATTCAAGCGCTCACCTTTACCATCATCGACGCCCGCATGGTGGCCCAGGCCGCCAAAAAAGCCAATCCCGCCTGTAAGGTAGTCATGGGCGGGCCCCATGTGCATATCTTTGCCCGCGAAACCTTGGCGATGCCCGAAGTGGATTTTGCCATCAAGGGTGAGGGAGAACTGGCCTTTACCCAGCTTTTATCCGCGTTAGAAGGCTTGATGGGATTCGAGAAGGTTTTTGGACTGGCTTATCGAGACCCTGCTACGGGACAGATCAAGGACAATCCCCCTGCCCCACCGGTGGAAGATTTGGACGCTTTGCCCTATCCGGCCCGCGAATTAACGCCGGTCCATAAATATTATTCCCTTATTGCTAAGCATAATCCTATCACGACTATGTTCACTAGCCGAGGCTGTCCCTACCGGTGTCTTTTCTGTGACCGACCTACCATGGGCCGCCGCTTTCGCAGCCATTCGGCCGATGCCGTGGTCAATGAAATGGAAGCCTGCCTGAAACTCGGCATCCGAGAGTTTTTCATTTATGACGATACTTTTAACGTGAACCGCAAGCGAGTTTTTGATATTTGCGGCGAAATCAAGCGGCGTAAGTTGGAAATCGCTTTTGACATAAGGGCCCGTGCAGACCGAATGGACGAAGAAATGCTGGCCGAATTGGCTTCGGCTGGCTGCGACCGCATCCATTATGGTGTGGAGTCGGGCAACGCGGAGGTACTGGAAACCCTCCTTAAGGACTTGGACCTGGATCAGGTGCGGAAAATATTCAAGGCCACCCGGAAGCACGGCATGAAGACCCTGGCCTATTTCATGATCGGCAATCCAGGGGAGACCCGTGAAATGGCACTGAACACCATCGACTTTGCCAAGGAATTAGACCCGGATTTTGTCCACTTCTCAGTTTTGACTCCTTTCCCGGCGACCGCCATTTATTATAAGGCCCTGGAAGAGGGCCGGTTCGACCATGATTACTGGGCCGAGTTTGCCAAAAACCCTACTCCCGAGTTCAAACCCAAGCTTTGGGAGGAATTCATGGACCGGGACGAGCTGATCGACCTGCTGAAGTTCGCCTATAAGTCCTTTTACTTAAGGCCCAAAATGGTCATGAAAAATATGTCCTTTACCCACTCGCCGATTGATTTTTACCGCAAGGCGAAGGTGGGCTTAAGGATGCTTCGTATATAATCTTTTCCGTTCCGTACTATTCCGTTTTTTAAGGAAACTTTTCTTTTATGAAGCGCTATCTTCCGATTGTTATCGGCATACTGCTGTTTGCGCTTATTTTCCGGCTTTGGAAGATCAGCCTGGCCGATACCTTATCCATGCTTCGGGCCGCCGATTGGCGCCTGCTCTTGTTGGCTCTTTTGGCCTTTATCATCATGGTTTATTTGAAGGGAGTTCGCTGGAGCTATTTGTTAAAAATGCAGGGCTTTTCCTATCCGGTTTGGGATAGTTTTCTTATCTATATGGCGACTCTTTATTTGGGGAACCTGACTCCCGGACGGGCGGGCGATTTCGCGAAGGTTTTTTACCTGAAGCAGGATTTGAAATTGTCCACCGGCAGGGGTATCACCAGTGTTCTGGTAGATCGGGTCTTTGATTTATACCTTCTGCTCGTTCTTGGAGGGTTGGGCATCTTGATGAACCCCATGCCCACCGACCCGGCTTCCCTCAAAATGATATTGGCCGTCAAAGTTTTTTTCGTCCTCCTAGTGGCTGTTACCTTATTGGCCTTTAACAAAAAAATCGGTGGGATTTTATTGAAAGCGGCTTTCCAACGCCTGATGAAACAGGAACACCGAGACAAGATGGACGAACTTTTCGAGGATTTCCATAAAGGGATGGAGGCTTTTTACAAACCCGCCCTCCTGATTCCGATTTTTCTTTCGCTTCTTTCCTACATTTTTTTCTTTGGAGGATGTTACTGTATCGCCCTGGCCATCGTTCTTCCGGTCAATATCCTTTATCTTTCTTTTTGTATTTCCGTCGTGAATATCGTGTCACTTTTGACCTTTTTGGGTATGGGCACCCGAGAAGCCGCGCTAATCTTTCTTTTCGGCCTTATTTCCATTGGTAAAGACCAAGCCATGGCTTATTCGCTTCTGCTTCTATTGATAGGGGTCATTCTTTTCAGTTTGTTTGGCCTTCTTTGCTTCATGGTAAAACCCATCGAGTTAAAAGGATTTTCATCTCCGGGTAAATCGCCCACGAAGTAATAGCGCATGGACGGTCGAAAAACCGGATGGTATAGTGACGCCCCCATGGTCATCCTATTCTCTTTTGGTTCGATGAAGTTTCTTATAGCCCTCTGTCTATTGGCCTTGATAGCCCCTGCCTGTAATTCCGTTCCGTCTTCTTCCGCTGAAGTTCCTGGAAGTTTTCCGGAGGCCCAGAAACTTTACGATGAGGGACAGCCGGAGAAATCGGAAAAGATGCTGATTTTCCTGAGGACCCAAAATCCTTCCGACGCGAAAGTCCATCTTTTGTTGGGCCGGATTTTTAAAGATGCCAAAAGGACGGATGACGCCATCGGGGAACTGGAAGGCGCGGTAAATTTGGATCCCCACAATGCCAACGCTTTCGCCACTCTCGCCCGGCTTTACCAATCTAAAGGCCTGTTTGACCAGGCTCTCGCTTCGGCGTTGGAAGCCAAAAAACTGGACCCGGAAGCGGGCAGCGTCTACAACATTTTGGGTATGGTTTATTTTGACAAGGGCGATTATCAGTCGGCGGTAAAGAATTACGAGAAAGCTTTGACCTATGAGGAGGATTCGGCCTGGGTTTATAATAACCTCGGCTTGGTTTACATCCAGATGCAAAAATGGCCTGAGGCGGAAACCCTGTTGAGAAAGGCCGTTGAGGCCGATCCGGAAAACGCCGTCGCCCACAATAATTTGGGGGTAGTCTTCAATCAGACAAAAAAGTATGAAAAGGGACTGAAAGAGTTTGAGGCGGCCTGTTCCCTGGATCCCCAGTATCAAAAGGCATCCCAAAATTTGAAAAATACCCGAAAGTTTTTTGATCGACTAAAAAAAGAAGAAACGAAGAGTAAAAAATAACGACGGTTCAACCACGTAAGGCACCAAGTCCGCCCATAATGGCGAAAAGCTTGGATGCTTCAACAGGTCGCGATATTTTAAAGGATTAAAATGGCACGGATTATCTGTATCACCAACCAAAAGGGCGGAGTTGGCAAGACCACCACCACCGTCAATCTGGCCTCCTGTCTGGCTGCCATCGAAAAAAAAACCCTCCTGGTGGATATGGACCCTCAGGGAAACTCCACCAGCGGGGTGGGTCTCAATAAAAATGAATGCGATCCAAATATTTATCAGGTGTTGATGGGAGAAGCGGGCATCCTGGAAGCTATCCGCCCTACCGAATTGAAAAAACTTTTTTGTCTACCTTCTAATGGCCACTTAACCGGGGCCGAGGTGGAGTTGGTCAACTTGGAAGAAAGAGAAACCCGGCTCAAGAAGGCCCTGACGGAAGTGGCGAATGATTTCCACTATATCCTGATCGATTGCCCGCCTTCCCTAGGGTTCCTGACCCTCAACGCCTTGACCGCGGCACATTCGGTATTGATTCCCGTGCAAAGCGAATATTACGCCTTGGAGGGCTTGAGTTCGCTGATGGAAACGGTGGACCGGGTGCGAGAAAGCTTTAATCCCAAGTTGGAAATAGAGGGGGCTCTTTTGACCATGCACGATTCGCGCACCCGCCTCTCCACCCAGGTGGCCGAGGAAGTCCGTAAGTTTTTCGGGGAAAAAGTGTACAATACGGTCATTCCCAGGAACGTTCAGCTGTCCGAATCGCCATCCTTCGGGAAGCCTATTATCCTTTATGACATCCGCTCCAGCGGAGCCCAAGCCTATTTAAACCTAACCAAGGAGATCGTCACCCATGGCTAAAAAAGCCCTCGGCCGAGGACTGGAAGCCCTTATCCCTAAACGTCTCATCGAAGAGAAAAAGGGATCGGCACAGCAAGTTCCGGTTTCCCGCATCAAACCCAATCCTTTTCAGCCCCGCAAGGTGTTCCGGCCTGAGGACCTGCAAGAATTGGTTCAATCGGTTAAGGAAAGAGGCATCCTGCAACCCATTGTCGTCCGCAAAAAAGGTGAAATCTGGGAAATTATCGCCGGTGAGCGTCGCTACCGGGCCGCGCAAAAGCTGGGAATGCTGACCATGCCTGTCGTCGAGATCCAGGCTTCGGACGTGGAATCCCTGGAATTGGCCCTGATCGAGAACCTCCAACGGGCCGACTTGTCCCCCTTGGAAGAGGCGGAAGGCTACCGCCGATTGCAAGAAGAGTTCAACATGACCCAAGAACAGATTGCCCAAAAGGTGGGGAAGGATCGCGCCACGGTAGCCAACGCTATGCGTCTCCTAAAGCTTTCGCCCGAGGTCAAGGCTATGTTGGCTTCCGGGGAGCTTTCGGCCGGACACGCCCGCGTTTTGGCTTCCCTCCCGACACCCCAGGAGCAATATAAGTGGGCTGAGCGGATCGTGCGCCAACGGTTCAACGTTCGTGATGTGGAAAAATGGCTTCAAGAACAAAAGGGAACGACGAAAAAAATGAAGCCGGGTGGAAAGGGCAAAGACGCCAATGTCGCCAAGCTGGAAGAGAACCTGCGCAACTGGCTGGGCACGAAGGTGACGATTAAAACGCAAGGCCGACAGAAGGGGACGGTTTGTTTTGAATATTATTCGCTCGACGACTTGGACCGGATTTTGAATTTATTCCGGAAGGCCGGGTATCGTTGACAACTTTTGTGGATATGATAAATTAGTTTTAGAAAGCTGAAAGGCGGGGGCGCGGCTCCCGTGATTAACCGAGGAGGAACCAACCGTGACACAAACCGCGGCGGAACAATTGGCAAAGAAACTGGAAACGGAAGTGAAGCGACTTGCGCCTCAAGCCGTAATTCGTAACGATTATTCCAGTTATAAAGACGATGGAGTGGACGTGTATGTTTACGCTCCAAGAAAATTGGCCGACATGCTTCGGGGTCGCTTGAAAGGCACCCTGGACGCCGAGCTCAAGCGCGTAAAAGGGACCCGGGCCCGCTTGTTGATGGAAGACATCGAAAACATGACCCCGGAAGCCAAGAAGAAATACGGAATTCCAGTTTAACTTTACCATATCTTAAAAACGTTATCCGTTGGTAAAGTAAAGCCCTCTTCCATGAAATGGGAGGGGGCTTTTTTATTTTTATTCTTTCCTTTTGAGGCGGGCCATGCCCTTTGCCATCGAGCTTTTTTTCGACACCAAATCCGATTTGGCAGTCCAGAAATTGGGTCAGCTTTTGGAAAAAGAAAAGATACCCACGATTTTTTCCAAGCTTGGTTCCACCCCCCATGTCAGCCTGGCGGTTTTCGAGCAATATAATCCCCAGCTTCTTCATTCCGTGCTTAAAAATTTGGCTTCCCGTTTTTTTTCGGTGCCATTTCGTCTTTCCAGCCTGGGAACCTTTCCCGGTAAAGAAGGAGCGCTTTTCCTGGCCCCAGTAGTGACCCCGCGTCTCTTGGAAATCCATACCCGGCTCCACAAAGCCATTGATAAGGTTATTGAAGGCAATTGGGTTTATTATTTCCCCGACAGTTGGGTACCCCATTGCACGCTGTCCATCCATTTGGCCGCCGGAAGGTTAGCCAAAGGAATGGAATTACTCCGAAGAAAGGGCTTTTCTATTCAAGGACATTACAACCGGCTGGCTTTAATCGAATTCAACCCTTTCGCCCGCATCAAGCCTGTTCGATTGATTTATTCAGTGCCTTTTTCGAGGAAAAAACCAGAGGTGAAAAATGCCTAAACCAAGATTATTCCTGTTGGACGGTGCGGCGGTGGCTTATCGGGGCTATTTCGCCTTCATTAAGAACCCTCGGATCACCTCCTCGGGGCTTAATACCTCGGCGGTTTTCGGCTTCATGAATACACTGCTCATGATCATGGAAAAGCAGAAGCCTGATTATTTTGCCGTGGTTTTCGACTCCCGGGAACCGACCTTCCGTCACAAACTGTATAAGGAATACAAGGCCAACCGCGAGGAAATGCCGGAGGACCTATCCAAGTCCTGGCCTTATATCGAGAAGATGGTCCAGGCTATGAATCTGCCCATCCTGGTTAAGCCGGGCTATGAGGCGGATGACTTGATCGGTACCATGGTCAAGCGGGCCCAAAAGGAAAAAATCGACTGCGTCATCGTGTCCGGCGACAAGGATTTTATGCAGCTTATCGGGCCGGGCGTGAAGATGTACAAACCCAAATGGCCCGATGATTGGACCATGGCGGACGAGAAGGACGTCTTGGAGAAATTCGGAGTGAAGCCCGAACAGGTCATCGACGTCCTGTCCCTGATGGGAGACTCCTCGGACAACGTGCCCGGGGTGCCAGGCATCGGCGAAAAAACCGCCTCCACCCTCATCCAGGAATATGGGACCCTGGATAATATCTATAAGAACGTCGAAAAAATTCAAAAGCCCAAGTTGAAGGAATCCCTCCTCAAGAACAAGGCCATGGCCGACCTCTCGAAGGAACTGGTAACCATCGATTGCGAGGCGCGCATCCCGGACAAGCCCGGCGATATGGTCTGCGGCAAGCCGGACCTGAAAAAGCTCCAAGAGCTTTGTCGGGAGTTGGAATTCAACCGCATGATGTCCAAGATCGAGGAATACGCGGGAGTCCCCAAGGGCTCCTCGGAAGAGTTCAAGCTGGAAAGCCCGGAAAAGCCGAAAGAGAAAAAGAAAAGGCTAAAAAAAGAAGAAGCGCCCGAGGGAGCGCCGGTCCAGGCCTCCTTCAAGATGGTCTCGGACAAGTACCGCTCCCTGCTGACGGAGGAGGAAATCCAGCAGGCCCTGGCGGAGGCTACGAAAGCGGGGCTGGTAGCGGTGGACACCGAGACCACGGGCCTAGACGCCCTCACGGTGGATATCGTCGGTGTCTCCCTGGCCTGGAAGGAGAAGGAAGCGGTTTTCATCCCCTTCAACCAGGAATTGAAGGAAGAAAAGCTTTTGAAGATACTGAAACCCTTCCTAGAAAATCCGAAAGTCGAAAAGGGCGGGCAAAACAGCAAGTACGACTGGGCGGTCTTCCGGAGCCACGGCATTGACCCCCAGGGTTTCGCCTTCGATACCATGGTGGAAAGCTACCTGCTGGATTCCTCCAGCCGCCAACACAACCTGGACGCCATGACCCTCAAGCACTTCGGCTACACCAAGATCCCCACCGAGGCCCTGATTGGCAGCGGCAAAAAACAAATCACTATGGATAAGGTCCCCCTGGAGGTCATCACCCAATATGCCTGCGAGGATGCGGATTACACCTTCCGCACCCACGCTTTTTTCGCCCCCCGGTTGAAAATGGAAGGCCTGGAAAAGCTTTATGAGGAGGTGGAACTGCCCCTGGTGATGGTCCTGGAGGACATGGAACGCAAGGGTATCTGCGTGGACGAGAAGCTGCTCAAGACCCTGTCCGACGAGGCCGGGGTGGAGCTCAAGAAGCTCACGAAAAAGATTTTCAAGGAAGCGGGAGAGGAATTCACCATCGGCTCGCCCCTGCAATTGGGCAAGATCCTCTTCGAGAAGATGCAGGTCCAGAAGATCGCGGGGACCCGGGTGAAAAAGACCAAGACCGGCTACGCCACCGACGTGGATGTGCTGGAATCCTTAAAAGGCGTGCCCATCGCCGACATGGTGCTGGATTTCCGTATGCTTTCCAAGCTCAAGAACACCTACCTGGACGTGCTACCCGAGATGATGAGTCCCAAGGACGGCCGCATTCACACTTCCTATAGCCAGGTCGTGGCGGCCACGGGAAGGCTTTCCTCCACCGACCCTAATTTGCAGAACATCCCCATCCGTTCCGAGTTCGGCCGCCGCATTCGGGGTGCCTTTGTGCCGGAGGATTCCAAGCATGTGCTGATTTCCGCCGACTATTCCCAAATCGAACTTCGTGTCCTAGCCCATATCACTGGGGACCCGAATCTTATCGAGACCTTCGAGAATGACGAAGATGTCCACCGCCGCACCGCCTCCCTGATTTTTGGGACGCCCATGGACAAGGTGACCGCAACCCAGAGAAACCAGGCCAAGACCATCAACTTCGGGGTCATTTACGGCATGGGGCCCATGCGCCTAGCGCGGGAAAACGGGGTTTCCATGATGGAAGCTAAAAAATTCATTGAGGATTATTTCGCCAAATACCCTGGCATCCAGAAATTCACCACCGAGATGGTGGAATTGGCTCGCAAACAAGGTTACGTCACCACCTTATTGGGCCGCAAGCGCCTTATACCCGAGATTCATTCCACCAATATCGGCCTAAAGATCACGGGCGAACATATGGCGGTCAACACGCCTATCCAGGGTTCGGCGGCAGACCTTATCAAAGTGGCTATGGTACGGCTCCACGAGAAACTCAAGCAAAAGAAGATGGAGACAGCCATGCTGTTGCAAGTCCACGATGAACTAGTCTTTGAGGCGCCTAAAGACGAGGTGGAAGCGGCCAAGAAAATGATCGTTTATGAGATGGAAAATGCCATGAAGCTGAAGGTTCCCTTGAGGGTGGATGTAGGGGTCGGTAAAAGCTGGCTTGAGGCCCATTGAGCCAATAACGTTCAAAAAATCATTGAGGTATTTATGCCGGCTCAAACCAAACTTTCTAAGACCCTGATCAATGCCTACAATACCGCCCATTACCGGGTGACGGGGCCGCCGGCTTTTGTTTTGCGCATCTGGAAAAAATCCGCGGAATTAGCCCGGCTCTATCAAGAAAAGGGATGTGAGAGCGCGATGTACATCACGGCCTATAACCCCTACAGCCAGAAAACCGATCGCAATCTCAATATCCGGGCCCACAAGCATTTGAAGACCGAATTGACCCAAATGAAAGTGCCTTTCTTTGAGGGAGTAGGGGGGGACCCCAGCGGGCACTGGAAAGCGGAACCCAGTTTTTTAGTTTTGGGGGTGACGCTGGAAACCGCTAAGGAAATGGCCCTGAAATATAAGCAAAACGCGGTGGTTTGGGCGGACAGCGACGCCATTCCGGAACTGATTTTGATGCGATGAGTTTCGGCGGGCGCCTGCTTTTTGCCGCCGGGTCCATGGCCCCATGTTAAACTAGGCGCCCTTTAACTTGGCAAGTGTCATCCAATAAGGACGCATATTAAGTGAAGAATCCATTGAATCCTAAGACCCGCGTCCCCTACGCCCTCTGTCGGCTTTCTCTTTTCCTTCTTGTTCTGTCTATTCTTCTCCCACTTCCCCACGCCGTTGCCGGTGAAGATTCCTTGAGACAATCCCTAGTCAAAATTTTCACGACCATCCAGAACCCCAACTATTACGAGCCTTGGAGGGTGGGGCCCCAGGAGAACGTCAGCGGCAGCGGCTGTATTATTTCGGGGCACCGCATCCTGACCAATGCCCATGTCGTCTCCAACGAAATCTTCATCCAGGTGCTCAAGGACGGGGACGCTAAAAAATACACGGCCAAAAAAATATATGTCGCCCACGATTGCGACTTGGCCATCTTGAAGGTGGACGACCCCAAATTCTTCCGTGGCACCAAGCCCGTCAAATTCGGGAAGCTGCCCTTCCTGAAGGACAAGGTGTCGGTCTATGGCTATCCATTGGGCGGGGAAGATCTGTCCATTACCGACGGGAATGTTTCCCGCATTGAGGTCATCCAATATAGCCACTCCACGAGGAACCTCCTGGGCATCCAAACGGACGCGGCCATCAATCCCGGCAACAGTGGCGGGCCCGTCTTCAGCCATAAAAAACTGGTTGGGGTGGCTTTTCAGGGCTACAACGCCGCCGTCGCGCAAAACACCGGCTATATTGTTCCCGTCCAACTTATCCAGCGATTCCTGAAACAGGTCAAAAAAGGAAATTACAGCCCCGTGCCCACGCTGGGGCTTTTTGCCGAGCCCATGGAGAACGACGCTCTCCGGGCCTATTATGGAATGAAACCGGACCAGACGGGCCTGCTCGTCTCCCAAGTGATTTACCGTTCCTCCGCCTGGGATAAGCTCCAGGAGAACGACGTTCTCTTGTCGATCGACGGGTTTACCATCGCCAACAATGGCACCATCCCCCTTCGCAAGGGCGAAAGGCTTAATTTCCAGTACCCCCTGTGCCTTCATAAGATCGGGGACCAAATGGTTTTCAAAATCCTTCGGGATAAAAAGCCGCTTAAAGTTTCCGTCACCCTGAAGGAGGACGCCCGTTTAGTGCCTTTCGTTAAATACGACGTCGACCCGACCTATTTCATTTTTGGCGGACTGGTCTTCACCCCACTCAACTCCAATTACCTGCAAATCAGCAAGGAACCCCCAACCGAGTTCCTGCCCCTTTATTTCGACGGACTACCTTCGGAAAATAGGAAACAGGTTATTCTCCTCAGCCATATTCTTTCCCACGAGATCAACAAGGGCTACGGATCCCGATACGCCAATCTGGTCATCCAAAAGATCAACGGGGTTCCCATTACGGAAATGAAGGATTTGATCCGGGCTTTTGAAAATCCCAAGGACGGCCGCCATGTCATTGAGTTCGATAATCCGGTGGAGGTGGGAACTAAAATCGTGTTGGACGCAGCTAAGGCCCCACAAGCCACCCTGGACATACTGGCCAAGAACAACATTCCCTCCGACCGGTCGCAGGATTTGAAGGGGAACGTTCCATGAAAAATTCCACAACCAAATTCACCTTGCCCCTTTTGTTCTGCGGGCTCCTTTTTCTTCCCGCCTGTCGTTGGCACAAGGAGAAGGACTTTAAAAAATCAGTGGTGAAGGTCTTCTCCACCATCCAAAACGTGGATTTTTACGAGCCCTGGAAACCGGGAGCGCAGGTTCAGCTCGAAGGATGCGGCGTGGTAATCCCGGGCGGGCGGATCCTCACCACCGCCCATTTCGCCGACAAGTCCAATTACATCGAGGTACAGAAGTTCGGCGAAACGAAGCGGTATGTGGCGAAGGTGGAGCAAATAGGCTATGACTTGGACTTGGCACTCTTGTCGCTGGAGGACAAGGATTTCTTCAAGGACGCCGAGCCCGTGGAGTTTGGCGACCTGCCTTCCCCGGGAGATAAGGTGATCATCCATGGCGGAGACGAGATTTCCGTCAAAGAGGACACGATCTCGGGACTCGACATGGTCTATTCCACTGAGGCCCTGCGTTACGTGCCAGGCCTCATCACCTATAACCCGATCGATCCCAAAAAAGACGGCTGTGCGGTGTTCAGCAATAGAAAATTTGTCGGGCTTCCTTTCGAGTCCTGGCACGTGCCCGATAAAACGGGGTCGATCATTCCTGTCAATGTGGTTCAACGGTTTTTAAAAGGGATAAAGGATGGGCGTCCTTACGGTGGTTTTCCCGATAGCGGTGTTTTAGTCCAGAACCTAGAAAACCCATCCCTCCAGGCCTATGACAAACTGCCTCCGGATAAAACCGGGGTCATCGTTACGAAAGTCATTTACGGCGGTTCGGCCGACGGCGTCCTGCAGGAAGGGGATATTCTGACCGCGGTCGACGGCCAGCCCATCGACGACGAGGGCGACATTACCCTGGCCAAGTCCGAAAGGATCGACTGGACCTATCTCCTCACCTTTTATCAGATAGGGGAGAAAACGACCCTGGATATCCTCCGGAATGGGCAGCCGATGAAAATTCAAGAGCCCCTCAAAGCCATCTCCAAGCTGGTGGCCTATCGGCCTGACAACATCCATCCCACTTATTTCCTCTACGCGGGTTTTGTTTTTGTCCCATTGACCTCCAATTATTTCGGATCGGGGGAATGGGGAAACTTCAAGCCGGAACTCAAGGACCTTTTTCTCCACGGTTTCCCCTCACCAGAGCGCAAGGAAGTGGTTTTGCTCAGCCACGTGCTTCCGCACGACATCAATGTCGGTTACGACCAACAGACCAACCTCATCGTGAAGAAGGTGAACGGGCGCCCCATTTCGCAAATGAAGGATATCATCGCCGCTTTCAAGAATCCGATAGGAGGCTATCACGTGATCGAGCTGGAAGACCACGTCTGGTTCGGATCTAAGATTGTATTTGACGCCGCCAAGGCCCCACAGGCTACCGCCGACATCATGGCGGAGTTAAAAATCTCGTCCGATCGTTCCCAAGACCTGAAATGAAATTCGAGGAGCGAGTGGGGTTCAATTTTAAAAGGAATTCTCTAAGCCTAACCGATTTTCTCACCACCTTTTCCGGGTTATTCCTAAAAAAATTGAACCCGACTGGCTGATTTTGCGGTATCCTTAGCGGCCAAGTCGGGAATGTAACCTATGGAAAACAATTTCAGTTTTTGTTTTTCGGGAAAATTTAAGGAGAAAGAAATTATGAAGTTTTTAAAATATCTGTTGCTCGGGGCTGGGGTTGTTGCTTTGAATGGTTGCTGTGTTTTGGGATTATTTATCAAGCCGAGCAGCTCTTCTGAAAATACCGGAGCCACCGCCACTCCAGAGGCGAAATCCAAAACCGTCGCCTCAAAAGCCATGGACCAGCAAGCCCAGGCCCTGGCTAGCGTGGGGGAAACCACTCAAACCAGCGAGGGCATCAAGGTCAATCTCAAGGGGGATTTATCCTTCGCCAAAGGAAAGGCGGACTTGAATCCGGCGGCGGTGGAGAGCCTGGCCAAGATCGCGGATCAACTGAACCAATATCCGGATGAAACCGTAACAGTAACGGGTTATACGGACAACAGCGGCAGCAAAGAAGGCAATTTGAGCCTTTCCAAACGTCGGGCCCAAGCCGTGAAGACGCAACTGGTTAAAGACGGGGTCTCGGCCGATCGCATTACGGCCCGTGGTATGGGAGATCAAGATCCGGTCGCCCCGAACGATACACCTGAAAATCGTGCCAAGAATCGCAGGACGGAACTTTTAATTCACCAGGGAAAATGAAAAATAGCCCTTAAACAGATTTGAATAGTTTTCTAAAACCCTCCTGCCTTATGGCCGGGGGGTTTTTTATTTGGAGAATAAGGAGACTTTTAAAGGGCCCGTACCCGTCGAAGATTCCCTCGGTTATTGGGTCAGGGAAGGGAGATCGCGGTGGGGGTGGGGAGGGGTTGAGAGGATTCCAAAAGGTCAGGGCTGGAGAAGGGGGCGGGCGGGCGCATGGGTGCCGCGGCAGCGGGGGATGGGGTTGCCAGAGAAGCCGATGCCGTTCCCATGTTTGTGGCAGAAGACACATCGGAAGAGTTGGTTGGAGTGTCCACGGCCGGCGCGGCAGCCGTAGAATCGGTGGAACTATCAGAACCGTCGGCGGCGGTGGGAGCCGGTTCTACCGGCGTGATTTCGGGGGTGGGAGTTGAGGCCTGGGGGGATCCGTTATCGGGAGTGGAAGAGGACCCCGTCATGGATACGACCGTGGGCTGTTCATTTTCGACGTCCGAATTTGGAATGGGCTTGAAGGCCAGGTAGGCAAGGTAAATTCCGGTCAGGATCAGGGCGATGACCAGGCCCAGGCCGGCCCCGAGAAGGGGAGTCCATTGGAAATTTTTTTTCTCACCAGGATTCTCTCCTAACTCCGGTTCTATACTTGAGGCCTTAGTTTCAGGGCGTTCGGGGGGAGGTTCCGCCGGGGCGGGATTGGCTTTGGCTGTGGGTTCCTCCTCCGAGGCCGGGAAGGCCATCTCTTTGGGTGGAACCGGCGGCCTTTTGGCTAGGTCGGGATTATGCTTGCGCCACATTTCGAAACTCAAGCCGCATCCGGAGCAGAGGGTTGCGTTGTCGTGCTGTTCCAAGTCGCATTCAGGGCATTTCATGACAAGATTATACGTTGAAAAGGTTTAATTGAGAAATAACACAAAAGATAAGGTTTTTGTGGAATGCAGGTTTACCTTTTTGCGTTGTGGACATGAACCGCTACTAGATTATCGATCTTTTGTCCTCTGGTTATTCCGTCCAAAGGGGCGCGAAACAAGTATCGCCCTCACCTCTCCCGAATCATTGAACGGTTCCGTCCCGCATGGACGGCGAATCAAAAAAACATTTCCCTGGACTCGATCCAAAGACTGAATCCAATCAGGTTTAACCTTCCAGCATCCCTCTTGAACCGGTTTCGGTTTTTTTATTTGGCTGAATTTTTTTGCAAGAGGAAAAAGGCGTTCAAAGTGGCAAGGAGGGGAAGGGAGCGATATGATGTTTGAAAATTGAAATCCCTGGCGCCGTGAAAGGCCTCCCCCTTGAAGCCCATGCTTCCGTCCTTTACCCTCCCAGCGCTGGGGAGGGTTTTCTTTTTTCTCCCGATGTTGCTTTGGTTTTCCCCCGCCGCCGCCCAAACCACCGCCACCTGCGCCCAATACGATACGATCAGCACCACCGGCTCCCCCGCTTACAATGTGCAGACCAATTACTGGAACCAGGGAGCCTGCGCAGGCACCCAATGCGTGACCATCAACAACGCCACTGGGGCCTTTGGCGTCACCGAGGCCACATTCACCTGCGCGCCATCCGTGGCCAGCTACCCTTCCATTTATTACGGCTGCCACTTCGGCACCGCCAGTCCCGGCAGCAACCTTCCCATGCTGGAAAGCAGCCTTACCTGCGTCACCTCCAGCTGGAATTTCTCGGCCCCGGCGACCACCACGGGGGATTCCTACGACATCGCCTATGACATCTGGTTCAGCTCCACTTCCCAAAGCACCTGCGCCAGCGACAGCGGCGGTTTCGCCGGCGGCGCGGAACTGATGATTTGGCTGAACTACGTGGGCAACACGCCCCTGCCCACGGCCTCGGTCACCGTGGCCACCGGAATCTCCCTCTGTGGCCTTACCTGGAACCTTTACGAAACCCCTTCCTCCACCCTGGGCTGGACCTATATGTCCTACCAAATCACCTCCAATGTCTCCTCGGTGAGCGACTTGAACCTCATGTCCTTCTTTAACGACGCCCTTTCCCGGGGCTTCATCCAAAATACCTGGTACCTGGCCGCGGTCGAGGCAGGGGACGAGCTGAGGACGGGGGGCGTGCCTTTCGTCAGCAACTCTTTCTCGGTGGCCGTCAACAGCGGCTGCACCGTCGTGCCCACCTCCACCCCCGGCAACACCGCAACGGTCACGCCCACATTTACTTCCAGTTCCACCGCGGGTTCGACAAGCTCACCGTCACCCACCTCGACCGCCAGTGTCACGCCGTCCTTCACCCCGACAAAGACTGCGAATTTCACACTCACTTTCACACCCAGCTCCAGCGCCACGCCGAGTTCGAGCCCCACGAAAACCGCCACGGGCAGTCCCACCGGCACCCCGACGAACAGCTTGACATCCACTCCTTCTTTCACGGCCAGCGGAACTTCGTGTCCGACCCCCACCGGAAGCCCGACCGGGACCGCTTCGAACAGCCCGACACCCACTTCCACATCCACCGCCACGAAAACCGTTACGGCGAGCGCGACGGGCTCACCTTCATCTACCCCTACCCCGACCTTAACCAACAGCCCGACCCTTTCCCCCACCAGCACGGGAACCGCAAGCTTGACGGCCAGTTCGCCCACCTCCAGCCCGAGTCCAACGCCCACCCGAACCCCGACGGCGACCGCCACCGTAACTTCCACGGGAACGGCGACCCTTAGCCCCACCAGCAGCGGTACCGTGACTCCGACCCTCACCGGTACCCCAACCAACAGTCCCACAGGCACCTTGCCGCCCACCTCAACGGCGACCGACTCGGCCACGGTAACGCCCAGTAGCACTGTTTCACTCACTCCCACCCCCTCCTTGACTCCGACGGCTTCTTCGACTTCCACGATAACCCAAAGCGCGACCTCGACCCCGGCGATGACCGTGACGAACAGCCCTTCCGCCAGTTCGACCAGTTCACCGTCGCCCACCGCTTCGAATAGCCCGACGGACAGCGTCACCGCTTCCCCGACATGGACCGCCTCAGCGACATCTACCAGCACACCCAGCTTCAGCCCCACCAATAGAGAAACCTTGACCCTCACCCTCGGCCCTACGGGAACCTTGCCGCCCACCTTGACGGCGACCGGAATCCCCACGAACAGCCCCACGCCTTCCGTAACGGCCAGCGCCTCCGGGACAGCGACCCCGGCGCCGTCCAGCACCTCTTCCGTGACACCCACGGTGACTTCCGTCTCTACCGCGACTCCCGCGCCCACCGCCCTGGGGACCATGAGTTCAACGAGCTCTCTCACTTCCACCCCGCCGAACAACTCGAAGGTCGCGATCTACCCCAACCCCACCTCCGGGGGCCCGGTCAATGTGGTGCCTTCGGCCTATCCGGGTTCCTCCCAAGTGACGGTGGAAATATTCACGGTGGCCTTTCGGCTGGTGAAGAAAGAGACTTTCCCAAACGTGCCTTCCGGCACTCCACTTTCCGTGACGCTCACCGACCATTGGGGCCATCCTCTGGCCGGCGGGGTTTATTACCTGGTGGTCCTCACGGAACAGGGAAAATCCACCGGGAAGATGTTGGTTTTGGAATAGATATCCCTTCCGTTGGTTTGGATCTTTCGCGGTCATGGTGGGTGAATATTTTTTTCGCTTCCGTTTAGCACAGTCTCTTTTTATCCGCAAAAAAATCTTAAGGGACCATGGACCGGGCCTCTCGGGGTTGGAGGTTCAACACTTTTGTCTGTTTACCGTGTCACAAATTCCATTCCTTCGAAAATTTTATTCCATGATTTCGTTTACCAAAATCTTACCGGGAATTTAGTGACTCTTCTTTTCAAAAACCCTAAACTGAATTTCCAGTTTAAACCGCCGGAGGAACTTCCATGAAAATCTCGATAGACGTTACCTACCATCCCGAAAACAAAAATATCACGCTTCTTTCCGTGAAGGGCCAAATCGATACCCTGACGGCCCCCGAATTCCGGAAAAAACTTCTTTCGGCGGTGATGGATAAAAAATACAAGCTGATCGTCGACTTGAAGGGCGTGGATTACATCGGCAGCGCGGGGTGGGGCGTTTTTATCAGCGAGATCAAACAGATCCGCGAGCAGGAAGGGGATTTGGTTCTGGCGGGGATGAACGCCGGGGTTTTGGAAGTCTACCTTTCCCTGGAATTCGGTACCATTTTAAAGGCCTATCCCAATGTTGAAATCGCCTTGAGTAAAGCCTTCAATAATTAAATTAGCCGTGACCTCATCTGTTAAAATAGACGTCTCCGCTGATAAAAATTCCGAAAATCCTCGAATGGTGGGCAAAGAAAAAATATTTTTCAAGTCGAAGCCAGGTGGTCCGCCAAGCGCTTCAGGAAAAATTCAAAGCCCTTAAAAAGAGGTCTTTTTCAGAGGAATGTGCGAAACTGAATCCCCGAGCCGAACAAGCAATGGCCTGTGAAGGTTTGTCTTTGAGCGAAATGATGGGGATTGAATCGTGGGGGTTAAGGCGCTGGAATCACCGGGATGGAAACCAAATTTTTGAAAAATGAAAATGTTTGAAGAACTTAAGATACCCACCCGCCTAGGCCCCGACTCCGAAAAGCCCCGCGTCTCCAAATTGGAAATCATTCTGCTCGTTCTGCTTTTCCTCATGGGGATGGCCGGGCTTTACGAATACATGACCTTCCGCATGCCATACCTCTACCAATATCTCACGTCCCCCGTGGATGATAAGGCCCTCAAGGCCCAAGGCTGGGAATTCGTGACCGAAACCACGCAGGGCGATCCCCCGGAAAAGGTCGAGATTTACCGCCGCCCCAACGACAAGCCCGCTAAATAAAAGGTTCCCATGGCCGAAACCACCTGTTTGGAATGCGGGGCCGAAATACCCTATGACTGGGCGCCTTGTCCTGAATGCGGTTGGAAAGCGCCGGATGCCTGGGATGCGGAGGAAGATGCCGATTCGGGTATCGAAAGCGGCCCGGGCCTTCTTTCTAGTCCCCGGCCATGGATCAGCGCCACCGTTTGGATTCTTTTAGGCCTCTTATTGCTAGGAGTGGCCTACGCTATCTGGGGGCATTTCATTTAAATGAAACTTTGGATCAAAAGGTTTTTATTACTGGCCCTCTTTCTAGGAATCATCTTCGAGATGGGAATTGCCCTGGCTCAGGGCTATTTTCGCGATAGATTTGGTTTTGGACTGGACCGGCGTTCCAGCCCCGGTGGTTTTTGGCTTTATATGGTGGTTTGGGGTTTTTTCGACTTATATGTTTTGAAAAAACTTGTAGATCTTTTTTAGTTATGATGAAAGGGATAAACTTGGTCCCTCGATTTATTCATCCTGGAGGCTGTTCCTATGCAACCCACTTCCGCCATCTTCGGCCATCTTCGCCGCGTGCTTCAGCAGGCCTATTTCCTGCAGTACATGGGCCCGAAGGAGCTGGACAAACTGATGTCCTGCCTGCGCGCCGTACGGGTCTTTAAGGGCTACGAGATCATCCGGCAGGGCGCCCCCGGGGACGCCTTTTACCTCATCGCCTCCGGCCGGGTTTCGGTTTGGGTAAACAAGGGTTCCACCCGCGTGAGGGTGGCGGGCCTGCGGTCCGACGAGTATTTCGGCGAAATGTCGCTGATCTCCAACGCGCCCCGCAATGCCACAGTGGTGGCGGAAATGCTCACAGAGCTTTTCATCCTGGAGAAGCATAATTTCGAAAACCTACTCATGAAAAATCCCGCCATCGCCCAGAAACTCCGCAAGGCCTACGAAGAAAGGGGCGAGGCGACCTTGCGGATTTCAAGTTGAACTGGGCCAAATCCGACTCTTTGGGTGAAGTTATCCGCGCAGGAACCCGTTCGTCGAGCCCCAAAGGAACTGGGGCGGGCTTGACGGGCCAAAGTGTTTCACGTCTTTAACTTGAAATCCAACTTTAAGGCGCTGAACCCGGGTAAAGTGGGTCAAACTACGCGGGGAAGGAAACAACCAATGCGTTTATTCGTCATCGGCGCCACGGGGAAAACTGGAATGGAACTGGTGGACCTGGCCTTGAAACAAGGCCATCGGGTTACCGCTTTCGTCCGGTCGCCAGAAAAAATCACGGCCTCGGATAAAGATCTCCATGTCCTCCAGGGAAGCCCGGAGGATATTCAGGCAATGGCAGAGGCCATGGAAGGGCATGACGCCGTGCTTTCGGCGCTAGGGCCCAAACCCGGGGAAATCTTCACCGCCTTAAACAAGAGAACCTGGACCATGGAACGATTCGCCGCCAACACCCTTTTGGCTATGGAAAAAGCGAAGGTCTCAAAGTTAGTCCTCTTCTCCTCGTCGGGACTGTTCCCGGGACAGAATCTTTACATCCGGTTTTTAAGCGCTCTGGCCCGCCACCACATGGAGGACTTAAAACAAATGGAAAAGGCCGTGACCGAAAGTCCCTTGGACTGGACCATTGCCCGGCCCAACTGGCTGGCCAAAGGCGCGAACGAGCAATACCGCGCACAGGTCGGCACTCTTCCCCCGGCGGCCTTAAAAATGTCCTTCCGGGCTTTGGCCAAATTCATGTTGGACACGGTGGAAGGTGGGCTTTATGCGCGCCAAATCCTCGGGCTGGGTAAATAATTTTTTGGAATAGGGCGAATTCAAAGTAAACCGGTTAGCAGCCGGAAAAATGGAAGGTTAGCGCTGAAGCCGTCCTAAACTCGCCCAAGCCTATTGGGACGACTCCAAAGAGCCAAGAATGGAAGCTATGGGCGGTTTCCACTCCGGTTCCGCCTCGAGGGGGAGGCCCGATCGCCTTCCCCCTCTTCCGTCATCCGGATCAAACCGCCCCCCGCATAGTGGGTTCGGGGATCCTCGCTTTTGGATCGGCGGTCATCCGCAGATAAGGACGGACAGTCCGATAGCCATTGGGAAAGCGCCGTTTGAGCTCAGCTTCGTCCTGCAGGGTGGGCAGGATCACGACCTCGTCGCCCGGTTTCCAATTGACCGGGGTGGCCACCTTGAAGTTGTCCGTCAATTGGAGCGAGTCGATCACCCGCAGGATTTCATCGAAATTGCGACCCGTACTGGCCGGGTAGGTGATCGTGGCCCGGATTTTCATTTCGGGGTCGATGATGAAGACCGAACGGACGGTGGAATGGACCATGAAGCGGGGGTCCACCATATCGTAAAGCTCGGCCACTTTGCGCTCCTTGTCCGCCAGGATGGGGAAATCGACCTTAACCCCTTGGGTCTCGTTGATGTCGGCGATCCACTGCAGGTGGGAACTCAAGGGGTCTACTGAAATCCCCAGGACCTTGACGCCCCTTTTCTTGAACTCGCGGGAAAGCTTCGCTGTCATTCCCAGTTCGGTGGTGCAGACCGGGGTGAAATCCGCCGGGTGGGAAAAAAACACGACCCAGGAATTTTTCGCCCACTCGTGGAAATGAATGGCTCCTTCGGTGGAGACTTGTTTGAAATCCGGAGCGGTGTCTCCTAATCGTAGTGTCATAACGTCCTCCTTTTACTCGTTCTTAATTCTTTAATTAAACCTAGGCAGAAGTCCCGGGTAAGCCAAGGGGCGGAAGAAAAGAAGCGGCACTTTTTCGCGTGGTGCTTTTCGTGGCGGGGACGAAATGAACAAAAAGATTCCTCCCTAAAATCGTTCGCAAGACTTTCCCCCATTTCTAGGTAAAAGATTTCCGGAAAAATCCGTTTTACTTGGATTCCCTTTGTTCGAATTGGAGGTAAAATAAAGTCAAGACTTAATGGGCGGGAATACCTCACAGGGCGGGAGCCACCTGTCGTACGGGATATTCCTCCGCGTTCCTAAAGGTCCCAAAGCCGCCGCGTCTTTGGGGACGTTTCTTATCTTCCGGCGGCCGTTTTTCAACCCCGAGCTGAATCCGGTTTCGAACCGGCTCCCAACTCCGCCGTCTTCCTTCTTTTTTCATGGGTTGCCCACAGGAGGGCCTATGGTTTCCCCCACCGAAACGATCCCGCGTTTGATCAAAGTCCTGTTGGCCGAGGATAATCTGGCCGACGCCGCCCTGGTCATGGAAGCGTTCAAAACATCCAAGAGGCATATTTGGCTAGTCAGCCTGAATAATGGGGATGAGGTTATGGACCACCTGCGGGGGCAGGGCGGGTTCAAGCCCAGCAATCGGCCCGACCTGATCCTGTTGGACCTGAATTTGCCCCTGAAGAACGGTTTTGATGTTCTCGCGGAGCTCAAGGCCGATCCCTTGCTCCGGGATATCCCGGTCGTGATTCTGACCAACTCCCGGTCGGAGGAGGACGTTCGGCAGGCCTATGAGGCGGGGGCCAATTATTATGTGATGAAACCGGCCGACTTCGACGAGTTCCGCTCGGCCATCCATCGGGTGGAGGAAATTTTTCTCGTGGGGGTGGACGAGCGGGAAGACTAGGAGGATGCCATGAGACATTTAACATCAAAGGTTTGGTGGATATTGATGCTCCGGGGGACGCTGGGCCTGTTCCTAGGGCTGGCCTCCCTGTGGCTTTTGGGGAGCGGGGAAAGATATGGGGATACATTTGGTTTCTCTCGCCTGATCAGACCCATCGAGTTAATGGTGATGTTGGCTCTTTTGCTAGGCTTTTACGCTTTTTTAGAGGGACTTTTTTCTATCCTTCTAGGGGATTCAGGACTTCGGCGAAGGCCACCGCTGGTGGGCACTGGCCGGGGGAGGGATGATGACGATCGGTTTGGGCCTCCTGTCTTTGATGCGGCCCGGCCTTTCCATCTTGATCCTTCTTTATTGGATTGCCGCCTGGGCCATTCTGTCAGGTTTGATGGAGATGAACCAGGGTCTGCGGGGAACCGAATATCGGGACCGTCGGCCGGCACTTTTTTATGCCGGACTTCTCTCCCTCGTTTTCGGAGCGGCCCTCCTTTGGCAGGGAACGGAAAGTGGTAGCCTCGCCTGGACCGTCGCCCTCTACGCACTGGCCTCGGCTGTTCCCTCTTTGATCCTGGGATACCACCTGCGCCGATTCCGCTTGGGGTCCCTGAGAAAAAGAAGGCGCACGGTGGTCCTCCTGAGGGGTTAAAGGCCGAAGAACAACGCTTAAGAAGGGCGCCCAAGGGTTGGGCGCTTTTTTATTGAGGGAACGATCTCCCGTCGGTCATCCTTGACGCGAAAAGTTATTCCTTTATTGGGGAAGATAAGCCGGGCCAACATTCGACACTTTAGGTTTTGGGTTCGGACCTACGGTAAGAGATGGATTCTGATATGATCGGCCTGGGAGAACTCAATGAAAATTCAAGAGCCGAACCCGGAAGACCGCGGGGAGAAGAAGGGCAAACAAAAAGGGATACAGATGATCCACGAGCTCTACGAAAAATTGAAGGATGACCTGCAGGATTTGAAGGCAATCGCCCAACGAAAAAACGAAAAGGCCGTGCCTCTGGAAAAAGTCATTAAACTTCTCAAGAAAAACGACCGTTAATCGACAGTCTCCGTAAACTGGGTTTCGAGAAATTATGGGAAGGGGTATTTGCGACAGAAGCAGGGAACTAAAAAAAATGGCTTATTTACTCTGGAATGTTTTTAAGCTATTCGAATTAAATAACGATGTTGATGCTTTATGACTTGTGCATCAACACACCTAAACCATGTTCCTTGCCTTTGTGGGCTAGAAATTGTGGCCAAGCTTGACGGAAGGCCCAATCGGGAGCCTCCGTGCCGGTAGTACCGGGGACTTGGAACCTATCCACCACTAGCCAAGAACCCGCGCGCTTGACCAGGCCATAAACCTTATAGGGATCCATGGGATGAGGGCTGCGAAGGAGGATGAGTCGGCGAAGGCCTTCCGCAAACGATTTTTCCTCTTCCGCGATAATTTTCCAAGGGTTCATGAAGCTTCTTCCTTGTCGCTAGATTTTTTACGGGGGTGCGAATTTACCCCAAGACACTATTATCCTAAGCATCCAACGGTCAGAAGAGCATGATTTAGATCAGGTTGAAAGATGATGCCGGGTTAAGTGATTTTCAGGGTTTTACCAAAAAAAGGCCGGTTTTGAAAAAGAGGCCGGTTTTGGGCCTATAATGAACCGGTCATTTTAACTGACATATCAGGTGGTTCTATGAAACTTTGTGCGATGGGGCTATGGGGGCTTTTGACGGGTTCGACTCTTTTCATCCTCGGCTGTCCGGCAAAGAACAGCCCGACGGCCCCCCCGAAAACACCGCCACACCCACCCCACGGGCCCGGTGATCGTGGGCATCCTGGTGGAAAACGGAGCCACCCAAATCGTTGACGCCATCGTTTCGGACAGCACGGGCACCACGGGAACAGCCAACACGAGTGTGACAGTCTTCAGCAACGGCGTCACCATCCCCCTGACCCCGGTGCCCTGGCCCCTGAGCAACTCGTCGGCGGTAACCTTTTTGGGGGCGCCCTACATCACGGGCCAGTTTTTTTCCAACAGCCCCATCACCTACACGGCGTGGCAAGCCTATCAATTCCAGATATCGGTCGGCTCGGCAACCTATTCGGCCTCGATTACCGGGATCGCTGCCAACCCGGTGGTTCAGCCTTCGAGCGGTTCGGCGGGGGTGACCTGTTCCTGGTCCAACGGGGTGGGGAACCGCAGTTTTGCTTATGTAGACAGCCCTTCGATCAAGCTCTATCTGGGCCCGGTTTTGTCCAGCAACCCCTATATCATTGCCAACAGCGTTTTTAGCGATGAGACGCCGGGAGCGGGAAACGACGCAGTCAACCTGAACATCTCCCAATTTTCCACCGCCGCTTTTCCGGAAGCCCAGACAAGTTCCTACCTGATCACCAGTAACGTCGCTTCGGCTAGTTATTAGAAGGTTCATTCTCCAGGGCTTGAAACGTTTCTTGAAATGATTTTGAACCTTTTTCGGTTCCTTCACTTCCATTTAACTTGAGTCTGTTTGCGCCCGGATTATAATTTTGACTCTTCAAATTTTTATCTAGGGAGGACCTTATGCTGAAAAAAATATTTATTCCATTGCTGATTCTGGTGGGAACCATTGCCGCCATTTCCTGTTCCAACAGCTCCAGCTCCAGCCAGCCCACGGCCGCGACTTCCGCCATGGTCGCGCCGGTGACGAACGCTTCCGGCTTTCCCAGTCCCTCGCTGACCCCGTCCGGTTCACCGGCCCATGAAACTCCGACCATCGAGGACGATTCCGATCTTTTGACGGATGAGGACTTACAGGATTTGGCCCTCACCTCCTCACCCTCGGAAACGGCTTCGGCGGTCGCCGACGCGGCCCCCAGCTGTACCACCTGCGCACCTCTGAAAATCCGCTTCAACTCGGTAGTCCTGTTGAACGCGGGGACGGGGAACCAGGCCCTGAACGCCCATATCACCCTTCGGGGAAAGCTGCCCAACGGCTGTAGCTCCACGACCGTGGGCCTGCGGGTATTGGACGCCAACAATAACGTGATTGTCCCCATCCCCTCCACCGTAACGGTTTCCACCCTGCCCCTGGGCCTGGAAATCGCCCTGACCGCCAACATCCCCACGCAGTTGAAGGTGCAGGTTTACGACACTACGACGGGGACGACCTGCGCCACCTCCAATATCCGCCGGGTGAACGCCAATACCCGCGTGGCGACCGCCACGCCGACGCCCACCAACAGCGCCACCTTGACCGCCACCGCCACGCCGACCTTGACGCCCAGCGGCACCCTCACAACCACGGCGACAAACACCGTCACCTTAAGCCCTACCAATACCCCAACCCCGGTTCCCACTTATAAGATCGTCTTTGAGGGTGCCTTCCCAGGTCCTGACGGGATCGTCGTCATGAACGCGGATGGGTCCGATCCCGTGCAATTGACGGCCCATGGTGGGGTGGATATCGATCCCCGTTTCAACATGGGTCAGACGAAAATCGTCTGGAATTCTGAGTTTGTGGGAGGGTGGGCCATCTGGACGATGAACGCGGACGGAAGTAACCAAACCCAGCTGACCAATCCGGGCATTTACCAGGACCGCCGGCCTTGCTGGTCGCCGGACGGTACTAAAATTTGTTTTTCCTCCTCCCGGTCCGGCATCGGCTGGTTCGAACTATACACCATGAACCCCGACGGGTCCAACGTGACCCAATTGACGAGCGACCCCAACACTAACGACCAGCCTTCCTGGTCGCCAGACGGGACCAAGATCGCCTTCGCCAAAGGGGACGATATCTGGGTGATGAACCCGGACGGCAGCGGCCAGGCGCAATTGACCGCCACCAACAACAACGAGTCACCCTGCTGGTCCATCGACGGGACGCATATCGCTTTTGATTCCCAAAGAACGGGGAAGAACCAGATCTACGTGATGAACCCCGACGGATCGAACGTCACCAACCTGTCCAACAACGGCTACGGTGACCTCATGCCGATCTATACCCCGGACAGCCGAAGCATTTTGTTTTACACCTATGGCCGCTCCGGCGTGCCGAACGGGACCCCCCAGATTTATCGGATGAACCTGGACGGCAGCAACCAGGTGGATTTGGTGGGAACCTCTTACGGGGCTTTTTAAAGACCTTCCGGTTTCAAAAGGCCCGGCCCCTTTGGGGCACGGGCCTTTTTTTAGCGGGGCGATAGGATAAGGGCATGAAACCCTTTCGAAAATCCGACTTTAAACCCGCCGTACTGGATCCCTTCACGGGGAAGACCTATACGGGTTTCGATCACATGGAAGCCTTAATGGCCGCCGAGGCGGAAGGCATTATTTCTCTCGGTCAGGAAAACACCGGCTTTTTACATAAGGACAGTACCTTCTATACCCGCGCCCAAACCTGGAAAAAATGGGGCTTCAAGACGAGCGCCGATCTGCGGTAAGGAATTTCTCTTTGGCTATCAAAGTGATGCAAAGGGTCGTGGTTAAAAAAAACCGTATGACGGCAACCAAAAATTCGGAGGGGAAACAACGAGTTCAACAAGTTTTTTAAAAACCGCCCAACCGACAACTCCTCGGTTTTAAGCGAGGGGAAAAAGGTCAAAAAAAAGGAGCGCTGATGCTTTATGATTTTCGCATCAGCACTCCGAAGTCCAGCGTCTGCGATGCTTATTCGCGGGGCCGAATTATTTTCCCAGAACCTCATCCTTCAAGGCCTTGACCACGCGGAACTTGACGACCCGCTTGGCGGCGATCTTGATGGTTTCGCCGGTGGCGGGATTGCGGCCCATGCGGGCTTTGCGATCCTTCAATTGGAACACGCCGAGGCCGTCGAGCTTGATTACCTTTTCTTTTTTCAAGGTTTTGTAAATCAGGTCGTTCAGGGCCTGTAGCATATTTTCGATATCTTTCTTCTTAAAACCCGTCGCCGTCGCCAACGTCATCTGCATTTCACTCTTCGTCACGATAAGACCTCCTGGTAGTAAAGGCTAAACTTGCAAGCATTAGTCCAAAATAAAGCAGTTTTTACAAGAAGTTTTCACAGGAAATAAAGGGATCAACAAGGCGGAGGCTTTGAATGGTATTGGAATAATGGTGTGTACCAATTTTCTTAAAAGACAAACACTATGGAAATTGGTACAACGCCATCCTCTGTTTAACGGCAAACTTTGTTTGCCATATCTTCTGTGGATAGATGGTGTGCCCAGCAGGACTTGAACCTGCAACCTTCTGATCCGAAGTCAGAAGCTCTATCCAATTGAGCTATGGGCACCGCTCGAAAGTTTCTTTTAAAACAATACTTTTAAACTACGAACCTGCCTCTTGCGGGATAGGATTTTCTTGACGTGTCATATCCGTGTCAATCAAACTTTCAACACGCCGAAAAGCTTCCTGCCGGTCATCCCGATCCACTCGGTCATATTTTCTAAAAACAGCATGGGTCTTATGGCCCGAAATGGACATGATAACCGAATCACTCACCCCCGCCTTCCTCAAGTTGGTCACCGCGCAATGCCTGAAATCATGGAACCGAAAATCCTTGATCCCCGCCTTGCGGCAAACTCGTTTGAAGGCATTTCTGATATTTCCAATGCGTTTACCTTTGTAAGTAAACACAAATGGATTTCCCAAAGTCTTGGGTATCCGCTGGAAAAGCTGATTCAGTCTTGAACTCAACGGAATTTCCCTCTTTTCCTGGGTCTTGGTGTCGGCGGCTTCCAAAACAATAACCTTGTTCTTGAAGTCGATCTGATCCCACCTTAAACCAAGAATTTCACCGCGTCTCATGCCGCTTAAATAGGCTAGCTCCACGATGGACCTTAAATGGGGCGAGCAAACCGCCAGAAAGTCTTGCAGTTCCTGTTGGGTCAACGTCCTATCGCGAGAATACTCCTTGAACCGCCGCACTCCCTCGATTGGATTACGCTCAATCCGCCTGTTTAAAACCGCTCTACGAATAATGGTTTTTAGGCAGGCAATATCCCGATTAAGTGTTGAGCCTGTCAGGAAATCCCTCTTGTGAAGCTTGTTACCCTCTTTCTGCCTTTGAGTCAGGTAAGCCTCAACAAGATCGGGCGTCAGGCTCTCCAAAGACCGGTTCCCAAAAAAAGCCTTAAGTCGGGTGACGATCTGCGCGTCGTTCCTGTGGCTTTTTTTCCTGGCCGATGAATAGGCCAAAAACGAATCCGCCGCTTCCATGAACGTGACTTTCGGCTTCTCTAAGGCTATAAATCTTTGCTCCACAATTTCTTGCGTGTGTTGAGCCAAGACCCGCTTAGCCTGGGCCAGTGGAATGAATCCCAAACGAACCCTTTTCCTTTTTCTCACTCCTTCCTCTTGGACAAAGTAATCCAGAAAATAACCCCCGGCGTCCTTTCTCAAAAACCGGGGCAATCCATGAACATTAGGTCTACTCATGCGTCCCTCCTAATGTCCCCAGCACTTGGCATTTTATCAGCACCGTTCGCCAAATGTGGACTGGCTTTTTGAAAAACTTGAAGGAGCACGGAATACCAAACCCTGGGGTACTTGCCGACCTTCTCGAAAGGCAAGACACCTGTTTGCCGCCAATAGCGGACCGTATTAGGAGAAACCCCGGCCCATTCAGCGATATCCTTGTCCGACATTAAATAATTCCGCCGTTCTACGTTCTTCCTACGATCTTGCATGGATTACCTCCTCTGCATAAAGATTGAAAAATAAAGGACCCGATAGGGTCCTACCTTCGGGGAAAGGTGTGGAAAACCCCGCTTCCCAAACCTGTTTCATTACCAACAGGTTATTCGGGGGGGTTTCCACGGTGTTTGTGTTGCTGTTGACATTGCTTTTGACTTTCGCTGTATCTGTATTCTTTATCTGTTGATTCTTGTCTTTGTCCTCTACGCCCGCGCTTATAAGGATTCGGATGGATGAGAGGCCAGCCCCCACTATCGAATTCCAGCACTCATGTAATGATGCTGGGAGAGTGGGGGCTGGCGTCGCAAGAGAGCCGAATCGCCCTCTTTCGTGGGCGTTTCCGTGGATTTTGGCTTGACTCTGTTTCAACCTCCGCTTCAGGTGTTTAGGGGTGTGGTTCATGCCGTCACCTCCGCCGATTGGGAGGCTTTTAGGATGGGGTCCTTCACGAAGGGCAGGTATTCGCCGTGCAGGTTGACCCAAGGCACCCGAATGAAGGGAAGCCGGACCACCTTCTCAAAGAAGGAAAAGCCCCATAGGTCCCGGTTACGGGGGTCGCCTTTGAGGTAGGTTTCCAGCCCCTCAATCATCCTGACCGCATGGTCCTTGTCCCGGCTGACCACCAGCCGGAAGGCACCGGGGAAGTCCCTGGTCAGGTTCAAGACCATGGCGGTCATCTTCTCCCGGTTGTAGGACGTATGCTCATACTCCAAGGCAAAGGCAACACCCTTGCCCGCGAGGGAGCCCTCAAAGTATCCGTCCGGGGTACGGTGGTGAACCCGGTGCAGTTTCGCCCCGGCGAGGGCCCAACCCCGGCCCTCGGCCAGGGCCTTTTTCCAATCGAGTCTCAACCCGCAACGCATTTCGTAATCCGAAAGCCAGGTCAACCCGTCCAAGCCGCCCGCTTCCTCGATCTGGATACGCATGGCAAGAACCCTTTTGTCGTGCTCCCGCTCGAATGGATTGATATGGGGGGAGCGCACTTCCGGGGAAATGAGAATTCGGGCCAGCTCGGACAAATGGCGCATGGCCGGGCGGGTCAGGCAGTAGAAAGCGTCCTCGTTAGGGAGGTTCCTTGTCTTCAAGAGTAGGCCCTTCTCCATGAGCCGTTTCAGGTGCAGGCAGGCCGTCCAATAGGAATGGTGGTGGTGGAACTTCTTGTGGAATAGCTTAGTCGTGATGAACTTGTTGGAATGGATATAGGCCAAGGTTTCGACGTCCTTGGGTTCCAGGGCCGTAATGGGGGAGAGGGGTTCAGTCATTTTCTTCCTCCCCCAAGGACGCAATGGTCCTCCTGGAACCCTGCCCAACAGGTACGGCCACTTCCTGGATCAATTGGGGGATAGAGCTTTCGTTCTTTCCCTCGTGGGGGGTCCTATAGGCCAAGGCATTTTTCGGGTTGAAGCCTGCCCAGGGCTTGTCGGCCCGCCGCAAGTCGGTCTGGAAGATGCGGACTCCCGATTCCCCCATGGCCTTGACGATGGCTTGGCCTACCTTGAGATCCTTGATCCGATTCGGATGGAACCGGAACTTTTCGGTGATGGGAACGCTGTACCCGGCCAGGGTATGGTCCGCCTTGTAGGAAGTCACCCTGGCTTCCCGGTCCAGTTCGGTCCCGAACTGCCGGGAGAAAGACTCCGCTGTGTCCGGGTCGTTGACCCGCAAGATGATCTTGTTGCTGGCGGTGTTCAAGACCTGTTCCAGGAAATCCTCCGAAACGCCCCTCAAGTCCCCCAAGGACTGGTGGGCCAAGAAGAGGTTCACCTGGGCTTCCCGGCACTTGTTGATGAAGTCGATGAACTTCGGGTAAGCCAGGTTGTAGAACTCGTCCAGGAAGACCCGGAAAGGCTTCTGTGGGGTGGTTCGGTATCGATCAGCCAATTGCTCGGCCAAGTCCATCATGGCGAGGATGCAGAGGGGTTTGGCGTCCTGCGGGTAACGGGCGGCGTCGGGGGAGAACAGGAAGACCTGACCAAGCTTTACCACGTCTTCCATCTTGATATCGGGTTCACGGACATTGAGCAGATGGGACCACTCGCTGTTGCAGAACCTTTGGAGTTTGTTCAATAGTCCTGAAAGATCATTACGCCGGTCCTTGGGAGATTTACCAAGCCATTGCTCCTGGAAGTACCGCGCGTAATGGGTATCGGGGTATTTGGAGCAAAACCAGGCGATTGTCCTGAAGGTATCCCCTTCCTGGGTACAGGTGAGAAGGTCCTGGAACGTGAGGGTCTTTATCTCTTTCTTGAGTAACCCAATGAGGTTGTGGAGATAGGTTTCGGCTAATTCCCGGTAATAGGGCTCGGTGGACCTGACGTCGAAGTAAAGAGCCACGAAAACCCGGTTGGCGATGGCGTCGGGATTATCCCCATAGAGTGGATTGTAGCGAAGGGAACCCAGGATGTCGGCCAGGGTGAAATGGCGGATGAAGCGGCCTTTGGCCATCCAAGCGAAATAAGCCACGTCCGGGAACATGTTGCTTTTGACGTCCAGGATGAAGCAACCCAAATCCTGCCGGATGGTTTGTTCAATGAAGGGTTTGATGACGTAATGGGTCTTGCCGGTGCCTGTTCCACCCACTATTTGAACGTTCTCGTGCAGGGAGGACGTCGAAAGGATGTTTTGCCCCTTGGAATCTAGAACTAAGGGATAGGGTCCTAATTCCTCTTTCTTCTTCTTGACTGGCTTCCAGAAAAGTTCAAACAAGCCAAGCGAGGTCACGAGCGCGACTGAAACGAGGTAAAACTTGCTATAGGTCGAAAAGAGGAGGTCCAAGACGGCGACCGCCATGGTCGGGCAGACCGCCAGCTTGGTGGGAATAAGGATGTTCTCGCTCTCCCGGTACAGGAAGACGAGAACATAGGGGACGGCGAATATCAGGATGAACGGTCCCAGTAGGTGGCGATTCACCACGTCCGGGTCCGGGAAGGTCCCGTCCATATTCCCCAGGCCGAAAAAGGGCCAGCAGAAATTGAGGCCGATAAAAATAAAAGGAAGGGTCAACGGCAACAGAACAACCTGGTTGAAACGCTCCCAGTCTTCCTTTGTCATGTCCGCTCTCCCGCCCCGTAAGCCCGCTATCTCCTTGGCTTTGAGGCTTCGGGAGACGAACTATCTCTTAGGGGGTTCCCAATCTGTTTTGCGGCGCTTGCCCATGTATTGGGCCTCAATGGCCCGCTGGATCAAGTCGGTCCGGGTACGTCCTGACCGCTTCTGTTCCGCGTCAAGTGCCGTAATTAAATCCGGCAAGAGGCGGAGGATGATCCGAATTCCTCCCATGGGTTGAGGGCCGCGTTTTTTCTTTATCTGCATAAATTTAACCCAACCTTTCTTTTGGACGTCATGAGGTGTTAAATAGTTGCGCTATTAGATATATCAGATTTATTAAAATGATTCAATATTTTTAACGGTTATAGGAGTGGACAATGAAAACTTTTATATCAGGGTTGAAGATTTTTTTGATGCGATGCTTTACGCCATGAGAAACGGCTATTGTAACCAAGCTCAATTCGAGCGCTTATATAAGTTCCAAAATGGTTTGAGGGAAAATTAACCTGGCTTTGATTTGTGGCTTGCGTGTTATTTTAAATTTGGATCAAATATTTGGGGAGGTTTTAAATAAAATTGGGAAATGAATTTAAACAAAAGGGTGCTCCAATTGGGGCACCTTTTTGTTTTTAAAAGATTTAGTTGTTGGTGGGAGTTTCACCGAGGGTGGAGGAGTTTTGATTCAACGAAGTGTTCAGCTGGCTCACCTGATCGGTGGTTAGTTGGTGGCTTTTGTTCAGCTTGAAGAAGCCGACTTCCTGCTCGCGGACGGCTTTCAGGCTGGCCCGATAAGAAGCGCCCTGCGCCTTGGTGAATTTCCCAGACTTAAGTCCTTGTTGAACCAGCATCCACTGGTTTTTTAGCCGCAGATTAATTTGATGAGCTTGGGGATTGAGGCTTTTGTAGGGGACTGGGGTTGAAGTTGTCGCCGCCGCATGGGAATAACTAGCCAATCCAAAACTTAATCCAACCGCCATCAATATGACCAAACGTTTCATTTCATATCCTCCCTGAAGTTCTCAATTCTGCGGATAGAGTACCATTTCTTTTAAAAAGAACAAATATTTTCAAGAGTGGTCAGAAATAGTGCGAATTTTGTGTCCGGAACAAGGCTTTCGTGAATTTAGTATTTAACGTTGTCGTAATTGGGGTTTTTGGTATAGTTGTCGCGACCGGTCACAAATAAAGCAATTATTTTCCAACTCACTCCTACACTTAAATATATTTTGCGGGGTCCAAGATATAAGGCCTAATTCGTAATTTTCAATAATGTCGATTTATAAAAATGTTCAACCAGCACGCCACATGGGAAGGGAGTCCAGATATGGGGAAAGAAAACAAACGCCGATTTTGGGTCGATGAATTGAAAAGTAGAAAGTGGTGGCCTGACCCCTTCGTTCTAAAAGGTGAGCTTGGCCATTTTGTTCCTCGGATCTTTTTGTGGGTGTGTGTATCAATAATTTTTGGATTGTTATGTAAGGAGGGCTATGCCGATGACTCGACCCCGACACATGGAGAACTTAAACCAAAGCCGGTTAGTGCAATTAGAGTTAATACGGAAAATTTAATGCCAATGGCAACGGTGGAAAAAGATGAGGAGCCCCGAGGCGAACATGTCGATTCAATTAAAGCCAGTTTTAGCGGGGGGAGTTATCCAAGTCGTCGTAGAAAAAGACCATCAGAACCAAAGACAGATTCCCCAACCGATTTAAAAGTAGTAGCCGGTAATGGAATGGCTTATTTGACTTGGGACGCAATGCCAAGAGCTATCGATTATTCCGTTTATATTTCCGAAGATGGCAAAAAATTTAAACAAAGAGTTTTTAGTACAAATCGAAAAAACAAAGTAACCATGCTGAATTCAACCAGTAAGTGCAACACCTAGACGAAAGACCTGCTCCGGCGTTTTGAAGCGAAGGCACTTGCGTGGACGGCTGTTGAGAGCCCGCTCCACACGTCGCACGTTCGCTGGAGTTATGGTAGCAAAATCGGTTTTCTTTGGATAGAAGCGCCGCACCAAACCATTAGTGTTTTCGACGGTTCCCTTTTCCCAACTGTGGAAAGGAAGACAGAAAAAGGAACGGGTTCCTAAGAGATTGTTAACTTGAAGATGCTCGATGTTTTCAGAGCCGTTGTCGTAAGTAATGGTCCGGTGTAACCCCTTCGGAAAGAGGGTGAGCCGTCGATTGATAGCTGCTCGTGTTTTCGAAGCGGACTTTTGAGGCAACCAGGCGAGTTTCACGAGGCGGCTTTTTCGTTCGACCATCACCAAAAGGGAGGCTTTACTTTTTCTGGAGATGATGGTGTCCGCTTCCCAGTGACCAAATTGACGCCGCGTCTGCACGATGGCGGGTCGTTGAGTGATCGGAGTTCGTTCTGGAATATGGCTTTTTCGATGTTTGTGCGAATGCCATCGGCGAAGCCGCTTTCGATGGGAACGAGCCAAGAGAGGGATGAGGTTTCGGGCTTCGGAATAAATGAACTGGTAGACGGCCTCGTGGGAAATGAATAGTTTGGAGTTCTCAAGGCGAAGCTGACCAGCAATTTGTTCGGGAGAAAACCCCTGATGAAGCTTACGCAAAACATGTTGTCGGATCCCTGGTTTTTTGAGACGCAGATGGGTCCGAGAGAGTTGGTTACGCTGGGTAGATCGCAGGTGAGCCCGAGCTGGTAGATAACGGCCAGGACGTAAAGGTGGTGCGTTACGCTTCAACTCTCGGGAAACACTGGACACATCACGTTCGAGGCGTCGGGCGATTTCTCGTATGGAGAGGCCTTCTGCCTTCCAAACTGCGATTTCTTCACGTTCGGCAAACGACAGGTGCTTGTAGGATTGTTTCATAAAACTTAGGATAACCCCCGGATTCTGCCGGGGCTAAGTGTTGCACTTCGCTATTGAACTGGGGCATCGGATTATTGAAAAATGGAAAGACTTACTATTTTGGCATTACTTCCATTGGAAAGGGCAGCGAAAGCGAGAAAGCGATCTCGGAAGTAACATTAAAAAGCAGATAAAAAATTATTATTAAAAACGTTCAAAATACAAAATTTGAATCATTAGTTTGCTAAAGAGGAAATGAATCTAACTATATCTAGATTTTTAAAATTTATTATTTGGGTTTTATTTTTTCTCCCAAATTTTTCAATGGCCCAGAATTTGAGTTCTGGTGTCAATCGCATTGTTTACGGTTTTTATAACGGGTCTAATTTTTCAAGTATTCAATGGCCGAAATTAACTCACGTAGCAAATATGGCGGTTACTATGGATGGCTCGGGGGAACTTTATGAAAACGGCCAATACTCTCTAGCTTTTACACAAGCAAAGGCTGATGGTGTTGTGCCAATTTTAGGGATAGCGTGTTTAAATACTTCTGCAGTTACTGCGTTTTTGAGCAACAGTTCTAATTTTCAAAATACTATTGGTGAAATCATCAGTGATATGGGAAATACATATCAAGGTGTTTGTATAGATTTTGAATATGTAAAACCAAGCTATCAATCTGCTTTTGTTACTTTTATGAGCAATTTAGCAAATCAAGTTTATAAAAGTAATCCACCTTATTCTTTGGGTTACCAAGTTACCGCCTATTTACCCCAAGACCCATCTCTTTATGGGAATAGCACTATGGCCAAAGGTTATGATGTGGCTGATATTGCTCAAGCAACTGACGGATGGGTGGTAGGTGCCTACGATTATTCTGGGCCGGTCAGTACTCCACCAGGCCCTAATGCACCTCTTTATTCTTCGACTTGGCCCAATAGTCAAGGTCAAACTGAAATTGATAATGGTTTGTCCGTAGATAATACCATTCAAAACTTGCTTGTTAACCAAGTCCCAAGCGGATTTTTAGTACTTGCTTGCCCTTATTATGGATATGGCTGGCCGACCAATAGCACCTCTGAGGGTGCCAGTATCTTAGCTGGGTATACTTATAACACGTGGTTTTATGGGAATGTGTCTGCTCCCGGAATTGGAAATATTGCAAGTTGGGTTTCGCTTGGTGGCGGACCGTTTGTTGATAGTTATGGAGTTACATTCCAAGTTCAAATTACGAAAACATGGGAACCGACACCGGATACCGGAAATGGTGCGGAATCCCCGTGGTTTTACTTTTCTTTTCTAGACTCCCTAAACAATAAAAATTATTACCAAACTTGGTATGACAATGTTCAATCATTAGGACTGAAATATAACTATGCCAATTCCAATAATTTAGCTGGCATTGGGATTTGGGCATTAGGTTACGATGCGCCCCAAACAGAACTTTGGGGTCTTTTACAAAATACCTTCCAAAAACAGCTTCCTTATGTTCAATCGGTTACATTGTCCCAAGATACAACTGCTTTTTATGGGGCATCTTGGCCCACTCCATCGCCAGGTAATACTACTCTTGGGAATTTAAATAATTCCATTAACAATTCCATTGATAACAGTCAAGGAGGCAGTATTTCGTTAGTTATTGGATTCAGTGAATCGATGAATTCAAGGGTGAATCCAACTATCAGTTTCCTTTTGGCAGACGGTTCGTGAACAAAGGGGTCAGGCCTCTAGAATATAGTTTACGAGAACAACGCCGCCGGTAAGATATGCCCATGCCCCGACCCAAACGAATCCATTATGAAGGCGCGGTTTACCATGTGACCTCCCGGGGTAACGAGCGGAGGAAAATCGTAACGGATGACTCCGACAGGTGGATGTTTGTGCGCCTTTTGGGCGAAATGATCGAGGAAAACCAGGTGGTGTGCCATGCCTGGGTGCTGATGGACAACCACTACCATCTCCTCTTGGAAACACCGGCGGCTAACCTGTCCGTCGCCATGAAACACTTCAATGGCATTTATACCCAACGATTTAACAAGAAACACCACCGGGTCGGCCATCTCTACCAGGGCCGGTATAAGGCCTTAGTGGTGGAAAAAGAGACTTATTTAAAGGAATTAAGTCGATATGTGGTTTTGAACCCGGTGAGGGCCCGGATGGTGAAACATCCCAAGGACTGGAAGTGGAGCAGTTACCGGGCCACGGCAGGATTGGAAAAACCGGAACCGTGGTTGGAGGTGGACTGGATCTTGGGACAATTTGGAAAAGAACGGAAAAGAGCGCATGAGGCTTATAAGCGGTTTGTAGAAGATGGAATGGGGAAAAAGGAATCCCCCTGGGAACAGCTAGCCTCAAGAATTTACCTGGGAAGTGACGAGTTTTTAGGCCATGTGCACGAGGTTGGGAAAAAGCACCGGCACCTGGATGTGCCCAAGTACCAAAAACACGTGATTAAACAGGACCCGGAAAAGGTCATCGAATGGGTGGCAAAAAACCATGGAATAAAACCGGAAGAAGTGCTGGTGGCGAGGGCCCGAAGACGAGAGCCCAAAGAAGTGGCGATATACCTGTTAAAGAAAGAAGCGGGGTTGAGCCTGAAGGAGATAGCAAAAAGAATGGGAGTAAGTTTGGGCGCAGTTGGGCATCACTGGGTAAAGGCCAAGAAGCGATTGGCGGAGGACAAGGAATTCGCGAAGAAGCTCCTGAAGTATAATCTAGAGGCCTGACCCCTTTTTTTGGGCGTGGAGGCGAAATAGGGCGCCAGACAGCTCACCGAACTGGAATAGAGGGTCAGGGTTCCGGTGGGGGTAATCGCGTTGGGACTGTACCAAAAACTGGAAGTTTCATTCGCGGCGGTCACCGAGATCGAGGGAAAAGAATACAAGTTGCTGAACCCGATCGAGGTGACGCCCACCTGCTGGAAATAGTAACCTCCCCCGGCCCCGATGCCTATCACGGGCTTGCCCGAGTTGAAGATATTGGTGACCAGCGTGTCATAGGCCATGGCCGTGACGGCCTGCGAATCGTCGCTGAAAATAATGAGGCTGTAATTGGCGAGAGTGGCGTTGATGGCGTTGGGGAGCGCCATGGTGGTGACGTTATAGCCGTTGCCATTGAGCAGGCTCTGGTAATTCCCCGCCGCCGTGGTGTTGCTTCCGTAAATGTAAAGCACCGCCGGCCCGCTGGGCCCGGGGGCGGAAGGCGTCGTGGGGGCGGCTTTTTTACCTCCGCAGGAAACCAACAAAAGCGAAAGCCCCCCCATCAGCAGGATTCTTGAACTCCATCCCAATTGCTTTTTCATGGTTCGACTCCTAAAAAATTCAAATTTTGCCGGTAAAAAACCAGCGTCCAGGGCCCTTAAAAAGCCCCGGGACGCATGGTTTAAGCCCCAATCCGGTCTTAGGGATTGCCGTTCAATAAGATGGCATATCCATTGGTCTTGAGGGTGCTCAAGCAACCCCCATTGCCGCTGAGGTCGTTGACCCCGATCGCCGATCCCGTCAAGCCGCCGAAATTGCCCGTGACGGAGAAATAGGAGGGAGCGCTGGGGCCGGAGGCCTGGGTCAAGATCATGGCCACCGCGTCGCCCTTAGGCACCGCCGGGTTGGACGCGAAACTGAAGGTGACGGGTTGGTTATCCGCCGGTGTCCCGTCCTGGACGACGGTGGCGCTGGTGGCGTTGCCGAGGCTGGTGCCGGTGAAACAGTCATCAAAAGCCACCAGGTTATAGGTGAAGGAGCCGGCGGTGTTGGTGGAGATCCACAGGACAATGCTGGCCAGGCTGGTTCCCGGATAGGAGACGATGTCCAGCCCGTCGCTGATGCTGCTCCCGCCCCCGCTGGTTTCCGTGTAGTTGATCAGCCGCTTGGGCTCCGCCTGGGCCTTCTTCATCAGGTTGATGAACAGGCTCTTTCCGGTGGCCGTCATGCCGGAGGGATCGGTTTGGTAGCCCCACACGAAATAAGTCGTGGTCCCGGTGAAGAAATTCGCGATGGGATAGTAGTTGGCGCTGCCGGGATCAAAGGCTTCCAAAACCGTCCCGGCGGCGGGCGTGCCGGTGTAATAGGGCGAGTAGTAACTCGATGCGCTGGAGTAGAGGACGGCGGCGGTGGTGGGGGAGATGGTATTGGGGCTGGTCCAGAGGGTGTCCGCGGTGTTGAGCGCGGTCACTTCGGTTCCCGAGGTGGTGCCGGAGTTGATGTACCCAATGGAAGTGACGCCTACCTCGTCGAAAAAGTAGCTTCCCGCCTTGCCGATGCCGATCACCGGCTTGTTGGAGTTGAAGATATTGGTGGCGAGCGTCGTATTGGCCAGGGCCGTGATGGCCTGGGCGTCGTCGCTGACCAAGATGACGCTGTAAGCGGCCAGGGTGGCGAGGCTGTCGTTGGTGGCGTTGGCCAAGGTGGCCGTCGTGCAGTTATAGCCGTTGGCATTGAGCAAATTCTGGTAATTCGTCGCGGCCGTCGTGTTGGAAGCGTAGAGGTAAAGCACCGGCGTGCCCGTCGGCCCGGAGGGCGAAGTCGGGCTCGATTTTTTACTGCCGCAGGAGACGAACGATAGCGCCATTCCCCCTGTCAACAAGACGCTGAACAACCCCATCCAAAGCTTTCTCATGGAAAAACTCCTTTTTATGATGAACTGCCTTTTTTATTTATTGGAAAAAACAAACGCCCAAACTCGCCTCAAAGCCTTTCTCAACCCGGCTCAATTGACCTTGAAGCCAAGGACATAGTTGCCCGCATAAGCGACATAAAGATTGCCCGCCCCATCGAGAGTCAGGCCCCTGGGGCTGGTGGTGGCTTTCCCGAAGCTGTTGACCAGGAGGCCCGAGGAGTCGTATTCCAAAACCTCATCCCCCGTGGTATCGGCGACGAAAACATTGCCGGAGGAATCCACCGCCACGTCGGCGGGCTGGTCCAAGCCGGGAAGGTTAATCCGGGTCAGTAGGGTGGTGAGGTCCGCGCTGTATTCGATGACCGAACCGATGCCGCCGGGACGTTCGCTGGCCATCCAGAGGTTGCCGGAGGAATCGAAACTGAAACCCTGGATTGAATCCGCCGAGGTTCCCACCATGGCGCTGCCGGTAAAGGTAAAGGTGGGGCTGGCGGCCGTACCGCCGATGGCGCCCGTGAAGAACTGGTTGGTGTCGTTGTTGTCGACACCGTAAAAGGTCGTCCCCTGGGAATTCACCGCGACATCCGCGAGGGTCTCATAGCCCGTTTCCTGGAAACCAACCAAATACTGGCCGGAGGAGTTCAACACATCTGTTCCCAAGTAATTGGCCACATAAATATTGCCGTTATGGGGATCGATCCCCAGGCCGGTCAAGGCCGTCCAATCCAGCCCGGCGACCGTTTGCATGATGGTAACGGGCGATCCGCCCAGGGTCGTCCATTCCTGGAGGTAATCCCCCTGGATCGCCGTGATCCATAAGTCCCCGCCGGACGCGTAACGGATAAGGCCCGGACTCTCCGTCGTCACGCCAGGCACCGAGGTCGTCAAATTGATCGAGACCCCTTGGCTGAAGGGGGTGGAGGTGGAGGTCACCGTGGGCGTCGGAGTCCCCGTCGGCGAATTTGTGGCCGTGGGGGAGGGAGTGGAGGTTTCAGTGGCCGTCGGGGTCAAAGTGATGGTCGAAGTATCCGTCAGGGTCGCCGAGGAGGTGGCCGTAAAGGTGGGGGTGGAGGTCGGGGTCAAGGTCGGCGTGGGGGTGACGGTGGGCGTCAGGGTCGGCGTGCGGGTTGGGGTGAAGGTGGGGCTATGGGTGGCCGTCGGGGTGGAGGTGGTTGTGGAAGTGGCCGTAAAGGTGGGGGTAGCGGTGGAGGTGCAGGGAGTGTCGCTGGCGTTCACGCACGGAATGGAAGTGAAGGTGGAAGTCGGGCCCGGGTTGGAATTGCCGGAAGGGGTGGAAGGGCTGCTCTTACTGCCGCAGGCCGGGATGGACAAAACTCCCAGGATCAAAAGCGCGGGGAAAAACAAATAACGAATCATGACCGGCCTCCAGGATAGGCTTCTAAAACCCAATGGTTCCCCGCCGCAAAGCGTTTGACGGAAGTGGGACCCCAACCATTAACTGATTGGATTTCGATTACCTAACCATATCCGCTTTGCCCCCTGGGAAGTTACGACTAAATTTTGGATGTCCGTTTTTTATGTCCCGTTGATGGAGGACGAAAAGAAGCGAAGGAAGTTAACGGGACATCACCCAGTCGGACACTTCCTTTAAGTTGGATATGCCCATTTCAGAAATATTATGGGAAATGGGTGCTCCTTTTTGGATGCTGCTTATAAGTTAAAACTTAGGGATAAAGGGCGTTATGATCCAGAACACGTTTATGAAAAAATTCAGATTTCGAAAAAAGAACTTGGTAAAGAACGGGCATTTAGGTCTTATTCAAACCAGAAATTGGCATGAGTAATGCCTTGGTTTTTTTGAACAGAGAGCTGTCAGCAAGCGATGGATGAAAGTCTTTTCCCCTTTTTCAATCTCAGGGTTTTGGGGCCGTAAAAGACCTTCCGCTTTCCAGATAGGTTCCAAACCAGACGTCTATTTTCTCGCGGTTTCGCCAATCGGATTTTGCCTGATAAATATCCGCCACATCCTGCTCCGCCACCGCATCCCCGTTATCGGTCTTGTATCGCCGGGGAAAAGTCCACCGCTAAACCTCAACACACCCCAACGAGATTCCATTTCAATTAATAAGCCAATGTTATCGGCGAGGTACCCTTAACCTTCCGACCTCAGCGGTAAAATCGTTCATTGAAATTTTCGGCACCGACCGCAAAAGACTCTCCGGGCTTAAATTGAAGAATTTTATCCCGAGGCTTTGAAGCGCATTCAGAAGAAGAAGGAATCGCCGGTCGATACCCGCAAGGTGGGGAGTAAGCACATGGGTACCAGTTGCCGCGAAAAAGTGATTCTCGGTATAGTCAACGCCTATCAGTCCAATCAGGCCCGCCCCCATATGCGCGGCCAGGGTCACCGCCATAAAGGGTGAGGTGATCGGTTTATCGATATAGAAAAGCCAATTGGGGTCGTCAAATTGAGGTTTGGCGGCCTGCCGTAATTTAAACCGGACTAATTGGGAGCGCCGCAAATCAAAGTATTGGTCCGAAAAAACGTACCTCGCCCTGGAATTTTCAATGTAGTGGAACCGCTCCGGTGTAAACGTTTTAGGGGGATCCATCACCAAAAGATAATCAGGGTCAAAATTTCTTCCAAAATCATTTACTCCAATGGTCAAAGCCGAGGTGGGCTTTTTGAAATTGCCCGCCGATTGCCCGCATCCGCAAACGATGAAAGCCTTTCCCTGGTGAACATCTTTAAAGCTACGCAAAGGGGGATACCAAAATTCCAGGATTCGGTTTTTCAGCGATTCACGAAAGGATTTCACCCGGCTTGAAAACTCGAAAAACGAATCTCTTTTTTTCCGGACGCAGGCTTCCTCAGGACTCATATCATCATTCCCGTAACCGCTAAAAGTGGGCCGCACCAGCCCTTGACGGTACCATAACGCGCCGCCATTCCACGGACTATCCCGATCCTGGTCCAACAGGACCCACTCCCGTTCCAATCCCTGATCCAGGAGTGAATCCCGACCCAAATCCCGACCCAAACCCTGATCCAACTCCCGACCCAAGTCCGGAGCCCGATCCAGGTCCTCTCACCGGTCCTACCGGCCCCGACGTCGGAACCACGCCTGATCCGGGATTCTGGTTAGGATCGTGATCCTCCAACCATTGCAATGCCGCAGAAAGAACGGTCAACATACCCCCCGCTAACGCCGCGCCGCCGCCGATGATGACCCAAATCGGAGAGCCCCCTACGGCGGCCACGATGGCGATAACCCCTCCCCCGACGGCAAGAAAACCGCCGATGGCGCCCCACTTAAAACTAGTCGGTAAGAAATAACTGTCGGCCATACAAACCACCTTTCGCTAAAACAAACCCAAAATCGAACCCTTTTTTCAAAATTAAATTGGACCCCCCCCTAGTTCGCAGGGGGGAGGATTTTATACGGCTGTTTTTTGAGGATCAGAATACTCACGGGTCTAAATGGCGCGGTCTCATTGATATCCTGAAACATTACGCCCTTAAAGACCAAATCCCGATAAGCGAAAAAATCAATCTGTCCCTTGGTATCCCCCACCTGTCCGCCGACCACAATCTCGGTCACCGCGCCGTTAGTGATGGCGGCCTTTTCGTTCACCAGCAAACTTGCGGTGTTCGACGTGGATTGGCCGTTGGTGGTATTGACGCCGAATTTTTCCTGGTTAAGCCCGATAGTCCCGTCGGAATTCATGGTTGTCTTATATTGGGATTCCACCGTTCCGTTGTAATTGGTTTCAAAACTATCGGTTTGGTCAACCTCGTTTTTCAACACCTGGCCGATATCGACGCCATAAAACTGGCCTCCTTTTTCTGTGGCCGTATTAAAAGCCCCGATGGTGCAGGCCCGCCCGCCGGTGTTGGTCACGAACTCGTATTTTCCCGCGGCAGTGTTCCACACGCTTCCCGGCCAGCCCTGCCATTGATCCATGTAAAAGGGGTCCAGCTCCAAAAACTGCTGGCAGTCATAGGAGTACAAATTATCGACGAACGCGGGATTATTCTCGGTAAAGACGCAGGGGCCCGCCCCCCCCGTGGCGCAGTCCGCCAGCTCCGCCACATTGATCGAGGGAAAATAAGAGGCGTTGCTGGAAATCATCGTCACCTCATTTAAGGCCGGTCCGTCCGCGGGCGTCACGGACGCGTAATTCCAAATGGCGAATTGGGGATGCGTGATCAGAATAAAAAGATCCGACCAGAATGGTTCCTGCGAAACCGTTTCCTGGTCGCTCCCCGGCATGTTTAACGCGGTGTAGAAAAATGAGATGGTCGTGCCGAAAACCGAAGTCATCGAGTCCAGGGTGTCGTTCGTCGCGGTGTTGGTCTGGGTGGTGGTAAAGTCCCACTCCTGGGTGCCCTGGGTTGACCCGCCGACCTCGACCGCGCCCAGCACGGGCGCCGAAAATTGAAATCCGAATTGGGATAAATTTTGAACCGTGTGGCTGGTGGAGTTGCTGTTTTGAAACTGGCTCCCCAGACTTTGGTTCAGACTGATCACGTTTGAGATCGAGTTGGAATTCGTGAACGTGGCGGCGCTGGAATTGCCCGGGGGCGCGTAAAGAATGGCCAGGGGCAGATACTTCAATTGGATCAGCTCGCTGGGCGTGATATCGACTTCAAACGGGCTCGAGTAAATCCAGTCGGTGGTATTGGCCGTCGACCCGTTCCAGGAAGCGGGCATCGTCGCATGAAATTGGAAGCCGCCGTTTATCACTCCCGGGCTATTGGCCGGTGTGTCGTAGCTATTGTTGGCGTTTCCCAAATAGTAACGATAGGCGATCCGCACCAGGTTCGCCGGATTGTTAAAATAAGCCGTCGAGGCAAGAACCGCCTGGGTGGACCCATTCACCGGGGCGGAAGGGTTGTCGTTATAGGGCAAAAAGGGGTCGCTGGCCGCGGTGGAACCGCAAAGATTCAATTGGCGGACGCCGCTGGCGTCGTTCCAAATCACATTCCCGGTACCATCTAAAACAGGAGTTCCCAAAAAATCAAACTGCATCGTTTGCACCTTCATCTCATAGTGTCCGTAGTTCCCGTTGAAATACGGACCCATATCAATGGACGAATCGTCGATATAGCGGCAAAAGACGCTGAAAATAACCGCCGTGCTGGGCACCGTAATGACGGGAGCGTTTGAAATGCCCGCGCTGGCCGCCAGGGTGCTATTGACGAAAAAGGCGGGCTGGCTCGGTCCCGCGAAGAAGAGAGAAGGATTCCAATTACTGACGTTACTGACGGTCGACATGTAAGCGGGTCCCTGGATACAAATGGACGGAGAATTAATTTCACTCCACTGGGTGGGAAGCAGGTCGACGGGAACCGTTTCCATCGAATCGGGCGAATAACTGCCCGCCGGGGCCGAACCCTCAATGGCGTTCAGAATTCCGGGATTGAGCTGGTAAGTCACCGCGTTCGATTTCAAATCAACCCCGCCGAAAGTAATCTGCTTGACCTTGTATTTTTTCGTCCCGTTTTTTTTAATCCCGGCCAACTGACTTTTATGGTTGGCGTAAAAAGCCGAATAAAGAAGACTTTGCAGCATTTGGGGATTCCCCTGGGTCCTCGCCTGTAAATCCTCCATGGCCTTGAGAGACGCGTTTTTGTCCAGGGACGGAACTAATTTTTTATTGGCGGCCTTGGGAACGCTTTTTCTGGGGGCCGATACCACCGGCTGGAAAAATTGAATTTTCGGATTTAAAAGCAGTCCCGCGCCGCGGATGGCTTCGGTCAGCTCTTGGGCGGTAAAGGTTTGGGGCGGGGATTTTTTTATCGGCTTTAAAACCGGCGGGCTTTGAGCGAACCCGCTTTCACAAACTGCCAGGGAGAGAATTAAAAAAAGTGAAAAATAAAAAACGCCGGAGAGACTTTTGAGAATAAACATTCTGAAAACCTCCAACAAAAAAAACAGCCTCAAAAGGGTTCGCTGATAACGCAGGTTAATAATTTGTTCTAGCCGGAATTTCCCAGATGACCTTCTCTGAAAACATTGCCGGGTAATTTGTTTCTCATTATATCGCCCCCCCCCGCTTCTTCCATCCGAATCCGGAATTTTCCGTCCTGGGCCACTGAAATAAGCCCCAGGAAAAGGTTTCTGTGCCCAAAAAAGCTGAAATTGACCTTCTGGAAAGCCAATTCTCGTTGTGAGCGCACACCTATCCTGCGGTAGTCGCTCGGGTTGAAGCCTTGATGCCTTCCTGCGGTTATCGCAGTACTGGCGCTCGCGGCCTTACCATTGCCAGTAGCCGTATCCGATTGAGGATTTCAGCAAACAGGCGTCGGGAAACCATCACCTCCGCCATCTGGAAAATAACGTACCGCGAATGACGGATGACATTAGCCCCGATCTTGATGAGTTTTTCCCTCAAGGTCGTTAGCGACCAATGTTTCACCAGTTCTGGCAGTGCCAGTCGGCGCAGGAAGTTGCCCAGATTGTAGGCCAGGGCGAATAGTTGTAAGCGCACTTGGTTGTCCGCGAAGTCGTGGCAGCTTAGTCTTGTCCACTTCATCGCATACTTTCCCTCTTTGATCCACTGCTCAGCCGTGCCTCTTCCGTTGTAGAATTTCACCACCTGGGGTGCCGGTCGTCGCATGTTCGTTACGATGAAACCCACCTTTGGGAACAATTCCCCGTTGTGATGTTCGATCTTCGCCACCACGCGGCGGGGTTTGTCCCAGCTGACGGCTTGGTATTGGAAGCTGTGAAACCGGACAACCGGCTTGTGGGAGGGGCGGCCCACGGGACGGGTTAAAAATGGCTCGATTTCCCGTTGGAGTATGGCATTGGCAGGTTGGCGGATCGCGTAAAGATATCCTTCGTCTTCTAGGTATTCGTATAGTTCCTGACGGGCGAAAGCCGCGTCACCCCGGAAAAACCGGCTGATGGAAAGACCCCGGTAGCGGGCAACTACCGGTTCAAGAACCGAACGCCATTCGTGGGCACTGGCCACATTGCCGTTGCGCAACATAGCCCGTTCCAAATCGCCGAACTGGTTGAAGCAAAACAGGGGATGGTAACAGGTACAGCCAAAGTAACCGTTGTACAAGGAACCTTCCTGATCCCCGTAGGTCTCGCTCACTGAGCTATCCATGTCGAGGATGATCTGTTGTATGGGCTTTTTCTCATGGACTCCATCGATCCATTGGCCCGATAAGTCAATTAAGCCGGTCAAATTCTTCGACTGGGTGAGGACCTCCGTCTCGAAACGACCCATCTGGCTGGTGGAGGCGGCCTGTTTTTCCCTGGCCCGTCCTCCGATCACATGCCGCATCGCAGGATCGACACTCAGGCGTTCTGCGTCGTTGGTATCCTCATAACCGGCCAAGCGGCTGAATACCGACTGGCGAAGAAGCGCCGTAATCGTGTGTTGCGTATTCTTACCGGTCCGCCGATCCCAAAGGATGTTTTCTGTTCTGTCAGTCAAACCAAAAGCTTCGTCGAGTTCGCGATAGGGAATCAACCCGCCATCGGAAGTGACCTTCGCACCATGGAACTCCAACTTGAGGCCAGGGTCAAAAACCACCCGAAGAGCGTCTTTTCCGCCTTCACCCATTGCATTTCCCCCTCTCATGTTCCCCAACACGAAGAAAAACCTTTGTTTATATGGCCAAACGTTGTCTTATTATACTCGAAAGGAAATTCCATCTGGGAAATCCGGGTTTAGAATCCAAATTGAGGGGGTAATTAAATGCGTTATTTGATAAGCATTGTTTTGTTAATTGCAACGACCGGGTGCGGCACCCTATTTAATAGAAATCTAAAACCCGTAATGTTGGATTCTGATCCTCAAGGTGCCGATGTCTATGTAGATGGTAATCGTGTCGGTAAAACCCCAATAAATGTCGAGATGGAAAAAAAGCATTCTGCAAATTTAACTTTTAAAAAAGAAGGGTATGAAGAAAAAACTGCAATAATTCAATCTCAATTAGTGCCAGGTTTATTGATTCTTGATCTCTTTGGATTAGTTCCTTTAGTGGTTGATGCTGCAACGTCAAATTGGAATGATCTTGATAAAGGAAATCTCAAAGTTTTGCTGGACAAAAAATAGTTTTGATAACAAAGAGTCGAACCTTAAGAAGAACAAACAGGGTTAGACACTTTCCATTTTGTCCGTAACAAAAGAACCCGACTTGGGGATAAGTCGGGTTCTTTTGTTTTACCGTCTTTTTGAAAAACCTATAAATTAGTTGTCCACGACAGGGACCCATCGTGGACAACCAAATCGGAGGTTAGGGAAAACCCTGGCCCCTTTATTTACGCACGATGGTAACCCGTGTGAACGACAAGAGCCTGTGAAGGAGGACACAAAATGAGAAAACTGAAGATCGCCAATCATATTTCGTTGGACGGCGTGATCCAGGTTGGCGCCCCGGGCGACGACAAGGATTTCCCCTACGGCGACTGGTCGGGGCCCTACCGTACCCCTGAGGGCCGAGACGCGGTGCTCGCGGCCTATGGTGGGAAATTCGACCTGCTGTTGGGCCGGCGCACCTACGATTACTTTTCAAGCTTCTGGCCGAAGATGCCGAGCAGTCCGATGGCGGACGCGATCAACGGCGCGAAGAAATACGTCGTGACCCACCGGCCGGAAGGCCTGGAGTGGGGCCCTTCCGAGGCCATCGGGCCGGACATGATCGAGGGCGTTCGCCGTGTCAAGTCGCAGGAGGGCCCTAACTTGGTCCTTTGCGGTAGCATATCGCTGATATCACCCCTGCTGGAGCACGGCCTCGCGGATGAGCTGCTACTGCTCGTCGATCCGGTCCTTCTGGGAAAGGGAAAGCGCATTTTCGCGGAGGGGACCCCACCGCGCTCGTTCGAACTTATAAGCACCCGTTCTTTCCCCACGGGCATCCTGATGAATGCTTACAAGGCCGCCGGGCCTTTGAAGAACCAGCCATAGGGTGGCTTTGTCCACGGCGGGGACCCGGAGTGGACAACTAAATTAGAAAATTTGTTCCTTTTTAAACCGAAAAGTATATACTATTCGTATATACCTTAAAAGGAGTTCAAAATGACTAAAGTCCTGTCCCTTAAAATCAAAAGCGAAATCTTTGAGGATGTTGAAGCTCAGACTAAGCGGCTCCACATGCCGCGAAATACTTACATCAACGAGGCGTTGGATTTTTACAACGCGTTCAACAGGCGCAAAGGTCTTCGTAAAAAACTGCAAAAAGAATCCCTGCTTACGCGAAATAACTCCATGGACATCTTGAGTGAGATGGAAAAGCTTGAAGAAGCAACCATTGAATGAAAATCAGGAAATTTAGTATTTACCTGGCCGATCTAAGTCCGCGCTTCGGCACCGAGCCTGGAAAAACTAGGCCCGTCGTCGTCCTTCAAACCAACCTTTTAAATGATGGATTGCATCCCAGTACCATCGTCTGTCCCATTACCACCAACGTCATTCATGGAGCGGAGATACTCCGGGTTCACCTTCCCAAAAAAGGAAACAACCTAAAGAAGGACTCCGATATCTTGGTTGACCAGATCCGGGCCATTGATAACCGCCGGTTCGTCAAGCACTTGGGGGAGTTAAGCCCGATTGATAAAGTGAAGTTGATCGAAAACCTTAAAATTCTCTTATTCGAATAAAATAATGGGTTAGTTCTTGTCCACGACGGGGACCCTTCGTGGACACCTAAATTCGCGTGGGATGCCTTCTTGAAGTAATAAGAAATTGATGGTATAACTGTTATACCGGAGCGTGGATGCGGGTTAAATTCGACAAACACAAGAGCGAAGCCCTTCGTCGAAACCGCCTACGGGGAATCGGTTTTGAAGAAGTTCAAGTGCTCTGGGAAAGCCCTTACTACTTGGATCAACGATCCGAGGTGCCGGAGCAATGGCGGGCCATCGGCTGGGTGGGGGATAGGCTATATACGGTGATCTATGAAGAGAGATCGGATCGGGATGGAGAGTACATTCACTTAGTCACTCTTTGGAAATCCACTAAGGAAGAAAGGAAATTGTATGAAAACCGTTCATAAGGCAAAAACAATTCCAACGGCTGAACAATTAGCTCAAATGGCTGACAAAGGGGAGAACATCTCCAAACATTTTACGAACCACGGAAAAATGATGCCGGCCATCCGCCGAGTTAATGTGGATTTCGCGGAAAACATGCTTAAGGAATTGGATGGGTTGGTCCGCGAAATGAATGTAAGCCGCCAAGCAGTTATCAAATCGATCCTTCGCCAAGGCTTGGACCAGCACTATCTAGCTAAAAAGAAACGCCACCATCTGGCCGCTCATTAATTAACGAAAACACCTGTCCACGACGGGGACCCGCGAAGAGGGAACTGTTAAGATTATCTAGATCATTCGATCAGGACTGATGGCTTAATTGACGGGTGTTTCGCCCAAAGTCGTCGAATTAGCATTCAACGCCTGGTTCAGTTGGCTTTGCTGGTCCGAAGTCAGTTCCTTATTTCCATTCAGCTTGAAGAACCCGACTTCCTTTTGACGGATAGCCCGAAGGCCCATCTTTAGGGTTTTCGTCTGTTCCGGCGTGAATTTCCCGGCCTTTTGCCCTTTATAAATTAAAACCATTTGGCTTTTCAATCGAAGGTTTACTTGGTGGGTATTGGGATTTTGGCTAACGACCGGGGCGGAAGATGAAGTCGCGGCGAATGTAACGGCGGTAGACCCAAGAAATAAAGCCGTGATGACAGCCAAGATGGAACTTTTCATATGAGTAACCCTCCCAGATGATTAAAGTGACGCTACAAAGTATCACTATCGGCGAGAAGATTCCACAAGGCTGAACACCAAGACCAGTCAATATTTCAACAATTTCACCTCGCTGAAATAAGGGTTTTTTGGCCATACCTTTAAATATAGTAAATATTTGTCATTTTGATATATTCCACCTGAAAACGTTTCTGAAAATACTAATCTTAGGGACTTTTATAGGCGTTGAACCAGGGGGAAGTAATGGATTTAAAAATGAAGAAGAGAATTTCTGAGTTGAAGATTTTCACGGTTACATTTTCATTTTTTATTATTTCCATCCTCCCTCCTCAACACGTAATGGGTCAATCAAAAGTAGTAAATGGTTATACAAAACAGCAAATTTTGTATTTACAGTTTGGGAACGGGGATAAGGAAGTGAGAGTTCTTGGAAATCCTTTTTGTGGCCCAGGGGCAATGGCTGTTGATAAGAATGAGAACATATATATATCAGAACCAGGCAATCATCGGATTCAAGTTTTTTCTAGCAACGGAAGTTTGATAAAAAGTGTCCCGACAGATTCTGCGGTATCTTCCTTCCAAATCAATGAAACTGGTGACATTTATACAACCTACCTTGCCGATAAATTTAAATTAAAAATTTTGAGAATAAAAAGTAATGGTGAAAAAATTAAATATGAACAAAAATGGGGACCAATTTACGAAGATTCATTATTGGATGAAACAGGAAACAAAATTTTTTCCTTTGAAGATAGGCCCTCGACGTCTTCAAAGTTTAATGAACCACTCTTTTTAAAAACGGATGTTACGAATACTTACAATAGAAAGCGGGGTGGGGATTGGTTTTTACATATTCGGACAGAAAAAATTAATCGAATAGCTCAAAAAAATGGAAAGGCCACAATTTCCGATTCTGTAAATATTCCTCTCGAAAACAAACGGAGCATGCATCTGGAGTATAAGGTTCTCGGTTTTGACGATGACGGAAATGTTTATTTGCTACAAGGATATTCTCGGAATCATTATATGGATTTGAAAGAAGAAGAAATCCGAATTTATTCCATTGAAGGCACGCTGATTTCAGAAATCCCGGTGGATATTGACGCTTGTTATGCCAATGGTCTTAATCAACATTTTTATTTGGTTGATAAGAAGGGGAATATTTTTCAACTTTTAACGACCCAAACGGGAGCATATGTTTACAAATGGATCAAAGAGTAAAAATTTAAAAGTAGTTCTATTGATATCCACTTTTCTTTTAATAAATGTCGTGGATATTTCCTTTTGTAAAGCCCAAAGCGGTCCTATTACTCAATTGCCGGGAGCTGTTACGGTTTTTTTGGGTGAGACATCAAATTTAAATCAAGATATTGTAAATCAGATTGAAGCAATTAATGGCGTCACGGTTATTGCGTATAATGCTGGTGTTAGTTTAGTTATTTCGATGCCTTATGATGAATTCATTGATGGAGTTGTTTTTTCTGAAATAGGTGGTGACAACCAGCCACCAGAGGCCTTGAAAGCTCAAGCTGTTGCAGCTAGAAGTTTCACCGCATCGGTTCAATCAAGGGCTTTTCGACAATTAGACGGGCTGACTTATGATGTGACGGATTCTACCCAACCCTTAACCATAGTGGATGAAAATCAAACGACATTTATCGAACCCCTAAGTTTAGAAGCCTTTAAACCTTATGACACCGATGTTGTTGGGGGGGATAGTGGGGCCGGGGATTCTGTTTCTGAAACTGCCCATCAGGCTCTTTTCGCTTTTAATCGAACAACCAGCGTGACTGAATTAACTTTAGCAAAATTTTCTGATGCGTTTGGAGATAACTCCGAAGATGAAATTTTTTACCCTGCTTTCCCTGGGTTTTGGAATTTTCCTCCATATCTTAAACGTCGAGATGACACTGGGGCAACTAGGGATGTCCCTGCTTTTAATGCCGAAGGCCTTTCTCAACAAGGCGCATTGACTTTAGCCCGAGAGAAAGGTTGGGATTACCAAGGTATTTTAAATTATTTTTACGCTGTTAGCCCTCCTATCATCAGAGCGATTGATATCTACCAGGACAATGACTCCGATGCTAATTTGAGATATTCAGCTCAGTGGGATGATGTCACAACTTCTTCCATACCCCCTTTTAATGTAACTACGATTGATGGGATGAATATTAGTGATGAGCCAAGTAGTAGGGAGCTAACCACACAACAAAATGATAGTTTAATCGCCGGAACGACGGCGGTCATCCTTCTGACTGCGAATGAATCAATTGATACTCGGGAAAATCTTCAGGTCTTTTTGAGTTCCGGAACTAATGCTGTCACAGCTACTGGTGTTTGGAATGATTTTAGTAGTGGTAATTTCCCAACTTGGGAGGGAACCTTCATTGTTCCGAGCGGTTCCTCTAATTGCCCTGTTAGCATCATTGGACAAGGGGTAAGCATTTCCATTAATCCCTTTCCTTCCGGTACTCCCAATCCTTCAATTTCTTCCACAGAGGCTTTAGATTCCGATGCTTCAACTCCCGCTACTTTGTCCTTAAGTACAGGCCCTAGCGTTTGGAATGGTTACGAAGCTGGACCCGTGACGAATTTTGCTTTTCAAGTGTCCACTTTTCCCCGTGCCTACGTCCAAGGCGTCACCGTCAGCCAAAACGCCACGCCGATCTACCAGGCCCAATGGCCATTGGCCCCGCCACCTTCACCGACAGTGGAAATGATCGGTACTCCCACTCCGTATCCCGTAACCATTCTGGCCAACGCGCCGACGGTGAACACCAACGTTCCGGCGTTATTCGGGGTGGGAACGCACTTTGACTTCTACTTCAATAACCCCATGAATGTGAATCCGACGATGGTGCCGACGGTGGAAGCTTTATTTTATGTTAAGAGTACGCCAACGCCTGTAAGCACTTGGATATTTCCGGTTGGAAGCTGGGGGTTAGATGGGCAAACTTATAGTGCGGATGCCCCTTCGACTTTAATTACCACTTCTGAAGCAGGGGATAGCGTTACGCTTTCCATCAGCGGGGCGAAGGACGCAAACAATCGTCCAATGGATGGCGACCCCCATACCATCGCCTACCAATTGAAAACGGGCTATGATTTAAACGGCTGGGCTGGGTTTGAGGCCGAGGCGGATACCGCCAACGCGTTTTTTATTACCACTCCCACGCCCACCTTCACCCCCACGCCCAATCCGACGCCGGCGCAAACACCGACCACGCTTAAGGATGTCCTATCGGCTTTATCCATTTTTCCCATTGCTCGGGGGCCGTTTAAGTTTTTCGAGACGGACCCAGTAGGGGATATTTACGCTTGCGGGTTTAATACCAATTCAGATCCTAACCATGGGTATATGGTTCAATTCAACCTAAAAACCTTCAAGCTGAACGACACGGACTTAGGTCTTTTTGAGAATTATGAGCCGATTTCATATGATATTTCTCCGAACGGTTTGTCGGCTGTCATGGCGTCGTGTTACTCAACACCCACCGAACCCACCCTCTGGTATTCGGAGATCAACAGCAATGGTCCAATTGTCGGCGGTAGTCCGAATTGTTCTCCTCTCCCAAATGATCAAGTTAAAAACATAGCTTTCGACGGCCAAGGTAATTTGTATGTTTTGTACATGACTTTTGTGGAGGACACGGAAGTTTCCGATACCCTTATTACCCAATCTCCAAATGACGTTTTAAGCAGTAGGTTCTTGCCGCCCGGTTGCTCCGTCATCCGGGATAAATATTGGAACGTCACCCTTTACGGTAACGGACTACAACAACAACTAGGCCAAGGTATTCAAACCGCCTCCTTGCCTTTGGGCGAAGGAGAAAATCTCGCCTTGCTTCCAAAATGCTTTTCTTTCCTAGAGCCTTCCGTCGCTTGGGCGCAGGAAGTGAACCCGGATACGCCTTCCGGCGCCAGCCCCCAGATGCAGGTTTCCACTGGGGACGGGCGCGTTTATGTGCTAGGCACGGACGGTCTGACGGTTTATGGGTATGACACCAACAACAATCTTCTTTGCCAGCTTTCCATCCAGGAGGGGCCGAACGATCCCTTCATGGGGGTGGTGATTTCCTACGCGCCCGGCGGAGGGCCGGGGGGGACGCTGGCCTTCATGGACGATTACTCCAACGTCCGCGTGGCGCAAATACCCCTGCCGCCCAATTTCACGCCATTGCCCACCAACACGCCTTTACCCACACCGACCGCAACCTTTACCTTCACCCCTACCCCTACCAATACGAACCTGCACGGTTATACCTCGACTTTCACCTTTACCCATACGCCCACCTCCACTCCGACCATTTCACCGACTTCCACCAGCACCAACTTGAACGGTTATACCTCCACCTTCACGCCCACTCCACCGGGTCCGCTCTATTGCAACGTCATTTCCTCCATTGGAACGGATGGGTCTATCAGTGGATTGGCCGTGGACAGCCAAGGGAACCTCTATGCCGGCGACACCGACTACGATGAAGTGGACGTCTTCGACGCCCAGGGCAATCCCGTTACCCAATGGGGGCCGCCCGCCAACGGCGTGAACCACTTTGATACCCCTAATCAGTTGGCCATCGACGGCAACAACCATCTTTACATGACCGATGATTACCGGGACATGGTTTTTGTTTTTGACACAGCCGGAAATCCCATCACCCAATGGGGAGGTGTATATGGTACCGGGACGGGCCAGTTCGAGGACCCCACCGGGATCGCGGTCAACGCGGCGGGAACCACGGTCTATGTGGTGGACAGTGAAGTTAACCGGGTTCAGGCTTTCACCGGACAGGGAAGCCCGATAACTCAATGGGGAACGGAAGGGGACGATGGGCAGGGGTCTTTTGACTTCCCGACGGGCGTGGCCCTGGATAACCAGGGTCAAGTTTACGTGACGAGCGAGGTTCCTGATTGGATCGAAGTATTTAACGGAACGGGAAAGTTCCTCAACCAATGGAACACAAGCACTTGGGCGCCCTATCCCGATCTTCTTTCAGTGGATAACACGGTGGGAAAGATTTACCTCTACTCTGCATTGGGGGAGTTAGGGATAAGCGACTTGTCAGGCAATGAAGCAGGAGTGATGGGTGGCATTGGTTACACCAGTGGAATAGCCGCGCCACAGGACGGGACCTTTTACTTGGCGTTGAATGGCCAAGGCAATATCCAGCATTTCGGTCCTTGCGGCCAGACACCTTATGCCACCCCAACCCCCACCATCACTTGGACCCCAACGCCGACCGAGACCCCCACTTTCTTCGCCACCTTTACCTTCACAGCTACGCCCAATGGGGATGCCTATAGCAACTGGCTTCAAGCCACCGACGCGGCAGGTTTCGGGCAGAGGGCGCACCACCAAGCCCTTTATTTCAACAACCATTATTGGGTCATCGGCGGGGAGCCCTTTGGAAACGAAAATGGTGGCAACCCCGCTAACGATGTTTGGTCCTCCTCGGATGGCATCCATTGGAGCGAAGCGGTGACTGCGGCGGCCTTTCCTCCTCGGGCGGATTTTGGGGCCGTGGTTTTCGGCGGGAAAATGTGGGTAATGGGCGCGGTTGCTGTCTATAACGGGGGGTGGACCTATTTGAGCGATGTTTGGAGTTCCTTGGACGGCGTCAACTGGACCGAAACAAAGGCCCAAGCCCCATGGGGTTACCGGACCGCTTTTACCGTAACGGCTTTCAATGGCCAAATGTGGGTCATCGGTGGGGAAGACCTGGACAATAACGATCTCAATGACGTTTGGAGTTCGCCGGACGGGGTGAATTGGACCAAGCAGACGGCTTCCGCCGCTTTCCCCGGCCGTTTTTACCACCAATGCTTGGCCTACAACGGCCAGCTTTGGGTGATGGGTGGGAGCAACTTTTTTAATGAACCCCTGAATGACGTTTGGAGTTCCCCCGATGGTGTGAACTGGACCGAGGCTACGGCCAACGCTTCTTGGCCACCCCGGTGGGGTTTTACGGCCCAGGTTGATCCCATTAGTAACCAAATGGTGGTGTTGGGTGGAGGATACCCCCCCCCCAATCCGGTCTATTCACAGCATCAACCTTATATTTCCTTTAATGATGTCTATCATTCCTCGGATGGTATCAATTGGACGGCTTCGACTTACGCGGCCCCCTTTCCCGGCCGAGCCTATGGGGCGGCGGCAACGGATAATAACCACATTTGGATAACGGGCGGCGATCCCCTTTTGCCGGAGTCGCAGTCAGAAAATAATTATAGTTACGATCTAAGAGACGCCTGGTATTCCAATTTCGCCCAGGTGCCCACCTTTACGCCCACTTCAACCCCGACGCCCGACGGCAACGCGGTATGGACCCAGGCCGTGGGTGATACCGCATTCATTCCCCGTTCCAATCCCGGCTTAACGGCCTTCCAGCCCTCGACGGGTTCTTGGGCGGGACAAAACCTTCTTTGGATGGCCGGGGGAACCAACAGCGACATCGGCCCCTTGGGAGATGTTTGGAATTCCCCTGATGGGGTGAACTGGAGACTGGCCACCGATAACACGCCATTCGACGAGCAAACCGGCTTGGTCACTTCAACATTTAATGGGAATTTGTGGGTCTTCAACGCGATAGATTGGGACAATGGCCAGTACCAGGTTTTCAGTTCGCCAAATGGGGTGAATTGGAACTTGGCGGATGCCCAGGCGCCTTTCAGCCAGGTCATAGGGGCCTATGTCCTGAATAACCAGTTATGGGTTATGGATTCAAGCTGTGGAAACGCGAGCCGCCTTTTCTCATCGCCGGATGGGATGAATTGGACCTTGGAAAGCCAAGTGCCGATTTTGGGCGTCAATAACACTATGGCCTTCAATGGATACATTTGGATTTTTGGGGGATTTTGGGATTGTGGAGGACCCACTCCAATAACCGACGAGACGGTATGGAAAACCTCGGATGGCGTACATTGGTCTCAAGTTTCCGGAAACCTGCCTTATGCTTATGAAGCAACCAGCTACACTTCCAACTACGAACCCATGAGTTTCGGCGGGGGAGCCTTATTTATTCCTAACGGTATCAACGGAAACAACGCCCTACAAGACCAGTGGTTTACCCAGGACGGAATCCATTGGAACCAGGTGGCGGTGACTACGGCTTATATACCGCGAACCAACTTCTCGGCGGCGGCCTTCAACAATCAAATGTGGGCCGTGGGTGGGCAGGACTCCAATGGAAACGACTTGAACGACGTTTGGACCGCGCCCGCTTTGGGTTATACGCCGGCCTCCACCTGGACACCGGGCCCGGGGACACCCACTTCGACCTTTACTCCCAGCCCGACATTCACCGGTTCCATCACGAACTCACCGACCAATAGCTTCACGCCTACGCCTTCCCCCGCCGTGACTTCCACCCCCACCCCCACGGCAACCCCGACTATTTCCCCTACCCCTACCGTCGTTTCCATAACCGGCCAAGGCTGGCTCCAAGGGGCCCCGGTTGGCCGCGCATTCCCTAACCGGCAAGGCCAGACGGCCACGGCTTTCAATGGTTCCATTTGGGTAATCGGAGGCGGGGGAGCGGATATTTGGGATTCCCCGGATGGGATCAATTGGAATCTTTCTACCGTTTTGGCGCCTTTTGGGACCAGGACAGGCCAGGCCGCCGTCAGCTTCAACGGGGCGCTTTGGATGATTGGCGGGCAGACGAGCCAGGGCGTGACCAACGACGTGTGGAACTCATTGGATGGAGTTTCCTGGACCCAGGTGACGGCCAGCGCTTCTTTCCCGCCCCGAAGCGGCCACCAGGTCGTGATCTTCAACGGCCAGATGTGGGTGATGGGGGGAGACGGGTTGGCGGACGTCTGGTCTTCCACCAACGGCATCAATTGGGACGAAGAGCCGAGGGGGCCTTTTGCCACTACTTCGGGTTTCCAGGCCATGGCCCTTAACAGCCAAATATGGGTGGTCGGCGGTATACCTGTTACTAATACTGACGTCACTCCAAACCCCAATTTTTATGGATATCAAAGCATGGCTTGGTCCACTTCGGACGGGGTCCACTGGAGCACGGGAACCAGCCTGCCATTTGAGTACCGCACCGGTTTCGCCGGGACGGTCGCGAATGGGCAGATGTGGATCATGGGAGGTCATGGAGCCTCCGGAGCCGTCAAAAACGACGTTTGGAGTTCCGGCGATGGGACCGATTGGACCGAGGAGACGGCGGCGGCGAATTTCAGCCCCCGTCAGGGATTATCCGGACTGGTATTCAATCCATCGTCCAGTCCCCAAGGGAATAATGCTTTATGGATCGTGGGTGGGACGGACCTTTCCGGCAACAACAACGGCAATTCCTGGTACTCACCCTTGGCTCCTTATGAGTCACCAACACCCACGCCGACCGTGGGGCCATACGGCAATTGGACACAGGCCACGGCGAACGCCGGGTTTCCACAAAGGGCGGACCAGGCCAGTGTTACCTTTAATAACCGGATGTGGGTCATTGGGGGAGGCAACGACAGCGAGTTCTTCAACGACACTTGGTCCTCCACCGACGGGGCGAATTGGACCCAACAAACGGTTTCCACCGGGTTCAGCCCCCGCATCGACCCTGGGGCGGCGGCCTTTAACGGGAAGATTTGGGTGGTGGGCGGGCAGAATTTCAACGACAGCCTGAATAACGACGTTTGGTCCTCGCCGGACGGCGTGAACTGGACCGAGGCTGTCACCCAGGCTCCCTTCAGCCCCCGGACAGGAAGCTCCCTGATGGTTCAGAACCTGGGGAACGGACCTGAATTGTGGCTGGTCGGCGGCCTGGACCAAAACGACAATGTCTTATCCGACATTTGGGTTTCCTCCGACGGGATGAATTGGAGTTCCAAAACTCCGAGTTCCAACTCTGGCACGGCTTATCCCCTGAGGGCATATCAGGCGGGCGCCCCTTATAACAATTCGCTTTGGGTGGCCGGAGGGGTTCCGGCGGAAGGGGACCTTTTGAATGACGCTTGGTACACGGACGGCAACCATTGGTACGGACCCACGACCTTCGGCACCCAAGGGAGGCAGGACGCTTCGGCGGGGATAATGGACAATTTCATGTTCGTCATCGGCGGGACCCTGGACGACGGCACCGAGGCCAACGATGTTTGGTACCTTAATAGCAGTTCCAACTGGACCATGGCCACCAGCTCGGCCAACTTCTCCCCCCGATCCGACCATTCCAGCGTGGCCTTCAACAACAAGCTCTGGGTCATCGCCGGTTGGGATGGCAACGAGTATTTGAACGACACATGGTATACGAACAGCCTGGTCCCGACGGAAACCCCCACCAGCACCCCGACTCCCACCCCTCTTTCAACAGCCGTCTCTATATATTGTAACGAGGTTTCTTCCTCATCAACGGATGGGTCGATCAACGGGCTGGCACTCGACACCCAGGGAAACCTCTATGCCGCCGACGCGGATACCGACCAGGTAGATGTTTTCGATTCCCATGGAAACGCCGTTACCCAATGGGGGCCACCCTCCAATGGCCTGAACCAGTTTATTTACCCCATGGGACTGGCGATCGACGGAAATAACCATCTTTACATGACGGATTATTTGGGCGACATGGTTTATGTTTTCGATACGGCGGGTCACCCGATCACCCAATGGGGCGGGAGCGGAAGCGGGACAGGCCAGTTCCAGGCCCCCTTTGGGATCGCGGTCAATTCGGCTGGGACCACGGTTTATGTGGCGGATCTTATAAACGACAGGGTTGCGTCATTCAACGGTCAAGGGGAGCCGATAACCCAATGGGGGACAACCGGAGACAACGGCAACGGAACTTTCGATTTGGCGTCGGGAGTGGCCCTAGATAATCAGGGCAGGGTTTACGTTGAAAGCTATATTCCGAGTTTGATCGAGGTATTCGACGGGAATGGTAATTTCCTAAACCAGCGGAACATAAGCTCTTGGCTGCCCAATCCACTATTCCTTTCGGTTGACAATACGACGAGTCAGCTTTACATCACGACAATCAATAACACCTTGGGGATAAGCGATTTGTCAGGAAACGAAGTAGGCGTGATCAGTGGGACCGGTGGCTCCATCCCCCAAGCGCCAACTTACGGCGGCGTTGCCGCGCCACAGGACGGCACTTTTTACGCGGCGCTCGATGATCAAGGGGTTATAAACCGTTTGGGATCTTGTTCCACAATACCCTATCCCACACCGACGCCGACTATCACGCTTTCACCAACACAGACCCCCCTCCTCACGCCAACTCCGACCTTAACCCTCACCCCGTCACCCGTACCGGGTACCATCTATTGCAACGTAGTCTCTTCCTCGTCAACGGACGGGTCTATCGACGGGCTGGCGCTGGATACCCAAGGCAACCTCTACGCGGCGGACGTTGACAACAACCAAGTGGATATTTTCGACCCCCACGGGAATGCCGTCACCCAGTGGGGCCCACCCTCCAACGGCCAGAACCCATTTATTTACCCCATGGGACTGGCGATCGATGGTAACGACCATCTTTACATGACCGATTATGAAGACGATATGGTTTATGTTTTCGATACTGCGGGCAACCCCATCACCCAATGGGGGGGAAGCGGAAACGGGATAGGTCAGTTCCAGGCTCCCTGGGGGATAGCGGTGAATTCGGCCGGAACAACGGTTTATGTGGCGGATGAAGCAAACAACCGAGTTGAGGTTTTCAATGGCCAAGGAGTTCCGGTGACCCAATGGGGGACAGCCGGGGATGACGGAAACGGGACATTCGATTATGCAACGGGCCTGGCCTTGGACAACCAAGGACGGGTTTACGTGGAAAGCTTTAATCCCAGCTTGATCGAGGTTTTCGACGGAAGTGGGAACTTCCTCAACCAATGGAACACGAGTTCCTGGTTGCCCAATCCGGTCTTCCTGTCGGTGGATAGTACCGCGAATCGTGTTTGTGTGGCGACTCAGGGCAGTGGTTTAGGGATAAGCGATTTATCAGGAAACGAGGTGGGCGTGATCAGTGGTGTTGTCTCACCGGGTGGCGTGGCTGCGCCGCAGGATGGCACCTTTTACGCGGCAGTGAACGACCATGAAAATATTGAACGTTTGGGACCTTGTTCCTCCAGCCCTTATCCCACACCGACAACAACCTTTACACCTTCGCCGACCTTAACTCCCACCCCTGGCCCGTCGCCCATTCCAATCTTTTGCAACCTGATTTCTTCCTCGTCAACTGATTCGGCGATCAATGGGATGGCAACTGATGGCCAAGGAAACGTCTATGCAGCGGACGGCGATACCGATCAGGTGGATGTTTTCGATCCTCAGGGAAACCCCATCACCCAGTGGGGACCAAGCGGCCAAAACCAGTTTATCAACCCCATGGGCCTTGCCGTGGACGGGAACAACCACCTTTACCTGACGGATAATTACAACAATCAAGTTTATGTCTTCGACACGGCGGGCGATGCCATCACCCAATGGGGCGGAGGTGGTTACGGGCCAGGACAGTTCGAGTATCCCATCGGGATCGCCGTCAATTCCAACGGAACCACGGTTTACGTGGCGGACAGCGGAAACAACCGGGTGCAGGTTTTAGACGGCAATGGGAATCCGATAACCGAGTGGGGAACCTATGGGGACGCGGGCGGGGGAACCTTCGACTACATGACGGGATTAACTTTGGATAACCAGGGCCGGATTTACGTGGCCAGCTATAATCCTAATTGGATCGAGGTGTTTGACGGAAGCGGAAACTTCCTCGACCAATGGAACACAGGGTCTTGGGCACCCAACCCTGTCATGCTGGCGGTGGATAGCACGGCGAATCAGGTTTACATAGAGGCCCAGAACGTTTTGGGCATCAGCGACTTGTCGGGAAACGAAGTGGGCGTGGTCAGCGGTATCGTTTCACCGGGCGGCGTGGCCGCCCCACAGGATGGAACGCTTTGGGTCGGTGCGAACAATCTGGGGGTTATTGAACGTTTAGGCCCTTGTTCCCAGACGCCCTATCCCACACCGACCCCTACCCTAACGCCTATATTGATTCCGACTCTTACGCCGTTACCTCCACCCGTGTCTATTTATTGCAACGTAGTCTCTTCCTCGTCAACGGACGGGTCTATCGACGGGCTGGCGCTGGATACCCAAGGCAACCTCTACGCGGCGGACGTTGACAACAACCAAGTGGATATTTTCGACCCCCACGGGAATGCCGTCACCCAGTGGGGCCCACCCTCCAACGGCCAGAACCCATTTATTTACCCCATGGGACTGGCGATCGATGGTAACGACCATCTTTACATGACCGATTATGAAGACGATATGGTTTATGTTTTCGATACTGCGGGCAACCCCATCACCCAATGGGGGGGAAGCGGAAACGGGATAGGTCAGTTCCAGGCTCCCTGGGGGATAGCGGTGAATTCGGCCGGAACAACGGTTTATGTGGCGGATGAAGCAAACAACCGAGTTGAGGTTTTCAATGGCCAAGGAGTTCCGGTGACCCAATGGGGGACAGCCGGGGATGACGGAAACGGGACATTCGATTATGCAACGGGCCTGGCCTTGGACAACCAAGGACGGGTTTACGTGGAAAGCTTTAATCCCAGCTTGATCGAGGTTTTCGACGGAAGTGGGAACTTCCTCAACCAATGGAACACGAGTTCCTGGCTACCCAATCCGGTCTTCCTGTCGGTGGATAGTACCGCGAATCGTGTTTGTGTGGCGACTCAGGGAAGTGGCTTAGGGATAAGCGATTTGTCAGGTAATGAAGTGGGCGTGATCAGTGGCGTCGCCTCACCGGGCGGCGTGGCCGCGCCGCAGGATGGAACCTTTTATGCGGCGGCGGATGATCTCAATAATATTGAACGGTTAGGCTCTTGTGGACAGGCGCCCTATCCCACACCGACGCCGACCTATACTTTGACTCTCACGGGAACCTACACTTTTACCCCTTCATTGACAGCGACCTTTACCCCAACCAATACGGGCACGGAAACGCCTACTCAAACACCGACGAACACCACCACTTTCACCGGCACGAATACGCCAACTAATACAGCCACCAACTCGGCGACTTACACGACTACCAATACGGCGACCAACACACTCACGAATACTGCGACTTATACAACTACGAATACACCCACCAACACAACCACCGACACACCGACTAGTACCACCACCAAAACGTCAACGAACACAGCGACTTATACCACTACGAAAACAACTACGAATACGCCAACCAAAACGACCACAAGCACCCCGACTAACACGACAACGAATACCTCGACGAATACCGCCACTAGCACGGGGACCAATACCCCCACCAACACAGCCACTTCTACGCCAACAAAAACAGTCATTTACACTCCCACTAATAACGCTACTAATACCACAACAAAGACAACTACAAATACGGCGACGAATTCTCCAACAGCCTCCCCAACCCTTTCCCCCACCAACACAAGGACTTCGACCGCTTCATTGACCCCAAGCCAAACACCTACCCGGACCGAAACCAAAACCGCCACCAAAACTCCAACACCGGCCAATTCGCCCACGAAGACATCGACTTTCACCGTCACGGGCACTTCGACCAAGACGGCGACGCTTACGAATACCGCAACCAAGACTTTCACCGTAACGAAGACCTACACACCGACGATTACCCCGACACCCTCCCCCACGACCGCCTGCGGGACGAACACCTCGGCCTTGGCCCTGCTGGAAGAATATACGAGTTCCTGCGGGTCCAATTCGGTCTACCACCTTTTCGCCGTCGTCAACAACGGGGCGGCGGTGACGCTTTCGGACCTCACCATCAAGTTCTGGCCCTACGACACATCGGGGGTAAGCCTGGTAGGGTCTATCAGCACAGGAGGTTGTATCTGGAACCCAACCTGTTCCCACAACGTTACGGGCACGACGATATCCGCCTTGAATTTCTCCCCGGCCTGCGGCCCCAGTACCACCCAAATGGCCAATTGGGAAATGACGGTTTCAACGACGGACAACACGGTTTTAAGCGGCGGGACAAGCTGGGTGGGTCTTCAGACTCTGGTTAACCGCTCCGACAACCAGCCTTTTGTGCCGGGAACTTCCTATTGGTATAGCCCTTGCGTGATGGCTTCGACATATTCAACTAATTCTCATTACGCCATTTACCTAAAAGGAAACCTAGTGACGGCCTCGGGCGGCATTCCGCCTTCCTGCCGCCCCCTGGCAACCTGCACGCCCAGCGGCGGCCAAGGAGCTATAGTGGCTGACCTCGCTAGGATGAATGGAAATCCAACGTTAACGCCAACACCCATCCCACCATTGCTGGCATCGGTCGTAGCCGCACCAAATATAACTAATGGCCAACAGCCCATCCGATTATTAACTTATTTAACTAGTCAAGCCAAGGTCTCCCTAGCCATCTTCACGGTGAGCGGCGAACAGGTTTACGGTACTGAGACGGAGGGATCAGCGGGATTGAACACAATAGTTTGGAATCTCCAAAACAACGGGAGTCAGCCGGTAGCCAGCGGTCTCTATCTTTTTGTACTACGGGTGCATAACGGTGCATCCCAGGAAACTAAAGTAGGAAAAATCGCTATCATTCGATAGTCAAAGTGGCTCCCGTGTCATATGCGTGTCAAACTCGACCATCAAAATCGGGTTTTGACCGTCGCCAAATGTTCTCGACCGTCACCAACAAAAAAGGCCTCCGCTTGATCGGGTCATAAAACCCTTACAGGCAAAGGCCTTTGATAATGTGCTGGGGACTAGTTTTTTAAGATGCCTTTCTCAAGAAGACTTCTTCTCCTAACTTTCTGATCCGAAGTCAGAAGCTCTATCCAATTGAGCTATGGGCACTTTTACCTGCGACGCATCGTAAAAGAGACCCGGGGAATTTACAACATTTCCATGACCAACCTTTCCAATTTCATTCGGCGGGACGACTTATTCAACATCTGTTAAAATGAAGCCCGTTTACGAGATGCCTGCGGGGCGGGAAAAGGGATCAAGATAGTTCCAATTCAAAAAGGAGAGTTCATGGCCAATCAATCAAATCACAAAAGGGATGGAAGCGCCAATGCCCCCTTGGGGATGGGCTCCGGGGCCGGTTCGTTATTTTCCCGCAAAACCTTGAGGATTATCCTGATTTCATTGCTTCTACTCGTGATAGGAGCTGTCTGGTTGATCTCCACGACCCATCCGCTACCGCCCCACACCATCACCATGGCCACGGGCCCGGATGGAAGCACCTATGCCTATTGGGGAAAACGCTACAAGATCCTTCTGGCGAAAGAGGGGATCGACCTGGTGTTGAAGCCTACGGCGGGTGGAGTCGAAAATTTGAATCTGCTCCGTGATCCAAAGTCGGGGGTTCAGCTGGGTTTCGTGGAAGGGGGAGTGGCCGCCGACACCGACTCGCCCGCGCTGGTCTCTCTGGGGACTCTAGGCTATGAACCCGTTTGGTTCTTTTCCCGCAAAATCGTCACGGACCGGATCTTGTTCGCCCTACAGGGGAAACGAGTCTCGGTGGGGCCGGAGGGAAGCGACACCCGGGCGCTGGTGGAGGAACTTCTCAAACGCAGTTCGTTGAAGATAGAGAATTTCCAGCCCTTGGGCCTGGAACCGGAGGAGGCTACGGCCGAATTGCTTCAAGGCAAGATTGACGCGGCGATCCTCATGACCAGCTGGGGTTCCCCGGTCATCCGGCAATTGATCGCCGCCCCGGGCATTGACGTGGCCAATTTTTCACGGGCCGACGCCTATGTGGCCCTCTTCCCCTCCCTGTACAAAAGGGTGCTTCCAGCGGGTGTGGGGGATTTGGCGCATAACCGTCCGCCCCATGACACGACCCTGCTGGCCACCAAGACCAGCCTCATTGTCCGGGGCGATCTGCACCCGGCCCTTCAATATTTGTTGCTGGAGACCGCCTCCCAAATCCACTCGCACGCTGGAATTTTCCAGAAAGCCGGCGAGTTTCCGGCGGCGGAGGCGCTGGAGATCGAGCTGGGTTCCGACGCGAGGCATTTTTACAAATCGGGCCGACCTTTTCTCCAGCGCTACATGCCTTTCTGGTTGGCTGCCATGGTGGAACAGGCCGCAGTTTTGGTGATTCCCCTCTTGGGCCTTCTTTATCCCCTGGGAAAGGGGCTGGCGTCCCTGTACGGCTGGGGCATGCAACGGAGGATTTTCCTGATCTACGGCGAGCTTCATTGGTTGGAGACGGAGATCAACAAGCTGGGCAGCCGTCCCCCGACGGAAGAGATTTTAACCCGATTGAAACACCTGGAAGATCGAACCAACCGGGTGAGGGTATCCTCAAACTATATCCCCATGCTCTACAGCTTGAAAGAAAACATCGCTTATGTCCGGGCCCGGCTGGCCCAATCCTAACGCTGATGGCTGTAGAGGCGCACCTAGAGCTTGAAACAGATGGTGAGGGGCCATTGAAGCATCAACGATTTTTTTAAACCTGGGCCGGCCGAATTTTAACGGCTGGTTATGAATTTTTTGGGGGGAAGTTAAATAAGTTCAGGTGTCCCAGCTCCGACCTGCGGGTGTTGAAAAGCGGCCAGGCTTGCTCAAAGGCCCAATCCAGTTCCTCGGCACCGTTCGTTCCGGCGAGGTAAAACTTGTCCACCAAGTCCCAAAAGGAAGAGACTCTTTCCAATCCATAAACTTTATAGGGTTCGGTGGATTTTTGGCTGCGCAACAGAACCAGCCTGTATTGGAATCCTGAAAAGGCTTTTTCCTGTTCTGCCACGATTTCCCAAGAGTTCATCAGTTCACCTTTCTGAAAACCTGAAAAACAACCAGGGGAATCTAACACAACGGAGAATCATTGTGCGGGTAAACTAAAGAAAAAAGAGAAATTACTATTTCACGTTAAAAGATTCCACGGAAGCAGATTGGAATTTACGATTTTTTCTTGATTCGATTTTTTTGGGCCATGTGGGATCGGATTTCCTCGGCGATCCAAAGATTGGCCATGAGGATCTCCTTGAAATCCGCCTTATTTAAAAGAAACAGGTCGCACTCCGTTTCGGTCTTCACGGTGGCCGAACGGGGATTGTCGCTGATCAAGGCGGTTTCCCCGAAGAAGTCCTTTGGAAAAAGTTCGGTGACCTTCTTTTCCATCAGCCCTTTGCGGACCCAGAAGGAAAGCCGGCCCTTGGAAACTAGGTAAAAAGTCTCCCCCTTATCCCCCTGCTTGAAGACGGTAAAACCCGGAGGGAAATGCTGTTTTTTCATGGCAGACATGAGCTTTTCCAGCTCCGTCATTTTCAACCGGTCGAGGAAGAAGGTTCCCTGCAGGCATTCCCTTAAACGGTGGATATCGTCCAAGAATTTTTCGGAAGCGTCTCCAGAGGACATGACCCCCTCCCGGTAAATGGCAATAATGTGTAGAAGATTCAGGTCAATTTTAACGGTTATTTTAGTCAACCGACAGTCCAAATAAAATTTTTTCAGAAAAAGGACAAAAGAAAGTCATTTATCTTAGTTAAAAAGGGGATGGGTAAGTTGAGGCGATTCGGGCATAAAAAAGCGGGAAGGCGGGGATGTTGCGTCCCTCGTCCATCCCGCCGAAAGGCGGCCCGATTCCCCCCTCTTCTTAAGCGGTCAGCCGGGGATCAAGCCTACTTGCCAGCCCCTATCGTCCTCAAAAAGGACTCCACCGACCATTGCAGCCGGGTTTCCAGGGACCAAACCAGACGCTTGATCGGAAAGGTATGACGCAAGTCGAATAGGTTTTTAAGGTAACGGTATGAGAGTTCCACCAACTTCAACCTCCCAGGAGATATTGAATGTTTTTCACCGCCAAGGCGATGAGAACGCCGAGAACGGCAAAGGAGACCATTTGAGCCAAGAAACCGGGCCATGAATTCCAATAAGATTTTTTCATCGACAGCCCCTCCCTAAGCGCAAGGATTGAAATAGCGAAGAACGCGGTTGCACGCGTGAATCAATGGTTCTCAATTGTAATTTTTTAGTTCAAATGAGTTGTCAGCGTTTTAACCGCGCTCACCGCTTTCCCCGCCAAGCGCCCTTTTACCTTTTGTTCATTCAACGACGACTTACTTTTGTAATGCAACAGTCGTACCAACTTGGAAAATGGCCCAAAAAATCCGAGACAGGCTTTTTTTCTGAAAAAAGTAGGGGGGGTTCAAAAAAGCTGGATGAGGTTCTGAAGAATCGTGTTACAGTTTTGTAGGAACCACTAGGGACTTCTCTTGATCCACCTTTCGGAACGCCGGTATGATGACGCCGTGAATAAAGCCCCGCGAATAACCACTCTCTTCCTCCTGTATTCCTGCTGGATTTCGCCCCTTTGGGCTGGCGTCGGCGTGAGAGCCCACCTGGAAAGCTATACCTATAAAGACGCCTGGGTGGATGTGGAAGCCGCCATCGGCGAGGGGCAATTGCGGCTGGATTTCCAGGGGCCATGGTCCCATGGGTCCCTGATTTACGACCGGGAAAACTCTTTGGTGACGGTGGTGGACGACCTCCACAAAACCATTTTGCCGCTCACACAGAACAACCAGACCGTCCTCAAATTGATGGGCGCCATCGCCGCCGATAGGCTTCAGGCTGAAATCGCCGGGTCGCGGGAAAGCGCCCAGAAGGCCTATGAAATGGCCCAGGAAAACGCACGGGCTTTTTTCAACGGGATTCCGGTCCTTAAGGAGAAGGGAATCCAAAAAACCGGTTTTACCTGTGACGGGTACCGTACTGATTTGAATGGGGTAAGGGCCCGCGAAGTATGGGTGACTTCCCCTGAGAAAGCGGGCATGAGCGAAGAAGACTACGACACTTTGCGCAGCCTGGTTCATCTTGTGGTGGATCTTTGTAGCGGGGAATTGACCCAATGGGGAGTGGATACGACTGATTTTCAAGAGGGGATTTCCCAGCCACAATTACCGGTCCTCGCGATCCTTTACGCAGGGGGAAAGCCTTCCTGCCGGTTCCAAATCCTCCGTGTTCGTTCCCGAAAATTCAATCCGAGGACTTTCGATCCTCCTGCCGGTTACCAGACCCTGAGTTTGTTCGACGTCATTAAACGGTAGGGACCAGCGTCCGGCCGGACCTAAATTATTTTCTGACCGGTCAATTTTACCGCTTCCATTTTTCATTTAGCGTCAGTGCCGCCTCCCGAATGAAAAGGATAAATGGAGGTTTGGAAAGACCAACTATATTTTCCTGCCAGGTATCAATTGGGAGTGGCCCCCCATAAGATGGGACGTTGCCTCAATTTTTTAAACGGGAGTTGAAAATGACAAAGCAAAAAGGGCCCAAAAAGGCCAAGACGGAATTTACGGTGAAGCGGATTCAACGGAAGAAGACCCGCCATTTGACTGGCTCCGCCCTGGTGGAAGCGATGGCAAAAATGGCCGCCGTGGTGAAAAAGGCGCCGGAAACAAATAAAGCCTAAAATCATAAAAGGAAATCGATTCGTCCAAGTTCCCGACGGACCGATACCGCATCCTTTCAGGGGGGGCCATGGAATCGGAAAACAAGACGGTTTACGAGTCGGCGATCAAGGTGAAAAGCGGGGAATATCGGTTTACCGTCAAGGATTCCCCCCGGTCGGGGCGTTATTTATTGATCGAGGACGTCCGGATTAAAAACGAAAAATCCAGGATCGAAAGAGTAGTCGTCTATCCCGAATTGATCGAGGGATTTGACGCCGAATACCAAAAAGCGAAAGCTTTCATGGTCCCGCCATCTCAGGGGCAAATTCAAAACTGATTCTGGGGCGCAGGGGTGGAAGTTTTCATCAGGCATCAAAACCCTGGATCCTTTCTCGGATTAAGTATTAGGGTTTGTCCCTCAAATTCTTTCAGCGTCCGGTATCCCAGGGCCCCCGCCTGATTTATGATGGGGACCTATGCCAAACCCCGGAGAAAACTCAAAAGATTGGATTGACGTCCTCACCCGGATCGCGGGTGCCTTGGGAGCGAACCCCGTCAAGTTCCGATGGAAATTGATGGGCCTGAAGGAAGGTTGGTCGAACCGACTCAATCGGGGCCGGTCCACAGCCCAGCATATCGGTTACCAACACCGGATTTGTCCCCACTGCCACAGCCTTCAGGATAGGACCAACAAGGTTTGCTTTTATTGCGGCAAGGCCATGGCCCCCCGGTTTTGGGAGGTCTTGGGACGGCTGGGCATTGTCGGTTTTCATCCGGCTTCCGTCAGCTTTTTGTTGAGCGCGGGGATTATCCTCTGCTATGTCCGCGTCGCGATGGCGCAGGGGGGATTTGGACTGCTGAACTTGGACGCGGATACACTGGTGCGTTTCGGCGGCAATTTTCCCCCGTCCGTCATGGAAGGGGAGTGGTGGCGGCTTTCGACCTATATTTTCCTTCACGCGGGCCTTTGGCACATTCTTTTCAACCTGATCGCCCTCCAACAGATCGGCCCCCAAATCGAGCAGATATTCGGCCGGGGACGGATGGTGTTTTTCTTCATGCTCACCGGGATGGTGGCGGGTTTGGGAAGCGAAATGATAGGCTTGAGAGGCGTGGGGATCGGGGCTTCGGGAGCGCTGATGGGCCTAATCGGCTTGGCGGCGGGATGGGGACAGCGGGACGGAACTCGGATGGGGAAGGCCGTCCGCGACCAAATGGTGATGTGGGGCCTTTACACGATGGGTTTCGGGTTCATGATCGGGGCAGATAACGCGGCGCATGGATCGGGTTTCGCCTGCGGGGCTCTGTTGGGTTTTCTCTGCAAGGCCCAGTGGGAAAGACAGGGAAACCGGGGATGGGATATCCTTTTCGGTTTGTTGGGAACCCTCGCCGCCCTGGGTACGATCGTCCTAGTTTTGTTCCCTCCAGGGGGATAAGGACCGACCTCGCATTTCACATTCTGAAACTAAAAAGAGGACATCCATGAACAAGGGAAGGCTGGAGGCTTTCAGCGACGGGGTGATGGCCATCATCATCACCATCATGGTCCTGGAACTGAAAGTGCCCGACGGAACGGGCCTGGCGGACTTGAAACCCCTGATCCCCGACTTCGTCAGCTACGCCCTGAGTTTCATCTTCGTGGGCATCTATTGGAGCAACCATCATCACCTGATGCAAGCCGTCAAGACGGTCAATGGGCCCACTCTTTGGGCGAATTTGCACTTGTTGTTTTGGCTCTCGCTGATTCCCTTTGCCACCCGATGGATCGGGGTTGACAGCTTCGCGGCCTGGCCGGTGGCGATTTACGGATTTGACCTTCTTTTTTCGGCCATCGCCTACTATATCCTGGTCCGGGCCCTCCTGGCGCACCCCGGCCAAAACTCCACGCTGGCCACCGCTTTGGGGAGCGATTTCAAGGGCAAGATTTCCATCGTCATTTACGTCGTCGCCTTACTACTTTGTTTTTGGAACTATTGGCTGGCCTACGCCTTGTATGTGGCGGTGGCCTTGATGTGGCTGGTGCCGGATAGGCGTATCGAGAAAACTTTGTCCAAATAGGGATATTTTCGAACCCTTTGAAAGGTTTGCCGAATGAATGAGGATTTCGAGATGTTTCGGGACGCCATCCTCCGAGTTTTCAAGAAAAGAAAAACCTCTTTTTTGATGACGGAATCTATCCTGAAGGAAATCCGTTTTCAAAAGGCTCTTTTCCCCAAGGAGGACAAGGAACGCCTGGACTTGATCCTGGAAAAGATGCGGGAACAAGACTTAGTGGTTCTTAATCAGCCGAAGTTTGTGGCCCTGGCTCCCTTGGGCCGGAAGCAAGCCGACCAGTTGACAGAGGTGAGGATCGCTGAGATTGAAAAAGAGATGGAAGAAAGGTCGAGGTAAAAGAATTAGCCGCGAATTCTCGCAAATTGACGCCGATTTAAAATTGAAATCAAAATCTGTCGATAAAGAAAATATGGGGGCAAGGGCTTCTATTTCTTTGGTCTTTGTTTTTAAAACCGTGAAAATTTGCCTTGATTCGCGGCCAAATGCTGTGGTTTATTTTAGGAGGAACCATGCCGTCCTGTTTGGGTTGCGGAAATGAGATGAAAGAAATATCCCGGAAGATCATCAAGGGGGAAGTGGCCGCGGGAAAGACGAACTATAAGGCCGTCTATAGCTGCCAAAAGGATTCTTGCGCCCAAAAAGGCGCCAAGAAAAGCTTCTTGGATGACGGGCTAATGTTCATCCCGCTTCCGGACGGACAATAGCCATTGGATTTCAATAGGACGGAAAAGTGATCATCGCGATTGTCCAAGAAGCCTTATCCCAGGAAATGATCGAGAAGGCTGCCGAAAGCGAATCGGTCGAATGCCTTTGCCTGACGGAGGAAGAAACTCTTTTGGCGGCCCTCCAAGAGGGAAACCCCGGTGTGATTTTCATTGAAATTGGGCTGGTTTCATTGGACGGGCCCTCGTTGGTTCAAAAGCTGAAACAAAATCCATCCACTCGAAAAATCCCCCTCGTGGCCTTCGGCAACAGCCTGCGAGCCGATCTTTTGCAGGACGCGAAAGAATTGGGAGCGGACTTGGCTTTGCCCAAGTCGGCTTTCCGGGAGCAATTGCCCGGGCTTGTCCGGCACTATTCCAAATCCCACAAGGGGTAAATCACCAGGTATTTTAGGGTGGAGCGGAATAGCTATTGAAAAAACCAAGACAAGGGAGCATCCTTATATAGAAGCATCATTCTTAGTTTTTAGGGAGTTGTGCCATGGGCCGTATCGAAGAAATCCTACTCATTCTCGCTGTCGGACTTTTGTTTTTTGGACCGAATAAAATGGTCGATTTCGCCAAGGGATTGGGAACGGCGATGCGTGAATTTAAAAAGGCTGCGAATCCGGATGACCCCGCCAATCACACCGTTTCCACTCCGGCCGCGCCGGTCAATGCAGCTTTGCCGGCTGAGGCCGCGAAGCCTGCCGAAACCAAGGGAAACTCGGTCGTTTCTTAAGATATTAGTGCAGTAAAATAAAAAAGCACCATTGGCCTAAAGCCAGTGGTGCTTTTTTATTTTAGCTACAAATTCAAATTGTTTTGTCGGCGATGCCTAGTCCGCGTTTTTCATGCGGGTCGCCATGGAGATCAGGACGACGGCCAAGCCGAAAACACAAACGATACTAGCTCCCATGGGTAAATCCCTCGTATAAGAAACAACTGATCCTATCAGGGAGACACCGAACCCGATGCCCCAGGCCCAGTAGAGGCGAGTGGAGCCCTTGTGTCCCAAAAGCGTGGTGCAAACCAATGGAACAATCAGGAATGAAAAAACCGCCAGAACGCCGCTGATTTTGACAGAACTGGTGACCACCAGCCCAAATGCGGCGTAAAAGAGAAAATCCCAAAGCTTCACTGAGATACCCCGGCGTTCGGCTTCCTTGGGGTCGGTCGAGCAAAGGGTGAGGGTCTTGCGGTTGAAGAAAAGAAACAGCCCGACGATGCCGTAAAAGAAGGCCATGATCGCGATGTCTCGCCAGGTCACCCAGCCCAAGGCCTCGCCGTTCAAGGTTCCCTGGACATGCTCCGCTCCGTGGGGGGCATTGGCCAGAAGCAAAAGCGAAGCGGCCGTGGACAGCGAAAAGGCGATGCCAATGAAGGCCTCCTGCAGGACCGAATGGTTACGGTCCCACAGGAAGCTGAACAAGGCCGCGCCCAGCAGGGTGAAGGCGAAAGACCAATAGTAAACGCTGGGGTCATGGGGCTCGGCCCCCAGCAGGAAAGCCACGCTTTGGCCCATGGCTGCGATTTGCGCCAAGGCTAAGTCCACGAAAATAACGCCCCTGGCCAAAACGTGCGTACCCAAAGAAGGGTGGATCAACACCAAAAGCACGCAGGCCAGGATCGGCAGCCCCATAACCGAGATAAAGCTAGACATAGTTTTTAATTTCCTCCCAAGGCTTTTACCAAGGTCGAGACGATAAAGTCGAACTTGGAGAATACATCCTTGGCCTCGGGCACCCCGCCTACCTCGTTGGGGATCACATAAGCCGTGGCCCCGGCTTTTTTCGCCAGCTCGTTAGCCTCATCCGCCTCATAGTAGGGCTGATAGATCACCACTTTGACCCCGGCTTTCTGCATGGCCTCGCCGGTCTCGTTCAAGTAGCGGGGGCTAGGCGGAATACCGGGCTTGGGTTCCACCGTCCCGAAAAGCTTCAAGCCGAAGCGGTTGGTGAAGTACTTGAAGTTCTCGTGGTAGGTCACGATCTCCGCCCCTTTGAAGGGCTTCAATTGTGCCTGCCAGCCTTTGACGGCCTTTTCCAGTTTGGCGTTGAAATCCTCGGCATTGGCTGTGTATTCGGCGGCGTTAGCCGGGTCCAGTTCGCCGAAAACCTCGGCCAAATGAGTGGCTACGATCCCCAAGTTCAGGGGGTCCGAATAGTAATGGGGATTGCCCAGGGGATGGATATCACCCTCAGCCCGGCTGACGGTTCCCACTGGTTTGTCCAGCACCTCGATGCCCTCGGAAGCGTCGATGAAACCCTTCGATCCGGGTTGAATCTTCGGGTTCCGGCTTCCCGGAATGACTAGAGGCAGCCAACCGCCATCCAGCTCCAATCCGACGGACACGAATACGTCCGCGTCTTGGATGGCCTTCATGAGGCTGGGCTTGGCCGGCACGAAATGCGGGTCCTCGTAGCCTTTACAAAGGCTGATGGCCGTTACGTGCTTGCCGCCCACCGCTTCCGCCACCGAAGCCAAATCGCTGAGCGAGGTGGCGACTTTCAAATCCGCGAACGCAGGTAGTGCTAAAAAGCCCGCCACCAGTCCTAATAACAACTTTAAAAATGATTTCATCTGTTTCTCCTTGAATTAAAAATTAAGAATTCAAAATTGCCTCAATAAGAATGCGGCGGATGGAAGCCGATGACATAATTAAATTGCAACATGGCCCGGTTGTCCACCGAACCCGCGTCGTTGCGGGCGTAACTATATTCAGCCCGGACTTCCGAAAACTCCGAGGCCAGCCAGGCGATGTCGGCGGAAACCCGCTGGACATTGCCGGGAAGCGAGTTTTCGGTGGGATCCACGGCCAAGTCCGGTGTGGCGTTGTAACATTCCTCGACCCGCACCCCGGACCACCATTCTTGGTCTAGCCGGTACTGGAAGGATCCGTACCACCCGTCGGTTTCCTGGTTGTCAACACTTTCATTGTAGGAGACCTTCTTGATGTATTCCCCCTGGAGAATCCAGCCCCGCTGGTTCGACTGGCGAAGAGGGACGTTTCGCAAAGTCAAGTCCGCCCCGTAAACCGCATGATGCAGGCCGTCATCGCCCATGCCGGTTAAATCGGACGCGCCCAGTTCCATGGTGGTGTCTTCATCCACGTCGAAAAGATTTTTCAAGTGGAACAGGTAGGGAATATTGTCGTGGGACGGGGAATTGAAATCCAAGGGATGGTTGCCTTGTCCTACCGGATCACCGATCCCCGTTACCCCGTCGTTGGCCACTGCGGTATAGGCCCCGGCGGTCAGTTCGCAAAACCAGGGGAGGGGGGAGAGCCAGGCCGCTTGAATACCCGCGTCCTTAAAACCTTCCATGCCGATGGAATTGCCCATGATGATGGGGGCCTGGATGAAGGGGAAGGCGTGAGTGTGCAAAAGGCCGTGTTTCCCGAACTGTGCCCGCATTTCCCCGACCTTCAATAGGATATTCGGGATGCTGTCGGTGGTGGCGTAGGCTTCCTCCGCCTCCACCGTATCGGGTGTTCCGTCGGCGGGGTTGGCGCCAAAAACAAGATTAGCCGCCAGGGTCCAGTAAGGATCCACCGTGGAAATGACGCTCAGTTCGGCTTCCTGGAACTGCATGCCGAAGGGTTCCTCCAGGTTGGGCGCCGTCTGTCCCAAAAAAAGCGCGCTCATGCCGATGGCCGGGTTGGCCAGGTTTGAGATGATGGAGCGGGTTTGCGCGTTAGAGAAGCTAGGTAAAAGGGAACTAATAGAAATCAATATCAACAATTTAAAACGATTAGACATGTTTCCTCCTGTGGATTCGGCCTGAAAGGCCGTTGGTCACAAAAACGACAGGAGGTTTGGCGGAGGGGACCTGCCACGTTGAAGAGTGAAGGGATTGTAACTATAGAAGGGAAGGAAAATGAAAAGGGTGAAAACCAGCAAAACCGGAGCTAGGGGCGGGGGCAAGGGAAGGGCAGGGGCTTGGAAAGCGGTTTGTTGAAAATCGCAAAGGGAACAATCCCGGTGGTTTTCAGTCGGGCTATGGTGATGGAAGCTTTGGGCCGCCAGGACGGGCAGGAAAGCTGAGAGAATAAGGATAATCAGAGGTAAAAAATGCTTTCGGCAAAAAGCCATTGTTGGGCCGCTCCTTAATGGGCCACATTATTGGAAGAGGGGATCGGCAATGTCAATCGGGTTGCGCTGATTTAGAGAGGTTGAAAAATTTCGAGAAGGGGAACCGATTTTCTGATGGTTTCGGTTCACCAATTGATATTAGGAACCGAGACTTTGTTGGCCACCATCCGGTAAAGGGTCCAATTCGATTCCTTTATTTGTGCTCCGACAGACAGGGTTCCGAAGACTGTGATGGGAATATCCATCATGGCCTCGGCGGATTTGCCCTTCTCCATTTCGACATACATCCATTCGTTCATCCGGGGTGTGATCCCATAACAACAAGTGGCTTGGCTGCGGGCCAGAATGAAGGAAGTTGTCTTATCCCCGGCATCGTTTAATGCCAATGGGATCATGAAACCCACGACGGCAACCGGGGTTCCGTCCAGCCGACGTACAAAATCCGGTATAGGGAACTTGTCTTTTTTTGAAATGGACTTGGTATGGGGTTTTCCCAGTTCCTCGATATCGGGGGTTTCATAGGGAAAATGGGCGAGGGTAGTCCAAGGAACCAGGGAATGGCTTTCCAGCGAGGTAAAAACCGTCATGGGAGCCCCCCCGAAATCCCGGGACACAGAGACCGGACAGGCGGGAGTCCCTGCCACTCCACTGGGGCCCGCCGAATGAACGGGGATAATAGGGAGGAGTGAAAGGGCCGCCAAGGACAATAAAAAAAGAATCCAGTTTCGACACCGTGGAGAGCCGATGTCAGTTTGCTTTATAGGCCTGTCCTGAGGATTCTTTAGTAGATTGAAATTCACGGTAACTTAAAACCACCCTTTCTTTTTGGGACCTTCTACCTTGTCCACGACGAGGCGGTAAAGTGTGGGCATGCTCGGATCGCTGAGGGAGCTGTCGATCGTCAAGGTTCCATAAACTGTCAGGGGAATATCCATTTGGTCTTCTACTTTTTTAGCCGTTGCGGGGACGGTCGCGTAAATCCAGTCATTGGGCTTGGGAGAAGCCCCATAGCAACAGGTCATCTGGTTTTTGGCCAAAACAAAGCTGGACACGATGAACTTCTCGTCCTCGTCGATGGGAATCATGAACCCGGTCACCGCTATCTTATGGCCGTTATAAGCCAGTACATTTTCCGGAACTTTGCTCTTTTTTTTGTTTTGCTCCGCTGTGCCGTTTTCAGTGTCATCCAATGGGTCCCAAAAATAAAAACCCGATAAAAGATTGAATGAAAGAGCTTCGTAATCGCCCGTGGCTTGGGGCGCCCCCGGCACATAAATGGTGGGAGAAGCGGAAAGGCCGGGGGAAGACCCGTTGAAGCCCGACAAGTTCTGGGGCGCGGCCTTGGAAAGGAAAAGCTTGCCCCAACCCGCCCCCTTTTTCAGGCCGTTGGTTTTAATGAGAAACACGGTTAGGCCAAGCCAAAATATAGTAATAACGATCAGCGACCAGGGCCAATGGGCCTTCGAGACCATCGCTGTTTTGGCCGGGTCGGCCGGTTTTTCATACATCCGTCTTTCTTTCCTGTTCATGGCGCCCCCCTTATTGGAACCAAATCTTTTTCTTCCCGGCGACAATGACCTTCTCGGCCTTCATCCGGTAAAAACTCCAGCCCGAATCGGGGCTATAAACCTCTCCGACTTCCAGGGTTCCCACCACCACGACCGGGCGGTCCATTTCCAGGTCGGCGGTTTTTCCCTTTTCCATCCGCACGCTCACCCACTCGTTCAAGCCCGGCGCCACGCCGAAGCAGCAGGTCATCTGGTTGCGGGCCAAAATAAAGTAGGTGCACTTATCCCCGCCCTCATCCTGGTCCATGGGAATCATGAAACCGGGAATGGCGACCTTGGTTCCGTTCAAACTCAAAACCGAATCGGGAATACCCGGCTTTTTCCTTTTGGGGTTTTTGGAGGCCTCCATGCCGCCGTCCTCATCCGGATAGTCGTAATTGAAACAAGCCAGACGACTGAAATCGACCAAGGGCTTTCCCTCCAGGTCCTCAGGCTTGATATGGATGATGGGGTCCTTAAGTTGGCTGAGGGCTTGGATCCTGGCGTCGTTGGCCGATCCCGACCCTTCGACGGTGGGTGCTCCATCGTCTCCGGACGAATATTTGCGCATGTCCTGGCTTAAAATAGGGCTAGCGGAAAACAAAAGAAAAACTCCGAAAGTGGCCATATAAACCATTCCTTTTTCTAAGTGCTTTTCCATCCGCCCTGCTATTCCTTTTTCGACGGGAATTGAAAGGCCAGGTTTTTGAAGACCTGGCCGTTGAAATCCACTGATAACAAGACACCCCGCAAATGGGAAAGGCCTTTTAAAGAAGGGTCCGTCAGGCCGTAAGAGGAAGTTGCTCCGAGTTTTTCACCGTTTAATGGATTGACCAACGCCTTGAGTTTCAGGGTTCGGGTCGGCTTCATTAAACGCACCAGGATTTCCGGTTGTTTTAGCGGGACTACTTCTTCGGCCTCCCCATCTAAAATATAGGCCGAAAGGTTTCCAACGGCGGGATCGAAGACTATTTCCACATGGGCAAAGTCATCACCCGCATCCACCAGAACACCCCCATGGGGGGCTTTGGGTTCAAAACCGGGTTTGACGGATTCTGTGACGGGTGTTGTTCCGTCCGGGGAAGGGCCGCCGTAGACTTCAGCCACGAGGCCGGTGGATAAAAGCATTAAAGCCAAAGGAATCCAATGTGAATGTTTCATGCTTTCCTCCTCATGAATGGGGTTCTAAGTTTCCGGCCACATCGGTGGAATAGGCTTGGTAGGCCGGTACGACCCCCGCCAAAGCGCCTAAAATCGTCATACCGATGGGCACGGCAATGAGGGCCGGGTGGAAAAAGAAGGGGTCCACGACGACTCCCGTTTGGGCCCGAACCAACCCGGCGGCCAGGAAAAACAAAAGGCCATAAACCAGGTATCCGCCCAAGGCCCCCAAGGCGGCGATGGAGGCGGCTTCGGTCACCACCGAGGCGAACACGGTGCGTCGCTTGGCTCCCAAAGCCCGCAGGATGGCGAACTCCCTGCGTCTCTCCCTCATGGTGTTATGAAGCGCGGCCAGAATTGAGCAAGCCGCTACTACCATGACCAAGTAGGCCACGAGGGCGAGAATGCGGCTCATCCAGCCCAGCCGGTTGAAGAGGTCGGCCATGACGCGCCCGATGGGCCAAGCCAGGGTTGCCACTTTGCCTTGTTTGTTGATGGTGTAATCCAGATTGAAGCCCGCCTGGGGGTCCCTCAACTTCAGCAGGACAGAGCTGAGCTCTTTGTCCTCATCTGGAATGGGCTGGCCCGCTTGGGGGACATAATCTTTGCCCGATCCTCGCAAGATGTGGCCCTTGATCCGGTAGAAGCCTTCCAGGGGAATGAAGATGACCCGGTCAATCGGCGTATTGGAAGGTTTCAGGACGCCCATCACCTGATAGGTCTCTTCATGTTGCATGGCAGGATCAAAAGCTAAGCCGTGATAGGGCCGGAAGGTACTGCCGACCTGAAGCCCGCATTTTTGGGCTACAACCGAGCCTACCACCGCTTCCCGGTTCTCTTCATTGAACCATTTTCCGCCTTCCTCCAACTCCAGGGGCTTACCCGAGGAATTGCGCAGTTCATCCCGTACGGTCAGAGTCGTTCCCAATATCCGGTAACCGAAATAATTGTCCCCGACCGCGTAAGGCACCGCTTCCGAAACCCGTGGGTCCGCCTTGATCGTTTCATAAAGGCTCCAAGGGATATTGCCGGGTGAGGTTTCCAACTGGAACACGGCGTTCAAGACCAACTGGAGCTGGCTTCCACGGGCACCCAGAACAGCGTCAAAACCCCCGGCTCCACCCATAAAGGCCGCGCGGGTCTGGGCGGCCAAACCAAAGACGGATAAAGTCAGGCCGACCGCCAAGGCCGCCGAAAAGGCGGTGACAAGGGTTGACATGGCATGCCGCCGTAAACTATGCCCGGCCAGGAAAATCAATGTATTCATGGCTTCACCCCCTGGCTCACATGAAGCACACGGTTCAATCGGTCAAAATGCTGGACATGTTTGAAGTTGGACAATACTTCCCGGTCATGGCTCACAACCAGTAAAGCCGCTTCGAATTCCCGGCAAACTTCGCGCATCAGATTGACGGCTTCCTTTCCCCGGATATGGTCCAAGTGGGCCGTGGGTTCGTCCGCCATCACCAGCCGTGGGCGGTTGGCAAGGGCCCGTGCTACGGCCACCCTTTGTTGCTGGCCCATGGATAGCTGTCGGGGATAGTGGTGAAGCCTTTCCGAAAGACCCATCCGCTTTAAAAGCGAAACGGCCCTTTCTTGATTGACTCCCTTGCCGAACCGCATGGCCAATTCGACATTTTCGAGGGCGGTCATGCCCTGCAAGAGATTAAAGTTTTGGAAGACATATCCCAGCAGGTTGGAGCGCAGGCTGTCCCTTCCGGCTTCGGGAAGGATATCCATCCTTTTTCCATCCAGATGGATTTCCCCGCTATCGGGTTTCAATACGCCCGAGATGAGATGTAAAAAAGTGGTTTTGCCCGATCCGCTCTCGCCGGCCAGCGCCATTTCAGCGCCAGAGGTCATGTAAAAATGGTCGATGTTGACGACCATGTGCCTGTCGCCTTCGGGCAACAGGTAAGACTTTTTCAAATTGATGACTTCAAGAACTTTCATTTTTGTCTCCTTTTTCAACTCGTTATCAAGAAACCTCGAAAATGATCCTTAAGCGCGTCTTTGAATCGATCGGAATATTGTTCTGGGCCGCCGGTTTGAACTGCCATTTCGAGGCGGTCCTTAAGGCAATGGCGTCCAGCTCGTCATTCCCGCTGGATTCCAAAAGCCGGGGAGTCACCGCTCCCTGGGCCGTGATGAGGAACTCGATGACCACGCTGGTCTTTAAGTTCTGGTCCCGCAAGTAAGCGGGAATGACCGGGGCCGGGGCGTAAAAGGCCACCGGCCCATGGGTGGGCCCCAAATCGGGACCGGCATTTACCTGGTTTTGCTCTGGGGCTTTCGGAAGTTCTTTCTTCTCAGCTTTTTTTTTGTGGCTTTGTTTCCGGCTGAAGACCACCTCATCCTCGTCTGGGGCGGTTGCGGCTCCGGTCAAGTGGGCGTCGGCGGGCAGTTGGACGATCTGGGCTTCAACGTAGTTGGCCGAATCAAAGGGGTTCCGCAGGAAGGGAAGATGGCTGATGCCCAGGGCGAGGAAAAAAAGAATTTCCAGACCCAGGGCGATCCCGGCGGCTTGGCGCAATCTTTTTTCGTCTTCACCGGATTTTAAAAGGCTGTCCGCGAGCGTCATTGGTCCTTGTCCGCCTCGGCCACCAGGGCGAACTTGCGCACGCCCACCTGCTTGGCCTTGTCCATGGCCTGGACAACCAAGCCGTAACCGGCGGCCTCGTCGGCGTTCACGATGACGACATCCTGGGGATTGGCCTGCATTTGGTAGGTCAATTGAGATCCCAGAGTGTCCAGAGTCACCTGGGTTTTATTGACCAGAAGAGTTCCGTCTTTTTTCACCGTGAGGATGATGTTTTGCCTCATGTTTTCCGCCTTCCCGGACATCTTTGGAAGGAGCACCTTGACGCTGTTGATGCGGGTCATGGCCAGGGAAGTGACCATAAAGAACACCAATAGGAAGAAGATGACATCGATCATGGGAATGATCTCGATGCGGACGCGTTTAACCGGCCTTTGTCGGATTTGCATCAGCTTTTCTTCCTTTCGGAAGCCATGCGGGTTTCCAAGAGGCGGGATGCCGCCGATTCCATTTCGTAAATGAAATTCTTGATGTCGGTGTTGAAGTAATTGTTGGCAATGACGCAAACCAAGGCGATCACCAGCCCGGTGGCAGTAGCGATGAGGGCCTCGGCAATCCCACCCGTGATGGAATAGGGGTCATCCACCCCGCTTTGAGTCAGGACTTTAAAGGAACCCATCATGCCGATGATCGTTCCCAGGAGTCCCATCAGGGGAGCGATGGTGATGGTGGTATCCAAAACGTGGACCCTTTTTTCCAGGACGGGCACCCAGCTTTCGCCCTCGTTCTTCATGGCGATTTCCATTTCCGCCGTCGGGTTCTTGAAATGTTCAAGGCCCGCCTTCAGCACCGCCGCCACGGGAATGAACTTGCCTTCGCAAAGCTTGAGAGCCTCGGCCATTTTTCCTTCCTGGACTTTAGCCAAGACCCCTTGGGCGAAATCAGCAGGGGTTACGAATTGCTTGTGAAGCGCCTTCCAGCGTTCGATGATCACCGTCAAGGCCAGCAAAGAAGAGGCTAGGAGTGGAACCATCATGAAACCGCCCCGGAAGATGAATTTAAACCCTTCAAAAAAACCGTTCATGTCTTCTCCTTTATCACGTCAAAATAATGGAACCGCCGGATGCAACCGGCGGTTCCTACAACTAATTAAATCGTCTTGGCCAAGTGGAAAATGAATTCCCGGCCGTTCTCGTAATGGTTTCCGTTGTAGCCGTTGTCGATGAAGATGACGTAGGGGTTGTTGAGGACATTCAACACATCCAGACTGGCCTTGAGCCCTGAAAGGCCGCTGTCTTTCTTGAAGGCGTAGCCTAAGGTGAGGTCCGACGTAAAGTGAGACGGCAGTCTCAGGCTGTTGTCGGGGCCCGTACTTAAGCCCCCGCCGAAGAGCCCTTCCGCGGTGATCCAGATATCACCGGGGTTGTAGGTCAAACCCCCGTTGGCCGTATGGATCTGGCAGTGGTCCAGGAACTGGTAGTCACCAGGCTCAAAGTTCGTTCCGGCGGGGAAGGCGAAGAGCCCCCCGCTGATTCCCTGGCCCTTGGCAATTTCGTAAGAATAGTTGGCGAAATCCGACCAATCCTTGGCGACCGTGCCGCGCATAGAAAACTCCACCCCATAAGCGTAGCCTGTCGCGAAGTTATAAGGTTGGGCGATGGCGGTGTTCAACAGCTGGGTCTCGTCCAGCATGTTGACCGCGCTTTTGTAATAAGTGTTGAGGGTAAACAGTTGATCCCCCGCCTGCTGGGCCACCCCGGCCTCAAAATAATCGTCCTTCTCTGCCTTGATGTCGTAGGGGGCCAATTGGTTCCCCGCGCCCAGGTTGACGAAGGTGTCCCTCAAATCCTCGGGTGGCGCCGGCATGAAAAGCTTGCCGTAAAAGACGTGGAACTTGGTGGATTCGCTGGGGAGGATACTCAAACCTAAACGTGGACCCCAATTGCTGTCGGTCGTCGTAGTGTCCGGAAACACGTATTGGGTGGCGTCGAATCGGATACCGCTGTTCAAGACCAGCCATTTGGCCAAGATCAGGTCATCCTGAACATAGACCCCTTCCTGATAACCGGTGTCGGCGGAATCATCGCCGCTGGCCGTCGTCACAGGGCCGGTTCCGGTATTGGCGGCCTCGATGACCGAAACGGGACCCGAGGATTGGGTCAAGAGAACTTGGCCTCCCGCTTTGATCAGGTTGTTGTCATCGGCGTGCCAAGTGTAATCCACCTGGGTTCCGAAGTTGTCACTGGTGCGGTCTTGTGAAAAAGAAGACTCGGTGATGCTTCCCAACGCGGCGGCCACGGAATCGTACTGGCTTTGGGCGTAAGCCAGGTCGTTGGCCGGATCATTGGTGAAGGTGAGATTGGACTCTTTCCAATAGGGGGCTATCTGGATGAAGGAGTTGTCGTCAAAGGTGTGCTTCCAGGCCAACTCCACGTATTTATTCGACTCCGATTGGGTGTCGTTGGTCGTCGAAGGCACATAATTAAAGGGGCCGTTCCCATAGGCATCCGTTAAGCCTCCGAAGTAGGCGAAGTTGGGGCCTCCAGGATCGAAAGAACTGTCGTAATTGGGAATCTGGAAAAATTTGTTTTCGCTGAAGGCCACCAAGACGAACTTATTCAGGTTGTCGGCGACCCAATCAAATTTGACAAAGCCATCCGAACCGTAGCTTTTGTCGTGGATGGCTTGTTCGCTGCCACCGTTTTGGTCGTTATTGATGTCGGCGGGCGCGGGGGTATCCAAACCCCGGTCGGTCGAGAAAGCATTGGCCGAGAGGAAATAGTGGAAGGTACCCGAGCCGTCCGAGCCTCCGTAATTGGCGTAGGATGACGATTGGTTATAAGACCCGTAATCCACGCCGATTTCCCCTCCCGGTTGGGTCGTTCCGGACTTGGTCACGATATTAACCACGCCGGCCATACGGCTCCCGAACTCGGGCGCCAAACCGCCGGTCAGGATTTCCATGTGGTCGATATTGACCGGTGTGAAGGCTTCCCCAAAGGAGCCTCCGACCGAATCGGGAAGTTGGATGCCATCAATCTGGTACTGCAAATTGGCGTGGTTGCCCCGGGTGAAGACTTGGCCAAAATCACCCTCCACGAACCCGGCGGTCGTGGTGTAAAGCAGTTTAGGAAGGCTGGTAGTCGCCCCTTCCGGGAGTTGGGCGATTTCGTCGGAATTTAGGTCCCGGCTACTATTGGAAGCGGGCGTGACGAGATGCCGCTTGGCCTTCACCGTCATTTGCATTTCACCTCCCGGTGAAAGGCGGACTTCCAGCGATGAGGAGTTACCCGAAACCGCAACGGTTCCTTGATAAAGGCTGAACCCGTCAGCTTGGACGCTTACCTGGTAATCCCCGATCGTCAAGGGAAAGACCTGGAAAGTCCCCGTGGTCGAAGAGGTTAAATCTTTTTCAATGCCATTGCCCGTAATGGTTACTTTGGCATTGGGTACAGCAACACCTTTATCGTCCAAGACGGTTCCGGAAAGGGCTCCATCTACTGTGGCCAAGGCTCGACTAGCGCAAAAACTAAAAAGCATGAACAGCAGTAAAATCAACTTTTTATAAATGGTCATTTTTGTCCCCTGTATGAATGGAATTCGCGGTTTTAGAACCATTCATCCCGCGGGGGATGGATAGCGCCAAAACCATGATTGAAAATTTTAATTGTGATGGGACTTTACGATTGGGCGAAGCCCAAGGGAAAATCCCCCTGAAAATCGAAATTCAGCCTCAATCCAACAAGGCTGAAGCTATCGTTACAGGAGGATGGAAGGAGGTGCCCTTCCGAGAGACGGAAAAGACTTAAGTGAAGAAACAAAAAGAGGCGTGAAGATGAAAAGTGAGACGAAGATCAGAGAATGAAAGAGGAGTGGGGGAGTAGGCGTAGAAGGGGCGCTGGAGCCGGTTAATTGCCAGGCGCAAAGGGAACAATCGTTATGGCTTTCCAGGTTGTCGTGGTGATGGGCGCCCTCAATGGCGAGGACCGACACGAAAGCCAGGAAGGCGACCGTGGCGAACGGGAAAAGGTATTTGCGGAAAAACTTCATTTGTCCCTTGCCCCTCTAAACTGTTCCAATTTGAAGAAGCGTCATTCTAACCTCACGGCTCTTTTAATTTCAATGCTCGTCTAGAACGCCATACCGAAGACTGGTTATTCTCCCAGAAGCGCTGAAAGAAATTTCCAGCTTGTCATCGAAATCCAGGTCCTGGCTGCGTTTGAACTTAAGGATTCGCTCCGTTCCAATATCCTCTTGGCCCTCAAAGTCGAAATAAATGTTTTCTAGGTCGGCCCTTGTGTCGCCGGCGGAGGATTGAAAGTTTATTCCCTCGGTTGTGACTATTTCGAAGTCATCGGGTTTGGAAGGGATTTGGATTTCAAAAATGCCCCGGCTCCGGTCTTGATAACGGGTGAGGGACATATTACGGATTTGATAATGCCAGCGCGCTCGGCCGTCGGGAGACCTTTTTTTCAGTGTTTTTTGGACCGGCCAACCCCGGGCTTGGGCCAAATCGTAAAGTTTTGTCATGGAGAACCGGGCACCCTTGTTCCAAATTTCACCATTTATCCAGTCCAGAACCAGAAGATTTTCCTTGTTTTCTCCGGCTTTAGCCAGTTCTTCGGACTTTTTAGCGGACTGGAAACGCTGGGCCTTTCCGTTCGTCTCGGTGTCGTCTTTCCTCAATTGGTCCACCTGGAGGCGCAAGGTCTCAATGTCCAATTCCTGCTTTTCCAGTTGAGAATTCAAATTGGGGGAAGCAGTGGGTGTGGATGAAAAGTTCCCTGTCCCCGTGACACTGGGGGCTCTTTCCTTCAAGTATCCGATTACTTGACTAAGCGGACGGCTATCCGGATTTAAGGCTAGGGCTTTCTCATACTGAGCCAAAGCTTCGTCTTTTTTTCCAAGCTGAATGTCACAATTTCCCAGGCCCTGATAGGCCCCCGCGGAACTTTGATCCGCCTTGATGGCGTTCTGGTAATTGGCCGCGGCCTGGACATAGTCTTTCGCTTCATAGGCCTTATTTCCCTCGATTAGGAATTGGGAAGCGATTTGGGAAAAGGCGGGCGCGAAAATAAACCCAAAAATCAGGAATCTAAAATAAACAAAAGGACTTTTCAGCATGTCTGTTTCTCCCCAACCTTTATGATCACTCATTCAAGCCTTAGTACAAGGCGGCCCTAAAAGGAGTAACGCAAATCCGCTTCGATCAAAGTGACAATGAATGTTTTGCTCGGATTGCTTTGCGCAAAGAGAATGCCTTCCCCCGGCGCCGGGGTGATTAAATTGCTTTCCAAGGAATTGACTAACAGCCTAGTATCCAAGGCCCAATTCTCCAAGTGGAGGCCCGCGCCGACGCTGAAAACCACCGTGTTCGGAACAGTAAGGTCGGAAACAACGCCGCCGGAGGACTGTTGGTCGAAAATAGACTTAAAAAGCCCCGCCCGCAGGACCAGCCAATCGATCAAGGAATCCTCCACACTTCCGTTCCAGCCGACGCTCCAATTGGTTTTGTTGTTACCGCCGCCGCCACTGGTCACTAGGCCCGTCGAAACAAGCCCTCTCCCACTGTGGACCGCGTGGTTTATGGCAACGCCCAAGGTTGCCAGGGTTTGAGTGGTGTCGAAACCGGACGTGTCCTGGTATTGGTCCAACCCGAGATCGCCGAACAGCCTCAAGTTGTCGTCCGGGCCCATGTCATGTTGTAACAGGGAGCCTAGGCTGAGGGAGAAGATGCCGTTGCTCCTGATGCCAGTAGCCCCGTTTTGGAAAGTTCCGAAGGTATAACCGGCGTGAAAGTTGGCCTCACTGAAGGCACCGCCACCTTTGAATCCTATTCCTGTATCCACACCCAAGGTGCGAGAGTAGTCGGTGCCGCTGTTTTGCATGCCGCCGTAGTTCAGCCGGATACCGAAATCCGTCGTGCCAAAAGACTGGGCCCAGAAAAGGTCCAACTTATTGGCGGGCAAGGCGCTGGAACCCCAAGCGGTTGTGCCGCCCACCGGGCGCCAGTATTCCCCGTAAACCGTGTAATAAAGGGGAACAAAGGGCCGATTCACGTAGGCTCCTAGGACCCCGACATCCTTTTGCTTGCCGTCGATAACGCCACCCCATTCGTATTGGTGGGATCCGGAAGCACCGGCGCCAAGGCTTCCGAAGCCATATTGATCGCCCAAACTCACCACGGCCGGATTGTTCAAACGGAAATCCGCCGTGTCTTGGTATTGGATCACCTTTTGGGGATACATCCAAATCAGGTCCAGGTCTTCCGTGAAACGAGGATCGGAACTTAAGGAGTCAATGCGGGTATCACTCCAAGCGTCATTCACGGCAACCCAAATCATCCCCGCAATTAAAAAAGCGAAAGCGTTTTTTTTCATATTTTCCCTCCGCATTTTGTTTTTAAGTCAGCGGATTGAAAGTGAAAAAGTGTGTTAGTGCCGATAGCAGGGTTGAAAATGTTGAAGTGGGCTGGGAAATTGGACGAGGCAGATGAAATGGAAGCAATCCAAAAAAATAAATTAAAATGAAAAGACATAAGTCCTCCTGTGTAATCGGCCTGAAAGCCGTTTATGACAGATAATTAGAGGAGGTTTTGTGGGGGAGCCCGGCCAAGAGAAGGATGAGATTTGAAGAAAGACAAAAAGGGCGGCGTGAAAGTGAAAAGCAAAATGAAGAGAAAGGTCCCAAATAAAAGCGGGGAAGTCGGAGTGGAAGGTGCACTGGAGCCGGTTAATTGCCAGGCGCAAAGGGAACAATCGTTGTGACTTTCCAAATTGTCGTGGTGGTGAGCATCCTCAATAGCCAAGACTGACACGAAGAACAGGAAGGAAACCGTCGCGAATGAAAAAAGATATTTTCGAAAAAACTTCATACGCAGGGCATCTCCTCAATGAGGTATTATTGAAAAGGGCGGTTGACAATGTCAACGTGTCTGTAAAATGATGAATTCGCTACTGAAAAAAATCGAGCCAAAGTGACTATTTAAATTCGGAGTTGAAAAGGACGAAAAATCTGATGAGCTTTCCGAAATGGTTTATTGTATTAGGGCTAGTGACTTTTTCGGTTCTGTCATTCCAGGGCTGTGGTCCCCAGGAACCCCCAGTTCCGCTGAAGCCGGGCGGGTTGCAGGTTGGGGATAAAGCTTATGATTTTTCCTTGGTGAGCAGTACAGGCCAGTTGGTAAAGATGTCCGACTTGAAGCCGGGGTGGTACCTGGTACTGATTCTTTACCGAGGCCAATGGTGCGGCGCCTGCCAGGGGCAGTTGGCGGGTTTGAAGGACGATTATTCCAGGTTTACCGCGCTGCATTCTAGTATTGTTGCCGTTAGCGTGGATAGCTTGGAGGATTCGGCGCAATTCAACGGGCAATGGCGTTTTCCTTTCCCCCTGCTATCCGACACCCAACTTCACGTGATAGACGCCTATGGAGCCCGCCATCCTCAGGGGCACGGGGGCAAAGATATCGCACGTCCGACGGCCATTATTATCGATCCCAATCGGGTCGTTCGTTATAAATATATAGGTAAGGACCCGACGGACCGCCCGACGGACAATGAAATCATTTTCACCCTCCAGCAAATTCAAAAACAGGACGGGGTAAAACCTTCATAAACAATTTCACCACGGAGTCGCGAAGACACAGAGAAGCGAATATCAAGAGTTTTGGTAGTGCCGTGTATTTGTTGTTAAGGAGTTGGGTTAAATGAAGATTGGGTTTGAGTCCCAAAAAAGCGAAACGGGCATATTGCTTCTTCATGGACTTTCCGGGACCCCCTCCGAGGTTCAGCCCTTGGGGAACTATTTAGCTGAAAAGGGCTATTCGGTGCTGGGGCCCTGGTTGAAAGGCCATGATACCAATCCAAATGACCTGGCAAAGACCACATGGCAAGACTGGGCGCAAAGCGCGAGAGAAGCCTACGATCACTTGAAGCAAAGCTGTTCCAAGATTTTTGTGGGTGGGCTTTCCATGGGAGCCGACCAAGCCCTTCACCTGGCCACCCAGGTACCCGTGGCGGGTGTTATTTCCATGGCGGCTCCGGTGCGGATTTTCGATTTCCGTTTTAACGGCATCGCTTTTTTCCGGTTCCTCCAGTGGCGGACTTCCAACCTGACGGGCGGGATTTTGGACCCCCAGTCCCCCCCCCATCTCACCTATCCTTACGTGGCGACGAAGAGCCTTTATGAACTCAAAAAGTTTATGGACTTGGTTCGGGCCGAATTGCCTCAAATCACGGTCCCAGCCTTGGTCATTCAGGGTCGAAAAGACTCGATGGTTCCTCCCCCGAATGGGGATTTGGTCTATCAAGCCTTGGGGTCCCCGGTTAAACACCTCCTATATCTAGACCGGTCCGACCATGTAGTCACCATGGACTACGATAAGCAGACTGTATTTGAAAAGGTTTTCAACTTCATTCAATCCGACGGTTTGCGGGTGGATTGAGACCCGATTAGTTCCAAATTGAGTAAACCTTTTAACCCCGCACCCCCCCATTAATAATTGACAGGGTTCCGTAGCGCCCTTATTTTAAAAGCATCAGGAAATAAGGTGTTTGATCGTTATAAGGAAAGCGGCCCATCGACTGGCCCTTTTAAACAAGGCAAGTTAGGTTTACTTGCTCTGACATAAAAACAATTTTAAAAAGGTTCATCGCATGTCCCATCGGTTTCGCTCCTACTTTAAGAAAAAGATGACCTTCATGATTGTTCCCCATGATGGCGGCAAACCCGTTCAAATTAAGACCAATCTCTTCATGCTGCATACAATGGTTTTGGTGCTTGGCGGTTTGTTAACTTGGGCGGCAATGGTCGTGGCCAAGGATGTGAATTACCAATTGGCGGAGTTGACCCAACAGCGGTTCAAGGACAACATGCGGGAAATTATGGACGAGTTGGAAACCAACCGCACTCTTCTGACCCGGATGTCGGCTGTGGATTCCCAGTTTCGGAAGCTCTTAAAGCTGGGAGACCGCAAGGAAGTTGTTTCCCAATTCGATGGAATGGGCGGCCCCACCGAAGAAGATTCCGCCCGCTTTTCCCAATTGCTTCAGGAAAAAAACGACCAGTTGATGCACAAAGTAAACTCCAATTTAAAACTGACCAACCAGCAGGCCACCCAGCAGGAAGCCAGTTTCAAGGAAATCAGCGTCTTCCTCGACAAACAACGTTCCATCCTGGCGGCCACGCCTTCCATCTGGCCCGTCAAGGGATGGATTACTTCCGGTTTCGGTAAGCGGGCCTCGCCTTTAACCGGGGAACCGGGCCGGCACATGGGGGTTGATATCGCCAATGAGGTCAATACCCCGATCCGCGCCACGGCGGACGGTATTGTGACTTATGCCGGTTGGGAGTCGGGTTACGGCCGTTTGATCGCGATTGAGCATGGTTACGGCTACAGCACCCGTTACGGCCATTGCGCCCGCATCGACGTGAAGGTGGGGGACGAAGTTGAACGGGGGAAGATCATCGGTTATGTCGGATCGACCGGCCGCAGCACGGGAAGCCACGTTCATTATGAAGTCCGTATTCACGGGATGCCGGTGGACCCGGAAAAGTACCTGCCGAAGGTCGATTAGTAATTTTTTATTGTGGAAATTTCCACGAAGCAGCAATAACAACCATTCAAAATTTAAATTGCTGAATTCAACCAGTAAGTGCAACACCTAGACGAAAGACCTGCTCCGGCGTTTTGAAGCGAAGGCACTTGCGTGGACGGCTGTTGAGAGCCCGCTCCACACGTCGCACGTTCGCTGGAGTTATGGTAGCAAAATCGGTTTTCTTTGGATAGAAGCGCCGCACCAAACCATTAGTGTTTTCGACGGTTCCCTTTTCCCAACTGTGGAAAGGAAGACAGAAAAAGGAACGGGTTCCTAAGAGATTGTTAACTTGAAGATGCTCGATGTTTTCAGAGCCGTTGTCGTAAGTAATGGTCCGGCGCAACCCCTTCGGAAAGAGGGTGAGCCGTCGATTGATAGCTGCTCGTGTTTTCGAAGCGGACTTTTGAGGCAACCAGGCGAGTTTCACGAGGCGGCTTTTTCGTTCGACCATCACCAAAAGGGAGGCTTTACTTTTTCTGGAGATGATGGTGTCCGCTTCCCAGTGACCAAATTGACGCCGCGTCTGCACGATGGCGGGTCGTTGAGTGATCGGAGTTCGTTCTGGAATATGGCTTTTTCGATGTTTGTGCGAATGCCATCGGCGAAGCCGCTTTCGATGGGAACGAGCCAAGAGAGGGATGAGGTTTCGGGCTTCGGAATAAATGAACTGGTAGACGGCCTCGTGGGAAATGAATAGTTTGGAGTTCTCAAGGCGAAGCTGACCAGCAATTTGTTCGGGAGAAAACCCCTGATGAAGCTTACGCAAAACATGTTGTCGGATCCCTGGTTTTTTGAGACGCAGATGGGTCCGAGAGAGTTGGTTACGCTGGGTAGATCGCAGGTGAGCCCGAGCTGGTAGATAACGGCCAGGACGTAAAGGTGGTGCGTTACGCTTCAACTCTCGGGAAACACTGGACACATCACGTTCGAGGCGTCGGGCGATTTCTCGTATGGAGAGGCCTTCTGCCTTCCAAACTGCGATTTCTTCACGTTCGGCCAACGACAGGTGCTTGTAGGATTGTTTCATAAAACTTAGGATAACCCCCGGATTCTGCCGGGGCTAAGTGTTGCACTTCGCTATTGAACTGGGGATTAGAGAATTTACAATTGTCCGGAGGTCGATATGGGTTTGTTCGGGTTCGGGGATTCGAAACCCATGGGCCGTGTCGATACCGTAATCGGCCAAGAGGCTTCCTTGCGGGGAAGTTATAACTCCAAGCACAGTATCCGTGTGGATGGTGAAATCTATGGCAACGTTACCAGCGAGGATGGCGTGATTGTGGGTGACAAAGGCATGGTCCGGGGTAACCTGATGGGCAAGTCCATCCTGATCAGCGGCAAGGTGAAAGGCAATATCCGCGCCTCCCAACGTTTGGAAATCCAAAGCTCCGCCGAGGTAGAAGGTGATATTTCGGCACCTGTCATCGTCATTGAGGACGGGGCGACGTTTGACGGGAATTGTCAGATGGAAGAAACGAGTAAAGTGGTGGATATCCAGAAAGCAAAAGAGAACTAAATCTTAAAGGTGATTTCGAGTTTTCAACTCTTGGTTTTAAATGGCGGCAGGCGGCCTTTGGTCCGCCTTTTTTGTTTTTAAGGCCCGTCCTGTAAAAGCTTTCCTTTGATGTTAGAATCAGGCCTCATGAAAAAGAAGACCAAGCGAAAAGAAATCTATCTTGATTGCGCGGCGACGACCCGGCAAAAGCCGCCGCAGGTGCTGAAGGCACTGGTTCAGTTCGCCACCGAAGTGGGGGTTTCCCACGGACGCGGAACTTACCGCCCGGGTATCGCGGCCAATGAGTTGATATATGGAACGCGCGCGTCATTAGCCAAGCTCTTCCACATTCAGCGATCCGATCGCATTCTTTATATGAAGAACGTGACGGAAGCCATTAACACGGCTTTAAAGGGCTTCCTGAAGAGTGGGGACCATGTGGTTTTGTCCGGCATGGAGCACAACGCAGTCATCCGGCCCTTGAACAAGCTCAAGGCCTCCCGGGGCATTGAATATACGGTCGTTCCCGCGAATAGCCTGGGACGCCTGAATCCTTATGATTTTGAACAAGCCTTTAAACTCAACACCAAGATGGTTTGTTTGGTCCATGCTTCCAACGTCAGCGGTAATCTGAGCCCGGTGGAGGAAGTGGGGGCGCTTTGCGCTAAGAAGGGGGTGGCTTTCCTGGTGGACGCGGCCCAAACCGCGGGAGTCGTTCCTATCGATATGCAGGCCATGAATATCGACTTTCTTTGTTTCACCGGCCACAAAGGATTGATGGGGCCCCCAGGTACGGGTGGTTTAGCCGTTTCATCCAAATGGAACCTGGATTCTTTTATCGAAGGGGGCACGGGTTCCAATAGTGATAAGGAAGAACAACCCGCCCAATGGCCTGACAAGTTTGAAAGCGGAACTCAGAACTATTGGGGTTTGGCGGGTCTTAAGGCATCGGTGGATTTTTTGCTTAAAACGAGCGTCCAAGCGGTTCGAAAAAAAGAAGAAGCACTAACCGCCCTGTTCTTAAAGGAAATTGAAAAGATAAAGGGAATCAAGCTTTATGGCCTTCCCTCCGGCGCCGAAAAAGAAAGAGTGGCAGTCGTTTCCTTGAATATCGAGGGTAAAGATCCTTCCGAAGTGGGTTATGAATTGGACGAGAAGTATGGAATCATGACCCGGGTGGGATTACACTGCGCCCCCTTGGCCCACCGGACCATCGGAACCTATCCGATCGGAACGGTACGGTTTAGCTTTGGATATTACAACACCGAAATAGAAATCGAGAAGGCCGTGAAGGCTTTAAGGGAAATGGTAAAGTCATGAAGATTGGCGTCGCGATGAGCGGAGGGGTAGATTCCTCCACTGTTTTGGGCCTGTTGAAAGAGCAGGGCCATGAGGTGGTGGGGCTGACCCTTAAAATTTTACCCTGTGAGATTACCCCTGGTGAAAATGGAGCCGTGAGCGTGAAGACCGTTGAGCCCAAGGGCCAACGTTGTTGTTCAATTGAGGATATCCAGGACGCGCGGGACGTGGCCTTGAAACTGGGCGTGCCCCATTACGTCAATGAAGGATTGGATGTTTTCAAAGCTAACGTCGTGGACCGATTCCTGGATGAGTATGAGCAAGGTTTGACCCCCAATCCTTGCGTGGAATGCAACCGTTTCGCCAAGCTCCCCCTTTTGCTCCAACAAGCCTTAACCCTGGGTTGCGAAAAGATGGCCACCGGCCATTACGCCAAGGTGGATCAGGATCCGACAACGGGCCGTTTTCGCCTCCGAAAGGCCGCCGACCCGGATAAGGACCAAAGCTACGTTCTTTATAAACTCACCCAAAAGCTACTGTCGCATTTGCTTTTCCCGTTGGGGGAAATCACCAAGCCCCAGGTACGCCAAAAGGCCCGGGCGATGGGGTTGAATACCGCCGAAAAACCCGAAAGCATGGAAATTTGTTTCGTCACCCAGCATAGCTACCGGGATTTCGTGAAGATTCACCGGCCTCGGGCCTTCGTTCCCGGCGATATTGTCACGGTGGGGGGCGAGGTTCTGGGCCGGCACGAGGGAATCGCCGGCTACACCATCGGCCAGCGCAAGGGTTTGGGCCTCTCCGGTGGACCTTATTTTGTGGTGGAATTACAGCCCGATAGCGCCAAAGTCATCGTAGGCCGGGAAGAAGATACCTTCGTGAAAGAATTTGACGTGGCCGAAATGAATTGGGTGGCCTGGGAGCCTCTCACCGAACCCAGGGAAGTTCTGGCGAAAATCCGCTACCGTTCATTGGAACAGCCAGCGGTGCTCTATCCCGAAGGCCCTAAGCATGTTCGAGTTGTCTTGAAGGACCCGGCACGGGCAGTGACTCCCGGTCAATCCACGGTATTTTACGAGGGGGATGTAGTGGTGGGTGGGGGGGTCATTCAAAAGCCTTCCTGAAATCACCGGCACTCTTTAGAATCAAAAAACGTCTATAATTCATTGAGCAAATCTTTTTTGGGGGGAGTAAAGCATGAGGTTTCAAGGAAAGTCTTGGCTTTTTTTCCTTTTGGCTGGCTTCACCACCCTTACCTGGGCCGAGGATTCGGGTTATAAAATCCTGAAAAAGATCCACCTCAAAGGCGACGGTGGCTGGGACTACCTGAAGTCCGACACCCATGAAAGGCGCCTTTTTGTTACCCATGACACTATGGTTCAAGTCCTGGACATGGACACCTTGAAACTGGTGGGAACCGTCGAGGGAACCCAAAAGGCCCACGGGGTGGCATGGGACGATGAATTGGAAAGGGGATTTGTTTCCAGCGGAGCCACTAACTCCATCCTGGTGTTTGACCTGAAGACTTTCAAAAAAATAGGTGAAATCAAAGCGGGGCAGAATCCGGATGCCATTGTTTTTGACCGTACCTCAGACCGGGTTTTCGCTTTTAACGGCGAGGACAGAACGGCTACCGTGGTGGATGCCGCCACTGGGGATATATTAGCTACCTTGAACCTGGGGGGAAAACCCGAATTCGCGGTAGCCGATGGACTGGGCCATGTTTACGACAACTTAGTGGATAAGAGTGAAGTGGTCGAAATTGACGCCAAAAATGCGAAGATTCTAAAGCGCTGGCCAGTGTCGCCGGGGGAATCCCCCTCCAGTTTGGCGATGGACCGGGAAAACGGCCGGCTCTTTATCGGATGCCGTAATGGGAATATGGTCGTCATGGACGCCCAAAACGGAAAGGTGATCCAAACTTTTTCCATTGGAAAGGGGGTAGACACCACTGCTTTCAACCATGAATCGCAAACAATATATAACTCCTGCGCCGACGGTACCATGACCGTATTTCAGGAGGATTCCCCTGACCACTATCGCCTTGTGGAAAGTGTCAACACCCAACCCGGCTCACGGAATTTGGCGGTGGACAGCCAGACGGGACATGTCTTTCTGCCCGCAGCCCAATTTGAGCCTTCCTCCACGCCCCCACCGGATCATCCTAAAGCCCACCGCAAGATTGTTGCCGGTACATTCGAATTGTTTGAGATGGGGAAATAAAACTTTCGGCATCAAAGTGGTAAAAAACGTAATTAATATGTTTCAAAAACATTGCTAAGAAACCAAATTCTTCTCGGATTGGCTTAGTTCCATTCGTTTTTTCTTGGGCGTAACATTCGAACCCTCAGTATCGTCTAAATAGGACACCTTTTTTATTGCTAATTTTTTTTGGAGGGCTTGTGATGAAAAAAATATTATTTTCCATTTTTTTGGTTTTAGGCGGTTTTCTTTCCTGGTCTTGTAATAACAGTTCCACGCCTTCCAGCCCCAATGGAACGAGTGGACGAGGAGCCGAGGTTCCGACCGCCACCCCTACGACTTATCCCACGGTGGCCGCAACTTTATCCCCTACGCCGGCTTTTATATCCGAGTGGGGTAGTGACGCGCCGAACGGATTGGCTCAAGGAAATGGATTTATTTATGTGGCCGAAGGGGATGGAGCGTCCGTCAGTCAAGTACAACTTCTTAACAATAGCACCAACTTGGCTGTGACCCAATGGACGGGATATGCAAGCACTTCTTTCAAGGTGCCTGTGGGGGTTACCGTCAATCAAACGACAGGATCAGTTTATGTGCTCGATGAGGGTATTCCCAACATCCAGGACACCGCAACCAGCGGCTCTGCGGTTTATGAGTTCGGTTCTACGGCAGCGCCTACCGGGACAACCGCGTGGTCTGGATATGGGGGCAGACCTTTTGAATTTCCTTCGGGAATCGCGCTGGATTCCAACGGGAATGTTTATGTGGCGGACTCTGGCAATTTTGAAGTTGAGGAATTTGGTTCCGGCGGAGTAACGACGGGTGAGTGGAGCGATAATAATAACAATTATTTCTATCCTGCCGCGGTGGCATTGGATGCCAGTAACAACATTTATGTCGTCGATGCGGGCAATTTCTTAGTTTGGAAACTTTCATCCATAACTGGCACCCCCATCAGTTGGCCGATTATTCCTTCGGACAATCTTACTTCGCCTTTTTATGGATTGGCCATCGATTCGAACAATAATGTCTTTGTCGCCGATTACACTAACAACCTTGTTGAGGTTTACAGCAACAGCGGGACCCTCATCGGCGAAATGAACGGCCAGCAGACGGGTTCCACGCCTTTCGCCGGGCCGCTCGCGGTACTTTTATTTAGCGGCAATATTTACGTGGCCGATTATGACAGTGGCGCTGGTAATTTCCAGATATTCGGACCCAATAGTTATTAATCGCCATCCATCCGATGCCATTTCAAATCCTCCTGATATATTTAGGTAATTTGGAATGGAGTTAGGCATCCTTTTTACCGGTTGTTTTGCGCTTTTATTCATAATGTTTAAAGGTATAATTTGGCCCATGCTCTTAAACCGTTCTTTTCTCAGAAAAATTTTCCTTTTCGCCCTGGCTTTGCAATTGGCTGGTTTTACCTGTCCGCTTTTTATCCCCAAAGCTCACGCCCTTTATTGGGAGGATGATAGCGACAACGGCAATAATCCCGATGAGGTCAAGCGCCGCCCCGACCATTTCGGCCTATTTGATTGGGCGGACGATCTAGCTAAGGATTCCAAGAGAAGGGATTATCAGGACAAGGACAATCAAGACAAAGGTCCAGGAGTCAATAGCGGGGCGAAGGCCCAAGTACTTATTGTTTCCGGCATCACCGGGTTGGGGTTGGGGCTTTTTCTTACTTACGAGTTCAGTGGGAACAATAACAATTTGACTCCCAATATGTTTATCGGAGGGGCAGTGGGACTGGGTGTGGGTATCGCGGTGGGAGCCCTCATCATGCCGCGGGATTTTGAGGTGGACCAGAGGGCGCAAAGTGATTTCTCGAAACAACGTGAGGCTTGGTTACAGGACCCGATTAAACTTCAAATCGCGCAGGCTTTTCATCCTTCGCCGGTGGCCGTTTCTTTCAATTTCTGATTTCCAAAAAAATAAACCGCAAATTTGACGGAATATTCGCAAGGTTATTTTCGCCGGCGAAAATCGGCGTTAATAGGCGGATCAAAGGGGTTGTCATTGCTATCCTATATCAGAGTAAAACTTAAACCAAAAGAGGAAGACCGGCTTCTGGCCGGACATCCTTGGGTATTCGCCAACGAAGTGGACAAGGCCCCCAAATCCCTCGCGCCGGGAACCTTAGTGGAAGTGATGACCTCAAAAAGCCAGCCGATTGGGCGCGGGGTGGCCAGCCCCACATCCAAAATACTTATCCGTCTCTTGACACGCGATTTTGACCAGGAACTGGATGAGGCTTTTATCGCGGGCCGGGTTCAAAAAGCCCTGACGGTTCGTAAGGGTTTTCAGGAAAAATATCAGACCAACGGTTTGCGGTTGTTGTTTGGCGAGGGTGACGGTCTTCCCGGAATTATCGCGGACGCTTTTGGGGAGAATCAGGTGGTGTTGTCCTGTTTCAGCGGGGGGCTTAAACCTTTTATGCCGATAATTTCCAAGACTCTTCAAGAAAACGGCTACAAGCACGTGTATGAAAAGAGCGTAGGAGAGATTTGCCAAAAGGAAGGGATGCCGGAATTCCAAGGTTGGCTGACCGAACCGGGAAAACTGCCGATGCCTTTTACCGAAGGACGAGCCCAATTCCAGGCGAGGCCCGACCAAGGACAGAAGACCGGGTTCTACCTGGATTTCCGAGAGGCGCGACGCCGGATTCAAGAGTTGAGCGCGGGCAAGACCCTACTGGATGCTTTTAGCTACACGGGCGCGGTTTCCATCCAAGCGGCTTTGGGCGGTGCTAAGGATGTCCTGGCGATGGACTCGTCCCAGGGGGCATTGGACGAGGCGGCTGAAAACGCCAAACGAAACGGCGTGGAAAATAAAATCCGATTCGAGAAGGGCGACAGCTTCCGGGCTTTCAAGGAGTTCAAAAAAGGCGGCCATGTGTTCGACGGCATCATTTTGGATCCGCCGCCCATGGCCAAAAGCGTCCATGATTTACCGACGGCCCGAACCGCCCTCAAGAGCCTTTTGGGCCATTCATTGGATATGTTGAATCCCGGTGGATTTGTGGTGGTCGGTACTTGTTCCCATCATTTTTCATGGACACTTTTGGAAGGAGTGACCCGGGACGCGGTGGAAGAATCGGGAAGATCCTTCCGTCTCGTGGAACGCCTGACCCAACCCCAGGACCATCCCATTAATGTATCTATACCGGAAACGGAGTACTTAAGAACAATCATCTTGTCGGAAGTTTCTTATTGACCCATCCGTGGTTAAAATAATCCCGAATAAAAAAGGAGAATTTTTTTCATGAAAATTCTTGTCACCGGCGCCGCCGGTTTCATAGGTTCCCATGTGGTGGAAAGGCTCTTAAAAGAAGGCCATGAAGTCATGGGCGTTGATAGTTTTGACGTCTATTATTCGCGCAGTCAAAAAGAGAAAAACCTGATGCCCGTTCTCTTGCACCCCAAGTTCAAACTGGTGGAGGACAACCTATCCACTATGGCTTTGATCAAGGTCCTCAAAGGGACCGAAGTAGTCGTCCATTTGGCGGCCCAAGCGGGAGTGAGGGGCTCCTGGGGTTCCTCTTTCCATCGCTATATCACCAACAATATCCAAACGACCCAGAAGCTTTTGGAGGAGTCCAAGTCCAATAAACTGAAGCGTTTTGTTTACGCCTCCTCATCCTCGGTTTACGGCGACATCCAACCCCAACCGGGGGAGGAAATCGCGGTTCTCCACGAGGAAATGATGTGCAAACCCCGCAGTCCTTATGGAGTCACCAAACTAGCGGCTGAAAACTTATGCCAGCTTTACCATCAGGAATACAAGATGCCAACCGTATCCTTGCGTTTCTTTTCGGTTTATGGCCCCGGCCAGCGGCCCGACATGGCTTTCAACCGGTTCTCTCACAGTATCCTGCATGATGCCGCCCTTACCATTTATGGTGACGGCAAGCAGGTGAGGGATTTCACTTTTGTGGATGACGTGGCCGAGATCATTACCGCGGCGGTTACTTCCGAAGCGGCCGTGGGACAAATCGTGAACGTGGGTGGAGGATCACCCGCGACATTGATGGAAGCGGTGACGATACTGGAGGAAATCAGTGGGAAGACTTGCGCCAAGACCTTCCTGGAGCGCCAGAAAGGCGATGTTTTTTCAACCCGGGCGGACACCACCAAGTTGGAAAAAATATTCGGGAGCAAACCTAAGACCACCCTCAGGGAAGGGCTTGGGCGTCAATGGGAATGGATGCAAAAATTCGTCCAAAATGAGGATGATGAACAGGCCATCAAGGCTCAGGTGCAGCCCATCACCGATGTGGATGAGGCGGCCATAGCGGAAGTTAAGGCCGATGAGAAAGCCGCGAAGAAAGCGGCCCGCAAGGCTAAGGCGGGGAAAACCGCTCATTCTCCAGAGGCGCCAGAAGCATAAACTCATAAAAATATTCACCATCAAGGTCACCTCGAGGTACAAAAAAGAAAAGCTTTTTTGGGTTCAAGCTTTCTTTAGTCTCTTGTTGTCTTGCGGCTAAAAGAGTCGGGAGTTTCTAATGCCTAAGCACTTGAAAGTCGCCCACATCATTACACGCCTGGAATTGGGGGGAGCCCAGCAGAACACCCTTTATTGCTGTGCCCATCATGACCGACGAAAATATGAAGTGATTCTAATTACTGGAATCGGCGGTTATTTGGATGGCGAAGCCCGGAAGATCAGGGACTGCAAAACCTATTTTCTCCCCGAATTGAAACATCCCATAAGGCCTTTATGGGACCTGAAGGCGCTTCACCGGATCACCGGTATTCTTTGGTCCGAAAAAGTCGATTTGGTCCATACCCATAGTTCCAAGGCGGGTATCCTGGGCCGTTGGGCCGCGAAGAAAGTGGGGGTGCCCCATATTGTCCACACGGTCCATGGTTGGGGATTCTATTCTGGGCAATTTTTCCTGATTCGCTGGCTTTACCAAACCCTGGAACGTTGGGCAGTCCGATTTACAAACGTGATGATCACCGTCAGCGAGGAAAACCGGCAGGCCGGATTGGCCGCCCGTATCGGCGAAAAAGACCAATATCAGGTAATCCATAGCGGGATAAATCCCAAGGAATATTCCTTAGCTCCGTCCGCAGCTCGTAAAGAGCGCAAATTGTTAAAAACCCAGGGACGGCCAACGGTGTTGGTGCTTTCCAATTTGAAAAAACAGAAATCTCCCCTAGACGTGGTGGAGGTAGCGGGCTATTTAGCTATGAAACTGCCAAAAGTTCTTTTTTTATGGGCCGGAGACGGGCCACTTCTCCCCAAAACACAGCGGTTGATCGGGCAAAAGGACTTGGAACCGAACTTTGAAATGTTGGGCTGGCGGGACGATGTGGCCAAACTTTTGGCGGCCAGTGACGCGCTTCTTTTGACTTCTATCTATGAGGGCTTGCCCCGGGTGGTTTTACAGGCCATGGCCGCCGGAAAACCCGTAGTTGCCACGGCCGTTTCCGGCACACCTGAGGCGGTCCAAGAGGGAATTACGGGTTATTTAAACCGACCCCATGACAATCAAGGGTTGGCGGAAAGCCTCTTTAAAATTCTCTCCCAACCTAACCAGGCAAAGAAAATGGGCCAGGCGGGCCGCCGGGCCCTCAAGGGCACTTTTTTGATCCAAGAAATGATGAAAGAAATCGAAAAGGTTTATGAAAATACCTCGACTAAGCGCTTAAAAACTACCTAAATAAAAATGCCTTCGGATTCTCCTAATGATAAAAGAAAGGGTAAAATAGCAAGGTCTTAGAACATCCGCTACCGAAAGGCCCTCTCGTGAAAAAACGTTTTTCGAAGTATGGCCTGGTTTTTCTTTTTTTGGCAATGCTGTTAGGGCCTTGCTCGCTGGCCGCGCCCCTTTTCTCCCAAACCTTGGTCGATGTTACTAGTAATGCGGGTGATGAGAGTAGTAATTCGTTGGGATGGGCCGTTACCACTTTGAACGCTTCGGGCGATGGCGCCATTTCCTTTGATCCCTCGGTTGGTCCCATTACACTGACCCAGCCTTTATCCATGATTTCTCCTAATGTAACTTTTCAAGGCGCGGATCTTAATCTCGCCGGACAAGATGATCCCGGCTCCCAACTTTTATTTCAAAACAGTTTTACCCAGCAGAATAATTTGAATTTCCAGAACAACGGCGGCTTTGGCGCGGGGTTGGATGCTTCCGTTACGGCCCTGGCTTGGAACATGGCCTCCACCGTTTACACTAATATTAATGGCGGAAACGCCGGAAGTACGGTTGCCACGGGTGGCCTTGGGATTATTGGTCAAAATGGCGGCAGTGCTTTTGTGACGGTTGGGTTTTGGACCGCCCAAGATTCCGCCATCCTCACGGCGGGGACGGGTGGCAGTGTGACTGACACCAATGGAATGGGGGATGTCGGTGGCACCGGTGGTTCGGTAGGAATCGTGGGAACCTCCCTGACTTTTTCCGGGGCCCAAATGATTTTAAATGCGGGCAGTGGGGGAAGCGCGACCGACCTAGGTTCGGGCGCCCCCGCGGGCGGTAATGGAGGTTCAGCTTCCGTATCTTATGGTTCCATTTCGCTGGGATTCGGTAATTTTGGCCTCAATGGAGGCGCGGGCGGCTCAGGCGTTACGGGTGGGGCCGGTGGCCAGTCCGGCGCCGTCTTGGGATCCCTCTACATTTCAGGAGGTTCACATTTTGACGCTCAGGGGGGCTTAGGTGGAAATGGTGTTTCGTTCGGCGGTTCGGGTGGCGATGCTTCCGTTTCCGTTGGGTCTTTGACGGTTTATTCGGGGCTGTTTGGCGTGGAAGGCGGTGCGGGCGCGTACTCCGGGTTATCCGGTGGAAATGGCGGAGGTGCTTTCGTGGCCGGGGGAGGCCTGACTTTTTCCAGTTCCACCGTTTTTAATGTCAAAGGCGGCCAAGGAGGGAACAGTTCCGGACCGGCCTTGGGTGGGTTGGCTAATGGCGGCAATGGCGGGAACGCCGGAGTGTCTTTAGTTTCCTTGTCTATGGCATCGGGTTCCAATTTTAATTTGATCAGTGGAAATGGCGGTAGTGGGGGATCGGGAAGTGCTCCCGGAGCGGGCGGACAGGGAGGGAATACTTCCCTGACGATTGGAACCTATTCCATCAGTGGTCCGACTCAATTCTCAAGCGGTTCAGGTGGTTCAGGGGGTGACTCCACCACCGGGTCGACAGGTGGTTCCGGTGGGGTGGGCGGGGGCCTTTCCGTTACGATGGGAAACCTGACCCTAAATTCCGGCGCGGATTTACAACTTAACGCGGGCAATGGTGGTAGCGGCGGCAACGCAGACTCCGGCGGTAATGGAGGGACGGGCGGCAATGGCGGAAATGTTTCTTTTAACGCAGGATCGGTCAGCCTCATCGGGACTTCCTCCACTTCGTTGGTGATAGTAGGGGGTTCTGGAGGCAGTGGGGGGGCGGGAGACGTTAATGGAGCTGCTGGTGTACAAGGCCAAGCCTTTGCCTCCATTGGAGATTTAGAAGGTCTTGGGAATCTCAATGTGAATGGAAGCACGGCCTTGTTACAAATTTCTTCGGGGAATTTTTCTGGTAATATTTTTGGTGACGAGACCCTGCAAAAGACAGGAGTTGGGACCCTCACCCTATCAGGAAATAACACCTATGTCGGTGGTACTTTGATTAACGTCGGCCTTTTGCGGGTGGACACCGGGGGCTCCCTAGGTTCGGGATCGGTCACTAACAACGCTCTCCTGAATTACATCGACAGCGCCACGGCGGGCAACGCCGTTATCGTTAATAACTCTGGCCTCGATTTCTATAATAGTTCAATGGCGGGTGAAGCCTCTATTATCAATAATAGCCATCTTAATTTCATGGATATTTCCACCGCTGGAAGCGCCACGATCACGACTAATAATGGAGGAGAAATTGACTTTTACACCTCCGCTTCCGGCGGTACGGCCAGGTTCATCTTAAACGGAACGGGTTCGTTGGATATCAGCGGTGAAACCGAGTCTTCGGTTACGGTAGGTTCCGTTGAGGGTTCGGGCAGTGTCAGTTTGGGCGAGAACAACCTGACGGTAGGATCCAATAACCTGAACACTTCCCTTTTGGGGATCATTGCGGACGGGGGAAATGATGGCGGGACCAGTGGTTCCTTGTCGAAGATCGGGATAGGTACCTTAACCCTATCGGGCGCCAATAGTTACACGGGCGGCACTCTTTTAGAAGCGGGTGCACTAGCTTTCGGCAACGCACAAGCGCTGGGATTAGGAGGAGTGGTAGTCAACGGCGGCACGTTGGAAAGCGCAGGTTCCCCTATTGCACTTTTGATTTGGGACAATTACAGACAAGGCCCGGGGGCAACCTTGAGTCTCGGGTTGGGAGGTTCACAAGCAGCCTATTACGACACAATAAGTGTGAAGGGGAATGTCAGCTTAAACGGCACTTTAAACCTTTATTCTTACGGCGGCTTGACTATGCCCCCGCTTGGAAATTTGATCTACGTGCTTTCTTCCTCCGGAACCCTGATGGGGACTTTTCAACAGATTGAAGAAAATTTGGGTGATATTCGTCTCTTGCCCCTCTATTACAACAATGGGGTTGAGCTAGAATCCATTGTTCCTTCGTTCTTAGCCTTGAGCTCCACGCCTAACCAAAAGGCCATTGGGGCGGATTTGGATTCCAATGTTTTTAATCCCAAACTGATGGGCATGATGTCCCAATTAGGAGCGTTGTCCGGGGGAGCCCTTCAAACGGCGGAAAACCAGGTCTCGCCCGAGGGACTTTCATCCTTCTTCCAGGCAGGGTTCGAGAGCGCCCGCTTTCAAGAGACTTTGGTGAATGAGAGGTTGTATCAATTGAAAGCGGATGTAGACCAGATGATTAACCTGCCTGGATTTTCCCAATCGGGATCGCCTCTTTTTGCAGGTAACTTGACGCCGTTCGCAGAATTCTCCATGGGTCAACCGAAAGGTGGGGACGACTGGAGTGGTTTTGTTTCCGGCAATGGTGGTTTCTTCAATGTGGCGGGGAATTCCAACGCCGCTGGCTATCAAGTGGCCACCTATGGACTCACTGGCGCGGGGGCCGACTATCGTTTGTCCAAACACGCGGCCATTGGCCTGTTGGCGGGTTATGGTCATACCAGTGTCACCTTGAATAGCGGTGGAACGTTATCGGCGGACGGAGGCCAATTAGGACTTTACGGCCTTTATTCCGCAGGTGGTTTTTACGCCGACGCCCTGGTGGAAGGCGGTTTGAACCAATACAACACCCTTCGGACAGCCTATGTTGGAACGGCATCTGGTACGACCCAGGGTCAGGAAATAAGCGGTGCAATGGAACTGGGTTACGGATGGAAGCAAGGCAAAGTGTCGGTAGGCCCGCTGGGCTCACTCCAATTTACTCAAGTGAACATCAACGGTTTTTCGGAACAGGGGTCTTTTACACCTTTAACTTTTCCCAATCAAGAAGAGAATTCGCTGGTGAGCCAACTGGGGGTCCGGGCGGATGGGCGATGGAAATGGGGGACAACGAATTTGAGTCCGATGATCACCCTGACTTGGGAGCATGAATACAACTATCAAGGCGGAACTCTCCAGGCAGGGTTTGGGGCGGGCGACAGCTTTACTGTTGCGGGTCCCCCCATAGGGCAGGATGGAGTTCTAGCCGGAGCCGGCTTGGGAGTTGCCTTCTCCAAGGAATTCAGCGTGACGCTGAATTATCAAGGTGAACTCGGACGAGCCAACCTTGTCTCTAACCAGTTTGGTGGTGGGGCACAGATCGGATTTTAAATCAAAAGTGCTCGGTTGCCGGTGAATTGAGCTTTCAAAAGAAGTAGAATACCGGCATGAGACCAAACCAGATGAAATTCCCTTCCGATGCCACCGGCCGCATGGTGGGGTTTCTTTTCTTAGCCCTTATTCCCCTGGTGACACTGGTTCCTTATCCTTACAACACTTCCATGCCTAGTTGGTTAACCCAAGATCTGGTTTTGCGATTGGCCGCAACCACGGTCTTTTTTCTATGTCTGGGCCGAATCCTTTTTAATCGAGAATTCCCCTCCTCCTTTTCACTGGATTTTTCTAATTTGCTTTTCTTGCTTTTGACGGGATGGGTTTTACTCTCGGTTATCAATTCCGAGGAAGCCTTCGACAGCTTTTATGCCTACCGGAGTTTCTTGGCCCTTGTTTTATGGTGGTTTTCCCTGCAATGGATTTGGAAACAATGGCCTGGGCTTTATCCATGGTTTGAGAAAGTCTTTTATTTTACGGCTTTGGTGGCTGCCGGCTGGTTGATTCTCACGACGGTGGGACACGCGGTGGGAATCCCTTATTTCGTGGATGTCACCATTCCCCGCCAAGGTTCTTTTCCCAACCAGAATATCGCCGCCGGATTTTTAGGCATAGCCTTGATTTGGGGCGCGCACCAAAAACTGAACCGTAAAAACGTCTCTTGGATCAGTTTGGGTTTTCTGTTATTGGCCTGGGGAATGACCGAGAGCCGGGGTTCCTTGGCTTCCATGATTTTGGTGGTGGTGCTTTACTTGCTGCTTCATATGGGTGAAGTAGAAAAACGTATTTTCCAATGGACGAGAAAACAATGGTTCGTTTTTGGGGGATTTGTTTTATTCCTGGTGGCCTCCATTTCCATGATGGTCAACAGAATCCTCAGCGCTGAGACAGGTGATCCGCGGGCCTATTTCCGAATCGATGTTTGGATCAGTAGTTTCAAGATGGTGGTGGCCCAGCCGCTTTTTGGATTCGGGCCCGGAACCTACCCCGTTGTTTATCCCTATTACCGGCCGCCAGGTCTTTGGAATACCTTTAATCCCTTTGCCCATAATGAGTTTTTGCAAGTGGCAGCGGAATGCGGTTTGCCGGCGCTTTTTCTCGTTCTTTTACTTATTTGGGCTTTCGTAAGGGAGTTTTCGGTGGCCGCATGGAAAACATCGAGCTTTCAAAATGCAACGTCCTCTCTTCAATCGGCGGAGCTGGCTTTTTATCTCGTCTTAATCGAGACCCTGCACAACACGGTGGACTTCACCTTTCATGAATGGTCCCACCGCTTGATATTGTTGGGATTTGTGACATTTGCTTACCGCGAAAAGAGGGCGCAGGATGATTTAAGGGTGAATTTCCAATTTTCAGGAAGAGCATTGATGGTTTCTGTGGTTGTGATCATTTTTTTCATCGGCTGGACATTGGGAATAGGTGGCTTTCGGGATTACATGGCCCGCATTTATGATTTCAACAGTAACCGTCACCAAGAATCGGGGGACTTGGATGGAGCCGAGACTTTTGCCCGTAAAAGCCTGATATTCCGGCCCAATGATATGGACCCTTGGAATTCTTTAGGCGCCGTTGAAGACGCCAGAGCTTCGATGATTAAAAATCCAGAGGAAAGGGAAAAGCATTTTGGTTTGGCGGACAGTTATTTCCAGAAGGCCATTCAATGTTCTCCTTATGCCATTGACCCCCAAGTTAATCAAGTGCAAAGCCTTATCAAGCGGGGCCGATTGTCACAGGCCTTGGATTTACAAAGTCAATTGGTGGCCAAAGGTCCCGAAATGCCCACCAGTTATGCCGACCTAGCCCGCATCCTCTTGAAAATGGGGCGGGCCAAGGAAGCTATCGCGCCCGCCCAAAAAATGATCGACCAATATCCTTATTTTCTCCCAGGATATTTTCTCAAAGCCGAGGCTTTGGAGACGTTGGGCCGAAAGAAAAACGCCCTGAAAGCCTTCGAGGACGCCCGAGACATGTTGAAAGACCTCAACTTGCCCGATCCCTCGGGGCAAGTCCAGCCCAATATTGACCGGCTTCAGGGTCGTCCTTGAGGGCGAAGAAAACGAATATCCAGAACGGCTTAAGGATGGATTGGGTTTGGGTGTCGGTTTTTTTTTGCGTGCTGGTCCTTCTCAATTCTTTTTTGATCTCCCCTTATATCGGTTGGTACGATTCCGGTGAAATGGTGGGCGCGACGGTTTGCCTGGGCATTTCCCATCCCTCGGGCCAGGTGTTGTTCCACCTTCTGGGCAAGATTTTTCTTTTACTTCCTTTCGGAACGCCGGCCTACCGGCTGGGTTTTTTGTCTACCGTTTGTTCAGCCTTGGCTGCGGTTTTATTTTGGGTTTTAAGCTGCCGGTTAGCCGAGCGGGTCATCGAAACAGCTGATCATAAGATTTCACCTAAGTTGAAAATGTGGCTGACCCTACTCACCGCTGCCTGGAGCCTAAGCCAGCCTTGGTGGCGCTATTCCTTAACCCCCTTGGTTTATGCACTGCACCTTTTGTTAGGCCTGTTTCTTCTTTGGGCCTTAAGTTTGGAAAAATCAGGTAAGTGGCTCTTGGCTTTCTTTGTCCTTGGGATGGCTACAGTTTTCAGGCCAACCCAATTTTTCGGTTTGCCCTTTGTAGGGTTGGCCTTTATTTGGGAAAAGCTTCGTTATCGAAAACTTTCAGTAAAAAGTTTGCTAATACTGATTCCTTTTTTCGCGTTGGGCCGTAGTACGGCCCTCTATCTGCCGCTACGGTCCGCCTTGCATCCGGCCATAGCCTATGCCGACTTGACCCATCCGATGGCCTTTGTCCGCCATGTTTTGGCCATGAAATTTTCACAATATGTCGGAACGGTATCAACCTCCACCATTCTTGAAACCTCAAGGCAAATGGGTTCCCATTTCTGGAATGATTTGACTCCTTTGGGCGTGGTTTTGTTGTTCTGGGGGGCAGGGTTGGCTTATTGGAAGAGAGAAAAAATTCCTCTCTTCTTTTGGGTGGCATTGGGGTGGGGAACCGTTGAGGCTCTTTTCGTTTTTACCATTCCGTTCCCGACCTTTGAGTCTCACCAGGTTTTGTTGGGCTGGGTTTTCAGCGGCTTGTTGGCGGTCTTTCCCCTTGTCCTGGTGGAAAGATTTTTTGAAAAAGGATATTTGCGCCTGGTATTCGTGGACGCGCTTTTGGCTGCTTTTTTATTAGCCCAGTTCTCTCAAGTGGGACATTTTTGGGACCGGAAAAAAGAAAAAGGTGCGGAGGATTACGCCCATAACCTCCTCACGATCATGAAGCCGAACGCCCTTTATGTTCCTTCAGAAGAAAATGAGTACTTCCCCGTGGTGGGTTACCAACAGTCCTTCGGATTCCGGAAAGATATTGGAATTCTTGAACCCGGCACGGATCCTTCCCGAATAGCCCCCCAAATCCATGAGTGTCTCAGCCAGGATCGGCCTCTTTACGTGACCCGGCAATGGGCTTTGCCGCCGAATTGGTCTTACCGGAGCTGGGGGCCCTTGATGACGGTTGTTCCCAATGGGATCGAGGCGGCCCTTAAAAAGAAGGCCCCGGACGAAAAGCCTTTAGTGGCTTGGGGCGGCATCGAATTGCAGGGCGTTGACATATGGCCGCGTCAGGTGAAGCCAGGGGATATCGTGGAACTGAATTACCGTTGGGTTCGCCGTAAGGCTGGTCCTCAGGATTCGTCGGACATGGTAGTGGGAATTTTCATCGATCCGAAAGGGGACTACTGGATGAAAAACGGGGTTTTCTGGCTTCATGATATCCATGAGGCGCCGGCGGGTTACTTGGCCCAACTCAAATCGGGAACACTTTTGGAAGATAAGCGGATTTTGTTTATCCCGTCGGATTTCCCACCGGGAAACTATGCCTTAACGATAGGCCTCCAAAAAAGGCTGCCGCCAAGAGAAGTCGGGAAAGAATCCTTCAACCGCGAATTCTATGAGCGCAACGGTTACCAGAACTTGGATAAGTTCCTGGGCCGGGGGGAGAGCGACGCGGTGGTTCAGTTCTCGACGACCGCGTCGGATTCGTGGAAGGAGGGCCTTTGGCCCGTGACCCACAGCCTTTATCCCATCGCCGATCCGCGTTTCGTGCCGGTGGCCGAGCTTCAAATCCGGGAACAATGATAAACGCCAAGCCTTTTGCTTTTTGGCGGCTTACGGCCTAAAATACCGCCTCTCAATTCATTCTCGTCAGGGGTAAATCATGGCCGATCCGACTAAACGCCAATTTGTCAGCTTTGCCTTCTATAAGATATCCGAGGAGTTTCACAAGCTTCCGACCGCCGAAAAGGAGTCGGCCAAGAAGTCTTTTCTGGAGGCTGCCGAGACCTTTAAGAAAGACGGTATTTTGCTTTCTTATTCAACGGTCGGTTTTCGGTCGGATGTGGACTTAATGCTTTGGCGCATCAGTTACGACCTGGACGCCATCCAAAAACAAAGCTCGGCTTTGATGAAGTCGGCCATGGGGCCTTACCTCAAGACGCCCGCTTCCTATCTGGCCATGACCAAAAGAAGCACCTATATTGATAAGCACCAGCATGTGGGCGGTTCGGAAGAATCCAGAACCAATATTTATCCGGGTCGGTTCAAATACATCTTTATCTATCCTTTTGTGAAAAGCCGCGAATGGTATCTGCTTTCCAAGGAAGCACGCCAAAAAGTAATGGACGAGCATATCCGGGTAGGGAACCTTTATCCCTCGGTTAAATTGAACACTACTTATTCTTTCGGTTTGGACGACCAGGATTTCGTGGTGGCTTTTGAGACCGATACCCCCGGGGATTTCCTGGATTTGGTCATGGCCTTGCGGGAAACCGAGGGTTCCAAATACACCGTTCGTGATACGCCTATTTACACCTGCCGACTCACCGAGTTGAAGGAAACATTGGATTTAATCGGATAATCCGTAACCTCTCCCTAGTTCAAACCGTAATCCTCAAGGAGTGCTTTTGAAAGCCAGTCCGACCCAATGGCAATCCTGGTCCCAAATGATGAAACGGGTCCAGGAAGGCGATGAGGAAACCTACCGGATGCTTCTCAATGAAATCGGGCCCCTTCTCTATTCCTATGTCCGTCGCAGGGTTTTCAACAAGTCGATGGTAGATGACGTGTACCAGGAGGTGCTTTTCACTTTGCACCGGGCCCGCCATAGTTACCTGACCGACCGGCCCTTTGCTCCCTGGCTTTTCACTCTCGCCCACAACGCTTTCCTGGACGCGATCGGCCGAAACCGAAAATTCGCTGAGAAGGAAGTGCCGGTGGAAATCCTGCCGGAAACAGGCAACAGGGAAGAGTTGGACGGAAGTTTGGGGGATGAATTGCACCAGGCGCTGGCACAATTGCCAGAAAGTTTGCGCAAGCCGGTGGAAATGCTAAAGATCGAGGGACTCACGGTTGAGGAAGCCGCAAAGTCGTTGAATCTTTCGATAAGCGCCCTCAAAGTCCGGGCCCACCGTGGCTACGCCCGGTTGAAAAAAATATTGTTGGAGAAGCGCGTAAAGCCATGAAAAAGCCGATCTCTAAACTTAAGGCGGAAAAGGGGATGCCAGCCATCCATCAAAAGGCGATGGAGCGCCTTGCGCATGGATTGAGACCGGTTAAACCCGCCGCGGCACCCCTCAGCCAATGGTTGTCTTGGCTGGTGATCATCGTGGTTGTTATTTCCCTCTTTTCTTTCTTCATGCCTCTTCGGACGGACCTTTCGCTCAATTTAAAGTCCTTCCCCTTTGACTTAATGATGCTTTTTATTTTCCTGGGCGCCGCCCTGGCGGCTTGGGGGGCAATTGAGGCTAGCTTTCCGGGTGGGGAACAATTGGGGAAATGGGAATTTCGATTGTCCGCCTTGTTGGGGGTGGGGGCAGGACTTTTGTTCGTGCTTTTTCTTCCCTGGAAGGCTGAGAATTACCTGGACCATATCACCCCTATGCCCTGTTTCGTGGTGGTTTTTCTCCTAGGGTCGGTTTTTTGGGTTGGATTAGGGATACTTGTAAGAAAGAACGCCCCCTTGAACGCCAGACGGGTGGGTTTGTGGTCGGGTGTTTCCTCTTTTCTTTTGGGCTTGGGCCTAATTACCCTCCATTGTGACAGCCATAACCTGTACCATGTGTGTTTGGAGCACTTTCTGCCTGTTCTTCTCTATTCTTGGCTGGTGGGTTGGCTGGGTATGCGGTGGGTTTCCGCTTGGAAACGAAGGCCTTTGCCTCCGTCTTCATAATTGAATAATTTTCTGACCTTAATTAATAAGTTTTGGTAGTTAACACCAAGTTTTCCAGGGAAATTCTTATAAAGTTAGTTTTTTCACTCATAAATTTATTTTCTGTCAGAGCCTTTTCTGGCTCAAGTAGGTGTACAATTCGGCGTTAGTTATTCAACCAGCTATATTTTTGCTTTTCTCAAAAAGCCTGAAAGCTTTATTGATGCGAAATTTAAAATTAAAAACGTCGGATGTTTTCCCAACTGCTTTTCCCCTTATTTTCGTTTTCAGTTTGGCTTTTGTTCTCGCTCCTTCCGGCTATATCCTCGCTGCGACTGGTTCAAGTGGAACAGACACTTCAACTCCCACTATTACTGGTACCCCAACGGACTCCCCTACACCGACGGCCACCAGAACTCCTACGAACACGCGTACGATTACTAACACACCGACAGTGACGGATACCAAGACCCCCACGAACACCGTGACGAATACCCGTACACGGACGGTGACTTCAACTCCTACTAATACGCATACGATCACGAATACCCCGACAGTGACGGATACCAGGACGCCTACGGGAACTCCGACAGATACGCATACACCCACGATCACTATGACACCAACGAATACGCCTACGGTGACGGATACTAAGACACCTACCGGTACTCCGACGGATACACATACTCCGACAGTAACTCCGACACCCACTAATACGCATACGATCACGAATACCCCGACAGTGACGGATACCAGGACGCCTACGGGAACTCCGACAGACACGCATACATCCACGATCACTATGACACCAACAAATACGCATACGATTACGAATACGCCTACGGTGACGGATACTAAGACGCCTACCGGTACTCCGACGGATACACATACTCCGACAGTAACTCCGACACCCACTAATACGCATACGATCACGAATACCCCGACAGTGACGGATACCAGGACGCCTACCGGTACACCGACGGATACGCATACCCCAACAGTGACTTCAACCCCAACTGATACCCATACGATAACGAATACGCCAACGGTAACGGATACTCGAACACCCACTGGTACTCCGACAGACACACATACCGTTACAAATACGCCGACGGTGACTGATACCCGGACCCCGACAAATACGGCGACGGCGACGGACACTCACACGATAACGAATACGCCGACTAACACGGATACGTTAACCGCGACTAGGACCCCGACGAATACGGCGACAGTAACGGATACCCATACGATAACAAACACACCGACGATGACCGACACTCATACGCCTACACACACGGCGACGAACACCGCGACGGTGACCGACACCAGAACTCCGACGAATACGGCGACAGTAACGGATACCCATACGATAACAAACACACCGACGGTGACCGACACCCACACACCTACACATACGGCGACAAACACCGCAACGGTGACCGACACCAGGACTTCGACGAATACGGCGACGGTGACGGACACTCACACGATAACGAATACGCCGACTAACACGGATACGTTAACCGCCACTAAGACTCCAACGAATACGGCGACAGTAACCGACACCCATACGATAACAAACACACCGACGATGACCGATACTCATACGCCTACACACACGGCGACGAACACGGCGACGGTGACCGACACCAGGACTCCGACGAACACGGCGACGGTGACGGATACCCACACGATAACGAACACACCGACGAACACGGATACGGTAACCGCCACTAGGACTCCGACGAATACGGCGACAGTAACGGATACCCATACGACAACGAACACGCCGACAGTGACCGACACCCACACACCTACACATACGGCGACGAACACCGCGACGGTGACGGATACCCGGACTCCGACGAATACAGCGACGGTGACCGATACTCACACGATAACGAATACACCGACGAATACGGATACCGTGACCGCCACCAGGACCCCGACGAATACGGCAACGGTGACGGATACCCGGACCCCGACGAACACGGCGACGGTCACTGATACCCACACGGCTACGCGCACGGCGACAAAAACCCCGACGGTAACCGACACGCGGACTCCAACGAATACGGCGACGGTGACGGATACCCGGACGCCCACAAACACCGCGACGAACACGCATACTCCGACGGCGACTCATACCGTGACGAACACCCCGACAGTAACAGACACCCGGACGCCGACGAACACAGCGACGATCACTAATACCCACACGCCTACACACACGGCGACGAACACCGCAACGGTGACCGATACCAGGACCCCTACTAATACGGCTACGGTGACGGATACCCGAACGCCGACATCAACTCCGACGAATACCCATACTGCGACCGCTACCCACACCGTCACGAACACCCCGACTGTGACAGATACCCGGACACCCACAAACACCGCGACGAACACGCATACTCCGACGGCGACTCATACCGTGACGAACACCCCGACAGTAACAGACACCCGGACACCGACGAACACAGCGACGATCACTAATACCCACACGCCTACACACACGGCGACGAACACCGCAACGGTGACCGACACCAGGACCCCTACTAATACGGCTACGGTGACGGATACCCGAACGCCGACATCAACTCCGACGAATACCCATACTGCGACCGCTACCCACACCGTCACGAACACCCCGACTGTGACGGATACCCGGACGCCCACAAACACCGCGACGAACACACATACTCCGACGGCGACTCATACCGTGACGAACACCCCGACAGTAACGGACACCCGTACCCCTACGAACACAGCGACGAATACTCATACCCGAACGCCGACATCAACTCCGACGAATACCCATACTGCGACCGCTACCCACACCGTTACGAACACGCCGACGGTGACGGATAGCAGGACACCTACGAGCACCGCGACGAACACACATACTCCGACGTCGACTCATACCGTGACGAACACCCCGACAGTAACGGACACCCGTACCCCTACGAACACAGCGACGAATACTCATACCCATACCCCGACATCAACTCCGACGAATACCCATACTGCGACCGCTACCCACACCGTTACGAACACGCCGACGGTGACGGATAGCAGGACACCTACGAGCACCGCGACGAACACACATACTCCGACGTCGACTCATACCGTGACAAACACCCCGACGGTGACGAATACCCGGACGCCCACGAATACCGCGACGGACACGCATACACCGACGGTTACTTCGACACCCACCAACACCCGCACTATTACGAACACGCCGACGATGACCAACAGCAGGACACCTACAAACACCGCAACTGACACTCATACGCCGACGGTCACTTCGACTCCAACTGACTCGCGCACCATTACAAATACGCCGACGGTAACGAATAGCAGGACGCCCACGAATACCGCGACAGATACACATACACCGACAGTCACTTCTACACCCACCGACACCCGCACCATTACGAATACGCCGACGGTGACGGATACCCGGACGCCCACGGGAACCACGACGGATACACATACTCCGACGGTGACGCCGACTCCGACTAACACTCATACCATTACGAACACGCCAACGGTGACGGATAGCAGGACACCTTCGAGCACAGCGACGAACACACATACTTCTACAGTTACTTCAACACCTACTGATACACGTACGATTACAAACACACCAACGATAACGGATACTCGGACGCCCACGAACACCGCGACAAACACCCATACTCCGACGGTCACTTCAACTCCCACCGCCACTCGTACCATTACGAATACGCCAACTGTGACCGATAGCAGGACACCCACGCACACCGCGACGGATACTCATACTCCGACAGTTACTTTGACCCCCACTGACACTCGCACCATTACGAACACGCCGACGGTGACGGCCAGCAATACGCCTACAAATACCGTGACGGCGACAAACACATTAACTATCACTTCGACTCCTACGGTTACTGGAACCCCAACCACTACTCCTTCCGGGACGATTACTCCGGGTGTGGCGACTCCTGGCGTCGCGGGTGCGCTTGTGAGCTCCCAGGATGTAGCCCCGACGACTTCCCTTGTGGCGGCCCCCAATATCCTTAGTTCAAGCCAATCCAGTTCGACTATTACCATTACGGACGTTCAGGTTACGGGTTCAACCTTAAACGTTTACAGTATTACGGGTGAATTGGTGGGCACTTTGAACCCTGTTTCCTCGGCTTTGGCCGCCACTGTTGGGCGACAGATAACGGGATTCACGCATAGGTACATTTGGAATGGAACCAATGCCACGGGCCGAAAAGTCGCGAGTGGAATTTATATTTTGGTGTTTAGTGACGCCAGTGGAACCCACACGACAAAGGTTTTAGTGACTCATTAAAACTTTTTCGTTTTAACTTCTTTTAAACCGCATTGCCAACCAATTTTCATCAGTTGCTATCAATGACACGCCCTTAAAACCAAGCTTTTGCATGAGGGCATTTCCTGTGTCACGATTGATGTCCGATTTGTATTTCTTGGAAGCGCCCTTTGGATAAGCCATCCAGAAGATTCCACCTTTGGCCAGGGCCTTGGAAACCCTCTTGGCGATTTTTTTGCGTCATTTTGAGAATGGGTGAAAGCCAGGATAAATCCATATTGGCCTTTAGGACTGGTATCGACCGTTACACCAAAAGCATCCGCGGTTTTCCCGAATTCGTTGGGAGTGTTTGAGTAATAGGGGATTTTGACCCTTTAAAAACAATTTTTTAAGGATTGGATTCATCCCGGTTTTCTCCCGAAATTTGTGGGGGTTGTTAAGGTTAGAGTTTGTACATCTGGTACCGCATGCCCTGCCACTTGGAGCGGAAGCCGGTGAGCTGTTCCTTCAGGCTTTTGGGCATAAGGCCCGGGTCAGTCAGGATGAAATTGACCGGCAGGAAATAACCGGGCGTGGCGGTCGTCAACCAGAGCTTGTCGTTCAAAACCACCTTGCCTTCGGTCAGTTTCTTTCGTTTCAGCGGGCTGTGCCATTGGTCGCAGGCATATTCCACCATGGCGTGGCCAAGGCCACGGCCTCGGAAAAGGGGATCGACGGTCAGACCTGTCAGTTCCGTACAATCGGCGTGGGGAGTGATGCCGACCGTGCCGGAGGTCAGGCCCTGTATCTCGGCGATCCACCAATAGGTTTGCTCGGCTTGGGAAACCGCCAGCTTATTGGCGATCAGCGAATGGGCGATGCCGGGCATGTCGCGGGACGTGGCTTCCCGGAATGCCAAGGGGTTATCTAACGCCCAGAGGGAAGCGGCGGTAAGTTCGCCTCGATAAATAAGCCCTCCATTCCCGGTTTCCTTGAGCATGGTCACCATTGATATCAAATGCTCCCTGCCCGCCCAGCGGGTGTCTTTGACTTCCTTTAAGTCCGTAGGTTTCAATTGGGTATCGCGGGTAGTGGCATAAAAAACGTATGAGTCCCAGGTGGCGATTTCATCCTTGTAACTGATGTCGAGGGTGATATGGAGCAGGAAACGTTTTAATTCGATGTTCAAGCCGGTCTCTTCCTTGGCTTCGCGAAGGGCGCCCGCCGCAATATCCTCGCCTGGATGGACTCCGCCGGAAGGTGACCGGAAGATGCCAGGCGGGTAACTGTGCTTGCTCATGAGGGCGAAACGGCCATCAGGGCCCTCAATTAACATGGTTACGTCGTGAGTTCGTTTTTGGGACAGGCTTTTTTGGACGAGGTTCCAACCGGCTTCGTTGAATTCCTGGGTCATCCATTGGTGATAGGGGTATCCGAAACGGGCACGGATGGAGGATAATTGGGGCCGCAAGTGCAAGGTCAGACTCCCGTTTATGTGGAATTCCGCGCGACAAAGCATTTTAAGGCTTTCACCGTTTTTTGGAAAAGGAAAAGCGAGAAAACATGTTCCGGTTTTGGTTGGGATTAGCGTTAACCTTTTATTCTTTCGCTTTCTCTCATGTGAGTGGAGCGGGGCTGACGGATTGGGTGAACCCCTTTGTGGGAACGGCCAATGGTGGAAATACTTTTCCAGGAGCTTTGGTGCCTTGGGGCATGGTTTCAGTGAGTCCTCATAACGCTCCCCAAGCACCTTCGGGATATATTTATGGTGAACCCCCTCTCTATGGATTCGGCCATGTCCATTTGAGCGGTACGGGTTGTCCCGACTTGGGGAATGTTCTTTTAATGCCGACCACCGGAAAAATCCAGACTTCTCTCGAACAATGGAAGTCCGCTTATGATTCCGAAACCTCCGCACCCGGTTATTATTCTGTCCATCTTAAAACCTATGACATCCTGGCGGAAATGACGGCCACCACTCGCGTGGGGGTCAGCCAATATTCTTTTCCGGCTTGCAAAGGAGACGCCAATATCCTTTTAGACGCCAATCACCGGTTAACGACTGATCCGGTGACTTTGAAATCTCCTTCGTTTAAATCCAGCGTCAAGATCATCTCTAATATGGAAGTGGAAGGCTTTTCTCAAAGCGGGGATTTTTGCACGCCTTATGCGGGTAACAAGCAAACTGTTTATTTCGTGGCCCAATTCAGCAAAAAGGCCATTCAGGCGGGAACTTGGAAAGACGGTGTGTCTTCGGAAAACAGGGAGCAAGAGGGGAAAGACGTTGGAGCTTTTTTCAGGTTTTCGACAACGGGACAGGAATCCATTATGGTAAAAGTGGGAATATCCTACGTGAGCGTTGAGAACGCCCGGCTTAATTTGAAAACGGAGGTTTCGGGGTGGGATTTTCAAGCTATCCGGTCTGAGGCCCAGGTGGCTTGGGAGGGGGTGCTTTCCCGGATTAAGATTACGGGAGCTTCTAACGACCAGTTGAAAATTTTTTATACGGCCCTTTACCACGCGTTAATCCACCCCAGCGTTTTTTCCGATGTGAACGGCCAATACCAAAGCATGAACCATCAGGGCGTGAAAACGGCCGACAGTTATACCCGCTACCATGTTTTTTCACTTTGGGATACTTATCGTAACCTTCATCCTTTTTTGGGCCTCTTTTATCCTGAAAGGGATTTGGACATGGTGAAAAGTCTAGTCGAGATGTCTAAGGAAAGTGGCTGGCTTCCCAAGTGGGAACTGGCGGGGAATGAAACCCGAGTGATGGTGGGTTGCCCGGCGGTTCCGGTTTTGCTGGATGCTTACCGGCAGGGACTCAAAGATTTTGACGTTGGTTCAGCCTATGATTCTATGGTGAAAAGCCTGGACCCCAAGGACAATAAAATCTACGGCGGCTTGAAGTCCCTTCTCCAATACGAGTTCATACCCAAAGATGACGATAGTGGGGATCTGCTTTGGGGATCGGTTTCGACCAGCTTGGAATATTCCTATGATTTCTGGTGCCTGGCCCAAATGGCCAAAGACCTCCAGAAGCCCAAGGATTATGAAAAGTACATTCATATGTCCGGTGTCTACCGGAATTTTTATGATTCAAATACCGGATTTCTACGGGCAAAAAACCGCGATGGAACCTGGATGACGCCATTTAATCCTGTTACCAACTGTTGCGACCAAAGCTGGCCGGACAATGGAGGGCCGGGCTATGTGGAAGGCACGGCTTGGCAATATCTTTTTTTCGCGCCCCAAGATATGGACGGCCTCAAGATGCTGTTGGGTGGTGACGAGGCCTTTGTGAAGCGTCTGCGACAGTGTTTTGAAGGCGGCCATTATGACGCCACCAACGAGCCAGATTTGGCTTGGCCTTATCTTTTCGATTATGTACCGAAGGAAGCCTGGCGCACACAAAAAGAAACTAGGGAATTGATGGGAAAATATTATAAAGCCACGCCAGACGGGATTCCAGGAAACGACGATTGTGGCGTCATGTCAGTTTGGTATCTTTTCTCGGCCATCGGATTTTATCCGGTTTGCCCCGGAAGCAACACGTACCAATTGGGAAGCCCGCTTTTCCAACAGGTGGATGTTTATCTAGACAAGATGGTTTATCCCAGCGGTTTATTGACGTTGAAAAGCATCGATAACTCGGTCGATAACCTTTACGTTCAATCGCTTTTAGTCGATGGAATCGAGTATAAAAAAAAGTTTTTCGACCACGACACCTTGGTTTATGGTAAAGATATTATCTTTCGGATGGGCAAGGAAGCCCATCCCTAACAATCCCTTGTTGAAACTTCTTACCGAGCTACCTTGGGTGGCCCAAAGCCTCTAAAAGATCGTTTTTCCCTTTGATTACCCCTTGTTGCCGTCGGTGGCGCATGTTATAACCATACCGCTTCAACAGGCTTCGGCCCAGTTGAAGCGGGCCCGGCAGTAAATGCGGCCCATCTCTCACGCTCTTTCAACGTTCCTTTCAGTGGCCTCTTGGTTGGAAAGGAATCCACTCTCGGTGGTAAGAAGAAGCGGTGGAAAAACTTAAAGGAGCCGTACCATGATGTCTGTTTCAATGAAGCAGTTGTTAGAAGCTGGTGTGCATTTCGGTCACCAGACCCGCCGTTGGAATCCCAAGATGGCCCTCTATATATTCGGGGAGCGTAATGGGATTCACATTATCGACCTTCAAAAAACCGTCAAAAAGCTCAAGGAAGCCTACCAATTCGTGAAAGACCTGGCGGCCTCGGGTGAGACCATCGTGTTTGTTGGTACCAAAAAACAGGCCCAGGACGCCATCAAGGAAGAGGCGGATCGCTGTGGAATGCCTTATGTCAACTACCGATGGCTGGGCGGAATGCTCACCAACTTTACCACCATCAAAAAATCTATCGGCTATTTGAAAGAATTGGAGAGTATTTCCGAACAGGAAATGAATGACCGTTCTAAAAAAGAACAGGCAGGATTGAACAAAGATAAAAGTAAGCTTCAAAGGTCTTTGGGTGGAATTAAAAATGTCGGAAAACTGCCCGGGGCTATTTTTGTAATCGACACCAAGAAAGAACATATAGCGGTTCAGGAAGCTCGTAAATTGGGGATTCCCGTGATTGCGGTGGTGGATACTAATTGTGACCCTGGCGAAGTAGACGTGGTCATTCCTGGAAACGACGACGCCATCCGCGCTGTAAAGCTCATGACTTCTGTCATGGCCAGCGCTATTTTGGAAGGTCGTTCCAAAGAATTGGAAGGCAAAGAAATTTCCGCTGAAGGAGCGGTTGGGCCCAGCGAAGTGGGCGCGGAAATGCTGGCCGCGGCCGAGCAGGAAAAATCTGTTCCAGCCGAAGGTGAAGTCGCAGTGGTTGAAGCCGAAATCCAAATTGAGGAAATCCCCGAGCAAAAAGAAGTGGCTGAACTCCTAGTGGGCGGCGTGGAAACCCTGGCAGGTGACGCTGAAACGGTTGCAGTCATTGCCGACGAATTGGCCAGTGAAAAGGTCGAACGTATCCGCACCAAGCGTGTGAGGGACGACAAACCCTGATATGGCTTGAAGGAAGCGGGAGGGTATGGTGCCACTCAGTTTTTTTGTGCCCTAAAAGGATTTTTAGAAATGAGGGCAACGTCGGGTGTCCCAGAAGATAGCAAATCCATGTATATATGTAAAAAGGACGGCATCATAAGCAACACGCCTGGAAAATGTCCCGAGTGCGGCAATGATCTGGAGGAAAATGGAATGGAAATTACAGCAACAGCCGTAAAAGACTTGCGCGAAAAAACCGGCGCAGGAATGATGGATTGTAAGAAAGCCTTGTCAGAAACAATGGGTGACTTCGAGAAGGCGGTGGTTTGGCTACGGGAAAAGGGGATGTCCCAAGTGGCTAAGCGCTCCGGGCGCAGCGCCAACCAAGGAATCATTGGGAACTACGTCCATAGTGGCAAAGTGGGAGTTTTAGTCGAGGTCAATTGCGAGACGGATTTCGTGGCCAAAACGGATGATTTCCAGAACCTAGCCAAGGAATTAGCCATGCAAGTGGCTGCGTCAGCTCCCAAGTATGTCAACCGGGAAGAAGTTCCAGCGACCGAATTAGATAAAGAACGCGAAATTTATATGAACGAAGCAAAACAATCGGGCAAACCGGAAGCTGTCCAAGCGAAAATCGCCGAAGGCAAGATCGAAAGCTACTATAAACAGGTGTGCCTGATGGACCAGCCCTACATTCGTGAGCCTAAAAAAAGCGTCAAGCAATATGTTACCGAAGTGGCAGCTAAACTGGGTGAAAACGTGGTGGTCCGCCGGTTCTCAAGGCTGCAATTAGGCGAGTAATTATCACCGCCGCCAGTTAAGCTGGCGGCCACTTGACTGCCTTTTGAAATGTCTTTCATGGAAAAGAAAATGGCTCCAAAGGTTCCTAAAAGTTCAAAGTCGAAGCCGGTTTACCGCCGGGTGTTGCTAAAGCTCTCAGGTGAGGCTTTGGCAGGAGACAATGAACACCGTATCGATGAAAAGGTCGTCCGGGCCATTGCTGGAGCGGTCTATGATGTCCAAAAATCCGGGGTGGAAATCGCCCTTGTCATCGGCGGCGGCAATATCTACCGGGGCGCCGATGGTGAACGCATGGGAATGGACCGGGTTTCCTCGGATTACATGGGTATGCTGGCCACTTTGATCAATGCGCTCGCGCTTCAAAACGCTCTCGAGCAACAAGGGGCTCACACCAGAGTCCAAAGCGCCATTGAAATGTCCAAAGTCGCCGAGCCCTATATTCGGCGCCGGGCGTTACGGCACATGGAAAAGGGCCGCATCGTTATCTTCGCAGGCGGAACGGGAAATCCCTACTTCACTACCGATACGGCTGCGGCGCTAAGAGCCATCGAGATCGGGGCGGACGCTATCCTCAAAGCCACCAACGTGGACGGCATTTATAGCGCGGACCCCAAGAAGGACCCCCAGGCCAAGAAGTTCAAGAACCTCACTTATATCGACGCGATCAATCGCCAACTACGGGTCATGGATACGACCGCCCTTACCCTTTGCATGGAAAACAAGCTTCCCATCGTTGTTTTCGATCTTCATCAACCCGGTAACATCCAACGCGCGGTTTGCGGTGAACCGATTGGAACGGTTGTTAAAAACTGATAAAACAAAAGTCCAGAACGAAGACGCCGAAAGATAGGGAAGAAATTTTTTATAAATGAAAAATAACTCACCCCCTTTTTGAAGCGCAGTTATCGGATGGGATTCTGATTTTTGAGGTGGAAACCATGGCAGACGCGAACCAAGTCTTAAATGATGCTGAATCCAAAATGAAGAAAGCCGTCGACGCCACCAAACGGGAGTTTTCCACTGTTCGGACGGGCAGGGCCTCCGCAGCCCTGGTGGAAAATATTAAAGTCGAGTATTACGGCTCGTTTGTTCCCTTAAACCAGGTGGCCAATATTTCGGTGCCCGATTCCCGAACCCTGGAAATGAAACCCTGGGACCCCCAGGCTTTGATGGAAATCGAAAAGGCCCTTCAAAAAAGCGATTTGGGAATCTCCCCCAACAACGATGGGAAAGTCATCCGGCTTTCGATGCCCCCCCTGACCGAAGAACGGCGGAAGGAATTCGTGAAGTTGGTTCACAAGCACGCCGAAGGTGGAAGGGTGGCTATTCGAAGTATCCGGCAGGATGCCAACAAGGATTTGGATCACATGAAAAAAGAAATTCCCGAAGACGACTTCAAGAAATTTCACGAGCGAATCCAGAAAACGACGGATCTTTATACGCAGGAAATTGGGAAACTCAGTGAGCACAAAGAAAAAGAAATCATGGAGTTCTAACCAAGGCTGTGGAAACCCCCAAAAAGGCCGCCCTTCTTAAACGTTACCGCTTGAAATCGCATTTGCCCCGCCACGTTGCCATCATCATGGATGGCAATGGTCGGTGGGCGAAAAAGCGTCATTTACCTCGCATTGCCGGCCACCGAGCCGGAGCCCATTCCATCCGAGAAATCGTAAGATTATCAGGTGAATTTGGATTGGAAACCCTGACTCTTTACGCTTTTTCCACCGAAAACTGGAAAAGGCCCCGCCGGGAAGTCAGTCTTCTAATGCAACTTTTAAAACAATACTTGCGCAATGAAGTGGAAGAACTTTTACAAAATAACGTTCAGCTTCAAACCATTGGACATGCCGAGGACCTTCCCATTGAAATTCGAGAAGAACTTAAAAAATCCATTCAGGCGACGTCCCATTGCACGGGTTTAAAGCTGGTATTGGCCTTGTCCTATAGCGGCCGAAATGATTTGACAAGGGCGGTTAAAAAGATCGCTCAACAAGTTAAGGCGGGGAAATTAAATCCGGTTGCCATTTCCGAAAAAATAATCGCGGGGTTTCTCTCCACAAGTCAATTACCGGAGGTGGACCTATTAATCCGCACCAGCGGGGAAATGAGGGTTTCTAATTTTCTTCTTTGGGAATTGGCCTACTCCGAATTCCACGTCACCAAAACCCTTTGGCCGGATTTCAGGACACCTCATTTTATCGCCGCCTTGCGCGACTTTCAGACCCGCCAAAGGCGGTTTGGAGGGGTTGAAAGCATTATGGGGAGTGTAACCTCGTGGGCACCCTAACCAAGCGGATCCTTGTGTCCATGGTGGGAATTCCCGCTCTGCTGGCACTTACTTTTTGCGGTTGGGTATTACCTTTTAAAGTGATCGTGTCCATGGGTTTGGGTTTGGCCTTGATGGAATATTTTCAGTTGGCGGATGCCCATAAATTAAGAACCTTGCGGGTAGAAGGTTTGGCCGTGTTCGGCCTTCTTCTTTTACCTTGCGTCGCCATGCCTTTTTTGTCTTTGGGTGAGGGCGATGTTTTCGCACTGGGACTTTTTGTTTTAACTCTTTCTTTCCTCTGGTCCAAACGGCCTTTAAAGGAAATGGTAGTTTCTGTCAGTGTCACTTTTTTTGGTGCCATTTACTTCGGTATTTTAGGCCGTTATTTTTTGCTTTTAAGAGATTTATCCCAAGGCGCTTGGTTCCTTCTTTGGCTTTATGTTGCTACATGGGCCTATGACACTGGAGGCTATTTCGCGGGGAATCGATGGGGAAAACATCATTTCGCTCCCTTGGCTTCCCCTAACAAATCCATAGAAGGTTGCATAGGTGGACTTGTACTGGTCTTGGCGGGATTACTCCTTCTGTGGAAAATTGTGCCAATTTTTGCCCAAACTTTTTCTCTCCTGGATGTTTTGGCGCTTTCTCTCCTACTTTCTTTGTTTGGGCAACTGGGCGATCTGGTAGAATCACTTATCAAACGCAGTCTCTCCGCCAAGGATTCGGGTTCTTTGCTTCCGGGTCACGGCGGTGTCTTTGACCGGATCGACAGTTTACTCTTTAACGCCCCCGTCCTTTTTTTTTACTTGGTTTTATTCCACAAATAGTTCCCGGAGGATTTATGCCACTTGAAGAACTCGTTAAAAAAGCCCAAGCCACTTTTATCCACCAATATGGTGATTCCGGACGAAAGATTACTATGGTCGTGGCCCCAAGCCGCTTGACATTATTGGGTGGGGAATACACAGAAGCTGTGGATGGGTTCAGTCTTTTGGCGGCGGGCAATCACTTGGTGGTGGTGGCCGCCCAGCGAAGGGGAGACAAGATGGCTTTTATCCATTCCTTGAATTATGAGGAAAAAATCAAGGTTTCCCTTACCACTTTGAAGTTTGATCGGGCCGATGGATGGGCAAATTTTCCTAAAGGCGTTCTTTATTTTTACGAACGGACCGGGCGCAAGTTAGATGGGATCCAGATGGTGGTGGCCGCGGACATGCCGGAAGGAATCGGCATGGGAACTTCGGCAGCTATTACGGTTGCCACTGCTGTGGCCTGTAATGACCTGGGTACCCATCCCCTGGACGACGCCACGCTGGCCAAACTTTGCCATCGCGTGGAAAGCCAATTTATGTCCATGCGCGGAGATTACTTTTCGCCTTATGCGATCAAATTCGCCAAGAAAGACCAACTGGTTTTATTCGACGCCCGGACCTTTAAGCCGGAATACATACCTTTTGACTCCCAAAACTACAAGTTGGTGGTGGTTGACAGCGGCGTCCGTAAAAAAGAAAGGGAAGAGGAGTTCAAAAAGCGCCTCGAACTTTTCAACCAGTTGTTGGTGGAAATCCGGAAATTCGTTCCAAAAGTTATTTCCTTGAGAGATGTCGGGGGGGAAGCTTATGAGACGGCCCGCAAGAACATCGACATTATTCTGCGCAAGCGGTTGGACCACGTGGTCTATGAAAATCAACGTGTGAAAAAAGCAAAGGACTTACTGGTCAAGGCCGATTACGCCGGGTTCGGACAGCTTTTGAACGAATCCCACGATTCCCTGGCGGATAAATTGAAGGCGACCTGCCAGGAAGTGGACATCCTGACCCGTGTGGTCCGCGATCAACCCGGTTGCCTCGGTTCCCGCATGATGGGTATCGGTTGGGGAGGGGCGTTGGTTTGCCTGGTGAAGGCGGCCGACTCCCAAGCCTTTGTGGATCGGGTTCGTGGGGAGTATAAAAAACAAGTCAACATTTCTCCCCAAGTTTATGTGAATGAGCCTCAGGAAGGGGCCCGGGAAGTGGAAGCTCCGGTCGCGACACCGGCTTCTTCCTGAAAATCGCAAACTTTATTCGGAATGGTTTAAATCCCTGGAAATCCGGTAAAAACCGTTAAAACTCAATCCGCTTAGAGGGAATCATTTTCCTAGACGGGTTTTTTTTAAACTTTATAATGTCCAATGCTTTAAAGCTTGAAAACATATCTTAATCGACTTAGAACCCATTTACCGGAGGCGGCAATGCGAGGCATGAAGACCTGGGGTTTCATTTTCATTTTGGCGGGGTTCTCGAATGCGTGGATGCCAGCTTCAGTAGGAGCCCAAGGAGCCTCGTCGGATCAATATTATGCCGCCGGCAATCAGTATTATAGCGCGAAAAATTACGTCCAGGCCGCCCAGTACTATAATGCCGCCGTAAAAATGAACCCCAATAATGGCCAGGCTTACCAAGGATTGGGAAATTGTTACTACGCCCTGGGCCGCAAGGCGGACGCGCTTACTTTTTACCAAAGGGCCTCGGCATTACAGCCGGGTAACGCTCAATTAGCCCAATTTGTGCAAAATCTCCAAGCCCAAGTCGGTGGTACTGGAGCAACGCCTGGAGCTGGGATGGGACAGGCGCAAGCCGCTCCGAATTACTTAAATACGGGTTACTCCTTATTTCAACAACGCCAATATGCCCAAGCTATCCAGTATTTCAACGCGGCTATCCAACAGAATCCTAACGATTACCGGCCTTACTATTACGCCGGATACGCTTACTACAACACCGGAAACGCCAAGAATGCGGCCCTTTATTTTGCTATCGCCAACGCCAAACAGCCCAATGCTTCCATTAAGGCTTACGCCGACCGGGTAAAGGCCACCCTTTCCGCAGATGATCAGCAGTGGGTGGATGACCAAGTCGCCAAATATACGGGAACGGCTATGGCCAGTGGAGGGAGCGCCACCGGTGAAAAAGGCAACGACACGAGTGTCGGCTTTCATTTGATGGGTGGTATAGAATATATTTTCGCTGATCCAACCCAGATCAAACAGTATGTGACGGCTGCCCAAAGCGTTTCCCTCAATGGGATCACTCCAAACGTCATTGCCCTTCCCGAATTCGAGCCTTATGTCCAATTGGGGAAAAATTTCGAGATCAACCTGGCGATCGGATATTTCCCGGTGGGAAATTTGTCTTATACCACTTTCGATTATAACCCGGGTTATACCACCAATCCTAATAGTGGGTTCATGCTAGGAACTAATGCAGATGTCTGGAAATACATTTTTAATACGTCGATCATCACGGCTGATTTAGGGTTCAAGATTCTTTTCGGGGACGACAAGGTGAAGGGTTACTTGGGATTGGGTGGAGGCATTTCACCCGTCAGCACCACGTTCACTAAGCAATCTTTTGACACTACTGGAACCATACAACTCGGTACCGATACCAGCACCGGAACTTATAGCACTACGGCTTTTAATGCCCAAGCTATTCTTGGCGTGGATTTCAGTTTGGGCAAGGGAATAGCCTTGGGTCCCTATATTGGTTACCGTTATTTGAGCGCGTCTAGTTTCCAAAATGCGGGGAGTACGCTTGTAGTCGATACCAAAACCGGGGCTGTTGGAACAGCAAGCGGCAATACCAATGGTTACTCCAACATTCCTAAGGGGGATTCGACAACTCCTTTAACTTTGGATTTCAGCGGCATCGAAGGTGGAGTGAATTTGTCCTTCTCATTCTGATTAACTTCTTAGGTATCACTTTTAAAACGGGCCCATTGGGCCCGTTTTTGTTTATGCCCCAAACATACCCATGAAAAAAAAGATATTTCGATTTTTCATTTTAACCGTTGCTGGATGGTTTGGATCCTTAGGCCTAGCCTTGGCAGATCCCGTGACCTTCCAAAATGGCTTAGCTTTTTATGGAGACGAAGAGGGCTTTGACGGCCCCTTTCGTTCGGAAGAAACCCTTTTTGGCCAGCAATGGAAAAGCTCTTTTGTGGCTTTGACAGGTGAACATACGGGGATTGCCGCGGGGATTTTTATGGACCATCCCAATGGGTGGGACGATTCACTGGATTTAAAACCCATTCTTTCCTTTGATTACTTCACTTCCACAACTAGGATGATTTTTGGAACTTTAGAGACCGAGAATCGGCATGGGTTTTTGGAGTCATTGGAGGTGAAAACCCTCGAGATCACCCGTCCGATCGAATACGGTGTGCAGTGGAAAGAGAAGGATGGCTGGTTCAATACGGACTCGTTCCTCAATTGGCAACAACTGAATACCCCGGGAAATCCCGAGATATTCGATTATGGCGGAACGGCCTTAGTTCCATTGAACGGAAGCCTGAATACCGAAATCCAATTCCATGGCTATCACCAAGGCGGCAAGCTTTTTTATGTTGGGGTAGTGAATAACTACGCTTTTGCCTTGGGCGCCCAACTTCACGGCGACCTGGGTTTCCTGGGCACGGCTTCGCTTTCGGCTTACGGCCTCCTCAGTGGAAATTTACAAGGTCCCTTCCTCCAGATTACCGATGCCCAATGGGGATGGGGAGATTACATAAGGGGCTCTGTTACTCCTTGGAATGTCGCCGAGCTTTACGGAATTCTCTGGAAGGGCTGGAACTTTTTCTCTTGGGAAGGAGACGCCAATTATAATTCCCAAGGGTTGGATCCGGGTTTTAACCAGTCCAATCGGACCTATGGGGAATTGGGTTTGCGTAAATTCATTGTGGGGCAAGGGGATGAATCCTTGGAAGTTGAAGTCTGGTCCAGTTGTATCGACAATCTTTGGGACTTTTCGGGCCGGTTATTGGCCCGGGTTTCCTTTGGATTGGACGTTCCGGTAAAAGAAAGAGGAAATTTTAATGGGAATTAAATCCGTAGGAAGGTTGGTGGCTTTATGTGTTCTGGCAATGTCCGGAACGGCCTGGGCTCAAGACCCGGAGTGGATGGAGCGCACGGTCCTGGCTCCCATCTCGGGACAGGGAGAAGTCGTTTGGAAGAACCAGTTCACTTTTTATGGCGATAATACCGAGTTTTTCGAGCCCTTTCGCGTGAGAGAAACGATCCTGGGACAGCAGTTTGAGAGCTATGTGGACGCTTCCACCTCTAGTCACGCGGATATTTGGGGAGGCCTTTTCGTCAACCATCCCAGCGCCCAAGAAGTGGAAACCGATGTCCAACCGATCCTTTCTTTTGTCTACCATACCGACGTATCCCAGTTCATCTTTGGCACACTTCAGCCGGTTTATCGGCATGGTTTGATTGAACCCATGGAGGTCACCACCCTGGAACTCACCCGGCCTATTGAATACGGGATTGAATGGGTCCAAAAAGACAGCTTCATCAATTTCGATTCTTTCCTTAATTGGCAGCAGTTACTGACCGATGTTGAGCGGGAGATTTTCGATTACGGTGGTTCAAGCCAGCTTCTCCTAACGGAAGGCGTCCTGGTTGAAGGCCAATGCCATGGCTACCATGTGGGCGGGGCCAATACGGATGGACTGGTACGCAACAATTTGGCGGCTGGCTTAGGGTTTGTATTTAAACCATATCTTCCGATCCTAGGGTCCAGTTCCCTTGAAATATTCGGCTTGGGTAGCAAGGACACCAACCGGCTCGGTTATCCTGGCCCCGTTTTTGGCGAGGGACTTTACACTAAGGCTATTTTCTCACCCAATAACCGGTGGCAATTTTTTGGTATTTCCTGGTTTGGGAAGGACTATATGTCGGAAGAGGGGGACTCCAACTATAATTCCTTAGGCGTGGACGGGGTTTATTACCAATCAAATCGGACTTACGAGGAGTTAGGGGTTCGCCGGTTCGTTGAAATTGAAAATGGTGTAACTTTCGATTTTGAGCTGCGGTCCCATTGGATCGAGGATGTCTGGGCCAATTCCTTCCGGATACAGGCTTTTGTTCCATTTGATGTTGAAATTGACATCCATAAAAAAGAAAAAGACAGCAACGGGGGATGATGTGAATGATTCTTCCTTAGTGACCCAAACCAAAATCGCTTTCACTACCCTGGGCTGTCGCGTCAACCAATACGATACCCAGGCCATGAAGGAACAAGTAGAAAAAGCAAATTTCCAAACGGTGCCTTTTGAAGATTTGGCGGATATCTATGTCATTAATACCTGCACGGTGACGGCCGCGGCGGATGCCGAGGGCAAACAGTTGATTCGGCGAGCCAAGGCTAAGAATCCCGAATCCTTCGTCGTAGTGGCCGGTTGTTTGGCGCAGGACAGGCCGGAAGAGATCGCGGGCCTTTCAGGTGTCAACCTGGTCGTGGGAAATACCGGGAAATCAGGGCTGCTTAAAAAAATTCTTTGCCAATATTTACCTTTTAATTCACTGCCAGATGAAATTTTAGAAAAGGAATCCCCCTGGGGTGGCGGCATATCTCGTTTCGACGGGCATCAGCGAGCTACGGTCAAAGTCCAAGACGGCTGTCATTTCGGTTGTTCCTTCTGCCTAATCCCGAGGGTCCGGGGAACGATGGTTTCGAGGCCCGGTCTTGAAATCGTGGAAGAAGGAAAAAGGCTCTCCCAAAATGGTATCAAAGAATTGGTCTTGGCGGGCATCCAGTTGTCCTCTTATGGAAGGGATTGGGGATTGAGGGCCGAAGAACCTCGATTGGCGCCCGTCATTGAGAAATTACTGGCGATACCGGGAATTCAACGTGTCCGCTTATCCTCATACGCAGTAGCCGATTTTGAGGACGCGCTTTTACCTTTGTGGCAGGCTGGCAATGGCCTTTGCGCCCATCTTCATTTACCCCTTCAAAGCGGGGATGAAGGAGTGCTGAAATCCATGCGGAGGCCTTATACCCTTGACCATTATCGAAAAACGGTTGAAAAGGTGAAAAAGGCGGCGCTTCATGTAGGGTTGACCTCCGATATCATTGCGGGCTTTCCAGGGGAGACGGATGAGGCGTTCGACAATACCCTTCACCTAATTCGTGAGTTTGATTTCACCGATTTTCATCCTTTCCCTTATTCGGACCGGCCTGATACACCTGGTGAAAAGATAACGCCCAAGGTGAATCCAGCCGTCATCCGTAGGCGGATGAATCTCTTGTGGGATTTAAAAAAGGAATGCCTATCCCGTTCGGCACAGAAAGCCCAAGGACGGGAATACCGGGTGATCGTCGAAAGGCATAACCGGGAGCAACAAACCGGACTAACGGATGAGGGGTTAAGGGCCTATTTTCCTCGAAAAGAAGGATGGTTAGGAAAAGAAACCAGGATCCGAATGACGGGTGTCCAAGCCGGAGCCGCCCTTGCGGAATGGATTTGAACCCTTGTCGAAACCCTTCAATCTTTACGACCGTCTTTACATCCAGCTTTTTTATCTCATGCGATCTTGGAATTACGACCTACCTGAAAATAAAGTAGGTTGGCGAACCCGCGAGAACCAGGAACTCCGGTTCCGCGCTTTAGCCGGTATCGGGGACCTTCAAAATAAAAAGATTTTGGACTTGGGCTGCGGTCTGGGATGTTTTTACGGGTTCTTGAAGGATCGAGGCTGGCAAGGTGAATACACCGGAATCGATATTCTCGATCTCATGGTCAGGGGAGCCCGAAAGCGATTCCCGGAAGCCCGATTCAAGAAAGGGGATATTCTTCAAAATCCGCCGTCTGAAAAATGGGATTATGTCTTCGTCAACGGTGTTTTCAACCACAAGGTGAAGGACAACTGGGCCTGGATCGAACAGATGGTAAGACAAAGCCTGGAATCGGCAAAAGGGGGTATGGCCTTTAGCTTATTAAACCAGGAGGCGGGTTGGTTTGATTCCGACCTTTTCTATGCGGATCCAAAGGAATTGGAAAAAAGAGCCCAGCGATGGACGGGTGATCATTTTAAAATATTGAAAGGTTATTTACAGGAGGACATGACGGTCCATCTCTATAAAAATTAAGAGAAGTTCTTATCATGTCTTGATCGAACACTTCAAAGTCCCTTTCGCGGAAGCTAGAATTCAAAAACTGAACCCAGGTCCCAAGTGTCCATGTAAAGATAGATTGGGCACATCCGCCGAACCATTGGCAACTGGCACGACGGCCCATCCCGTCATCAATCCAGCGTCCAAGAGCAAGAAAAAATTTTTAGCGAAATAAATATTCCGGCTGACGGCTACTTGGGCGCCAATCCCTGAAAAATTATAACCATCGTCAAAAAGGCCGGTTCCTTTGGTGCGTAGGACCTGGCCACGAACGGTGTTTTCTGGGTTGGTGATGAGGATTCCCGCGTCCGCATGGAAGATAAAATCGCCGCGTTTCCAAGCGTGCCCCAGGAGAAAAAAATTATAGCCGAAGTGGATCGAGAACTCCTGAATCTCAGGCGGCGGGTTGGTGAGGAAAAGCCGATGATGAACCTGCTCGAATTCCCAAGCTTGGTTTTTGTCCCATAAGGAGACCCGCCAGGCATAGTAGGGGGTATAGGGTCCGAATGGCTCGGTAGCATAGTCGGCCGTGAGATGGATGTCGGGATAACCCGACTGCCGCACGGTCAGGGGAGTGGGGAAGTTATAGGCCGACCCCGGCATGAGCTCCAACGAAAAAACCTGCGCCTGAGAAGAAGAGACTCCCGTAAGCACCAGTGAAAATAATAAGGCGACCCAAACCAACCGCTGAATTTTCATGCGATAAGGCCCTTCGCTTTGATTCGTTAGGAAAAGAAGGAAAATCAAAAGACAACGTTGTATATTAAAAGCTGTTAGAGCCTCAAACAAGCCAAATGGGGGGCGGACCATGGGCGACCATTGTGTTTTCTGTAAAATCATTCGCAAGGAAATACCTTCAAATGTGGTTTACGAGGACGATCAAGTCTTGGCTTTCCATGATATCCATCCAGCGGCCCCCGTTCATGTATTGGTCATTCCGAAATCGCACATTGAAACCGTCGAAGACATTCCAGCGAATGATCCTATGGTCTCCCTTTTGACGGGACGGGCCATTCAGGTGGCCAGGCAGTTGAATCTTCAGGAGGGTTATCGACTCGTCATTAACCACGGTGATAACGGCGGTCAGACTGTCTATCACCTTCATCTTCATCTTTTGGGCGGTCGTTTCATGGCCTGGCCTCCGGGATAAAATCGCCAAATATCCATGAAAAACCATCTTTTCCTCTTGCTTGACGGGGGCCTCTCTAAAGCATTAAACTCCTCCTCCCTGTAGGCCTACTGGTTGAAAGGGATTTTCTTATTCCACCCATAGAGGGGAGCGTGACCACCTTGGTCGAAGTCCGATTGGAAGAAAACGAGCCCATTGAAAACGCCCTTAAGCGTTTCAAAAAGGTCGTTCAAAATTCGGGGCTGATCTCGGAAATGAAGAAACGTGAGTTTTACGAGAAGCCCAGCGAACGCCGCAAGAAGCGCGAAGCAGCCGCCCGTAAAAAAGCGCGCCGCCGCCAGATGAAGTTCAGCCGCGATTAACCGCGAAACGACGTGAAGAGCCCGTCCTTGGAAAGGGATGGGCTCTTTTTTTCTAAACCCAAATCCTGTTGGAGGTCCGACTTGAGCGCATCCCCCCTTTTCGACAAGATCAACGCAGACATCATTACGGCCATGAAGGCCAAGGATGAAGCGTCTACTTCCGCCCTGCGAATGCTGAAGTCCGCCATTAAATATAAGGAAGTGGATTTGAAGCGCGAGGTGAAGGACGAGGATGTCATCGAGGTTCTCTCCAAACAGGCGAAGCAGCGCAAGGAATCCATCGAAGGTTTTGAAAAAGGCAACCGGGCTGATATGGCGGCGAAAGAAAAGATGGAGTTGGCTTTAATTGAAAAATATTTGCCGGCATCGCTTTCGGAGGATGAACTGGCCAAGTTGATTGAGGAAGCGATCAAGTCCTCTGGCGCCGCTGGCCCCAAAGATATGGGTAAAGTGATGGGCGTCCTAACTCCGAAGATCAAGGGACGGGCCGATATGGGCAAGGTCTCCGGTCTGGTGAAGTCAAAACTCGGATGAAATGATTAGATGATCTTTAGATTTTGGCGGTTAGTTAAAACTAATCCGCGCAGCCACCCTCCTAAAGCGGGTGGAATAACACTGGGTTGGTTCTGAATAAGACCGTCCCCCTAGGAAGCCGATGATCCTTTCAAAGTCCTTTTACTCCCGTCCTACCATTCAAGTGGCTAAAGATCTTTTGGGCCAGTTTTTGGTTCATGAAACCCCTCAAGGCACAACCGCTGGACGCGTCGTGGAAGTGGAAGCCTACCTCCCCAAGAACGATCCCGCGTGCCACGCCTCCCGTGGGATGACCCCCCGCAACGAAGTCATGTTCGGCCCTGCCGGATATGCCTACATCTATTTTTGCTATGGAAACCATTTTATGTTTAATGTCGTCACCGAAAGGGAAGGTGTTCCCGGCGCGGCATTGGTGCGGGCTCTAGAACCGGTGAAGGGAGCCAGTTTAATGGTGAAACGCCGCGGACCTTTTAAAGAAACCGATTTAGGTCTTACGAACGGACCAGGAAAGCTGGTCCAGGCCCTGGGCATTCATCGGGGCCACAATAAGATGTCGTTATGGAAAAAGCCCCTTTATTTACAGCGGGCAAATAGGAAAGAACCCATCGGGGTAACAACCCGGATCGGCATAACGGAAGGTTCGGAACTTCCGTTGCGGTTCTATCTCAAAGGAAATCCGTTTATTTCGGTGAAACCAGGTTTGGACCGGCCTTCACCGGGGATGAAAAAGAAGTTAAAAAATATTTATCGCGGGGGCACCGAGGCAGAGAAAAAGACTATCAGCCTTTCAGTCTGAGAATCGAATCTTCGTTACTTAGTGACTTTGTGGTGAAAAGGAATCAACATTGAAAAGCGAAATCGTTAAAAACTTCTTGAAGGCCATCGAGTATCCCAAATTACTGGAAAAACTCGCCAGCCATTGCCAAACTCCGGCCGGCCGGGATTACTTGCGGGTTTTTAGTCCAACCTCGGATTTGGGACTTATTGAAAATCGTCTGGGTAAAACCCAGGAACTCGAGAAGCACCTGGCTAAACAAAAATTTCCAGCCATACCTGATTCCCAATTCTTTATCGAGTCATTTGAAAAGGCCCGGAACAAAGGGGATATCCTTTCGGGAGAAGAATTGGCCGCTATCGTCAATTTCTTATCTGAGGTTGTCCGTTTGCGTCAATATCTCGGGTTTGAGAGTGAAACCCAAGCCGCTTTCCAAGAATGGTTGGGAAGGCTTCATGCCCTTCCCACATTGATGGAAACATTGCAATCGAAAGTTTCGGACAGGGGCGAGGTGTTGGATGGGGCCTCCCCGGGCCTTAAAAGCGTGCGGGACCAGGTGAGATCCCTGAAGGCCGAAGTCCAGAATTTTTACCAGACCTTCCTCCAGAAGGCCGATACGGTGGAAGCCCTTCAAGAGAAGATCGTGACCGAAAGGGAGGGGCGTTTGGTGGTTCCCATCAAGCGTGATCACCAGAATATGGTTCCGGGGTTTGTTCATGGCATGTCAGCTTCGGGAGCCACCCTCTTTGTGGAGCCCCGGGAAGTTGCGGATAACAACAATCGAATCAAGGAAGCCTTGTTAAGGGAAGATGAAGAGGTACGAAAGGTTTTAAGGGAAGCTACCCAGGTGGTTTTAACCCATGCCAACGAGTTGGAAGAAACCTTAATTGCTTGCGCGGAAGTTGATGCCCATGGGGTACTGGCGACTTTTGCCTCCCGTTACAACGGGCAATACCTGAAGCCCCAATCTGGTTCCAACCTTTCTATCAAAGAAGCCCGGCATCCATTGCTCGCTTTAGAGGCCATTGAAAGATTCCGGGAAGCTGTTATCCCCCTGGACATAGAATTCAAAGAAGGAGTACAGGTTATCCTGGTGTCCGGCCCCAATGCCGGTGGAAAAACCGTCGCTTTAAAAACCATGGGATTGGTTTGCGCCATGACCCAAGCCGGAATCCCCGTTTTGGCAAACAACCAGAGTTCGGTTCCGGTCCTGAAGCATTTCGATACCGATTTGGAGGATGAACAAAATCTGGGCGATCACTTGAGCACTTACGCGGCCAAACTCAAGGCGTTGAAAAGGATGCTCGACCATTGCGGTCCCGAAACCCTCATTCTTTTGGATGAGTTGGGGGCCGGTACGGACCCGCGGGAAGGAGGCGCCTTGGGCCTGGCCTGTCTGGAAACCTTTCGAGAGAAAGGGACCTTGGTTTTGGCCAATACCCACCAACCTCTTTTGAAACTTTTGACACAGGAAGAAAAGGGCATGGCCAACGCGGCGATGCTCTTTGATGAAACAACGGGAAAACCCTCTTTCCGCTTGGTGTCTGGCATTCCGGGACAATCCTATGCCCTTACCTTGGCCCGCCAACTGGGATTTAGTGAAGAATTACTCGAAAAGGCCAAGTCACATTTGCCCCAGGGTGAGGCGGACTTGTCTGAAATGTTGGCCAAGCTGGGCCAGGAAAAACAAGGAGCCGAGAAAGCCAGACAAGACGCGGAAAAAATCCATGAGAACGCCAAAAAGATCGAGCAAGAACTCTTGACGGCCCGGCGCCAGATGAAGGATGAAGCCCGCCGGATCAAAAAAGAAGCACAAGTCGAAGCGGAAGGTTTATTGAAGAATACCCGAAAAAAAATGGAACATCTCATCCAGGGTGTTCAATCTCCCGCGGGTGAAGTGAATAAGGAAAGGATCAAGACGGCGCGCCAGGAAGTGAATCAAAAACTCCGGAATATCAAACCGGCTCCCATTAAAACCATTATTGAAGTTGGAGAAGTCAAAGAAGGAGATTCGGTTTTCTTCAAACCGGGCAATTGCGACGTGAAAGTCGTGAGCGCCGATGAGGAAAAGTATGAAGCGGTCATCCTGATGGAGAACGGAATGAAACTTTCCTGCAAATGGTCCGATCTTGGGCGAGTCTCCCAAGCTCCCAAACCGGCTCGGACGGTCCATCCACAAGCCGGTGGCGTCATGAGCTCAAAATCCTTGGAAGAAAAGGGAAAACTGGAAATAGATTTGCGCGGAAAGCTGGTAGATCAGGCCCTGGCCCAGTTGGATAAGTTTCTGGATGACGCGGTCTTGGTGAACCTGCCTTTTGTTCGTATCATCCACGGAAAAGGAACTGGGGCGCTGAAGGAAGCCATCCACAAGCACTTGCCTACGGCCCATCCCGGCGTGGAGTTCGCCTTGGCCGAACCGGCTCAGGGCGGGGCAGGCGCGACGGTGATAAAATTTAAGAAATAAGAAATTAGAGCCGCCCAACCTTACGAGCCGTAGAGAAAGGTTGGACGGTTTTATAAGCTTTTGAGGTTCTATGAAGTACTCGGACGAGATCATTCAACGGGTCAAGGAAGCCACCGACATTGTGTCGGTCATTGGCGAGTATGTACCCTTGAAAAAATCAGGTACGAGTTACAAAGGTCTTTGTCCCTTCCATAGCGAAAAATCCCCAAGTTTTACGGTGTCGCCCACCCGCAACGGTTTCCATTGCTTCGGCTGTGGCAAGGGCGGCAACGTAATTACATTTATTATGGAAATGGAGAAAATGCCTTTTCCCGAGGCTTTGCGTCTGCTCGCGGATAAGGCGAATATCACCCTTCCCAAGCCTCAGGAAAATCAAAGAAACCAGGAATCGGACCGGGTTCGGGAACGGATGCAAGATATCAATGAGTTCGCCGGAAAATTCTTTCATGATCGGCTGCTTTCCACCGAAGGCCAGTTGGCCCGGGAATATTTCAAGGCCCGAGGATTTACAAAAGAAGACGCTTTGAAATATCAAATCGGTTACGCGCCTGAAGGCTGGGATGCCCTGAAAAATGCTGGACAAAAAGCGGGATTTTCCCAAGAGGAAATGCTGGCCGCGGGACTAGTGGTTCACAACGAGGAAAAGAAGAGCTTTTATGATAAGTTCAGACACCGCCTGATCTTTCCCGTTAAAAACAACTATGATAAAATCGTCGCGTTCGGGGGTAGGACGCTCAGCGAAGAATCAGGGCCTAAGTACCTGAATTCCCCCGAGACCCTTCTTTTCAAGAAAAGCGAATGCTTATACCTATTGGATATGGCCCGAGAGGCTATTCGGCATAAAAACTACGTGCTCGTGGTGGAAGGTTATTTTGATGCTTTGGCTCTCCATCATTTTGGCTTTGAAAACGCCGTCGCTACTTTAGGCACGGCCTTGACGTCCCAACATGGGCGGTTATTGCAGCGCTATACCAAGGAAGTGATTTTTTCGTATGACGCCGACCAGGCGGGCCAGGCCGCGGTTTTAAGAGGTTTTGAGCCACTGGTTCAGGCGGGGCTCAATATCCGTGTGTTAGTGATGCCGGACGCCAAGGACCCCGACGAATATTTAACAAAGCATTCAAAGGATGAACTCGAATCGTTGATTCAAAAATCGCCCGATTTTTTCCGTTGGTGGGCGGTTTTTTTGAAAAAGAAATTCGAGGGCGCGCCGGTGGAGGATCGGACGAGAGCTCTCCAGGGGTTTGTGCCCATGATCCTGCAGATTCCAGACGAGGTTTCGGTTCAGGCCGCTTGTTCGGCGATTGAGTCCGAGTTGGGATTGGACAACCGGGATCTCTTGACCATCGTGAATACGGAGCGAAAAAAGGGAGTCCGCCGCCCTGCGGGAATGGGATTCGACCTTAAACCTACGGTGGAAGAAAGGGGATCGGCTTCTAAAAAAGAAACCGGCAAAAATGATTCGCAAATCGAAGCCGACTTTCTCGCGCTTTTAACGGAAGAGCGGGGGGATTTCATCCCTTGGGCGGTCAACGAATTGTCGCCGGAGATTTTCCAGCGGGAAGACTTCCGTCAACTGTTCGAACGCCTCAGCTCGGGTGAAATGAAACCAGATGAATTGAACCAGGTATCGGATCTGGAACCCTCCTTTATCCGCATCGAAAACGAGACGGCTAAGAAGCACCGGGAAGCCATGTTGGTCGATTTGGCCACGGCCTTGAAGAAGCGGCACTTGAAGCGTCAATTGGCGGAATTGAAGGGCCGGCAGGCGGAAGCCGAAAAAACCGGCGAGGTGGAAATGGCCCTGTCGTTGGCCCAGCAGATGATGGTTTTAAAACGGCAATACACACAAGAGGCGGAACCCAAATGAAACCGGCGTCCAAGGCGAAAGAACACGTCAGCAAGATCCTCGAGGTGGGAAAAGAAAAGGGTTATATCACCTTCAAACAGGTAAATGACATTCTTCCCGAGGAGGTCGTATCCTCTGAGGAAATCGACGATATTCTTTTAATGCTGGGTGAGAACGACATCAAGATCGTCGAACAGGAGGAAAAAGCCGTCGCCATTCCCGACGACGACAAGGAAGCCGGTGCCGAGGCTCTTGGAGCGATCGTTAAGGATGAAGACGAGGAAGAGGAGGAATTCGAGAAGTCCTTCGAGACGGCCGGCATTGAGACCCGTATGGGGGACCCGGTCAAGATGTACCTCCATGAGATGGGCCGTATCCCTCTTCTCACCCGCGAGGAAGAAATTTCTATCGCCAAACGTATTGAAGCTGGCGAGTTCAAGGAACAAAAAGCCGTTCTGGGAAGCGCTTTGGGTTTCCAACAGCTCCACGACCTTTTCACCAACATCCTAAAAAAAAGAAAAATCCTCCAAGAAACCATCGACCTGGATTCTTACGCAGAGATGCCCAGCATTCCTGAAAAACAGATTTATGCCAAGCTCCGGAAGAACCATTCGAAACTCAAGGTTCTGGAACGTCAAATCAAGGCCCTCCAACATAAGGTGGGCCTAAAATCCATTCATCCCGACAAACGTAAGCCGCTGGCAGAGCAGTTGGATGTCAAATTGATCGACCTCATTTGGCTGGTCAAAGACTGCCAGTTCCAAAAGAAGGTCAAGGAGCGCCTCATCGGCGGCCTGCGCGAGCATGGGGAGTCCATCGAAGAGCAGGAACATGTCATGCACCTGCAGGAAAAACAGATGAAATTGACCCCGGAGGCCTATATCAAGCTGCCTAGCCTTTTGAAACATGGGGCCCATTCCGACCTCAAGCCGCTGGAGAAGAAAAGCGTGTTGAAGGGCGAAAATTTTGTCCGGGGTACCCGCCTTTGGGACGAAGCCCGTCGTAATATTAAAAAGCTGGAAAAAGAAGCCATGACCGACCGAGATCACCTGAAAGTTCTCATGAAGAGCATTCGGGTGGGCGAGAGGGAGGCCTATTACGCCCGCATGGAATTGGTGGAAGCCAATTTGCGGTTGGTCATTTCGATCGCGAAAAAATACACTAATCGGGGACTGCCCTTTTTGGACCTGATCCAGGAAGGCAATATCGGACTCATGCGCGCGGTTGAGAAATTCGAGTACCGCCGGGGTTATAAATTCTCCACTTACGCCACCTGGTGGATACGACAGGCCATCACCCGCGCCATCGCGGACCAGGCCCGCACCATACGTATTCCGGTGCACATGATTGAGACCATCAACAAGTCCATCAAAGTTTCCCGCGACCTGGTTCAAGAATTGGGGAGGGAGCCGATGGCAGACGAGATTGCCAAAAAATTGGAAATGCCGGTCGAGAAGGTCCGCGCTATTCTCAAGATCGCCCAGGAACCCATTTCGTTGGAAACGCCTATCGGCGAGGAAAAAGACAGCCATTTGGGAGACTTCATCGAAGATAAGGATGTCATCTCGCCGGCCAACGCGGCCGCCTTCGTGCTACTCCAAGAACAGATATCGAAGGTTCTTCATTCCCTCAAGGAAAGGGAAGCGGAAGTCCTACGTTTACGCTTCGGGCTGACCGACGGATATCCGCATACCTTGGAAGAGGTCGGCAATACCTTCAAGGTCACCCGTGAAAGGGTGAGGCAGATCGAGGCCAAGGCCCTTCGGAAGCTTCGGCACCCCTCCCGTAGCCGTAAACTCAAGGGCTACCTGGATTAACCGAAATGTAATAATGTTGGAGGGCTCCAGAACCGTCTTTTTTTGTGCCTTCGTCCCCCTGGTTACTGAAGGGTAACAGACTTATTTCCTCCACGGCTTGCAATGGCCTTCTCTTTCCCCCACATTGATTCAATCAAAATCCAGGAGGAACCAATGTCGAAAAAAACTTACGCCATCATGGGGGCCACCGGCCATATCGGCCATGTCCTGTCGGAAAAACTTCTTGAAAAGGGGCACGCGGTGCGGGCCCTTGGCCGGGACGCGAAAAAGCTTTCGGCCTTGAAAGCCAAGGGGGCCGAAACCCTCTCGCCCAACTTTGACGACGCCGGGGCCCTTGCCGAGGCCTTTAAGGGCGCGGACGGGGTCTTCGTCATGATCCCGCCCAACTACGCCGCGGATGATTTTTCCGCCTTCCAGTACAAGGCCGGGGAAGCCATCGTCCAGGCCATCACCCAGTCCGGTGTGAAATACGTCGTGGACCTCAGCTCCATCGGTGCGGAACAGCCCAGCGGCACCGGCCCCATCGCCGGGCTCTACCGCCAGGAACAGCGCTTGAACAAGCTTTCCGGGGTGAACGTCGTCCACCTGCGCCCCAGCTCTTTCATGGAAAACAATTTCTTTTCCATCCCGGTCATCAAGGGCAACGGCATCAACGGCGCCGCGACCCCGGGAAACATCCCCCTGCCCACGGTGGCCACCCGGGATATCGGCGAGAAGGCGGCGGAGTTGCTGGACGGGCTTCATTTCAAGGGGCATGAGGCCTTCGACTTCACGGGGCCCAAGGAATATACCCAGACGGAAGTGACCGCCGCCTTGGGCAAGGCCATCGGCAAGCCGGACCTGCCATACGTGCAGTTTTCCCTGGAGGACATCAAAAAGGGATTGCTGGGAAGCGGCTTCAAGCCGGGAATGACCGACCTCATGGTCGAGATGTACAAGGCCGGGACCGAGGGAAAGCTTCACCCGACCCAACCCCTGACCTCGGAGCACCGGGGGAAGACCCCCATCGAGGAATTCGCCACGGTTTTCGCGGGGGTCTACAACCAGGGGTAAAATTCCAGTCGCTCCAATAAAGATTTGTTTAAAATAAAGGCGGGCTTTAAAAGCCCGCCTTTATTGTTTTAGGAAGCCGGGGTGAAGAAAGTCTCGTTTCGAGTGGTCATTCAAAAAGAATGCATCAATCCCTATGTGGACCATCCATTGGGACAGGCCGCGCCTTGCTTGCATCCCGAAGATTTGCATAGGGAGAGGCGGGAAAAAGGGCGTTATATCCGTAAAGGTTTGGCTGGACTCCCTCCCTTTTCGGGCCAACCTAATGCCCTTGGGGCTCAAGCGTACCAAAGCGACTCCCGGAACCCATCACCGACTTTACCTTCATGGGGTCATGCGCAAGGCGGTTGGCAAAGACGTGGGAGACCGGATCGGGGTTGTTTTACAGTTGGATTTAAAACCGCCGGTGGTCCCGATGAATCCGGCCCTGGCTGGGGAATCAAAAAAAGACCCGAAGGCCAAAAGTGTTTTCAAGAGGCTCAGCCCCTCACACCAAAAGGAATTAAACCGGTATTTGAACCACTTAAAAAGCCCGGAAACCCTTCAACGAAATATCGACAAAGTGATGGGTTATCTGCGAAAATCTACCACTACTTGGTTCGGAAAGACAAAGCCGGTTCAAGCACAAAGGGGCATTAGCTCAGCGGTTAGAGCAGGGCACTCATAAATTTTTTTCGTGTTACCTTCGGTAACCAAGGGTCGTGAGCAGCAAAAAATTCTTGTCCCCAGCAAGTTTCAAAGGCCTTTGCCTGCAATGGTTTTAACACCAAAGCGGGCCGAGGCCTTTTTTTTGAAGTGACGGACAGCGCCGGTCAGCGAGGGTCAAAACCGGCAAAAAACGAGTTTGAATGACACGGTTATGACAAGTGCCCTTTTGGGATACTTTTGATTTTTTGATTCGACGAAAAATATATTTTTTTAAAAAAGCAGAGCAGAAAATTTCCCCCACCGCTCGAAAATATTTTTTCTCGACCGGTTCGGTACCTCTCCTTGTCATTGGAGTGCCTTGCTCTTGAAAAGCCAAAAATGCCAGAGCAGGACACTTTTAGTTATTGGTTGAGCATGGCACCTACTTGTCATTGAGTGCCTTGCTCAGAATGACGGAAAAAGGTCTGGAATGTATCAAACGAATGACACGTATATGACAAGCTGTTTGGAGGTTTTTCCTGCGGGAACTGTCTTTTATTGTTTCCCGCAAAATAGCGTTTGGCTACCATGGGCCGTATCGGGGAGGGGAATATGGAAAAATGGAAAGTAAGTCTTTCGTCAGAGGCGGAAGATCAACTTGCGAAAATCTATGAAACCAACCAAGATTTGAGGCCTGATATTTTGGCCCGTCTTAAAATCTTGGAAAACTTCCCGCCAGAAAAGTGGTTCTTCGTTTACAAGCATAAGGGTTTAGACCTCTTCCGAGCCGAAACCGGCCAAATGCTTCGTATTTCAGGAGAAGCCCATTTCAACACAAAGACGGTCCAAATTACCCATGTGAAACTAGTCCGGTAACCATCTTGACGGTGTAATACGGACGTAATACGATATGGGTAGCGATATCGTTAAAGGAGGCCCTGCTATGCAAGCCATCAATTTTAGGCCAAAAGTGAACCCCCGGACGCTTCGAGAAATTGCCAAGAAGCAACACTATGCCGATTTATCCAGCTTCATCAACGAAGCAATAGATGAAAAAATCCGCCATATTCACGAGAGCCCCCGGGACCATAAACTTGTAAGCTCGATTAAGAAAGCGGTATATGAATACAACGGCTGGGCGTTTTCCAAACCCCCGGCCAATGAAGCGGCTGAGATTAAAAAGCGGGCCGCGGATATGCGGTCGGGAAAAGTTAAGTCAATACCTCTAAACGAGGTTATTAAGAAGTTGGAAAAGATTTAAGCTATTCGCATGACATGGAAATGATGCGGTTGGGAAGGGTGAAAAAATGAAAGCGACCACCAAGAAAATAAAATTAGAGGGGTTCATTACCACCCAAGAGCATATCCGCCTCTTGAAGAAAAAAAGACCGGAAATTTATTCCTCCTTGAAACATCCAAGCCTTAGGGCCTGTGTTGCTTGGAATACTATGGATCATCGTACTCAGCTTGGGTTTTCCCAAGCTCAGCTTGCGGCAAAGTCCGGTGTTTCATGCAGGGCCGTACAATACTTGGAAGACATAACGGCTAAGTTCAGCCCCACCCTTGACGTAATCGAGAAGGTTTCGAAGGTTCTCAAGGTTGAAGTGGTTGATTTAATCAAGCGGGTGGATTTGACCAAGGCAGTCTAAGCCGGTCGTTTTTTCTTCCGAAAGATCAAACAATCGCATAATCTATTGAAAATTAAGCGGGGCATTAGCTCAGCGGTCAGAGCAGGGCACTCATAGCGTAAGCTGTGCGCCACCGGCGAAAGCCAGTGGATGAAATGGGATGAAGTCAGGGAAACCCGGCAACGGGCAATCCTGAGCCAAGCCCCCGGTACACCGGGGGAAGGTGCAGAGACTAGCGGAGGGGTAAAGACCCCTTAAACACCGCGAAGAAGTATCCCACACCCTTCAGATGGGTGAAGAGATAGTCCAGGGAGCCGTGCAAACGGCACAAACCTGAATGCCTTGGTCCCTGGTTCAAATCCAGGATGCCCCACCAAAATTAGATCTCTTCTTTAGGAAACCCATGAATCTAATTTCGCTATTGTTTGCCAGAGGTGCTTTAGCCGTTTTTTGTTTCCTTGGAATTTTCAACTTCGGATTGGGTAAGGCGCGTGGGGAAGAACCCTGGGTGACTTTCCGGCTTCCGACGGAGGTGTCTTTTTCCGTCTCGACACCGGTAAAGCTCCAAAAACTCGAGGGACGTGACGAATGGCGCGCCACGGACGCGGACGGACGGCTTTATAGCGTGGGCTTCGGCTATTACACGGAACCCCAAAGGATCACCAACCCCGAACCCTTCATGCGAATGATGATCAACCGCCTCGCGGCCAACATGAAAGCCCAGGTGGCTTACAGTTTTTTCTTCAAGTACCAATATGCCCCCGCTTGCGAGTTCAAGCTGGTGGATTTGGCGGGCCACCAGGTGGCGGCAGGGCGCTATTTCCTCGTGCGCCAATGGTTTTATTTCCTCGATTACACCACTTCGGACAAGACCTTCGACTTCAAACTCATGAAAAAATTCTTTGAGTCCTTCCAGATGGTTAATCCAGCCCTCAAAACTTTCCAGCCCATTTCTGAATAGACGCGATCTCCTAAAAGGGGCCGGGTTCGCCCAAAGGGCCAACCTATCCCACTCTTCTCGAATAAAACCCCAGAAAAAGCCCTTTTATCCTGCTTGAATTAAAAAAAATGCGTGATAAGTTAAACCGGTTGCAACAAATTTCATAAAAGTTACATATCAACTATCGGAGGTTTTCATGAGTTCTTTTACACCCAAAAAAGAGCATCGGTTCTCTTTCGGGCTTTGGACGACGGCTAATCGCGGACGGGACCCCTTCGGTGAGGAAACCCGCGCCCGCCTGGACCCTATTACCAACATCAAAGAACTGGGCAAGCGCAACGTCTATGGGTTCAATTTCCATGATGACGACCTGATTCCCTTTGGCGCCTCCCTCCAACTGCGCAACAAGATCATCAAGGACACCAAAAAGGCCATGAAGGATTACAAGATCGTCTGTGCCATGGCTACTACCAATCTTTTTTTCCACAGGGTTTTCAAGGACGGAGCCTTCACCAGCCACGATCCCAAGGTCCGGGCTTTCGCCCTGCAGAAGGTCATGAAAAACATGGACCTGGGAGCCGAGTTGGGCGCCAAGGTGTACGTATTCTGGGGTGGCCGGGAGGGAACCGAAGTAGATGCTTCCAAGACCCCCGAGGAATCGCTCAAGCGGTACCGGGAATGCATGAACTATCTTTGCTCCTACGCGCGCCAACAGGGCTACGACTACAAGTTCGCCATTGAGCCCAAGCCCAACGAACCGCGTGGAGACATTTTTCTGGCTACCGCGGGCCACGTGCTTGCCTTTATTGAAACGCTGGATTACCCGGAGATGGTCGGCGTCAACCCGGAGATCGAGCATTCCCGCATGGCCGGGCTGAACACCTACCATGATTTCGGCCAAGCCATGGAAGCCGGCAAGCTTTACCACGTGGACCTGGGGGCCCAAAAGCCCAACCGCTTCGACCAGGACCTGCGTTTCGGCTCTGAAGACCTCAAGGAAACTTTTTTTGTGGTCAAGCTTTTGGAGGACAATCATTGGGCGGGCACCCGTAACTTTGACGAGCATCCCTACCGCAGCGAGGATGAAAAGGGAGTTTGGGATTTCGTGGAAGGCAGCATGCGAACCTATCTCATTCTTTGGGACAAGGTGAGACAGTTCAACTCGGACAAGAAGATACAGCAAATCCTCAAAAGCCTTCACAACACGGAACCCGCGCTGGAAGCCATCATGGGCCGGTTCACGGCGGAAGGCGCCAGCCAATTGCGCAAGCAGGTGTTTGACCCAATGGCCATTTCGAAGAAGCGCCTGCCTTATGAGGAACTGGACCAAAGGTTTCAAGAACTTCTTATGGGAGTCCTTAACAAATAGTTTTAAGTTTTGGTTCTAAGTGCTGAGTTTTGGAGTTTTCCATCGGGTGCTCGATTGAAAATTTCATCAACTCAAGACTAAAAACTTCGAGCTTAAAACTCGAAGTTGAGCTTACTGGAGGGGAAATATGGCCGTTACGATTCAACAAATCGCCGTCAAGGCAGGGGTTTCCAAGGCGACTGTCTCCCGGGTGCTCAACGGCCTGGCGGTGAAGTACGAGACCGAGCAACGAGTGAAGGGCATCATGGAGAAGATGCAGTACCGGCCCCACCGATTCGCTCGGGGGCTGGCGGCTTCCCACAAGACGGGTTTCTTGGGCGTGGTAACGCCTTCGCTCAATCCCTACGTGGCGTCGGTCATTATGGGCATGGAAGAGGAAGCCCGGCGTAACGGCAAGCTTTTGACACTAGCGACATTCCCCATCGGAACAATTGAGGAGCGGGAAATTATCCGGACCATGACCGAACCCCCGGTGGTGGACGGCCTTCTGTTTTTCCTGCCTTCGGTTCAAATGGAAGGCCTCATCCGAACCCTCATGCAGCGCAAGTTCCCCATGGTGGTGGCCAGCGAGCGGCGGTTCGAGAACATGCTGCCCGCCGTCATCATCGACAATGTCAACGGAGGCAAGCAGGCCGTCGAATACCTGATCCAAAAGGGTCACAAACGCATTGGTTTCATCACGGGGCGCACCGACATGACCGACTCGGCGGACCGCCAAGAAGGCTACCGCCAGGCGCTCAAGGAGGCCGGAATTGCCTTCGACGAAAGCCTGATCCAACAGGGAAATTATGATATTCAGTCCGGAAAAGACGCGGCAGAAAGGTTCCTGGAAATGCCTCATCCCCCCACCGCCATTTTCGCGGCGAACGACGGCATGGCAGTCGGTGTCTTGAAAGCCCTGCAACAGAAGAAAAAGGAAGGAGCTTTCGCGGTAGTTGGTTTCGACGACATCGAAATGGCCGCCTTCGTGACGCCCTCCCTGACCACCATGGGTTATGACCTTCATGAATTAGGAAAACAGGCCGTGCACAAACTGATACGCCAGATTTTGGGTGAGGAAAAGGTCCACAGCACGTTGCAGTTGAAAGCTCATTTGGTCGTCCGGGACTCGGCGTAAAGGTTATGAAAAAACTGTTGAACCACGAAGGCACAAAGGGCACCAAGAAAATCGAAAAGCAGAAATGAATTAAAGTTGTTTTTATCCAATCGGATTTTCGTCTTCCTTGGTGCTCTTTGTGTCTTCGTGGTTCAAAGAGTCTTTGCTTTAAGTTTTATTGTTTTTCCAAACAGGAGGCGTAAGGCATGAAAATGAAACAGTTGATCTGGATTCCGGCCTTGTTGGTTCTGGTTCTGAATACGGGCTGTCTGATGAAAAAAGAAAGCAGCACCATTCATCTGGCCCAGTTCATGACTGACCCGGTCCTGATCGAAAAGCTCCACGCTGTCGTGTCGGACATTGAAAAGCGTCATCCGGGTCTCCAAATCCAAATCGACAACATCCCCTATAACGAATACCAGCAAAAGCTCACCACTCAATTGGCTGGGGGCGACGCCCCCGACGTGATCTACGTGGAAGTTAACAACTTCGTTGATCTTTATTTGAGGGATGTTTTCGAGGATCTGACACCCTATGTCCAGAAGGATGGGGTGGACTTGAAGGGCTACTATCCGGGTGTACTGACTCGCTTCAGCCCGGGCGGCAAGGTTTACGCCCTGCCGCAGGACACGGCGCCAATGGGACTGGTTTTCTACAACCGCAAGATGTTCCGGGACGCGGGCCTGCCCTATCCGGACGGAAGCTGGACTTGGCCCGAGCCTTTCCTTTCCATCTGTCAAAAGCTGACGAAGAAGGACGCGGCGGGCCATGTAACCCAATGGGCTTTTATCGACGCCAATGATATTCAATATGAAAACTTTGTCTTCTCCAATGGGGGCAATTGGGTGGACGATACGGACCATCCTACCCGGCTTACCCTGGACGAGCCAAAAGCCATGGAAGGCATCCAATTCCGCCGCGACATGATCCAGAAATACCACGTCTCGCCCGATCCCTCGCAGATCCATGCCTTCAACTTCAGCACGGGCCAAATGCAGATGTTCATGAACGGGGAGGCGGCGATGCTTTGTTCGGGGATATGGCAGACCCCTGGCTTTCTGTTGGCGAAGAACCTGGATTTTGACGTGGCGGAGTTTCCCGCCGGGCCCGGAGGGGTCAAGGGATGGGGAACTGGGGGGTCGGGTTACGCCATGTCTAAGAGCTCGAAAAACAAAGACCTAGCTTGGATCGTCGTCAAGGAACTGGCCAGCGAGGCCTCGGTCTCCCAATTGACCACCAACGGCATGATCCAACCCGCTCTCATCAAACTGGCCCAATCGGATGTTTTCCTCAAGGCCCCAGGGGCGGAACATAAGGCCATCTTGTTGGATATGCCGAACTATTCTCATTTCCAGCCCTTCATCTCAAACTGGAGCGAAATTCTTTTTGGAGAACTGGGTCCCGCCATGGACAAGGTTTGGCTGGGTGAAAAGACGGTAGCGGAAGTCGTCCCGGCGATCACCAAAGAAATTAATGAGAAATATTTTAAAAAATAAGAGTTTGAACCACCAAGGGCACCAAGTTCACCAAGAACTACGAACGACAAAAAAACATTCTTTGATTTAAGAAAAGTTCAATTTGCCTTTCTTGGTGTCCTTGGTGAACTTGGTGGTTCAAGAGGGTTTATGGCTTCCAGCCTTGAATTAAAAGAAAAACTTCAGCGCCTTCGGGGCTTCCTCAAAGCCCGTTTCCTTCAAGGTGTCCTGCTTTCCAGCCGGGCCAATTTCTCCTGGCTGACCGGGGGGCGCACCAACCACATCCGTTCCGACGTGGAAAAGGGGGTGGCCTCCCTTTGGGTGACCCCCAAGGCCGTGGAACTTTGGTGTAATTCCATCGAGGAGAAGAGGTTCCAAGAGGAGGAGGCCAAGGGCCTACCCTTCACCTACCGGGTCCACCCCTGGTACGAAACACCCCATTTTCCCTTTAAAAAGGCCGTTTCGGACGATGGGGCCTATGGGTTGCCGTCCCTCAAAGAAGACATCGCGAAACTGCGCTGGAGCCTGTTGCCGGAGGAAATCCAACGTTACCGGAAAGTGGGGAAGCTTTCGGGTGAGGCCATGGAGGTGGTTGGTAAGCGGATTCGAAAGGGCTGGCGGGAAAACCAGGTAGCTGCCGAGCTTTCACGGGAACTGGTAGGCCGGGGTTTAGAGGCGACGGTCATCCTGGTCGGCTCGGATGAAAGGCTCAAGCGTTACCGCCATCCCCTCCCGACAAACCGCAAGATTGCGAAGACCGTCATGATGGTCATTTGTGCCAAGGGCTACGGACTGATCGCCAACCTTACCCGAATTGTCCATTTCGGGCCAATATCGGCGGAGTTGAGGTGGCGTCACGAGGCCTGCCTGAGGGTGGAATGCGCCATGTGGGCCAAAAGCCGGCCGGGGGTGGAAGCCAAGGAAGTGTTTGAGGCGGGGGTTTCGGAATATGCGGCCCAGGGTTTTCCGGGTGAGTGGAAAAAACACCACCAGGGCGGGCCTACGGGCTACGAGACAAGGGATTACCTGGCCACCCCAGATTGTTCCCATCGGCTGGTGGAGAACCAAGCTTTGGCCTGGAACCCTTCCATCACCGGTACCAAAAGCGAAGATACGGTTTTGTTGACGGGGAAAGGGCTGGAGCTTTTAACCCCAACGCCCCACTGGCCTATGGTGAAGGTGAAGTATGAGGGGAAGGAATACCTGAGGCCGGATATTTTAATCGTCAAAAGTTGAAGGGGTTTGAAGTTGAGGCTCTAGTCTGTGGCGGTGATTTATTCAGATTTAAGGTTGCAATAAATGAATATAAAAAGAATCAATAAAATATTAGGAGTTTTTATTATCCTTTTGATTGTGGGGGTTAGAGGTTGGCTTTTAGTTAATCAGACTAATCATGAAAAAATGGATAAGGCCCAGGTCTGTTATGAAAAAGGTGAGCACTTTTGGGGGCTGAAGGATTTTAAAGATGCTATGCGGAACTATGAAATGGTTAATGAATTTTACAATGAACCGCATACCAAATGGGTGGACCTAGCACAGGAAAAAGAATGGGTTTGTCGGGCACATTTAGGAGATTGGACGTCATCTAAAGGACCCGCAGACGCTGATGTTAGGAAAACTCGTTCCTTAGAATATGAAAAATACAAACAGGAGATCGCTCAAATAACCCCATATCTATGTCATCACATTAGTCGGAAAGCGAAATAACTAAATTAATGAGTTTTAAATTGAAGAGTAACATTGAATCTTAGGGTTCACAAATTGGTCGAAGTAAGGAGGCGTTATGTCCTATGTAATCGGTTGTGACATTGGAACATCCGGCACCAAGGCCATCGTGGTTTCGGAGGCGGGGAAGATACTTTCCAAAGTAACGGTCGAATATCCTCTTCTAACACCCCATCCAGGGTGGGCGGAACAAGACCCGGACACCTGGGTTAAGGCGGCTTTTCAGGCCATTTCTGGGGCCGTCCGCAAGGCCAGGGTTAGGCCCCAAGATGTGAAAAGCCTTGGTTTTTCAGGACAAATGCATTCCTCGGTTTTCCTGGATAAGAAGGGCAAAGTCCTTCGTCCGGCGCTTCTTTGGTGCGATACCCGTACCCATGCGGAATGCTTGGAAATCACCCGCAAAGTGGGAGAGAACAGCCTTCGAAAATGGGTTTCCAACCCGGCGCTAGAGGGCTTTACCTTGCCCAAAATCCTCTGGGTCAAAAAGCACGAGCCCAAGATTTACGCCCAAATCGCCCAGGTGCTCATGCCCAAGGATTATGTGCGCTACAAGCTGACCGGTGCTCTAGCCACCGAGGTTTCGGATGCCGCGGGCACCCTTTATTTCGACGTGAAGAACCGCCGATGGTCGAAGGAAATCCTGACCAAATTAGGCATTCCACTCTTGTGGTTTCCCCAGGTAGTGGAATCCCAGGATATCTGCGGGCATTTGACGCCTGATGCGGCCAAGGCCTTGGGGCTCAAGGTGGGGACGCCCGTGGTGGGCGGCGGGGCAGACAATACCTGCGGGGCGGTGGGGAACGGGATTATCCAAACTGGGGATGTCATGGCCAGCCTAGGTACTTCCGGCGTTTTCTTCGCCCATACCGATCAGGTGAAGGTGGACCCGAAGCTTCGCGTCCACAGCTTTTGCCACAGTGTGCCGAAAAAGTGGTACCTCATGGGCGTCATGCTTTCGGCGGGCTATTCTTTGCAGTGGTACCGGGACAGCCTGGGGCTTTATGAAAAGGAGCAGGGGAATAGGACTGGGAGAGGTGGTTATAACACCCTGAGTGATGAGGCACAAAAGGCGCCTGAGGGAAGCGAGGGGTTATTGTTTCTCCCCTACTTAATGGGTGAAAGAACCCCCCATAAGGACGCTTACGCGCGCGGGGCTTTCGTGGGCATCAGCGCCCGGCATGGACGGGCACATTTCGCCAGGGCGGTCTTTGAGGGAATGATCTTCGGCATGAGAGATTCCTTGGAAATTTTCCGGGAATTGAAAGTCCCCATCCGGCGGGTGGTAGCTACCGGTGGCGGGGCGGCAAACCCCTTCCAGCGGCAACTGCAAGCCGATATTTACGGGGAAGAAGTGGTAACCGTGAACAGCGAGGAAGGCCCGGCCTATGGGGCGGCCGTTCTCGCCATGGTGGGTGCCCATCTTTACCCCTCGGTCCCGGCGGCCTGTTCCAAGTTGATACGGGTGGCTAGCCGCACCCACCCCCGGACGAAACATGTGAAGGTCTATAACGGCTGGTATGCGGAGTTTCGTAAGCTCTATCCGGAGTTGAAGAATTCGTTTAGGTCGATTCAAGAAAAACTCTCATAACCTTTTCAGCCCTGAACAAATAACAGCATCAAACTGTTGACCAGTCTTTTGATTGATGGTATACAAGCGTATACATAAAATGATTGTCATCGTATTGGTTTTAAACTGGAAGTTGTGAATGAAAAAAGTAATAGTCGATTTCAAACAAAGCGCTTTTGATGAATTTGAAGGGCTTTGCGGGGATAAAAGGCTCGGGGGCCTGGCCCAAAGGTACTATCGAGAGCTGTTCGATTTCCCTCCCGAAGGATGGGGAAGGCTTCGCAGGGAGTTCGGCAAGGAAACCTTTGTTTCCGACCACCATATTCCCTTTATTATCAAAGTGATCGTGGTGGAGGAAAGGGCCGAGTTTATCCATCTTTACGTGACCGAATTCAGTTCGCGTTAAACGTTGAAAATGAACTACAAAGAGACTACAATTGGTAAGAAGCCAAGGGGGTCTCGATGAGCGTCATTTCTTATCGCACCAAGATGGACCGGAAATTGCTTGAGAAATTCGCCGTTCATAAGCTGAAATACCGCAGTGTTAACGCCTTTATCGACCATGCGGTCGAAAAAACACTCCACGAGGAATTGGGGCAAAACACCCACGCCCATAAGATCGCCCGAGAAATCCATGATGTCGTCATGAAACACACTTCTTCCCTGCAGTTCCGACCCGCTTCTCCCCGGGAAGAAAAGGAAATGTTGAAGGATTTAGAGGATTTCAAGGCGGGCAAGGCGAAGACGGTCCGGGCGAACCGCGATTTTTCAATGTCCAAAACAAAGCGATAAATACCAGGAAGCCGCCCGACCTATGGCGCGGCCATTCTCGCCCTGAAGGGTTCGTTCCGGTCAATTCAAGAAAAACTCGCTTAAGGTCTTAGCTTTTTTGAAGAAGATGGGAATATTGATTCTGTATTCTTTTCTTTATTTCATCTCGAATCTCTCGAAATTTCATGAGCTTTTCCTCATCGGTTCCATGATCGGTGGCTGGATCGGGGAGGCCCCAATGAAGACGTTCCGCCTTGCCCAGAAAAACCGGACATTCCTCCTCGGCGCAAAGGGTGATGACCGTGTCCACCGTGGAAGGGTCGATCTCATCCACTGATTTGGACCTGTTGAGGGAAATGTCGATTCCGATCTCAGCAAGGGCTTTAATGGCGAAAGGGTTCACTCTCGATGGTTTGGAACCGGCGCTTTGGATGAGTGCCTTGTCCCCCAAAATCGCCTTAGCTAATCCTTCGGCCATTTGGCTTCGGGCCGAATTGGCTACGCAAAGGAAGAGAATTTTTTTCACGGCCTACTCCTTATGGTTTTTTCCGTTGGCAGGTGTCAATCGGATGGTCTCGTAAAATAATGCGGCGAGAACGGCCCCGATACAAGGCCCGACCACGTAAATCCACATCACGTCCAATCGGCCCTCAAACACAGCTGGTGCCAACGACCGGGCCGGATTCATGGAAGCGCCGGTGACAGGCCCCCCGACCCAAGCCGCCAGCATGACGGTAGCCCCGATAGCGGCGCCCGCCATGGTTCCGACCGCCCGGGTATCTGTGGCGACCGCCACAATCACGAACATCAGGAAAAAAGTCAAAATGACTTCCCAAGCGAGGGCGGGAAAAAGGGACACCGACGGAACCGTGGCGCCATAGGAATGGCCCGGCGGAAGGATGAGTTTTAAAGCGCTTAAGGCCGCGAAGGCGCCAGCCAACTGGGATGCCCAGTAAACCAGGACTTCCCCAAAGGGGAAATGCCTGGCGGCGGCAAAGGCCAGGGTGACGGAGGGGTTGAAATGGGCCCCGGAGATATGGCCGACCGCGTAAATCATGACGGCCACGGCCAGCCCGAAAATGACGGATATCGAGGCGTGGGAAAGGGTCCCCGGATACCTCTCAGCCACCATGATGCTTCCGCAACCGCAAAAAACCAGGGTGAAGGTGCCGATGACCTCGGCCAAGGATTTTTTGAGGAGGAGGTTTTTTAACGGCAGCAAGAACTGTCCGCCATGGACGAAGGATGCACAGGCAATTGCTCGTAAACATGGAAGATTTCCCACGAATTGCCGTCGGGGTCCTTGAACCAGGCCTTGTCCTGCCGGGCAAAACAGCAAGCGGTTTGCTTTTCTTCCTCTGTCTGGATGCCGTTGGAATTTAGCCGGTTCTGCCATTCTCCGAGGTCTTCCGGGGAATCCATTTCAATCCCGAAATGGTTGACGTGGCTGATGGGACTGCCGGGATGGGACTGCATAGAAAAATTAAGGGCGGGGCTTCGCAGGTCGAACTTGGCGTAATTGGACGTTTGCTTCTGGGGCTTGACGCCGAATACTTTTTGATAAAACTCAACGGATTTTTGGACGTCCTTTACATTTATTGAAACATGGGCTCTCATCTTACCGGCCTCCTTTTTTTAGCATCTTCCCTAATGAAGGGTATGAACCTTTTTCAGCATTAGGACTTTAGATGCTATGCAAGCTCCTTATTTCTTTTTCTTCACAACTTTGTGTTTAACCCAGCCGCCTAAAACCGTCTTCAGCTTTTTCTTCGTCGCCTGAAGTTCCTTGATCTTGGCCTCGAACTCATCGATTTTCTTGGTGAATAGGCCCACCGTCAGGTCACAACAGGGCTCCAGGCCTTTATCCCCGCAGCACATGATGCTTTTAATTTCCTTGAGGGTGAGCCCCAGGGTCTGGGCCTTCTGGATGAAAACCAGCTGATCCACCGATTCGGCGGGGTAAAGCCTGAAGCCGCCCTGGCTGCGGGAAGGTTCCTTCAACAGCCCCTCCTTCTCGTAATAGCGGATGGCATCGATGGAAATCCCGCTTTTTTGGGCGACTTGGCCGATTTGAAGATTTGATTGGGTCTTAGTCATTTTTTAGCTCCAGGACAAGTATAGGGTCTGGAGTATACTCCAGAGTCAAGGGGTGGTTTTAGCAGTTGGGTGAGTCCCCAATAGCCCTTTGATGGAGAGACGGATTGGCTCGAAACGGCCAGATTATTTACCCCTGAATTATTAGGAGAGGTGTTTGCCCCAACCCACGCCATTGGTTTTGGGCGGATTGTTCAAAGGCTTCCTTGGGCAGAAACATCCCGAAGGCGGGTTTTTGAAAGGATTGGGCGGCGGTTTTGACTAGGGCTTCGTGGGTTTTTGGCGAGCCGGATTCCACCAGCTTTTCGGCGGGGAAATACTCGAAGGTGGAAAGGTAGGTGATTTGCCCACCCGTAAAGACCGCCACCAGGGAAGTCCACCAATCCTTGGAATCGTAAACTCCCAATAGGAAGATGCAGTCGGGTTTCAGCTTTTTGGCTACGAATTGTCGGGTTCGCTCAATGTAATGGTAATAATCATAGCTTTCTCTGGGGGGGTGGATGATTAGGCCCTCGCCCTGGGTGTTCTTCAACTGCCGGGTGCGTTCCTTGAAGTCATAGCCGGTGAGTTCCTGGGCCTTATCCAAATCCAATGCTTGCTTGTAATAGTCCTGGAAACCCTGCTGGTCGATCAATTGGACCTCGTCAACCCCATGGCTTTTCCTCAACTCTTCCGCCAAGGCGACCGAAGGCTTGATAGTATCGCCGACGCTTGTCCGACCCTTGAGGCTGTCCCAGGCCTTCAAAACCTTGCCCTTTTCATGGAGAACATAGAGAACCCGGGGATTGGGCTGGGCGACCTTGGAAATATCCACAAAACGCCGGGCTTGGTTGATGTCGATATGCTCGAAGAGGACGTCGGGATGGATCATTGGGTTACCTCCCAGACCGATACCGACCAGGAATGGAGAGTAAGGAGGCCATGGCTGAAAAGGGTTCCGTCGTGTATTCCGTAAAGGGGGGTGAGTTTGCGCGACGGAGTAAAGGTGACGGCTTTTTCACCGGGGTTGGCCAGGAAATAAATTTCTTTCCCCTCCCTTTTAAAATGGGTGGCCAGGATTTCGGCGGGAAGACCTTCCATTACGGGCTTTATTCCCGCTTCCGCCAAAGCTTTTTCAACTTCCTTTTCGTCCCACTTCTTCAGAAGTACCAGCTTACCTTTGCCGATTTTAACTTCGGAGCCCTTCTTTAATTCGCCGAAAGCTGAAAAGGGGCTAAGATTTTCATCCAAGGCGGGAACCATTGGGCCCAGGATCACGGTTCCGCCCTCTTCGGCGAAGCGCCGGAGGTTTTCCTGCGCCTTTTTGTCCATGATTTCAAAGGTCACCACCCAAACCGCCTTATGGCCTTTCATTTTCTCGTAAGGCAGGACGGTATCGGAGCAGTGAAAGGGCAGGTGGCTTTTTAAAGCATAGGCCCATTGATTTTCCGCCCAACGGGGTTGTTCTTCCTCGAGGCGGTAGGGAAAGAGCGATTGATTTTCCATATAACCCGCTTCTTCGGGGAGAAAGTGAAGGAAATGGTTCTCGACCATTTTGAGGGCCTTAAGGGTCCGTTCCATGTCGTAGTTGGCCAGGATCAGTAGGTCGCTTTGCAAATCCCACTGGTGAAACTGGTTGTTTCTTAAAAAAGTATTCCAGTGCCGGTAGAAGTTGAAATAGGGAGCCCGAATTTTGTTGTCGACCGTGATGGGACTTCCCATCCAGCGGTCCCTTTCCACGATCATGTAATAGTTGACTGCCTTTAAACCGAACATAAACAAGAGAGGCGTGGTGAAACGCTCGTCCTCGATGGTAAAGGTGTTTTCCCAAAGGGGCAGGCACCAACAGCCCGACCCGAATTCGGGGATGAAGGGAAGTTTGGAAGTGCCGGCCAGGTAGCTGGCCTTGCGGGAGGTGGTCAGGTATTGTTCCTTGCGGGGATAATCGTCCACACCTACTATATCCAGGCCATAATCGCCGTGCTCGGCTTCATTGGTGTTGTAGGGGCTATTGAGGGGCCCGAAGAAATTATGGAAGAAGGGAATTCCATCCACCCCCCTTTCCCGCCACATTTCACCGATGATCCGAAGACACTCGTTGATCTGCCATTCCTTGTAGCGGCTCCAATCCAAGTAATAGGGAAGGTCTTTCAGCTTTTCTCCCGCGAAAGAACGGGGAGGCTCGATAGCTTCAAAAGATTTGTGATGGCTTCCGTAAATTTCATTGAGGACCTGGAGGGTCCCGTAACGCTTTTTCAGGAAAGTCTGGTACCAGCGGATGGAATCGTCACCGTAATCCATCAGATAAGCCCCGGTGCGGAAGTAATAGCCGGTTTCGTTGTCCACTTGCAGGGCCACGATGGGGCCGTCGGGATAAAAATGGCGCTTCAGGATGGGCGCTAGGGCGTCGAACCAAAGGGCGGTTTCCTCATATAATTTTTCGGAAGCATAACTGGGATTGCCGAAGGCCTTGGGATAGGCATCGTGTACCGAATAGGCGCCGGAAGCTTCCTTGGCGACGATGGCGGGGTCATAAACGATACGTGGGGGATAGCCGAAACAGGTCAGTTCGGCGTTGATATGGGGGCCCGGCCGCACGACCAATTTGAGGCCCGCCTGGTGGACCTGTTGAATGAACTTTTCCAGGTTTTTATGGGGTTCTTTTTCACCAAACTCGAACTTCCCCCGCTCGATTTCGTGCAGTCCCCAGGGGATATAGGTTTCCACGATGCCGAAACCCATGGCTTTGATATTGTCAAGGACGTCCGCCCAAAGCGCGGGATCGACCCGCCAATAATGGAAGGTGCCACTGATCCAGGCTTCGACTTGATGGTTGGGATAAACCAACCCCCTTTGTTGCTCGATTCCCACGCGGGACATGAAAGTTCCTTAAGACGGAGTTGAAGCGAAGGCACCCAAGAATACCTTTTCTCTTTTTTATATGGAAGGGAGAAAGCTGTCCTAAAATAATCTGACAAGAACCCTTGCGCGGTTTGAAGTAGTTTTGGGCGGTTCAAGGGCAATCGGATCCGGCGAAGGCGAAAACGACCCATGGCTACTTCATTCAATACGAACCAAATTAACTATCTCAATATTGGACTGATGGTTTTTTCGGCCGTGCTGGCCTTTCTTTTTCCCTTTGAACTGTTTTTGCTGGCTTACGCGGTTTTGGGGCCGCTTCATTATCTTACCGAAATTTCCTGGCTCCACGATAAAAGTTACTTCACTCAGGGTCGGCATGATTACCTTTTCTTATTAGGGATAGCCGTCATCATTACCGCGCTTTATTTCGGCTGGATTTCTTTCGCGCCAAAGGGCACCAGCGAATTTTTCAGCGGGTTGGCTTTCTTAGGGGCCTTGCTTTTTGTTCTTCTTAAAAATAACAGGGCCCGGTTGTGGGCCTTTTTGCCTGTGGTTTTGGCTTTGTTTTTTTTCGCCCAATCGGTCGCTTTCCGAATGGTCTTTGGATTGTTCTTGCCCACTTTGATCCATGTATTCCTCTTTACGGGAATGTTCATTCTCATTGGCGCCTTGAGAGGTAAAAGCGCGTCCGGCTTGGCCTCCCTTGTCGTTTTTGCCGGCTTGGCCGCGGGGTTCTTCTTTTTCCACCCCGCTCACTTGAGCTATCACGTGAGTGATTATGTCCGTAACAACTACGGCTACTTGAAGGAGGACGGAACCGGCTCCAGTCCCTTTATCTCCATCAACCTTTATATCGTGAAGATGTTGAGGCTGCAGGATTTCGACCCGAGGCAACTTCCTCTTCCGGAATTCGTGAAAAACGTCAACGGGTTCCTTTACCAGAACCCAACGGCACTGGCACTGATGTCCTTCATCGCTTTTTCTTATACCTACCACTATCTGAATTGGTTCTCGAAAACTTCCATCATCGGTTGGCACGAGATTCCCCGGAACCGCGCCATCGGTATCCTATTGCTTTGGGGCATATCGCTGGGAATTTACGGTTACAACTATTCGGTGGGGCTCCAATGGCTATTTTTCCTGAGCTTCACGCATGTCTTTTTGGAATTCCCGCTCAACCAATTGACCCTGATCGGAATCGCGAAGGAAGTTCGAAAAATGTTTTCGACAAGCGTTGGGGCGGCCGCGGTTAAAAGATAAAATTTTGATTAATTCCAGCAAACGGGCCCCTTTTCACCCTGCAACTTTTTGCCGACGAGCGCCGTCTTATATGCAGGGAAGCAGTTGATCCCAAAAATCAAAAAGCCCGAAAGGGTTTGGAGGAATCAGATGAAAAAGCTAATCGCAGTCTTGATGACCGTTTTGTTCTTGGGTGGCACGACCGGGTTGGTATTCGCGCAGGGAACCGCTCCGGCGAGCGCCCCAGTGAAGACCACTCACAAGGTCAAAAAGTCTAAAAAGGGCAAGAAGAGCAAAAAGAGCACTTCGACTCCGGCTGCCGCGTCAACCACGCCAGCCGCTAAGTAACTTTTTGATCCACCCGGTGGGGGGATAAAAGCCCCTACCCCATGTAGGTCAAAGCCTCCGGATCACAAGTCCGGGGGCTTTTTTTATTAGTGCCGTTTGAATAAAGCTTTTTCAGGTGAAACGATAGGCCGATCGACAAAATCCATTTTGTTCTAAAATTTCATCCGCCTTGAGTTTAAGTCAGGAGGGGCCTATACTTCTTCCTCTCCACTTCACTCACCAACCTATAACCATTATTTAAATTTTCGGACGCAATTTTCCGACATTCAGGTTTTTAGAAAAGAAGGAGCTGCCGATGAAAGCCGTTAAATACGCCCAGAGCATTCACTGCCATGTTTGTGAAGGCCACGTGAAAATGGTCAATGGAAGGGTTCTGACTTCTAAAGCCAAAACTCCCACCCAAGTTGAGATCGACTATCTTTGCGTGGATTGCGGCACCCGTGGAAGCGCGGTAAGGGAAGAGCAAAACCTTCCTTTCAGTGAGCGGGAATTCTGCCAAGAAAAAGGGGTCCTGGATTTCGTCTCGAAGGCCAAGGGCCAGGGCGTTTATTACGATTTGCGCTCCGGCAAGCGCTGATTTATTTAATTGCCGCCTGAAGCCGAAAAGCCGCTCGATTTTCCCATCTTTCATTTTTCCTCCGTGAATGAAGCGGTTTTTTAACTGCGGTAAGCCTAAGGCGGGCCGCCATGAACTTTTATGGTGAAACTTTCGTCAAGTTTTACGACCGCCATTTCGGGACTTACGCCGAAAAAGCGGCTCCGCTTTTATTGCGTTTTTTATCCTCCCAGCCGACCGCCTTCAGCCGCCTTCCCGTCCTTGACTTAGGATGCGGGACCGGCCGCTTGGCTTTTCATTTCCTTGAGGCGGGTTATACCTTTGTCGGATTGGATCTTTCTCCCCATATGTTAATGATGGCCGAAAACCGCTGCTGGCGTTACGTGGCCGGGCACAAGGGCCGGTTTTTACTGGAAGATATTTCCCGTTTTCAAATCGGTGGGGACTTCAGCATTGCCTTTTCCACTTATAACGTCATGAACCACTTGGATTCGGAAGAAAAACTGCGGAGTTGTTTTCGCTCCGTTCGGAACTGCCTGGCTGAGGGTGCCCGGTTTTTATTTGACTTTCATACCCTCGCCGGGTTGCGGGAGTGGGTAAACCCGGAATCCGCCCGATGGGAAGGGGAAGAGGTCGAGTCCCAGGGCGAATTCGATTGCGTGAGGGGAACGGCGGTCATGCGCCTGAAGGGCATCGTGGAAAAGAGGCCTTTCGAGGAAAAGATCGTGAATCGGTCTTACCCCCTGGCGGAAATGGTCTCGTGGCTAAGCCGGGAAGGTTTTCGTGATGTCCATTTCCACCGAATGGATAATCTTCAATTGCCCTTGGAGAACCCTGAAAAAGAAAATCGCGTAGTGGTTGTAGCCGGATAAAAACCTCAATCTCCGTTCACGCCTTGAATTCGATCCCAATTCTTTCCATGATAAGATCCTATCTTTGGCTCAAGGAGAAATGGAATGACCATCCCCATCCACCCTGATTTTTAAAGGCTGCAGGCTTGCCTGAACAAGAAACCGCGGCCATGAAAAAAGTGGTCCAAGGTTGGAGTCGTTCCAAAAAAATGACCGCTTTCGCGAAGGGCCCGGAAAGAGTCCGGAAAACCCTTCGTCGGTTCCCCAAATCCATGTGGCATTTCACACTCAAAAAAGGGAACTGGACCATTAACCAAATCCTTTGGCATTTGGCGGACCAGGAAGCCAATCTTTATGTCCGCCTGCGACGGGCGGCGGCCGAACCCGGAGGATTGGTTTCTCCTTATGACCAAAATAAATGGGCGGACAAGCTGTTTTATTCCAAGGCTGATCCTGGGCAGGCTCGGGCGCTGATATTTCTTCTGCGCAAGGCCAACGCTGATCTTTTAAAAAAGGTTCCCGCCAAATCCTGGAGGGGAAAAGTGCGGCATCCCGAATGGGGTTTGCTTTCCCTGGAATACCTGGTGGGCCTGAATATTTGGCACTTGGAACATCACTTGGCCCAAATGGGCCGCCGCCACAGGGAGTGGAAAACCGGGACATAAGTTGATTGATTTTGAAGGGGTCGATAGTGTACAAAAGACCCTCATTTCGAGCCTTCTATTGAAAGAAAGAACGCCATGAGTTACGAATCCAAAAGCTGGAAAAATAAACTTCAGGACGCCATGCCGCCCGATTGGGCCAGGGAAATAGACGAATTCGATGCCCAAATCGAGCTGAACAAACAAGGCAAGGTCGAACCTCGCATTTTCGCCGAAACCCGATTGCGCCGGGGCGCCTATGGTCAGCGTTACGATAACGGTCAGCGCAATGACGGAAAACGAATCCGTAAGTTGAATTTTCCCGCTACTTGGAAGGGACCCGATACCCATTGGGACGCTCCGGGAATGCAACGTATTAAGTTTCCTTGGGGCGGCGTAACCGCCGATCAATTGGATGTTTTAGCGGACCTCGCCGAGGAATATTCGGACGGAATCGGCCACATTACTACAAGGCAGGATTTTCAACTTCATTTCATCCATGTGGAAGACACCCCCAATATTATGCGCCGGCTGGCTTCGGTGGGCATCACTACCCGTGAAGCTTGCGGCAATTCCGTCCGCAACGTAACGGCTTGCCCTGTCGCTGGGGTCTGTCGCACCGAATCCTTCGATGTGACGCCTTATTCCAAGGCCATTTTTAAGTTCATGCTGGGCCATCCGGACGCCCAGGATTTCGGCCGGAAGTTCAAGATTGCTTTTTCCGGTTGCGCTGGGGAAGCTTGCGGCCTGGTAAACATGCATGACATGGGTTTTATCGCGAAGAAAACAATGGTGAACGGGAAGGAAAAGAAAGCTTTTGATGTTTACGTGGGGGGCGGATTGGGGCCTGTGCCTTATAACGCCAAACTGTTGTTCGAGAATCTCCCGGTTGAGGAAATGCTCCCGATGACCCAGGCGGTGGCCCGAGTCTATGGGCGATTGGGTGAAAAGAAAACCCGGGGAATGGCCCGCATCAAGTTCCTGGTGGCTAAACTCGGCATTGAAGAATTTAAAAAATTGATCGTCGAAGAACGGGCGGTCTTGAACCACGATTCCCGTTGGACGAGCCTGATCGATCAATACACCAAAGAAGAAGAAAAGCCCGCCCACAAAGCGGCCAATCTCAGGGCCTCCTCTTTTCCCAAGGGTTTTTTAGACTGGAAGAAAACCAACGCCTACCAACAGCTCCAATATGGTTATGTTTCGGTTCACGTCAGGGTACCCCTGGGAGACTTGACCGCAACCCAGTTGCGGGCACTGGCGGGGCTTGCCCGCAAATACGTGAAGGACACCGTTCGGACTTCGGTCGAACAGAATCTCCTTTTTCGATGGGTGAGCGAAGCCGACCTGCCCGCTCTTTTCGAAGAGCTTCAGACTATCGGCTTGGCCCAAGGGGGCGCCAATAGCATCTCGGATATCACCTCTTGTCCCGGTACTGACACTTGCAAGTTGGGAATTTCAGCTTCCCGCGGACTCGCCAGGGAGCTGTCCAACCGTTTAGATGGAATGATGGCCAACTTGCCGGATGAAGTGAAAAACTTGAAAATAAAAGTCAGCGGTTGTCCCAATTCCTGCGGCCAGCACCATATTTCGGACCTGGGTTTTTACGGCGTTTCCCGTAAGGCGGGTTCCTATACAGTGCCCCATTTTCAATTAGTTTTGGGCGGACAATGGAAAAACAACGGAGGCGCTTACGGTCTTGCGGTAGCTGCGGTTCCCTCGAAACGCATTCCGGAGACCGTCAAGCGTTTAATGGACAAGTTCGTCAAAGAACGCCAAAAAGATGAAACTTTTCAGGGTTTTGTCCAGCGTGTCGGCAAGATCGAAATCAAAAATCTGCTGAATGACCTCATGGTCATTCCTTCCCATGATGCCGAACCCGGTTTGTTCACCGACTGGGGTGATGTCCGAGAATATACCATCGCCGATATCGGGAAGGGCGAATGTGCGGGAGAAGTGGTTGCCCCCTCTGAATTTTCCCTGACCGCCGCCGAAGGAAAGGCTTTTGAGGCCCAGATCAAGCTTGACGCTAAAGAATTGAGGGAAGCGGTGGCACTGGCCTACGAATCCATGATTTTTTCCGCGGAGGGCGTGGTGCGGACCCGCGACCGGGAATGGACGGGCAAGCCAGAGGCGACCGTGGCTGAATTCAAGAAATGGTTTTTTGATACCGGCGAGTTCGTCAAGCACGTCAATAATACTCAATTCGCCGCTTTTTTATTTAAGGCGCATGACAATCCTTCGGCAAGCTCAGGCCAGTCTGCACCGCCTACCTTTGACGAAGCTCATCGCAGGGTTGAAGAAACTCAATTATTCTTGGAAGCGGCCCATAGTTACGTGGTCAACGCCGCTTCCCAGCCGCTGTCCGTTCCTGGAAAGTGAAATTTTGATTTCTTAATTTTAAACTGAGGAAACAATGGACCTTCAAAGAATAAACGTGAAGTTTTTCCTGGAAAAAGGGATGGAAATTCCGCTGGCCACCTTTATTCCCGTTTTCCACCGTTGGATTCAGGAAGATAAATTAGAAGGATTGCTGGTGGATGTGACCGAATATACACATGTGTACCAGGGGCCTGGAGTCCTTTTGATCGCTCATGAGGCTAATTACAGCTTGGATGAGGAAAATGGCAAAAGGGGATTTCTTTACAACCAAAAGAAAACGCCGAAAAGAAGCGTCGACGACCATTTGAAAACTGCGTTCCGAAGGGCCCTTACGGCTTGTTTGACATTGGAAAAGGAAACGGAATTGGCAGGGAAAATTAAATTTTCTCCCAACCATCTACAGGTTTTTGTGAACGACCGGTTGGAGGCGCCTTACAGCCCGGAAAGTCTTGGCGCTTTGGAAGAAATTTTGAACCCCTTTTTGAGCCAGCTTTACGAAGGGGGAAAGTATTTAATGCTTCATGAAAAAGACCCACAAAAACGCACGGGCTTTGAGATCAAGGTTGAAAAAGCCCCCGACCTTGAAGCTTTATTGAACAAATTGAGCGCGAACTAGCCGCCGTAATTCCAACCTGTTGTGGAAAGCAAAAGTGGTCCTTCCTTCGAGCCGGATTCCGCCTCCAAAACCTCCGCTACGACCACAACGTGATCACCCTTCTCCACCATCTCGATAATTTTGCACTCAATAAATCCAGCCATGTGGGGGAAGAAAGGGTGTTTTAATACCGGACTTTCCTTGAAAAGCTCGCCCGCCAACTGGTTCCCTTCGGGTTCCACGTGCTTGAAAAATTTTTGGGCTATTTCCTTTTGGTCCGTTCCGAAAAAATTCAAAGTAAAGCTTTGAGCTTGTTTCACCACTTCAAAAGTGTGGGACTCTTTTTTGAGGCCCACGGCCACCAGAGGCGGCTGGAAAGAGGCCTGGGTGACCCAACTCACCGTGGCGGCGGCTGTTTGGCCGTTGGAGCGGCTGGTCAACAAATATAAGGCGTGGGGAATCATCCGTAGCAGTTTATTTTTTGCTTCTTCGTTCATGGTGCCTCGCCGGGTTGAAGTTGAAACCCGGCCGTATTTTAGCAATGGTTTTACGCCGAAAGCCACCATTGGATCCCACATTTGTTGGGGAAAAGGCGCCCCCTCATGTTAAACTTCAAATCCACCGGAAGTATGAATGCCGGTCACGAAAGGGTATCCATTGGATTTCGCCGAAACTTTAAAAAAATTAGTTGAACTACAAAGGACCGATTCCGGGTTTGATGAATTGGAACGCCTCAAAAAGGGTTTCTTGCAGGAAATCGCCACGCTAGAAGCCCATGTTCTTGCCTTAAAAAGTAATGTCCAGGACGAGAAAAAGGCCCTTGAGGAGCTTTTGAAGCAGCGTAAAACCCAGGAAATCGAGGTGGGAACCCTTGAAACGAAAATCTCCAAATATCTTGGCCAACAAAACGAAGTCAAAAGCAACGAACAATTTACGGCGCTCAAACAGGAAATCGAAAAAAGCAAAGAAGATAAATCCAAAATCGAAGAAAAAGTCCTGGAATCCCTTTTTAAAGAAGATGAGCAAAAAGCCAAAATTCAAAGCCTGAGCCAAGAACTGGCCCAGGCCGAGAAAAAGGCCGCCGAGGACAAAAAGGAAATCCAGCAAAAGATCGCTGATTGTGACAAGTCGGTGTTGGAAAAGAAGGAGGAGCGGAAAAGGCAACTGGGGGAAATTCCGTCCGAATTCGCGGAAGGTTACGAAAAGTTGCGCAATAACAGCAAGAAAATAGCTGTGGCGGAAGTGCGGGAAGACGAGAGCTGCAGCGGATGCAACATGAATGTTTCGCCCCAAATATTAAATGAAATCCGCAAAAATATTGCCATCCAACGATGCAACTGTGGGCGATATTTATACGTAAAGGATTAAAACAGGAATTTCGGGGAAGTTCACCTGGGCGCTTGCGCCCTACGAAGGTCATTTCAATGAGCATTTTGACAGCCAGGCGGGTTTTGAGAATCGAAGCCGAGGGGTTATTCCAGCTTTCCCGCAAAGCGGGAAAATCCTTTGGGGTTGCGGTGAAACTTATCCTTCGCTCCAAGGGCCGGGTGATCGTGACTGGCATGGGAAAGTCCGGGCTGGTGAGCCAGAAAATTGCGGCGACCCTCTCCTCCACCGGAACACCCGCCCTCTTTTTAAGTCCCGCCGAGGCGCTTCATGGGGATATGGGCAAAGCCGCGAAGGGTGATGTGGTTTTGACCCTTTCCAATAGCGGTGAGACCGAAGAATTGAAAACCCTCCTGCCTTTACTTAAACGTATGGGCTGTAAGACTATCCTCTTTACCGGTGATGTCCATTCTTCTTTAGCTCGCTTAAATGATGTGGTGGTGGATGTGGGCGTGAAAAAAGAAGCTTGCCCCTTGCGGTTGGCCCCGACCGCTAGCACGACCGCAGCTCTTGCCATGGGGGATGCTTTGGCGGTGGCGCTTATGGAAGAACATGGATTCACGGAAAAGGACTTCGCGCTTTTTCACCCCGCGGGCGAATTGGGCAAACGGCTTCATCTAAAGGTTGCGGATATCATGAGGCATGGATCTGGAGTGCCGAAAGTTCTCTTGACCGCGGATTTCCGCAGGATTGTCAGGGAAATTAACGCCAAGAGGGTTGGCTCAACTTGTGTGGTGGATTCCCAAAAAAAACTCAAGGGAATCATTGTGGACGGTGATCTGCGCCGGGCACTCTTGAAAAACCCTGATATCCGTTGTTGGAACGCTTCCAACCTGCGTTCGCCCCATCCCAGTACGGTTTCTTCCTCGGCGACACTCGCCCAAGCCCTTCAACTCATCGAAGAAAAATCCATATTTCAATTGATCGTGGTAGACGGCCAAAAACGTCCCGTCGGTTTGGTTCATTTGCATGATTTATTGGGTCGGGGAAGAATTAAAATCGTCTAAAAACCAAGATTTTGCCTTTGATTCCGGTGAGTTCTTTAGATGAAATTCAAAAGAGAAGTGGCTATGAACCTGAAAAACATCAAACTGCTTTTGACAGATGTCGACGGGATATTAACCGATGGAAAAGTTTGCCTGGGCGTCAAGGAAGAATTTGTCGGGTTTGACATCCAAGATGGTATTGGCCATCGCTTGGCAGCCTATGGAAATCTTCCCGTAGGCTGGCTCTCGGGACGACTTTCCAAACCGGTGGAAAAGCGCGCTAAGCACTTGAAGGTTCCCTTCCTTTATCAGGGTAAGCTGGACAAACTGACCGTCGCCCAAAATCTCTGCCAAAAGCTTGGGTTGAAACTTTCCCAGGTGGCTTATATGGGGGATGACTTAATCGATCTGCCCCTTTTAACCCAAGTGGGGTGGTCCGCTACCGTACCTTATGGCCGTTCTGAGGTGAAAAAAGCCGTTCATTACGTCACGCGGACTCCCGCGGGGGGAGGAGCTTTCCGGGAAGTGGTGGAAAAAATATTGAAGGCCCAGGGTCGGTGGAATCAAACCGTCAGACTTTTTCACCGGGCCAATAGCCAGAAAGCTTCCTCTGCGAACAGTCTTTTTATCTAAGGGTTTTTGTCCAATTTAAACCACCCATTTGAATTGGTTGTTTTCCAAACGTGATTCATTTAGCGGTTGGGAAGAGAAAAATGATATGAAAAAATTCAAAAATCACCTGATTTATTACTCCGCTCAACTGATTATCGCCATCCTTTTGTTTTTGCCTGAGCAGTGGGTTAGCGTTTTGGGAAAGATATTTGGAAACTTGGTTTTTGCCTTTTCGGAAGATGAAAGGCGCAAAACCCTTGAAAGCATTTCTACGGCTTATCCTACCCAACTAAAAGAGATGGAAAAAAAGCAATTGGCAAAAGCCGTGTGGGCGCGGGTGGGTCAAAATCTTTTCGAGATCATTCGACAATTGAATTGGACCCGGGAGGAAATTGTGTCCCAGGTTGTCCGGGTTCAAGGGCTGGAACATTTCGAAGAAGCCTTAAAGCGCGGCAAGGGTCTTTTCGTCGTGACCGCCCATTTGGGCAATTGGGAGTTATTGGGGGGGTATTTGGGCACCCAAGGCAAGGGATCGGCGCTGGCCCAAAGTCTTTATGACCCGCGGTTTGACGATCTGGTGAATTGGTTTCGCAGCGAGAAGTTGGGCGCCACATTGATGATCAAGAGGGGATTGGCCTTGAGGGGTATTTTGGACGCGTTAAAAGAAAAACAGTTTATCCTGGCTCTGTGCGACCAGGACACAGGGAACGAGGGTGTCTTCGTCCCTTTTTTTGGGAAACTGGCTTGGACCCAATCGGGGGTAGCCCGGATCGCCCGAAAGACCGGGGCTGCCTTGGTGCCGGCCTTTGCGGTTCGAGGAAAGGATGGGAAGTATGAGCTTCTCGTGGAAAAAGAAATAGAAGTTCCCCAAACGATAAATAAGGAAAAAGATATTCTGGAAATCGTCCAAAGCTATACCGAAGTCATTGAATCCTATGTCCGGGCCTATCCCGACCAATGGATGTGGATGCACGAACGTTGGAAAACCAAGCCTAAGAAGGATGATTGGCCCTTTTGATCAGGAGTATACTTGGGGTTCCGCTCGGGATAAGCCCGCCTTTGCCGATGGGCGCGTCCAAATTATGGAAGAAGTATTGAATTGTGAACAGGGGCTGGTAAATGCCGAAAAATAAAAATCTTTCAGTTCCTTTGGAACCTATTACGGAAGTCCCCGAGGAAGAACCCCGATCTGTCCGCCTTAAAAGGTATTTTTGGCTTTTAGGGGCGGCGGTTATGACCATGGTTATTTTGGCGTTAGGATTGGTCAAAAATGATCCCTCGCCCACAAATCCTGAAACAGTGTTCGAGGGGGCGAATTCTCCCGATGCCACGATTGAAAAATTCCACTTGGTTTCCACCGTGCAAGGTCAAAAGCGGTGGGAGTTGTTTTCTGATGTGGCCAGGATGTACCAAAATCAAAAACAAGCCTACTCAGACAATGTTTATGCCCAGTACTATAAAAAGGATAAGTTAGTCTCAACCCTGACTGCCGACAGCGCCATTGTGAATACGGAGACTAACGCCACTCAAGCCGAAGGCCATGTGGAATTGATCGTGGAAAATGGATCGAAGCTGGAGACCGACAAGCTCAACTGGGATCCGGATACGGACCAGATCAAAACTGATGGATTGGTCCATGTTTTTAAGGGGATGGACGATATCACTGCCGTTGGATTGGTTGCCGATACGCAACTCAATAACATCCGCTTTAATAAAGACGTAAGGACTCAAGTGAGGGATATGCAGGAGATCCAGGATTTTTCAAAAGCCAAACCTTTTTAGAAAATACGGTTAAAATGATTTTAAAACAGAAAATAAAAATTTTGATACCTGATCGTGAATCAGGGACGGCGATACTATTCTATCGGTTAGTTCGTTGTGCCCTTTTTGAAAAAATCGCATCGTTTTCCAAGACTTGGTTTTTATTTACGTTTATAGCGACTTTTTTTGGGACCGCTGTTTTTCTTTCGGCTTTTGAAGTTGAAAAAGACCAGCAAATTTCGTCCAAAAAACCGGTTAATATTTCATCCCACCGGCTCATGTTCGACAAGCCCAAGGGGCTTACCCTTTTTTCGGGCAATGTGAAAGCTATACATGACAAGATTGTCCTGATATCCGACGAGATCCATGCAATGGAAGATAATCGGGAGGCCACCGCCAACGGCCATGTCTATGTGGTGGATTCGAGCCAGGGCATCACTCTTACTTGCGGGAATTTGGAATACCAAGATCTTATGAATTTGATGACGGCCCACGACCATCCGGTTTTAACCACTTTGGATGAAAACGGGAGTCCCGTTACGGTTACTGGGCGGCAAATGGAGGTGGATTCCAAGAAAAAGACGGTGGTTATCAACCAAAATATCCAAATCCTTCATAAAGACGGGCATGCGGAGGCCCAAAAGGCGACTTTTCTTTCGCAAGACGATAAGTTCGTCCTGGAAGATGATCCGAAGGTTTATGCCGAAAATGGCCTTTTGTCAGGTCGGCGGATTGTTACCACTATGGGAGGAGATAGGAGCGTTTTTGTGGAAGGAATGGCCGACGCTATTTTCAATCCCAACGGAAAGCCTGTGACTACTCAAACGGATAAAAAAGCCGGGCTTGGCGGAAGCCCGACTTCCGGGACTTCTGGTCCCAGTACGGTTACTAGTCCTTCGGCCCCGATGACGAATCCCAACGGTTTAGGTAATAATGCCATTATGCCGAATAATACTGGTTCACCCCAGCATCCGGGTGGGTTTTGAAGTATGTTATCTAAAGCCTGAAAAATGAACGTGAGGCCGTACCGGTGAAAATTCTTCGGACTCAAAATCTAGTGAAACTTTATTCCAAGAAAAAAGTGGTGGATCACGTATCGATCGAAGTCCACCAAGGAGAAGTCGTCGGGCTTTTGGGACCCAACGGAGCCGGAAAGACCACTACTTTTTATATGACAACTGGGTTTATCGCTCCCGACGCTGGCCTGGTTTTTTTTGAGGAAGAGGGCCAAGCCCATGACATTACCCATATGCCCATGTACAAACGAGCTAGGATGGGGATCGCTTATCTTCCCCAGGAAGCTTCTATTTTCCGAAAGCTCTCGGTGGAAGAGAACCTAATGGCGATTCTCGAATTGACACCTCTCTCAAAAGTAGACCGAGAGAAAAGGAAACAGGAGTTATTGGAGGAGCTGAAAGTTTCCCATCTATCCAAACAAAAAGCCTATACCTTGTCGGGAGGGGAGAGGCGGCGGGTGGAAATTGCCAGGGCCCTGGTACTCCAACCTAATTTTATCCTTTTGGATGAACCTTTTGTGGGTATCGACCCCATCGCCGTTCAGGATATCCAAGTCATCATTCGTTTTCTTAAGAAAAAGAAAATCGGAATCCTCATTACGGACCACAATGTTCGGGAAACCCTTTCTATCGTGGACCGGGCCTATATCATGTTCGAGGGAAAAATCCTTCTTTCGGGTACGGCAGCAAAATTGGCGTCCAACAAGAAAGCCCGCGAGATTTACTTGGGCGAACGGTTTTCGCTGAAGTAGTTCCAGGAGATTTTTATCAAGAGACCTTCCAAAAAGAAAAGTCGGCTTAAAACATGGATTGACAATACTTTGAAACCCTTTTGTGGGGTATTAAGCGCCATGCATATAGGACCGAATACGGTGACTTTTACTGGGGCTTTGGTGACCTTCATGGTGCCCGTTGAGTTTTTAAAGGAAAGATGGATCCCCTCGGGGCTTTGGCTTTTGGGGGCCGGATTCTTTGATGTCCTTGATGGATCTTTAGCCCGGAATAACGGGCAACCGAAGCTTTTTGGGGCGTTTTGGGATTCCACTTTGGACCGGGTGTCGGAAGCGGTCGTTTTTGGCGGATTTCTATTGTATTATTACCAACACCAGAATCCTCAGGTTTTTTTATTGGCTTTTGGCGTCTGTATATTGTCCCTGTTGGTTTCCTATACAAGGGCTCGGGCGGAAGGGCTTGGCATTGATTGCGAGGTCGGGTGGTTACCCCGGCCAGGAAGAGTCATCCTGCTGGCGCTCGGTTTTTTTTTCGCCAAACCGATATTGGCCCTGGAAGTCGTAGGAATATTGTCCTTGGTGACAGTGGCCCAACGGGTACATTGGGTCTGGACTAAAACGCAGAATGTTAAAAGCAGGTAAAGCTGTCATCTTGTCGGGAGGTTCCTGAGGTTATGGCTAAAATTCGGGTTGCGGTCGTGGGCGTTGGCTGTTGCGCTTCTTCTTTGGTTCAGGGTGTCCGTTTTTATCAAAACGCCGAAGAAGAGGGGTTTGTCCCAGGGCTGATGCACGTGCGTTTGGGCAAATACCACGTGGGTGACATCGAGTTTTCCTGCGCCTTCGACGTGGACTCCAACAAAGTCGGCAAAGACTTGGGAGAGGCCATTTTTACTCCCATCAATAATACTATCAAGTTTTGTGATGTTCCCAAGCTGGGTATCAAGGTTTATCGCGGCCATACTTATGATGGTCTTGGCAAGTATTACCGGGAAGTCGTCACGGAATCCGCTGAAAAGCCAGCCGACATTGCCCAAATCCTCAAAGAAACTAAAACCGATGTCCTTATCAATTACCTTCCAGTGGGGAGTGAGGAAGCCACGAAGTTTTATATGAATGAAGCCATAAAGGCGGGAGTCGGGGTAGTCAACTGCATGCCGGTTTTTATCGCCTCCAATCCCGCTTGGGCTAAGAAATTCGAGCAAGCGGGCCTGCCGATCTTAGGCGACGATATCAAGGCCCAAGTTGGCGCCACCATCACCCATCGAATACTAGCCAAGATGTTTTCTGATCGGGGCGTCACTTTGGACCGCACGTCCCAATTGAATTTCGGTGGAAATATGGATTTCAAGAATATGTTGGAACGAGAACGGTTGGAATCTAAGAAAATCTCCAAGACCGGCGCCGTGGTCAGTCAATTATCCCATCCCATTGATCCGGACAACATTTATATAGGCCCTTCGGATTATGTTCCTTGGTTGCAGGACCGCAAATGGGCCCATATCCGTTTGGAAGGTAGGGAATTTGGGAATGTACCCGTGACGATCGAATTGAAATTAGAAGTATGGGATTCTCCCAATAGCGCCGGAGTCGGTATTGATGCCATCCGTTGCTGTAAATTGGCATTGGATTCGAAATTGGCGGGCTCCTTAGAAGGTCCGTCTTCTTATTTCTTTAAAACACCTCCGGTCCAATATTCGGACGCAGAGGCCCATGAGTTGGTGGAAACTTTTATCGCCAAGTACGCCAAAGCCGGGGAGCCTGTAAAGGCGCGGTAAGAAAAAGCGAACTTAATTCTCAAAGCCCGGGAAAAATCCCGGGCTTTTTTATTTGGGAGAAATTCTATTGCGGGTTAAAGCATGCTTGAATATCTCTTTGATTGCGGCTGTGATTATGCCGATCGCGTCCCGAGTTGGGGCCTGGGGGCGTGTGGGGCACCAGACTGTGGCTTATATCGCCCAGGACCGATTGACTCTCGACACCCAAAGAGCGGTGGCGGGAATTCTGGGGCCAGAAGAGGATTTGGTGAGCGTTTCCACCTGGGCGGATGCTATTGTGAGAGCGAGGCCTGAAACCGCGTCGTGGCATTTTTTCAACCTGGATGTTCGCCAAGACCAGAGCGAATATGACATTTCTGATGTTTGTCCCCACCATGATTGTGTCGTTGACCAAATCGAGAAAGATCTAGTGGTCCTCCGGGAACCTTTTGCCTCGCCCAGGGATAAGAAAGAAGCGCTGAAGTTCCTTGTCCATTTCATGGGGGATATTCATCAGCCTCTTCATTGCTCGGATGATCATGATCGCGGCGGAAACGATAAATGGTTTCGGTATCATGGTTCCCGTGGACGTTCACGTCATTATTCCTGGATCGAATTCCACAGTTTTTGGGACAATCTTCTTCAGCCTAAAGCCAATGAAAACCCACGCTGGCTTGCTTCCCGGTTAGAGAAGGAAATCAAACCAGGGGATGAGAAAAATTGGGCCCAAGGAAAGGCATCTGATTGGGCCTATGAAAGTTTTCTTACGGCCCAAAACAAGATTTACAAGGAACTTCCCGAAGGTCAGCTTTTAGAACGGAATCGGTGGGGAAAGGATCTGCCGGAAGACTACTATTCGGGTAAGATGCGTTTGATCGTGGACGATCAGTTGGAAAAGGCTGGAGTTAGGCTGGCTTATTTGTTAAATGGAATTTTTGAAAAACCACAACCATAGCCACGGATCAAAATGGATTAATGATAGGGACTCCGACTTTCTTTGGCCAAAGCCTTCTCGCTCCGAATGAAAATGATGTTGATTGTTTGACTTGTCCGCACAAATCCATGGATGGATTTTGGGGTTCTATGCTTCAAATTAACACCGCAATTGAAAATGTGACTCTCTATGACGGCGCCAAAGATAAGGCTGCCGCGAATTCCACCATCCTCGTATCGGGGGAAAAAATAATATATGCCGGGAACCATTCCAAAGCCCCGGCCTATCAGGCGGTGGAAGTCATTGATGGTCGTGGACTTTTTGTTCTTCCGGGTTTAATTGACCTGCATGTCCACGGCCTCGTGGACGAAAAAACTCTATCGAGTTTTTTAAAGAATGGTGTTACCAGCGTCAGGGATCTTGCCAGTGATATCTTTGACGCGCTCGCTTGGAAGGCCAAGGAGCAATCGGGGCTCATTGCCGCGCCGCGAATTTTTATTTCCGGGCCTGTTTTAACCTGTCCCAAAGGTTATCCTGAAAACGTTTGGGGTCCCAAAGTTTCGGCACCCGTCCAGGGGCGCTACCAATCTCAGGATAAAGTTAAAAAATTGATTGGAATGGGTGTGGATATTATTAAACTGGGGATGGAACATGAGTTGGGCGCTTGTCTTTCGGAGACAGAGGTTTCGGCCATCGTGACCGCGGCCCACACTCATTCCAAACGGGTTACCGCCCACATCACCAATGAGGATGATTTTGAAGTTTGCGTGAAAAGTGGTGTTAATGAAGTGGCACACATTCCAGCCCGCCCCGTTTCCGATGATCTTTGGAAGGAAGCCATTAAAAGGAAAGTCGTGATCATTCCGACACTTCACGCCCATGCGGGTTGGGCGGAAGAGTGGAAACGCCGGGCTGATCATCCTTTCGGTCAGTATTGCCAGCATGGGTTTAGGGCGGGGCACCACCAATGCCAAAAAAACCTGGAGAGGTTCTTGAGTCTCGGAGGCCAAGTAGCTTACGGAACGGACGCGGGGAATCCCCACATGCCTTTTGGCGTTTCCGTAAAAGAATGGAAAGATTTGCAATCCACGGGGTTGACTCCTTTCCAGTGTTTGAAAATGGCCACTCGGGACGCGGCGAAACTATTGGGAATGGAAGAGAAACTAGGTACGGTTGAAAAAGGGAAATTCGCCGATTTGGCTCTTTATCAACACGATCCATTAAAAGACCCGCAGTATTTCCGGACATTAAAACTGGTTCTTAAAGGGGGACGCCCTTATCCGGCGGGGGAACTGGAGTTTCCCCAACCTTTTGACTTGGATTTTTGGATTCGTCAATGGGAAAAGACAAAATTCAAAAAGGGTTGGCAGGAAAGTTCGGGGGAGGAGAAAAATGGTTGAGGAATCTTCCCGGCGCTATCAGGTATTTGAAGGTATGGGGATTGTTCTTGCCGTTCTTTTTGCTTTGTTTCTTTTTGCCTTCGCTATTTTTGACACTTGGGCGGATTGGGGCCCTAATGGCCCTACCAACGATTGGGCGACTTTCCCCATGCTTGTCCTGGGATTTTGTGGATTAAGCCAGTGGGTTTATGTCATCCCCTGTTTTCTTTTTTTTAGGAAAAAAAATCAACCGTATGTCGCCAAGGGTGTTCTTTATGGGGCGATCTTGGTTTTATCCCTAAACTTCTTGGTATACCTTTTGTGGATTCGTTAAGCGAATTTCTTCAGTTGTTTTGATTGTCTATACTGCCTGGAACTTGATCCTTTTAATGGGTACCTCTAAACCATAAAAAGGTATAATTCTTGCTCAAGACATTCTTCTTTAGGTGGCATGAGTTATGCGGCAGCAGTTCGGAATGAACCAAAAGATGCAGCAACGGATGATTATGACTCCGATGCTGCAACAAGCCATGAAGATCCTTCAACTTTCCACTCTGGAATTGAAGGAATGGGTGGAAAAGGAAATGCTGGAGAACCCCACCTTGGAGGAAGAAAATGAAGAAACTCCAGTTGAGACCATTGATAAAGCTTCTCCTACCGAACCATTAGATGCTCCTCCCGCAGAACAATCCAATCCTGATTCCGACAAACTTTTGGAATTGGCTCGCGACCGTCATCAGACTGACTTGGTGGAGCATTTAAAGGATGGCGATCGATTCAGCGACGACACCTGGAATCTTTACAGAGAGTCGGAGGAATATGGGGAATCCAACGACACCGAATATGGCGGCAGGGAGAGTTCCCAAACCGACCAAGAAAAACGGGATTTTATTGAAGCTTCCATCACCCGTTCTCAGACTCTCTCTGAAAGCTTGGAATGGCAGTTACTGCTGGTTGCCAAGGATGATCAGGAAAAGATCCTTGGTAAAGTCATCATCGGAAACTTGGACGATAACGGGTATTTAACGGACAAGGTGGAGGATATCGCGACATCACAAGAAGTATCACCCCTAGAGATAGAGAGGATTTTGGGGTTGATCCAGACCTTTGAGCCGGCGGGGGTGGGTGCGCGAAATTTAAGGGAGTGTCTTTTGCTCCAATTGGAAAATAAAACTGGAGAAACGGCCCGCAAATCCTACCAAGTGGTGCATGACCATTTCGAGGAAATGGAAAAGAGAAAATATCCCGCTATTACCAAAGCCTTGGGTTGCACCGATGAACAATTAAGGGAAATTTTGACTTTTATCGCAACGCTGGAGCCGAAGCCGGGAAGGTCCTTTCAGGAGAATGAGACTAAGTACATCACGCCGGATGTGTACATTCGTAAAATGGACGGGGAGTACGTTGTGGTTTTGAACGACGAACCGGTGCCAAAACTTCGGATTTCGCCTTATTACCGAAGGCTAATGAAGGACAAAAAAGCTCTTGAGGGGAAAGAAACCAAAAAGTTTTTGGAAAATAAGATTCAATCCGCTATTTGGCTGATCAAGAATATCGAGCAACGGCGTAAAACCATCTTCCGGGTTACGGAAGCCATTTTCCGCATTCAAAGGGATTTTCTTGAAATTGGAATCAGTGTTTTAAAGCCCCTGACGTTAAAGCAAGTTGCCGACATCATCGGCATGCATGAATCCACGGTCAGTCGGGTGACCACCCACAAGTACGTTCAGACTCCTCGGGGATTATTTGAATTAAAATATTTTTTCACCAGCGGGTTAGAATCGGTGGACGGTTTGGATGTGTCTTCTTTGTCGGTCAAGGAAAAGATAAAGGAACTGGTTTCTCAGGAATCCCCTCAAAAACCCTTTTCGGATCAAAAGATCATGCAAGTCTTAAACGACCAGGGACTCAGTATCGCTCGCCGTACCATCGCCAAATACCGTGAAGAACTCAAGATTCCTTCGGCTTCCCAACGGCGAAAATTGTGACAAATCAATTGAACATTCTATTTGGAGACAAAGTGATTCCTCTTGGAACTTCTGGCTGTCCAATGTTATGAAAACCGAGTGCGGATTGACTTCCGGTTTTCGAGTGTTAGAATGACAATTCTTTTATAGGGTTTTTCCGCCCGAATAGGGCTGAAGAAATCCGGTCTTTTTTATCCAATAGGAAAAATAATGAAAATTCATATTACCAGCCGCCATGAGCAACTCACCGATGGATTAAGAATCCACATTGAGGACAAGATTCAGCGAGTGGAAAGATACTTGGGAAAAATCAAAGAAGCTCATGTGGTATTGAACTTTGAGAGGAAGTTGCATATTTGCGAAGTAACCTTGAGCGCAAAGGGCTTGAAATTAAGCGCCAAGGCTTCCTCCCACGATATGTATCAATCCATTGACGTGGCGCTGCAAAGATTGGAGAAGCAGGCGCACAAGCAAAAAGACAAACGAGCGGAACATCATCGACCCGAACATCCTAAAGCCATGAGTTCGAAACCTTTTGGACTTGTTCCGGCATCGATGGAAGGAGATGGAGTCAAGGTTTTACGAACTAAAAAATACGCAGTGAAGCCCATGACGATTGAGGAAGCAGCTTTACAATTGGCTTCTTCCAAAGATGAGTTTTTGGTTTTTTCGAATGCCGAGACCGAACGAACGGGAGTGGTTTACAAGCGGAAGGATCATCATATCGGTCTGATTGAGCCGGAATATTGAACGGCGGGTTTTAGTTGCGGCTGAAAGTTATCAACTGGCTTTTCGGGAGGAAGTTTCATGCAGATATTGGATTTTTTAACGGCTGACGCCATCAAGATGTCCCTGGAATCCAAAAACAAGAAAGACGCCATTAAAGAGATGGTGGAACTTTTGGTCAAAACGGGCAAAGTGAAGGACAAAAAGAAAATGCTTCAGACACTCATGGAGCGTGAAGAGCTTGGCTCCACAGGAATTGGCCAGGGAATAGCCATTCCCCATGGAAAGTCGGATACCGTTTCGGATTTGGCGGCGGCTTTCGGGCTTTCTGTCGACGGGATCAGCTTTGACTCATTGGATGGTGAGCCTGTGAATATTTTTTTCCTGCTGGTGGCCCCGGAAGGAGCTGCGGGGGCCCACTTGAAAGCCTTGGCCCGTATTTCCAGCCTCTTAAAAGATAAATATTTCCGCAAGTCGCTCCTCTCGGCGAAAACCCCCGAGGACGTGGTCAAAATCATCCAAGAAGAAGAAAAACTTAAGCATTGACCGGCTTCCCGGCAGGGAAAAAGCCAAAGCGACGGGGACCATGAAGAAAATTTCCGTGGAGTCTTTTTTTCAACAGGCCAAGGAACGGCTCCATCTTTCCCCCGTGGCCGAAGCGGGAATGTCCGATCGGTTTATCGTCAGTGTGGACATCAACCGGATGGGAATGGCCCTGACCGGGTACCTCAAGTGGTTTCCTTACGAACGCCTCCAGATTTTGGGGAAAACCGAAATCCATTTCCTTCGAACGCTAAAACCAACCCAGCGTAAAAAAATATTGAAGACCCTATTGTCCCATCGGCTTCCCTGCATCGTAGTGACCCACAAAATGAAACCGCCCACAGATTTGGTTTCCGAGGCCGAGGCGCGGAAAATCCCCCTTTTCTCGACTGTTACGCCCACGACCAAGTTTGTTTCTGAAATTTCGGTTTTCCTTGAGGAGGAATTCGCCCCTGAAACGACCATCCATGGGACGCTTTTGGATGTCTATGGAGTGGGGATACTTATTTTGGGAAACTCGGGCATCGGGAAAAGTGAGTGCGCCTTGGATCTGGTAGAACGTGGCCACCGGCTGGTGGCGGACGACCTGGTTTACATCAAGCGGCTGGCCAACCGGATATTGATGGGTTCCCGGTCTGAAATCATCAAGCATCACATGGAGATAAGAGGCTTGGGGATCATTAATATTGAAAGTCTCTTTGGTGTGGGAGCGATTCGCGACAAAAAACGTATCGAACTGATTATCCGGTTAGAAGAATGGGACAATAAAAAGGAATACGACCGGCTGGGCTTGACGCCCGCCACGCACAAGATTTTTGACGTGGAAATTCCCATGTTCCTTATTCCGGTGAGGCCGGGCCGGAACCTGGCGGTGATCATCGAAGTAGCGGCCATGAACCACCGCCTGATGAAACTGGGTTACTTCACTGCCCAGGAGTTTGCCGACCGAGTTTCCCGTATGATGGCGGAGGAAACGGCCAGGCGCAATTCTCCCAAACTCAAGGGCAAAATTTGATGTTGAGTTTCCCCTGGCTCTATCCTGGTTTGCGTCTCAAACGCTGGATTTTTCTCATTGTCCTCTCGATGATTGTCCTTTACGTCGGATTCTCAGGCGTCATGAGTCAACATACGGGGGGTATCCATTTGCGCCCACCGGTAATTGTCGAACTGGAAGATCACCTCAAACACCTCAAGTTCGTCGATTTTCTTTTCATGCTCCTGGCTTTTTGGGGGCTGATTTTGGGTATAAGGCGTTTGATCTTTTCGGTACTCACGGTTTACGCTCCTGCGAGGGAGAAGGAATTCATCAATATCGCCTATCAGCGAACACGCCTCAAGCGCGGGCCCCGGATTGTGGCGGTGGGCGGGGGTACGGGGCTTCCCAATGTCCTTTCCAGCCTCAAACACTACACCAGCAACCTTACCGCGGTTGTGACGGTCGCCGATGACGGCGGAAGTTCGGGTAGGCTCAGAAGGGATTTTGGAACCCCGCCTCCGGGGGACATCCGCAATTGCATTGTTGCTTTATCCGACCAGGAAACCCTCCTCAAAGATCTTTTCCAATATCGGTTCAAGGGCCACGGCGACCTGAAGGGCCATAGTTTTGGAAATCTTTTTATTACAGTTATGAAGGAAATCACGGGTGATTTTGGCAGGGCCGTGGAGGAATCCAGCCGTGTATTGGCGACCCGGGGCACCGTCATGCCCGTCACTTTCGAGAATATGACGCTCCAGGCCAAGCTGAAAAATGGAAAAATTATTACTGGGGAATCCCGGATTCCAAACGGAAAATCCCCTATTGACCGGATTATGCTAAAAGAAAAAAAAATCCGCCCCAACAAAGATGTTTTGAAGGCCATATTGGAAGCGGACGCCATTGTCTTTGGGCCGGGTAGTCTTTATACCAGCATTCTTCCGAATCTTTTGATTCCGGAAGTGGCCGAAACGATCGCCCTGGCCCGCGCGGTGAAAATGTATGTTTGTAATGTCATGACACAACCGGGAGAAACGGATAACCTTACCGTTTCTGACCACGTGAAAGCCATCCTCAAGCACACCAGTCCTGGGTTTATCCACTACGTCATCGCTAACAAGGAAAAGGTTCCCGCGCAACTATTGGCCCGTTACGAAGCTAATGGACAGAAGCCCGTTGTGGTGGATGAAGAAGCAGTTAAGGCTCTTGATGTTGAATTAATACAAGTGAATTTACTCCATCAGGAAGATTACGTGCGGCATAGCCCGGAAAAGCTGGGAAAAGCCATTGTCCGAAGGCTGGTAATGTAATTAATGTTCGAACGATACCTGAGCAGCTTTATCTTTAACAGGCGCCAAGAAATGCTTTCCTTCATAAGATTGTCCATTGAAATGGTGAATGTCAACGTGGAGAGGTTTCCGCTTTTTTCAATTTCAGTGCCCAAAAAGTAACAAGCAGTCGATTTTTATTATTGAAAACCATGTATTTACTCTGATTTTTCTGGCTCTCCGCTGGGATTTCTCGGTTATATCCCCATTCCCGGGAACATTAAGTTGATAATGCCGGGGGTTCCTTTTAATCTCTTGGTGAAAAAAAGCATCTTCGGACTATTGAAACAGACTCAAAAAACCTTTTGGCGATTTTAAAGGAGATTTTTAATGATAGGCGTGATTGTGGCAACCCACGGGGAACTCGGCCTCGCCCTTCTTTCCACCCTCCGAATGATTTTGGGTGAAACGGAAGCCATTTTGGCGATCGATCTAATTTCACAGGATTCTATGGAGTCTTTCCAGGTTAAAATGGAGAAAGCTCTTGAAACCGTGGATCCAATGGGAACGGGGACGCTGGTATTGGTGGATATGCTGGGTGGCACGCCTTTTAATGTGGCTCTTCGGTTGGCTCAAACCCGTAAACTTCAGATTGTGACTGGAGTGAACCTGCCGATGCTGATCAAGGTCGTTTCGAGTCGGGATGAAGCCGAAATGAACCGGTTGATTCCGGAGATTCAAAGCGCGACCCGAGAAAGTATTGTGACGTCGTTAGAACTCCTTAAAAAATAGGGCTAACTCTGGATTCGAGAGGCCGAATGGAAATCCAACTGATTCGAATTGATGACCGGCTTATACATGGGCAAGTGGTTGTGGGTTGGGTTAAGGCCCTGGGAATTGAGCGTCTGGTCGTGGTAAATGACGTTATTGCCAAAAATTCGATGCAAAAGACCCTCATGGAGATGGCGGTTCCCTCGGGGTTAAAGGTGAGTTTTTATACCGTGGAAGAGGCGGCCCAAAACTGTCGCAAGGGGGATTCCAAGGATCGTAGCCTCCTTCTTTTTTCTAATCCTTCGGATGTGGTGGAGTTTGGCAAGAGGGGTGGGGCCTTATCGGCGGTGAATGTTGGGGGGATGCATTTTTGTGAGGGGAAACAACAAGTTAGTAAAACGGTTTGCGTTCATGAAGCTGATATTGAGTCCTTTAAAGAACTAAAAAGGCAGGGAGTGGAACTGGAAGTGCGAGCGGTGCCAGGTGATGTCAAAGAATCATTGGAAAAATACATTCATCAGTTGAAGAACAGCGGTCAGTGAGAGGTCTAAAGTGAAAAAAGTCACGTTTATCTTCGGTGTCCACAACCATCAACCGGTAGGCAATTTCGGTCAAGTTTTTGAGGAATTGTTCAAGAAGTCTTATGAACCCTTCCTCCACATTCTCCATAGGCATCCCAAGGTGAAATGCACTTTTCACGTGACCGGACCCCTTTTGGAATGGCTGGAACAAAACCGTCCCCCCTATTTCAAAATGTTGAAGGAAATGGCCGACCGGGGCCAGATTGAGTTTTTTACGGGGGGCATGTATGAGCCTATTCTGTCGGTTCTTCCGGATCGGGATAAGGCGGGACAAATCCGGATGCTGACCGACTATCTAAGGAAGCATTTTAAAGTTGAGGCGAAAGGTATGTGGACCGCTGAGCGTGTTTGGGAACCCCATTTGACCAAAAACCTCGCGGATGCTGGCGTGAAATATATCGTGATGGACGACGCTCACTTCAAGGCCGTGGGATTAAAGGAAGAGGAAACCTTCGGCTATTACCTCATGGAAGAGCAGGGTGAAACGGCGGGTGTTTTTCCCATTTCTGAAAAGATGCGATACATGGTTCCTTTCAAGGCCGTGGAAGAAAGCCTTCAATATCTCCAGTCCGTCGCCACGGAAGAGGGGGACCGTTGCGTGGTCTTGATGGACGACGGTGAAAAGTTCGGGGGATGGCCTGATACCTACAAGTGGGTTTACGAGGAAGGTTGGTTGGAGAGGTTCTTTACCGCTCTGGAAGATAATTCCTCCTGGCTGAATCTGGCCACATTCTCCGAATATGTCGCCCAGCAGGCGCCAAAGGGCATCCTCAGTCTGCCCACGGGTTCCTATACCGAAATGGGAGAATGGGCTTTACCGGCAGACGCGGCCGAGGAATTTGAGCACATCCGCCATGAGGTGAGAGATCGGGGAGAAATGCCCCGTTACGAGCGTTATTTAAAAGGTGGATTTTGGCGAAACTTTTTCACCAAATATGTCGAGAGCAGTCATATGCATAAAAAGCTTTTATGGGTCTCCGCCAAGGTCGAGAAAGCCCGGCAGAGGTTGTCTAAAAAAGCCACCTCTAAGCAAAAAGCGGTTTTGGATAAAGCCGTTCGGGCTCTTTACCGGGGAGAGTGCAATTGCCCTTACTGGCATGGTGTTTTCGGTGGTCTTTACTTGAACCATTTGCGATTTGCCGTTTACCGTGAATTGATTGAAGCGGAAAAACTGGCAGAATCCCTCCTGCCTTCTTCGACTTTTGGGGTACAAGTCCAAGAGACGGACTTCAATAAAGATGGAAGAGATGAAATTGTCGTGGAGAGCCTGAATTATCACGCCCTGTTGGAAACTGTTGGCGGGGTCTTGACCGAGTTAGATTACCTGAAAAACCCAATCAACCTTTCCGATACCCTGACCCGCCGCAAAGAGGCCTACCATAACAAACTCGTGGCCGCCGCAAACCAGGGCCAGCCCCAGGGTGGGGTGTCCAGCATCCATGACATGGTCCGTATGAAGGAACCAGGACTGGACAAGAAACTTTTCTATGATTCGGCCCGCCGAGTTAGCCTGACCGAACATTTCGTGACGGATTTAACCACGGTTGAGCAAATGATGACGAATCGTTACGAGGAACGGGGGGATTTTCGTAACGGCCTATTTGAATCGAAAATCCAAGCACCCAAGAAAAAAGGCCAACCGGCACAAGTGGTCCTATCCCGGTTGGGGCATGTGGAGGGACTGCCGTTAAAGTTGGCTAAAAAACTCGAGTTTGAGGCAGGAGATTTCACGCTGGAAGCAGGCTACGAACTCCAAAATAAGGGCCCTCACAGCCAGAATTTCCTTTTTCTCGTGGAATGGAACCTTACCCTCCTTGCGGGAGATTCTCCGGACCGGAATTATTTTGTGAAAGGACGGGATCTCCTCCAGCCCCGGTTAAACAGTGTTGGAGAGGAAACGGGAGTGACGGAGATGGGCATGCGGGACGGCTGGTTGGAATTGGAAATCAACTTTAAGTCTCCCCATCCGGCCAAGTTTTGGCGGTATCCGGTTGAAACCATTTCCCAATCCGAGGGTGGTTTTGAGAAGGTCTATCAAGGCTCCTGTCTTTTATTGGGATGGGAAGTCTCCCTCAAACCCGCGGAAACCTTTAAAACGAAGGTGGTCACCCAGCTATTGGAGAAAAAAGGCAAATGATGGATCACTGGTTTTCCATCGCGCTCGTGATGGCCTTTTTAAGTTTAGACGAGACGGCGGTCGGCCAGTTTATGGTTTCAAGGCCTATTGTGACCGGCCCGGTGGTGGGCTGGCTTATTGGACGGGCCGACATCGGATTGGAAATGGGGGCTTTGATAGAACTCATTTGGATCGGTGATTTGCCGGTGGGCGCCCATTTACCCCTGGACCTGACGATGTTAACGGGCACCGCCGTCGCCCTGGCCTGTGGGTTGGTAAAAGGCCAAAGCCCCGAAGCCGTCATGACCTATGCTTTGGGAATCGCGATCCCCCTGGCGGTTTTGAGCACGGAGGTCGAAGTGGCCCTACGTAAGTTCCATGTCCGGTGGCTCCATTTCGCGCAGCGGATGGCCTTCAGCTCCCATTTAAAAACATTTGAGTGGATTAACTTTTTCGTGTTGATGGAACAACTATTGAAAGGGTTCCTCGTGTCGGCGGCTTGCCTGACCATCGCCCATTTCAGCGCCGGGTTTTATACGCTTTTAGGCAGCCTTTTGGATGGCAAGGTCATAGAAGGTTTTTACTATGCCCATTGGCTTCTCTTGGCCCTAGGGTGCTCGGCGGTCATCGACCTCTTGGTTGAAAAAAAGACCGCCATCTATTTGATCCTGTCCATTGTGTCCATGATGACCCTGGCGGTCTTGTCGCCCTTGCCGGGAGTTTACCTCGTCGCCATTGCCCTCTTCGCGGGGTTTATCCTCACCTTGTTTTACGTGGGGAAAGGGGAACCCGCTTGACCCCCGACGAGAAGCCCGCGGCCCGGGTTACGGTCTTTGACTTGGCCCATTGTTTTTGGAGGGTCTTTTTTCTCCAGGTGGTTTGGAATTTCGAGCGTTATTTGAGCTATGGGGTAACCTTTGTCTTGATGCCGGTCTTGAGAAAAATTTACACTTCGCGCGAGGAGAGGGCCCAGGCCATGACCCGGCACATGGAGTATTTCAATACCCATCCTTACATGGCTTCCTTCGTGTTGGGGGCTATCCTTCGAATGGAAGAGGACAAACAGAAGGAGCCCAGAAACAAGCAAAAGCAGAAAGAGGACGAGATCAGCGCGCTAAAAATTGGAATGATGGGCCCTATCGCGGCCATGGGGGACAACCTTTTTTGGGCCACCATCCGCCCTTATTGCGGGTTGATCGCGGTGACGCTGGTTTTGTCCCACGCGTTTCAGATCAAGGGGCAATATTGGATTATCCCGCTCCTCTTCCTGGCGGTTTTCAATATCGCCCATGTGGGCATCCGGCTCATGGGATTCCTGCAAGGGTATCGCCATAGCGACCAGGTGGTTTTGACCCTCCGAAAGTATGGTTTTCAGGAAGCGATTCGGGGTTTAAAGCTGGCTTCCATCCTGCTTTTGGGTGTTTTGATTGTTTTCGTCAACTTGTCGGTATTGGAAAAAGAAGTGGGGTTGTTCATTCTCAAGCTGACTTTTTTTACCGCGATTGTAGGGCTTTTTACCTTTGCCCTGCACCGCAAGATCAGCCCCAGCCAAATGTTTTACGCCGCGGTTTTATTCGCTCTCATGCTGGCTTTTTGGCCGACACTGAGTGCGCCCCCTGTTCTCCCGCTGGGAAGTGGGCAATGAAACAGGGGACATGCCATCTTCTTTCTCGTTTTCGGGTTGAAGTTCAACCCTTTTATGAAAGACAAGATGGCGCCCCCTCTTCTTTTGGGGGTAGGAGAATGAAGGATCAAAGGGGAGTCCAATGAAAGTAACCGAAAAATTGCCCATCATCAATAAGCTGGGGCTTCATTTAAGGGCCGCCGCGGAGTTGGTGAAGGTGTCCAATAAATTCAAAAGCCAGATTTTTATCAACCACGGCATTCAAAACGTAAATGCTAAAAGCCTGATGGGCCTGATGACTTTGGCCGCGGCCAAGGGAACGGAATTGGAAATGACGGCCGAGGGTGACGACGCCAAAGAAGCCTTGGCGGCTTTAAAACAGCTATTCGCAAACAAGTTCGGGGAAAAGGAATAAACCGGCTTTTAGCCGGCAGCCGATGGCTGTCAGCAAAATATGAAAGATAAACAAGCTGCCAGCCACCCGCTGACCGCCAATGGCTGAAATTTAAAGGAGTTGTTCGTGGCAGAGAAAATTTACAATGGAATTCCGGCTTCCGGCGGCATCGCCATCGGCCCCGCTTTTCTTTACCATCCGCAAGGTCTTTCCGCGCCCCGGCGGAATTTAAGGGCCGAGGAGATCAAGGACGAACTGGACCGTTACCAGTTATCGCTCGAGAAAACCCGTGTCCAAATCTCGGAACTTGAAGAAAAGATGAAGGCGAAATTAGGGGAAGAACACGCCGCGATATTCCAAGCCCACCAAGTGGTCCTGGATGACCCCCTTTTCATGGAGGAAATCCCCAAATCTATCCAAACCCGCCGTTTGAACGCCGAGTTCCTCCTGTATGAGGGGCTGGAAAAGTTTAAAACGGTTATGGCGTCCCTCGACGATAATTATTTCCGGGAAAGGGGCGGGGATATCCAGGACGTAGGTAATCGTCTTGTCCAGAACCTAACCGGCGCCGAGAAGGACCAACTAAAGAAACTGGACCGGGAAGTCATTGTTATCGCCAACGACCTGGCGCCTTCCGATACGGTCAGCATGCAAACCGGCACCGTCAAGGGCTTCTGCACGGATGTGGGGGGGCGGACTTCCCACGTGGCTATCGTCGCCCGTTCCTTGGGGCTTCCGGCGGTCCTGGGCATGCAAACTCTTACCGCCGAAGTACAAGACGGGGACATGATCATCGTGGACGGCAACAAGGGCCTGGTGGTGGTAAACCCCCTCCCCCCCACGCTTAAGCAGTATCAGCGGTTAAAAGACAGTTACGAGGCTTTTCAGAAGAGCCTGGAAGAACTGCGCAACCTTCCCGCGACAACCCCGGATGGGCACCAAGTGACCCTGGCCGCCAATATTGAGATTCCCCAGGAATTGGATGAAATTTTCAAGCATGGCGCGGAAGGGATTGGGCTCTTCCGAACCGAGTTTTTGTTCCTGAACCGGGAGGAGATTCCGACGGAAGAGGAACAGTACTTAGCCTACAAAGAACTGGCTACCAAAACGGGGGTCAATCCAGCCATCATCCGGACACTCGACCTGGGCGGGGATAAGTTTTTATCCCACCTCAACGCCTTCAACGAAAGTAATCCTTTCCTGGGGTTAAGGGCCATCCGTTTATGCCTGAAGCGCCCGGACCTTTTTAAGGCCCAGCTTCGGGCCATCCTCAAAGCCGCGGCCCATGGGCCTATCAAAGTTATGTTTCCGATGATTTCCACCTTGGCGGAAGTTCGTGAATCAAAAGTGCTCCTCAACCAGTGCGTTCAACAGTTGAAGAAAGAGGGGCAGATTTTCCGTTCCGGCATCGAGGTGGGCGCCATGATCGAAATCCCCTCCGCGGCGGTAGTGGCGGATATTCTCATTCAAGAACTGGACTTCCTTTCGATTGGTACCAACGACCTCATCCAATATACCCTGGCGGTGGACCGGGTGAACGAATCGGTGGCTTATCTTTATGACCCGCTTAATCCCGCTATCCTGCGGCTGATTCGGATGACGGTGGACGCCTGCCACAACGCCGGGAAATGGGTAGGCATGTGCGGCGAGATGGCCGGCGACCCACAGTTTGTCCCGCTTCTGCTGGGGATGGGGCTGGATGAGTTTTCGGTGAGCGTTTCCGTCATCCCGGAAATCAAGAAGGTCATCCGCATGATGCCCTTCGAGAAATCCAAGGAAATCGCCAAGGCCGCCCTGCAAATGAAGACCTCCGATGAGGTGTTGAAGCTGATCCGAGATAACGTTCCGTCCGAGTTACGGGCCATTTTGTTTTAGGGTAAGGAGGCTTGGGCATGTTGAAAAAGAAAAAGACCGGTGCCGTTATCAATAAACGAAAAGCTGAACGCCGGAAACCAGGTGACCGGCGTTTTCCGGGCCGGTTGATCGACAAACGCCCCGGGGCTCCGCGCAAAGGGGACCGCCGATCCGGTGGACGCCGGAGCAACTAATCGCGACGAAGTTGGGTTAACTCCAATAGTCGTGGTTGATATGGCCGTAAATTCTTAAAATTTAAACTCTTCTTTATTCATCCTTGGTTAAAATGTCCCGTCTATGGACAACCTTCCCCCAACCAACCGATGGGAGCGGCTGACGCCCTTTCTCCTGGTTTTTCTGGTTTTTTCCTTCGCTCTGGTGGGGCTGAATCCCACTTTCTACGCGGATGACAGCCCGGAAACAGTCACCGCCAGTGTGAGTTTGGGGATACCCCACCCGCCCGGTTACCCCCTTTTCACCCTAATGGGGTTCCTTTTCTCCCGCCTTCCCCTGTCCCATTACCCCTTCCGGGTGAACCTCTTGTCCGCCTGTCTGGCGGCGGGGGTTTGCCTGCTGCTTTACGGTTTTTTGAGGCAAAAACTCCATGTCTCCAACCGATGGGCCGCCCTTTTCGCCCTCTTTTGGCTGGCCGGGGCCACCACCTTTCCGGCCGCCTTAAGCGCCAAGACCGGTATCTATCAATTGACGGCTCTTTTCGTTCTGGCGATCCTTTGGGCCTTCTTCGAAGGGCGCCTATTATTTTTTGGCTTTCTTTTGGGGCTTTCCTTCGCCAATCACTGGATGACCATGATGGCTTACCTTCCGGGCTTCAGCCTTTTCTTTTATTTTAGATGGAAGGAAAAAGGGTTTGAACAAAAGCCCTTGATCCAATTGGCTTCCGCCGGCTTATTGGGCCTTTCCCTTTATCTTTTACTTCCCCTGAGGTCGCTTCAAGGCCCGGCTTTGAATTGGGGCAATCCCGTCACGTGGCATAACTTTGTTTATGACTTTTTAAGAAGCCAATATCTGGCGCCCGATGTGGGTGGGGGTCCCTTGGTCTGGTTTCAACAGTGGTGGACCTATCTTCAAGCGGCTTTCTGGGAATTTGGGGGAATGCTTTTGGCGGCTTTCGGGGGAATCTACGCGGTTCGACGGTGGTCTCCCCTGAAATCCTGGGCTTGGGTATTTATCGCGCCGTGGGTTTCCATCGTTTTGATTTTAGGAATTTACCTGAATCTCTCAAAGGAAAAGTTTTTTCTCATCCAAGAGTATGGGATGACCGCCCATTTGTTCATTCTTCTGTTTTCGGCCTGGGGTTTGGAAACCGGTCTTTCAATTTTGAAGGCGGAATGGAGACCGAGGATTGAAAAAATAATTTTTGGCTTTGTTCTTCTTTGGCTGGTGGGGTTGGCCGTCCATCGTTTTTCCACCGAAAGGCAGACTGATTACACCTATTCCTACGATTCGGTTTTGAACGGATTCAAGGCCCTTCCCCGAAACGCCTTGTACCTTTGCCGGGGCGACACCATCATTTTTCCCGCCTGGTATTTCCAATGGGTGGAACAAAAGCGTCCCGACGTCGCGATGGTGGGTATCGACGGCTTGCCTATGGAATGGGTACGGGCGAATCTGGCCCGATTCCATCCGGGTTTGAAAGTTCCCCGAACCACCCAGCCGATGGGTAATGAAGCGGTATCCCCCTTGGCGAAATGGATGATCGATAAGAACCCGGACCGGGAACTTTATTTCAGCTATAACCGTTATAAAGACGGGCCCCTGCCGGAAATTAAAATGGTTCTTTATGGGGTGACGGGTAAGGGTTTTTTGCCGGGGGAAAAGCTGGTTCTGGACGAGGCCCGTTCCGACGCGGTTTGGAACGCCCTGAGGTTGAGGCACATGGTGGAAGCCGGGTTTGTCATGGATGATCAGACTCGCAATTTTATTTATAAGGATTACGGCGTTTTCCGCAACAGCCTGGGGACTTTTTATGAGGACAAGGGGGACGACGCCAAGGCCCAACTCACGTCCCATTCCAAGGCCGCTGATTTGTTGACACTTGAACAGGATTATGAGAGGTCTTTGAATTGTTTCCAGTGGGCCCAGAAATGGGACCCCCAAAATGCTCAATATGCCTATAACCTGGGGAACGCTTGTTACCACGTAGGCCGGGTGAACGATGCCTTGGCTTGGTATGAAAAGGCCGCCCAACTCGATCCCCAATATATCGTCGCTTATTTCAACTGGGCCGTCGTGGCTTTACAGACGGGCAATAATGCCCTGGCGGGCAAATTATTCGAAAAGGTGTTGAAACTCCAACCGGATCACGCGGAGGCCAAAAGGGGCCTGGATTACCTGGTGCAACAGGGGGCTTACCGGCCATCGAATCAGTGAGGATACGGCTTCAAAACATCGTTATGATGTTCCGGAAATCCCCGGCAAAGACGGCTTAAAGGAAATGATTGAATGAAAGAAAAATACATCCCGACTGGCAACGAGTATGTGGCCCTGCCAACCATCCGTGAAAGGGATGGGGCGGTGGAACAGGTGAATGTCATTCACATGGGCGCGAACGGCCTATTGGCTTTTTCAGGAGGGGCGACCCCCTTTTTGACCCCCCGGATCACCATCAATGACGAGGATTTGGTCCTGGATGGCCGCTTCACCTGGGAAAGGGAAGGGGACTGGCTGCCGAAGTTCCGTCTGAAGGAAGATTGGCTGGAAGTGGAAGGTCTTTACTTTTGCCCCTTCGGCCAAAGGGGTTTTGTTCTTTCCCTGAGGATCTCCAACCTTTCCCAGAACTCCTTCTATTGCGGCCTTTCTGCGGATATAGCTTGGTCTTCCCTTTTGCATAGCATCAATGTCACCAAACCCCTCCAAGGAAGCCGCTTTTTAGTGGCCAAGACTTGGGAGGACATGCCGGCCCTCGAATTCCGTTCGCCCGCCCCCCTGGTTGCCTTGGCACCCTATCCCCAAGATAAGACCAGCCGCTTCTTCTTCCGCAAAGGCCTTCAAGCCTTAAATCCCACGGGACGGGAAACCTTATTGGAAGGGGAGGAGAGCCTGCTTTTACATTGGCTTCAATCCAAGGAAGTGAAAAAGGGAGAGGCCTGGCAGGCCCACTTTTATTTCGGGCTCGGGTTGGATGAGATCGGCGCCTTCTCCTCCGCTAGGGAACTGCAAAGGACGGGCGGGAAGGCCCTCCGGCAGCAAACGGTGAAGTGGCTGGGAGAGAAACAGCGGACCACCAAAACCAAGGACCCCCAGCTGGATAGCCTGATGAACGTGAACGCCTTCTTCAACCGCTTTTACGCGACCGGGGTGACCATCGACACGGAAGAAACGGTTTGCCTGACTTCCCGAAGCAACCGTTATTATGTCAGTGGGGCCTATTGGGACAGGGATACCCTGCTTTGGTCCTTCCCCTCGATTCTGGCCTTGGACCCGGAATGGGCCCGGAAAGTCCTGGGTTACGTCTTTACCCGGCAGGCGAGGAATTTCGGAGTGCATAGCCGTTATTTGAACGGGGCGGTATTGGAACCGGGGTTTGAACTGGATGAGTTTTGCGCGCCAGTTGATCGCCCTGAGGAATTACCTGGAGGCCACCCGGGACCTGGGCTTTTTAAACCAGCCGGGGGTTCGGGAAAGCCTGGAGAGGTTCGAGAGGGAATTGGCAGCTGAAGAAGCACCCTAAGAAAGACCTGTACCAAACCTGGCTACTGCCCTCCGATGACCCTTGGCCCCAACGCTATGTGACCTACGACAACGTCCTGGTCTGGCGGGCCTTGATGGACTTAGCTCAGATTTACCGCATGGAGAAGAACAAGCTTTTGTCGGTCAAAATCAGCCGCCTCCAACGCCAAGCGGGCCTGGTGAAGGCCGCCATCATCCGCTATTGCGTGGTGAAGGGCCCCAAGGGCCGCATGTTCGCCTGGTCGGCGGACCTGGAACCGAAAAACGGCCACATGCTTTACGACGAACCGCCCGGAAGTCTTTTGCTTCTGCCCCATTACGGATTTTGCAAGGTTTCTTACCCCCTTTGGAAGAGGTGCCGGGATTGGATTTACTCGGCGGACTATCCCTATTCCTTCCCGGGCAAGCCCTTTGAGGAAGTGGGCTGCGCCCACGCCCCCCACCCCTGGGTTTTGGCTTCGGTGAACAGCCTGCTGGCGGAGCAAAAAGACAGGGCCTTGAAGTTTCTCAAGAACGCCAAAATGGACAATGGGATCGCCTGTGAATCGGTGGATGAGAATACCGGCGAGGCCGCTACCGGAGATGCCTTCGCCACCTGCGCGGGATTCTTGTCCTATGGGATATGGCGCGTTCTAGGGAAGAAGCCGAAGGTTAAGAAGCGTAGATAATGCGAATTAAGGTTTAACTTTTTTTTAAATTCTGTCGGCAGGAAGCTTTTTAAAGCTCGCCCGATTCGGTGAACGTTTTCTAATAAGATCGAATTTACAACCATCAGGGGTCAGTGGCAGGCACTTGGTACAAATTAACGTGGTCACTGTCTGCAATCATTAAAACATCATCTGAACTAACCGCCATGCCTCGGTCCACCGGAACCAAAGAGCCGTTTTCGTCCTTAAGTTCGCCCAAGTAACCCTTTTTGAGACTGTAAACCATTACGCAACTGGCTCCATCCTTGGTAGCGGTTGACACATAAAGCCTTCCGTCCTGATCCAGGGTTACAACCGCTACATTCTTTTCTAATTTAAAAACTTTAACCACCTTTCCATCTTGATCTAACCATTGGACGCGGTTGTTTAGCGTGTCCGCCACGAAATAATTTCCTTTGCCGTCTGAAACGACATCAGCGGGTTCATTGAATTGACCTTCTTCTGCACCCATTGTTCCCCAAAAGACGGCGGTATGGCCATCGGGTGTGATCAAAAGGATCCGATGGTTTCCCGTGTCGGCCAGGAGGAAATTCTTTCCGTCAAAGCCGATTCCCCGGGGGCCGTAAAGCTTTTTGTCTCCCAAATCAAGCTTAAACACTTGTTTTCCATTTTCGTCATAACCTTTGATGGCGCTGTTCCAGGAGTCGATCACGTAGCCGATTTTGTCGTCCGAAACCATTCCAGTGGGGCTATGAAAGCCCATAGGGCCCGATCCGAGTTTTCCCCAGCTTTTTAAGAAGTTACCTTTTCGATCGAAAACCAAGATGCGGTTGTTCGCTTGGTCCACCACCATCACCTTGTCCTTCCCAACGGGCCCGATGCCCCAGGCATTAAAAGCCCCGCATTTGTTGTTATTTCCGTAAAAGGTAACGAGGGACTGGACTTTGAAATCTTTAGGGGTTTTCCCCAGGAAAAAATACAAGCTTCCCGCCACGCCCGCAATCAACACGAGGGCGATCAAAATCCGGACGAAGGTTTTGCCCCCGCCTGATGCCCGGGGCGTTCCCTGAAGCGGCATTGGCGCCGGTTGATGGTTGGAATTTCCCAAGTTTTCTTGACTGGTGTTTGTGCTTTTCAACGACGACATAAACCCTCCGATGAGATCCCAAACTTAGACATTTTAGGTTGATACATTCCCATGATTATATCGTTAGAAGCTTTGTTGGCGTATTAACCCGGATTTGGAGCTTGCGGCAAATGGACATCAACCACCCAATCGAGTTTTAGCTCTCATCCACTGAATCAAATTGACTAAAGCTAAACAAATATCCCGAGACATGATTTTACGATCCAGTTTTAGAAGGTCAATCACTTTAAGTCTTTTGGCTTTAAGCTTCGGAGCCGATCAAGACCAATTTTCCAGTTAAATGTCAAAAGGGAGGAAAGTTTCGCTTTGTCATTCGGATTTTGACGCCGCGTTGTTGGTCTCCGGGAGTTCGGACCGAGCGAAGAATTGGCTGATTACATTAGTGCCGGGAAGGTAGTTCAGCACAATTTTTTAGAAGATTTTAAAGTTGGCAATCCGGAAACGACCCTTTACTGGTAAACTAAGATACTTTTAACAGGTTGCTTAAAAGTATTTTCGGTACCTTTTTAGTAAACCAAGTCCTTTATGGAGAAGCATTTGAAAATTGACCCAAGAAGCCGTGAGGAATTTTTTCGCCAATACCTGGAAAAAACACCCATCGCCATGGCTTTTTGGCGTTCGATGGAATGCCACCGATTCTCGAAGGAAAAGTTGGAACATCCTGTTTTGGACGTGGGTTGCGGGGATGGCTTCCTGGCTAGGGTCGCCTTTGGTGGCAACTTGGAAGCTGGCATTGACCTAGACCCGGACGAGGTTAAAAGAGCGGTTGAGAGTAAAAGCTACAAAAAGGCTCTTTGCGCCAGCGCCACTGAACTGCCTTTCCCCAAAAACTCCTTTAAGACCGTGGTCAGTAATTGTGTGTTGGAACATATTCCGGATATCGACGGCGCCTTAAAGGAAATTCACCGGGTGCTGAAGCCTAAGGGCCGCCTGATAATTACCGTCCCTAGCGAATGCTTCAGCAACGATTCCTTCTTCCGTAACCTGCTTTCGAAAGTGGGTCTTTCTGGCTTGGGCAAGTTGTATGTGGACAAACTGAATCAAACCTTCAAGCACTTCCATGTAGACAACGCCGAAATCTGGAAAAAACGCTTGAAAAAAGCCGGGCTCAAAATGGAAAAGGCCGACTACATTATTCCCCTGAAGACTTTTCATACCTATGAACGCTGGATGATCCTGGCCTTTCCTTCCAAGATCATCAAACTTCTATTTGGACGGTGGGTCGTCGGCCCCCGTGGGCCGGTCAAGTGGTTCGCGACGAATTGGTTGCGCAAAGACCTCAACACCGATGGCGCGCCGGGAGCCTGTTACTTCATCGTCGCGCGTAAAGGATAAACCATGCCTGAGCATGCCGTGGTCCAACGCTGGCGACACCCCGCGATCCTCATTTTCCTGCTGGGGGGATTTTTGGGCGCCGCGCTCAATTTGGGAGTGACCCTTTTCCTGGCCCTCCGCCTCGGTTGGAATCCCATGATCGCTTTTTTCATCGGGACCTTTTTCAACCAAGCCTTCCACTTCGTTTATTACAACGTGGTCTATGTGAACCACGAAATTCAAATGAAAACCTCGTTCCCCCTGCATTTGTTCATGAGTTTTTGGGTTTCGGTAGGGAGCGCGGCCATGCTTTGGGTTTTCATGAGCCAGGGCTTCAGCCTGCCCGAGGGGCTCATTACCTGCCTGATCATCCTGGCGGTTTCCAACGCCTTTTTGAACCGCATCTCCACTTTTAGCTCGGCAAAGATGGCCGAGGTGGAATACAAGGAGATGAACGAAAGTTATTACGATGAAATGACGGATGAAACCAAAGTGAGCAAGTTCAGGGCTTGGTATCACCGTTCCCGTTATGAGCGGTTAACCCAATTCGTATCCGAGTCCTTCCAAAAGGGTATGAAGATGGCGGACCTGGGCTGCGGAAACTGCAAATGGAACATCCACCACCTGCCGGTCTTCGGGGTGGACATCAATGCCCAAATGTTGAAATGGGCGAAAAAGAACAAGCGGCTGACGGGTTTCAAGGTCGCGGCGGACCTGTCCAAAACGGGCTTAAAATCCAAGGGGTTTGACGTGGTGCTTATGTCCGAGGTTTTGGAGCATGTCTTCAACCAAAAGGATGTTTTGGGGGAGGTCCGCCGGATACTGAAGGACAATGGAAAATTTCTCATCACCGTTCCTTACGATTTCTTCCTCGGGCCCTTCTTCATCCTTTTCAACTTGAACTGCCTTTACATGGGTTATATCCGAGGGAGTGTTTACCATAAGTACCGTTGCGGGCATATCCACCATTTCACCAAGGTGCGGTTAAAAAGGACTTTGGCTGAGAATGGCTTTACCCTGGAAAGAGTTTTCGTGGTCAACGGGCTTCTGCTCTATGCCACTGCCCATAAGACCCAAAACACGTAAGTTCAAACTTTTGAAATGGCTGGCCTTTACCCCAGACGGTGATTTTATGCGATAATTTAAGTCGGTCGAAATGAATCCGGATATCAAGGAATTTATTTTGAAAAAAAAATTCATGTCGAAAAAAGGCGGAATTAGATCCAAACGTTCCCCCGAGGTTTCGTCTTGGGCGTCCCATTCATTGGACTTGCCGCGTCAAGAGCCGGTTTCGGAAACGGAAAATAATGGGCGTGTTTTTGAATTAGAATCCCTTTATGCCTGCGTCTTTTTCGCCATATTTAGCGCCCTCTTCCTTTGGCCCTTTTTAACCCATCGCGAGTGGATCCCCGGCATTGGGGACATGATATGCGCGTGGCCCTACAAGTATGTTTGGATCGAAAGCTTGAAAAGGGGCTACCCTGCGCTGTGGAATCCCTATAGCAGCATGGGCCAGCCTTTCTTGGCCAGTGCCAGCTCTGGGCCCTATGCACCTTTTAATTTCCTTTTTTTCATGTATCCAACCAGCTATGCCTTTACGTTGAGCTACTTTTTCCATTTCATCATTTTGGCTTTCGGAACCTACCTTTTCATCCGAAGCCTGGGAACCGGTTGGATAGGGGCTTGCCTGGGCGGGTTGGCTTTCGCCTTTTCCGGATACTTTATGGGTAAATTTTATATGGGTGGCTTAAACATTATTACCGGGGCCGCTTGGTTTCCGTTTGCTCTTTACGGTCTCAAGCGATTTACGGATAACCACCGGATTTCCGCCCTATTATTTTCATCCGGGGCTTTCGGCTTGTGTATCCTGGATGGCACGCCCCAAATCAGCCTATATGTCCTGATGATTACCGGTTTTTTTCTCCTTTGGGCCTGGATGAGAGGCGGAATCAATTGGAAGGAATTCTTGGGCGCGGAATCGGCTTTTATCCTGATTGGTTTTTCCCTGGGGTTGTGCCAAATGGCGCCGACCTATCAGTTCGCCCTTTTAAGCAATCGCATGCTTTGGGATTCGCATGATTTTATGCGGGATGCTTTTGTCCCTGCCAATTTCCGTTTTTTTATCGATCCTTTTTTCGCTGGAGATCCGGGAAATTACCATGGAACAGGGGGATACGCGGAAGTCATTGCTTACCTGGGACTTATCCCTATTTTCCTTGCCCTTTTGGGCTTTGTAGGGTTACGGAAGAGGCCCGTGGTTTGGTGGCTGGGCCTTGTGGCCGTTTTAAGCATGACCTTGGCCATGGCCGATACCACCACGCCGACCCATTATATTTATTTGTTCTTTTCCAAATTCATTCCAGGGCTTGCGCGTAACCGGGTTCCCTCCCGTATTATGATTTTGACGACTTTCGTGCTGGCTTGCATGGCTGGCCTGACTTTGGACGTCTGGACCAACTACTGGAGGAATCAAAAGCGCTTAACCGGGTTTTTTAGGTTCTTTCTCGCATTTGGGGTCCCCACATTCCTGCTCTTGGGCACGGCTATCGACCTTTACCGTTTCGACGCGAAAAATGCCATTGGTTCGGGCGGGTCCAATTTCTTCTTTACCGATTTATTTCCGCCCGGCCTCCTCAAAAAGATCAAGGATGACCCCACCTATCCGAGAGCCCAGCCCGGAAGCACCTATTGCGAATACCAGCTCCTTCAAAACATCAGTTCCGTTGTTACCGGGTGCGGTTCCCTTTTTATCCAGACGACCCAAAAATACATGGATGAGGAATATTACCATCAGGAAACGCCGCTGGTAGATTTGATACGACTTAAATACAATTACCGGCCGGAAGGTTCCCATCCCACTGATCGTTGGCAACCGATCCCAGGAGCCATGGTGTCGGTTTGGAACAACATGAAGGCCTATCCTCGCGCCTTTATGGTGGGCGGCTACAGGGTGAATCCGGATTATAACCAAGTCATTGAGGACATCCGGGATGAGAAGTTGGACCCCCGGCAGGAAGTGGTCTTGGCCCGAGAGCCCGTGGAAAAACCAGAGGGGCTGAAAGGGTGGGTGGGTGAAGCCAAGATCACACGTTACGATTACAACGACGTGGAAATGGAATGCTCGAACGATCGGCCCTGTTTTCTTTTCCTCTCGGATTCCTACTTCCCGGGATGGAAGGCATGGGTGGATGGCAAGGAGGAACCCATTTACCAGGCGGATGGAACCTTCCGGGCGGTCCCCCTTTTAATGACAGGCCACCATCAGGTGAAAATGTCCTTCTATCCACCCATCATTGTTTATACTTTCTATTATTCACTGTTCACCTGGATAGCCCTAGTGGCCGCTTGGTTCTTCCACCGGCGGTTGGACCAATGGTTCTCCACCCGATTTGGAGGAGTTTTCCCTTTAGCTCGACCAGTGAAAACCGTGGCCGCGAATTTTGAAGGCCGTAGAAAAAGCCCGCGCCCTTCCGGAAAACGATCGTAGTGGATGGAGTCTTAAGGCCGAGCCGTTAAAACCCACAATGGAAATGAATTTTTTTTATGCAGATGAAGCCTCACGCAAACCCGGTCGGTTCGAAGATTTCAAAGGTGGTTTTTAAAAGGGTGCTGGAAATCCGCTCATTGATCGCCCCTGATTCTTTTGTGATATAATTCGGCTGCCCCTCTGGGAGAGTCCGTTTTTGAAATCCGGTTTTTATCCGTCATGAGCAGAGCCTTTCAGGACTTCCTCCCTCCGGTGTCTTGTCGGTGAGAGGTTAAGCCCTTTTGATAATTGCCGGGGGTGGAAATTGAGCGGTGGTCCGATTGAAGGAATTTTTTTTGTGTGGTTTTAGTTTATTTTTGTTAGGAATTTAGCCGTCTTTTATCATTCGCCCGGAGGACTCCTTTTGCAAAAAAATAAAATCCTTTTTCCCTTCGTGTTTCTTATGTTCTTTTTTTCCGGATTTTGCGGGCTGCTTTACCAAATCGTCTGGGTGCGCTTGGCCTACGCCACCTATGGGGTCAATACCCCCGTTCTCTCAGTCGTCATTTCCATCTTCATGATGGGTTTAGCCCTTGGATCTTGGCTGGCCGGGGTCTGGGTTTCGCGCGTAGCGGGAAAGTTGAAAATCTCGCCGATCTTTTTCTACGCCTTGGCGGAATTATTTATCGGCCTGGGAGCTTTCGCGGTACCTAAACTTTTTCATTGGAGCTCGAGCGTTCTCTTGGGGTTCGGCGAGATGAATTCGTTCGGTTATCTCCTTGCCTCGGCGATGTTTATCGCGATTTCCATCCTTCCTTGGTGCTTCTTTATGGGGGCGACTTTTCCCCTCATGATGGCTTTTGTTAAGGAAAGGGTACCTTCCGAGACGACCAGTTTCAGCTATCTTTATGTGGCGAATGTACTGGGCGCCCTGGGGGGGACCTTTCTTACCGTCATTGCCTTCATCGAACTACTCGGCTTTTCAGGAACCCTTATTATTGGGGCCTTGATGAATTTCAGCGTCGCTTTCTTGGGGATCGCCATGGGTATCGTATTGAGAATATGGCCATCGGAAACCAAAGCCGCCCCCAGAGCGGGTAAAAAAACGAAGCCCGAACTGGATTCCCGGCCATTTTGGCGGCCTGACACGAAACTTATGGTGAGCATTCTATTCCTCAGCGGTTTCGGCTCCATGGCCATGGAAGTGATATGGACCAGGGCCTTCATTCCCATCATCGGAAACGAGGTCTATTCTTTCGGCGCGATCCTGTTCACCTATCTTTTGTCGACGTGGATCGGCTCCCTTGTTTACCGGTCCGGATGGGTTTTTGCCAAGAAACTCACCCATCAAATGCTCCTGGCTTGGGTGGCTGTTTTTTCCCTTTTCCCGGTCGTGTTCACCGATCCCCGATTTAACCATTCCACTTTTTGCATTCTTCTGACCATCGTCCCTTTTTGCGCCATTCTGGGGTACCTGACCCCCAAGTTGGTGGACGAAATCGGTCGAGGGAATCCCAAAAACGCCGGGAAGGCTTATGCGGTGAACGTGATTGGATGCATTTTGGGGCCCCTGCTCGCTTCCTATCTCTGTCTTCCGTGGCTGGGAGTGAAGCTTTCCTTAGCGCTTTTGGCTTTCCCTTTTTTAATCCTGATACTGAAGCATTGGAAGGCGCTGAAACCTCGTGAGCTGGCCGTGCCCACCGCCGCCATCCTTCTTATGTTCGTTTCTGTTCTCATCAGCAATAGTTATGAGACGCTCGTGAAGGGGGTCGTCCGCCGAGATTACAACGCTACCGTCATTTGCGCTGACACGGGTTTTGACCGGATGTTATACGTCAATGGTATTAGAATGACAGTTCTTAGAACCACAACCAAGTTCATGGCCCACATACCCCTATGCTTGCTGGATCACAAACCTGAAAACGCCTTGACCATTTGTTTCGGGATGGGGGGGTCCTTCCGGTCTCTCGTTAGTTGGGGCATTGATACCACGGCCGTGGAGTTGACCCCCAGCGTGAGGGATTCCTTTGGGTATTTTTTTGACGACGCCGAAAAAATAATGAGCAATCCCAAAGCCAAGGTTGTCATCGACGACGGCCGGAGATACCTGAAGCGCACGAAGGATCTTTATGACGTTATTGTCATTGACCCGCCTCCGCCGCCGCAAGCCGCGGGCTGCAGCCTATTGTTGTCCAAGGAATTTTTTAGCATCATCAAGGCGCACTTGAAAAAGGGAGGTCTTTTTCAAATTTGGTATTACGCGGACAATTACAATACCGATAATGCTTTCAACCGGACCATCCTCGAGTCCTTTCCCTATGTCAAAGTTTTTCCTACTGTTACCCGAAATGTCGGCGGCCTTTATTATGTCGCTTCCATGGAGCCCATCCAGGTGCCTGCGGTGAGTGAGTTGATTACGAGGGTACCGCCTGCCGCCCAAGCCGACATGCTGGAATGGGCGCCTTCTGGCACAACCCTCGAGAGCTTGCTGGGGGATTTTTTGGGGGACTCCGTGGACGCCCGATTTACCAACTCGAATAAGCGCATCGTTATTACCGACGATTGCCCCTTCAACGAATATTATTACATGCGCCACAATTTTCCGGCTTTGACCGATTGGTTCATGCAGAGGGACTCATGGACAACTCTATGGAACTAAATCAAACTTGATCATCCGATGGTTTTGAATCCGGATGCAGCTGCCAATTGGCGTCGGGGGGCCCTTGACTTGGGTCAAGGGTAGGACACAAACGTAAAGATGCCCTGAGGTTTGAATTTAAAGCCATTTTTTACGGCTTGAGAATAGGCGAAGACACGCTTGCGTGTCCGTTGGTAGCGTTCGGATTGGGCTTCCACCCCCTCAATGCCACTGCCCCTGGTTAATGCCCTTTTTCGAACGGTGCCATGAAAGTTTTAGGCGTTCAACCACCAAAAAATCTTTGTTATCGCCGAAAGGATGTTATATCCTACTGGCCTTGCCATTCTACGAAGGAAAATCCCTGTGTTTTTGTGAAAAACCCCGTGTTTCGGGCGGGCCCGATTTTATGCTTTTATTCTGGCACTGGTAAGGGTTGATTTTTTTGGTCTTCTATTTTTTGAAATTAAAGAATGAATTCAGGGTCGGACGTCTAAATTTGGAATCTCATTGGAGGGTTTATGCCGCCACGGAAAAAAACTAGCGCGAAAAAAAAGAACTTGGGGGGGACGGCGTATACAACCCCCGTAGCGCCACCCCTGGTGTCGCCCCCGGCGTCTGGCTCAAGCAAGGCGGTTATCCGGATATTGATAGCCCTGGTCTTGATCGGTTGCTTGGTGGAAAGCATGAACCTTTTCCACGGGGAAGTCCCTAAGGATTACAAAGTCCAGACCCTCAGCACCTTTTCGGGTGTAAACAGCAAGTGCGGTCCCTTTAACGCCTGGGGCGTGGGGCCGGTTGGGAAGGACAAGGTCATGGTGGTCGACCAGGGAAACAACCGCGTCTTGGTTTTCGACCGGAAGGGCAACCTCTTAAAAAGTTGGGGGAAGCCTGGAGGCGGTTCTGTGGGCTTTCATGAACCCTCTGGAATGGTTTCCGACGATAAGGGGTTCGGTTATGTAATCGATACATGGAACAGTACCATCAAGGGTTATGACGAAAATGGAAAACAAATATTAAACCTCGACTTAGGGGATAAAAACCTTTACGGCCCCCGGGGAATCGGTTACGACGGGAAGAATTTCCTGTTGGCCGACACGGGAAGCCACAGAATTCTTTTGATCGCCCCTGATCGCCATGTTGCCGCTTCTTGGGGAAGATTTGGCACCGACGAAGGTCAATTCAAAAGTCCTTTGGACGTGGCTTCGGACGGGAAGGGGAATTATTTCGTCGCCGATTCGGAAAACGAGCGTCTTCAATGGCTTGACCAGGACGGAAAAGTACTCAAGGTTTTCAAGTACAAGGCCGGCGTCGCTGCCGTTGCGGTGGACAAAGACGGTAGATTCTTCGTTTCCACGGCCACCAACGGAAACAGCTGCGTGAAAGCCTATAGTATTAAAACCGGCTATCTGGGAGACCTCACGGATGAAAAAGGAGTGTTGATCCAGGGAGACCGGGGTTTGGCCGTTAGCCCGGACGATGTTTTAATGATAGCCGGCGGCGATCATGTCGGCTTGTACCAATTGCCGCCAACGACTCCCTGATTAAACGGATAACATGACACAGAGGGCGGTTCTTTAACTTGGCCAAGCCTAACCGAAAACGGAGAGTCGTCCGCCGGAAGACCTTTCCTTTGAAAAAGGAAGGGGGGACGGCCCACCCTTCCGCCGTTTCTACACTTGCCGCGCCACCGACCCGCGTCGCGCCTGAAACTTTTTTTCTTCTTTTACTGGGTTTCCTGCTGGTGGGGGCGGTTTTCCTGCAGTTCGATGCCTTTCGGTGGTTGGGGGTTCCTTTCCCGCTACCGGTCAATCACTTAAACTTTCTCCTGTGGCTGGCGGCCTTTATTTTATTTTTGGGTTTTCGAGGACTTCCTTCCCAACCCACTTCTTTGGATGTACCCCGATTGATTGCCTACCCGGCTCTCTTGGGTCTCTTGGCCTTGACCGCTTATATGAGGCTTTACCGGGGCGACCAACCCATGGGACGTTATTGGGACGATCCCGCCATTTGCATTATCGATCCCTGCAATATTTTTGAGCTCCACGTATTCCGAATGACCTTCGCCATCGGCCACCGGGAACCCCTCTACCCATACGCAGCGGCGGGTTTGTGGTCGCTTTTCCCGACCATGAAAGGTCTCTTGGTGCAAAGAATCACCTCAACACTATTTGACGTCGGGGCGGGCTGGCTCTTTTACCGGTTAGGCCGGGAAATAACGGGGAAAAGGATGACGGGACTTTTCCTGGCGGCTCTGGGCACCTTCAGCAAGCCCATGATCATGCAGAACCTCGGGGGGATGCCGGGCTTGACCCTTCCCTTCATCATTACCCTTATCCTTTGGTTCCAATTCCGCCTATTCCGCAAGCCCGACTTGTCCCATTTTCTTCAATGGGGGTTCCTCTTGGGTTTTGGCTTCTATAGTTACATCGCCTATCGGCCTTGGATGCTTTTCCTGGCTTTCGTCACTTTCGCCTGGATTTTTTGGAAGGAGAGGGCCCGATCCATCCGCTGGCCCCTGGCTATTTTCCTTATCCCGGCCTTTTCCGGGCTTTTTCTTTTCCTCCTGGACAGGCTGTTCTTCGTTTTTCCAAGCAATCCCATTTCCAAATTTTGGAGCTGGAACCTCACCGTTTGGATGGTGATCCAAGTCTTGCTCTTTACCGCCATGGGATATTTCTATCGGACCGCCCAGGGCAAGGAACGGTTGTGGGTGAGTTGGGGGTTGGGCGTTCTTTTGGCCGGCTTCTTGGTTTATCCGCTGGCGATGGACCCGGAAATCACGATTAAAATCCACGATGAACGTATCCCCTTACGCGCCATGATCTCCCAGTTGTCCATCTGCGTCCGGACCCTTTTTGTCACCGGTGATGACCGTTCGGACATGAACGTGGAAGGCGATCCCTTTTTTGATTACCAAGCGGCCGTATTGGCCTTCGTGGGACTGGTTTTCGCGGTCTCCCGCTTTTCTTGGACCAGGTTGTTTTTAGTCCTTTGTTGTTTTGTGGGCGTGGCCGGCAGACTTATGACGGTTGATCCCACCAGCGCGAAAATTCTGGGGGCTTTTCCCGCCATGATGCTGCTTTCCTGCTGGGGACTGGAAGAGTGGGTTTCTGGGTTCATGGCCGGAAAGGGCGTTCGGCGCTGGATGGGCATTCTTCTAATCCTGGGCCTGACGGTCTTTTGGGCGTGGGAAGGGAAGAGCACTTTCACCAGGGTTTACGATAAGTGGTGGAACATGATGCGGCCCGACATCCTGGTTTCCCAGGAAATATCGGATCAACTTCCGACGAAACGGGTTTACATGGGGGTTTATGACGGAATGGGGTATGCTTCTCCTGCAGTGGAGGGGGTCATTCACGATGGCGAGCCTCTTTACCTGCTACAGACCACCAATGTGATTGATGTTCTTGCGAACGAGCCTCGTAAGGATTTATCCGTTATTATTGCCGGGCTGGATAAACAATGGGCCCCTATATTGAAGAAGGATTTTCCTAAGGCCCAATGGATTCCAAAGTGGGAATATTACCAATCAAAGGCGGACCCTCCCACCATGTATGACGTGGTCATTCCCGCAGGGGACATACCCGAAAAGCCAGGAAAGTTGTTCATGTTTCGGGTGGTTCCGGAAAAAAAGTGGCTCCGACGCGTTTATGTCACTTACTTTGGCTTGGGACGAGGCATGATTCAGTATGAAGATTCTAACGCCAAATTGAACCCGTTACCTGGGGGAATGGGGGCTCATTCTGTATCAGCGGACGGCCAATGGATGGTACCGGAGAATGGGAAATATACCTTTACCATTAACAGTCCCAATCCGGTTCAAATTTGGATCGACGGGAAGAAAGCCCTTTCGTCCATTCCGGTCGAATGGATAAGGCCTCACGCAGTTTCTCAGACTCGTTTTCTTTCAAAAGGCCCTCATCAAATTCATTATTTATCTTTTTTAATATCGAACGCCTGGTTTGAGGACGTCACCATCAGAAATCCGGGAATTGGTTTCTCCCAAGTCCTGGGTCAATAAGTTTTAAAGCGAGGGAGAAAAAATGCCAACCCGAAAAACGTCTAGAAAAAAATCTACCCGGAATATTAAACCGTTCTCTAAGGCGAAGGCCCCAAGGGCTGTGGCGGTTTTGGCGCCCGAATCGGCTTCTTTCGGGCTGGAAAAATTCGTATACCTTCTCATCGCATGGTTGGTGGTGATGGCGGGTCTTTTTGCTTTTCCTAATTACAATCTGCTTTTCCACGAGGGGAACGCTTTTATTCTCAATCAAATCCAAGCTTTTCCTCCGGATAATTTGTTTGCCAGGCTTCCCGGGGGCTTGCTGGTTACGGTTGGCTTCATCGCGTTGATAGTTTTTTTTAGGTTGATACCACCTGTGCAGGAAGGAGAGTGGGATATTCCTGTTTGGGCAGCCCGAACCGGTTTCTGGTTTTTTATGGCTGTCGGGGCTTTCTTCCGATTGGAAAATCCTAACCAACCTGTCGGGTTTTTCTGGGACGATCATTACACGATCGATTCCGATATCCGTAACATGCTGGACTTCCACAAGTTTTATTTCCTCTTTCCCGTCGGATGGAGGGAAGCGCTCTTTCCCTATTTGAGCGCATTGCTTTGGGTGCCATTTCCCAAGGCCCCCGGGCTGATCATCGTTTTATGGAGCTCAGTCATCATCGATCTGACGGCACTTTGGCTTTTTTACCTTTTGGGCAAGGAAATCGGCGGACGCAGGATGGGTCTGTTGCTTTTAGCCATGGGGTCCATCTGCAAGACCATGATTATGGTTACCAAGTTTGAGTATGGCAACGATACGGCGGTCCTAGCCAGCGCGGCGGCGACCCTCTTTTTCATCCGGCTTCTTAAGAAACCCGATATGACCCATTTCCTCGAATGGGGCGCGGCCCTCGGTTTTGGGGCTTTTGCCTACGTGCCTTTCCGGCCTTGGGTTCCAGTTTTTTTGGGAGGGGCCTGGCTATGGGTATTCAGCGACCCAAAAGAAAGAAAATTTGGACCTTATCGGTTAGTCCTGGGGCCAGGCCTCCTGGTCGCTTGGGCGTTCCTTTTCATTTATAAAAACTCTTTCTTGCCCGAAACCAGCGGGTGGGTCCGCTTTCTTTCCGGTCCCGGGGCCATCCTTGCGGCACTGGCTTTAGCCGGAAGTTACGCGAAAGTTTTCTTGGAGGAAAAAGAAAAGGGATTCAGCAAGCTTTTTGGGTGGGCGACCGGCGCTCTTTTGACCGCGCTAATTATGGCTCCTTTTTACCTTCATCCCCATTATTCGGAGCATGTGGCGGATATCTCGGCTTTTAGTTCCAAATTTACCGAACCGGGGCAAGGCTGGGCGAAGGTTATCGGAAACACGTCTTTCACCTTCAAACTTCTGTTCGGGCAAGTGGATCACGTATCTCGCATGCCCGCCATCGGGGATTCGCTTTACGAATTTATGGTAGCCGCTTGCGCTCTATTGGGAGCCGCCTATTTTATCGCCAGACCAAGGTGGCTTTCCGCTTTTATCGTTTCGCTTTTTTTCGTCAGCACGGTGGCGGGAATCCTATCTAACGGGCCTCATTCCTTCCGTTACGTGATTTGCGATCTGCCCCTCCTCTTGACGGGTGCTTGGGGTGTTAACAGGCTTTGGCTTGCCCTTCTTCAAACCAGGTCTGGAAAGTGGGTGAACGGCCTTTTCGTGGGCGTGATCCTTTTGGGCTTGGGATGGGAAGCGGGTCAGAATCATAAGCTCGTTTGGGAGTGGATCGCCCAGGAGGCCCAAAACACCATTGTTTGGGATCAGGCCCGAAAGGAAATGCCCGACCACCGGGTATATATTGTGGAGCACAATCCTGGTTTTTATGCCGCTTGCGCCATGGAGGTTTTGGCGGACGGGGCCGATTTGTTTCAAACAACCGATAGTAATAGCATTGACCTAACGCCCGATGAAAAAGGAAAAGATTTGGCCGTTTTCGTGGCTGGACGCGACGTGGAAAGCCAAAAAAAGATAGAGCAAGAGTTTCCCGGAATCCAATGGCAAAAGAAGAGTTATTATCTGCAAGGGGAAGGCGATATTCCATATATGTGGTGGACCGAGATCCCCTTTAACCGGATTCCCCAAGACGAGAAGGCTTTTTTTCATGTCCGGCGGGTTTCGCTCCAGACTTGGAAGCGCAGGTGCTATGGTTATTACGGCTTGGGCCGTGGTTTGATCCTTTATGAAGACCGTGCGGCCCGGTGGAATGATTCCTTACCCCCCCGCCAATTCATCGATTGGAATAATTCCATGCGGGTGGAAGGGGATTGGAATGTCCAAACGCCCGGGGAATATAAATTGGAGCTACACACCGGGGATGTGTTCCGATTTTTCCTGGATGGAAAAAAAGTATTGGAAATGAAGCCCGATGAAAGTCAGGTGAAGACTCGGGAGGTTTCCCTGGCGGCGGGCCTCCATCACGTGGAACTGGTCACGGCTTTCGCGGCGGAACATCAAGTTCCCCTGATCATGGTTACGGCTCCTGGAGCGGCAGGAGAAGTTCCCTTGGACGAACTGGCGGCAGGTGCTTCTTCGCAGGGATCCATCCCCGTGCTGGGGACTCGGTAACTTATGGCATCCACCAAAAGACGCAAATCCGTCCCGCAGCGTAAGTCCGTTCGAGTAAAAAAAATCAATACTTCCGTCCCCGTTCTTTCGACTTCCGAAGTGATAGTGAAGTCTCCTGTTTTTTGGGGCTTGTTGGCTTCTTGGGGTTTGACGTTCCTGGCCCTCTTGTCCCTTCCCAATGCCCAACTCCTCATTCCTGGCTGGGATCTTTTTTCCAAACTTCCATTTTACCCGCTGCTTTTGCTGGGTTTTGCCGGGATGGTTTATTTCTTTCGGAAAATTCCCGAAAGTGGGCCGGAAGGTGACATAGGTCCTCTTGTTTCCCGACCGGCTTTTTTCGGGCTTCTTTTGTTAGGCGCCATCCTTCGGCTATATGACCTGCACCGGATATCGGGTTGCATTGACAATGACCATTGGATTTACGCCAATGAGGCGCTCCAAATCATGGTGGCCGGAGACCGGCCTATCCTCCTGCCTTATGGTACGAGAGAACCGCTTTTTGCTTATTTTTCGGCTGCCCTTTGGTCTCTTATGCCCCACGCGACCGCCATTGTCGCCATGCGAATATCCTGCGTTGTGGTGGACCTTCTTATCCTTTGGTCTTTTTACCTTCTGGGCAAGGAAGTGGGCGGGCGGCGGGTAGGCATCCTCCTCATGGTAATGGGGACCATCAGCAAGACCCTTATCCAAATTTCAAAAATTAATTTTGGCTTCCACACCGATGTCTTGGCCTGCGCATTAGTGGTCCTTTTCCTCTTCCGGCTCTTGAAGAATCCAAAGCTTTCCCGTTTCATCGCGTGGGGGTTGGCCTTGACCCTGGGGTCTTATCTCTATGTGGCTTTTCGTCTTTGGACCCCTGTCCTGATTGGAGGTTTGTGGCTTTGGATGCTTTGGAGTCCGTCCTTAAGGCCTAAAAACCGGATGGCTTGGGCACTGGCTTTCTCCGTGATGTTGAGTTGGGCTTTCGCTTTTTTTTACGTGAACCGAGTTGTGCCTCACGAATGGGGATGGGTGCAATTTTTCGGTTCGGGTTGGGGACTCTGGATGATCTTGGCGGGCCTGGGCGCGCTTTATGTTCGAGTGGGGCTGGATAGCCGGGGAAATGACTGGGTTTGGAAGTGGGCCACCGGGTCCCTGCTAACAGCCATGTTGTTAAGCCCCCTTTGGATGCAGCCTGGGTACTCGGCCCATCCCAATGAGATGGTCATTTTCGATCCGCGCTTCGAGTTGACCAAATGGGAAGCGACAAAATATTGTATCGCGAATTTTTGGAATGGATTCAAGCTTTTATTCAGCTGGGACGACCAGAATCCATTCTGGAACATTCCCCCCATGAAGGGCGATTCCTATATGGATTTCTTCGTGCCCGCTTTCGGCCTGGCGGCCTTAGCGTCCTTCCTGGCGCGGCCCCGCCTCATTCAGAGCGTTACTCTTGGTCTTTTCTTCGTGGGATACGCCGCCTTCTTCGTGACCCACGGGGCCCATTCCAATCGCCTGATGGCGACCCTTCTGCCAATGTATCTGATCGCGGCCTGGGGGGCTTACCGGTTATGGCAAGCTTTTCGTTTTTCCACGATTCGGAATGGAGCGAAATGGGGGACAGTCCTACTTTTGATTATCGGAGTTTGGTCATTGGTTACGAACGTCCAAATTTTGGAAAAATGGATGAACATGCGCTGGAACGATACCCTGGCCCAGGATGTTTTGGATGACCCTTCCATCGCCGGGAAAAGGGCTTACCTAGTTCCAAATCCTTCGCATTTTGGGGAAAGCGGACTGGACTTAGTTTGCGAGGGAAGGGACGCCCATCTGGCGATCGACTCTAATCCCATCGACCTCGTGGAAGGGGAAAAGGGAAAAGACTTGGCGATAGTCATTTGGGGGGGAGATGATCCGGCGAAGGATAAATTAAGCAGGGCATTCCCTGAGGGAACATGGCATGAAAGGGTAAGCGCTTGGCCCATTACTTCCCTTAAATGGATCATCGTGCCCTTTGAAAAATTATCCCAGAATCCCACTGATTATTTCTATGTCCGGTACAAACCCGCCTTTGATTGGTTCCGGCGCTTTTACGCGGGATTAGGTTTGGGCCGGGGGATGATCCAATTCGAGGATCGGGAGGCTCGTTGGAACGATCCAGTTCCCGCGCCTTTTCTACAAGGCGGATACGTTGGCCGAATTACGGGCGAATGGAAAGTGACCACTCCGGGTGAATATGAAGTCAGTTTTCAAACGGCCAATACCAGCGAGTTATGGGTGGATGGGCGAGAAGTACTGGTGACCAAAAGTCCCGAGGGTAATCTTCCACGAAAGTCCAAGTTAAACCTCACGGCAGGAAATCATTCGGTTGAGATTTTGACGGCTTTTATCCAGGAACACCAATTTCCAACGGTCCATGTGCATTCCATTTCGGGTGGATGGGATAAATCCTTGGACGAACTTTCCATAGACTTGAACAATAACTCTTCTTTCGTAACACCAGCTAAGAACCCCTAATCGAATTATTTAATTCCTTCTTTTCAAAGGGAATGGAGTAGCGTGTGAAAAAAACAATTCCAAAACAGAAAGTACCGGCAAAAGGCATTATTTTAGACCCGTCATTTTCAACTTCGTTTCCAGCGCCCGGACGGCGTGAGTCTTTCTTTTCTTGGATATCCAGTATTTCATTAAACGAAAATATCTTGGAAAAGCAAGCCTTGACCAAAATTTTCAATAAAGGTTCGTTCAGTGCGTTCTTGCTGTTTTCTGTCTTTGCCCTCTTCGTTTTTTGGAAGCCTTTGACTCATCCGGACATGGTTCCTGGCTGCATGGATATTTCCTATTTCTATGCTTACAAATATGTTTGGATTCAAAGCCTCAAAAATTTTTATCCTGCATTTTGGGACCCCTTTAGTGCCTTAGGCCAACCTTTCTTGGCTATGACCGAGTCTGGTCCTTATGCTCCTCTCAATTTTCTATTTTTTATTTTTTCCGTCTCTTATGCCTTCACCTTAAGTTACTATTTCCATTTTCTTTTAGCCGCGGTGGGAACTTATTTTTTCATTCGTGGTTTGGGATGCGTATGGTTGGCGGGTTGTTTGGGCGGCCTATCCTTCGCTTTTTCTGGATTTTTTGTTGGACACTTATTCGCTGGGCATACTTGCATTGTCTTGGCGGCCAGCTGGATTCCCTTCGTTTTTTTTGGTGTCCAACGGTTCACGAATAGTGGCCTTTTTTCTGACATTTTGTTAGCTGCGGTGGCTATGGGTTTTTGTGTCCTGGAAGGTATGCCGCAAATGAACATGTATGCCATGATGTTTAGCGGACTATTGCTTGGATGGGGATGGGTGCGGCGAAAAATTACGTTTAAACAACTTCTGCTATCGGAGATAGTTTTTGTTTTTGTCTCTTTCTCCCTTTCCTTGTGTCAATTAGCCCCCGCCTACCAGTTTGCGCGATTGAGTGATCGATGGGTTTGGCAATGGAACGATTTAATGAAAGATTATTTTTCTCCTTCGTATTTACGCATTCTCATTCAACCTTTTGCTCTGGGGATGCCGGGAGGTGACATTGGGCGCTGGGGTTATCACGAGATCATTATCTATATTGGTTTAATCCCATTTTTTTTGGCGTCTTTAGGATTTTTGTGGCTTTTCTTGAAACGACCTTTTGTTTGGTGGCTTTTTCTTGTTATTCTTTTCAGCACTCTGTTGGCTATGGGAGACTCCACCACCTTTACTCATTCCTTCTACCTCTTTTTTTTCAAGTATCTTCCTGGATTCGGCCACAATCGAAGCATAGGGCGGATTATGGTGGTGACCGCTTTTGCCCTATCGAGTTTGGCGGGGCTGGGATTGGATGCTTGGTTTAGGTATTGGCGCGGTCAGAAACTTGGGCAGATATCTCGGGCCCTCCTTTTGTTTTTGACACCCGGATTTCTTTTAATCGGAACAATTACAGATCTTTGGCGATTCGACGAAAAGCATCTTGTCGTTGACAATTCTTATTCTATTTTAAGCCCGGCAACGATAATGGACCCTTCATTGTTAGCAAAAATCCAGCTCGACGATAGCTATCCGCGAGTACAACCCGAAGGAATTGAGGACTATGAAATTTTACACCGAATTTCTGCGGCTATGACGGGGTATCCCGTACTTATCCAGACTTCCCATAAATATCTTGCGGAACAATGGCGTTACAATGAAACGCCTTTACCTGATCTTATTCGGTTGACCTACCGCTTTCAGCGACCCGAGTGGAAAGTCAGTGATCGATGGCAACCCTTGCTTGGAAATGCGGGTTACATGACGGACACGAAGGCCTTTCCCCGGGCCTTCATGGTGGGGGGGTATGAGGTCGATCCCGATACGGATCAAACGGTTTACGACATCCGCGATGCAAAGGTGGACGCGCACCAAGAAGTTATTTTGACCGCCGAGCCGGAGGGAAAACCTTCCTGGCCACAGGGATGGGTTGGAGCGGCGAAAATCACCCAGTACGATTTCAACGACCTGGAGATGGACTGTACTAACAACCGGCCTTGTTTCCTATTTTTATCGGACACTTACTATCCCGGTTGGAGGGCCACAGTGGATGGAAAAGAAGAGACTGTTTATCAGGCCGACTCAGCTTTCCGTGTTGTGGAGCTTAAAAATCCAGGTCATCATACGGTAAAAATGTCCTATCACCCGGGAATAATTGTTTATACCTTTTGGTATTCACTTTTTATCTGGGTCGTATTATTGATCGGCTGGTTGAAGCGGCAGAGTCTTGGAGTGTGGGTCCGGGATTCTTTGGGAGGGATTTGGCCATTCTCCATGCCTTTACAAACGAGTCCAAGAACTGTTGAATTGGCAAAAGAAGAAATTCTTTCCCCAAAACGATCCAACCGCGGCAAGAAGATAAAGCTTTAATAACATTTGGAAAAAAATTTTTAAAATTTTTTAAAAAGTCGCAAAAAATGATCATGATTAAGTTGATCATTTTAACCGTGTTACTAGTTTTTTTAACGGGCGGTCTTCTTAATGATTTTAAAATTTTTTTGTAAGCCGGAAGTCAAACTATATTCAATATGATTTCTTCGGTCAGGGAAGGCTTCCCGGGGTTTTGGCCCGGCATCTTGTTTAAATAGATGCTTATTCGGTTTTAAAGCTTCATGGGAGTAAGTTGGAATAAAACGAAGAGAGCTTTTATGCTTAAGAGTATATTTTTTAAAACCGATGAAAAAGAAAATATTTTTTTAAAAAAGTTGAGGGTTTTTACTTGTTTTACCAGCTGAAATCACATTTCATCCTTCTTTAAGGCTGGTTAAGGTAATAAAATCTAGCCTGTTTGAGAAACCGTGATTGAACTTTGGTCAAGAGGAGCCGAGCTTGCCATCCAAAAAGCATAAAGGAAAGCTGGCGGCAAAGAAGAACTTACCGACAGCTTTTTCAAATAGAGCAATGCCCCTTCAAAAAAATAAAAATGTCATAAATTTTATATATTTTATCGCCTTAGGTCTGTTGGTTCTTGGACAAGTTTTTATTTTTAAAGGTCGATCCGGTTGGGGTTTAACCATCTCCTTGTTGGCGGTTTGTTTGGGATTGGCAACGTATTTTGAAGAAGAAATTATTTTCTTATTCCGAAAAAAGAGATATTCATTCATTCGCCCTCAAAAGAGGAGAAGGGAAATAAAAATACGGCCTTCAAAGATATCCTTTTCATCCTTCCCCATTAAAACTATCCAACCTTTAGCTGTTTTGCGAGGGTTTGGGGCGGTGGTTTCGCTCGTCCTGGCCGGGATTGGCCAGAATTATTGGGCCCAATCGGCGGAGGCCTCCACTTTTCCTAAGGGAGCATGGTTTTTCCTGGCGGCGGTTATTTTATTTATAACCAGCTTTTGGCCTTGGTACCGTGAGCAGTTGAAGAAGGTATCCCTGGATTTTAAGTGGGAAATGTTTTTTTTGGTTTTTGTCATGGTTGTGGCCATTTTCATGCGGGCTTACCAAATTGCCTCTGTCCCATCGGGATTATTTATTGACCAGGGTTTTGAGGGGCTTGCGGCTCTTCGGATTCTGCATGAAGGCTGGCATCCTTTTTATGTGGAAGATGTATTTCACGCTTATTCTTTAGCCCTTTTCCAGTTGGCTCTTTGGTTTAAGCTGTTTGGTTCTAACGAAGTAAGCCTAAAGCTTTTTTACGCCTTTTTAGGACTTCTTGGTTTTCCTCTTATTTATTGGACTTTTCGGCAGTTGGCGGGAATTCGCATAGCTTTGCTTTCTCTTTTCATCCTAGCTGTCATGCGTTGGAATATTAATTTCAGCCGGAACGGGTTTCCTACCGTTCAGATGTCCCTTTATATGTTTGGGACCATTGCTTTTTTGATTTATGCCATTCATGGGAGTAAGTCTTCTAAGAAACAGCTATTTTACGCAATGACCATTGGATCTTGCGCATTCTTTGTCTTAGGTGTTTTCCCTTTCGCCTTTTTTTCTTTTTATTCGATGTTATTACAAATGCGTTTACCACTGGCTATCTTATCGGGGGTTTTAACTCTAGCCGTTCTTTCTTTTCTGACCTTTTTAGTTAAAACCTCGAAAAATCGGGAGCCGCTTGTGGCGACCCTTATCGCGGCCGGTTTTTTTGTGGCAGGGGCATACACTTACCAGGCTTATAAAGTTTTTCCCCTACTTATACTTATTTATGGTTTGTATGAGGTTTTTGTTAATTTCAAGATAGTCAGGATTCTTTGGAAAGAAATCGCATTATTCGCGGGATTATCCATAGTTCTTTGTCTTCCCGTCATTTGGAACCCCCAGACTCGGGAGCACGACTTGATGGTTCATGGCCTCAAACAATTTCTGCAAGTGGTCGGGCGCACCGCCATTATGTTTAACCGACTGGGGGATCCCAATGCCCGCCATAATCTTCAGGATTATCGCATGCTGGACGATATTTCAGGCGCCCTTTTTGTTTTGGGAATTGCCTATTCCATTTTTCGCGTGTTCCGCCGGAAGTATTTTTATGTTGTGGTAGGTTTCCTGGTGATGAGCCTGCCTTGCGTTCTTTCCATCGATGCCGCCCATGCCAATCGTTTATTCGCCTTGACGCCTTTCATCGCTTTTTTTGTGGCCGCGCCGATATCTGCCTTTTGGGGAAGAATAAAAAGCTTTGGCGGAGAAAAAAATGAATGGATGTTCCTTGTTTTCTTGGCTCCCTTCCTGTGGCTGATGGCCGCCCAGAATTTCGATGTTTATTTCAATAAACAGGCCAAAAGCTTCGGCGGGTGGCATGAATATGCCCCCCAGCAAACAATGGTAGGCCGTATCATTCAAAAAAACGGCGATGCCTATAATTACTATGTCTCGCCCGACTACTACAATTATTACACCATTGATTTTTTAGGCTATTTTTATCAAAAGCAAACCTTTCCATTGTTAATGCCGAATTCCCTCATTTCTCATAGTGCCGATACTTCCCGGGGCCTCTACTTTGCCATGGAAGAAGGGAAGACGGGATTCATTCCTATGCTTCAATATTTTTACCCGGGTGGTCATGATGAGTACATGGTGGATCCTGCGGGAAACACGGTGGAGTATTTCTATAAAGTCCCAGCTGAAGAAGTTGCTAAGGTTCGGGGCCTGACGGCTCATTTTGATCGAGAAGTTGGCGGGAAAACGGATCAGCAAATCGCCCAATTCCCATCGGGTCTTCCGGCTGGACCTTATCACGTGACCTTAACCGGGCATCTTTACGTGGATGTACCTGGGAATTACCAATGGGTGATTAAGGCGGATTTTCCGGTCGTTTTGAAAGTAGGGAAGACCCGTTCTTCTTCCCGTTTCGAGTCCTTGATTAAGGGCTATTATCCGGTGAAAGTCAAAATGGACGTGCCGGAAGGAGTTAAGCCCAACCTCCAGATACAACAAGTGAGTGAGAAGGGAGTTCCGACTTTGTTGGACGCGGGCGCATTTGATAGCTTGCCACCCTTCAGAGGGCTTAAGGGAGACTATCTTCGTGGGCCGAATTGGAGCGAAACACCCTACTTGTCCGAATATGACCCGATTTTAAATTATACTAATGGTAATGATTTCACCGTGCCTGCCAGCGCCGTCCATTGGATCGGGAAGTTCAACGTGGCGGAGTCGGGGCATTACCAGTTTTTTATCCAAACGGACAGCCAAAAGGAACTGAAGATTGATAATAAAACTCCAGAAATGGCGAATGGACAAAACCAAGAAATCTATCTGATGGCCGGTAAGCATTCCATAGATATCTATGGTTGGAGGACCGGGTCCAACCTTTCAAACTTTAACCTTTATTGGGTCAAGCCCGACGGTAAACGAGAGGTCATGCCGACCTCGGTTTTTGGTGAAGTTCCTTGAGTTAAGAGGCTTCGATTTCGGGTTTTTCAGATGAAATTTATTTAAAGTAAATAGAACATCTTTCGCATGATGGTTGCGACATCTTTCACTTTGGAGACTACCGGAGAAAAAACAACGGATAAACTGGCGAAAGGAATCTTCAGAGGTTTTTGATGGGTTTTTAAAATGAAGCTTAATGAGGGTAAATCCTACTTATGACGGGTTGACAACCATTATGAGTTGGAAAAAGTGTTGTTTGAAAGAGTTGATTGGAAACCGCCTTCTGGCTGATTGAATTCAGGGGAATGCGCAATGAAAGACGAAAGAATTTAGCCGTCAATTGATCTTCGATTTCCTGGCTTCTTAAAAATATGACGATACCAAACTAGTGAGCATCGACTTCCTGATATGTCGAATGGTCATAAACACGATCAGGTAGCATAGAGTGGTAGGGCAGGAAGGGTGTGTTGTAATTGGTAAACGTATTTCGCGTCGATGAAAGGTCATTTCGGAAATCCTGCACAATAAGGCGGACTTTGAAAAAAATAATTTTTTTATTTCTAATACTTTCCCCGAAACTGTGGGGAATAACGCCCATGGTGGAGTATAACGATCTTGTTGCCGGACAGGGGGCAAGGGGGTTCCGTGACGGCTCGTTTATTTCGGCTTTATTCGACACGCCACAAGGCCTCGCGGTTGACGCAAAGGGAACCCGACTTTTTGTAGCTGATGCTGAAAATCACCGAATTCGGGTTGTCGGATTGGACAAGAATAATGAAGTCCAAACGCTTGCGGGTTCATCCATAAGGGGCAACAAAGATGGTTCTTTTCCAAAAACTACTTTTAACAAACCTAGTCTTTTAGTCTTCTTGCCAACGAACCAGTTGGTAGTTTACGATCAGGGCCGTCTCCGCCTTGTCAATTTGAACACGCAAATGGTGTCAACGCTTCATCCTAAGACTTCTGATGGCAGTGTGTTAGATACCATCGCAGACGTGGGCGACATGATTTTTTTTCCCGAGGAAAATTCTATTTATTTTACCCGGAGCGGTGAAGGAATAGTTTCGAAACTAGATATGGAAAAACAGTTGTTTTCAAACGTTGTCCAAGGCCGGTTGGAAATGACGCATCCTTGGGGAATATGTGTTTACGGAAATCATGTTTGTGTCGGTGACGGAGTATCGAATGCGGTATATGAATTGGAACCCGGCGCTGGAACCCTAACCGCCCAAGTCGCAATTTCGATGGTCGGTAAAAGCGTGACCCCAATATCTGCTATAGCCTCTTCCGGTGACGTTTTGTACGGATTGCCTTGGGGTCAGGGTAACGATTGGGTACAAATCGCCCCCGCCAACGAAGCCGGTCCGCTTAAAATGATGTCGGTCTGGGGAGACTTTATTCAAGACAAAGGTGAACCCGACCTCTCGGTTTTGATGAACTACATACCTTACTTGCCAGGTTTTGTCGCCGATCCGGCGGATCCTAAGCGGTTTTTTGTTTCAATGTCCAACCGCAATGTGATTTTCAGTCTTCGGGATTACCGTTTTGACAAGTACAAGGACACCGATTTTGTATGGGATCGAAGAACGGCGGGAGGCATTACGGATTTTGATTTTCCCGCCGCAAAACCCCCTAATACTTTTCGGATCCTTATCGTCGGGGATTCCCATACTGTTCATACCAATAGTGATGAATATAAAAAAAGATGGGATTGGGGTTACAACCGAATGGAAACATTTCCCAAACGGCTTGAGCAGATGTTGAACACTTGGGGAGCCCTGGAGGATGTTCCGGTTCACTTCCAGGTATTGAGCTTAGGGCGTGACGGAACCTTTTTTCTAGGTTTGTGGCCCTATTATGAAGTTCCACCTGTTCTCCAGACCTACGACATCGATCTTTGTCTTTTGGTGATGACGCCTTCCACGGAGGATCAGTACAAACCGTATTTTTTTAGCCCTTTAACGAAGGATGGGATTCCGGGTGAAAACGTGGACACGGAATTTTTTTTGAAACCGTTGGACCAGCGAGCGGAAGAAAGCCCTGTCTTAAAGGATTTTTACCATCGGTGTATCGAAAATCATTTCGGTAAGGCCGGCAATCTTGAAACCTTTGTCCCAATGGACCAGATGTTGGGAGATGGGGATGTTCGGGAGGATTTGATTCAATTGGTCGGCAAACCATCGGTTTTATTAGGAAAAAAGATTGAAAAGATGAAAACGAAGGATGGGAAACCAATGATGTTTGGACTTTGGTTTCTTCCAATTGGAAATATTGGTGATTCGGAATATCCTAACGAACCTTACCGTCTTTTCTGGAAAGACGTTTGCGCGAGAAGTGGTCTTTCGTTCATGGATCTGACGGATCAAATGTCCGTTTTGAAAGCGAGCTCCTATCCCACCGCAGAGCACGGCGGTATTTATCATTTCAACCATAATGGGCATACTTTGCTGGGGACCATATTTGCCCATGAACTTATCCATCAAAAGCTAATTCCTTTTGAAAGCCAAACTTCGAAATGATTATTGGTTGGGGCGCTCAGGATATTTGCTGTTTAATGTTTTGGGTTGAGGTATCAATTTTAGGACTTTTGTTTGTCAAAACCTTGGGTAGAGGATGATACGTTTCGTCTTTTCTTACCATGTCTTGGTAGAAAAATCACATCAAGAATTTAATCTATCCATTCAAAGAGGCGGCTACCAATTCGGGACGGATTTGAGTGCTTCCTTGACGGATCCTTTTTCCGGGCTAAAAAATGTGTTTTAAAATCAGGAAAACCAAGAGGGGGAAAGGAACAAAATGTATGGTTCTGGTCGATGACGCGGATGCTCCATTACGAACATATCGGGACTCAGCGTCCCTGTCGGAAGTGAAGCTTCTGGAAGTGACCTTGGATAGTCCAAGTGGTAGAGAGAAAACCTGAAAGGCTGATCGCTGACTGGGGATGCGACTTCAATAAAGTCCGAAAGCTTCTAAAGAGGAGGCGCATTCAACCCATTATTCTGGTCCGACGCAACAACCGGAAGGTTATCGACCAGGATAGATGCTCAAACGGTATCGGAAACTGTGGTTGCGGAACAAATTATCAGCTGATTGCCAATTTCCCGAGTGTCTTGGTGCGCTATGACCGGGTATTGAAGACCTATGGTGGTTCTATGTACCTATTGTTCTTTAAAAGTTTTTGAAATGACTTTTAGTAAAGTAAAAAAGGAGGAAGTCACGGTTAATTGATAGAGCCTTCTTTTCCATGGGCGCGGGATAGAGAAAACTTTCAAAATACCGGGTGAGTTTTTGAGAAAGCGGTTTTGAAATTTTGCCTGGATCCTAAAGTAGTTATGATAAACTTATCCCAGTTTAAAATACCCATCGAGTATTTCAATAACGCTTAAAATTGGAAAATGCATGAATTCCAAACGTTTTAAATTAGACATTCCATCTCGAGTCGAATTTGAGCGTTATAAAGACACTTATCGTCAGGAAATCCAAGAGTCAATATCATTTATCGGCCAGGATTTGGATTTTTTTACCCAAGTCAAAGCGGACTATCTTCTGGATTTAACGCGCCGGCATGTAGGCGATCCCTCGAAACTGAAAATTTTGGATGTCGGCTGTGGGGTGGGGATCACCGATTATTATTTAATCAGGTATTTCCGTAAACTTTATGGCGTGGATTTAAGCCGGGGAGTTGTTCAGAAAGCTGCCGCATTGAATTCCCAAGGGTCTTACCGCCATTACGCTGGGAAAATCCTTCCTTATCCTTCCCAATCCATGGATATCACCTTTGCCATTTGCGTTATGCATCACGTGATGCCGGATGGACTGAGCCAATTTGTTAGTGAGATGGCCCGGGTGACAAAAAAAGGGGGATTGATCGCCATTTTTGAGCACAATCCCTGGAATCCCCTTACTCAAATCGCGGTTTCTAACTGTGATATGGATGACGATGCCATTCTTTTGAGGACGAGACAGGTGGAAAAACTTATGGGGCAGGCGCCAGTGGAGGTCGTTGAAAAGAAATATATTTTATTCACTCCTTTTCGAGGCGGTCTTTTCCGCTCGTTTGATCGGGGCCTCAGCTGGCTTCCTTTGGGCGCTCAGTATTATGTCGCCGCCAAGAAATAAAATTTTCAGCACTTAAACGAAAAATTTTATTTCTACAATTTTGCTTTATTTTTTTACCTGACGGAATTAAAGATTGGTTTTATCAGTTGAGAGGATTAGGGCCAAGCCTGAGTAAGAGGGCTCGGCCCAGGTATTTTAAAAGAGTAGTAAGGTGTAATTTGGATTCGCCCCGGGTCCGGTCGATAAATTCAATCGGGACTTCTTTTATCCTCAATTTCGCCCGTGAACAACGGTACAAGATTTCAGAAACCGTGAAGGGATCGCGGGCTGTTAGGGTTTCAACCTTGATTTTTCTAAGAGCTTCTTTTGAAAAAACACGGAATCCGGAAGTAGGATCCTTCGGGCTTAAACCCAAGAAAAATTTCAAATAATAGCGGGCAAAATTGCTGGTCCATTGGCGGTGAAAGGGGCGATCCATATCTTTACCGCCCTCCATATAACGGCTCCCGATGACGACATCCGCTTCCTTGATAAGAAGGGGCTTCAACATAGCAGGGATAAATTTCGGCTGATGGGACAAGTCGGCGTCCATTTCCACTATAGCGTCAGCCCCCATTAAAAGACCTTTCATAAATCCATCCCGACCAGCCCAGCCTCTGCCTTTGATGGATCGATCCCTTAATAGCAAATGCAGCTTTTTGTCTCTCTTCATTAATTTTTTAACTTCCGTGAAAGTTTCGTCGGGAGACGAGTCGTCAACGACCAAAATTTCAGCCTGTGGAACGCTTTTATGAAGCAGTTTGACCAATTCGGCAATATTGGCCCTTTCGTTGTAGGTGGGAACCATAATGACGGTTTTTAGTAGCTTCATTGGCGGAGTCGCTCTCAATGATCTGAAATTCGTATTTAGCTTTGTTTTAGTTGCCTTAAAACCGCCGCCAGCATGTCTTTTTCCTTCAAGTTGTCCATACAGGAAATCTTCACGGTGCATTGACTCTGGTAATAACATTGGCAAGGAGAGACGGGAAGCACTTTTTCCCCACTTTCATAAAGGTCGATTTCAGTATCCGAAGTGGGACCAAAATAAGCCACGAGCCGCTTTTGCAAGGCTACCGCCACGTGCAAGGCCAGGGTGTCGCCCGTCACCAGAACGTCAACCAAACCCACTAGGGAAGCAAATTGGCGGAGTGTGTTTTCCGTGCCCGTCGGCAGGCAAAGGCCTTTTAGTTTTTTGGCGAGGTCCGGCATCAAGTTTTTTTCTTCCGGACCGCCATAGAGCAGGATGCCGGCTTGTGGCTGTTTTTTCTTTAGCGCCTTAGCCAGCCACTCAAACCCGTCCAAACGCCAGCGTTTCATGGGCCAACGTCCGCCTGATCCAATGTTGAGGCCCACAATCTTTTTGAACTTGGAAAGCTTGTTTTTCTTGGCAAAAGCCTGGGCCCATTCTTTTTCCTTGGATGTCAGGATCAATTGAGGTTTTTCACCCCGGTATTTAAATCCACCTAGTTGGAATAAGTGGTCCTGGTAAGTTCTTTGGTTGGCGCGCTTAATGGTGTCGAAAATGCCCATCTCAAACCAGGTTTCGGCCGACTTTTCCAGGGGAATAACGGAACCTTCCGGGGAAAGGCCAAAACCTTTTTTGTCTTGGCTGTTGGCCATGGCCAAAATGGCCGCGGCTTTTCGACCCATATCGAAATTGAAGGCGCGGCCGAAAGAAACGGTGGAAAGAAGGCTTGGAAGAACAGAGTCGATTCCCAAAAGGACATCGATATAGGGATTTTTTTCCAAAAGAGGTTTTGAGGAGTTTTCCGTCACCCACCAGACTGAAAGCCCTGGGTTGCCGGTTTTGAAGGCGGGGAGGATAGAAGTGGAGCGCAAAACGTCCCCCGCAGCATCCAATTTGATGATTAAAACCCGCTCCTTGACGGAGTCATACCGAGGGCAGTCCTGGCAGACTACGCCTTCGGCCTTGTGGGGGGCACAAGGTTTCTCACCAGTGAAGTGTTTGCAATCTTGCTTGAAAAAGCTCACAGTGTACTTTCTTGGGATAAATTTAATGAAGAATTAAAAAAATCGAAGAACAAACTTTTCGAATTCAATAGACAACTTTGTAAAATGCAAAGTACAGATTGTTTAGGCAGATACATTCTGATCAAGGGTTTTCCATAGGGTAAGACAAGCATGCTAAGAATCTCTATTGTGTCTTTTCGGGTGTGGGAACAGTGTGGTAAATTTGGACCCGGCTTCCGTCACGAAGGGCCAAAATATCTCCATCCGGGAAAACACTGAGGGCGTTGATTCCCGTCAAGGGCTGTCCCTTTTGACCTAATTCAGAGACGCTGCCAATGAATTTGCCATCCAAGTCGAAAACCTTAACAAACTGTCCGTCCATGGAAGAGACATAAAGCAGTTTGCGCTCTGGATCAATGGCTTCGGCCGTTGGGGGAGCGCCAATGCGAATTTCGCGGACAAACCGGCCTTGTGAATCAAGAACTTCGATCCGGTTATTATCCCGGTCAACCACATAATAATTACTGTGGCCATCGGTGGCGACTTCATAAGGGTTGTTAAACATGACTTTGCCTGACCCTCGGCTCCCCCAAGCCCCGGAGACCGTTCCATCCGGTGAAACCTTTGCGACGCGATGACTGCCGGTATCGGCGATTACGAAAGCGTTGTTATCCCAAGCCAAACCCCGGGGACCATAAAAACTTTTGGCGCTTAGGTCAAGCTTGAGGATGGAATCTCCTTTGGTGTTGAAACCGCGGATCATGGTGTTCCAGGTATCCATTACATAAAGATTTCCATTTGAATCGGCGGTCAGACAGGAAGGTTCTTTGAAGGGAGGAGGGCCGGATTGGTCTTGGTCGATTTTACTCAGAAATTTTCCCTGTCGGTCAAATAGGAGAATCCGGCTTTGGCCTTGGTCCGTCAGGGCTATGGCGTTTGGAAGGGCTAAAATATCCCAGCCTTTGAAAGCTCCGGAAGCTTGGCTGTCACCGGTGAATTCCTGAATTTTCTGAACGGTGATTATCTTGGCCTCGTTGGATTTGTTGTAGAGTACCGAAATCAAATCTGCCGATATAAATAATCCCAAAATCACGAAAAGGAATAATATTTTTCTTGATCCTTTGCGCGGGGTTCGTTTGGCCGCAGATTTGCTTTTGAGTGAGCTTTTTTTCCTTGAAATTTTTGGCATGATTTTCCTCGCTCCATAGTTGAATCACGGCGGTCGGTCGAAAGAGAAGTAAAGATAACATGTTTACAGGAGTTTTTGCCCGCAAAATGAGCTTGTAAAGGTTTTTTTAACAGGGAAATTAGGAACCTTTAAAAGAAGGCAAAACCCTTGTATTCAGGGCTTTTGAAATGGCTCGAAATCTTCTAATGGGGGGGAGACGATCAATCCAAGAAGCGGTAACGAATAAGGCAATATAGTGCCACAACACCGTCTCGCCAGGTGATTTTCTTACCTTCCTCAAACCCACGTCCGCGAAACGAAATCGGGACCTCGAAAAGTTTGCATCCGCGCTTCAGGACTTTGGCGGTGACTTCAGGCTCGAAATCAAAACGATTCGATCGTAATCGCAAGGAACGGATAATTTCACCTCGGAAGGCTTTGTAACAGGTTTCCATGTCGGTCAAAACAGTGTCATATAAGAGGTTTGTCAAAAAGGTCAAAAATTTATTTCCAACGTAATGCCAGAAAAGAAACGCCCGATGGATGCCCTTGAAGCGGGAACCGTAAACGACGTCCGCTGACCCGTCCAAAATTGGGGCTAAGACGGTTTTGTAGTCGGAAGGGTCATATTCAAGGTCCGCGTCCTGAATAATAACGATGTCGCCTGTGGTATGGGGAATGGCCGTCCGGATGGCGGCACCTTTACCCCGGTTTTTATCGTGTTGGAGGATCTTGCCGCCGGGAATCTTAAGGGTTTTAAGAATTTGGGGAGTTTTATCGGTAGAGCCGTCGTTGACAATAATAATTTGCTTTTTGAGCCCCAAAAGTTTAACCGCCTGGACTTTTTTTAAAAGTTGGAGAAGGGTTTTTTCTTCGTTATAAACGGGAACAATGATGGATAAGGATCGAGGTTTTTGAAAAACCATTTTTTTTCCAGGCGCGTAATATGTCAGGAAATGCTAGCCCTCACTGTATAAGATTAATATTCAACGAGCAAATAAAAACGAATTTTCTTCCAGGGAATCACTTAGGCCTTTGGCCGACGCAAAAAAGGGAAAGCCCTAATGGTTTTGGAAGAAATTTTTCTATTTTTGAGGAGTACCGGACTACTTTGTTGTAAAGAAGCATCTGTGACTTGGGAATGATTTTCTTTTTGAGAATTTTTCCGTTCAGCCACCAACCCAAAACACCCAATAAGTTTAAGTAACGGCAATAGTCGACTTGGAATCCCGTCCTTTCCATCTTATTCCTCAGCTCCGAAAGGGAATAGCGGCGGAAATGGCCGTAACTTAGGTCCATGGTGCCGAAAAGAAATTGGAAAGCGGGGACGAATAATAAAAGTCTTCCGCCGGGTGGCAGAAGGCGGAAACATCGATTTAAAACTTGCTGATCGTTTGAGAGATGTTCTAAAACATTAACGCAAATGAGAGTGTCGGGATGAAAGGCGCGCAAGGAAGTCAGACTTTTTTCGAGATCAATTTTTTTATAAGTTATGCCGGAAAGAAACTTGAGCTTTTTTTGAGCCGTCTGAAGATACCCGGCGTGAAAATCCACTGCCAAAACTGGGCCGTGCTTTTGGAGGTATCCCGTCAGGTTTCCGGTTCCACAACCGATCTCCAAAATGCGGGTTCCAACATAAGGCTTCAGTATCTTGTAAATCCATTCGTTGTAATGGGTGGCTTCGGAAAGATCATCCAGGGTTTCGCGCTGACCATCCCATTTTTTAACCGAACCCATAATTAGCCTTAATGGACGGCTTTAAGAATTCCGGTCAATTCGAAGGAGTCTGTCAAAGCGCTGTCGGTGGAATCCTTGGCCACCCAAAGGTTGAATTTTCCGGGTTCCACGACATATTTTCCCAATTCGTTGTAATAACCGAGTTTGGAGGCGGGAAGATCAAACTCCACCAATTGGCTTTCACCGGCTTCTAGCGTCAGGCGTTTGAAATCCATCAGCTTTCGAATGGGTTGGGTAATGTTAGCCGCGATATCTTGGATATAAAGCTGGACGATTTCGCTTCCCTTGATGGCGCCCGTATTCTTCACCATGGCGGTGATCTTCAACAGGCCGGAGAGGCCAAGGGTTTTATCGCTTAAAACCAGGTTGCTGTAATCAAACTGTGTATAGCTTAAGCCGAAGCCGAAAGGAAATTGCGGACTATTGGGAGAATCGATATATCTTGATTCCCATTTTTCCTTCCCGATGTTCGGGCGGCCCGTGGTCATTTGAGCGTAGTAAATGGGAACTTGTCCCAAGTTGCGGGGGAAAGTTACCACTAACTTGCCGGAAGGATTCGTGTCGCCGAAAAGAATATTGGCTAAGGCGTTCCCCTGTTGGGTTCCCAAAAACCAGCTTTCCACGATGGCGGGGAGATGTTCCGCTTCCCAAGGAATGGTGAGGGGGCGTCCGTTCATCAAGACCAAGACTACTGGTACGCCCGTTGCTTGGAGGGCCTTCACCATCTCTTCCTGGCGGCCTGGTAGATCGAGGGAGGTGCGGGCGGCGGCTTCACCGCTCATGTTCTGGGTTTCGCCAACGACGACGATGGCTATTTGAGATTTTTTGGCGGTGTCAACCGCTTCGGTCAAGGATTTATCGGTTGTTGTTTCCGTCGTGACGCCTACCCCCGGGGCGTAAAGGATCTTGCAATCAGGCGAAACCTTGGACTTGATGCCGTCCAGAACGGTGGTGACCTTATCCAAAACATCTTCGCCGCGACAATGCCAGGAACCCAGGGGATCGAGCTTGGAATTGGCAAGCGATCCAATAACGGCAATGGCTTTCAGGTTCTTCGAAAGTGGAAGCAGATTCTTGTCGTTTTTTAAAAGAACGATGGATTGCTCCGCTTCTTGGAGGGCTAGGTCGAGATTGGCCTGGGTCAGGGTGAGGTCGGCTTCCTTAGATTCGTCGGCATAAGGGTTATCGAAAAGCCCCAATTCGTATTTCACCTTGAGGATGCGGCGTACCGCGTCATTTATTAATCGTAGGGGAATTTTCTTTTCTTTTACCAACTCGGAGATGTAATCACCATAAACGTGGGATTGCATATCCATATCAACGCCCGCTAAAACTCCTTTCATGGTTGCGTCCTTGTTATCGGTCGCGAACCCATGCGTAACAAGTTGTTGGACGGAAGCCCAGTCGGAAACCACGAAACCTTTGAACCCCCATTCGCCTTTTAGGATCTCTCGAAGAGTATGTTTGTTTCCGGAAGCGGGCACGCCATTGAGATCATTGAAGCCGCTCATTAAAGTTTCCACCCCCGCTTCCACCGCGGCTTTAAAGGGAGGCAAGTGGATTTCACGCAAAGTAACTTCCGACATGTCGGTGGTGTTGTATTCCCGACCGGCTACAGGAGCGCCGTAACCCACGAAATGCTTAGCGCAGGCCGCGATAGAACCCGGATCACTTAAATGCTGGCCCTGGAAACCGTGGACTCGAGCGGTGGCAAGAATCGAACCTAGCGTGGGATCTTCTCCCGAACCTTCCGAAATGCGGCCCCACCGGGGTTCACGAGAAACATCTACCATGGGAGCAAAAGTCCAGCGTACGCCTGCCGCAGAGGCTTCCTGGGCAGCCACGCCAGCGCATTTTTGGAGCAAATCTGGATTCCACGCGCAGTCTTCCGCTAAGGGAATGGGAAAGATGGTTTTGTAACCGTGGATTACATCAAGACCAAACAAGAGAGGGATATGAAGGCGGGTTTGATCGACGGCGATTTTTTGGTATTCATTGGCGTTCTTCGCCCCGAATACATTCAGTAGGGAGCCGACTTGTCCTTGGGCTGTTTCACCCTTGATCTTGTCTTCGGTGGATTTCCAAGGCGCGTACTGAACCATTTGGCCAATTTTTTCGTCCAAGGTCATTTTCGCCAAAAGGGCATTCACTTTAGCATCGATAGGAGAACGGCTTGGAGAAGCCTTGGGTTTGGCAGGTGTCTTGGCACTAGAAGAAGAAATGCTTTGAGTCGCAACTAAAGATGATGCTGATAAAAGCAACAATGCCATTGCAACAAATTGGTTTTTCATTGATGTTTCCTTTAAAAGATTGAAGGTTTTCAGCAATGGTAAAAGATTGCAGGGAAAACCGAGCAACAATTCTAACCTAACCATCTTAACCACAAAGAAAAATTCATTTTTTCTTGTGGTCATTTTGAAGGAATTGGGAACCTTGCCGAGTTCGTGTATTAGCAAGCGCTTTCTTTAAAAAAATTCTCGTCGAATAAAGGTGGCGGGGTTTTCTTCGTTGACGACCATTGGGGGCTATGACATACTGTACACCGTTTGAGCCCTTTCCGTTTCATCCAACAAAAGACACCCAGTACCTGTTTGGGAGGTTTCATGAAAAATCTTCGGTTGGTTTTGGCTGGTTTTGTATGTTTGATTCTTGCGACAACTTTTGTTTTGACGGGATGTTCCAAGGGCGGAGGGACTAAAATCCGGGTTTCTTCTTGGGGTTCTCCCGAAGAAAATCAAATCCTCGTTGATCTTATTAACCAATACAACCAATCCCATCCTGGCGTCACCGCCGTCTTGGAACGCACGGCATTTCCGGATTACGTTCAGCATCTTTTGACTCAGATCGCTGGCGGGGAAGCCCCTGATGTGATCTTTGTGGAAGCCAATAATTTTGTCAGCTTTTATTTGCGGGGGGCTTTGGAGCCCTTGAATCCTTACATCCAAGCCGACCATTTGGACTTGAATGCTTATTATCCCCAGGTCATAGACCGTTATACGGTTGATAACCAAACTTATGTCATTCCGCGGGACACGGCTCCTATTGGAGTGGTTTACTACAACAAGAAAGCTTTTGACGAGGCCGGCGTTCCTTATCCCGCCGACGATTGGGATTGGAGCCAATTCGTGGCCGCTGGCAAGAAAGTCATGAAAACCGATGCTTCCGGCAAGGTCACCCGTTGGGGCTACGTGGAAGATTGGCCACTTTTTGACGCCTGGGTTTATGACGCAGGCGGCAGTTTTACCGATGACGTGAAACATCCCACTAAGTGGACTTTTGCCACAGATCCAAACACTCTCAAGGGAATCCAATTCCGCGCCGACTTGATTAACAAATACAAAGTCATGCTTCCGCCTTCGGGGTTGACGGCCATGGGCGGCATGGGCACGGGTGACATGTTCACGAATGGAACCGTGGCGATGTTCCTCTCGGGGCTCTGGAAGACCCCCACCTTCCGCCGAGCCAAGGATCTCAATTGGGATGTGGTCATGTTGCCTAAAAGCCCAAGCGGTTTCCGAGGATTTTCCTCGGGCGGATCGGGCTATGGGATATTAAAGTCCTCGGCCAACAAGAAAGAGGCTTGGGATTTAGTGAAATATATCGCTGGCCAAGAGGGAGCGAAAAAACTGGCGGCCACTGGGCTGGCCCAACCGGCCATCATGTCGGTATCAAATTCTCCCATTTTCCTCGATGGTCAAGACCCGAAAAATAAGAAAATGATTTTGGAAGCCATGAAGTACGTGAAATACAATCCCATGTGCAAGAACTGGTTGGAAGTCCACGACAGCATTATCAACCCGGAGATGGATAAAGTTTGGAACGGAACGGAAACGGCCGAACAAGCCATGGAAAATCTAAAACCTTTGCTTGAAAAAAATCCGCCGCAAGTTCAATAGGGAGACCGACGAAGAATGACATCCGCCGAACGTAAAGAAGCTATTAGTGCTTTTATTTTCCTAATACCTTTTTTGATTTGGATGGTTTTTATTATGGGTGGGCCCATATTGGCGGCTTTTTTCCTATCTTTCTGCAAATGGGACATATTGACTCCCATCCAGTTTGTGGGTTTAGACAACTATAAAGAAATGTTTTTCAATGACCCGCGGTTTTGGAAAGCCATGGGGAATACGGCCTATTTCACTATCCTTTCCGTTCTTCCTGGATTGGTTTTGTCCATTGTGGTGGCCCTCTTGATGAACCAAAAGGTAAAAGGGATTGGCCTTTACAGGACGCTTTTTTATCTTCCGTCCGTTGTGGGTGCGGGTGTGGCCGTTGCGGTTCTTTGGAAATGGATTTTCAACGCGGATTCCGGACTTTTGAACTACATGATTTCCCTTTTGACAGGCATTCCTATGTCGGATTGCCCCAAGTGGATGGCTAGCGAGGTTTGGAGCAAGCCCGCACTGGTAATCATGAGTCTTTGGGGAGTCGGCGGTAGCATGATCATTTATCTGGCCGGACTCCAGGGTATTCCCACGGCACTTTATGAAGCCGCTGAAATTGACGGGGCGAATCGTTGGCAACAGTTCTTAACCGTTACCCTGCCTGGTCTTTCGCCGGTTATGTTTTTTCAATTGATCATTTCCATTGTCAGTTCCTTTCAAATTTTTACGCAAGTAGACGTTATGACTGATGGATTGGGCGGCCCGGCGGATTCCACTTTGGTGATGGTTCTTTATATTTATCAAAAAGCTTTCAAATATTACCAAATGGGTTACGCTTCGGCTTTGTCTTGGGTTTTATTCATCGTGATTATGCTGGCCACTTGGGTTCAATTTAAATATTCCAAGTGGGTTTACTACGAAGGCGAATTGAGAAAATAGGGAAAATATGACCGAACAAACCATCGCCTCTCCGACCGCCGCGCCAGACGGCTTTTGGGCCAGCAAACGTCGCACCGAGAAAATCACTAAGATTGTCGTTTCAGCTCTTTTGATCTTTGGGTCCTTCATCATGATGTTGCCTATTGTCTGGATGCTCTCCACTTCTTTCAAAACGAGGACGGATGTATTTTCGGTTCCGCCTGTTTGGATTCCGAACCCTCTTCATTTTGAAAATTATCCTACAGCCTGGACCATTTCGGGAATGTACTCCGGAGAAGATTGGAGTTTCCTCGGAATCACTTTCCATGGAATCACTTTCACTACCTATATTGTGAATACCCTCACGATTTCCGTTTTGAGTTGCTTGGGGGCAACAATGTCTTCCTCACTGGTGGCTTTTGCTTTCGCCCGTCTTCGTTTTCCGGGTCGGGGCCCACTGTTTCTTTTGTGCCTGGCTACCATGATGGTTCCGGCTCAAGTGACTATGATACCGACCTTCATACTTTTTAAGAATTTGGGGTGGTACGATACCTTTTATCCCTTGATTGTCCCTGCTTTTCTGGGGGGCGGAGCTTATAACATTTTTCTGATGCGGCAGTTTTTCATGAGCATTCCCTATGAGATGGACGAAGCCGCTAAAATCGATGGTTGCAGTAATTTTGGAGTTTATTGGCGGATTCTATTGCCGCTTTGTAAACCAGCCCTTACGACCGTTGCGGTATTTGCCTTCGTTTATAACTGGATGGATTACCTAAACCCCCTGATTTATTTGGATTCCAACAGCAAGAAAACACTGTCTTTAGGCTTAAAAAACTTCGTTTCGCTCTATGGACAAGATTACCACCTCTTGATGGCGGCATCCTTGTTGGTATCCATCCCGATTGCGATTATCTTCTTGGTAGGACAGAGGTACTTTATTCAGGGTATCGCGACCACGGGATTGAAATAGTTCGTTTGAAATTTTGACTTTAAAACCTATAATTACTTTTCTGAATTGGCCCTTTTCCAGAGATGGAATAAGGGCTTTCGTTTTCGTCAATGATTTTCTGTATCTTTTAACAAGGATGATTGTTTTCTCCACGCCATAACTTCACTGATCGTTAGCAGCTAATGATGTTAATTTATCCCTCAAAGGAGATTTGGAATGAAGAGTGCCGCGCTTTCGCCATTGGGCAAGGAAAAGTTTTTTTTCACGTCGGAATCAGTAACCGAAGGCCATCCGGACAAGGTGGCGGACGCGGTATCGGATGGAATTTTAGACGCTTGCCTGAAAGAGGATCCCTTTAGCCGTGTCGCTTGTGAAACGCTTTTAACTTGCAATTGGGTGGTGGTGGCGGGTGAAATCACCACCAAAGCCCAGGTGAACTGGACCCAAGTGGTCCGGGATACGATCCGAAAGATCGGTTATATCGACGCCAAGGCCGGCTTGGATGCGGATACCTGCGGGGTTTCCGTGGCCATCAACCGCCAATCGCCCGATATCGCTATGGGCGTGGATACGGGTGGAGCGGGTGACCAGGGCATGATGTTCGGATTCGCCTGCCGGGAAACACCAGAACTGATGCCGCTTCCCATCATGCTGGCCCATCGTTTAGTGGAAAAACTGGCGCAAGTCCGCAAGTCCAAGAAAATCAGTTATCTGCGGCCTGATGGCAAAAGCCAGGTTTCGGTGGAATACATTGGTGGAAAGCCGGTTCGCGTGGACGCGGTGGTAGTTTCAACCCAACATGCTCCGGTCAACCAAAGCAAGCTTCGGGCGGAGGTCATCCGCCATGTGATCAAGCCAGTCATTCCTTCCCACATGATTGACAGCAAAACCAAGATTTTTGTAAACCCAACTGGCCGTTTCGAGATTGGAGGGCCCTTGGGCGATACGGGCCTGACCGGGCGCAAGATCATTGTCGATACCTATGGCGGATACGGCCGCCATGGTGGCGGCGCATTTTCGGGAAAAGATCCTTCGAAGGTCGACCGCTCCGCTGCCTACGCTGCGCGTTGGGTAGCCAAAAATATTGTGGCGGCTGGTTTGGCCGATCAATGTGAAGTGCAGGTTTCTTACGCTATCGGCGTGGCCGAACCCACCAGCGTTCTAGTCCACACCTTCGGAACTGGACGCCTTCCCGAAGAGCAAATCACCCAGTTGGTGCGCAAGGTATTTGATCTGACCCCGCGAGGAATCATGAAATCTCTCAATTTGCGCCGGCCTATTTATCAAAAGACCGCCGCTTACGGCCACTTTGGACGACATGATAAGGACTTCACCTGGGAAAAAACGGATAAAGCCGCCGCTCTTCGTAAAGCCGCAAAACTGAAATAGCCGTTTCACCGCCAAGACGCCAAAAAGATGTGGCTCAAGGCATGACTTCTTTTGCAATTGAACTTTAAGCCGTTCTTGGCGCTTAGCGTCTTGACGGTAAATATTCGGAGGAACGATTTAAATGAAATACCACGTGAAAGACTTGAAATTATCTGCCAAGGGAAAAGACCGCATTGAATGGGCGGAGCGGAGCATGCCCGTGTTGCGGCTCATCAAGCAACGCTTCCAAAAGGAAAAGCCCCTCAAGGGCATCCGTATGGCGGCTTGCCTCCATGTCACCACCGAAACGGCCAATCTCCTGATCACTTTAAAAGCGGGAGGTGCGGATGTTTATACCTGCGCTTCCAATCCCTTGTCCACCCAAGATGACGTGGCGGCGGCCCTGGTGAAGGTTTACGGAATTCCCACCTTTTCTATCAAGGGGGAAGATCGTAAAACTTATTACAAACACTTGTACTCAGCCTTGGACGCTCGTCCGAATATTACGATGGATGATGGAGCGGACCTGGTATCCGAACTCCACTCCGCGCGGGCGGCCCAGGCTTCCGAAATTATTGGTTCCACCGAAGAAACGACAACGGGCGTGATTCGGCTTCGTGCCATGGAAAAAGACGGCGTCTTAAAGTTCCCCGTGGTAGCGGTCAATGACGCCAAGACTAAGCATTTCTTCGATAACCGTTACGGAACCGGCCAATCCACCATGGACGGCATCATCCGGGCCACCAACCTGCTCATTGCCGGCGCCGTAGTTGTCGTGCCGGGATACGGCTGGTGCGGACGCGGTGTCGCCAGCCGCGCAAGGGGATTGGGCGCCCGCGTAATTGTGACCGAAATTGATCCCATGAAGGCGCTGGAAGCCGTTATGGATGGTTATGAAGTGATGCCAATCGCCAAAGCCGCTCCTTTGGGCGACATCTTCGTTACCCTAACAGGAGACATTCATGTTATCCGCCAAGAGCATTTCGCCAAGATGAAAGACGGCGCTGTCGTTGCCAACTCAGGCCACTTCAACGTGGAGCTGGATCTGGAAGGGTTGAAAAAACTTTCCAAAAAACTGCGCAATATCAGGGACTTCGTGCAGGAATACACCCTCCGAAATGGCCGCAAGGTATTCGTCCTGGGGGAGGGCCGCTTGATCAACCTGGCCGCCGCCGAGGGCCATCCAGCTTCGGTCATGGACATGAGCTTCGCGAACCAGGCTCTGGCCGCGGAATATGTGACCAAAAACCACAAGAACCTGCGCAAGAAGGTCTACTCGGTTCCCGAGGACATCGATAACGAAATCGCCCGCCTCAAATTGAAGGCCATCGGGGTTTCCATCGACACCCTCACGGCTGAACAGAAGCATTACCTGTCTTCGTGGGAGATGGGGACCTAAAAAGTTTAGTAGTTGATGGGGTTGAGTTGAAAAATTAAAAGGGTGGACCCAAAGGGCCCACCCTTTTTTTGTGGGTTTGGAAAGTTTTATTTTTTTAGGCGTGGGATTTCTGGATTCCATTTTTTGCCTCGGCCAATTCTTTTTCCATCAAGGGTTGGAACCGTTTCTTCTCGTTAGCCTTCAAATAAGCCTGTTCGGCGGTAATCTTGTCGGCTTCCAAGTACCTCATCAGACACTGGTCCATGGTTTGCATGCCCGCTTTGCCGCTTAATTCTATGAGGGAATTAAGCCCCGAGATTTTTCCGGTACGGATAAGGTTGGGAAGGCTTCTTTCATAGGTTAGTATCTCAATGGCCGCACAACGCCCTTTTCCGTCCTTGGTGGGGCACAATTGTTGGGCCACGATGCCCTTCGTGCTGGCGGCTAAGGCGCCACGGGCTTTTTCCCGTTCATCCGATGGAAAAACATTGATGATGCGGTCGATGGTTTTTGCGGCGGAGTTGGTGTGCAAGGTTCCAAAGACCAAAATGCCCATTTCCGCCGCGGCGATGGCTAACGAAATAGTCTCATAATCCCTCATTTCACCCACCAGAATGATGTCCGGGTCCTGGCGCATGGAGGAACGCAGGGCCGCTTTAAAGGAATGGGTGTCACGGTGGACTTCCCGCTGGGTGATCTTGCATTTCTTCACGGGGTGGACGAACTCGATGGGGTCCTCAATTGTGAGGATATTGGCTTCCCGGTTGGAATTGATTTCATCAATCATGCCCGCCAGAGTCGTGGATTTTCCGCTTCCCGTGGGACCGGTAACTAAAATGAGTCCCCGTTTCACTTTGCACATTTCCCTCAAGACCGGGGGCATTCCGAGGTCGTCCAGCGTCAAAATTTTGGCCGGGATAGTCCGGAACACCGCGGCGATACCCTGTTGGTTGAAAAAAACGTTGGACCGGAAACGGGCCAGCCCGGGAACCTCATAGGCATAGTCATAGTCGTGACGTTGCCAGCACAATTCCCATTGTTCCGGAGTCATGGTTTCAAACAAAAGAACATGCAGAACCTGGTCGGTGACGATCCAATCATCCAAAGGAACCAAGTCGCCCCGCACGCGGATCAAGGGAGGGTTGCCGATGGTCAGGTGCATATCGGAAGCTTTGCGTTCCACCATTTTCTCAAAAAGGCTGTCGATGGTTGCCATCAGGACTCCTCCAGCAGTATCTCGTCTGCCTGAGCCTGGGTGATTTTCTTGGCTGCGGCCAGGGCTTTCAAGGCGGCTTCCATGGTTTGCATCCCAACGGCGCTTCCGGTGGTAATCATCGATGGGATTCTGTGGTATTCCTCGGCTCGGATGGTGTTGGCCATGGCAAGGGAATTCACGAGAATCTCAAAAGCCGGAACCATGGCGGTCCCCTCGGCGTTGACCAACAGGCGCTGGGACAGGATGCCGACCAGGCTCTCGGATAAGCTGGCGATGGCCTGGGACTGTTCGGCGGCAGGGAAAAGATTGATAACGCGGGAAATAGTGGCGGCAGCCGAACCGGTGTGAAGGGTTCCGATGACCAAATGCCCCGTTTCAGCGGCGGTCAAGGCCAGGCTCATGGTTTCGGTGTCGCGCATTTCCCCCACCACGATGATATCCGGATCCTCCCGTAAGGCGCTGCGAAGAGCCGCCGAAAAGCTGGCGGTGTGGGGGCCAACGCTGCGTTGGTTGATGAGGGAGCGCTTGCGCTGGTGAATATATTCCACCGGATCCTCAATGGTAATGATGTGCTCCTCACTTTCCTGGTTCATGTAGTCCACCAGCGCGGCACAGGTGGTGGATTTGCCGGAACGGCCGGGACCGGTGATGAGGATGAGGCCCTGGTTGGCGTCGGAAAATTTTTTCAGAATGGGCGGCAAGCCCAGCTCGTCGATGGAGGCGACCCGGGAACTGAAATGGCGCAGCACCGCGTCCCAACCCTTGCGTTGGCGGTAGGCGTTAACCCGGAAGCGCTCCCCGCTGGCCATGGTGTAGGAAGTGTCCACTTCCCATTCCGTCTTCAGTCTATCGGCGGTGGCGGGGTCTAGGATTTCGAAAATCAGTTCCTCGCAGGTTTGGACCGGAAGAGGTTCGGTGATAGGTTGGAGTCTGCCCAATTGGCGCACATAAACGGGGGACTCGGAGGAGACGTGAAGGTCGGAACCTTTTCCGTCAATACAGACTTGGAGATATTGGTCCAATTTGGGCATGGTTCATTCTGAGGCCGGGATTAGTAATTCCTGCATGAGGATTACAAAAAACAAATTTTTAGTCAACCAGGTTCGGTGGTGAAACAACCTGGAAAACAAGGACTGTTGTTTCAATGGCGGTTTTTTTGAGGGTTAAATCTTTGAATCTTTTTTTCCCCCGCTCGCACATGCCTTATAATCCTATTCGCCTTTTAATACCACTGGGAGGAACCCATGCGATTGAAGCCCTTGGCGGTCTTTGGATTGGCCATTGTTTTGCTGGCGGGATGTGGAAATCATGGATCAAACAACAAAATTAAAATCGGGCTTTCGCTGGATACCCTCAAGGAAGAACGCTGGCAGCACGACCGCGATCTTTTCGTGGCCAAGTGCAAGGCCCTGGGGGCGGATGTGCTGGTGCAGGCCGCCAATTCGGATGACGCCCTCCAAAATTCCCAAGCCGAGAACCTCCTGACCGAGGGCGTAAACGTCTTGGTAGTGGTTCCCCATAATGGAAAGAGCGCGGCCACTATCGTGGAGTCGGCTCACAAGGCGGGTGTTCCCGTACTTGCCTATGACCGGCTCATCAATGATTGTGACCTGGACCTTTATGTTTCCTTTGACAACGTGAAAGTGGGAGAGATGCAGGCTGACTATCTCGTTAAGCATCAGCCCAAAGGGAATTATGTGCTGATCGGCGGGGCCCCAACGGACCACAACGCCATCATGTTCCGCCAGGGACAGATGAATATCCTGAAACCCTACGTGGATAAGGGGGACATCAAGGTGGTCGTGGACCAATGGGCCACGGATTGGCAAGCGGTTGAAGCCCTGAAAATTACCGAGAATGCCCTGACCAAGAACAACAACAAAGTGGACGCGGTTTTGGTTTCCAATGACGGCACGGCGGGCGGCGCCATCCAGGCGCTCTCCGAGCAAAACTTGGCGGGAAAGGTGCTGGTATCGGGCCAGGACGCGGATTTGGCCGGTTGCCAGCGCATCGTGGCGGGTACCCAGAGCATGACGGTCTATAAGCCTATCCAGAAACTGGCGGAAAAGGCGGCTGAGCTGGCGATAGCTCTGGCCCAAAAGCAGCCCCTGACGGACAAGACTTCAACGGTTAATAACGGCAAGAAAGACGTCTCTTCTATCCTTTTGGAACCCATCGAGGTGGACAAGGCCAATTTAGATTCCACCGTCATAGCCGACGGCTACCAGAAAAAAGAAGACGTGTATAAAAAGTAATTTTTACCGCCAAGACGCCAAGAACGCCAAGAGACAACGAAGAAAAAGTTTTAAGAAATTCTCTGGGTTTGTTTTTGATTTTTTTGGCGGATTCGGCGCCTTGGCGGTTCATCATGCCTTTGTTGGAACTTAAAAACATCACCAAGGAATTTCCGGGCGTAAAGGCCCTGGACGGCGTTTCCTTTGACCTGGAAATGGGCGAGATTCACGCCCTCTGCGGCGAAAACGGCGCCGGCAAAAGTACGCTTATTAAAATCCTTTGCGGTTACCATCCCTCCGGCTCCTATGGCGGTGAAGTCCTTCTCAATAATCAGCCTGTTCATTTTAAAAACCTGAAAGCTTCCGAAGAAAAAGGCATTGCCCTGATCGCCCAGGAACTGGCTTTGGTCCCCGAACTCACGGTCGCCGAGAATCTCCTTTTAGGCCGTTGGCCCGTAAAAGGCGGCTTCATTCGATGGGAGGAGGTTCATCGGGAGGCCCAAAGAGCCTTGGATTTGGTGGGCCTACCTCTGGGATTGGATAGGCCCGTCAAGGAATTGGGTATCGGCCAGCAGCAAATGATCGAAATCGCCAAGGCTCTTTCCAAAAAAGCCGAAATCCTCGTGCTGGACGAGCCGACGGCGGCTTTAACCGAAGCCGACGCCCATCGGCTCCTGGAATTCCTTAAACAACTGAAAAAAAAGGGTGTTTCCTCCATCTATATCAGCCATCGTTTGGAGGAAGTGGGCCAGATCGCGGACCGGGTTACCGTTTTGCGGGATGGGAAGTCCATCGTGACCGCGCCTATGTCGCAATTGAGTCAGGAAAAAATCATTTCCCACATGGTCGGACGGGAAGTGAAAAACCTTTATCTCCGGCCCGGAACCGCGATGGGAGAAACCCTTTTGGCGGTTAAGGATTTCAGCGTTGAAGACCCGGTCAATCCGGGCCGCTACGTGGTTCAAAAGGTGTCGTTTGAAGTCAGACAAGGGGAAGTTTTAGGCATCGCCGGGCTGATGGGATCGGGCCGGACGGCTCTTCTTAGTTCACTTTTCGGGGCGGCCCGGGGAAAAACCCAGGGGTCACTGGTGGTCCAAGGGAAACCCCAGCCACTCTTTTCCTCGCCCGAAAAGGCCATTCAGGCGGGTGTGGCCCTAGTGAGCGAGGACCGCAAGAAATACGGTCTGGTTTTAGAAAGCGCGGTGGAGGAAAACCTTATTTTGGCTTTCATGCGTAAGCTGGTGAAACACGGGTTTTTGGACCATCCAGCCATTGAACGGCAATGCGAAATTCAAGTTAAAGCCATGCGCATCAAAGCGTCCAACCTTTTGGTTTGGGCGAACAAGCTTTCGGGAGGCAACCAGCAAAAGGTGGTGCTGGGGAAATGGCTCATGACCAAGCCAAAGGTCCTGTTACTGGATGAACCTACCCGGGGGATTGACGTGGGAGCCAAATCGGAAATTTACGAATTGATGGGCCAGTTGGCTTCCCAAGGCATCGGTATTGTCCTTGTTTCCTCGGACCTTCCTGAAATTTTGGGATTGAGCCACCGGGTTTTGGTTTTGAACCAGGGGCGGACGACCGCCAAGTTGGAAGCGGCGGAAGCGACGCCTGAGAGAGTTCTGGCCGCGGCGGCGTTGAAAGTTGGCGCATAAACGATTTTTTTATTTTTCTCTCCCACAAGTGGAGAGGGAGAAAAGAGAAAGCATGAAAGAAAATAAACTGAACATTCCCTGGCGGGCGCTCACGATGGTGGGGGCACTATTGGTAATATGGATTATTTTCTCCATAACCACCGATGGAACATTTCTTAAACCCCGCAACCTGTCCCTGCTCATGCGGCAAATGTCGGTGACTTCGATCCTGGCCATCGGCATGGTGCTGGTCATCGTGGCGGGGCAGATTGACCTTTCGGTTGGGGCCATGACGGGCTTTTTGGGCGCAGTTTCGGCGGTTCTTTTCGTTACCCATGGCTGGCCTCTTTGGGCCACCTTTGCCGTGACCATCTTTCTGGGGGCCTTGCTAGGCCATGTTCAAGGCCACTTGGTGACCTGGTTCAATATTCCGCCCTTTATCGTGACCCTGGGCGGCATGCTGGTCTTCCAAGGCGCCTTATTGGGTTTGACCGGTGGTGTGGCCATCAGCCCCACGCCGGACTATCTCTATGTAGGCCAAGCTTATGTTTCCCAATTATTTGGATGGGTGCTTTTTGGGCTGCTCGCCCTGTTTTTTTTGGCTAAGGCTTTCACCGCTAAGAGTGGAGGGTGTTGGAAATGGATCGGCTTATTGGTCCTCGTCGGTATCTTCGTCGCTATTATGAATGCCTATCAGGGTATTCCTGTTCCGGTGGTATTGATGATTTTTTTCGCCGCCCTTTTCTCGATTTTGGCCCAACAAACGCCTTTTGGGCGGCACCTTTACGCTATCGGTGGTAACCGGGAAGCGGCCTTTTATTCCGGCATCAACATCAATCAACATATCGTGTTGGTTTTTACTTTAATGGGTTCCATGGTGGGCATCGCGGGTATCCTTTTGACGGCTCGGGTTGGCGCGGCGACCTCGGACGCGGGCCGTATGATGGAACTGGACGCCATCGCCTCAGCTGTTATCGGTGGGACTTCTCTGATGGGTGGGCGGGGAACGGTATGGGGCGCCATATTGGGGGGCTTGGTCATGGCGTCGCTGGATAACGGCATGAGCCTGATGAATACCGAGGCTTTCTGGCAACCCATTATCAAGGGAAGCATCCTGGTGATCGCGGTTGCCTTGGACATGATGGGAAGGAAAGGCAAGAACTAGGGAGAAGAAGCCACATTAAATGAAAAATCTTTATTACTACTACCTCGAGAAGTTTCTGGAATATTCGGTGGGTTCCGTCGTCCATGTGAACGAGGCGGAGGAACTTCGCCTTCGCAAGAAACTTTTCTTGGCCGGTGTGATCGCCAGTTTTTTAGTCTCCCTGGTCGCGGGCATTTTGTTTATTTTCTTTGGGATGTGGGTTGGGGGCATGATTGGCTTTGGAATATGCGCCCTTGATCTGGGCATGGCAGTTACCTTCTTTTACATGCCTCGCTTCTATCGGCCCCTTCTTCATCTGCATATTTTCTTAAGCCTTTTTTTCCCTTTCGTAACCCAGTCCTTTCTCGGCGGTTTCGCCCATACGGGCGGGTTGGGCCTTTGGGCCATCGTGGCTCCCCTGGTGGCTATTTTCCAGGAACTGCCCTTGGCCTGGCTTTGGCTTGTGGCTTTTATCGGCCTCGTGGGTGTTTCCTTGCTGACCGAAAGTTACTGGGTGGCCCACGGTTTTCACATCCCTCCGGTCTATTCCCCTTATCTTTTGATGATCAACCTCACCGGAAACAGCTTTATTCTCTTCTTTTCCATTGGTTTTGTGTTTCGATTGAAACGCACTCTTTCCGAACAATTGGAGGAAGAACATGTTCTTTTCACGAGGGAGCATGAAAAGACGGAACGGCTTTTAAGGAACATCCTGCCGGATAGCATCGCCGAAAAATTGAAAAGCCGGCATACCACCATTTCCGAGTCTTTTCCGGATGCCAGTGTATTATTCGCCGATATCGCCGGTTTTACTCAGTTTTCATCGCAAATGCCGGCCGCCGCGGTGGTGGCGATGCTTAATAGCATCTTCAGCCTTTTTGATATCCTAGCCGAAGAGTTCAGCTTGGAAAAAATCAAGACGATCGGCGACGCCTATATGGTGGTGGGAAACCTGCCCAAACCCAATAGCGGCCATTTGGAATCCATGGCGGATATGGCCCTGGCCATGCAGGAGGTTTTTCAAAAGCGCGTCACCAGCGCCCATCAGTTGGAACTTCGCGTCGGCATCCATTGCGGTCCGGTGGTGGCCGGGGTGATCGGCCGCCGGAAGTTCAGCTATGACCTATGGGGAGACACCGTAAACGTGGCCAATCGCATGGAATCCAACAGCCAAGCGGGCCGGATTCAAGTGAGTGAAAAGGTCTATGAGCGCTTGCAAAAGCGTTATTTGATGGAAGAACGAGGCCTTATTGACGTGAAGGGCAAGGGCGAGCTGAGGGCCTATTGGCTTATGGGCAAGCGAGATGGGAAGTTAAACTTGCCGAATCTGGATAAGCCCCAAGTGGGTATCGGCTATTTTTGATGGTGATCAAGGTAGTTGACGGAAAAGACAACAAAAGAGTGATTCGAGTCCAACCTAGGAGGTGTTATTTCTATGACTGAGGTCGTAATAAAATCTGTATTATTTTTGTTTTTACTTGTTTCGTTACCTATTAATTCATATTGCCAAATTCGATTTGATAATGCAGAAAAATATGCAATTAATGATTTCGAGAATGACTTAAAACAAGAGTTTCCTGATTGGGCTCCTTCGAAAGTTTATCCACATAAATTTACTGCCAACCTATCTGGTTCAAATCAAGAAGATCTTGTTGTTTTTTTGGAAGACGGAAACGGTTTTGTGGGTCTTGGCAGTGTTTATGTATTCCAATTTGATGAGGACCAGTTTCATATGATCCTAAAGGAAAAAGCTTTTAGTGTTTCTGCAGAAATAGTTTCGTGGAGAAAGCACCAAGGTCTCTTAGTTGGTCTCGCTAAGTTCGATGATGGTGTTTATAACTATAGTTCCGATGTTTTGATTTATAAAAACAAAGAATTTTTAAGTGTTCTTCAATTTCCTAGCCAGTCATGCACTCAGGCTGGTTGTTGGCTCCAAACACAAGTCTTATCTTCTGGAACCGATCAAATTAACATCATTGAGTATAGAAATGATTTGAAATATGCAGAAGGTAAACCGACTTGCACAAAAGTAACACTACATTCCTATGCTTGGGATGAGGCATCTTGCGGTTTTAAAAGCGGGGAGATAAAAAATCTGTACAAAAAGGACTTAGATTTTATTTTGTTGAAAAACAATCTTCGGTTTCCTTATCCAATGAGGGATGTGTGCGATTCTGTCGATGCGATAAATGTCGAAGAGTCCAAACCTCATAAGAAGAAAGTGCTTCCGGCGACACCTTCGAATTTATAAAATTCTTATTATTTGGAATTTAATGGTTCACAAATCGTGCGGTCTGGGGAGGCGGAGTGAATGGCTAAGTCTAGCAAAGTGGTGTCTGGTGGTGTCTTACACCATTATTTGAATTACGACTGGCTGATTGTGGTCATAGCCAGCTGGTTGTGCCCTTTATTGCTCTTCAATCTCTGGGACCGAACCTATCTCCACAGTGAGTTTTTTTGGGTTCTGCCTATCGTCGCCCTCTCGCCGCGTTTTTTCCATGAGGCCGTGCCGGGTTCTCGCCGTCGCAAGGCCTTTTACTGGGCTACGGGTTTTATCCTGGTGGGGGGGTCGGTACTGGACCTGGTTTTTGGGAAAGATATCCTTACTTTCGAAGGCTCCTATTGCGGATTTTTACTAGGGATTCCCTATGAAGAGTTTATCTTTTACCTGCTCGGCCCCGTGGCCATGCTCTTGGTTTATTTCTGGTGTGACTCCTATTTCCTGAAGGCCACTAGCCCCGAATCCCAGCGCCTGAAATTGGGGTTGGAACAGTTTCTTGTCCGGATTTCTTACCCTTTTTTCATTTCCGCTGTTTTATTGGTTTGCCTGGGTTTTGGTCTCAAGTATCTTTGGGCGCCGGGTACCGGTCTCTGTCCTGAGTATTACTTCTTCCTATTAGGCGCGGTATTCCTGCCGACGGTTTTTTTCTATAGCGTGGTCAAGAACCTGGTGAACTGGCAGGCCATGACCTTGACGATTTTTTACGTTTTGGTGACTTCCATCATTTGGGAACCGACGATGGGGGTGCCTTTGAAGTGGTGGGGGTACCAGCCCCAGGCCATGCTGGGCCTTTTCCTTCGCGCCTGGCAGGACAGCATCAATGTGCACCTGCCGATTGAGGCGGTGTTGTTGTGGCTGACGGTACCTTTTTCCTGTATCTTTTTTTTCGAAATCGTATCGGCCCACCATTACCATCCAGCCAAGAAGTGGAAAGACCGCTATTTTTCAAGAAAATATGGATGGCAGGCTTCGTTTAAGTTTGGAAATGAAACGAAATAGGTAATCTTGAACCCGATTAAAACCTGACTTCCGCGTCCAGCGCGCCGCCCAAGGCGATTGAGTTCTGTAGGTTAGGAAGGCTGCGGGTCAGGAAAGATAAGTCGATATTGAAGCTCTTGGCGATATAGCCGGCACCAAAACTCCATAATTGCTGGTTGGAGATATCGTCGGTGTAAGTACCGAGGCGGACGTCCATATTCGCTTCGGGGTAATACCTTTCTAGGCCAAAGCGCCACCGGGTCTGTTGTTCGGACCAAGAAACCTCGCCCTCCAAGATCACATTATTGCCCGAAGGACTCAATGAGGCACCTAATTTTTTGGCATAGGGATAGGGGGTAGATACCGTGACGTTAGTAACGGGGCCAGCAATATCGGCGCCGGTGGCGGGATCCAAGGTATAACTTTGCTGTTGGGCCTGCCAATTAAAGTTGGATTGGATGTTTTGGAACATGAGGCCTATTTGAATCGAGTCGCTGATTTTCGCGAAAAATCCCAGATCCATGCTTAAACCCAAGCCTGAGGTGGATGTGGTTTTGGTGTAGGTGTAGCCAGTAGTGTTTCCTGAGGTATAGGTGCCCGTGAGGGAGGTTTGTTGATATTGAAGCCCATCGTGGTATTTCAGGCTTCCACCGACGGAGACAAAGGGGAAAGAGCCTAACGGAATTGGCATGGCGTAACTTACCACCAAAGTGGCGACCTGTTGGGTGGTTTGCTGGTAATTGAGGGCATAGGGTAAAAGGGAAAGGGAACCGTTAGCCCGATCATTGAAAAACTGAAGGGCGCCTTGTGAGGCCAGGTAATTCAATTGTTGGTTCCATAAAACTCCTCCACTGAAAGTGAGGTATTTCACCCCGAAAATTCCTTGGTATTGTTGGTAACGCTGGATAGGGTCCTGGGAAGCGCCTAAGGCATCCTCGGGGTTGAAGTGGACGATGGGGACGCCTGAATTACTGGTGTCGAAAGCGGAAAAGCCCGAGGCGACGGTCCAAGCTGTTGTATCAGGTACGGCGATTTGCGAGGGGTTCCAAACCATGCTAAAAATTCCCATGGGAGCCGCCGTTGCCGCCCCGCCAATGGCAAGACTGTGGGCGTCTTGAGCTAGGAGGCGCATGGGAAGGAATAAAAAAAAGAGGGGAAGTAAGCGCCACCGGGTCATTCGACTTTTCCTTTTACCCAAGCTTTCAATAAGAACGGTATCTGCCTACATTCCCGCGTAACTTTGCTGGTGGATTTCGTAAGCACCGCGTTTATCTTAACCTTGGGTTCGTCTTAAAATCAAAATAAATTGAAATTACCGGGGTTTGTTTGAGCTTTAGAAAGGCTCTTTCGCTTGTTACAATCAAGCCCGTGCCAAGAAAGAAAAATCTTTCCCATTCGATGGTCTTTTTCCCCCCTTCTCGATTGAATGTTCTTTGGGGCCTCGTCGCTATCCTCGTTTGGGTGGGGGAGCAAGTTTATCACGCCCAACTGGGGACGCCTTTTTCCATCGGGGTTTTTGGCAAGGGGCTTTTATTGTTGGTGGAAGCGGCGGTTCTTTATCATCTTTCCGCCCTTTTTTCCCTCAAGGGTTTTTGGTTTTTAGGCATGTTCCCCCTTTTGTGGCTGGCGGTTTCCGAATTCCAATGGCAATTATGCACCCTTCAAGAATACCGGTACTGGTTGTGGCTGGCGCTTTTCCTGGCTTCGGAAATTTTAATCCTGGCGGTTTGGGACGGCAAAAAGCTGTTGGGCGGGTTGATTTTTTTTTGGACGGTCCTGATCTGGCTTTTTAAATTCTCTTTTTTGTTGCCGCTTACTTTTATCACGGCGCCGCCTGGCCGGTTTAAAAACTCGAAGTGGGTCCGGATAGGCGGGGTTTTGACGGTCCTGGTCCTCTATTTTTTTTTCAAAGGACGCTATTACTTTCAATTCACTTGGATTGATCTTTATGAGCTTTTGTTCGAACAGCGGTTTCTCCCCTTTTTACTATTGGGGTGGTTAGGTTTTGCCGCGCTTGAAAGGGAAAAAGAGGGGACCTATCGGCATGTGGTGTTTCCCTTGCTCCTGGTCCTGATAGGTTTTTTGTTCTGGTCGGGATTAAACCTGGCCGCGGTTCTGGAGTTTGAAATCCTCAAGTGGGTCCTTGTTTTTATGGCTGGCTTTGGATTTGAGGCCTTCCGGGAATATCTGATAAATCCGGGCTGGATGGGCCGGGCCGTTTGGTTGGCGCTGGGAATCGCCCTTTTAGCGGGTGTGGTTTAAGAATTTTTAGGTTTAAATCGAAACCTGGATTTACCCCGTTTTTTTTCAGTTCGATGATCTTAGCCCTTTATAGAAAGCCCTCACTTGTGGTAAAAAACTTGCGGGAAATTTGGGATTGTTGCCCTCTTCTTGTTGCTTTTCGACCTAAGTCGAGATAAAGATGAATCGGAATAAATCTGTGTATTTTCATGATAATTATCCGTGGAGGCTTTGGATGAAATCTTTTCTGGCTCTTTCCGCTTTTTTAAGCATTCCCTTATTCGTTATGGCCCAAGGCGTTCCCGCGCCCGCGGTCAAGGCAGCCAATGGCCCCAAGGTCACTTGCGCCCACCCTAACTTCGATTTCAAAAACGTGGATGAAGGCCCGGATATCGTGCATGAGTTCCATTGCCGTAACCGGGGCGTTGGCAAATTGGTCGTCACTAATGTTTCCACTTCCTGTGGTTGCACAGCGGCCGTTATTAAAAATCTGATGGCAAAAACAGGTACTGATGACAAAGCGAGTTATCCGGTGACGGTCATGCCGGGCGCCGCTTTCGTCGTTAAGGCTACCTACCATACCTCCGGGCGTCCGGGTCACGCGACCAAGATTATTACCGTCACCAGCAACGACCCAGTCAATCCGGGATTCCAATTGAAGCTGGATATGACGGTCGTTCGGGACATTGATCTCCATCCCGACCGCCTTTACCTCTATGGGTTGAAACATGGCGAACCGCATAGCGCCTCCGTTACGATTTTGGGAAAACCGGGCATGCCTTTAAGTATTCTTTCGGCGCAAAGTTCCAGCGGCGTTGTAACTGTCGCCAGCGTCACCCCCTATCAGGACACCAGCGATCCAAAACAAATTCGAAACGGCGCAACCATCCAAGTTAACTTGTCCGCCGCCCAAACCATCGGAAGCTTCACCGACAGTATTGTGGTCAAGACCGATAACGTGAAGAAGCCCGAGGTGACCATTCCGATCTTGGGTGAGATTACCGGTAAGGTTCAGTTTAATCCGAAAAGCCTTTACTTCGCTCCCCAGCAAAGCAGCCCGATCACCATTACTTTTACGGCGGATCAGCCCCAAAGCTTCGCGATTCGTCGGGTGGAATCCACGAAGCATTTGGTTCGTCCCTATATCGTCAAAACGCAGGGATCGTCTGGTTTCAACCAGTATTCCTTGATTGTTTCCGTGAATAAAAACATTCCGAAGGAAAGCGACGGTAAAGACCAAGTCATTATATATACCAACGATGATGAACAACCCACGATACCCATCGATGTTCAGGCGAGTAAGTAAGAGAAGGAATTAAGGCTTTATAAAATATTTATGCCGGGCAAGGGAAGGTTTTTATGGCAACGCAAGCGGATGCGGGTTTAGAAGACATTATCGCGACCAGTACTTCGGTGTGCTCCATCGAGAATGGAGTGCTGGCTTACCGGGGTTATAACATCGATGAATTGGCTGAAAAGGCCACCTTCGGCGAGGTCACCCATTTGTTGTTTTACGGCAGCTTGCCCACCAAAGCCCAGTTGGAAAAACTGGAAGACGAAATCGCCGTCGGCGGTAAAATTCCCGCCGCCCATTTGGATCTTATTAAACAATTTCCCCTCACCGTCCCGCCTATGGATTGGCTGCGGACCGCGGTTTCCGCCCTTTCTTTCTACGACCCCGAATATAAAGATAACAGCGCGGAAGCCAACCTGCGAAAAGCCATCCGCCTGACCGGCCAAATCCCCAGCCTGGTGGCGGCTTTCGAGCGTCTGCGCAACAAGAAAAACATCCTGGAACAAAAAACCGGAAAAACCCAGGCCTGGAACTTTCTCCATATCTTGACCGGTCAGGAACCCGATGAGGTTTCGGTGAAGGCCTTTGATGTTTGCCTAATCCTGCATGCCGACCATGAATTAAACGCCTCCACCTTTTCCGCCCGTGTGACGGCGGCCACCTTGAGCGACATCCACTCCGCAGTTACCTCGGCGATCGGAACCTTGAAAGGCTCCCTCCATGGGGGCGCCAATGAGCAGGTAATGCTCATGCTTCAAAAGGTGGGTGATGCCAGTAAAGTGGAAGCCTGGATTCACGATGCCTTGGTCCGCAAAGAGCGCATCATGGGTTTCGGCCATCGAGTCTACAAGAACGGGGATCCCAGGGCCAAGCACCTCATGAAACTCTCGGAATCCCTCGGAAAATTGAAGGGTGAAATGAAATGGTTCGAAATGTCCCGCGTGATTGACAGCGTGGTGCAGAAAGAGAAAAAGCTTTTGCCCAACGTGGACTTCTATTCCGCCTCTACCTACCACTACCTGGGGATTCCCACCGACCTCTTTACCCCGATCTTTGCCTGCAGCCGGGTGACGGGTTGGACGGCCCATGTGATGGAGCAATTGGCCCACAACCGCCTGATCCGCCCCCGCGCCGAATACCTGGGCGCTCGCGACCAGCATTACCTGCCCATCGACAAACGGTAATAAGGCCGGAAATCCTCCCTTTCTTTTTGTGGGGAGGTTTCCACGTTCTCCGTTAAAATAGCCCCTCTCAAAGAGCCCGGACCTTCGTCCGGGCCTTTTTCATTTTCAAGGAAGGCTTATGCCCGCCGGGACCGATTTTAAAAATTCACTCAAACTTTACCTGCGCCTCTTGGTTTACCTCAATGACCGGCGGGGGCGCGTGGTTTTGGCCCTGGCTTGTATGGGGCTGTCGGCAGGTTCGACCGCCTTGGTCATGAGGCAGTTAGAACCCATCATCAACGAGGCTTTTCTCAAAACAGCCGACCCCGCGGGAACTTTTCAACATCTCGCTTATTTTACGATACCGGTAACTTTCATGATCGCCATTGTCCGCGCCTTAAGCGGATATGGGCAAGATTACCTCAACCGCTATTTGGGCCAGAGGGTTGTTCAGCGCCTCCGCAACGACCTTTATTCCCACTTTCTCAAATTGCCGATGACTTATTTCAATTCCCAGCGTACCGGCGGCTTGGCCTCAAGGATTACCAGCGATGTCCAGGTTCTCCAGGATTCCATGATCAATGTCGTGGGCGACGGCATCAATTCGGGCCTGACGGTCATCGCTTTGGCGAGCTGGATGGTTTATCGGGACTGGCAATTGGCGCTATTGGCTTTTGTCGTTTTTCCCGTCGCGCTGTACCCCATTTTTCTTTACGGCCGGAAAATCCGGCAAGCCTCCCGGGAAGGGCAGGGTATTCTTTCCGACCTGAACGCCCAAATCCATGAAACCATCGCCGGCATCCGGGTGGTCAAGGCTTTTGGCATGGAACATTTTGAGAGACGGAAATTCCAGGAGACCAACGACACTTTTTTTTCCACGACCATGCGGGCCAATCGGGCCTACGCGGCTTCCTCCCCCCTAGTGGAAATGATCGCGACAGTTGTTCTCTTGGTCTTGATCCTTTGGATGGGCTATCGCGCCCTTTTCTTGGGCACCTTGACCGTGGGGAGCTTCATCTCTTTCCTGGCCTCCGCCTTGACGATGAATCCCAATTTAAAAACCTTCAACGGCCTTTGGGGGAAACTCCAGCAATCCCTGGCTTCCGCCGACCGTTGTTTTGAGATTTTGGATATGGTGGACCCCTTGAGGGACGCGAAAGACGCGGTGGAGGTCCTGCCCCTCAAAAAAGCCATCGAATTCAGGAACGTCAGTTTCGAGTATGTTTCCGGACACCATGTTTTGCGGGAAGTTTCCTTCAAAATCGAGAAGGGCGAGGTGGTGGCATTAGTGGGCCCCTCCGGAGGCGGCAAAAGCACCTTGGCCGATTTGGTCCCCCGTTTTTACCAGCCCAATTCGGGTGAAATCCTTTGGGATGGAAAAGACATTTCTCAAATCAAAATTTCCTCCCTGCGTTCCCATATCGGGATCGTCACCCAGGAAACCATCCTTTTCCATGATTCGATCATGAAAAATATCGCCTATGGGAGGCCCGGCGCCTCTTTTTGGGACGTTCAGGAAGCGGCCAAGGCCGCCTATGCCAAACAGTTCATCGACAATACGCCCCAGGGTTTCAACACCCTCATCGGCGAGAGGGGGATCAAGCTTTCCGGCGGACAGCGCCAGCGCCTGGCCATTGCCCGGGCTATCCTGAAAAACCCGCCCGTGCTGATCCTGGATGAGGCCACCTCAGCCTTGGACACGGAGAGCGAGCATTGGGTTCAGAAGGCCCTGAATGATCTCATGGGCCACCGTACGACTTTGGTCATCGCTCATCGGCTTTCCACCGTTCGCAAGGCGGATCGAATCCTGGTCGTCGATAAGGGACGAATCGTGGAGCAGGGAAGGCACGATGTCCTTTTGAAAAAACGGGGCCTTTACGCCAAGTTATATAAAATGCAGTTCCGTTCGGCCGCGGATTCGAAGGAACAATAGAAACATTGAGCCGCGGATTAACGCAAAATTTACGGGGATAAAGATTTTGGCTTCAAAGCGAAAATCGGCGCGAATTCGCGGCAAAGGATTTGGGCTTTATGAGAAAAAATAAATCGCGGCGCCCGGCGGTGTTCCTGGATAGGGACGGGACGATCATTGCCGACGCGGAATATTTGAGCCAGCCTTCGCAAATCGAGCTATTTTCCAAGACTCCCGCGGCCCTCAAGCTATTGAGAAAAGCGGGTTTTTACCTCTTCGTGGTTTCCAACCAATCGGGGGTGGCTAGGGGTTTCTTTCCGGAAAGCATGGTTCGAAAAGTCCATCAAAGGCTTCAACAAATGTTGAAAGCCAAAGGCGCGCGGATTGACGCTTTTTTCTATTGTCCACACTATAAGAATGGGTTGGTAAAGGCCTATAGCAAGCTTTGCGATTGCCGCAAACCGGCCATTGGAATGATTCGGCAAGCGGTCCGCAAATACCCCATCGATCTTAAGCGAAGCTATGTGGTAGGGGATAAAATGGACGATCTTTTATTGGCCCGTAAGGCCAAATTGGCGGGGGGCCTTCTGGTCCGCACCGGAAATGGACGAAAGAACGAGAAGAAACTAAAAGCCCACCCCCTTCCCAAGTGCGAGGTTGTTTCGGATATTTTAGGAGCGGCGAAATGGATTGCGTCTAAGTCATCTATCTGAAAGGTTTCTATGGCTGAAATAGTTTTAAATCAAAATGAACTTTCCAAAAAGCTAGAGGCCTTGAAGGCTCAAGGCAAAAAAGTCGTGTTGGCTGACGGGTGCTTTGACCTTTTACATGTGGGCCATGTACGTTATCTGCGCGCGGCTAAGGCGCTGGGAGACCTATTGGTTTTAGCCCTCCATTCGGACGAATCCATCAAAAGAATAAAAGGGCCAGGCAGGCCGTTTTTACCTTTGGAAGACCGCTTGGGGGTTCTATCGGCCTTTGAGATGGTCGATTTTGTGACGTCCTTTCAGGAAGATACAGTCGAACCCCTTCTTCACCTGTTGAAACCCCCTATTTACGCCAAGCGACAGGGCCAGCCGGCCAAAACAGAGTCTCCTTTTGGCGGCCAGGTGGTCGTGATAAAAGAGGGAACAGACCATACAGTTGATAAACTAATCCAAGAAATCCTCCGAAAATACGGCCCCTTAACCACGAAACCATGAGCGAAATCAACCCGAAACATATTCTCGTTGCCCGAACCGACAAGGTCGGTGACCTTCTTTTGTCCCTGCCTGTGTTCCAAACGCTCAAGGCGGCCTTTCCCCAGGCCCGGCTCACGGCATTGGTCAGCTCCTATGCCAAGGAGATCGTTCAAAACCATCCAGCGGTGAACGCGGTGGAATTATTGGATCCCGAAGAGAGCCTATGGAAATTGGCGAGCCGGTTTAAAACGCTGGCCCCGGATGTTTTCATCACCCTTTATCCCAGGCCTCAACAGGTCATCGCGGCCTGGATGGCGGGAATACCCATCCGGATTGGAACCGCCTACCGCTGGTACAGTTTTTTCCTGAACCGAAAGACGCATATCCATCGTTCCGTCTGCGACCGGCACGAGGTGGAATATAACCTGGACTTGACGCGGCCCTTGGGGGTAACGCCCGGGGCGGAAAAAATTACATTTCCCCTTTCCGATAACGAAAGGTCTTTCGCCAATGACCTGCTCAAGGAAAAAGGCATCGCTTATGGGGCGCGTTACGTGGTGGTTCATCCCGGACACAAGGGCTCGGCCCTTAATTGGAAACCGGAGCGATACGGACAGGCGATTTCCCAGCTTTCCTATCGGGGTCGAAAGGTCGTCATTACCGGCGGTCCCGACGAAACCCCGCTTATTGCCGAGGTGATGACCCATGTCCGGGGCCTTAGCCAGGAACAAAAACCCGTGCTGTTGATCGGGGAGTGCAGCCTTCGTCAGTTGGCGGCGGTTTATGAGAGGGCGGAATGTTTCCTTTCGGGTTCCACCGGGACCATGCACCTCGCCGCGGCCGTGAAGACCCCTACCGTCGCCCTTTTTTGCCCGATCCACGCCACCACACCCGTGAGATGGGGCCCCTGGGGAAACACCTCGACGGTCCTCATGCCCCGCAATCTCCAATGCCCTGATTGCCAATTGGGTGTTTGCGGGATTCACGACCCCATGGACGCCATCAAGGTGGAAGAGGTTTTGGAAGCTATGGAAAAATACATCAAAAAAGAATCCAAACCGAAGTGAACCTTCAAATCTCCCGATTTTTAAGAATGGAACGGGTATATATTTTTTTAGTCTTTTTGTTCCTCTGTTTTCCCTTCCTCCAAGGTTGTTCCTTGCTGTTCGTGGCCCAGGGTAAAACCAGTATCGCCTCCATGCAGCCCGCGGCGGCCCCTTACGCGAAGTCCCAAGAAAAGCAAATGGACCGGACGGTAGTTCTTCACTATCAAGCGCAGAATGGCGACAGCTTGGAATTTATCGCCGAGGCCTATTATGGAACCGAATCCGCCAAGGGGAAGCTGGCCCGGCAAAACCATTTGAACCCCCGCAAACCCCTTAAGCTGGGGCGGGTTTTGAGAATCATCAATCCCCTCAACTATCCCGATAAGGGGGAGTTGGACCAAAAAAGACAGGCTTACCTGCAAAAACTTTCCAAGTCGGCGACTCCCGTCGCTCTCAGCAAGCCTTCCCAGGCCTTTTCGGAAGCGGATTCGTCCGAAGACGAGAAGGATGTTCAGAAGGTTCCCCGGCCAAAGGCCAACAAGGCTTTCGCCCAGGGTGAAAGGCTGACCTACGAGGTCCGGGCCATTGGGGTCTTGGCGGGCTACGCCACTTTGTCCGTGGAAAACTTCGTGAAAGTGGACAACCGGCCCTGCTATACCTTGGTGGCGAAAGCCAAGACCGCTTTTCCTTTCAGCACCTTTTATCCCGTGAACGACGTGCAAACCAGCTACTTCGACTCGGTGGATTACCTCACCTGGAAATTTCAGAACGACGTCCAAGAGGGGGATTACAAGGCCCGCAACCGGGAATCCTATGACCAGATCAAGCATCGACTGGTTCATCAGCATAACCAGGATGCCATCGAGGAAATGGATATCCAGCCTTACACCCAGGACGTCATTTCCTGTTTTTATTATTTCCGTCTCTTTCCAATGGAAGTGGGGAAGAAATACCTTATTCCGACTTCCTCGAGTGGGAAAAACTACAAGCTGATCATAAAAATCGTGGGCCGGGAAAAAATCAAGAGCCCCGCGGGTACTTTCGATTGTTTACACGCCAAGCCTTTTATCAAGTATGGGACTCTTTTCCGGAACAAGGAAGATATCGACCTTTGGATCACCGCCGATGACCGGCACATCCCGGTCCTGATTAAAAGCGCCATCGTGATCGGCAATATCGAGGTTTCCCTGTTGGACGCCGTCGTTCCGGATATCAACGGCGACGGGGGAAAGTTGACCTCGAGGGTTTCGCCGTAAAAAGCGGAGATTTCCCCCCATTTCAAAATGGTTTCAGGTTCATAAATTCACTATCTTAGTCAATGTCAAGGTGAGTTGGCTCTTGTCCACGATGGGGGCCCGTCGTGGACAAAGGTGGGCCGTCAGAAAATGAAGCGTTGATGCTTAATCATTAGGAACAGGTGTTAAACACTATGAGAATTTCATTGGAATTGGTTCCCCGAAGTAAAGAATCCATTTTGGAAGAAGTGGAAAAAATCTCAAAAAACCTGAAGAAGGTAAACGCGATAAACATTCCGGATTTATTGAGATTTGATTTAAGAAGCTGGGTGGCATGCGGATATGTGAAACCCTATTTTCAAAACGCGATACCGCATTTTCGGGCCGTTGATATTAACTTGAAGGAACCCTTGCCAATGGCCGTTTTTCTGAAAGAGAATCATTTTAAAGAAATCATTGTTATCAGCGGTGACATTCCCCAAGACATGTCCAGAAAAATGTACCCATCCGATGTGTTGGAAGTTATCAAAAAATTCAAACGGGAAATCCCCGGAATTAAGATTTATGCCGCCTTTGATCCTTACCGCCAAGGGATTCACAAAGAACTCGAATATGCCCATGCCAAACGTGATGCCGGCGCCGATGGTTTTTTCACGCAACCTTTTTTCGATATTCGTCTCTTTGACATTTATTCCGAGTTACTTAAATCGTATGAGGTCTTTTGGGGTGTTTCACCGGTTTTAAGCCTCGGTTCAAAAAATTATTGGGAGACTCGAAACAAAGTTGTGTTTCCTGAGAATTTTAGGCCAACACTAGACTGGAACCGGGAATTTGCTGAGACGGTTTTGAGCCGTATCACTGCCGTAGATGGAAACGCGTACTTCATGCCCATCAAGGCCTCGATCTTGGATTGTTTTAGCGGGATTCTTTGAAAAAAATATTTCATCTGTCCACGACGGGGACCCGTCGTGGACGGGTAATATGATGAGGCAATGGATATGAAGTTGCTTATAAAGGGGGCGTCCATTTCATGAAACCGTCTTATTGGCGCTTCCGTTGGGCCCTTCTGTTTTGGTCGGTCATCATATTGGTCATCATGCTGCCTTTGGCCATAACAGCGGACTTGTTTTTCATTCCTTTCGGCCCCGGGAACGAGCCATTCTGGGAAATTCATAATATCCTTACGGCCATTGTCCTGATGGGCCTGACCGTCTTATTCACCAAGAGCCTTAAATCCATTTCCTGGTCCAAAACACTTGGGTGCCTCGGTTTTAAAAAACCTCTTTTGAGGCAATTGGCCATAGGATTTCTTTCCCTGGTTCCCATATTCTTTTGCGATTTCTTCATTGCGCCTAAAACCGGTCTTGTTTCTTTCCGACAAGTCCCCACTATCGCTTTGATTAAATTTGTCTTTATGGCGGGGCTTTTTGAGGAATCTTTCTTCCGGGGATTTCTTTTTCAATTTTTGAGGTCTGGGCGGTCCTTTTTTGGGGCGTCCATCCTGTCTGGCCTGCTGTGGTCGGCTTACCATATCGGTCGATATGTTCCGGGAGCAGGCCCTTTTTATCTGAGACCGATCTTGGTCCCCATGTTTACGTCCTTTGTCCTTGCGTTTCCCGCCGCCTTTCTCTTTGAGAGGGGAGGGAACGTTTTGTGGGGATTCATGGTGATGCATTTGGGTATAGACGTGATCTCCTCGACGGCTTCGGTTCATTCTTCGTTTTTTGCGCCCTCCAATATTTGGAAGGTAGCGGGGTTGGTTTTGTCCGCTCTGGCCGCTTGGGGACTCACTTGCTGGTGGTTGCCAGCGCCCGGGGCAAAAGGGTTGGACCCACCCACTGAAACGGAGATCCTCGGGCAGAATGAGGTATCGGCCCGATGGAGCCGTTACCTCACCCCGGTCCTATTGATCATGGCGGTGCTACTTTTTCTTTGCCCGGCCATGGAGAGCCAATTAAAAGCCCGATCAATGGCTGAACATCCCAATGTCGGCTTGATCCAAAAATAATGTGAGGGTTGTCTAGGACGGGGACTACTTCGACTCTCTTCCCGCTTAGTACTTTGGGCTATGATTGGTTGCTCAGGGTGAAGCTTTTATTCCGTGATGGGGGGGAAATGATGAAAATAAAAAATCCGCTGATGATTGTTTTGGTTTTTGCTGTCGCGGGTCCGGCGGCTTGGGGTGGCCAGATTTTAAACCCGGATGGAAGCCTGTCCAGCGGCTTCCTGGAAATGAAACCGGAAATAGGCCAGAAAATGACCCCTTTGAGAATATCCCAAAGCAACAACATCCCGGCCCTGTTGAAGCAAGCCCAATCCCCGGACGAAAAGGATTGGGACCCCGCGGTGGCGCGGTTGAAGGAACTTGGGTTGTATATCCAAATCAGTTTGGTGTGGCATGAGCGTGCCGGGGCGGTCAGCGAAGTGCAGGCCGGGGCCGATATCTATTCAGAGACAAGATGCAAAGACTGCGCTGTGAACCTGGAGGTTGACCCCATTACGGCTGGGAATCAAAGGTTCACCATAGTGCGCAGCCTGGACGACCTTTATCTCATTGATACCCAGGCCCACCCTGTGAGGGCCTGGTATTTCGGAAACGAAAAAGGCAGAGAAGGGGTCACTTTCACTGGCGTGGTAACCCTGGACGAGAACCATTTCAGGTTCATCGACCAGGATAACGGTGAAAAAGAGGGGACGTTGACTTACCGGGCAGTGGAAGTGCATGACGTGGACTTCCTAAGCCAACGCCAAATCCTTACCCGGGGATTGATTCCGGAGGACACGGACAACGGCCGGGGGCAGGTACTGGTCATCCCGCAGGAGGTTGCGCCGGGGGTGGATTGGTACTGGGTTTTCTCCTTTGGGAAGGGCGGTTGGGTGGACGAGAGCGAAGCCAACGAGGGCCTCTACCGAACTTTCGTCAAGCAACTGTTGGAGGCGGGTTTCAGAAAGGCTGGTTCGGCCCAGGAGAAAGAGGAATGGAAGGCCTTGGTCAAAGTAGCCAAGGCCGGCGGTAGGCTGGCTTACTCAAAGACGGGACAACCCGCAGTCCGTTGACCGGATGGGCAAGGTTTAATAAACATTATAAATGATGAATTTATAAAGCTGGCTACCAAAGCCTGAAACGACCTGTCCACGACGGGGAGGGTAATGTGGGGTACGGCATAAAAAACATTCTCTTACTGATGGCGGTGTTCCTCGTCCTCTGCCCCTTCAAAGCCTGGGGTATGGAGGAGGACCTCCGTGAGAAGGCCAAGGATTATTACGAACAGCCCCCCCAAAATTATCCAATCAAGGAAAAATACGTCCGGCACGACCTCTATACCGTCCCCTGTCCTGATCAGAATTCCTATTTCAGGGTCCAGTTCGATGTGAATGACAACCTTTATTTCTTTTGTGGATCTTCCATCCTCATTTACGACAAAACCGGGAAATTGGCACGGAGGTTGGATTGGAAACCTCCGCCGGGCTGGACGGAAAAAGGTCTTCATAAGATAAATACAATATTCGTGGATGAAATCGGCAATATTCTTGTTTTGGACGGGGACCGGATTTACGTCCTGAATAGGGACAAAGGACTCGTTCAAACCGGATGGAACGACAAAGGGAGTAGCCTTTGGCCGGGTTATTACTCCCTATCCAACGGCGTCTTTTATTCCTGGCAGGATGGAAGAATTCTGTTCGTGATCAACGGATATGACTCCGGCAAGATCAAGTCGAAGATCTTTGCTTCGGCTTATACGGGTGAGCATGGGTTTAACGGGCGTTACCAGGTCAAGGTCGGGGGAAAAACAATATTTTTGCCGCACTGGTACGGGGATAATAAACACCCTGGGGACCATTACGGTTTTAATGAAATTCTCGCTATCGACGATTTTGGCAATGTCTATGCCCAATATTCCACTCAAACCGAAAACCAGAAGTACCCGGATGGAAGCGAGCAGGATTTCACTAAAAGGCGGCTTTATATTTACGACAGAAATTTCAATTTATTAACTTACTTCGATCATATGGACTATCAAGTCCCGAATTTAAAGACTGGGGAGTTTTACACAGGCGAACCAGTTACGATCAGCGGCAGGAAAGTCTTGAAGTTATACAAGTGGTCGCCCGAGAAACCTTGAGTAAATAGGATTCGCGTTTGTCCACGACGGGGACCCTTTGTGGACAAGAAAAAATATATTTTAGTACTAATTTTCTTGTTTCACTTCGGACGAAGTGTCGCTGACTTGGAAGTTGGAGTATCAGTGTGATTCGGAATTCTAAACCTAAAGACCCAATCCTCGAAGAAAGGCTTCCGATTCGCGCTCGAACTGTTCCCGTTTGTATGAAATCATGGCCATACGCCATATACCCTGACAGTAAGTAGCTATGACAGCGGCAACTGTATGTGAGTCATAGTTTTTAGGAAGACGCCCCGCTTTCTTGTCTTCATCAAGCTTATCTTCAATTACCTTTTGTGCGTGAGTAACGGTGGCAACAGCAGTTTTCTTTAATTCCTTATCAGCCATGACATCTTCAGAAATCATTGCCGCGAACATGCAAAGATACGAAGGATTTTTCGGATCATCGAGACAATCGAACATAGCGCCTAGCAAAGCCCGCATCCCGAGACGCGCATTCGGGGCTGATGTTAAGGCCAAATGTCTTTTTTTGGCTTCGACCTCTCCATATCGATTCAAGCATTCAATATAGAGCTGCTTTTTGCTTTTGACGGTATTGTAGAAGGAGCCTTCCCCAATTTTCATCGCCTTGAGAAGGTCTTTTAACGACGCGCCAGAGTATCCCTTACCCCAAAAGACCCGCATCGCCTGATCCACCGCGTTATCGTAATGAAATTCTATTTTTCGAGCCATTCCTCATTTTACTCATACGAAACACTTCGGACAATCTATTTGTAGCAACCGCAACAATATCGCTTGACGGCGGTTGGGATTCTCTGTAGCGTGTACTACAGATAGTGATTGATGAAATTTCCACAATTTTAGACTAGGAGACAAACTATGAAAAAGTCTGTCGCACTCGTTACTGGCGCTACGTCTGGCTTAGGCTACTCGGCAGCTAAGCAACTGGCCGAGGATGGTTGGAGCCAGGTTATAGTCACTGGACGTAGCCAGGCCAAAGTGGATGAAGCCGTTAGCAGGTTAAGGACCGATGCCGGAACTAAAAATATCGTTGGTCTTGCTCTCGACCTAGATTCGTTTGCAAGCGTGAAGAAGGCGGTCGCCGAGCTAGTTAAGGGAGAGGGAGGCGAACCCATAGATTTTCTCCTTCTTAACGCTGGCATGATGCCAGGCAAAGAACGTGTTGTGACAAGCGAGAACATTGAGGCTTCGCAAGCGCCGTTGATCGGCCATCACCAGTTAACGATGGGACTTTTAGGGGCCGGACTTCTGGCGCCGGACGCTCGTATCGTTATTGCCGGCGCGGAACCCGCGCGAGGTGATGTGCCCCTGTTTCAATTTACCGACTTGGCGGCGTTTGCCGCGAAAGAGTACAAAGGCGACCGGGTTTCAGCCATAGAAGCGATTTTGCGCAGCTCCCCGAATGTAAAATACAAGGCTAGCACGGCTTACTCTGACGCTAAAATATTTGTCGCGTGGTGGGCCGCGGCCCTTGCTCGAAAGCTACCCGCGGACATGGCCGTATACGCCGTTTCACCCGGAGCGGCTCCGGATACCCTGGCGCCTCGCAATCTAGGTTTTCTTATGAAGAACGTATTTGTGCGGATTTCGAAACTTATTCCTGGAATGTCACATTCCGTCGATGAAGGGGCCAAAAGATATCTCACGGCCTCGAAGTTTGGCGTCGATGTTTCTGGCAAGTTTTTTTGCTCGCCTCCAAAAAAGATGACGGGTCCCATTGAGATCATGCGCCATGAACATCTCCATGACCGCGCGAATCAGGACGCCCTTTGGCGGGCGGTTGTAAAAGTGTCTGGAGTTGACACCGAAATCGGGAATCAAAAGTAGAACCAAAACTGTGACCACGTTGGACAAGTATTTTGAAAGGCGACCAAATAATAAAATAATAATATGCCTTATAGGGCCTTTGATCGTCTCAATTTTGCCTAAAAGCTGACCGAGAAAAGGCATTTTAAGTCTCCCGCCGCTGAAACTTCTGGAAATCCAAAAAATATTCGGTAGGCTTCCTCCCATAGGCTGGTTAACCCTTATGTGGAGGTCAGTATGCCCGTATCCATTGAAGACGTTCTCGCCCTTTTGCCCGAACTCTTTCCCGGCACCCAGGAAGTCCCCCTGGCCAACATCCGCCTGAACCCGGACAATCCTGGCCCCGCCGCTTCCGACGAGGAGATTGCCGACCTGGCCGCCAATATCGAGGCCGTCGGCCTTAAGAACCCTGTCAAGCTTCGGCCCGAGCCCACCGGCCCCCTGGCCCCGGGGGTGACCCTGCACCCGGAAAATCCCCGGTTAGCTCTTGCCAGTTCCCCTTTGGAACTGGCACAACCAAAGAGTGGACCTCAGCTTGAGGCTTCGGCCCAGGTGGGACGACCATGGAGGGTGGCGGATTTCATTTATCGGCTCATGAGCGGCCAATCCCGGTACCAGGCCTTCCGGCGGCTTCAAAGGCCCACTATTCCGGCGGGTATCCAGAACCCAACTGAGGAAGAGGCGGTCATCATCGGCCGGACGGACAACCGGGTACGGGATAAGGGCTGGTGGGCCGGTTACCAGGATGTCGAGAACCTCATCCGGGCCAATCCGAGCCTGAACCAAGACCTGGTTGCGGTCAAGTTGGACATGAGTTTGGAGTCAGTGAATTGGGCCATCCGCCTATTACCCCTTATCAACCCCGAAGCCAGGGCCTTAATTATTCGGATTCCGAATAATTATAATAAGGGAATTTGGGGTATTTCCGAGACAGCCCTGTTCCGCCTGACCGCTTTGGGCCCGGGTACGGGCCTCAAGCCGGGCCCAAAGAAAAAGGCCTCGGCTGTGGAGCCGGGGGAGGCCCCTATCGGGACCATCCAACTCGCTCCACCCGAAACCCAGGATTTATTCTATCGGGCCCTTCAGATCGCCTGCGACAAGGCCATGACCGAGGCGGACGTGAAGGGGTTCGTGGCCTGGATCAAACAGGGCAAACAGCCGGAGGATTACACCGCCAAGGGTTTTGCGCCGGTTCAGCCAACGGAAGGCCGGCCTGTCCAGCCTAAAACGGCTACCGAAAAGGTTTCGGTCGTCGCTAAAGCTCCTGCTCCATCCAAAACACCCGGGCCTGCTGGGGCCTCGATCCGGGGGGCCGGTTCCTCTATGAAACCGGCACACCCAAAGCAAGGGCCTCGGCTGGTGGCCTCCGCCCACCTGTCCTCCACCCCACTAGGTGGAGGACAAGCCCTGGTTGTGCCGAGCCGGAGTGGCGACGGTACCGGAGCCACACAATCGGGCTCGGCTCAGGGGTGGTGGCCGAAGATAAAATCCTTCCTGCTCATCGAGCTCAAACGGGCCTTGGTTCATCTCGTTCGACGCTGGATCGTTACCGCCCTGGTGGCCTTGGTGGTGATCTTCCTGTTGAGCCCCCATTTGTATGTGTCCCTCTTCCACCTGGCAACGGATTACCTGCGCAGTCGTAGCGTGAGGGCATCCGTCCCCGCTGGCGGCCAACCACAAGTTGCCCAGCCTGTCCCCCAAAGCCACATGAGCGCAGGGGGAGCGAGTGTCCAAACCACCTTGGACGAGGCCGCTAGCCGAGGCCAAAGCCAAGGCAGTGCCGGTTCCAAAGGGGAACCGGCTGAAGCCGTTTCGGCTCAAGCCGTGGGGCAAGCTTCGATGGGTTCTATCGCCCTTGGTCGCGATAGCGGCCAAGGGGTGGCTGCGACGAATCAAGGGGTTTCAACTCCTCACTCAGGCAAAGGTGTCTCATCAGCTAATCCAAATAAAGTAACGTCGAGTGACACGGGGAATGGGGTGTCGAAGGCTGAGGACCCGCTCAAAGCCCTTGGGGATGGCGTGAAGGAATATCAAAGCGTGGTCAGCACGGCGGGCGACGCCAAATCGGCTACCGATAAGGTGAAGGGAATATTTGGGTTTTAAGGGGCCCATCGGCATTGGGTTTAAGAATCGGGCTTGAGCTTGAAGGAGATCGGAGAAAGAATGGGGTAAGCTATGGGGCGGTGGGGCATTATTGGGAAGGGATTCATCGCAAAATGGTTAATGGTGGCCTGGCCCCATTTTTTTTTCGGGAGGCTCTGACCATACATAAAGACTTGGCCCGGAAACTGGAAGCTTTAGAAAAGAAGGTCGGTTCCCACGACGCCCAATTTCAAGCCGTGTTCGACCGGCTAGTCTATGTTCCCGGCTTCAGCCGGGAACTAGCCGTGCACTTGGCCTGAGCGAAGGCGTAGGACAAGTGGCGACCCTTTGGGTCGTCCCTTGGCGCCATCCGCGAACTGATGAAGGCGCCCGAGAAACTCAAGAAACGAATCGGTTTTTTGGAAGAACCCCGGGCGATCTACCCTGAGCAACGTCGAAGGGCTTACCGGGTTGGCAAATGAAGGATTCGTAAAATGTCGCTGAGTGGCTACTTTTGGGATGGGGTTTTTGAAGTGGAGAATGGAGGCAGGAACTTTTTAAACCCAGTTATTGTAAAATGGTTCGAGAAATAGCGTTATTATTCATGTTAGGAGAAAATTAAATGAATATGAGGAATTTATTTTGGCTTCTCTTATTACCATTTACCTTTTTAGAATTCGGATGCGCTACCTACGGATTAATAACGGCTACTCCGATCGAGAATCAAAAGGCAATATTTAAGGATGGAAAGAAATCGCTTATATCCCTAAAAAAAAATATAGTCATTGTTACGCCTTTAGAAGACAAGTTTTCCAGTGAGCAAAGGGGTGATTTTTTAATCGAAGTAAAAAATGGTTTGCGCCGAGATTTTGTATTTTCTACAGATAACATTTCTGCAAAATCCACAGATTCGGAATCAAGTGGAGAAATACCGCTGAAAATATTTAGCTATGAGGATTTGGTTAAGGAAGAAAAGGATCGAGAAACTTGGGAGACTGTGTCCGCGGCAGTTCAAGGCGTTTCTGATTCGATTCAAGCACAAAATGCGGGTTACTCAAAAACTTACGGTACTTATACATACGGTACGAGTGGTTATGGTAGTTATTCAAGTTCAACATATAACTACGCTGAAGCTCAAGCGGCACGAAATCAAGCCGAAGCGGATTCGGATGCAAGGTTTGCGAGAATTGTAGATGAGGATCAAACGAACATGCATGATTTATCGTCAACGGTATTAAAAAAAGAAACGATATTTCCGAAATCTTGGTATGGCGGGATTGTAAAAATTAAATTACCGACCATTACAGAAACCCCCGGTAAATTAACGATTACAATAGAAGCTGGTGATGAACACCACGTATTCAATTTTACGTATTCAAAAATCAATCAAAATTGATATCAATTGGTTCTTGAAAAGCTGGCTTCTATTATCCATTTTGAGTGGGTTCAGGCCCGACTCGTGATTTTCCCTTGGCGACGAAAGAGGCTTCCCCTATTCCGGACCTGGAATGTATGACCCGCCACGGCCGCATCTGCTCCCTTTCCTTCCCGGCCCCGCATTTGAAATGGCTACAATAGTCTGGGCTGTCCACCACTTGGAGGGATTCATCACGGCATGAATGAAGGCATCAAGCGGCGCTTTTTGGATTCCGCACCTTTTTTACTTTATGGCCTTTTGATCGCCGTCTTCCTTCAACTTTCCTGGATGAAATGGGGGGACTTGATCGTCGATACCGGCAAAGAGTGGTACTTTCCGGCCCAATTGCTTTCGGGGAAAATGCTCTACCGGGACCTAGTTTGGCTATACGGCCCCTTGGTTCCTTATCTGAATGCCCTCTTTTTTAGGATCGGCGGGATTCAAATTGGAAGCTTGGTGGCCAGCGGAATCCTGTCCCTCCTCCTGACGGTTTACGCCCTGCACAAATTGGCGAAGGCCGTCTTGGGGCCGCTTTTGGCGGTTCTGGTAGTTGTTACCTTTATCTCGGTTTGCGCCTTTGGTTATTACGTGTCTCCTTGCAATTACAACTTCATCATCCCTTACACCTACGCTGTTACCTATGGCTTGGCTTTCGCTCTTTTGGGGATTTTCTTTTTTAAAAGAAATGAAAACAAGACCGGGAAAGTTCAGGGAATATTATCCGTTTTCTTCCTTTGCTCGGCGTTGCTGACCCGTCCTGAAGTTGGCCTGATGGCATTGGCCGCGCTCTTCCTGCCGGCGCTGGTGGAGTTTATGGCGGACAAATCCCGTGGCAAGCCTAAGATCCGCCTGGCTTTGACCCTTGCCTTGATTTCGGCGGGAACCGCCATCCTCGTCTTTTTTATTTTTTATGGAACCCTTTTTTGGGGGGAGACGGGAATCGGGAAGGCCTTTGTCGATCGCATTTCGAGCCGGGGAACATTCGAGCAAAACCTATCCGGTTTGAATGATGTCGGCGATAACCTGCGGGTTTGGTTTATAAGCGGCTCTTTATACACGCTATTCGCCCTTTTGTTTGCCGGGGGCGGGTTCATCGCTTCGTCCATCCAAAATTCATTCACCTTATTTAAAGCGCGCTTTCTCACCCTTTTGGCGGCCCTTCTCACCCTAGGCTTCGCTTATTACTTATTCATTTCTTTTTTCGGCTATCAAGCGCAGTTCCGCTGTTTGCCGTTGCTTTGCCTGGTGGTGGGGTTGCAAGCGGCCCGCAACTTATACCGGGGCCAAGAGGTTGAGCGGGAATCCCTGGTGCTGGCCCTTTCGTTGTTTTCTTTTTTGATGCTTCTTCGTATTTTTTTCCGGGTGTGGGAAGGCCATTTTGGTTTTACCCTGATCGTTCCGGGTTTGATCGTCTATTACCTTTTCTTTTTGCGGATGATCCCCTCGTTTTTTCCGGAAAAGAGCGTCAGGCTTTTCGTAAAAGGAGGCTTTATATTCCTGAGCCTTCTTTTCATTCTGGCAAGCGTGAAAGTCTCCTTGAACTGGTACAGTAAAAGCACCTTGGAGGTCAAATCCTCCCGGGGCAGTTTATTCTTTTTTCCCACCGAGCCCTATTTCAGTTCCCAGCGATTCCTCGAATATCTCGAGCAGAACACGCTTTCCGATGAAACCCTGGCCGTTTTTCCCGAGGGCATAGGTTTTAATTTCTTGTCCGACCGGACTAATCCCCTGACGGATTACATCTATAACCCGGTGGATTTGACGCCTGAAGGCACCTCGGCCCGCGTAATGGACCAATTGGACCGTTATCGGGTTACCTATGTCGCGGTTCTACAAAGGGACACGACCGAACAAGGCTTTTCTTCTTTTGGAAAGGATTACGGGGCGGACATCATGGGTTACATCCTCAAAAATTACGACCTGCTCCAAGTTTTTGGAAGTTTTCCCTATACCTCGAACCGGTTTGGGATCGCCTTGTTTAAGAGAAAGCCGAATCCGGCTGTTGTTTCGGAGAAATAAAAAAAATAAGAGAGCCAAACAGGCTCTAGTAAATCGTGCCTTCCCGCCGTTCGCCTAGCAAGTGATAGTTCTTCTCGGCGATAGCCCTCGTGAACAAATCCCGGTTTTTGTAGAGGGATTTAAGGGGCAGGTTATGTAGGGCGAGTCCCAGGTGAAAAAGGATGTTGCAGGCCAAAAGAATGGCCGCCACCTTGAGGAACCACCTTTTTGAAGCCCAAGGGCTGAAAACATAAAAGCCATAAAGCATGGCGACCGGCAGGGCCAGGTAATAGGTATGGGCGGCCGGGGGTTTAATGGCGAAGAGGAAACTAAGATAAATCAAAAAGAAAGTGCCCAGGGCCAAGTACTTCACCGCCGCCCAATCCTTTTGGGGATGGTCTTTCCGGAATAAAGAAACGATCAAAACGATCAATTGGGCCAAACCCAGGATGCCGGCGATGCCGGCAAAGGGCGCGATCCAGGGATTTTCCGATAAAAATTGAAACCGTTCCACGTTATTGGCGCCGATAAAGCGGGGAATTTCGCAGGCGGCGAGGGCGAAAAACCGGGCTAAAACATTGAAGAAGCTTTTGAAGTTCTCGGGGTTGAAGGCAATGGCGTTCAAGGCACCTCCGGAACCTTGGGCCAAGCCATACTTTAGGTAAGTTGGGATGACAAAACTTTCAGTTATTAACCCGCCCAAAAGAAAAGACAGGCCTAGGGGAAGCATCTTCAGGGAAGGCGTTAACCGCCATCGAAGGGCCAAGGCCGCCAAGGCGAAAGGAAACAGCACCACGTAAGACATATGGAATTGAGCGTTCCAAAAGAGGGCTGAACCCATCATGAAACAGGCAAGCGGCAAGGAAACAAGATCGAGGCTCAAGGCGGGCAGGGTTTCCAGGAAGCCGATAAAAAAGAAACAGCTCCCGAAAATCACGTAAGAATCATTATCGATGTTAGTTGACCAATTCATCACCCAAGGCGCGGTTAAGAGCCAGGTGTAAATGATCCACTGGGGAAATTGGGGAAGGCGTTTGGAGCAGTACCAGGCGAAAGAGCAGAGCCCCGCGAAGGAAAGAAGGTTCAGGAATAGATAAGGCGCTTCGGGAATGGGCCAAAGGGCCAGGGGGAGTCCTACCACGAGGCCTTGAAGGGCGCCGGGAAGTTGGATTTGTGGCGCCACATCCGGGCCGAAATAGGGCCAGAGGCCGGTCGTGTAATACTTTAAACCGATCAAATAAATTTGCTGTTGGTCGATGAACCAGATCTCGGAACAAAGGCCGAAACCAAGCCGGAACAAAAAGGCCAATCCCAAAGCGAAGAGAAACCAAGGAGTGGTTTGGGGTAGCGGCCGAGGGGAAGGTTTAAGCTTGTCCGCGGGGACAAGAGGTCTTGATTTCAATGTGGTATAGAGTCCTTTGTTGGAGTTAATTCCAACCATCCTGGGAAGTTTGAAGCCTCAAGCCGGGTGCGCGGGAGAATCTGGGCGCTCAAAAACACTTAGGTCCATTATTATTGGCCCAGGAGTCGCCATCAAGTATATTACCGGACTGTTTGAGGTGGCTAAGCCGCCAATGGGACGTTAAAATATCCCGATTTCTTTTAACCGAGTCGAAGTATAGGAGCGCCTTTTATGATCGACAAAATCCGGGGCCGTATCGAAGAGAGTATCCAGGTCAAACAGAATTTGCTGGCGAAGTGCGTGCCACAAATTGAGAAGGCGGGAGAGGTCCTGGTGAACGCCTACAAAAGGGGGAACAAGGCGGTTTGGTTCGGCAACGGCGGAAGCGCGGCTGATGCCCAACATATTGCCGCTGAACTGGTGGGCGATTACCTGAAACGCCGCCGTGCCCTGATGTCCCTGGCCTTGCACACGAATACTTCCACCTTGACGGCCCTGGGGAATGACTACGGCTACGATCAAATTTATTCGCACCAAATTGAGGGACTTTGCGTGTCCGGCGACGTAGCGGTAGGTCTGTCGACCTCCGGTAATTCGGAGAACGTGCTGAAAGGCGTGATGGCCGCCAAGAAAAACAAGGTTCACACCATAGGCCTTTTGGGCCGTGACGGCGGTAAGATCGCCAAGGAAGTGGATATCGCCATTGTCGTACCCGCTTCTTCCACCGACCGCATTCAAGAGTGCCATATGCTGATAGGGCATATCTTCTGCGAACTCATTGAATCCGCGATGTTTCCCTGACATGAAAAAGAAATCCCTCCTTTCTTCCGTCGATCAAACCGAATTGTTGGCTTTGGTCAGTTCCCTTCAAAACAAGAAAGTCGTCGTCATTGGCGACATGATGCTGGACGTTTATATCAAGGGGGAAGTGGCCCGGATTTCACCCGAGGCGCCCATTCCCGTGGTGGAAATCAACGAGGACGATAAAAAGATGCCGGGCGGAGCGGCCAACGTGGCGGCCAACATTACCGCCCTCGGGGGAAAATCCGCCATTATCGGAACGATCGGGAAGGATACGGCGGGCAAAGAACTGGTTAAGGAACTTAAAAACCTTAAGGTGGATACCTCGGGTATCCTCGCCCTTTCGGACAGGCCTACCACTGAAAAAACCCGCGTTATCGCCAATACCCAGCAGGTCGTCCGAATTGACCGTGAAGTCAAATCCGCCCTTACGGACAAACAGCAGGACCAGGTTATCCAAAGGGCTATCGCGGCGATCCGTGACGCCGACGGGGTTATTTTTGAGGATTACAACAAAGGGCTTTTAACCTCCAAAGTCATCCGTAAGTCCATCGCTTACGCCAAGTCGAAAAAGAAGATCATCACGGTGGACCCTAAGTTCCACAACTTTTTTGAGTTCAAGGGCGTGACGGTCATGAAACCCAACATGAAGGAAGTGACGGAGGCCTTGGGCCCCGACGCCGTCGGCAAGACTTTCGAGACCATCGGGTTTAAGGTCATGAAACGCTTGGGCTGCAAATCGGTTGTTTTGACCCGCAGTGAGCATGGTATGACTCTCTTTGAGCCGAACCAGCCTCCCCGAACCATTCCCACGGTGGCGCGGGAAGTCTATGACGTCTCCGGGGCGGGAGATACCGTGATCGCAACCTTGACCCTGGCCTTAACGGCGGGCGCCAGCCTTTTCCAAGCGGCGGCCTTGGCCAATTACGCGGCGGGAATCGAAGTGGAGAAGCTGGGCGTGGCTACGGTTTCGGCGGAGGAACTCAGTCAACGGCTTTTGGAAGAGATAAACAGATAAAAATGAAAGCTTTAAGCTTTGGGTTTTGACTGTTAAGTTTTGGCGGTTTTTGCCTTTGATTAAAACTTTCTTTTAACTAAAACTTAGAACCGAGACTTTAGATGTTTCTCCAGCCGCTTTTTTGGATTTTTCTTCTCTTCCAATTCTTGATATTCGTATTTCTCGTCAACCGGGTCAGCTTTCATCCCCGCCAAGTTATTCCGGAAGACCTTTGGGTTATCGGTGGCACCCTTCTCATTTTTGGAATTCAATCGGCCTTGATCTTGGGTTTGGCCCATGTTTGGGATTTCCGTATGGAATCCTTTCCATCAGTGGCTTTCCCATGGCGGTTTTATACCGCCGGTTCGGTCTTATGGGTTTTCCTGATGGCGGTAAGCCACTTCGGATGGTATTGGTTCCGGCTACAACCCGTCGATGCCCGGATGGTCGCCCAACGTTTTCCGAATCATCCGCCCCGTTTCAAGGTTCCCCTGCCTTTCCTAGAAAATCTTTTTATCGACAATCAAATTTATGACCTGGAAGTCGTCCAATACGACCTTTACCTGCCCCAATGGCCCAAGGCCTTTTCCGGGATTTCCCTGGTCCAGATTTCAGACATCCATTTTGGAAAATATATCCACAAGGATTACCTGCGGATGGTTTTTGAGGAAGCCAAGAAACTCAAACCAGATTTCTTCGCTTTTACGGGAGATTTTGTTTCCCATTTCAAAGATATCGCGCCGATGCGGGGGCTCTTTAAAGGATTCAAGGCGCCTATGGGTGTCTATGCCTTGTTGGGAAATCACGATCATTGGGCAGGGGCGGCGGCAATGCGAAAAGCCCTCGAAGATGACGGAATCAAGGTTTTACAAAATGACGTGGTTTACCTGAAAAGGAAGGGTAAAACCCTGGCCCTGTTGGGGGTGGATGATTATTGGGAAGGGAAAAGGGATGTAACCCCTCTTTTACAGGCCGAAGGGGATGCCAAGATCCTGCTGGCCCATCAACCGGATCATTTTTATTTAGCCAAAAAATTGAAAGCCCATCTCCAGATTTCCGGCCATTGCCATGGGGGACAAATTTGCTTTCCGCTGATTGGTCCCTTGATTGTTCCGACCGTTCAGGGCCGCAAGTTCGCCGCGGGATTCATGCGGGAGAAAGAGACCACTCTTTTCATCCACCGGGGTATCGGCGGGTTTCCGCCCCTGCGGACCCTTTGCCGGCCCCAAGTGGTGAAACTGGTTTTGAAATCCGCTTCTTAACCGAGTTCTGAAAAGTCTGGGGCTCGATTTTTTCGCGAATGTGCCGTGGGAAAAACGGCAGTGGTGGTTCGCCCCATCCCCTTGTTGCCGGAGGAGTCATTAAAAGTCTTTAGCCGCCCGGTTAAAGTTTGGGTTGTCAGTCCCCGGCCCTTTCCCTATAATTACCCATCCCAAGTGAAGTAGAAATGAATTGGATCACTTTTTAGAACCAACCAAGCTAGCGCCCGTCCTTAAAAACCTTCAAAACCAAGGCCAAAAAGTAGTCTTCACGAATGGCGTTTTCGATCTCCTCCATTTAGGGCATGTTACTTATCTTCAGGAATCCCGTAAGCGGGGCGATCTCCTAGTAGTTGGGTTGAACAGCGACGCTTCCGTGCGCCGGATCAAAGGCCCCTTGAAGCCGCTCTTGCCGGTCGAGGAAAGGGCCGAAATGCTGTTGGCTTTGGACTGCGTGGATTACACGACCTTCTTCGAAGAAGACGATCCTTATAACCTTATTAAAATTATCCGGCCCGATATTTTAGTGAAGGGCGGTGATTGGGCTATCGACAAGATCATCGGCGGAGACTTAGTTCAGTCTTGGGGCGGAAAGGTCCTGAATATTCCCGTCGTGGAAGGCCGCTCTACCACCAACCTGATTCAAATGGCGAGGGAACGTTATGGCAAATAAGGTCATCGGCGTTATCCCTTCCCGATATGGAGCGCAGCGGTTTCCGGGCAAACCCCTGGCATTGATCTCCGGCATCCCTATGATCGTAAGGGTCGTCCGCCAGGCTCAAAAGGCCAAGCGTTTAAGTGAGGTTTGGGTGGCCACCGACGACCAGCGTATCGCCGCGGCGGTAGAAAAGGCCGGCGCCAAGGCGGTCATGACACCTTCTTCTTTAAAGTCGGGTACGGACCGAATAGCTTATTCCGTTCGAAATCAAAAGGCCGACATTATCGTGAATATCCAAGGCGATGAGCCGGTCATGGCACCCGCCGCCATTGACGCGGCGGTGGAAGTGCTCCGGAAAGATTCGCGTGTTTTAATGTCGACGGTGGTCATACCCTTGGCGGACAAGAAGGAATGGATGGATCCCAATGTGGTGAAGGCGGTTTTAGGTTCGAAGGGTGATGTGCTTTATTTTTCCCGGGCGCCCATACCTTATCCTCGGGAGGGTGGGATGCCAAAGGCATACAAACACATGGGCCTTTACGGGTATCGTCCGGCCTGGTTGCAACTGATGGCGACTTTGAAACCAACACCCCTGGAATTAACCGAAAAGCTCGAACAATTAAGGGCCATGGAAAACGGGGTCGTGATCCGGGCCGCCGTCAGGAAAGTCGAATCCATCGCGGTGGATGTGCCAGCGGATGTGAGGAAGGTTGAAAAATTTTTGAAAAAAAGAAAATAAAGCCAATTCAACTGTATCTTGAAGGCTTCGTACTGAAATTGATTCGGGTTTTTAATTTCGCGGGAGGATTTTGTGACTAAATACATTTTTGTGACGGGCGGCGTGGTTTCGTCCTTGGGCAAAGGCATCGCTTCGGCTTCCATCGGGAGGCTTTTAGAGTCCAGGGGTTTGAAGGTAACCATCGCTAAATTTGATCCCTACCTGAACGTGGACCCTGGAACGATGAGCCCTTATCAACACGGGGAAGTCTTCGTGTTGGATGATGGCGCCGAAACCGATTTGGACCTGGGCCATTACGAGCGGTTTCTTTCCGTGAAACTCAGCCGGGCCAATAATGTGACCAGCGGGAAGATTTATAACGCGGTTATTTCCAAGGAACGGAAAGGGGATTACCTCGGTAAAACGGTTCAAGTGGTTCCGCATATCACCAATGAAATTAAAGAAGCCATTCTAAAAGTCTCACAAGCCCAGAAGGTAGATGTGTGTATGGTGGAAGTGGGCGGGACCATAGGGGATATCGAGAGCCTTCCCTTTTTGGAAGCGATCCGCCAATTTAAGTTCGATGTGGGCAGCGAAAATGTGGCGAATATCCACCTTACGTTGCTTCCCTATATTGGCGCTTCGGGGGAATTGAAGACCAAACCCACCCAAAAGACCGTGGCCGAATTGCGGGGAATCGGTATTCAGCCCGACGTCATTTTGTGCCGCACCGAAGTGCCTTTGAACGATGAGGTGAAGTCTAAGATTTCCCTTTTCTGCAACGTGGAACAGCAGGCGGTTTTTGAGGCCCTGGACGCTAAATCCATTTATGAAGTCCCGCTTTTATTTCACATGCAGGGATTGGATGATTTTTTGGTCAAGCGATTGAAGCTTAAGGCGGGGGCCCATGCCAACGTGGCCCAATGGGCCAAATACGTGCATCAGGTTTATCACCCGAAAAAGGAAGTGGAAATCGCCATCGCCGGTAAATACGTGGAGCTGCGCGACGCTTACAAGTCCATCATTGAATCCTTCATTCACGCGGGCGTGCCCAACCAAGCGCGGGTAAAACTGCGCTGGGTGGATTCGGAAGAAGTGGAAAAGAAAGGCGCGTCAGCTCTCCTCAAAGGAGTTTCGGGTGTACTGGTGCCGGGAGGTTTCGGTGATAGGGGAATTGAGGGCAAGATTGAGGTCGTTCGTTACGTTCGGGAAAGGAAAATTCCTTTTTTTGGAATTTGTCTGGGAATGCAGTGCGCTGTCATCGAGTTTTCTCGAAATGTATTGGGCTTAAAACAGGCCAATAGCGGGGAATTCAACCCGAAGACTCCGGACGAGGTTATTTCCATGATGGAAGACCAATTGAAGATTCAAGGTTTGGGAGGCACCATGCGGTTGGGCGCTTATCCCTGTAAGGTGGAAAAGGGAAGCAAGGCTTACCAAGCCTACAAGCAGACGCTTATCCATGAGAGGCATCGTCACCGCTATGAATTCAACAACCAATACCGGGATAGGGCCAAAGCGCAGGGAATGAAGCTTTCCGGGATGTCGCCCGATGGAAATTTGGTGGAAATGATCGAATTGCCGAATCATCCCTGGTTTGTGGGGGTGCAGTTTCACCCGGAACTGAAAAGCCGGCCCTTGAACCCCCATCCTTTGTTCCGGGAATTTGTGAAAGCGTCAGTAAAATATGGCTCGAAAAAGATAAAAAAATGAGGAAGTGCTAAGAGCGGCTAAGAGAAAGAAAGGTTTTTAAAAATTAGCTTTTTTTGAGTGTTCTTTGTTTAATTCAGGTTAAAAGGGGTTTCGCTTTGGTTGATGTGACGCAACTAGGGAAAAACGGTAAGTTCTTTGTGATAGCGGGGCCCTGCGTGATTGAGGGCACCGATTTTCTTATGAAAACCGCTAAGACAATCAAAAGTATCACTGATTCTTTCGGTGTTCCTCTTGTGTTTAAGTCTTCCTATGACAAAGCTAATCGCACTTCCATTAAAGGCTTCCGGGGTCCCGGTTTAAAAAAGGGATTGTCCGATCTAGCCTTGGTAAAAAAACGATTGGGCATTCCAGTTTTAACCGACATTCACGAAATCAGCGAAGTGAAACAAGCGGCAAAAGTCGCCAATGTCCTCCAGATACCCGCTTTTCTTTCCCGGCAGACGAGTCTGCTGATGGAAGCCGCTAAACATGGAGAAGTCGTCAATGTGAAAAAGGCGCAATTCATGGCCCCTTGGGAAATGGTCAACGTCGTCGCCAAGATGATGGGCGCCGGCCAGAAGAACATTTGGCTGACCGAAAGGGGAACTTCCTTTGGTTACAATAACTTGGTGGTCGATTACCGGGGGATTCCCGAGATGAAAAAAACCGGTTGTCCTGTTATTTTTGACGGGACCCACAGTGTTCAGCAACCCGCCGCGAAAGGGACTTCCAGCGGGGGAACCCGTGAGCACGCGCCCGATTTGATGCGGGCGGCGGTCGCCGTTGGAGTGGACGGCCTTTTCATGGAAGTGCATCCGGATCCTCCCAAGGCTAAATCTGATGCCGCAACTCAAATTACCTTTGAGACCTTCCGGCAGGTATTGAAAGATAGTCTCGCTATCCATAAAGCGCTCAAAAAATAAATCTCAAACCAAAACACAAAGACACTTAAACTTTTTTAATTGAATTTAACTTTTTATTTTTGATGGAAAAATTTGAAAAGAGTTAACCGCCGAAGAGGGTCATGATCCGACCCATGTGTTTCAGATAATTAGGAACGACGTCCACACAAAGGATCATGGTTTTCCCGGCTTTATCCTTGAAACGGGTCGAGATAGTCAGACAAAAGAGACCGGTTGCAGGGGAGATATAAGGTTCGCTGGTATAGGATTCCCGGTTTAAACCTGATTCCATTAGAAAATAATAGAAATCCCTCGTGGAATAATCCGTTCCTTTGTGAGGTAAACGAAAAATACCTTGCCGGGGTTGCTGGTCCGTTTTGCAAGACATTACGGTCGTTTGAATTCCTTTTTCATCAAGCACATAAATCGCCTTGGCGATCGAATGATTTAAGAAAGAGTTGGATAGGTTGCCGTCCATTTCATCGGCGGCTAGAAGAGTAAGTTCTGACACAAGGCTTTCGATCATGAGCTTGTAACGCTCGTGTTGGATCTTCTTAATGTTCAGCTTTTCCACCATGCGTTTTTTGAATTTATCTGCCACGGGATCGATGATACCGGTGACAAGTCCGACGAAATCAACACTAGGTTCTTGTGGTTTGGAAAAATAATATCCCTGAAGCAAGTCGGCGCCCAGCTCAAGGCATTCCAATGTTTCTTCTTCGGTTTCCACGCCCTCGGCCAGGGCGACGGCGCCAATTTTTTGTGATAAATGAACGAGAGACTTAAAGATTTCCTGACGGTAGTAGTCATCTTGCAGATTGGTTACCAGGGAACGGTCAATCTTAATGATATCGGGTTGGATAATCGGAATGCGATCCAAGTTGGAATGGCCTTTTCCCACGTCGTCCAAGGCGATCAAAAATCCGTGCTCACGATGAATGTGGACAAACTTCGCCAAGGCTTCAACGCTTTTGACCTTTGATTCCAGAATTTCGATCACGATATTCGAGGGGTTTAAGTTGAGCTGGCGACAAAGATGTATCAAGTGCAGAGTGCCGATTTCTTTGTCGATGATGGATGTCTCAAAATTGAGAGTTAAAATTAGGTCGTGGGGAGCAGGACAAAAGCGTTGAAAGCTTTCCATTATTTTCTTGCGAAGAAGGCGGTCCAGTTCCAGAGTGAGGCCAGCGTCTTTGGCCATCTTTAAAAGCGGGAGGGGAGGAACGAGTTTTCCTGAAACGGGATGAACTCCCCGGGAAAGACCCTCAAAACCTACAATTTTTTTTTCACGAATAGAAAAAATCGGCTGGAAATGAACTTCCACCAATTCCCGTTCGAGGAGAACTTTTAAATCGAGATCACTATAGTCGGAAGTGAAAATCATGGCTATTCCCCAGGTGAAACTACAACATGGGCAAATGATACCCTAAAAAACGTTTGCCTGGATGTTTCGCCTTCACTTCGTTAAGATTTTTTTGTTTAAAAATCGACCGATTTGTCTTTTAGACTATTTTGTAACATCGGCAAAATGTTTCGTTTGCGTTAATTTTAAGCGATTGTAAACTCTTTTTATCCCCAATAATGATCTGGGAATAGAAACAAGCAGACATTAAGGAATGGTTTAGAATTTTATATTTTGTTATCAAGTATGCTTGTCTTCTGGGATGGGAGCAAATTTCGTCTCTTCAAGGAAAAAAATGGCCTATCAAATTTATAGTGACGGTGCTTGCCGTGGAAATCCAGGGCCATCGGGTATTGGGGCGGTCATCTTGAACGATAAGGGGAAAATCCTGCATGAAATTTCTAAGTACATCGGGAACACCACCAATAACGTGGCTGAATACGAGGCCCTGTTAGAGGCTTTGGATTATTGCGTGAAGAAAAAGCTGTCACCGGTGGAAATCCTGGCCGACAGCCAGTTGATGATCCGCCAATTGTTGGGTCAGTACAAAGTGAAACATCCGAACATGATCCCCCTCCACCAAAAGGCCAAAGAATACCTCTCGCATTTGACCGTGGTAGGATTCACGCACGTACTGCGGGAATTCAACAAAAGAGCGGACGAACTCGCCAATGAGGGTATTGATCAGCATTTCTCAAAATAAGCTTATTCTGCCAGGCTTCCTTTACTGGATTTTACCCCCATTTACCTTTATGATTTCTCCTAGAAGCAGGTCCGTGATCGCGATCGGCGGGGTTTCCCCGTCCGGTTGAGGAAAGTCCGAACTCCGCAGGACAGGATGCTGGATAACGCCCAGTCGGGGGCCGTAAGGCCCTTGAAGGAAAGTGCCACAGAAAATAAACCGCCCCAAGGCGCCTAAAGCGCTGAGAGGTAAGGGTGAAATGGTGGGGTAAGAGCCCACCGCGTTCCACGCGAGTGTGACGGCAAGGCAAACCCCATCCGGAGCAAGATCAAATAGGGAGGCTTTGAAGCGGTCCGCTTCATTCTTTTCCACACCGGAAAGGGAGGCCTTCGGGTAAGATCGCAAGGACGGGACCGGTAACGGTTCCCGCGAGAGAAATGATCACACTCACAAAATTCGGCTTATAACCTGCTTCTTTTAATTTCATAACAAAGGCCGCCTCCGGGCGGCTTTTTGTTTTAACCCTCTAACCAAGGAACGCACCGTGCAAAAGATTTCGGTGAAGGGCGGCAAAAGCCTCAAGGGTTCCGTCGAAATCAGCGGCTCCAAAAACGCCACACTGCCGGTCATGACTGCCGCGCTCCTGGCGGACTCCCCTTCCGTGATCCACAATGTTCCTTACTTGAACGACATCAAAACAATGGCCGAAGTGCTCCGCAAGTTAGGTTCCTCCGTCCAGTTGGAAGACCATCGTTTGCACATTGATCCCAAAGGCTTCAATAAGTTTGAGGCACCCTACGAACTCGTGAAGACCATGAGGGCTTCCATTTATTCCCTGGGTGTCTGTCTGGCCCGGTTGGGCGAGGCGAAAGTTTCACTTCCGGGTGGTTGCGCGATCGGGGCCCGGCCCATCGACCTTCACTTGAAAGGCGTCGAGCAATTGGGGGCCAAGGTTACTATCGAGCATGGATATGTGCATGCTAAGGCTTCCAAACTAAAGGGAGCCACCATTTACCTGGCGGGGCCCCATGGGCCCAGCGTGGGAGCAACCGTCAATGTGCTCTTGGCCGCCACCGCCGCCGAGGGAACGACTGTTATTGAATCCGCTTCCTCCGAACCGGAAGTGGAGGATTTGGTAAATTGCTTAAAAGCTATGGGTGCGTCTATCGAGGGGGGCGGAACCTCACGGTTGGTTATTGAAGGAAAAAAGAAGCTCAAAGGCGTTGAATACTCCGTTATTCCAGATCGAGTGGAAGCGGGGACTTTCATGGTGGCCTCGGCCATCACGAAAGGTGATGTCCTGATTCAAAAGGCCAATGCCGGCCACCTGACCGCTGTCACCGACAAGCTTCGCCAAATCGGCGTGAGTGTGGATGTCACTCCTGAGGGTATCCGGGTCAAGGGCGGAGACGCTTACAAGCCGGCGGACGTCATGATCTTGCCTTATCCCGGGTTCCCGACGGACATGCAGGCCCAGATTATGGCCCTCTTGGCTACAGTGCCGGGCATCAGCATCGTCACGGAAACCATCTGGGAAAATCGCTTTATGCATGTTTTCGAGATGAACCGCATGGGCGCGGACATTAATATCGACCGCAGCCACGCGGTGGTGAAGGGCGTGCCGAAATTGACCGGGGCGCCAGTGATGGCCTCGGACTTGCGGGCCAGCGCGGCCCTGATTTTGGCGGGGCTGGTGGCTGAGGGGGAAACCCTGGTTCAGCGTATTTACCATTTGGACCGGGGATATGAGAAAATCGAAAAGAAACTTTCGGCCCTCGGCGCGGACATCAAAAGAATTGATTAGCTAATTTAAGAAGGCCTGGTTATGGATAATGTTTTGCACTCTATTGAATGGTTCTTTGTTGGTTCTTTTGTTTTGGCGGCCCTATTAAATTTTTGGTTGGTGATTTCGAATGTCTTTGTTTTCAAGAAATTGGACACTCGATCAAAATGGAGAAGAGGTTTTTGGATGCTTTGTCTTGTTTTCTTTAAAATGGACGCCACATTTATTTTGCTCCTTATGTTGTTTCTGACGTCTAACATGCAAACATCTACCCGAATACTTTCTCTTGTAGGTCTCGTGTTGCTGGGGTTGAATTGTTTTGGTTTTGGTTATTTTGCATTTAAAAAATATCGGGAAAATTGGTTGAAATATGGTGTGGAAGTGCACAAATGAGAATCCTGAATTATTCCAAATCGAAAGACCAGGGTTTGGTTGAAAAGCTCATCCGCAGGGAACCCTTGGTGGTCCTCAAGGGCGTGGGGAGTCGTGCTTCTCTGACCAAAAAGGTTTTCGGCCGGGAACTGACACCCGAACAAGCAGTTGACCGCATTGTGGAGGACGTCCGCAAAAAAGGGGACAGCGCTCTTTTTGCCTACACCCGAAAGCTGGATGGCTTCGTCGCCAACCCCAAGAACATCCGCGTGACCAAGGCGGAAATCCAACAAGCCCTCGAGCACCTGGAATATCCCCTCGAAGTGGCCATCCGAACCGCCATCCGGAATGTTCGTTTTTTCCATACGAAGGAAAAGCCCTCCCGCTGGTTCCACAATGGGCCGCAAATGTCCTTGGGCCAGCGTTGGACGCCCTTGGATCGGGTGGGGCTTTATGTTCCGGGGGGCTTGGCCGCCTATCCTTCCTCGGTCATCATGAATGTCATTCCTGCCAAGGTGGCGGGAGTCAAGGAAGTGGTCGTCGTGACACCGGTCAAAAAAGATGGCAAGGTGAATCCCGCCGTCCTGGCGGCGGCTTATTTCGCCGGGGCCGATACCATCCTCAAGATCGGTGGGGCCCAGGCTATCGCGGCCTTGGCTTATGGGACTAAATCCGTACCGGCGGTGGATAAGATCACGGGCCCGGGTAATCTTTTCGTGGCACTAGCCAAACGCCGGGTTTTCGGGCAAGTAGGAATCGATGGATTTCCCGGCCCCAGCGAGGTTTTGATCCTGGCCGATGGCTCGGTTCCGGCTTCCTGGGCGGCGGCGGACCTTTTGGCCCAGGCTGAACATGATGAAATGGCCATGCCCCTGTTGGTGACTGTTTCTTCGGCTTACGCCAAGGAAGTCGCTAATGAAGTGGAACTGCAATTGGAACTTTTAGAGAGGCGGCAGATCGCCGCCGATTCGATCAAGAGCCGGGGGGCTATTATCCTGGTCAAAAATCGCAAACAGGCGGAGGAATTCTCCAACCGTTTCGCGCCGGAACACTTGGAACTATTGGTTAAAGACGCCCGCGGCTGGCTTCCAGGGATGCGGCATGCGGGAGCCATCTTTATCGGCTCTTACAGCGCCGAAGCCTTCGGAGATTACACCGCCGGCACGAACCACGTCTTGCCCACGGGCGGGACGGCCCGCTTCTCCTCTGGCCTTTCAGTGTTCGATTTCCTAAAACGCACCAATATGCTTGAAATGAAGAAACCGGGTGTAAAGGCCCTAGGTAAACCGACGGTTGATTTTGCCGAACAGGAAGGTTTGGGGGCCCACGCCCAAAGTGTGACTTTTAGAATGGGTAAGGACTGAAGGCGCTTTTAAGAAGATGGCCGGGTTATAAATCCAGAAGAATGCGTTCAAGCTATGATAAAAACTAATTTTAAAAAATGGTTCCGGCCTTCGGTTTTAAAGATGAAGGGCTATGTTCCCGGCGAACAGCCCAAGAACCTTTCAACTATCAAGCTCAATACCAATGAGAACCCCTACCCGCCTTCCACCGCGGTTTTAAAAGCCGTCAGGGGCCAGGCCGACTTTCGCCTGCGCCTTTATCCTGAGCCGACCGCCGATAGCCTCCGCAAGACTCTGTCGCGGGTTTACCGGTGGCCTATGGATGGCATTCTGGTGGGGAATGGTTCGGATGAAATCCTCTCCCTGCTTTTCAACGCCGCCTTGGGCAAAGGGGACCTAGTTCAATATCCTGATATCACCTACAGCCTTTATCCCGTACTGGTTGAAATCCGGGAGGCACGGGCAAAGGAAGTGAAGCTGAATCCGGATTGGAGCCTGGACTTCAAGAAGTTTTTACCAAAGGCCCGTTTGACCCTTTGGGGTTATCCCAACCCGCCGGTGGGGAATTGTTTCCCGAAATTCGAGATGAAGGCTTTTTGCCGCAAAGCCATGGGTTTGGTATTGATCGACGAGGCTTATGTGGATTTTGCCCAGGAGAATTGTCTAGATATCGCCAGGTCTTGCCCCAATGTTTTAATTCTTCGAACCCTGTCCAAGTCTTTTTCGTTGGCGGGGGCGCGGTTGGGATTTGTCATGGGTCATCCTGAAGTAATTGCCCAGTTAATGAAAGTGAAGGATTCCTATAACGTCAACCGCATCACACAGGCGCTGGGTTTGGCGGCCTTGAGCGCGGAGGGACTGGCTGACATGAAGCGAAACATTAAGAAAATCCAATTGGATCGAAACAGTCTTATCGAAGATTTACGGGATCTGGATTTCATTGTCCCCGATAGCCAAGCCAATTTTATCCTAGCCACCCGGTCTAAAAAACCATGCACAGAGGATCTTTATAAAAGTCTCAAAAAGAAGGGTGTTTTGGTAAGATACTTTTCCCATACGAGGCTCAAGGACTCCTTGAGGATCACGATCGGGACGCCGCAACAGAATGACCGGCTTATCGCCGAACTTAAAAAGCTTCTTTAAAACTGGAGCGCTCCATGGCCAAGCGAATCGCCACCATCAAACGAAAGACCAAAGAAACCCAGATCGAGTTGACCTTGAACCTGGATGGAACCGGGTCCAATCAGGTGAAGAGCCCCGTGCCCTTCCTCAACCACATGCTGGAAGCCTTCAGCAAACACAGCGGCTTTGACCTCCAAGTGACGGCCAAGGGCGACACCCACATTGACGACCACCACACGGTGGAAGACATCGGGATTTGCCTGGGAATGGCCCTGGAAAAGGCCCTGGGCGATAAGCACGGCATTTCCCGCTACGGGTTCTTTTACGTCCCCCTGGACGAGGCGCTGGTGCGTTGCGTGGTGGATTTAAGCGGACGCAACTACATCAATTTCGCCCTGGATTTGATGGTGAAGAAACGCATCGGCAATTTCGACACCGAACTGGTGGAGGATTTCTTCCGGGCCGTGGTGGACAACGGAAAGTTCAACCTGCACCTGGAAAAAATCCACGGCCGAAACAGCCATCACATCACGGAAGCCGCTTTCAAGAGCTTCGCAAGGGCCTTGAAGATGGCGGTGGCGGCGGACTCTAAGGTGAAGGGCGTTCCTTCCACCAAAGGAAATCTTTAAAGCCGATTGAACCACCAAAGGCACCAAGAAAAGATAGAATGGCTTTGAAAAAATAATTTTGGAGTTCTTGGTGTCCTTGGTGCTCTCGGTGGTTAAAACTTCTTTCGAGGTTTAAGATGATTACGGTCGTGGATTATGGAGTCGGCAACCTACACAGCGTGGCCAAGGCCCTGGAAAAGGTCGGCGCCGAGACTCACGTGACTTCGGACTGGCGGGACGTGGAAAAATCCGATGGGGTTGTGCTTCCTGGAGTGGGGGCTTTCAAGGATTCCATGGACGCCATGCACCGATCAGACCTAGCCAAGGCCATTATCGCTTATATCAAATCGGGTAAACCGTTCATGGGAGTCTGTGTGGGGCTGCAAATGCTTTTCGCCGAAAGCGAAGAATTTGGGCTTTCCAAGGGTTTGGATGTTTTCCCGGGCCGGGTGGTTAAATTCGTTCCAGGCCAGAAAGTGCCTCACATGGGTTGGAATCAAATTAAAATCAAAAAGGATATGAATCCACTTTTGAGAGGCTTAAAGGACGGAGATTATCTTTACTTCGTCCATTCCTATTATGTGGTGCCCAAGGATTCTTCCGTCATTGCCGCGGAATCCAACTATGGCGTGGATTTCACCTGCATGGTTTGGGAAAAAAATGTATTTGGGACCCAGTTTCACCCGGAGAAAAGTCAAACTTTAGGGCTGAAGATTTACGAGAACTTTAAAAACCTAGTCGTCGCGTAAAGGAAAGCTATGTACGTTATACCCGCCATCGATATTCGTAAGGGCCGTTGCGTCCGGTTGGTGCAAGGCGACTTAAGGGACGAAACGGTTTATTCCCAGGAACCTGTGTCGGTCGCGAAACTATGGAAGCTCAAAGGCGCCAAAAGGCTCCACGTCATCGATTTGGACGGAGCCTTTTCCGGCAAGCTTGCCAATCTGGATTACGTGAAGGACATCATAAAGGCCACCGATCTCAAGGTGCAGGTGGGTGGTGGCATCCGGGATATTAAGACCATTGAAAAAGTGCTTTCCATTGGCGTGGATTTCGTCATCCTGGGCACATCGGCGGTCCAGAACAAGGAGTTTGTGAAGGAAGCCGTAAAGGAATACGGCAACTCCATCATTGCCGGGATCGACGCCAAGAAGGGCATGGTGGCCATTAAGGGCTGGAAGCAAGTCACTAAGGTTAAAGCGGTAGACTTGGCTAAGGAAATGGTCGAAATGGGTGTTGGCTCCATCATTTTTACCGATATCCAGCGGGACGGGATGTTGGAAGGTCCTAACTTCAAGAGCACCAAAGAATTGGCTCGGGCGGTCAAAGTTCCCGTGATTGCCTCCGGTGGAATGTCCGGCTATAAGGACATTGAACACGCCAAACGTTTGGAAAAATACGGCATTACCTCGGTTATCATCGGCAAAGCCCTTTATACCGGCAAGATCGACCTGAAGCAGGCGATTAAGATCGCTAAGGAACCCTTGTCGCCGCGCGTCCGGAAGAAGAAGTAATGCTGGCCAAGCGTGTCATTCCCTGCCTTGACGTCAAGGAAGGCCGTGTGGTCAAAGGCGTCAAGTTCGAGAATTTGCGTGACGCGGGTGACCCGGTCGAGATTGCCAAGCAATACGACGCCGAAGAGGCCGATGAGTTGGTGTTCCTCGACATTACCGCCTCCCATGAGAAGAGAAACATTCTTTTGGACGTGGTCACCCGGACGGCGGAAGCGGTTTTCATGCCTTTGACAGTGGGTGGCGGGGTGCGCACAACAGATGATATTCGAATCCTGCTCAAGTCCGGCGCGGACAAGGTTTCCCTGAATACCCGGGCGGTCGAGAATCCACAAGTGCTTAAAGATGGGGCGGAAAAATTCGGCGCCCAATGTATTGTCCTGGCGATTGATGCCAAGCGCCGAGATCCCAACGACGCTTCCAAAGGCTGGGAAGTCTTCACTCATGGCGGACGAACGGCTACAGGCAAAGACGCTGTCGAATGGGCCCAACAAGGCGTAGAATTAGGTGCCGGGGAAATTCTTTTGACCAGTATGGATCGGGACGGAACTAAGAACGGATATGACCTGGAACTGACTTGCGCCATTTCAGAGTCCGTTTCGGTACCGGTGATCGCTTCCGGTGGGGTGGGAAATCTGGACCATTTGGCCGACGGTATCCTCAAGGGAAAGGCTGACGCCGTTCTGGCGGCTTCTATTTTTCATTACAGGGAGTATTCGGTGAAACAAGCAAAGGAATATCTCAAGTACAAAAACATTCCGGTGCGCTTATGAGTCTACCGAAAGACGTCGTTAAAAGGCTTCAGGAGTTGGTCCAAGACAACGTGAACAAGTACTTCGGCCCTTTAAAGCCCGCCGAAAAGACTCCGGACAAGGTCAAGTTCTTCGCCCAAAAGCAACTGGATTTTTTTATCAATGGAATCGTGAAGGGAATGCCCGAATTGAGGGCCAAGTGGGCGAACGGCCATCCCTATCATGTGCATTTGCGGATGACCCCCGTGGCGAATAAGTTCGAAGTCGAGGTCACCTGCGACGAGTAGGAGAGGTTATGCCGGAAACCAGCAGCATTCTTTCCCAAATGGAAAATCTCATTCGCAAAAATGTCGTTATGCATTTCGCCAGTAAACCCAATTCTGAAAAAACCCTTGAAAACGTCGAGATCTTCGCCAAAAAACAGTTAGATTTCTTTATGGCCGAAGTCATGAAAAACAATCCCGGATTGCAAAGGGGTTGGAAGAATGGCCATCCCTTCGTGGCCCGGGCGGCCATCAATAAGGAAACCCTGAGTTTCGAAATTAAGATCGTCGAAAGAGAGCCGGGGAAGTATTGAAGCTCGGACTACTGTAAACTAAAGGTCTTATGAGCGAGCCCATTCAAACCGCACCTAAAAAACGGTTTACGAAATTCAAGTTGATCTTGTACTTGCTCGCCACGCTCGGCCTTGTTTGGCTGGGAATACAGGCCTACTGGGGCTTTTTCAAATTCAAACTTTGGGTGGGAGGATTCGGTACCGGCGCTTTTTGGGTCACCGGATTGATGAGCGGATTCATTTATTTTTACATGGTCCATAAACTCCACGTTGAGCTTAAAGCTCAACCCCAGGGGATCAAAAAAATAAGTCTTTATTCCCTGTTCATCTTAGGCTTGCTGGCGATCAACCCCATACCCATAAGTTTGGTTTTATGGGTATTCACCCCGCCTGGCGGGGTTCACACCATGGCCTATTGGTTTTTCCTCGGTTGCGCCATCGGCAGCGGGATTGTGCTACTGTTAGAACGGCTGTTCGCCAAGAAGGCACCTAAGCCATGAAAGCCATTTGCGTCTATTGCGGTTCCAGTTCTGGAAACCATCCGGCCTATCTTGAAAAAGCAAAACAGTTGGGCGAGGTGTTTGTCTCCGAAAGGCTTACGCTTGTTTATGGCGGTTCCAAAATCGGCCTCATGGGAAAATTAGCGGATTCGGTATTGGAAAAGGGAGGGCGCGTGATCGGTGTTCTTCCTGAGGCTTTAAAAACAAAAGAAGTGGCCCATCCAGGGTTGCAGGAATTACATGTCGTAAAAAACATTCATGAGAGAAAAGCAAAAATGGCTGCCTTGTCCGATGCTTTTATCGCTTTGCCGGGAGGTTTCGGGACTATGGATGAAGTAATGGAAATGATCACCTGGAATCAACTTGGTTTTCAGGCCAAACCTATCGGGTTCTTAAATGTGGAAGGCTATTACGACAAGCTTTTTGACTTTCTTGGATCCCTCACTTCCCAAGGATTTGTCAAACCAGGTTTGGTTGAGGCATTAGTGTTGGAGAGTGAACCTGAAAAACTAATCGACCGGCTCATGTCCAATGCTTGGCCCAACTTGGGTTCTTGGCCAAAGGTTTCGTAAGCATTTCCTTCCCCTTTTTACCTTTTCTCAAAAACAACTGGAATTTTACGGCTGGAAAGCTTAATTTAACGCCTCATTTCACCCGGGAGGATGGCCATGAGTTGGATTGACACCTTGAAGTTCCAAGAAGACGGGTTGATTCCTGTCATCGCGCAGGACGCGAAGACCGGGGAAATCCTCATGTTCGCCTTCGCGAACCGCGAGTCCCTTGAGCATACGATCGCCACCGGCAACGTTACCTATTGGAGCCGTAGCCGCAAGAAACTGTGGAAAAAGGGCGAGGAATCGGGCAATGTCCAGAAGCTCAAGGCCCTTTATACCGATTGCGACAAAGACGTGATTCTGGTAAAAATAGAACAAGTCGGGGAAGCGGCCTGCCACACGGGCAAGCGTTCTTGCTTCTTTAACGAATTGGCGGGCGACAACTGGAAGGACGTGGGAGTCCAGGTTTTCGACCCCGAAAAGGTTTACGGACACAAATGAAAACTTTGCTTGGAATGAATTTGAACCATTGGCGTAGCCCTCTTTGGCTCTCCTAAGAGCCCGGGAAAGCTGTCGCCTTAATTCAAATTTAAAACCAAGGGGGTTTTTATCATGAAAAAGTCATCCATTTCTAACGTTGTTCCATCCTTCGAAGATTTTTCCAAACTGGCGCGTCAATACAACCGCATTCCGATTTCCGTGGCCTATCAATCGGACCTGGAAACGCCACTTTCGGCCTATTTAAAACTGGCCGAAGGCGACAATGGATTTCTTTTGGAAAGCGTCGAGAAAAACGAGCAGGTAGCCCGCTATTCCATTGTGGGTTTCGATCCTTCGGGTATTTTTGAGTCCAAAAACGGTATTTTGAATCATCGGGTGGGAAAGAAAAAGAATATCCTTCGTTGTCCGAATCCGCTTCAAATCATTAAAGAAAAAAATTCTGCCGTCAACCAGGCTCCTCTAGAAGGAGCGACAGGATTCATGGGTGGTTTGGTGGGGTTCGTCGGGTATGACGCGGTCCGATATTTTGAAAAACTACCGGAACAAAAACCCGATCTATTGGACCTGCCCGACCTTTATCTGATGGTGACCGACCATTTGGCTCTTTTCGACCACCTCAAGCGCACCTTAAGGATTGTCGTGAACGTTCCCCTTGAAGCTAAGACCAATTTGAAAAAAGCTTATACGGGGGCTTTGAAAAAGTTGGCTGGGTTGTCCGCGAAAATGGAAAAACCTTTAAAGGGTGTGTCGGAGATTCAGGTCACCACCCATGAAAAACCCGGCCCCAATGATTTATTTGGTTTTAAATCCAACATGACTCCGGAAACCTTCGCGGGGATGGTGGAAAAATCCAAGGAATATATCCAGGCCGGGGATATTATCCAGGTGGTAGGTTCCTTGCGGTTTGAAAAAGAAATCCGGGCTGATGCCGTTACTATCTACCGGGTTCTGCGGCGGTTAAATCCCTCGCCTTATATGTTTATCCTCAAGGCAAATGGGGTGGAACTGGTGGGGTCCTCGCCTGAAATGATGATCAAGGTCCAGAACGGCATTGTTGAAACCCGCCCCATCGCGGGCAGCCGCCCCCGGGGCAAAACGCCCGCCGAGGATCAGGCCCTGGCCGAAGGGCTTCTGAAAGACCAAAAGGAACTGGCGGAGCATGTCATGCTGGTGGACTTGGCCCGCAACGACCTGGGCCGGGTTTGTGATTTCGGAACGGTGAAGGTCAACCAGTTCGAGGCCGTGGAGCGTTATTCCCACATCATGCACATCGTTTCCGACGTGACAGGTAATTTGAAAAAGGACAAATCGGCTTATGACGCTTTCCAATCCTGCTTTCCAGCGGGGACGCTGTCTGGAGCCCCGAAAATCCGAGCGATGGAAATCATCGAGGAATTGGAACCGTCTCACCGGGGCCTATACGGCGGGGCGGTGGTGGCTTTTGGTTTTGACGGTAATCTGGATTCGGCCATCACTATCCGTTCGGTGGTTTTGAAAAAACAGGGAAAGAAAAGAATGGCTTATGTCCAGGCCGGGGCGGGACTCGTCGCGGATTCGGTTTCGCAGAGCGAGTATATGGAATCCTGCAACAAGGCCCGGGCGGTTTTGATGGCCGTTCACCAAGCTGAAATCGCCACAAATGCTAAAGGTGTTCGGAAAGGAGGCCGGTCATGATCCTCGTCATCGATAATTATGATTCCTTCACGTATAACATCGTCCAATACCTCGGAGAGTTGGGCGCCGACATCCAGGTCTTCCGCAATGATGAAGTGACGGTAGATGAAATCCTGAAAAGAGGACCGACCCATATTCTCATATCGCCGGGCCCCTGTTCACCCAAGGAAGCGGGTATATCGGTGGATACGATCAAACAATTGGCGGGCAAGATTCCCATCTTGGGTGTTTGCCTGGGTCATCAGAGCATTGGTTACGCCTTTGGCGGAGAGATTATCCGGGCCAAGCAATTGATGCACGGCAAAACCAGCCAAATTTCCCATGATGGCAAGGGCGTTTTTAAAGGGCTCCCTAATTCCTTCCGGGCGACCCGTTATCATTCGCTGGTTATTAAAAAAGAGACCCTGCCCGATTGTCTGGAAGTGACGGCCACCAGCGAGGATGGGGAGATTATGGGGGTCCGCCACAAGACTCTTCCGGTTGAAGGGGTGCAATTCCATCCCGAGTCCATCCTGACCGAGTCGGGCAAGGCGCTTCTTAAGAACTTCTTGGATTCTTGAAACAATTGGAATTTCCTTATTCCCGGGGTCGTTTTTTAAGTGAGAAAGTATCGAGCGCTTGAAATCACGAATAGGCAGGGGTTTCCGACCTTTCGGTAGCTTTCGGCGACTTCCCAAGGGTCATCGCTTCTATTTAAGGCTGGGGAATGGTTAAGTTAAAACAAAAGAATAGATGGATCGTCTATATAGGGGCGGGGGTTTTATGTTTGATGGTGGTTTTGGGGTGGGTCCAATACGGAAAGTCCACCGCGGTCCATTTTCACGTCTTCCTTTATCAAAAGGATAAAGTAAGCGAGGTTTTGACGGCGGGGAAAACCGTGGGGGATGTTCTCAAGGAACAGGGCATCACCCTTAAACCCCAGGATGTGGTCGTGCCGGATGTTTCATCACCGGTCACCGAAGGAATGGAGATCGACTTAGGGCTTGTGGAGCGCCAGGTCAGGGACGTTAAAAAGAAAATAATGGCGATGGTTCATACCGACTACACGGATACCTTGAATGCCGGGGAAATCATCGATATCGAACGGGGCCAGGATGGTGAGGAAGAGCAACAAATCGAGTCTTATTATTTAGACGGTGAGAAAGCCTTCGAAAAAGTCCTGAATTCGAAAGTTTTGATCCCCGCAAAGGATGCTAAAGTATTGGAGGGGACCTCCCTCCGGCAGAAACTTTACCCGCTGAAAAAGCGGGCCCGTGTCCGGAAAATCGTCATCATGGAGGCGACGGCTTACTATCCGGGCCCGGAAGACACTTGGCCTTACGCTTCGGGTACGACGGCCTCGGGGCTCAAGGCCGGTTATGGGGTGGTGGCGGTGGATACGCGGTTCATCCACCTCAAAACCCCGCTTTATATCGAGGGATATGGCTATGCCATCGCGGCGGATAGGGGCGGCGCCATTAAGGGAAAAAAGATTGATTTATGCTACGACACTTACGAAGAGGCGGTCCATTTTGGGCGCAAGAATGTTAAGGTTTATATACTGCGTTGAATTATGGGTTCTCCTGGCGGCCCCGGCTTTATGGGCCCAGTCGAACACAGCTACCCCTTCCCCCGCCTGGACGGCCTCGCCTACTTTCACCCTTACCGCCGTTAAAACGGATACTCCTACCGATGTCAGCACGGATACTCCCACCAACAGCCCGACCAATACTCCAACGCCCACGCCCACCTACAACCCCTTCGCGACGCCGACTTGGACCAACACATGGGATCCTTACGCCACTGATACTCCTACGCCGGGTTCGCCTACCGCCACTTTTACCTGGACCGCGACCGGTACCCCGACCCAAACCGGGACCATCTCCCCCTCCATGACATTTACCCCCACCATGACCAATACCCCCAGCATCTCCCGCGCGTCCTTGGTGATGTTGCCAACGGCTTTTTCCAACGGTTGGGACCATACGGATGGTTTTAACTGGAATATTGATTTTACCTATTTCATTGGAAGCATCATCTCCAGGGATTTTTCCCAAACCTATCTCGATTCCTTGGAGGAAATCAGCCTGGCGCTGTTGTCGACCGACGTGAAATACGCCTGGCTGGATGAAGATGGGGACAGGCCTGGAATGGCAAGTGGGTTGATGTATTCACTGGCGGCTCAGACGGGGGGAAGTTCCAGTTCGGGTTCCAGCAATCAAAGTTTTCAGCTGTCACACAATACCATGGGCGGGGTTTATACCGTCTTGAGTAAAACCATCTTCTACAAAACTGCCGTCCACATGGGATATATTTATAGTTTGGAAAAAACAGGTCTTGTCAGTCTGAATTATTCCGACCTTCTGCCTTTTTTGGATTCCAATCTTCAAACTACAATCTCTGAAGATGGAGCCACATCGCCGTCAGGCATGTTTTACACAGGTTTCAATACCTACTTTTGGGGTCGAAATTGGAAGTTTGAAATCTGGAAACCCTTTCCGATGGATCAACATCCTGTTCTTTTCAACACCCAAATCGACGGCTTGCCCCTGGCCTTTAACCTGGGTTATGAAAGGTGGGATACGGGCTTTGCCTTACTGGGTTACGTTAATGTCCCCATCACCCTGATTCCCTCGGTGCCGGCCTACTAATTTCCTAACGAATAAATAACGAGGTTGTTCCTGAGCCATGAAAGCCCTGTTTAAAAAAGTGATGATGGTGGCCGGCGAGGCCTCGGGGGATATGCACGCCGCCAAGGTGATCGAAAGCCTCCTTCGAAAAAATAAAAAACTGAAGCTATTCGGCCTGGGTGGGCCACTCATGGCCCAAGCGGGCATGGAAGTTCGGGAGGATTTGACACGCCAGGCCTTGATCGGTTTTTGGGAAGTCTTGAAACACTATCCCGCCATCCGTCGCCGGTTTGCCGATTGTGAAAAATGGTTGAGCGACGAAAAACCCGACTTGCTTTTCCTCGTGGACTATCCCGGTTTCAACCTGCGGCTTGCTGAGCGGGCCCATCGGATGGGAATTCCCGTCTGCTATTACGTGGCGCCGAAAGTATGGGCCTGGAACCAGGGCCGCGTGAAGACGATGAAAAAGATCATTCAAAAGTTACTGGTCATTTTCCCATTCGAACCCGGTTTTTTCCGAAAACACGGGCTCAAGGCCTTTTACGTCGGTAATCCCCTCATGGAAGAAATGAAATTGAAGCCGATTCAACGAAAGGAAGTGCTGGGCCAATATGGAATCCAGTTGTCCCGCTTTCCGGTGGTTTGTGCCATGCCGGGAAGCCGCAAGGGCGAGATCGAAAAGATATGGCCCCTTTTCCTGAGGGCTTCCCGTATCCTCCGTAAAAGCTGTCCGGACGCCGCTTTTGTCATCCCCAAATCCCAGGGTTTGGAACAAGAGGATTTCACCGGTTTAACCCCGGACGACCCCTTTTTCTTCGTGGAAGGCCCCGCCTACGAGCTTCGCAAGGCTTGCGACGTGGCCTGGATCAAATCCGGCACCAGCACCCTGGAGACCGCCTTGCTGGGAACCCCCATGGTCGTCGTTTATAAAGTGGCGGCCGTGACCGGTTTTTTGGCGAGGCGTCTGCTCAAAGTCAAAAATATTTCCCTGGTGAATCTCCTGGCCGGCCAAACGGTGGTCACGGAACTCCTCCAGGAAAAGGCCAAGCCCAAAAAGCTGGTGGAGGAAACAAACCGGATACTGGATCACAAGGACTTTTGGGACCAGCAGGTCCGGGCCTTTGGTAAAATCAAGAAAGATATCTCCCAGCCTCCCCAAGCTTCCCGAAATGTGGCCCATGAAATTTTACGAATGCTGACGGCCGCCAAGTGAGGACTAACAAGCTTTCCTTTAAGGATTGGATCATCGTCCTCATCGCCACACCCCTGACGCACTTACTGGGATTGACCTTGCGCATCAAATCCGAGGGACGGGCGGACTTGGGACCCCGGGGACGCCAGCAGGAGCCGCCGCTTTGGGCCCTGTGGCACGAGACGATCCTGATGAGCGTTTGGTATCATCGGGATCAGGATGTGCATGTGATGATTTCGGCCAGCCGGGATGGTGAGCTGATCACGACTATCGGCAAGTTTTTCGGCTATACGGCGGTGCGGGGTTCCAGCTCAAAAGGCGGCCAGGAAGCCACTCGGGAAATGGTGGATTACCTGAAACAAGGCAAGCGTTGCGCCATTACACCCGACGGGCCCCGGGGTCCCCGGCGGGAAATGAAGATGGGAGCGGTGCAGATAGCCCGTCTTACCGGATGCGCGGTCGTTCCCTTTGGCTTTGCGGCGGAACATTGCTGGCGCCTGAAAAGCTGGGATAGTTTCATCATTCCCAAACCCTTCAGCCGGGCCGTGTTTGTTTATGGTGAGCCGATTCTTATCCCGGAACAGGGCAGGAATGACCAAGACTATTTTGAAAAGATCCAAAAAGAGTTAGATCGGGTAACCGAAGCCGCGGAAAATTATTTTGTCCATTAAAAACAGCCGCAAGGAATAATCGAATGCTTCTTTTTATCTACAGGTTCTTTATGGCGCTTTTGTATATTTTGGCCCGGGTGGTGGGGCTGGTGTACCGCGATTCCTCTTTCCGGGAAAGATTGGGTTTTTACGGGAAAGAAGACCTTCAAAAGCTTACGAAGGGTTACAACGTTTGGCTGCATGCCGCGTCGACGGGCGAGGTCAACGCCATCACCCCCTTTTGCCTGGCCTTTCGCAAGGCCAAACCCGAGGCCCATATTGTCCTGACCACCACCTCTGAAACGGGGAAAAAGATCGCGTTGGAAAAGAAATTGGCGGATTATGTGTTCTTGGCGCCTTTAGATGAGCGTTGGCCCTTAAAACGGGCCTTCCAGGCTTTCCGGCCCGTGATGGTACTGGTCGCGGAAACCGAGTTTTGGCCTAATTGGCTTCGCCGGGCCGGCCAAAATGGACTGACAGTGCTACTCATCAATGGGCGCATCTCCGACCGGAGTTTTCCGTCCTACCAGAAGTTAAAAGGTTTTTTCAAACCGGCCTTGAATTGCTTTAGCCTCTGCCTGGTACAAACTCCGAAGGATGCCGATAGGCTGGCGGCTTTGGGGGTTTCCGAGAAGCGAATTCAAGTGGCGGGTCAAATGAAATACGACCGGCAGTCACCGGACGCCATGGCGGTTCAAAAGTTCAAGGAAAAGCTATGCCTGATGAACCGGGATATTCTTTTTACCCTGGGAAGTTTGCGAAGCGGGGAAGAAGACCAACTCTTGCCCCTAGTTCCGGAAATCCTCCGGATTTCCCCTGATGTCAAGGTCTTGATCGCTCCCCGTCACTTAAAGAACGCCCCGGTTTACCGGGAAAAACTGAAAGCCCTGGGTGTCGACCATGTTTTCCGCAGTGAATTGGAAAAAGAACAAACGCCCGAACGAGTCATTGTCTTGGACACGGTCGGAGAGTTATCTTTAGCTTACGCCTTTTCACGGGCCGCTTTCGTGGGGGGGACTTTGGTGCCTATCGGCGGGCATAACGTGATGGAACCGGCCCTGTCCCATGTGCCGGTTTGCTTCGGCCCCTACACGCAAAACGTGGGGGAAGCGGCACAAGCCTTGATCGAATCCGGGGGCGGGTTTTTGGTCGATCACGGCCAGGACGTGGTGAAGGTTTTTGAGCGGTTAATGGATTCCGACTTGGCCAAGGAATCGGGCCATCGGGCCCATGACGCGGTGGTGTCCATGCGGGGGGCGACGGAAAGAACGGTTCGGGAAGTCGTCAGCCGTTGGCCCATGGATACGTCATCCGTAGCTGTAAAATAAGTATGAAATAATTCAACCCTTTATTTTGGAACTGGGGTTGTACTTGGCCCTTGGGCCAAGCATGGTTGGCCGCAGGCCAACTACTTCGAGCCTGTCATTCCTCGCAATGACAACAATTTATTTTTCGATCAAGGAATTTTCCATTGAACGATTTTGAAGGCGCCTATCTCAAGTTCCTCCACGACAAACCCCGCACTTTTTTGGACAAAAGCCTTTTTTCGTTTTTGAAATTCCTTTCTTTCGTATTCCTGACGGGCTGGTGGGTTAAAAAGACGGCTTATCGCTCGGGTGTTTTGAACCGAAAAAGGCTGACTTGTCCGGTGGTGAGCGTTGGGAACATTACCACGGGGGGGACGGGGAAAACCCCCGTCGTCATTTCCTTGGCCCGCTATTTTTCCGAACAGGGAAAAAGGGTGGCGGTCTTAAGCCGGGGCTACCGCCGGACCCGCAAAAGCGCCAAACTGGTCTGGGTATCAAAGGGCGAGAAGCTTCTCGTCAAGGCGGAAGAAGGTGGGGACGAGCCCGTTCTTATTGCCGAGAGTGTGCCCCAAGCCGCCGTACTGGTATGCAAGGACCGTTACGAGGCGGGGCTGGAGGCCCTGCGGGAATTCAAGCCGGACCTTTTTATCCTCGACGACGGTTATCAACGGCGATTCGAGCTTCACCGGGACCTGGATATCCTGGTCGTGGACGGCATCAATCCTTTCAGCACGGGCCACGTGCTCCCGGCTGGCCTTTTGCGTGAACCCCTAAACGCCTTGGCGGAAGCCGATGTTTTTGTCCTTAACAAGATCAACCTGGCCCGCAGTCCGGAAGACATCCGCACGGTCCTGCGTCGCCACAACCCCCGGGCTTTTCTCGTGGAGTCCTGCTATCAGCCCCTGGTTTTAAAGGATTTCAAGACGGGGAAGGAAATCAAACCTTCCTCGCTGGACCGGGCCTCGGTGGGGGCCTTTTCTGGCGTGGCCAATCCGCTTTCCTTTATTCGGACCCTGGCCGAATTCAAGGTGCTCATCCGGCACGCTTATACCTTGCGGGACCACTATCCCTATACGAAAGAAAAATTAAAGGATATTTTAGAAGACGCCAAGCTAAGGGGTTTGGAATACCTGGTGACGACCCAGAAGGACGAGGTCAAATTGCCCCGGGATATGGATTTGGATATTCCCATCCTCGTTTTGGAGATCAAATGGGAAGTGACGGGCGGCAAGAACCATTGGGAAACGGTCCTGAAGAACATCTCACTGGCTTGCTCCACCACTTAAAATCAGTTTTAAGTTTTTAGTTCTAAGTTTTAAGTTATTATTGTTTCCGCGAAGCGGATGCTTCATTCGCTTAAAACTCAAAATTCAAAACTTAGAACTCAAAACTGAAGGATTATGGCTCCTAAAGAAAAGCAGACTGTCACCGAACCGAAAGCCCCTCCCAAAATATTAGTCCTGCGTTATTCATCCCTGGGAGATGTGGCTTTGACCAACCCCGTCTTGGACGGGTTATTGGCGGCCTTTCCCAAGGCCCGCGTTTTTTTTGCCACTAAAAAAGAGTACCTCCCGGCAATCCAGAACCATCCGGCCTTGGAGCGAATTTTGACCCTGCAGGGATCGGGGGTTTTTAACCTTTGGGGCCATATCCAGGAAATCCGAGCCTTGAATCCCGATATGGTGCTGGACCTGCACGATTCCCTGAGAACCCAGATTATTTCCTATTTCACCCGCAAGGCGAAGTTCCTGGTTTACGACAAGGAAGCCCTCCGGCGGCGTTTGCTGGTCAAAAAACTGAACAGCCAGCCCAGTTTGCACACCATTCAAAAATACCTCAAGGTTCTGGAACCTTTGGGGGTCAAGCCCCATTTGAGGATTCATTTCAAGGTTTTCGATTCCAAGAAAGACCAGTCTTTCCTCCGGGAATTTTTGGAAAGACGGAAAATCTCCCCCTCCCAATTGGTGATCGGCCTGGGGCCCGGCGCCCGTTGGAAGACCAAACAGTGGATGCCCGAAAGATACGCCGAACTGGCCTCCCGGCTTGTCGAAGATTACCGCTGCACCCTTCTTTGGTTTGGAAGCAAGGACGAGATAGGCCTGATTAAATCCATTCAGAACAAGATGAGGGGAACGCCTCTCGAAAGGGGTATCTGCCTGGCCGACCACTATTCCCTGGAACAATCCATCGCCCTTTTGGGTCGGTGCGATCTCTTCATCGGCAACGACTCCGGCCTGACCCACTTGGCCTCAGGCCGAGGATGCCGAGTGGTCGTGATTTACGGTTCCACCACGACCTCGCTGGGTTTTGAGCCCTGGGGCCCCCATTCGGTGGTGGAAGTTTCCAACCTGACCTGCCGCCCTTGCGACGTGCACGGGAAGAACGCTTGCCCCTTGGGGCACTTTAAGTGCATGAGGGATTTGACCGTGGATTTGGTGGGAGGGGCGGTGAAAAGGTCGGTGAGGAGAAGTCGGTGAGAAAATCAACATCCAACGCCAAGACGCCAAGACGCCAAGAAAGTCTCATTTTGAAAAAAGACAAAACACAAAACATCCTCATCCGCGTGCCCAATTGGCTGGGGGACAGCATGATGTCCACCCCGGCGGTGTCGGCGGTTAAAAAAATGTTCCCCAAGGCCAAGGTCACCATTCTGGCCAAAATTGTGTTCCGGGATTTTTGGAAGAGCTTTCCAGGGGTTGACCATGTCCTCGTTCTCGAAAAGGGCATGGGAGGTTTTTTTAGAAACATCTCCAAATTGAAGTCGGGTTCTTTCGATACGGCGGTGATCCTGCCGACTTCCTTTTCTGCTGCCTTCCTTCCCTTCGCCGCCGACATTCCCGAAAGAATCGGTTGGGGCGGGGAAGGGCGGGACCTTTTTTTAACCCGGCTGGTACCCCATCCCGAACCCCGCCAAAAACACCTGGTCCTTGAGTATCTGGATTTGGTGAATCAGGGTTTGGAAGGGTCCCTGGCTGGAATAAAAAAAGTCAAACTGGAGTGTGAGATTACCCCGGATGCCGAAAGGGGTTTGAAGACGGTTTGGGCGGATATGGGTGTGCCGGAAAAGAAGGGCTATATCGCCCTGGCGCCCGGGGCTACCTTTGGAGCGGCCAAACGCTGGCCCCTGCCCTATTGGCAGGAACTGATTTCACGGCTTCTGAAAGAAAGAAGCGAGTCCTTTTTAATCCTGGGGGGCTTGGAAGAAGAAGTCTACTTAAAGCCTCTGCTAGCGGGGAGGCCTGACGTGGAAACCCCGCGGTTGCATCTATTGGCGGGCCGTACCACCCCCTCCATTCTGGCGGCCATGCTTTCCCGCTGTAAACTGCTGGTCACCAACGATACCGGCCCCATGCACGTGGCGGCGGCGGTGGGCACCCCCACGGTAGCCCTTTTCGGCTCCACTTCGCCCACCTGGACCCGGCCCTTTGGGATTGGCCATGAGATTATCTATAAGCACCTGGAATGCAGCCCCTGTTTCCAGAAGACCTGCCCCATCGGGTATAAGTGCCTCCACGCCATCTCGGTGGAGGAGGTCCACCAGGCCGTCCTCCAGAAGCTCAAAAAGCCGGTCAAGGTCAAACCCGAAACCCTACCCCAAGCCCTTTGACCACCGGATGAATGTCGGGGGCCGGGTTAGCTTGGTCTTCGGAAAATGGCCTAAAATAATGCGCCCGATTTACCGGGTGAATCGGACATACGTATTTAGGCCATTTTTGAGTCCTTTGTAATTGATCGAGGGTTCGTCTTGAGCCCGCCTATGGTGAGCCGGTCGAATCAGCCTATCCTCTGAAATTGGCCTAAAATAACGCACCCGATTTCCCCGGGAAATCGGACGTATGTATTTAGGCCCTTTTTAACTACCCTTGGCACCCGGTATTCCCAAGCTGTTTGGACTGGTGATGGGGGGTGCCAGCCCCTGAGGGATATTAAAGGTTCTAAAACTAGGCTGGGAGGGACCTGATTCTGGAGAATCTCCAGAATGGGCCGGGGGGGGGCCGGGGGTCTGGCACGATAGGGTCTGGCGAGCAAGAGGGTATCGCCCTGGTTTTTGAGGGTTTGGGGGAGGGTTTAGGCCCGGTACAGCTTGGTAAATAGGGTTAGAATTAGTCAGGGTTTAGGGACAAAGTTTGAAAATTGGACTTTTGCGGCTTGGATTTTGACTAGACCTTGAGACTGACTCGATAACCCGGGTTGTCCACTCAGGGGATCCATCGTGGGCAGAAAAGGTCTTATTCAAGGTTTATTGAATCTTAAAATTTCGTAACTGTTCAGGCCCCTTGCAGAGCAAAAGGAGATATGGCAACATCGTAGAGGATGAACGACACCCCTTCAATACCAACCAACTGTCCGAATTGTGAGCGTTTGCAGGCTAGGGTGGAAACTCTGGAATCCGAAGTCCAAGAGTTAAAAGCCTTGGTACGGGAGTTGACGGCCCGCTTACAGCAAAACTCTTCCAATTCGTCCAAACCACCCTCTTGCGATAGTCCTTTTCAAAAATCCCAACAATCGAAGCCCAAGAGTGACCGAAAACCAGGTGGCCAACCGGGACACATGGGATGCACCCGAAAGCCGTTTCCCAAGGAAATGGTGACAGATGTACAGATTCACTTGCCCCTGAAATGCGGGGAATGCGGCCATGAACTGGCCAAACGGGCTGGGAAGAGAGACCCCGAACCTCAAGTGCATCAAGTGGTGGAAATCCCACCGTTCAAGCCGGAGGTGATCGAACACCAAGTCCAGGGCCGGTGTTGTTCTTCCTGCGGGAAGGTAACCTGGGGAATGCTGCCGGAGGACGTTCGGGGAAGTTTCGGACCTCGGTTAACGGGGTTGATCGCCTTCTTCAGTGGCCGGTGCCAAATGAGTAAACGGGTGGTTCAGGAGGTTTTGGAAGGGTTGTTAGGAGTGCGGATGGCCCTGGGAAGCTTGAGCGCCAAGGAACGAGAAGTCAGTGAAGCCCTGAGAGAATCCTGGGTGGAAGCAAAAGAAGCGGTACGGCAGTCGGCGGTGAAGAATGCGGATGAGACGGGATGGTACCTGAGCGGGAAATTGAAATGGCTCTGGGTTGGCACAACGCCGCGGGTGGCGGTTTTTGAGGTTCAGGAGCACCGGAACCAGGAAGCGATGAAGGAATTGCTGGGTGAGAAGGCGAAAGGGATAGTTGGGAGCGACCGGTTCGGAGCCTACACACCGATCCCCTTGGAGCAAAGGCAGTTGTGCTGGGCCCATTTCAAGAGGGACTTACAGGGATTGATCGAGTCGGGGGAAGAGAAAGGCCAAAGGATCGGGAAAGGCTGTCTTCGGACACTGAAGGCGGTGTTTGAGGCGTGGGGGAAATACGAGGATGAGAAGGTGGGCCGAAAGGGCTTGCGACGAAGACTAGAACCACTAAAGACACGATTAGCCCGATGGTTAAAGCGGGGCCGGGAAGGTCCGGCGGACAGTACCAGCCGCCTTTGTGGGCGGGTTCTAAAACTCTATGAAGCTTACTGGACCTTCATGAGGGTGGAAGGGGTTGAACCGACGAACAACCTGGCGGAGCGGGACCTTCGGACGGCTGTTTTATGGCGCAAGCGCAGCTATGGAAATCGGAGCCGGGAAGGGTGCCGGTTCACGGAACGCGTACTGACGGCAGTACAGACGCTTCGAAAGCAAAAGCGGAATGTGTTGGATTATCTGGCTGAGGCGGTGCTGGCCCACCGGGCAGGAAGATTGGCGCCCTCGTTAGTGTCCTTGGCCTGAACAGATACAAAATTTCTTTAAAGGATTTGCTGGATCATGAAGCCAGAACATATTTGTGCTAACCATCCAACCGAAGAAGCTGACAGCTTTTGCCAGCACTGCCATGGCTGGTTCTGCTTACGTTGTCTCAATCAAGGCCCTGAATATTATTATTGCAACAAGACGGAATGCCATAAAGCATTTGAAGTTGCAACAGCTTTAAAGGGTGGCAAATGTTCTTCTTGCGGGGAAACTGTTCTACCGTATGCCGCATACTGTGGTTCTTGTGGGGCAAAACTGAGGGAATTAAGCGCAAAAGAAAAAGCCGATGATCTTATTGTCGTTGCTAGATATCAGAATCCGATGGAAGCTTATTTAGCAAAGGCTAGATTGGAATCTATAGATATTGAATCTTATATTGCCGACGAACACATATTTGCAATTAACCCTGTTTTTTACGCGTTTGGTGGGGTTAAGTTGCAAGTGAAAAAATCAGATTTTGACAAAGCGGTTAACGCTCTGGACGAGAAACATATTTAAATTTTTTGATGAAAGAACAAGAGTGGTTTTTTTAAAAATGAAGATCAAAACATTTTTATCTCTAATTTTAAGTTTTTCCATCAGTTCTTATTCCTTCGGTTCGCCCAATACAACCTCTCAGCCAGGGGATAAAATATTTCTTCAGGGTAAAAAAGCTTTCAAGAATAAAAATTTTGTGGAAGCATTTAAGTGCTATTTAGAGTCTGCCGAGCTTAGCAACCCTCGCGCCGAATACGGAGTTGGTTTTTGTTATGACAACGGTGTAGGCGTTACACAAAATAAGATTGAAGCACTAAAGTGGTTTCAAAAATCTTCCGATCAAGGATTTGCAAAAGCTCAATGTGCTTTGGGGGCCATGTACCTTTATGGAGATGTCATTCCAAAAGATTATCCAAAAGCGATTGTTCTATTCCAAAAAGCCGCGAATCAAGCAGACGTTTTTTCCTTTCGCTACTTGGGGTTAATGTATGAGGACGGTTTAGGTTTTAAACAAGATTATGGCAAAGCCATGGAACATTATTTAAATGCCGTCGAGAAAAAGGATCCATACTCAGAATACCGAATTGGATTAATGTATGAAAAAGGCTTAGGAGTTCAAAAAAATTATGGCAAAGCTATGGAGCATTTTTTAAAAGCTGCTAAAAAGAATGAACCCAATGCACAAGAAAGTATTGGGTATTTATACAATTTTGGTTATGGAGTTCCACAAGATGACTCGTTGGCGACAGAGTGGTATTTAAAAGCCGCCATGCAGAATGTAGCTGATGCCCAATTTCGAATTGGATATCACTATTGGAAAGGGCAGGGCGTTGAGCAAAACTACGCTAAAGCCGCGAAATGGTATCAGAAAGCGGCGGACCAGGGCCATGCTTGGTCACAAGAAAACCTTGGGCTTATGTACAAATACGGCCAAGGAGTCCCCAAGGATTACGACAAAGCAGTCGAATTATTTCGTAAAGCGGCGGATGGGGGTGATGATTTTGGCCAATATAGTTTAGGGATAATGTATTGGACAGGTTCAGGTGTGAAACAGGATAAAAAAGAAGCCATCAAATGGGTGAAATTAGCCAAGAAAAATGGAAACAAAGCTGCTGCTGAGGGTCTGAAACGACTTGATGAAATGAATCAGTTTGATGGTTGGGCGCCTGAAAATGTTATGGAAACCCTTCTTGGAAAAGGAGATTAAAACTTTTGAAAGAAATGATTTGATTCGAAACACTTAGTTCATTATGGGTTGACAAATCCTGTCCACGACGGGAACCCGGATTGGATAGGTAAAAGGTCAAAAATGATTAATTAGGAGCCTGTAATTGAAACGGATTTTGGCGGTTAAATTGAGCCCTTTGGCGGATACCATTCTGGCGGGCCCAGCTTTTGAGGCCTTGCGGGAAGTCATTCCCCAAGCCAGAATCACGGCCCTGGTTCGGCCTGCAGCCCACGAACTCTATGAGCAATCCGGTTGGGCGGATGAGGTGATGGCCTATGACCCCGACGCGATGGAACGCCGGCCCTTTTGGACGAGGATTTGGAAAAACGATAAGTTCATGAACGCCCTCCAAAAGCGGTACTTCGACCTGGCCATCGACTTTTCTGGCTCTGCGCAAAGCGCCCAATGGGTTACTTGGAGCAAAGCGGCCATGAAAGCGGGCCTGGGGCTTCCATCCATCAAATCCCATTACGATTTGACAACTTCGGCGAAGGATTTGCCCAAGATGGACTCGATCGAGGTAGACCGGCGGGTATTGGGCCTTTTCAAGATAACCCCCAAATCCCATGATCGTGCGCATGGTTTTTGGAGAGTTCCTGATAAAGCCACCGAATATGCCGACACCTTTTGGAAAGCGAATCGCTTTGGCCAAGGAGACATGGTTTTAGCCCTGAATCCTTTTGCGGGTTGCGCCAGCAAAGAGTGGTACCCCGCCAAGTGGGGGGCGGTGATTAAAGAGCTGACGGCCAATGGCATGAAGCTGTTTTTTACCTGCTCGCCTTTGCAGAGTGCCAAGTTGGGCGCCATTGAGAAAGAGGCGGGCCTAAGCCTGCCCGTTTACTCCAGCGCCAGTTTGCTCCCTTTATTGGGGCTTTACCAAAAATGCGCGGCGGTGTTAGGCGTGGATTCGGTTTACCGGCATTTAGCCGTGGCAGTGGGAACACCCACTTTGACTATCTGGGGGCCCGAACCCTTGGGCAAAAGGCATCCCTATTCGCTGGATTCTCATCCGATGGTGGTCAAAATGGTGCCTTGCCGCCCTTGCAAGCTGACGGTATGCGTGGATAAGAAACACGAGTGTATGGTGGCATTACGGCCTGAGGATGTGTTGAAAGACTTGAAGCAATTATTGAAGCGGACCATGGTGG
>CAWIIP010000004.1:0-953724 GCA_963836235.1 uncultured Pseudomonadota bacterium | reverse complement strand
TAAACATGTTTTTCAACCAGTTGGTCGATTGTTTTTAGGATTTTTTCGTCGATGGTGATAGCAATTTTGGCCGTGGACATCTTTACCTCCGGTATGATGATTTATCATACTTAAATTTATCCGGGTTTTAATCTGAAATCAAGCCCAAGGGGGTCTTTGAAAAAGCCCCCCGGCTCAAGTTCACTTTATTATGTGTGCCCTCATCCGGACCAAACAGTCCTGCTTCAGAGGCCATCTGGCTCTATTTTATGCCGACGGCATAAATTTAAACCTCAAGATGAACCCTGAAAAAAGGGGTTCTTTCGGCCCAGTCTGACGGGGTCCATATTTATGCCGACGGCATAAATCCAGACCTCATTCCGGCCCATCAAAAACCGAGGGTTTTTGAGCCTGTTATAAAAAGTCCGTTTTATGAAATTTTCATAAAATCAAAGGCTCGAGGGTACAACCGCGCCACGAAGCCCCCTCGGACCGCCCATTGGGGTAAATGGCACGGGAGCCTTGGGGGTAGGCGATAGGGGCTTTGGGTTTAAGTGTTCGCAGTGCGAACACTTTGAAGGGGAACTTGGCGCTAGAACCCGCCATCGGGAGAATATTGCAAAAAGCCTTATTTTTGATGTTCAGCCGCTGAACACGAAAAATAAGGAGTTTATGCACTACACGATTCGATGGGGGTAGGTGGAAAGCAAAAACCTGAGATTGCCACAGCCCAAATCGCCCCGATTGGGGCTGGGCCTCGCAATGACACCTAAAATGAGTCGCTACCGAAGACTTAGGGGATTGGGTAAAGCTCGATGGAGAAGTCGAGGGAGGGGGCCGAATGGGTCAAGGCGCCCGAGGAAAAGCGGTCGACCGGCAGGCGGGAGTATTTCTTGATGTTTTGGAGGGTCAGGCCGCCGGAGGTTTCCACCTGCATTTTGCCCCTTACCAGCCCCAGAATTCGATGAAAAGCCCGGGGATCGGCGTTATCCACCAGGATGATATCGGCCCCCGCCCGGAGGGCCTCGGAAGCCTGTTCAAAGTTCTCCACTTCCACCTCGATGAATTCCTTGGGCCCATACTTCTTCCGGGCGGCCTGGACGCAGGCATAGACCCCTCCCCCTAGGCTCAAGTGGTTGTCCTTGATAAGCACATGCCCGGCCAAGTTGAAGCGGTGGTTTTGGCCCCCGCCTACCCGGACGGCGTAACGTTCCAGGGTACGCCAAAGGGGGGTGGTTTTGCGGGTGTCGTAAAGACGCGGGCCTTTGACCAGATCAGCGAATTGGCGGGTCAGGGTAGCCACCCCGGAAAGGCGGCTCAAGAGATTAAGGGCTACTCTCTCCCCTGAAAGAAGCGGCCGGGCCAAACCCTCCAACCGGGCGACCTTCGTACCCTTGCGGACTTTGGCCCCCTCTTTCACCAGGGCCTTCACCCGGCATCGCTTATCGAGAAGCTTGAATACCTGCTCGATGACCGGCAATCCCGCCAAAACCCCTTCCGCCTTGGCCAGGATTTCGCCATGGGCCTTGAGGCCGGGGGCGATGGTCGCGAAAGTCGTGCGGTCGTGGAAAGCACCATCCTCTTGCAAGGCTTGCTTGAGCAGAGGGAGAAGCGGGCGGGTGTTAAGTTTAGGGAGTTTCAAATTTCAACTTTCTAGAAACTTTAAATTGCTATCAATACGGCCAATCTTATCCTTCGTTTCCTGAAGCTTGGCCTTTTCGCCATCCACCAACTCCTCCGGGGCGTTCTTCACGAATTGTTCGTTCTTCAATTTTCCCTCGATGGCTTGGGCATACTTGGCCAGCTTTTCCCGTTCCTTTTGCTGTTTGGCGGCTTCGGCTTTCAAATCAATGAGCCCTTCCAAGTGGAGATAGACTTCCCCGCCTTTCACCACCGCCAAGGCCGACTTGGCGGGCCTTTGTGTGGCTTCGGACAAATCGCTCACCCGGCACAGGGTCTTCAGCAGGGCGGCTTGTTGGGAAGAGGGGTCGAATTTCACCCCCTCGCCTTTGGTGGAAACCTTCACTTGGGCCGAGGGCGGCACATTCAGTTCGCTTCGGCTGGTTCGAATGGCCGTGATGATTTCTTGCAGGGTGGAAAAGGCCCCCAGCGACGAATCCTCCGTGGGATAGTCCCCTTCCTTAGGCCAGGCGGCCTTCATGATGGTTTCCATGAACCCGGGAAGCTTATGCCAAAGTTCTTCCGTGACGAAGGGCATGACCGGATGCAGGAGCCTCAACACCCCGTTCAAGACCGTCACGAAGACCGAGGCGGCCAGTTTTTTTTCGTCGGAATTGGCCGCGGCGTAAAGCCGGGGCTTGATGCATTCCAGGTACCAATCACAAAACTCGTTCCAAACGAAGCGGTAAAGGGTTTGGGACAATTCGGCCACCCGGTATTTCTCATAATCTTTGGTGACTTCCCCGACCACCTGGGAAAGCCGGGTCAAAATCCAACGGTCTTCCAATTTCAGTTTGGAATGGTCTTCCTTGGAAAGCCCATTCACTTCAGTGCCATCCGCCAGCCCCATGAGGACGAACCGGGTGGCGTTATAAAGTTTGTTCACGAAATTCCGGGAGGATTCCAGCTTTTGCGGCGTCAGCGCCACGTAACGCTGTTTAGTCTCGATGCTGGTGAGGGTAAAGCGCAGGGCGTCGGTGCCGAATTTTTCGATCAATTCGAGCGGGTCCACCACATTGCCCTTGGACTTGCTCATCTTCTTCCCGTCCTCGTCGGCCACAAGCGAATACATGTAAACTTCCCGGAAAGGAACCTCGCCCATGAATTTCAGCCCCATCATCATCATGCGGGCCACCCAGAAGAAAATAATGTCCCAGCTGGTGACCATGACCGAGGTGGGATAGAAAATTTGGAGGTCCTTACTGCCCTTGTCAGGCCATCCGAGCGTGGAAAAGGGCCAGAGGCCCGAGGAAAACCAGGTGTCCAGCACGTCCGGGTCCTGTTCCCATTCAGTGCCCTTGCACTTGGGGCAAGAGGCGGGTTTTTCGGCGGCGGCAATTTGATGCTGGCAGGAGAGGCAGTTATAAACGGGGATGCGGTGGCCCCACCAGATTTGGCGGCTGATGCACCAATCCTGGATATTGTTCAGCCATCTCTCGAACTCTCCCCGCCACATTTCGGGGACGAATTTGGTTTTGCCCTCGGCCACAGCCTTCAAGGCGGGTTCGGCCAGGGGCTTCATGCGCACGAACCATTGTTTGGAATAGTAGGGCTCCAGGATGGTTCCGCAACGGTAACAATGGCCCACATTGTGCTCGTGGGGCTCCACCTTCAGGAGAAGGCCCAGGGCCTCCAGGTCGGCCACGATCTTTTTGCGCGCGGCGGTACGGTCCATTCCCTGGTAGGGGCCCGCGTTTTCGTTGAGGGTCCCATCTGGATTCAGGATATTGATGCGGGGAAGCTTGTGGCGATTGCCCACCTGAAAGTCGTTGAAGTCGTGGGCGGGGGTAATCTTCACCACGCCGGTGCCGAATTCCTTGTCCACATAGGTATCCATAACGATGGGGATCGACCGGTTCACCAGGGGTAGGGTGACCGATTTGCCCCCTAATCCCGCGTAACGTTCATCCTCGGGATGGACGGCCACCGCCGTATCCCCCAGGAGGGTTTCGGGCCGGGTGGTGGCCACTTCCAGGCCCTGGGAAGGGTCATGGGCGAAGGGATAGCGGATGTGGTAGAAATTGCCGTGGACCGGTTTGTGTTCCACCTCGATATCCGAGAGGGCGGTCTGACAGCGGGGGCACCAGTTGATGAGGTAATAGTCCTGGTAGATCAGCTTTTCGTTGTAGAGGGTGATGAAAACTTCCCGCACGGCCTGGGATAGGCCCTCGTCCAGGGTAAAACGCTCGCGGCTCCAGTCACAGGAGGCGCCCATTTTGCGGATCTGCTGGTTGATGGTGGCCCCGTATTTTTCCTTCCATTCCCAAACCTTAGCGATAAAGGCTTCCCGCCCCAAGTCGTGGCGGCTTTTGCCTTCCTTCCTCAAAACCCGCTCCACCACATTTTGGGTGGCGATGCCGGCGTGGTCCACCCCCGGAAGCCAAAGGACGTTGAAGCCCTGCATGCGCTTGTAGCGGGCCACCAAATCCTGAAGGGTGTCGTTCAAGGCATGGCCCATGTGAAGGCTTCCCGTCACGTTGGGCGGGGGCATGACCATGGAAAAAGGCGGTTTCGAGGATTCTTGGGAGGCCTTGAAAAGGCCCGATTCTTCCCATTGCTTGTACCAGCGTCCCTCCACGCTTTTAGGTTCGTAAGCGGAAGGCAGTTCGGTTTCTTTTGGGTTGTCCATTTTCAGTTCTTTCGTTATTTCGTTAAAAGCTCAAAACATCTATTAACCACGAAGACACGAAGGGCACGAAGAAAAGCAAAAAACAAGATTGGTTTTCCAACATATCAAAATTATTTGTCTTTCGCCGTTCTTGGTGCCCTTGGTGCCTTGGTGGTTAACCCGCCTTTTTATTTAACCGGCAGGCTGGCTTCCGAGGTGCCCAAGGCATAGTGGCCCAGAACCGTCGGCACATCCTGCCCTTCCACCAACACCTTGACTTGCTTCACCTCGAAGAAATTATTGGTTAAAGTCTCGATCAGCCCCCGGATGAAAAGGGCCTCATCATAAAAACCCACCCTTTCCTTTTGCACCTGGGCGATGGATAAATCCACGACGGCGGCGCCGGAGGGGGTGAAATAAAACTCGTTCATGGCCATTCCCTCCGGAACCGGCACCTGCAGCCGCCCCGTCCGGGGGCCCTGCAAATAGGCCTCGACTGCCTGCTGCATCTGGTTCGCCCGGATCTTGCTTTCGTGGATCACCATGCCTTCATTGATGCTTTTCCCGCTTTCAACCTCCACCTCTTTGACAAAAATCGTGGTGGGCTTATCCCCCGGTTCGTAGAGGGGCGAATGGGCGGCGTTATGGACGGGCGTGATCTTCGACAGGGAGCGAACCCAGCGGAAGACCAAATCGATGGCTCCGATGGAAACGCAAAAAAGGGTTAGCGAGATTAAAATTTTAACCATCAGGTTTTTATTCATTTTATCCGTCGCGTTCCTTATTGCAGGAAATTCGCTATTCCCTGGGCCACCTTGGCCGAAAAATTAGCCATCCCCTCCGCGCTGGAAAACTTCCGAAGATCCGGGGAAGAAGTCAGGAACAGGGGGGTCAAAACCACCGCGGGCAGGCTCAAATACCTCAGGCTTTGGTGCGGCAGGCAATAGAGGCGGCCCGAGGCGGAGGTTTTTTCGCCCAGAACGCCCCGGCTGTCCGAAAGATTGGACAACTCGGCGCCGATCCCGAGTGTTTCCGCGATGTCCCGGGCTAATTTCAGGCTGGCCCGGTAATGGGAGGGGGTAATGGCGCCCCACTTGGCGATATCGGGAAATTCGGTTCCTTGGGTGGGGGGTTCCACCACGATCATCGGCCCCCTCTGGGTTCCGGTCCAATCGCCATCCGCGTGAATCACGATCACGGCGGAAGCCTGGGAGGTGTTGATGATTTCCGCGCGCTTCTCTTGGGAAATGGTCTCGTCCCTTTTGCGGACCTCCAGCACGTCAAAGCCCAGTCCCTGCAGGGCCCTTTCGAGGGATTGGGAAAACTTATAATTCCATTCTTTCTCCACTTCCGACCCGGCCTTGACCCCCAAATCAGTCCCGCCATGGGCCGCGTCCAAAACCACCAGCGGCTTGGTAAAACCAAAGGAGGGGGCAAAAAGAAAGGCACACAGCAAAAATCCATTGAACCACCAAGGACACCAAGAGCACCAAGAAAACCGAAAATCAAAATGGGGTTTAAAAAAATAATTCAACATCTTTGCCTTTCGTCGTTCTTGGTGCCCTTGGTGCCCTTGGTGGTTCAAGAGCCTTTTGGTTTTTCTTTAGGTTTTTCTAGGAAACTACTTTTCTTGGAAAACTCCCATGGCGCGGAACTTCTCGTATCGTTGGGCTTCCAGGGCGGCGGGGGACATCGATAACAGGGCTTTCAAGTTCTTTTCCAGGGCCTTTTTCAGGTTTTGCGCCGCCAGTTCGTGGTTCAAATGGGCCCCGCCTTCCGGTTCGGGAATGATCTCGTCCACGATCTTGAGCTGGAGAAGGTCGGGGGCCGTCATCTTCATCGCCTCCGCGGCTTCCTGCATGCGGGCCCGGTCGTTCCAGAGGATGGCCGCGCAGCCTTCGGGGGAAATCACGGAATAAACCGAGTTCTCCAGGATCAAAATCTTGTTGGCCACGCCGATGCCCAAGGCGCCGCCGCTGCCGCCCTCTCCCGTGACGACCGCGATAATAGGAACCCGCAACTTCGCCATTTCCAGGAGATTGCGCGCGATGGCCTCCGATTGGCCCCTCTCCTCGCCGCCCAAGCCCGGGTAGGCTCCCGGCGTGTCGATCAGGGTGATGATGGGTTTCTTGAATTTTTCGGCCAATTTGAGGATTCGAAGGGCCTTTCGATAGCCTTCCGGATTGGGCATTCCAAAATTGCGGAGGATGTTTTCTTTGGTGTCCCTGCCCTTTTGGTGCCCCATGACGAAAACGGGCTGGTCCCCGAGGAAAGCGAACCCCGCCACGATCGCCTGGTCATTGCCGAAGGCCCTATCCCCCCGGATTTCCTCGAAATCCGTGAAGACGCGTTGGATGTAATCCATGGCAAAGGGCCGCTGGGGATGCCGGGCCAATTGGACCTTTTGCCAGGAAAGGGAGACGCCTTTTTCGACCGGCTTCTTTTTTGCCTTGGGCGGGGTGACTTTTTTAATCTTTTTCAATTTCACGAATCCTTCGTTTTAAGTGAGGGCACATTATAAGCGGGGGCCAAGATCAGCCGCAACGCTCAACTTACCGGCGGACTGGCGGAAAATCCATCAAGTAGGCCGGGACTTGGGGGAATCCGCAAAATAATCCCCCAAGAATTGCTTCTTGGCTTCGGAAAAATTTCCTTGGTGAACCGCCTCGCGGATCATTTTCGTGACATCCGTCATGAACTGGAGATTATGCAGGCTGACCAGCCGCAGAACCAATAGCTCCTCCGCCATAAAAAGGTGCCTCAGGTAGGCCTTGGTGTAAAGGCGGCAGCACTCGCAGGAACATTGGGGGTCCAGGGGGGAAAAGTCCTCGGCATATTGGGCGTTTTTCAAAATGACCCTTCCCTTGCGGGTGAGGGCCGTTCCGTTGCGGGCGATGCGGGTGGGCATGACGCAATCGAAGAGATCCATCCCCCGCTCCACGCATTCCCAAAGATCCTCCGGCGTCCCCACCCCCATGAGATAGCGGGGCTTCTCCTCGGGAAGATAGGGCGCTGTTTTTTCCACCACCCCATAAATGACTTCCTTGGGCTCCCCGACCGAAACGCCCCCGATGGCGTAGCCCGGAAAGTCGAGGGCCAGAAGTTGCTTCGCGCTTTTCTCCCTCAAGTGGGGAAAGTTGGAGCCCTGAACAATGCCATAAAGGAATTGGGAGGTTTCCTTACCGGCTTTGCGGTGGGTTTCCAGGCATCTTCGCGCCCAGCGGGTGGTGCGCTCCACCGACTGGTCCACATATTCCTCAGGGGAGGGATAGGGGATGCATTCGTCAAAGGCCATGATGATATCCGCTCCGATTTGGTGCTGGAGGCCGGTGGCGGACTCAGGCGTCATTTGCCATTTGCTGCCGTCCAAATGCGATTGAAAGCTGACGCCTTCCTCGGTGATTTGGCGCAAGTCGGCCAGGCTGAAAACCTGGAAGCCCCCGCTGTCGGTGAGGATGGGCTTTTCCCAATGCATGAAGGCGTGAAGCCCTCCGGCTTTTTCAATGAGGGCCGCGCCGGGCCGAAGCATCAAATGGTAGGTATTGGCCAGGAGTATCTCGGAGCCGCAGGCTAAAACATCCTCAGGCGAGAGGGCCTTGACCGTGGCCTGGGTGCCCACCGGCATATAACAGGGCGTCTGGACCTCGCCATGGGGCAGTTTCAAGACACCCGTTCGCGCGGAAGTTTTGGTGTCTTTCGTGGTTATTTTGAATTCATGCATGACGGCCCCTCAAGATTCTCAATATCGACCCAAACCATATCCCGCAAACGCACAAGGAAAGGAAACAGCCCAACCGGAAAGTGGTGGGAGCGTAGGTGAGTTGGACATCTTCCTCGCCCTCTTCCAACCGGATTCCCCGGAAGGCTAGGTTTACCACCTCCAGAGGCCTTTCTTTCCCCTCCACCTTGGCCCGCCAGCCCGGATAGGCCGTCTCGCTGGAAACCAGGAAGCCCCTACCCCGGCCGGAGGCTCTCAAATGGACCCGGCCAGCCCCTCGCCCCAACTCCTCCACGGAGCGCAGATGATAATCACCCGCCTTGGATTCATCCATCACAAAGCATTCTTTTCTTAAATTTAAACGGGGGTTCAATAGGGCCCCCTCCACCGCCTGGTTTTTGGGAAAGGGCAAGGCCTTGGCGACGGAAAACCACTTGGGAAGACAGTTGGGGTTTTCCAGCCATGAATCTGAATTCCCCATTTCATACCGGACATTGAGATAGTCCAGGAATTGGCGCGAGGTTTTCGCGTCCCGATGGTCCGTCCATAAATACCATTTCAAGAAAGAGTTCAGGAACAAGGAATTGGGGAATGAAACCTCTTCCCTTCCCCAAGCCAGGGGGCTGTTGGGAGGGAGTTTTTGCTTTAACTTTTCATAGGCGTCCGAAACGCTTTGTCCCGATATGGTTTTGGTGGAGTCGACCCACCCGGACGATTGGTAAAGCCGCCCCGGCAGGGCCATTTGGGACAAGACCGGCGGCGGGTCCTCGTAATAGGACCTGCCCATCGTGAAGTTCATGCCGCGGGCCGCGGGCCAAAGGGAAAAAAGAATGGCCGCGGTCAAAAAAACCGGCCGAAGCCTTGAAAAAGAAGGCCCCGGCACGGCGGCTAACAAACAGGCGAGGGAAATCCAAAAAGCCGTTAAATCCCAAGGCACTCCCCAGGCCAGGGCGGCCCCATAAACCAATAGAACGAACAAGACCCATAACCCCGCCGAGAACCGGTGGTTTTCTTCTTCCGGGAATGAAATGGCATTTTCGGTTTCCAGAAAGACCCTCAAGGCGGCCCAAATCACGAAAGGAATCCAATAGCCGGACCGGACCACTAAAAAATAACCCGGGAATAAGCTTTTAAGCCAACCGCCTAAAAACCCGGTGTCGCCCAGGCTTAAAAGGAGGATCAGCAAAAATAAAGAGAGGGTGCTGGAGCGGGCCTTTCGGGTGGCGATCCCCCAAGCCACCAGGACCAGCAGGGGCAGCCCGGCGAAATAAACGGTCACGGAAAAGGGCGTGCCGGGATGGGAATAGAGGGGATGGCCTTTTAAAAAGGGATTCACCCAGCTGGCCAAGTCCCCCCAGCCCAGGGATTCGGAAAAGGAAGCCCTTTGGGTCAGGTTGCTCAAGGGGATGAATTCCCTGAAAGGCAAAAGCCAGGCCGAGTTGTAAAGAAGGGCGAGGGCCAGGGACCCGGAGCCCAGGAGAATATCCCTTTTCCAATTCCACGCGCTTTTAATCTCAAAAATCCATTCCAACAAAAGGGTTAAGAGGGTCAGGTAAAAGAAGAGGGGGTAACCCGCCGCCAACTGCATGGCCAGGGTGAGGCTTAAGAATAAAAAGGAGCCCTTTTGATCGCTCCTTAAACCATGGGCCGCCAGGAAGTTCCAGGGAATCCAGGCGAAAGTGAAAAGCATGGGGGAAGCCCAAATCAAACTGATGGCGTTGAAGGAAAAGCCGAAGACCAAAGCGCCAGCCAGGGCGGTGGGCCGGGAGTAGCCCTTATGTCGGGCGAAAAGGTATAAGCCCAAAAGGGCGAAGAGATGGTGAAAGGCGATGAGAAGGTTGAAGGCGGTGACGGGGTTGAAGGCCCGGTAGAAAAGAAAGACCGGCGGGTACCAGGCCGCCATTTGGGGATCGGCGAGATAAGGGGTTCCGAAGGCGGCATCCGGATTCCAAAGGGGTATCCCGCCCTGGGCCCAGACAAGGGACCCCCATTTCCAGAGGGGAAAGAAAAACCGGGAGGAGTCCTCCAAGACAAAGGCGTTCCCGCCGAAAAGAACCTGGTGATGGAACCAGGCCCAGGCCGCCAAAAGGCAGGCCGGGGGGAAAAAACCGAGGAGTTTTTCTTTTTGAAGGGGCATAGTCCATCCCTGGGAAGTTCCGAAACCCGATTATCTTACAGGGCTTTCCGGGACTCCTATTGTAAAATTAGCCTATGGAACGACCCATCTATACCCCGCCCAGCGGCCCGCCCCAATCGGGCCCCAGCCGGGACATTTACGCCCTCATGGGTGAGGAGAATATCTTTAAGATGCTGGAGGATTTTTACGGGGAACTGGAAAAGTCGGCGATCCGGTCTTTGTTTCCGCCCGACATGAAGGAGGCTTCCCATAAATCGGCCAAGTTTTTTGTCCAAGTTTTGGGCGGGCCGCCCCTTTATGTGATCGACCACGGCCCTCCCCGGATGCGGGCGCGCCATTTGCCTTTCGAGATCGACGAAAGGGCCCGCCAAACCTGGCTGGATTGTTTTATGAAAACGCTGGAGAATGCGGATTCCAAATATCAATTCCCTCTTGAGCACCTCGAGGGCTTCAAAGATTTTTTGAGGGATTTCTCGGCCTGGATGGTGAATAAACAGTAAAAATCGGCGGGGCGGCCGATTAGAGAATCAACATGGCGTCCCCATAAGAGAGGAAGCGATAGCCTTCCCGCAAGGCTTCCTCATAGGCCGCCAAAACCCTTTCCCTGCCCGCGAAAGCGGATACCAGCATGAGCAAAGTGGACCGGGGTTGGTGAAAATTAGTGAAAAGGACGTCCACCGCCTTGAAGTTGTAGCCGGGGGAAATGAAGATCCTCGTCTCATCCGCTTCGGTTTTGAAGTTTCCATCCGGCTCTACCGCCGACTCGAGCGCCCTCACGACCGTCGTTCCAATCGCCACGATTCTTCCATGTTGATTCTTTGTTTTCTGGATGGCCTTGGCCGCGGCGGCGGAAACCTCGAACCTTTCGGGATGCATGATATGTTCTTCCACGTCGTCGGAGGAAACGGGCAGAAAGGTCCCCAATCCCACATGTAAAGTAACCGAGGCTTGCTTGATCCCCTTTAATTTGAGGGTGGAGAGAAGGCCGGGAGTGAAATGAAGTCCCGCCGTCGGGGCCGCCACCGACCCCTCTTTTTTGGCGAAAAGGGTCTGGTATCTTTCCCGGTCCGCGCTGTCGTCCTTGCGTTTGATGTAGGGAGGCAGGGGAACGTGGCCGTGTTGGGCCAGGAATTTTTTGACATTTCCCACCCAATTCAGCCGGACGATGAAGTGTCCCTCGCCCAGGGATTCCAAAACGGCGACTTCCCCCTTGGGTTTCAATTTTAAAATCGTGACGCCCTTAATCCTTTTGGCGGGGCTGACGAGCGCTTCCCATTCATCGCTTGAGCCTTCCATCGCGGGGCGCAGCAAGAAAACTTCCATCTCGGCCCCCGTTTCAGGCTTGGTGGCGAAGAGACGGGCGGGAAAAACCTTGGTCTGATTGACCACCATCAAATCACTTGGCAGGAGCCACTTTGGCAAATCCTTGACCCAGCTGTGATCCACCCGCCCCGTTTTACGGTCCAAAACCAGCATGCGGGAAGCGTCCCTTTTCTCCAAAGGCCGTTGGGCGATTCGTTCCGCCGGCAAGTGATAGTCAAACAGGCTTGTTTTCATTAACCCCCCCTAGCCGCGAATGAGCGCGAATTGTCGCGAATAAAAACTGAACCCAGGCCACACCGGCGCCAAAATTCGCCGGTTAAAACTGATGAACCAATCTTTTAAATTCAATTTTTCTTTCCCCGAAATTAATGAGCAGGCAGATTCTCAAATCCGTGGCCGTCAAATAATTTAAGCATTGGGCGATATGGGCGTCTTCGATCCCCTTGGCCGTCTTCAGCTCCACCAAAAGTCTGTTTTCCACCAACAAATCCGCGGTGTAGTTTCCAACCACGGCTTCCTTATACTTCACCAAGATACTTTTTTGTTGTTCAACTTTCAGACCGGTTTTACTGATTTCATAACCGAGGGCGTTTTCATAAACTTTTTCCAAATATCCATACTTTAAATGTTTTCCAACTTCATAGGCGCAATCAATCACCCTTTTAGCAAATAAATTTAATTGCGTCCGTTCGGTCCCCGTCAGCAATATTAGTTCCTCTTTTAATAGCGAAAATTCGCGCTCATTCGCGGCGTCATCAGTCCTTCATTTTTTCCAGAATCACGCCACGGTAATAATATCTCAAAATGTCAAAGGCTCCATAGCCCTTCAAGGCCATTCCATAGGCCCCTTCTTGGCAGAGACCCACGCCATGTCCCCAACCCTTGCCATTGAACACCACCTTATTTCTTCCAACCACGGCGTCAAAACGGGTACTGCGGACCAGGTCGGGCCCGAGGGCCATCCGGAAAGACGAACCCTTTATTTTTTTCCAGGATCCTTCCCCGTCCATGATCGACAGTTCCTGAATGCGGTGGCTTTCGTCCCGGGAGACGACGTCGATTTTGACCACATCGTCAAGGATAAGCCCGGCGCTCCTGAGTTTGCGGATCATGTCCGGGATGGAAATCTCCGATCTCCATCGGAAATGTTCCCCGTTATTCCCGAAAGGACAGGAAACGGATTGCAAATAGGGCTGGTCCTTGCTCCACACGTCCAGAGCGCCGGAAGTGCGTCCGCCGCAATTGGAGTGAAAAAAAGCCTCGATAGGCTTTCCGTTGAAAGTCAAGATTTCATCCTTCGTTTCCAAAACCGCTTTTCGGATATTCTCGTTCACCAGTTCCGATCCCTGGTACATCTGGAACAGCGCGGTATTTTCCAAGTCATAGGGCTGGCCCTTTTCCCGGGCTTCCGCGCGGTTCAATACCGCGAAAGTTCGCGCGGCGACGGCTTGGGCCTTGAGCGCCTCCAGGGGCCAGTTTCGGGGAATTTCCCCGGCCAAAACGCCCATGACATATTCTTCCAAGGGAAGCTGATTGATGACCGTGAGGGTACCCCGGGGCTCTTCGACGATTTCCATCGATCCCCGAAAACTCTTGCCGTTGACTTTGATTTGCCCCTCACCCATCGGTTCGATATAGGCCTTATGGGCGACCAATTGGTCCGAGGTGAGGGTGATTTCCTGATAGCGGTTTTCCCCCTTTTCGACCACGGGCGTTCCCCATGGAAATCCGGAGAGGACGAATTCCTCGGGAGCGGCCAAATGGACCGAGCTTTGGCGGACTGCGATGGCCACCCGGATTTGTGGTAAGCCGTCTTGGGTCTCGGTGAAATCCGAAGGGGGCGTTTCAGAGGAAATTTTCGAAACAGCCGGCGAAGGGGGGGCGATGGCCCCGGGTGTCGCGCAGCCTTCCAAAACCAGGACGAGTGCGTAAAATAAATAAATCATTTTCATTTAAACTTGGAAAGAATCCAGAGGAGTAAAGAACCGGCCGCCGAAAGCAAAAGACAAGTCGCCAAGGGGAAATAAAACTTAAAATTCGGGCCCTCAAAACGCAGATCCCCGGGAAGGCGGCCCAGGAAAGGGATTTTACCCGAGGCCCAAATAAGGACCCCCACCCCCGCCAGAACCAACCCCATTAAAACGATCCATTTCCCGATCGACGAAAAATCAGACATTCGCGCCTTCCAACTGAAATAAAAAAGGGCGGCTGATGGCCGCCCTTTTTTCCGTAAAAGTGATGGGTGAATTTATTTCTTCATGACCTTGTCTTTGACCTTGTCCCAATCTTCCAGGAACCGCTTCAAGCCGATGTCCGTTAAAGGGTGGTTGAAAAGCATCTTCAAGACGCCGAAAGGCATCGTTCCCACATGGGCCCCCTTCAGGGCCGATTGGACCACATGCTGGGGATGCCGCAAGGAAGCGGCCAAAACTTGCGTGGTATACCCATAATTCTTGTAGATTTGGACAATGTCGCCGACTAACTTCATGCCGTCCTCGGAGATATCATCCAGCCGGCCCACGAAAGGGCTGATGAAAGTGGCACCGGATTTGGCGGCCAAAAGGGCCTGGGAGGGGGAAAAGCAAAGGGTCACATTGACCTTAATTCCCTCCTGGCTCAAGGTGCGGCAGGCTTTGATGCCTTCGGGTATCAAGGGGACTTTTACCGTCACGTTGTCATGGAGCTTCGCCAGAATATGCCCTTCCCGGATCATGCCGTCGTAATCGGTGGCCGTGACTTCCGCCGAAACCGACCCGTTGACCATGGCGCAGATTTCCTTGATTCGGGTGTGGAAATCCACCCCTTCTTTGGCGACCAGGGTTGGATTAGTAGTTACGCCATCCACCAGGCCCCAGGCAACCCCCTGCTTGATTTCATCGATGTTAGCCGTGTCCAAGAAAAACTTCATTTTTCGCCTCCGTCTTTCACTTTTTAAAATTATCGACTTTCACTATTTAAATGTCAACCAAGCGGGGCTTTTCCCCGAATTACATAAACAATCGTCAAGAAGTCCTGTTTTTCCGGCTAAAGGCCAGCCGTGAAAGAAGGATGCCAAACTCGTACAAAACAATCAAGGGCAGGGCCACGATGGTCTGCGTGACCGGATCCGCGCTGGGCGCGATGAAAAAAGCCAAAATGAAGATGCCCACAATCGCGTGCTTTCGTTTTTGGGACAAAAAAGCGGGTGTCGCGATGCCGATGGTGACTAACCCGGCTAAAACAAGCGGCAATTCAAAAACACATCCGAACACAAGAAGAAAATTCATCACAAAACCGAAATAGCCCTGTAAAGTCCATTGGGGAATGAAATGGTAGTCCAGGTTGTATTGAATCAGGAACCGCATGGCGATGGGGACGATAATGAAATACCCGAAGGCCAGGCCGCCCAAAAAGAAAAACAAGCCTAATAAAAAAACCATGAGAATCCCGCTGCGTTCATGGGGCTTCAGGGCGGGAGCGACAAACCTCCAAACTTGCCAAAGAATAAAGGGAGAGGCCAGAACCATTCCCACGATGGCGGCCAGCTTCATGTTGATCATGAAGGCTTCGATCGGGGTGAGGGTTTGAAGGGTGTGGACTTGGGCGCTAAATTCGGGAAAACGGGCCAGGGAATCGCGAAAGGGCTTGAGGAGAACGTCAAAAAGCCATTCCGATTTCCAAAAAGCCAGGGCCATTCCGAGGACAATATAAACGGAGGACTTGATCAATCCTTGCCGCAATTCGCTCAAATGCTCGGTTAGATATTTAGGACGGTCGGAACTTGGATCGGGCATGGGGCACACTATAACACCCGTGATGGGAGCCTGTCAGCCTTCGGAAAAGGCCGGGGGATAAAACCTATTTCGAGGCGGCGGGAACCATCGCGGCCGGCACGGGAGTGAGAACCGTATTGTAATAAACTTCCATCAGGGAAATGATCCCGTCCCCGACCAAGTAAACATCCTTGGACTTGTCCGAGGCCAAATAAACCTTCCCTTTGTCGCGGGTTCCAAAACGGAAGCTGCGGTTTGTTCCATCGGTTAAAGCCACCTCCACGACAAAGGCCGGCTGCGTCAATCCCGTCGCGGCTTCCTTATCCGGGAAATCGGTGATCGTGATGCCGGATAACTGGTTCACCAAGGCTGTTCCCTCCGCGTTGGCGTCCGTGCGTCCGGGCGAGCTCCATTGTCCCTTGGCGTCCTTCTGGTAAACATAGGCTTTGTCCCCATGGTGAACCGTTAGGGATTTAACCGCCCCCCCATCGAATTGCATGGTCTTTTTATCCCGGAAATCCGCCAGGTTCAAGTTCAAGGTTTTGTCGATGTATTCCCCGACAAGGTAGACGGAGGAAGATTCGCTATAGGCGGCGAACAAGTTCGTCGTCTTTCCCTTCTTGTGGCCGATGAGAATGCTTCGGGGTGTTTTACTGTCGCTGGACCACACCTCAATTTGGATGCGGGGTTTGGATAAACCATATTTCGCAAGGCTCGAAGGATGGTCATTTTCAAAGTCCTGGATATTCAAAGAACTGATATTGTTCAACAAGTCCCTGATTTTAGACGTATCCGCCAGGACTTGGATGGGTTCGGTGATGTTCCAGTTGTTATCCTTGTCTTTTTCGAAGGAAAATACTTTTCCATCCCGGGTGATTTTTACTTTTTGGGCTAAAACCGTGTCGGTCTTAAAGAAAGTCTTATCCCGGTAGTTATTGAGGTCTTTGGTTAAATTTTCTGCCGCGAAAGATGCCACTAAATAAACGGTGTTCTTGTCGCCCCGCTTGATGTAGGTGGAGGAATTCGACATGTTTTTAGCGCCAATCAACAAAACATAGGAAGCGCCGTTTTTCGATTTTAAGGTACAGCGGGCTAAGGGTGAGTCCAAGCCGTAGTCTTTTAAATTAGTGGGATTATCAATGGTGGCGTCAGGATTGAAGTCTCCGACGCCCGAAAGCATGGTGCGGACGGTGCCCTCATCGGCCTTGAAGGCCTGGGGGGAAATGATCTGCCAGAGATCTTTATCGTCTTTTTTCAACTCGATGAGCGTTTTTTTGGCGGTTAAGGTGGTTCCTAAATTCTCAATCGTGATGTCCCGGATATCGTCCGCGACGAAATTATCGAATACCTTGTCTTTTTTTTCCTCTTCCTTGGGTTTTACCGGGCCTCTCTCGAAAAAATAAATATAACCGCCCAAAAGGGCCGCGATTGCCAGGTAAAGAACGGTGCTCTTCAAGTTTTTCATAAGGAACGGCGTCGGTACCAGACAATTCCACCGATCAGAAGGGTTCCCAGTGGAATGATGAAAACAGCGACGTAAAGCATGACCGCCGCGCTGACGGTGGTCAGGTTGACCACTCGGTTATCGTCTTCTTTAGGGTGAATGGAAATCTTATTTTCCTGCTCAGCAACCCAGCTAAAGGTATTGAGCCCCACATCCCCGTTGCCGGGCGCCTGTAAAAACTGGTTGGACAAAAAGTTAGCCCCCCCATAAACGACAACCCTGGTTTTTTTATCCGGACTATCCGGAAGCGCCAGCTCCGACGCGATGGCCAAGGGAACCGGCCCCTTCGTATCGATGCCCGCGTGATACTTCAAGCTTTTGGCTTTAAAATCAGTCAAGCCCCATCCATTGGCTGTCGTTTGCATGAAAACCGTCGCCGTCACCCCTTTTATACCGGGATCTATCTTCTGAACGCTTCTCATAAAAGGCATGATGGTCAAGACGTGGCTGCTGGACAACTTTTCGACGATGGCATGATATTGGTATTGGGGAACGACATTGCGGGGATCGGGCGGAATACTCATGGTGGGATCCACGACCATGTCATTTCCCAGCTTGATTCCATAATCCTTCAGCAAGGAATCGAGTCCCGATTTGACCATCGGGTCCACGCAGGCCACCAACTTGCCTCCTTTGAGAAGATAAGCTTTAATCAAGTCGACTTCGGAGGGCTGGAAAGGCTTGTCCGGCCCCATGACGCATAAAACCGACGCGTCATCCGGAATTTTTCCAGTGGTAAGGAGATTTTGAGTCTTAAAGGTGTAGTTTTGCTTTTCTAAGAGGTCCTTAAAACCGTTGAAACCGTCCGGTTGGGGACTCGTGAAGTCTTTCTCCCCGTGCCCTTCGGTGAAATAAAAGGTTAAATGAGTTGAGTCGGTCATCTGCATCAAGGCGGACGTGAAACTGGATTCGCCTTGGAACTTTGGAATGGGTTGGCGGCCTTGAAGGGCGTAAGTCACATAATCCCGCTGCAAAACGTCTTTTCGGTTGTCACCCGACATGAAAACCACCGTATTCGCCTCGGTGACTTTCAACTGCCTGGCCTCGGCCGGATTCCTGTCCCCATCCACAATTTTGAAATGGAACTTGGTCGAATTCTTGGAATATTCCTGAAGAAGTTGCTGGGCCTTTTGAATCTCGGCGGAAGAACGCTTCGCCGAGGTAAACATGGTGACGTCCACGTCCTGGGTAAGTTTTTTCAAAGCCCCAAGCGTCTGGTCGGAAAGGGTGTAAATTTTATTGGAGGTCATGTCGATGCGGAACGGGTGGCGGGACACGATGTAATTTATTCCAATGACGATTCCCACCATCGCCACGGCCACTAATGATAAATTGGCCCGAACCGCCGTCGACCGCTTTTTCCCCACCGCTTTGACTTCGGCCATGTTGGCCGCTAGAAAAGAAGCCAACACCAGCAAGCCCAGCACCATTAGGGTAATATTCCACCAATTGGCCGCGTCAAGAATAAGGACGGCGAGTAGCCCGCCAAAAACCAAGGCCAATCCCACGGACAAAAGAACCGTGTTGTAGGACCGCAATTGGATTAAAAATGAGTTGTAGCCCATATTAGCTTCTCTTGCTTTCCAAAACTTTGACGGAAAAGAACAAACCGAGGAAAATCAGGCTCGCGAAATAAACCACATGGCTCAAATCAATAATGCCCGCGAAAAAATCATCCGTATGCTCAAAGATCGATAGGTATTTCAGGAAATCCCCAAAGGGCCCCTGTACATTGGCCCCGGCCGCGCCAATGACCCAAAGCAGCAGTAACATCACAAAAGCGATAACCGCCGAAATGATTTGATTTTCACTCAATGTGGACGCCAAGAGCCCCAGGGAAAAAAACGACATGGCCGCCAGGGTATAGCCCATGTAGTTCGCCAAAAGCGGCTGCAGGTCCGGGTTTCCGGTCGCCATGATAAGGCCCAGATAAATAAAGGTGGGGATCAGGGTCACCAAGAAAAAGCAGCAAACTCCCAGGTATTTCCCGATGACGATTTCCCAAATGGTTAAGGGGGATGTTTTTAAAAGCTCCGCCGTGCCGCTTTTTTCTTCTTCCGACCAAAGCCGCATCGTAATGGCGGGCGTCACAAAAAGCAGAATAACGTTCAGATTTTGAAAAATCGGTTTCATGCTGGCCTGCCGGGTTTGGACCATAATCAAATAGTAAAAGAAGCCTCCAATGGCAAAAAAGGCGAACAAAACGACGTATCCCATGAAAGATGAAAAATAGTGGGTCAATTCCTTCCGTACGAGGGCGAAAAGTTTTCGAGAGTTCATGAGGTTGCGTCCTTTGTGGTGAGTTTCAAGAAGACGTCTTCTAAACTCATTCCCAGCGGGGTTAATTGGTAAAGCACCCATTTGTTTCGCACGATACATTGAAAGAGGGCTTCCCGTGAGTCATTGCTTCCATCGGTCGTGACCTCAAACTTGCAAAGCCCGCGATTTTCCTTCGCGACGGACCGAACGGCGGATACCCCCTCCGTTTTTTGCAAGGCCTTTTCAACGTCCGCGGCCGGGCCTTTCACCTCAAGCTCCAAGGATTTGCCGCCCGAAATTCTTTGCGAAAGGTTTTCGACCGTATCCGCCGCCACTACCCTGCCCCGGTCGATAATGACCACATCGTCACAGGTTGAGGCGACCTCCGGCAAAATATGGGTGGAAAGAATAATGGTCTTTTTCCCGCTGAGGGATTTGATCAACTTGCGAATTTCAAGAATCTGTTTTGGATCAAGCCCCCGGGTCGGCTCGTCGAGAATCAAGACTTCCGGATCGTGTATAAGCGCCTGGGCCAATCCCACCCTTTGCCGATATCCCAAGGAAAGATGGCCGATCAAACGGCGGCCCATATCCTCCAAGGAGAGCATTTCCAAGACCTCTCCCACCCGGTTTGCCTTTTTGTCTTGGGGCACTTCTTTGATCTCCGCCACGAAACGCAAGTAATTGATGACCGACATATCGCCATAAATAGGCGGAATTTCAGGAAGATAACCAATTTTCTTTCGAACTTCTTGGGGCTGCTCCACCACGTCAAAACCGGCCACCGTGGCCTTACCGGCACTGGGGGCGAGAGAGGTCGTCAAAATCCGCATGGTTGTCGTTTTGCCGGCGCCATTGGGGCCCAAAAGGCCCAAAATGGTTCCCTCTGGAACCGTGAAAGTGACTCGATCCACCGCGGCGAGCGAACCATAGGTTTTCACAAGATCTTTTACTTCAATCACGAGAAAAGCCTTTTAATTTTTTGTAATCAATTTTTAAAACGAATTGTCTGTCGCAGGCTTCACACCGGGTGAAAATATATATAAATCCGGCAAATAATTTCAAGAGGATTTTTTATTCATTTCTTTTTAAAAAACGGCCTTCTCTCAAAAGCAGCGGAAACTATACCACAAAACCTCATCGCGTTTCTTTGTTTTCAATCCATGAACGATCACGAACGGCTAATGGCCGTCTTTTCACCCTTTAAAATTGGCCGCGGCTTCCCTTAGACGCTGGGCCACCCCCTCCAATTGTCGGGCCGCCGCGACCATGGATTCCATGGAAGCCGTCAATTCTTCGGTGGACGCGGAGATTTCCTCTGTGGCGGAGGCGTTCTCCTCCGAAACGGCCACGATATTGGTGATCGCCTCAACTACTTTTCCGGCTTGGTCGGCCTGACTCTCGAATGACTTGGAGATTTCCTGCACCTGCAACGCCACTTCATCCGAAGCGGACTGAATTTCCTTGAGGGCTTCACCGCCCTGCGCCACTACTCCCAAACCCTCCGTCACTTTTTCGGCGCCCGCGCCCATGGTGCTGACCACGGTCGAAATCTCTTTTTGGATCTCCCTAATCATGACGCCGATTTGGTTGGCCGCCTCAGCCGAGCCGTCGGCGAGCTTCTTCACCTCTTCCGCCACAACCGCGAATCCCCGGCCATATTCCCCGGCTCTCGCCGCCTCGATGGCGGCATTCAAGGCCAACAAATTGGTCTGGTCGGAGATATGGGTGATCACTTCCACAACTTTCCCGATAGCCTTGGACCGGTTACCCAACTCCGTCACTTCCCGGGCTGAATTTTGGACAACTTCATGGATAGCGTTCATCTGGATGGTGGTTCTTTGAACGGCATGGCTTCCCGCCGCCGATGCGTTTTTCGAACGCGAAACCACTTTTTCCGAATTGCTTAAAAGCTCCGCCGAAGTTTGAATGTTCCCGGCCATCTTGTCGATGATGTTGAAGGCTTCCTGAACCTTGACCGCTTGTTCCTCCGCGCCTTTTGAGATGTTTTGAATGGTGGAGGACACCTCTTCGGTGGCGCCGTGCATTTGCTGTATCGTTTGAGTCAATTGTTCGGCCAAATGAAGTGTTTCCTCGGAGCTTTTTGTCAATTGTTCAACCGAAGAGCGAATGGACCGAAGCATGAGGTTGAAATGTTGGGCCAGCGCTTGAAAATCCCCGATGTATTTCCCCTCTATCGCCACGTTCAAATCGCCCTGGGAAGCCTTTTCCATGGCATCCAAAAACTCATCCAAGGGACTCAGGACGATTTTCTGAACCACCCAAAGGATGAGCCCCGCCGCGAAAACACCGGATAAAACACAAATGACGTAAAACCAGAAGACGCTCGTTGATTTTAAATTTTGCAAAAGGGGAAAAACCAGGCCTATGACCACACCCAAGAGGGTGATAAGCGAATAAAGAAGGACCTCGGCGCTTTTGAGCCCTGGTTTATGATTGCTCACAAGAGGCTTCCTTGTGCCGTAGAAGGCGCCGTAATGCCTAAGTGCCGATAAGCCAATACCGTGGCCTTCCGCCCGCTGGAAGTCCGGTGTAAAAAACCGATTTGCACGAGATAGGACTCATGAACATCTTCCACCGTATCGGCCTCTTCCCCCACCGCCATGGCAAGCGTTTCAATCCCCACGGGCCCGCCTGAAAATTTTTCGATGATACAGGCAAGGATACGCCGGTCCATCCGATCCAGCCCCAATCCATCCACTTCCAAAAGTTTTAGCGCCGAATCCGCCACTTCCTGGTCAATCCGTCCCTTGCGCTTCACTTCGGCGAAATCCCGGACACGCTTCAGCAAACGATTCGCCAGCCTTGGCGTCCCGCGGGATCTTTTGGCGATTTCCACCGCGCCATCGTCCGAAATTTCGATTTTCAAGACTTGAGCCGACCTTTTCACGATGAAGGTTAATTCTTCCGGAGTGTAAAACTCAAGCCGAAAAGAGAGTCCAAAGCGGTCCCGCAAAGGCGCGCTGACCTTTCCCGATCGAGTTGTGGCGCCGATTAAGGTAAAAGGGGGAAGATTCAGCCGGATGGCCCTGGCCGTCGGTCCTTTCCCGATCATGATATCCAACTCGAAATCCTCCATGGCCGGGTACAAAACCTCTTCAACGACGCGGGGCAATCGGTGGATTTCATCAATAAATAATAAATCGTGAGGTTGGAGGTTCGTCAAGAGTGCGGCCAAGTCCCCCGCCCTTTCAATGACAGGACCCGAAGTCGTTTTTATGTTAACGCCCATTTCCCTGGCGACAATGGAAGCCAAAGTTGTTTTTCCCAAACCGGGTGGACCGGAAAGCAGCAAATGTTCTAAAGCTTCTTTGCGCTTTTGTGCCGCGGCCAAGGTAATGGAAAGGGATTCCTTGAGCGCCGATTGTCCCACGTATTCGGCCAAATATTGGGGACGAAGGGTTTGTTCTTCTTCCTCCCCCGTTTTTTTCGGATTCATGACGCGAAGTTCTTCGGCGGGGTCGCTCACAGGTGTTTGAGAAGTAGTTTTAGGACGAGGCATTGGCTCATTTTACAATCAATTTAGGGGAAATGAACCATGTTATTTCAACCCCAAGGGACACCCGCGAAGAAGCAAACGTGGAATGGACCCTTCTCTTATCGAGGCGATACAGAGCTTGGAACTTGATTCCAAACCTTACTGGCCCCCGGGGTCAGGGAATCCATGTTTTTGAGAAACAAAACCAGTTGCCAGATTTGGTTTTCGCTCAATGTTTCGCTAAAGGCCGGCATTCCAGTCAACCGGATACCGTGCTTGATTTTCCAATAGATTTTTCCATCCGGATCATCCGTCACCCCATGCATCGCTAATTGGGGCGCATGCTGGTAAAGACCTACGGCAATATTGGAGGCCTTGCCGTCGGCGGCTCCATGACAAATGGCGCAATTAACCGCGTAAAGTTTTATTCCCGCGGCCAAATTCTCATCGGTCAATGGCACCGGGTTGGGCGTTTGGGGGGCTTCTCGTTGGAGGGTGGCTCTAAGGGATGTCCTGGCCATCCATTTCTCCAGGGCTGGCGGAGTACCGTCCGCGTTGGCCGGCATCCACCCCTTGGTCACAAAAAAATACCCCCCAGCCAAGCCCGTAAATATGGATATTAAAACGCCAAACAAAAATCCCTTCGCCATAAAGCCTCCTTAGCCGAAACCAGTTTTTTTTAAATACGTCAAATACTCACTTTTGTTTCAATTGTAATTTAACATTTCCCTTTTTTTCCGGAATTCCGGGCTTGGACAGATAAACTAACTCGCATTCAGGTAGCGCGGTCAAAAAAACTCTTCCCCATCTTTCGCTGGTTACCCTAGGATCAAGGATGGTCACGGTCCCAACATCGGTAGCGGTACGAATCAACCGGCCAAACCCCTGTTTTAACCGCAAAACCGCTTCCGGCAAGCTTTCCACCTGGAAAGGCTCCAACCCCTGTTCTTTCATGCGGGCATGGCGAGCTTCCACCAAAGGACCTTCGGGAACTTGGAAAGGCAACTTGGTGATTATTAAATTTGATAGGGCTTCTCCGGGAACATCAACCCCTTCCCAAAAACTGTTCACTCCAAATAGAACCGAATGAATATCTTCTCGAAACACCTTAAGAAGCCGGGTCCGATCCCACCCCTCCTCTCCCTGGATTAATAAAGTAATCCCCATATCCTCCATGTCCTTACGAACCGCTTCCGACACTTGCCTCAACATTTTAAAACTCGTGAAAAGAACGAAGGCTTTGCCGCGGGAATGCTTCAAGGAAGCGCGGGTGTAGTCAACAACCGCCCGGGTATATCCCTCCTCTTCGCGTCGGGGGTGAGGCATGGAGCGGGGAAGAAAAAGTGTCACTTGTTTTTTATAGTTAAAAGGCGACCCGACCAGCAAAGTCTTGACCCGTTCCTGTTCCTCAAATTCATCCAGGCCTAAAGAATGTTTAAAATAACCGAAATCATTGCCTACTGATAGCGTGGCACTGGTGAAAACCACCGATTTAACGGAAGAAAGCAGATGTTCTCTTAACAAACCCGAGGCATCCAGCGGAATAGCTTTAATGATCGAGGCCTTAATTTCCCCTCTTCGCAAAGCGGCGCCATCGGGTTCGACCACGTAACAAGCTTCGTCTCCCCATCCTCGTTCCAAAATATAAGATAAGCGCTTCACGAGCGCCCGGCACTCTTCCCTTGTCCCTTTGGCTTCCATCGCCAGTTCTTCCGAAGGCGCGGATTTTTCGGCCATCTCCAAAAGAAATTCGATTTTTTGAAGAGGCTGGGACAGTTTTTCAACCGCGGGCGTTGCCTCCGGCAAAAGATAGGACCGATTCACGGCGTTAACGGGCAGGGCGGACAAGGCGATTTCGTTGAAAAAGCCTTCCGCCGCGATCTTAAATTCCATAACGGCCTCACCCGCGCCCGAGATGGGTAAGAGCGTAAATAGCCCTTTCTTTCCCCTATCCGATTTATCATCCGAATAAAGCAGGCGTCTTACTAATCCCATGCAATCGGCCAAAGAAAAGCTGGTTGCCAAGTGTTCGGCAGCCAACGAAGAAAGGTGATGGGCCTCATCCACAATGAGGACATCGTATGGTGGAAGAACCCCTTGCTCCTCTTCCATTTTCAAGGACAGGTCCGCCAAAAGAAGCGCGTGATTCACCAAAATGATATGGGCGCCATGGCCCTTTTGCCTTACCGAATGGTAAAAACAAGTTTTAAAAGTCTGGCATTTTGGCCCCAGGCAATGAAAGGGATCACTTTTGATTTCGCCCCAAACTTCAGATGGAATCGGGAATCCCGCAGATGACAAAGTCCCTTCCACGGAAGTGGAGACCCATTCCTGGATTTTCAAGAGTTGGGAGTTTTTCCCTTCAAAATCCATTTGCGGGTTATTTTCCAGAGCCAATGCTAATCGGCGCTTCGAGAGGTAATTCCCCCGCCCCTTTAGCAAAACGGCCGAAGCCAAGCCCGCGCCTTCCTTTTCTAAAGCTTCGAGAACGATGGGCAGGTCTTTCTGGTAAAGCTGTTCTTGGAGTGTAAGGGTGTGGGTGGAGACCACCACGGGCCCGCCGTTTTTGAGGGCGTATTCAACCGCCGGGATTAGGTAAGCAAAACTTTTTCCCACGCCCGTACCAGCCTCCACCATTAAAAAACCGCCCTTTTCGAGGGTTTGAGCGATCGCCTGAGCCATCTCGTTTTGTTGGGGACGGTTCTCAAGGTTGGCCTCTCGAAAAACCGAGGATAGTCTTTGGGCAATATTCATGGAACTCCCATCATTTTCCTTACACGTTCAAAAAAATACGCCGAGACTTGATCCACGGTTTTAATCGCGAAGGCCTTTTAGTTTTCCCTTAGAACGAAGCCCGCATAACGCGGGGCGGATAAAAACAAAGAGAGAGGGAAATTTCCCTCTCTCTTGGAAAGACAGGCTTATTTTAACCGGCCCAAAGCTCTTATTCCAAGCCCCTAGTCCATATTCCGACGCCGCTTTTGCTGCAACTTACGCCGAAGCAAAGCCCGGTTCAAATGAGGATGGCGGCGTTTCCAAGGCGTCCGGTGATGGGCTCGAAGATCGCTGAGACGCTGCTGACGTTTTTGTCGGACAATTTCACGAAAAGCCCGCCATTTTTGGAACCTATTGATTTCCGATTGGTCTAACCGGCGTTGCATCAGGAACCTGCCTCTTTGAAAGGATGAAAAATTGCCCGCGTCCACCCTATGGGATTCGGTTCCGTTGCCCACGGCGACTGACCCCTCGTGAGTTGCCACTTCGGCGGTATCACCTTCGGCTCTTACTTCAAAGGCCGTCCCCCTCACTCCGCATACAACACCATTGGATTCAATCTCGAACGAGGAATGGCTGTCCACAAGATGTTTTTTAACGTCGGCAAGCAGACTCCCAGCCAAAACCTGAAGCTGACTTAAAAAACCACCGGTTTGATTGGCTTCTATCCGTTCGACCTTCATGTCGGTATCGGAACTTAAATGAACCGAAGTTTCGGACTGCATCGTCAAGGTAGCTTCGCTATTGTCGCCCGCCTTGATTTCATCACCCGATTCAACAACTTGTCCTTCTTGCGCGGTTTCCCAGTCTTTAGCGCCGTCTTCCAGAACCTGAACCGTTCCCTTAATGTCTTCCACTACATATTCCACCGGGTCCGCAGCCGCCGTAGCTTGTTCATCCGCACGGGAAAGGTTAGCAAAAGGCCCCGCCAAGGCCAAAAGGAATCCCGTCAAGGCAAAGGAAGAAACCCTCAAAAACAATCTGTGATTCGTCATTTTTCCCCCTAATTTATCTCTGGCTGGATAATCAAATCTGTTCTTCCCCACAAAGCTAAGACGACTGAAGCGGACGGCTGGTTGCATATATTTTAATCTCAAATATCTTTTAGCGCTCTCCGAATACTTTCATTTATCTCCGTCCGCTGCTTTGAGACCGGATAACCTAATTGAATTCAACGGGGATATGGATGTCCCCTTAAGGTCGCGCCGGCCCGATAAAGCTGTTCCATTAAAAGCATCCGAGCCATCTCGTGGGAATAGGTCATCGGCGATAAGCTCACACTTTTAAAGGTTGTTTTCAACACCCCTTTTGGTGGGCCATCTGCGCCCCAGGCAAAAAAGTAAATATCCTGCGAGGATTTCGTGACCCATCGTATAAACGAAGGTGAATCCATAGACTCCCCAGGGGCATCAATCGAAACCAATAGGGCTTTCCCGCTTTTTTCTTGGATGAACTTGAGAATTTCCTTTTCTTTTTCCGCCATTTTCAAAATCTTTACCGGCCAAAGCCGATCAAGTCTTTGGCGAAACTCCTCGCTCATTTGTTCAAGGCGCTTGTCCTTGAAGAGGCCAACAAAAACACAATAAATCATTGGAAACCAGCGATTTTAATTAATAATTTCATTCAATATCTCTAAAGATTTTTTCCTGCACCTCGGGGTGGTCACAGAGCCACAATTTAATCAGTTGCGTTAATTTGCCTAGGGTAGGCGCCTCAAAACGGCACGAAAGGAAGGGTTCAATCCCGGAGTTGTGGACAATGCCCCAGCCGTCATCAAAAACGGCCCGAACTCCGTCGAGAGTCGAAACCTTAGCCCCCTTTTCTAAGGCGCGGTTTTTCAAAGACTCGTAAAAAGACGGCACTTTTTCCGGCGAAATAGCCAGGTTTACATCATGGGTGGAAACTCTAACGGGAAATGCCGCGCAAACCTCGGAAAGGCTTTTTTGGCTCCCTTTCAATAATTCCAAAAGGCGCAAACAGGCATAAAGGACGTCTCCCGGAAAAGAACCGGGTAGAAAAAAATGCCCGGAGGCCTCCCCCCCTAACAGGGATTTGCTTTTTTTCATCCGATCAAAAATGAAGGAATGACCGGTTTTTTCCAACAATGGAGCCCCACCCAAATCACGGACAGTTTTTTCCACCAAATCCGAACATCCTCCATCAAAAACCACGCTTCCATTTTTTTGCCGTTTCAGTAAATCCGTCGAAAAAAGGCAGAGAACAACGTCATTGGGTACTTCGTGCCCCTTTTCATCTACGAAACTGATCCGGTCTCCATCGGCGTCAAAAGCCACTCCCAATTGGGACTTGGTTTTCCGTACCCTTTCCCCCAAAACATTAAGAACCTTTATCTGGGAACTGTCCGCCCCTCTTCCGGGAAAATCTCCATTGGATTCACCGTTCAATACGTCTACCTCGCAATGAAGGGCTTCCAACGCCATGGGTACCGTGAGAGCCGCTGTTCCATTGCCCACATCTACGGTTATCTTAAGACCTTTGAAATTTTGGGCCACGGTGTTAACCAAGGCATTGCGGTAATCGGCGTAAAAAGTTTTTTTTTCGACTACGCCCGCTCCCTTTCTAAAGTTTTGACTTTTCAAAATCCGGTAAAGTCGATCCATCCAATCCAGTAACGCGGGCCCCTCTTGGGTAAAGACTTTAAATCCGTTGTATTGGGCGGGGGTATGTGAGCCGGTGATCATGATGCCCACCGAAGCTCCGGAAAACCGGACGGCATAGGCTAAAAGAGGGGATGAGACAAATCCGGCATCCACAATTTTTAGGCCGGTGTTTCGCAGGCCTTGAATGAGCCATCGATTCAAGGCGCCACTGGAATGTCGGTTATCGTGGCCAACTACCACCTTAATATTTCTTCGGTATTCATCTTTGACGAGTGTCCCGAAGGCCAAACCAATCTGTTCCGCCTGTGTATTCCCAAGTGATTTGGGATAAATCCCGTGAATACTACCGGGTTTTAATATGTCAGCGGAAACCGGGCTCATGAAATCCTTAAAATCATTAAAAAGTGGAAAAAATCAAGATTTCAAACCTTCTTCAAATAAACCATTCCGAGCTGGAATACTAACGACTTTCGCATGAATTTTGTAATTAATTTTTTATGAATAAGTGGTGCCGAGGGGCAGAATCGAACTGCCGACACGCGGATTTTCAGTCCGCTGCTCTACCAACTGAGCTACCTCGGCTCCAAAGAATTGTGAAGTTTAGGTTAGAAACAAACAACAACGTTTGCAGGGTTTGAAGATTAACAGGGCTATGAACGCTTGTCAATTATAGAAAAGCCGTCACATCAAATGGCGGGAACCGATTAGAAAAGGCGCAGTTGGTTGAACCGAAGATTGAGGGCGAAAAAGAAAGTATCCTGCGTGGTGGTTGAAAAATTTCCCGGATCGTAAGCGATATCAATTGAAAAATCATCTCCATCAATCCGACGGGTGAGAGTACATCCCAAAGTGTAATCCTGAAACGCGTTCGATACACCCGGGAATGGTTTATTGGTGGAAGCGTTTATGCCTCCATAAGGCGTTCCGAGATTTTCGATCTTATATCCACCTCGAATCACGAAAAGTTGTGGAAAAACCCAATATTCTCCACCGAGCCCTATTTTAATATCTTGATCTGATGGTTTGAACACTTCGATGCCAACATTCAAATCCTTATTTCCATCAATCACTTGGTGTGTCCCCAAACCGAAACGCAAGAAAAGCGGCAGCGATTCAGAGGGAGCACCGTTAGAAGACCCGGTTCCCCCGGGCGTAAAAGTCATACCCGTCCCGAGATTTTGAACGGCGGCCCCAGCCCGGATTCCGTAAGGCAAATGGTCAAGGACGATTCCCAAGTCAAAAGCAACCGCTGTCGCCGAGTAAGCAGCGAGATCACTTTTCAGGTACTTCCCAGTCAGCCCCGCGCGAAAATTATTACCAAGTTTAAAGCCATACGAAAGGCTTGCTAAAAGATCGTCGGTATAAACCGCCGGATTACCGTTGTTATTATCAATCGGCGGTTCATGGCGGTAAGTAGCGTTAAACGCCAAAACGTTGCTGGATCCCCATGCCGTCCCAAAAGATAAATATTCATATTCAATACCGGCTAAGCTGTCTAAGTGCATCACTACCAACTGGGAAGCTTTCAAATAACTCAATCCGGCTGGGTTATAATCAAGGGAATAAATATCGTCGCCCATGGCGGTATAAGCTCCCCCCATGGCTGCCGGCCTGGCGCCCTCGTTGATTTTTAAAATATCCGCCGTGGTCGTTCCTACCGTCTGGGAATGCGCTCGATGGCATAAAACGAGGCTGCCTAGAATCAACAGGAAAATTCTGGCCAATTGAATAAAACAAGTAGAACCCATTGCACTCTTCCAGATAAATTTAAAATTTCGTCGTTATGGAAATACGCTGGGCATCGCCAAAAATATCGGCTGGGGCATAAGCGTAATCCAGGAAAAGGACTGTGCCCTCAAAATCCAAGCCATATCCCGCTCCTAAGGCAAGTCCAACGCCGTTTAGGGATGTGTCGAGAAACTCATATCCTGCACGAAGAGTCGCCCGGCTTCCAACCCACTTAAAATCGTATTCTCCCCCCACCTTTACCCCCACCGGGTCTTCAATAGGTTCCAGGGGAAAAGCCACTTCCGCTGTTAAAACCCCATCGTCTTGTTCGTTGAAAATCTCATATCGTCGGTAGGAAAGCCCTGCGTTTAAGGTAAAGGGTAGATTAAAGTTGGACACTTGGGAACCCATATTTTTCAACGACAAACCTAAACGCATTCCGTCAAAAGGGGGCAAAACAACAATCCCGGCGTTTACGTCAAAAACAGAACTGGAAATGGTATCAATCTGTTGCTGGATCAAATTGACCGAAAGGCCAACATGAAACCTATCACCAAAAGCTCTCGCGTAAGCTAGGGAAAAAACCTGGTCTCCGCTGGAAAAAGTCCCTGTAGTAACGCCAAAATCATTGGTTCGTGATTGATTGCCCGGTTGAAACAAACTAGCACTCAAAGCAACCGTACCGCCAACGGAAGGAAGGGACTCACCCAATGGGTAAGCATAAGCAAGAAATTCATAGCTAAAACTCTGATAAAGGGAAAGATAAGTCACATTTAATTCATTGGTTAAAATACTGGCAAGTCCCGCTGGATTGTAGTAAATGGAACCCACATCATCGCCCAATGCCGTATAGGCGCCTCCAACTCCGACGGCCCTGGAAATGGGGGAAATCTTCAAGAAATCAAAAGCTGCCCGGCCCCCGTTATCTGTTTGAGCATGGGCCGAAAAATTGATCATGCCCCATAGCAAGAGCGTTGACGTGATCGTACGCTTGAAAAAAACCCCGGTCATTAAGATCCGTTCCAGGAACGTGAAATAGCGAACTTACCAAAAGTCCTGCCGCCGGGGCCGTCGATGACATAAATATAAAAACCGGCAGAAACGGGATTTCCATCCCCGTTGTTTCCATCCCAGTGGAAGGTCCCTACATTAAGGCCCGAATCCAGTGTGAATATGGGGGAAGGTTCAGTAGCGGTAAAGTTTCGAACCAGTCCTAAGGATACGGTGTAAATTTTTAAAGTCGAACCAACGGGAACACAATCAAATTTTATGCAGGCAGTCCCACTAGGACAATTATTCGAATAAGCCGGGATATGTTGAAAATCCATAGGGTTGGGATAAACCACAACCGGACAAGGCGTTTGAGTGTAAGTAGATGTGGGACCAGGCGTATTTGTACTGGTTGGGGTAAAGGTGATGGTCGGAGTGAACGTTTGAGTAAATGTAAATGTTGGAGTCGGACTACTGGAAGGCGTGAAAGTAAACGTATTGGTCGAAGTGGGTAGCGGAGTGTTGGTAGGAATCAAAGTGGCAGTGGATGTTTCGGTAAAAGTCACGGTTGATGTAGACGTAAAAGTAAATGTCGCCGGCGGCGTGCCTGTAGAGGTAGCCGTAAATGATTGAGTTTCAGTCGCGGAATTAGTGGGGCTATTGGTTGGCGTTGAGGAAAGAGTCGCGGTCGGGGTTGAGGTAGGAGTGGAGGGATTGGTCGGCGTTGAGCTTAATGTGGGTGTAAAGGAGGGGGTCGGCGTCAGGCTTAATGTCGGTGTGAAAGTAGCTGTAGAGGTAATAGTGGAAGTCGGACTGCCGGTCGGCGTAGCGGTCGCGGTATGGGTAGGGGTACCGGTTGAGGTAAAGGTGTCTGTGGGAGTGCCTGTATCGGTCATCGTGGAAGTAGCCGTTGGGGTATCGGTTACGGTCGCGGTCGGAGTATTGGTGGCCGTGGGCGGTATCAAGCATGGCAAATTGCTGGCACCTTGAAGATTATCAAATAAAACAGGATCAGTGTTCATTGTTGCGGCTTGCCCGGCAGGTATGATGATATTGACGTTTGCAATGGTTGTGAGTGATGACGTATCGACGAAGATGGTTGTCCAAGTGTTGGCTTTGGTCGTACCGGCTAAAGTTCCTCCTGTGGAACAGTTATAGAGAAGATCGGTGCTAGCCGATGTGACCGCTATGCTATTTGTATCCGTCACCACAAGCTGTAATTGCCGTCCAACGTTTTCAGTGTAAACATCCACCAAAATATATTGTTGCGTTCCACCGGTACCAGAGGAAGGATCCGTATAAGTCAAGGTAACTGAGCAGGCAGCGCAATTACCCGCTGAAATTAATTGCCCCGTTGTAGCCGGCGTGATATCGCTGGTATCCTGATCAGGACTGACGCCAGGAACGGTCAAAGTGTAAGCGGTGCCTCCACTATGGGTCACAGCCCAGTTCGTTGTTGCCGAACCACCTGTTGTGGGAGTAGGGTCAAAATGCTGGTTGGGGTCATTTGAAAGAGCGAAAACAGCAAAAGCTCCTGGGATAGCCGGAAAAACAACATAAATAAAAAACAAAGACAAAACAAGATAATATAGTGTTTTAATCTTCATTCGGTTCCCCACTTCATTCCATCAAAGGATTCTGCCGATATTCCCCAAACTATCACTCAAGCAATTATTTAAATAACAACCTGATCAAAAACCGATATTAGGTTGAAAATAAATCAAAAAATGTTAAGAGCTAGATGCTTATATTATCTCCCCTAACGGAGGTTCGTGCAACTGTTTCAGTTCCCCCTGCGAACATTTAGCTTAAATAAAGCCTTTTAATTCGTTCCGATCAATTTCCCTAGGGGAAAGAAGTGTTAATGGGGTGAACTCCGATAAATGACTTTATCTACTACAAGCTTCTAAAATACGGTTTCCTAAACTAAGTTACCTCAAAACCCATTACGAAGGCGTTGGTATTACTGGATAGCATCTGGATTTAAACTCGACAACCCGGTCAATAACTTGTGGAATCGTTTCCTTGACTGTGATCTTTTTTCCGTTTTGAAGCGTCATGATGGTTTCGGGCGAGCTTTCCAGAAAAAGAATAAGGTCCGAATTGACGTAAACCGCCTGTCCATCTAATCGAGTAACCGGAATCATCTTAGGGCCACCTTTTGACATTCATCAAACTCAAAAATTCTTAAAAGATCATTAGCCACGCGAACATGAATAAATCAATTTACTTCTAAAATTTACCGGGTGTACCAAACATCGTTTAAATAAGTAATCGCGCAGCCGGAAGTACTATTGCATAGATTATTACAACCAGCGATAACCCATACCTGGTTATTGTAGGAAAGACTTAAGTGATAAAATCGCGCCGGAAAGGGGGAAGAAACATTGGACCATGTTACGCCGTCACCCGTAGTCCAAACGGTACTTTGCGGACCCCAAGTGGGCCAGAGGAAGCCCGCCGAAAGCCACATCAGGCCGCCGTTTGAAACAACTTGATGATAATACGATAGTCCAAAAGGAGCCAAGTTGTTAACTTTTGTCCAAACATTGCCATCGGGCGAGGACCAAACATCGCCATAACCCGCCGTAGTGGGAAAATTGGTACTTGAACCGGAAGTCCCTGAAATCAGCCATAGGGTATTATTGTAAACCAAAGTAGACATCCCCCATCGCGCCGCAAAAGCAGCATTGGCATTTACTTCAGTCCAATTGATTCCATCCGTCGAACTCCAAACATCATTTTTACTCACCCCAGCCCAGCCTCCAATAACCCACATGGCGTTGTTGAAAACAACAGCCCCAAAATCTTCCCTTGGGCTAAATTGGGTTGCCGTTCCCTTGCCCGTTGAAGCCAAAACCTGCGTCCAATTGACCCCATCCAGCGAGCTCCAAACATCATTTTTCAAAGTTCCGCTGTTGTTTCCACCAATAAGCCACATTTTCCCGTTATAAGAAAGTGTTTGGCTGCCATACCGGCCTCCGAAAGGCGCGCTGCTAGTCGCTTCTGTCCAGGCCGATCCATTACTGGATGACCAAATATCGGCATCGTAATAGGTCACGGAATTATCCGCGTTGCCCGCCGCCCCTCCCACGACCCACATGAGGCCGTTAAAAACAGTTCCCGAAAGACCATAACGGCCTGAAAAAGGCGCGTGGGCCGTGGCTTCGCCCCATTGACCCGAACCTGGGGAAGACGGTGATTTAGTACAACCCATCGACAATCCCAGAAGGACAAAAAAGCAAAAAGCAAAATAGTAAGTTTTCAATTCAAGTCTTTCCAAGTAACGCCTTTTAAAAAATTTATCGTTTATATTTTACTCGATTAAACTGTGTTAAACCAATTTTAAAAACCCTCAAAATAAAAAACGGCACCTCTTGAAAGAGGCGCCGTTTCTTTTAAACACCAAGCTCCCAATCACCGGGAACCCAGCTTATTTATCTACTGTTATCCTCAGCCGCCCTGACCCAATTGGCTCAGGATCTGCAGGTTGGAATTCTCAACCGAGATCACCCGCGAGTTCACGTCAAACCCGCGTTGGGCGATAATCATGTTGGATAATTCCACGGTCAAATCGACGTTGGAAAGTTCCAAGGTACCACCTTGGACGGTTCCCAAATCCAATTGGCCGGCATTTCCCACGAACATGGGGCCTGAGTTTGGAGAAGTTTGGTAATAATTATTACCGACGTTCGCCAAGCCGTCCGGATTGTTCGGTTCGGCCAAAATAACTTGGCCGAGCGCCGTAACCTGTCCGTTTGAGAAGGTTCCGTTGATGGTCCCCGTAGCGTCAAAGTTGACGCTTTGTAACTGACCCTCAGCGTATCCATTCTGGCTGGCGGCATAGGCTGTGGAGTTAGGCACATAAGTGTTCACCCCATTGACAACCTGATAAGTCCCGTCAGCGTCGCTGTACATGCCGTTGCGCTCCCCTTTGCCCAAAATCCCCGCGTTACCGAAATTCAATTGTACCTGTGTAATTTCGGCGCCTTGCATGGGAAGCGGCGAAGCAGGAGCTCCGAGACCATTCGCCCCAGGAACCGCACCCGCAATATTCTCAGGATCAAGGTAAATATCAGGCATGGATTGAAACCCAATCCCCGCCGCGGTATTTTCAACCCCGCCGGTTGTAAGCAAGGACCCATCCGTATTGAAGACAACCAAGTCGCCCCAAAATCCGTCTCCGGTGACGCCCCGGTCATAACCAGTGGGAGCTCCAACGGGGCCAGCTCCAGAAGTGTCGCCCTCGAAGATTCCGGTTCCACCCACAAGGGTAGTGGAATTAACAGGCGCTCCATTCGTTGTGTCGAAAGCGTACCAAGCGTAAGCGACCTGGTTAGGGCCGGTGGGGCTGTTGATATTGGGTGTCACTCCCAAATCATTCACTTGATAAAAATTAATGGTGATCTGCCGGGCGTTCCCATTGGAGTCATAAACCGTTTCCGATATCTGTTTCGCCGGAGTGACGGGTGGTTGCTGGTCCCAAGCGAGGGTGCCAGGGTTGGCAATGGCGTCCCCTTGGACAGTGGCCAAACTGACTGCCCCACTGACGATGGGATTTGTCCAATTGGCAGAATTGGTGTTTCCTTGCACGCCCGCTTGGTCGCCAGGGCCAACAGCGCCTTCATTAGGGTCCGCAAGCTGTTGAACAACCTGTCCCGTAGCCCCATTGGGGTTGTTGATAATCTGGAACGCAGCAACGGGTTCGGCACCGCCCAAAGCGACGCCCGCAATACCCAGTGGCAAAACAGCCGGTTCGCCGTTTCCACCGATATCCAAAACACCTCCGGTGGTATTGGCCTGTTGAAACGCGTCCAAATTGCCAGAAAAATTCACCATCGTGGTGGCAAGAGGGGGTTCGGTCAAAGTCGCCGGAATATTGATGTCCGTCGCGGCCGATGGATCAGTATTGTTTAAGGTCAATTTGGCAGTGGTAATGATCAGGTTGTTGGTCCCCGAATCCGCCGCCGTATCAATGGTATTTTGCGTGTAAACCGTCGTAGCGGTAAACCCTTGGATCAACCCGCCATTCTGGTCAACAAGGTTTCCTTTACTATCGAATGTCAGGTTTCCAGCCCGAGTCAGCAAAGACTGGTCACCGCTCTTGGAAACCAAAAAGCCGTTTCCGACGATGGCGATATCGGTGGAAATCCCGGTATTCTGGAGTGTTCCTTCCGTGAAAAGCGTCTGGATGGAAGCCACACGGGTTCCCAAACCGACTTGCTCAGGATTCACACCGCCCAAATTGGAACTCGGGTTGTCCCCCGTGCCGCCATAAAGCGTCTGGCTGAACTGATCTGAAAACTCAACACGGCTGGCCTTGTAAGCAACCGTATTGGTGTTGGAAATATTATTTCCGATCACATCAAGCCATGTGCTGTTGGCTTGAAGCCCGGAAATCGCGCTATACATATCTCGAAGACCCATTGTCTTCCTCCTTAGAGTTTTTAGGTCGGGTAATCAACCCGCCTGATTTTCGGGCTCCCTCTAAGAGGACCAGCCCGATACTGCTTACTACAAAACCTACTGCTAAACAATCACCGCGCTATCGATATTGGTAAAGACATTTTCCTTCATGCTGTTGTTGTCCAGCGCAGTAATGACGGTTTTATTCGGCACGCTAACGATAAAAGCCTGGTTTTCCATCACCAGCAGGGATTGCCTGGCCCCTTTAGCCGCCGCTTTATTGACCGCGTCATTCATGCGGCTCAAATCCGAAGCCGAAAGGTTGATGTTTCTCAAACTTAATCGTTCTTTGGCGTGAGCCGAAAACTTTAAACCCTGACCCCTATCAACCGTTGATTGCAAAAACGCGTCAAAAGGTTGTGCGGTTTCAGCCGCCCGGCTGGCCTGTTGCTGCATCATCTGCAACTGGGCCTGATTCTGGACGTTTTCTACCGTACTATGAGGATCATTAAAGTTGATCTGCTGAACCACTTTGTCTTCACCCGCCTTTCAAAAGCCTGAAATCCAGGCCAAATCACTAAACTCAGCCCGTCGGTGCGTTAGGCGTAACTGCCCCAACGTTTTGAATAGCCGACAAGGGATAGTTCACTCCATTTATCTGAACTGCCGGACCATTGGCGAAATAAACAACACCCGTCACTTGGCCCGTCGTGAACCCACTTTTCGTGGTCGGATCCGCAACCGTCACCGTTTGTCCGATCATGCCCGCCGCTGAATTGTCCAAAACGCTGCTAAATGTTGAGTTTAACTGCGTCATTTGCTCCAGTGACGAAAACTGCGCCAACTGGGCGACAAACTGGCTGCTGTCCTGCGGATTCATCGGATCTTGGTTTTTCAGCTGTGTTATCAGAAGCGTCAAAAACGTATTCTGAGACACAAACTGGTTGCCACCCGTCGATGTAGCCAACGCACTTGATAAAGCATTGCTACCGTTCGAACTCGAGCTACTTCCAACTCCTGAAACCATTTAAATCACCACCCTTTCTGTTATTTCTAACGGCTTTTAAGCCAAAAACTTTAACCCAAACCTCATAAAATCATACTTCAAGCCAAGACATTCACCAAGGACGTCCGAACTGAAAAAGGCTCCAAATTTCCCATATTTTCAGCTGTTTGCACCCCGGATACATTTGCGGTGTTTAAAGCGGCCGGAAGACGATAGCCAGAACCTTCTTGCTGATATTGGTAATATTGGGCTAAAAGATTGCCCCCGCCGCCTTGAACCTGCACCTGCAATTGGTCTATTTGAAGGCCCGCCTGACCCAGTGCCGCTTTCAAATCCACCATATGGCTCTGGAGAACTTCTTTTATATCCGGATTGGTGACGATAATTCGGGCCGAAACGGATTGGTCAATTAAAGCAATTTGAACCGTCACTTTGCCTAAACTCTCGGGAACAAATTGAAAGTTCAATCGGGAAATAGTTTTAGCGTCCGCCGTTTGTGCCGCAACTTGTTGCGCTATTTGATTCAAGATTTGAGCGCTATCAATGCTCCCCGTTGGCCCTACGTTTGAGGGTATACCAGAACTAAGGGAAAAAGCGGAAGAACCGTGGGTTTGACCAGAGGCAAAGTTGGCAGATCCCAATAAGGCATTCCCCACCAAAACGGTCGAATTATTAGGCGTGTTACTTCCAGAGACATCTAAAGTTTTCAAGGTCGAGTCGGTTGGGGTAACTGAAACAACGGGTGAAACCGCCTCGGCCGAAAGCGATTTTATGGTTGAAACAGGTTGTGAATTGTTAATAGCAGTTTGGACATTATTATTGTTCCCCACCGCTTGATTTGGAATCTCAGTTTTAATAGCTTCCCCAGCCGAAGCCAAAGCGGGAACAACCGGGGCTTGAGATGTCGGTGCCAGATTAGCCGTTTGGTTAAGCGATGTGAAAGCAAAAGGTTGGGGGGGCGCAGGGCTGTTATTAGCCGGCAATGGAATTGTTCCCGAATTAGGAATAGTGGTTGGCCGAGGCAAAGGATTAATCCCAGCAGGATTATTTGTGGTTGACGAATTAGGGACATTGCTCCCTACCACGGCCAAAGAAGGGCTTATAGGAGCCGGAACGGCCGAAGTCCCGTTATTAAAATCAATCGGGGAAGTAACAACACCATTATTCGACGTTAAATTATTTAAAAGTGCGCCCTGTGGTGTCGGAACCAAAGGCGGAACCACTTGATTTAACTGCTCTTGAGAAGCGCCGGAAAGAACCGCAACGGTTTGGCCACCAACCGTGGTAGACGGCGATGTCGTTTGCGGTTGGGACAATTGGCTTTGGGTTAATTGCGAAAGAATGACATTGTTTGCGTTAGAGGTTGGCAAAGGCGCTTGCAAAGGAATCGGCGGGACCAAAGGAACCGATGGATTACCATTCGCAACCACGATGGAACCCGAAGAAATTTGATTGGCCTCCGAAGCCCCTAATATTTGGCCCATCGTCAAGGCGGAACTGGGAAGAACGGTATTCGTTCCCATGCTCACGCTTCCTTGCGTGGAATGTAAGGCAGAGACATTAAGACTTGCGACAACCGCGTTTAAAGTATTAATTTCTTTGGCATTTAAACCAAAACTGGTTTCAGAACCCGCCGTTTGAACAGGCGACAATTGGGCAAGATTTGATAACGCTTGGAGTTTTTCAGTCATATTTGGAATTTTTGAATCTCCATTATCCGCCGTTTGAACCGGTAGCATCGCCGTTTGAGGAACCATTTCATTTGAGGTCAGGTTATTATTGCCAACGTTCAAACCTTGTTGATTGTTGGCTTCTCCTTTACCCGTTGTTTGAACCGGTGGTATCGCCAATTGAGGAACCACTTCATTTGAGGCCAGGGTGGTATTACTAACACTCAAGCTTTGTTGATTGTTGGCGTTTTCTTTACCCGTTGTTTGAACCGGTGTTATCACCGGTTGAGAACCCATTTCATTCACGAGCAAATTATTTTCGCCCGGAAGCGTCCCTTGGGCCGCATTGGAATTATTAGTTGAAGCTGCCGTTAAAGCCGCGGGAATGGCCGGTTGAATCTCCGACGAAACCGGTAAAACCTGGGTTAGGTTATTAGCTGAAACGGTTTGGCCAACAGTTTGAGACGGGCTAAAAGAGTTCTGATTCTCAGTACCTCTTTGTTGGTTATTCAGGAACGTGGTCAGTGCCGCCTGAGTTACACCCGATTGCATCAAGAGCTGAACGAGCGCTTTAAAGTTTTGACTTAAATTATTTTGTAAATTAGCGATGCCGGACGCGTTTGATTGCGCCACCGCGGGAATACCCGCCGATGAGGTCGCATTGCCTAAATTCGTCAATGCTTGATTTAAATCATTGACCACGCTTTGGGAATTAACCGGAATGGCCGATTGAACTTGGACGTTCAAGGGACCTTGGCCAGGGTTTTGTCCCGGTGTTGAATTGGTTCCAGTTTGGATAAAAGTCGCCGACATTTTAAAGGTTTCTAAATTTATAAAAACCCGGGAGGCTTGACCATTGTTTGGAGCCAGTTCAGTCAAGTTTGTATTTGAAAACAACATTTGGAACGAAATATTTTGGGTAGAATTCGAACCTATCGTTCCCACCCCAGCAACACCAGGATTATTGGCCGATGAGTTTGTCGGGTTAGAATTGTTCCCAAGATTGGCCGCGGTCCCTCCAAGTAAAATTTGTTGGGCCTGCATCATTTGTTGGAACATTTGGTTTAAAAGATTGGCTTGTTGGTCCGAAGTTAAGAGCAGCGGATTTTGCTCAGCTGGCAACTTTTGAACCAAAGATTGCAAGGTATTTAAAATTGTCAGAAGATCGGATGGACTCAAATTCAAACTACTTAAAGAAGCCAAAGCCGCTTGGGCTTGTTGCGGTTCCGATTGTTGAAGTTGTGAAATCATTTGAATAATTTGGGCCAACCCCGTCGCCAAAGAAACCAAGGCTTGTTCCGCTTGAGCCAATTGGCTAACATTTTCGGCTTTAACCGACTCTGTAATAGCCACCGTGGTTTCAGAAACAGAATTAAAGGACACTTGGGAATTTTCCCCAGGAGCATTCGAAGCGGAAACCGCAGTTGGCTCCAATGTAGCGCTAGTCGCATTTCCAGTTGAAGTGGTGGCTCCGGAGGACTGCTGGCTTTCGGGAGAATTCTGGTTAGTTACGGTATTTTGAGCGGTTAATTGGGCCAAAACATTTCCAAAGTTATTCCCCTTTGATCCCGAACCCTTGGGGGAAACCGGATTTTGGCTCTGTGACTGACCGATTGAGTCGGTCGGCGTCGAAAGCGATGAATTTAAAAGCGCATTAATTGTTTTCACAAAACCAGCCTTTTCTTAAACCGGCGTAGATTGATTTTGAAAACTTCCACTCGGCGTCGAGCTACCAATGATTCCCACCAAATCAGAATACATATTGTCCATCACCTGCAACACCATCAGCAATGCGTTGTAAGCAATCATTTCCTGGGTTGCCTGCTGCTCAATAGTGGCGGTAGAAACACCCGCGAGACCTGACCCAGGGGTGGTGATTCCGGCGATATTGTCCTGAGCGTTTTGCAATTGTGTCAAAGAATTTGAGGCTTGGTCGGTTAATGCCTGCTGACCCGCTACAGCGGAACCGATGGAACTGTATGGGCCCGATAAAGCGGATGTCATAGTTCCCAGCGTGATATTCCCGTTCAACCCGGTGAAGGAAGTGAAGTTTCCCGTGTTATCGACAATATTCATCGGTAATGGCGTAGAGTCAAACAGGGTCAAAGTCTCTGTGTTGGTATCAAAACTCGCGGTAATGGCACCGCCCGAAGCCGCGGTAATGGCCGTGGCAATTTGTGATAACGACATTGTATTATTCCACGAAACCTGTACTCCATTGGGATAGGGAGGATAAAGGGTGAAAGTGCCACTGGCGGACGGAACTATCTGGAAAGACTGGGAGTTAGGTCCGGTGTTCGGAAAAAAAGCGCTGGGAACCGTTGCGTTCATTGGGTTTCCAGGATCGCCCCCGACAGAGCCATAGTCAATCTGGGAATAAATAGGGATATTCGAACTGTTCATTTGAATAGTACTCGTCAAGACATTTTGAATATTGCTCCAGTTGGATAAACCTCCCACAAAATTACCGGTTAGGTTTTGAATAGAAATAGGTTGATTTGATACCAGAGAAAACTCCTCTGTAGAGGCGTTATAAACCGCATATATGTTTGGATCAGCCGCATTTATGGCTTCAATAATGCCGTCAATAGTGTAAGGGGCGGTCGGCATCCCCGCCGCGACGGCTGCCGCATTATTGACAAAATAATTAATTGTTTTTCCATTAATGGTAAAGGAACCGTTCGTTGGAGTAATGGCAAAAGTCTGAGTCGAAAGGGCCAGCGCCGGATTCACGTAAGCCCCGGCAATTCCATCATAACTTTGGGCAAAGTTATTAGCCAAAATATTGGGCAGGTTCGAAAGATACTCGGCTATGGTCCCGCTATACAAAATTCCAGGTGTTGATAAGTTAGGATTGACCAAGCTGTAGTTTGGATCGCTGCTGGGGACCAGGGAGGATGCCACCAAATTATTATTTGTAATCAATGCGGCGTTGACGCTCATTTGCGTGGCGGCATTGATGCCAATACCCGCCGGGCCCGTTTCATTAAAAAAGGGCGTATTGGTCGTTGTGCCATCCCCCGCATACCCGGCTTCCTGTAAGGTATTGGTAATATTCATCACCGACGTCGCGATTTGTTCGACTTGGTCTTGAGCGGATAAAATCGCCTTTTGACCTTGAAGTTCTCCCCCGAGATTACCACCAGTAATCCATTGCGACATATCCTCTGGAGTTACAGTCCCATTAGCGCTCGCCGCATCGTAAAACCCGCCTTCCGTATTTTGAATGGTCACGCCAAGCAATTCAGGATAATTTGGGTTCTCAACATTCGTTTGTAAAATCGCGGCTCCGGATGGATCCACTAAGGTTACGCTACTCCCACCCAAATAAACGCTCACGGTTCCTCCGACTCCAATGTTCGTTTGGATGTTAATCAAGCGCGAAAGCTTATCCAATGCATAATCCCGGGCATCCAACAAACTATTAACGTTTGCGGCACCTTGTGAGTTTAAAAGATCATGGTTTAGAGCGGACAGCTGCTGAAGGATTTGATTGATTTGAGAGACAGAATTATTGATTTGCGCGTTGTTGTTTTGCTGCAAGGTATTCAACTGTTCGTACTGAGTGTTGGCTAACTGAGCGAAAGCGATGCCCGCGTTAACGACTGCGGCTCTCGTTCCAGTATTTGTCGCCAAATTCCCCCAAGAAGCCGCGAAAGTATTCAAAGCACCGTTTAAAGTAGAAGGGCCATTCACGATATTGTTGATGAGATTTAATATTCCGGAACCTTGGGTGTTGGACAAAACTTCTGTTTGTCCCAAAACAGAACTTTCATTTAGAATCTGAGAATCCAAGAAGGAACTGCGAAGTTGGGTAATAGACTCGATGCTTGGCCCAGACGAAATCGCAACATTTCCATTAGCAGTCGACAGAATATCGGAAGGTCCGGAGCCAATATTGACCTGTTGAAGGCTGCCAACCAAGTACCCATTGGAATCAACGGAAGTATTAGCCAAATTGGAAGCGGTTATGTTTTCAAGGAGTTGTTCGACTTGTAAGCCTTGAGTTATGGTATAAAAACCCGAAAAAGAATTTATCACAGTTCCTCCTTAAACCACCCGATTAACAAATGACGGCCTGTTTTCTTCCGATGTCAATTTCAAAGCCGGAGAGAAGGATCTTTTCTTTCCGCCGTTTTTTATAATCTTTAAAGTAAAATTGACGTTGGAAAGCGCATTTTTCAAAAGCTTTCCATTTCCTTTGTTTATTTCTTCCGTGTGTTTCGCTGCTTGAATCAGCTCAATTACGGCCGTCTTAAAATCCTCAACTGCTTCGATAGGACATTTTTCCAGAACACCTTCCAAATCAATAGTTTTCAAGCCGTTGGCTTTAGCTATTTTGGACAATAATTCATTTCGTTCTCCAACCAAGGGATTTAAAGCAAATACTTCTTTTTCCTCGAGACGAAAGTTCTCTTTCCAAGAGTCCGCCTTGCCGGCCACTAACAAATCTTTTTGTTGGGCGGCTAAAATCGCAAGATTGCGATAATGTTCTGTCTCTTTTTTTAAACAGCTGATTAACGAACGCATCAACTCAAGCATTTGTCATCCTTTGGTATCAATCACTTGTGAACTAACCAAACTAGATGCCAATTTCTGTAAATCAACAGAAAGTTTTCCAGTTTGTTCTTGCTGGGCTAGTTGATCCACTCTCGCACTTCTAGTTTTGGCCGCTTGAGCCGAATCTCGTTGCAAAGACTGGAGTACTTCCGCGAAAGAACTCAAAGAAACAGAAGAAGACGGGCTCGTTTCACTATCCAGATTTGATTTAAGTTGTTTGTCATTCTTAAAAGACTGAAGAACAGCTGGAATATTCTGAAATCCATCGATACGCATGGCAAACTCCTTTATTTTTCTAAAGAACCTAACGGTTTAACCCGTTAAAACTTTAGGCCAAATTGATGGGAATGGAATAAAGCTCCAAAGCTTATGTATAAGCCCTTTTTTGCCAAAAACGAGAAAAAACCCAATTTTATCAGCCTTTATCCTTTCGACGCCTATCCTTCAAGTATTTTGGATCCCTAGGTGACTTGTTTGAGAGAGTTTGTTTTGATTTATATTGTTTAATTTTGTCAATTTCTCCTTTCATTTCGTTCGAAAGCTTTTGACGACATTCGTCACAAATTTTTCCTTGGGAAATAGGGATGCCACAGCTTTCACAACATAAACCAGTATCGATTTTGACTAATCGCAGGCGGTTCTCGCGAACATAGCGATAAATTTCTTTGATATCGACTTCAGTAGCTTGGGAAATTTCGGAAGCAGTTGCGCTGGGGCGGGTCGAAAGGAAGTGAAAAATTTTTAAGTAGTTATCATCTTCTTCTTTGATACAGGACTGACAAACATCCCTACTGCCTGGGAGAAACGAAAAAACCTTTCCACAACGCGAACAATTCGCCAAACTCATGAAAATGTTTTTTGATGGGGTACAGTAACAGCCTTCAGTCTTTGATAAATCATTTGTCCCAACCCAACCCCTCTAGAGGAAGCAAGCTGTTGGGTTAAATCTTCATCGTACATACTCTCGAAAATTTCCATTCCCTGTGAATTCCCTAATAAATTCGATTTTTGGACCGACTTTCTCATTTCTTTAAAAACCATTTGTAAAAAAATAGATTCGAAATTTTTAGATACTTGCCGAATCTCGTCATCCGTGTGGGTTGGTGCTCCGTGCAATGGATTTAATGACGCTGCTGAACTGTTTTTCGTTAAATGCGACAAACCCGATTGCCCCAATATTACCTGATCGGCCGCTTTCGAAGCCAAATCCGGTTGAAGGGAAAAGACTTTTTGCATCGCCTCCATCGGAAGCGTCTTTGAGGGATCAGAAAGTCCAAATGGCAAAAAAGAAATGGCTTGGGTTGGAAGATTCACTGTTCGAGCCCCTTAATCTTAAAGAATATCCAATTCGGCGTGTAATGCGCCCTCTTCTTTGACTGCTTGAAGAATTGAAATCAAGTCCCGCGGAGTGGCGCCTACCGCGTTGACCGCTTCAACCACATCCATCAAAGTTGCTCCTTCTGGCAAGACCACTAAATTACCTTTTTTATCAGTATCATCCGAACTGACAGTCGTTGTATGGGTAAGCTCATCGTGGCCAAAAACCGCATCATGGGTAATTTCAGTCGTTTTTTTAATCACTAGCCGGAGATTCCCATGGGCGATGGCCACGGCGTCAATTCTTACATCCTGCCCAAGAACTACAGTTCCAGTTTTTTCATTGACAACAACCCTATTGGCAGGAGAGTCCGTAGCAACAGGCGCATCTTCGACAGCGGCTATAAAGTCAACAACATTATCACGATAATTAAAGGGAACTTTCACATCCACCTGTCCTCCATCCACCGCCTTCGCGACCTGTTCACCAAATTGCTGGTTGAGCGCTTGTGTGACCAGAGATGCTTGACCAAAATCCGGACGATCTAAAAGTATTGAGATAGTATCGTTATCAACGAATGTAGAAGGGACTTCTCTTTCCACAGCGGCTCCATTGGGAACCCGACCAACGGTTGTATGGTTCACCTGGATCAACGGAAACTCTCCCGTATTATCGGAAAAACCACCGACGGCAAGCGGTCCTTGAGCTACGGCATAGACCTGTCCGTCGGGACCTTGAAGTGGGGTCATTAACAACGTTCCTCCCTGAAGACTTCTGGCATCACCTATGGAAGAAACCGTAACATCAATTTTATCTCCTGATTTTAAAAGCGGTGCCAATTGGGCCGTTACCATAACCGCACCAACATTTTGAGTCCTAATCTGGTCAGAACTAATTTTTATTCCAAAGTTCATCAACATGTTGGTGATGCTTTGTAAAGTAGAAACAACCCGCTGTGTATCACCTGTTCTTTGAAGACCCACCACCAAACCATAACCTATTAACTGATTTTCACGAACTCCCTTCACCGTCGCAATGGTTTTTAATCGAACTTGAGCCGACTGTGCGGTTCCGATTCCAAGAAGAAAAACGATAATTAAAATTTTAAATTTCTTCGCCGCCATAATTTCCTCCAGACTATCTAAAAGAGCCCCAGCCAACTTAAAACACGAGTCAATATTCCGGGCTTTGCAACCTCAGACGCTGGGCCAGTACCGGTAAATTTTATTTTTGCATTCGCTATTCGTTGGGAAGAAACTGTGTTTTCTTTTGAAATATCATCCGACCTTATTTCACCAGTGACTTCGATTGTTTGCTTTTCATCGTTAACTTCAACATAACGGCTTCCGTCGATAAGGTAATTCCCATTTGGGAGCACTGAAAGAATTTTAGCCGTCATTTCCCCCGTAACCGTCGTACTCCGACTTGAGGTTCCTTGTCCTTGAGCTGCGGAACTGGCACCAACACCTATCTGGGCGGGGGAATTAAGTACACCCCCAGCATACGAGCCCGCACCCAAAAAACCGGATCCCGCCCCCAATGCCACACTGGCATTTTTGTTGTATTGGCTGCCGGCTGCTTGTGAAGCTTGTGTATTTTCTTCAATCATCACAGTAATCACATCACCAACCCGGCGAGCTCTCTTCTCGGTATAAATGGAATTCGTACCCTCAACCGGATAAAGCGAATCGGCGAGCAAACCTTGATCTACCGCTAAAACAAGAAATCCGATAAAAATCAAAAAACAAATTTTCATTTATTTAACCCCCGCTAATACTTCGGTTCGTTGTTTTGAATCAAACCCGTTTTTTCATCTAAAACTTTAGCGCGAAGGACCTTATGAGAATCCAAATTTTCAATTCGAATTATGTCCCCAGCTTTACCATCTTCAATTGCCCTTGCATCCACGCTAAGTTCTACATTCCCAAGTCGAACTATGGCTTGAATAATTTTGCCTCGAAGGACAACGGGTGGATCAAAAATCTCATCAACCCGGATGACCGTATCTGGAATCAACGGCATTAAAGCCGTTCGCCCCAAAACATAACTCAATTGTTGAAAACACCCCTGCATTATCTTAGAACTTGGTTCACGAACCAAAGCAATATTTTCAGAGTTGAATTTTTCCCCTTTTTCAATCCTTTTCGTCGTTACCACCGCCGGACGATTGAGTTCCACCGTCAAACGCAGAGGTAATACTTTTATCAAGTGGTCATCAACGTCCAATTCTGTCGTTAATAAAACTTCTCCCTCATACTTTCCGGAGAATGATGGTCGAAAGTTCGCCGTAATTTTCCCGGCCGGCAAAAGCATTTTTTTATTAACTCCATCCAGCTGAACTTCAACATTTTCAGGGATTTCGTTAATTTCTTTCAAAATAAATAGCTTCGCTTGGGGAAGTAGGTCTTCCGGAAAAAAATCTTGGCTTTGAGTTAACACCTCCGTAGAATTCGAACCCGAAAAAGTAAAGTCATCAAGAGAAAAACCCTCACGGCGCAAAACAACCCTAATGTAACCCTGACTGAGCTTAATTCGTTCCCCCGCAGGAGCCGCCTTACTCACAATCAAGCGTCGAACCCGTTCAATCATCGCTTCATTTTTTCCAGTAATCTTCGCAACTTCTCCCAGCGACACCCCCGGCCCGACAACCGCCGCATTTTCCGAAACGTGAATGGTTAAAAGACCTTCTTCCCCATAAAGCGGAAATGTAACGAAGGCCAAAAGTGTCAACCATATAAATCGTCTCATGCCGCTAATTCATCATCAGGGAAATTGTTTCATTCCGGCAAGATCAAGCAACATTGTATCCGCCGTTGAAACCGCTTTAGAATTCATTTCATACGCTCGTTGAGCGACAATCATGTTTACCATTTCGGTCACCACATCCACGTTAGAAGTTTCCAAAGAACCTTGTTGAACAGCGGAAAATCCTATTGAACCTGGAGTTCCTTGAATAGGATCTCCCGAAGCGGGCGTTTGCAGAAAAAGATTATTCCCAATCGCACTAAGTCCCCCGGGGTTCACAAAGTTAGTTAGTTCCAATTGACCGATTTGAACAGCTTGCGTTGAACCTCCCGCTTGCACCATGACCTGCCCGGTAGAAGTAATTTGAATTGAGCTAGTTTCTGCAGGAAGTTGAATTGGGGGGTTTAGAAAGTAGCCATTAGCGGTAACAATATTTCCATTACCATCCTGGGTAAAAGAACCGTCCCGAGTATAAGCCGTTTCCCCATTTGGAAGGGTAACTTGGAAAAAACCATTGTTTCCCTGAATTAATATGTCCAAAGGATTATTGGTATTCTGAATTGCACCCTCGGTAAATATACGCTCTGTGGAAATTGGCATAACACCCTCACCAATTTGAAGTCCGTCTGGAGTGTTTGTCTCAGGGGAGGTAGGCGTCCCGGCTGGCTTCAAATTCTTATACACCAAGTCTTGGAAATCCACCCGTTGGGCTTTAAACCCCGTGGTGCTCACGTTTGCCAAGTTATTGGAAATTGTGTCAAGATTCAACTGCTGGGCAGACATGCCCGTTGCCGCCGTATAAAGTGACTGCATCATAAAAGCCTCCTCAGGTTTGAAAGCCGAAAAAATCCAGCTTTCGGTTGTTCCTTCGCCTCAATCATTCGGCGTCGGGAACGGCCCCCGCATAGCAGTCCGGCCGTTTTCTTCACTTATTCAACGATCAAAATCTTATTTTAAACTAAACCCTCAAAGTTCCAATTTCAGTCGCAGCTTCTTCACCAAGATGGTCAAAAGTCGAAATAATTCTGGAGTTTAGTTCATATGACCGATAAGTATCGATCATATTTACCATCTCTGTAATGGAATTCACGTTCGATTGTTCCAAAAAACCTTGTTGAACTTGTATTCCATCAGGAGCCATGTCTACCTTAGTTTTGGGAGTTGTCTTGAATAAAGAATGGCCGACCTTTGTAAGTTGATCAACGTTTTGAACCTTGACCGTCAACAGCTGGTCAAGGGCCTTACCATCAACCGTTATATTCCCCTCTTGGTCCGCCGTAACCTCATTTCCATCGATGTAAATCTCACCATTATGACCCAAAACAGGCAACCCATCTTTTGTTACAAGCCTACCATTTGAGTCCAAACTAAAGTTTCCATCCCTCGTCAATAATGTTTTCCCGTCCGGATTTAAAACCGAGAAAAAGCCAGGACCATTCAAGGCAAAATCCAAAGGATTTTTGGTTTCAAGGTGTGAACCCTGTGAATAGTCCGTTGCAACTTCCTGAGGAATGACTCCTCCACCCATAACACCAATATTCGGCCTAATTTCAGCAGTCCCATCCAGTACATTAATGCGCTGATCGTGCAATCGAGCTATAAGATAAGTCGGAAAAGCTACATCGACTTCTCGATTTTGTTTAAACCCAACCGTTTGAACATTTGCTAAATTGTTCGCAATAACATTTTGCCTCATCAAGGCTGAATCCATACCCGAAGCCGCGATATAAAGTCCACTAGGCATTTTTCGCTCCTTACCTAACGGTTAGTTTGATTCGGAATTGATGTTTGAGTTACAGAACTGTACGGAAGAGCGACGGCAGAAACTTCTCGAGAGTGTGCGCTCTCTGTTCCATCATTGGAAACCGAAGTAAAGCTGAAATAATATCTCTGGCCTACTTTTAATTTTCGAACAATATACGTCGGAACATTTGCAACCGGCTGGGCATTAACTTTATCAAATCTTCCGCCAGAAACTTCGGAAACATAAATATTGTATCCCTTCAAACCACTTTTAACAGGATCACCCCATCCAGCCATTCCTTCTTGTTTAGCAATATCAATCACGCCTTCGTTTTGAACCTCACTTTGTACGACAACTGGTGCACCCGGCGCGGAAGTTGTCCCAGCCACGACCTCCTGCGAATATTGGCTTTCAACGGGCGGAATTGTATTCGTAACAGAACTTACCACAAAATAATAATGGGTATTTTTTTCTAACCCTCTCAAGGAATAGTAGTTAGCTTTAATGGCTCTCTGGTTAATTTTTAAATACCCCCCGCCCGATGTTTTGCTGAAATAAACGTTGTAACCGGACAAAGATAGGGATGGCGAGTTATTCCACCGAAGCGTAATAATGTCTCCTTCAACGTAAGCGTTAACCCCTTCCGGTATAAAACTTTTAACTTTTCCAAGAAAGGAATCGCCAAACCTCCAACTGGCTGAAATTCGATGGGAATCGCCGAGATACTCAGGATGTCCAATATAAGCATACTCGATTCCCCAAGTCTTGGAGCGATAACTAATCCCAGCCGTAAATGCACCGGGCAAGGTCATAAAACCGCTATAACCCGTACGAAGACCTAATTGATCCTCGAAGAACCAACCTTCAAGCCCGGTATGAAGAATCGTATGATCACCCAAATTGGGGTCAGCAATACTTTCAAATTCACATGCTGCAACTAAATCGTCATTAAATTCATAGCTGGTTCCACCCTTAACACTAAATGCAATAGGGTCCTCATTTCCAGCCTGATATCGAATTTTCGTGTCCAGATCTTGAGCACACAATCCTAGGTTGATTTGCTTACCATAACGGGGGTCCAATATTGGTAGATGATAAAGAAATCCCATATCTAACCCCGTACCGCTAGCTTGTTGGCCCGGCTGGGTTGCTGAATCAACTCCAAAAAGTTTAATGTTTATCCCAAAAGATATCGATTTATCAACAGATAATGGGGCAGCAAAGGTTCCGTAATAAATCCTTTCATTTTCGGAACCGTCAGAAAATAATAATTGTTGAGTAGCTAAAGCCCAAGCCAATTGATCGCCAAAAGGCTGAACATAGGAAAAATCAAATAAATCTTCCTTGCCATTAAGAAGAACCGCACCCATCCCAGAAATTTCAGGCCTTAAGACTTGAACCAATCCAGCCGGATTGTAAAATACGGCATCGCCCGAATCAGCAATCGATGTAAAAGCCCCTCCCATTCCAATAGGCCTAGCTCCTTCACCCGTAATCCCCCCTTTGTCAAAAGCTCCATATCCAGAAGCAACCAGAAAAAAAAGGAAAAGGGTCAGCGCCAAAATTCTATTGAGCATCCGGTCCTACCTTTACACCGTTAATAGAGATTTCTGATAAATTTTTAAGTCTCAACAAATCAATTTTTCCCGATTCATAATTTGCGACTGCCTCCGTATTGGCTTTCAATGAAAGCACGTTTCCCTGCAGGCCATAATATACATTAATCAACATCGATTTAAAATCCTTAGTTCCCACTGTTTTTATGTCATTTTTCATCACATCCGCAGCTTCTTGAATAACATAATTAGCGTCATTGAGTTTTGATTTGTAACTGACCACAAGCATTGAGTCCCCATTTGTATCTGGTTCTTTGTGACTATTTAACCCTTCTCCTGGAGTCAAACTCCTGACCCCTTCAAGACCCAAGGCCGGATAGTTTGTATTTCCTCCAGCTTCGACAGGCGTTGGATTCTCACTGGCTGTAGTAGTGGTTGGTGTCACTTCATCTGTTCCCAATAATTGTTTAAGGCTTTGTTGGGCCAAAGCGGTTAATTGCTGTCTTTCTTGTGCTAAAAGTGTGGCCTGCTGTTGCCGAATCGCAAAAAGCTTACTTGGATCTTTAGCGGCCGCTGCCTCCGACGGCGCCAAAATTTCAACCGTCTGAACCGGCGTCGAACCCACATGATCCAATTGATCCATAACTTGAAACGCCCAAGTATAAACTCCTGGTGGAAGCGGTTCATATTGTTCATTCTCCCCACCCCAAAGCAGCTTGGTCGGAGGAGACCCGCTTCCCCTTAATCCTCGAACCAAATGGTTGGTTTGATCATAAATAAGAATGCTCCAACGATTGATAGCAATATCCTCTGTCGTATCCAAACTAAATGTCGCTTTTTCTCCTTGAGATGGTGTAAAGGCTGCCGGTCGAACAAAAGCCCGAACCTTGGGCGGCGGGATTTCTTCTCCGCCCCCAAATTGATAAGTCGCTCCGATATAAAAAGGTTCATAATTAATGCCGCCAGTATCAATGTTTCCAATTTGAGAACCTTGAGCGATATTTGCTGTTGGGCTCACCGCTTGCAAATAAGCTGCATCCAGTTCAAAATCACCGCCTAAAGCGCGGACGCTTCCTCCAATGCTAATGTTACCCGGCGTGCTTAAGGGAGTTGAATAACCCGCGCGAATACCCACCACATCTTTAAAAAACCAAAATTCCGTACCAAAATGCATAATTTTGTTGTTTGTATAACCAAAATCTGGATCTGAGATCTGGTCAAAATCAAAAGCCGTAATATTGCGGATCTTGAAAAAATAGTCATTTTTATAAGCAATTCCCAAAGTTATCTGCGGCGGCATTTGGATTTCAGAACCCGAACCCGGATTAAAGTAAACAGGAGTACCATCCCCCGGACTAATTAACAAACCGTTAGAAAATTGGACACGGCTGACCAAATTATTTAAGGCAAGTCCAATCCGGAATTCTTCAGAATATTTTGTAATTGGAATACGATAAAGAATTCCTAAATCAACTCCGTACCCGATCACTCGAATGGGATTCGTCAACTGTTGTATTAGGTTAGGATCTGATCCGAAGTAAGCAATGTAATAGGGATCATTGGTAACTCTTTTAATATTGATACCTACGGAAAAATTTCTAACTGCCGGGAGACGAGCAGCATAGGAGAGTTCGATCACACTTTCTTGGAAAGTAGGATTCAAAAGATAACTGCCTTCTGAGGTTTGGTTGGAGCTATAAAGTGTATTACCCGCAAACAAATCCGTCTGAGTATGATACGGACGGAATAAGGATATTCCGAAGGTATTATCCTTCGCCACAGGAATTATCAGCTGCAAAGAAGCGTACCATGGAAAACCAAAACCACGACTGTTGCCGGGTGAACCAGGAGTCGGCGAAATATAATCTTGGTTATGATAAAAATAATTCGGCGCGCTAGATAAGGAAAGTTCATAAGACGATATTTGAGCTAATCCCGCAACATTCCAATAAGCCGCCGAAGCGTCATCCGCAACCGCAACAAAAGCGCCACCCATGCCAATCGCTCTAGGGCCAATACCAAAAGTATACGGCTGACCAAATATCGGAGTGGTTTGGGCAAATATACTCTGGGCAGTCAGCCCAAAAACCGCTAGAGACAAAATCAGGCAACGCCCTTTAAATTTGGGTTTCAAGACCAATGAGTTTAAAAGTAAATAGATTTTTTGCACCTGGAGAATAACCCTTCTCGCGCTAGATGACCAACGCGTTTGAATTGATCAAGAAGCCCTTTTTTTCAATCCCGCCTCAGCTTTATAAACCGCAACTAAAATTTCGGCAACCACTTGATATAACTCCCCAGGAATTTCTTGATTCAAATTCAACTGGTCCAACATTTCCACCAGTAATTTGTCTTCCACAATTGGAACATTATTTTCTCGAGCCAGCTCTATCAATCGTTCAGCAACTCCGCCTCGACCTTTTGCAACAATCTTCGGAGCTGCCATAACTTCCCGGTCATATTGAATCGCCACAGCGGTTTTTCTAGTCGTTTTCCTTCCGTGTCGTGATATCGGACTCATCCTTCACCCCTTTATATTCAAGCGAAAACCTTCAGGAACCCTAAAAAAGCTCTTTAAATAAACAGTGGGCGACGACAACCAATAACCACGACTTCTCAGATTCTTTTCAACATTAGTTACCAACGCTTTCAACACATCAGCCATCGCATCCCCCAAATCAGAAAAAACCTGAATGGCTATCTGCCGTTCTCTCAAATAAACACTCCATTGAAGCTTGCCTTGTTTTTCCGTCTCAACATTAAAAATAAAGTAAACCGCAGGAGATCGTTTTTCTAAAAGCTCCTCATTTTTTTCTTCAATATAAATCTTCAAAAATGCCTTGGCTTTTTTACCGCCAAACCCCAAGGGAAAAAACGCTTCTACTTGTAACCCCGGGTCTTTATCCAAAGACTTCTGGATTTCTGAAATTTCTTTCTTTTTGGTCAAGGTTTCAATCCGAGACAAAACCTGAACTCTATTACCCGGTTTTAACCCTCGTGAACCTTGAGCAACTACTTGATTTCCATCCGCCAAAGTTACAACGTATCTTCCAGACCCCACGATTTTTTCTACGAAACCAGGTTTTGAGTCCTTGTTTAAAAACTGCCCGACCGACGCAACAGATTCCGTTCTCGCCCCCATACCTTCTAAAGAAAACACCATTTCCATCAAACGTCCTTGATAATCAGTCGCGCAAAATTTTTTTCAACTTTTTGCCGCGCTTAATTCAGAAGTCACAAAACGATTCTCGCGTAAATTCAAAATCAATTGAATTTCGGCGCGACTCAATTTTGTCCGTCGAACAATTTCATTCATTTCCACATGCAAATCCTCAAGATGATAAACTACACCCATTAACTCCGCAGATATTCCTTTGTTATTTTCCAAGATATTTAATTCGATACTTCTCGGCAATGTTTTTTTCTTGAATTCGAACGTGGAATTATTTTTCTTCACTTTCTGATCGACAATTCTCAAAGATTGATTCTCCTGCGGAATTACTTCGAAAGCCTTATTTTTCGAAGCCTCAATTGTTTTCGTTTTTTCTTCCAATCTAACCCTCTCCATGTTTAACTCATCGGAAAGTTTCTTTACTTTATTTAAATCTTTTTGAAATTTTGAGATATTTATTTTAAAATCTTCGATTTTTAACTCCGCATCACTCACGTGTTCTTGAATATTGTCAGACACTTCCTTTCCCAGTTGCTTAAGCGTCAATAAGAGTTCTTGAAGATTTTCCTTAATTTCCTGTACTTGAATGTCTTTCAAAGCATCGGACACTTCACCTTTTTTTTGTGTTTGATGAACGGAAAAATGAAATAAAAAAAGTATCCCAAACAATAAAACACCGTCAAAAAGAATTTGTAGTATATAAAAAAGCTCCAATTTGACTCCTCTTAGTATTAATCGAGTTATAAAACTCTAAAAATTGTTCGAAATTAAATTTTCAATTCCCTCGAAAAGGTCCCACTTTAACTTCGCCATCGGACTCCGTTAAAGTGCAGTACTTTAACTCTTCCGAAATTTGGCGGTTAGCCTTATTGATAGTAATCTTCACCCCAGTATGAATCACACCCATGCAGGTAACTTTGGCATGACGTCTGCGGTCATCAGCTCCATCATGCTCTTTTTTTTCCAAGTCTTGTTTTTTCTCCGCCATCATTTTCGTATCAGCCATAAGTTTAAACTGAGCCCTCGTTAACTTTGTTAATAGCTCTTTTTTTTCAGGTGGAAGATTTCCTCCCATTTTAACTTGTAGGTCTTTCAAAAACTGAATCCCCTTTTTTGTTTTGTCCAGATTCTCGATCCCAATCTTTAGTTCATTTTCCATTTTTTGAAGTTCATCTCTGAGTCCTACGGCCTCACCAACAATTACTTCGGTTGGCGTAGCAAAATTCGAACCCATAGACGCCGCATTAACTTCCTCACCTGCAATAACTTGCCCACCCACAATCACGCCTTTTTTGCCAGCAACGGTAACCTTTTTTCCAACCGTAACTTTGCTATGCATAATAGCCTGTCCGGAGGTCAAGCTACCCCCAATTTCCACAATAGCATTTCGAATATATTTAATGTTGGCGTCGCCGGCACAAACGATTCTAGCTTTATCATTTCCACTTACTCCGCCCGCTATCGAAAGCTTGCCGCTACATTTCAATTCCGCGCCTTCAACAACGCCATTAACAACAAGATCTTCTCCGGCATAAACTTTAAACCCATCCTTGACGTCCCCTCGAATAATAACCGTTCCAATAAAATCAATATTTCCGGTTGAAAGATTAACATCCCCCGGAATCTCATAGAGCGCAAGGACAGAAATTTTATTTTCCTTAATAATTACCTGGCCATCGGTATCCGCAATCCACTCTTCATTATTATTAGGTGAAGCTACAACACCTTTTCCCATGGTGACATCAATGTCCTTACCGTCCACCGCTACAAGTGTCTTCCCAGTGACCGTCATCCCAGATAGGCCTTTAGTTGGTGGAATTTTACGAGCTAAAATTGTCCCTTTAGTAATATTGTCAATTTTGTGTACAGCTCTATAATCTATACGACCATCTTCGGTTTCTTCTGGAACCGGAGCTTGAGATTCTTCTTCAGCTTTTTTATAAAGATATTCAATTCGTGCATCTTCACCATTGGTTGTAGAAATTCCAAAGGCAATATCCATTTCAATTGGTTCATTAATATCTTTCGATGCCTCTAATTGGCCTAACTTGGCAGAAATCTCCGCCATCCGACTTTCATCGACGCCATAAATAACGTTTCTGCGTTTGAGGGCATTTCGGACATCATCGATATTAGTGAAATGATCACTCTCTTTTTGCGGTGGGACAACAGTTAACTTGGCCGACATTTCATCGTCGGCTATTTCAACAAAAACTTGTTCTTGCGATTCATCCATTTTTCGGTTCATGATCTTTTGAGGCCTACCTGACGCCAGAGTCACAGCCTGATTGATGATTGAAGGATTATCAATAATTACATTTTTCTTTTGGAGCTCATTTTTAACCTCTTCTAAGGTAACCCGAGTTCCTTTGCCGGAAGGAGGAAAAATTGTTAAATAAACCCCATCACTTTCGGTAGTGATTGTTGTGTATCCGTTCGCGTCCTTGAGTATTGCCATGCTTCCTCCTCTCGTCCACTAATTCTTGCAACCGAAAGACCGCCATATGATGAATCTGACAAATTCGTGATTCACTTACTTCTATAACCTTTCCAATTTCTTTAAAGGTAAGCATTTCAACATAATAAAGTTGAAGCACTTTCTGTTCTGAAACTCCTAATTTTTTAAGTGCTATCTCAACCCGCTCAATTTTCTCTTGTTTCTCAACTTTATCAAGTGGATTCTCGGCAGCAGAATCTGCTATGAGATCCGCCCAAGAACCGCCACCCCCTTCGGCCGTTTCTGCATCTAAGGACAGGAGATTGAGCATATTAATTTCAGCTACCCAATCGTACAATTCGTTTAAGGGGATACCAAGGATTTTAGCTGTTTCTTCCTCTCGCGGAGGTCTTCCTAAACGACCTTCCAGTTTTCTCTCCGCATCCTGAATAGCTCTAGCTTGTTTTCTTAAGTTTCGCCTTGCAAAATCCAAATTTCGTAGTTCATCAACCATTTGACCGCGAATCCTATATCTGGCATAAGCTTCAAATGCCCGACCCGGATCAAAATGTTTTCCCTTGGGCGGAACAAAATGATCTAAAGCTTGCAAAAGACCAATAACTCCTGCTGAACCAAGATCTTCTTTCTTTTCCCAATAAACTCTAATAGGCAACCGAGCCAGCATTCTCCTGGTTTCAGCTTCTACCAAAAAAAAATAGGCCTTGGCTAACTCTTCACGTGCCTGTAGATCCACTTTCTTTTTTAAGTGTCGTTCCCAAAATGATTTTAAATTTTCTTCCGACATCTTCTTCAACTATTGCTTGTCAGGGGAAAGCTCGGGAAATACAAAATCCACCGATTTCCCTTTTTCCTCTTCGTTCCCAAGAATCGGACTTTCTTCAGGTGAAATTAAGGGCTTCGAAGAATCCTCGGTTTCTTCAAATGAGTTAATCGAAGGAATCTCACCCACCAAGGGAATATCTGCGATTAATTTTCCAAAATAACGAAGACAAAACCACATGAGAATTGCCCCAAAGAAAAATCCTAAAAAAGAAGCCACTAAAAAAACAAAAACTAAAATATCCATTTCTATTCCTTCATACGCTCCCACCAATGAAGCAATCAAAAAACCAGTGACAGAACCAGCGGAACCACCCACCAGCAACATTTGAAAAGAGCCAAAAGGTTTTTCCTTTGTAATTTCATAGTAAAGACGATCTTTTTCACGCTGTGCCATTTTTTCCCCCACTATATATTTTGATTACACCCACTTAATTCTTGGCAATCAAAAAACAACATAGTCCTTTTGCCCAGATCCAACTCCAACCACCATCTATTTCGATAGCATTTTAATCACCATTTCCGCTAAAAATTTTTGTAACTTTTTTAAAAAACTGGAGTAAATTTCCGTCACCAATCGGAGTTTTCCCCGATAAAAAGATTTCTGCCAACCGATTCAGATGAACCGCAGCCGGGCTTAAGGGCGAAGATAGCATTACTGGTTTTTGTTCTTTTACCGCCCTAATCATCCCCGCATCACGCGGAACAAAACCAACATATTCGATATTTAAACTCAAAAATCTTTTTGACAATAAAACCAATTTTTTTCCGGCTTCATCAGCATCTGCCTGATTTGCAGCCATATTAACTACAACATTAATCGTTGGATTCTTTTTTTCTCGGTGAAGAATTTTAATCATTCCATAAGCATCCATCAGAGCCGTAGGCTCCGGGGTAGTAACAACTATAACCTCTTCAGCCGCCAAAGCGAACGCCAATACATTGCGCTGAAGACCAGCACCAGTGTCAATAAGGATTATTTCTGATTGATGTTGCAATTCTAAAAGAGCTTCTAAAAACTTACTCCTTTGGGCTTCATTTAAATCCGCAAGTTCCTGAACCCCACCGGAACCCGAAGCCACTAAATGAATTCCTCCAGGGCCCTCAACAATAACTTCTTTAAGATTTTTTTGACCGTTTAACACATTAAGAAGCGTAAATCGGGGAATAATCCCTAGCAGTACATCTACATTTGCAAGTCCCATATCTGCGTCATATAAGAGAACATTCTTTCCTTTATTCGCAAAAGCCAGTGCCAAGTTCACCGAAATATTTGTTTTACCTACACCTCCTTTTCCGCTTGTAACCGCAATTATTCGGCAACGGGACACAGGAACCACTTCTTCCCCCAAAATATCCGGAGTAGTCATTCGGCCCATCAATTGACGAAGGTTTTCCGCTTGATCTTGCAAAAATTCTCCTTATGTTAAAAGCATCCTAGTTATTCGTTCGGACAATGACTGAGTTTCTGGCATTTCCAAATCGTCCGGGACATTTTGACCGGTTGCATAATAAGATAGAGGAATTTGAAAATTATTCATAAGGTTTAAAAAAGCCCCATAATATCGGGTCTCATCTAATTTAGTGAAAATCATTCGGTTTATTGGAACGGCCGAACCAAATCTTTCAATTATTCGAATCATGTCAAAATACTTTGTGGTCGCGGATAAAACTAAGTGAATTTCGTCCGGTTGGCTTTGAGCTATAAATTTTTTTAGTTCGTCGAGTTGTTCATCGCTCGACGGACTGCGTCCAGCAGTATCCACCAAAACCAAATCCACATTCTTATATTTAGTCAAAATCCCAGAAATATCATCTGCTGAATCCGCAACATCAACTGGTATTCCCATAATTTTTCCATAAGTTTTCAGTTGTTCTGTTGCGGCGATGCGATAAGTGTCGGCTGTCACCATTGCCACTTTTTTCCGTTCCATGAGACTATAGCGGGCAGCCAATTTAGCCAAAGTCGTAGTTTTACCAACGCCAGTCGGGCCAACAAAAGCTATCACACGCTGAAACTTGACCTCGTGCGAAGATGCTGCAATCTTGACGGTACCAGCAACAAAACGAATGGTCCAAGCAAAAACTTCGGCACTATTTTCAGGATCAATTCTATCGGCAATCATTCCTTTAATCATTTTTTGAATGAGAAAATCTTCCACTTCTTGCTTTAAAAATTTTTTTTTGATTTGATTAAATCCCTCGGAAAGAAACCCAGGCGTATCTGCTGGATTTAAATCCCGCAAAGCCATTGCCACACTGGATGTTTTCATTTCATTTAATTCTCTTTGAAGAGCCTTGACCTTCGCCCGGGCCGGATCTAAAGAACCCATTGTTGAAAGAATGGGTGATTGAGCTCCAGAAGGAGTAGATGAACGAACCGGAGATATTTCCCCTCTATCAATTACTGGCATCACTGAGTTCAGCGTCGTTTTCTTCTTAACTACATCATCTAGAAGATTCAAGTCAATCCCCGCGGTAATTTCCGCCATAGATTTTCCAAACATTCCCAAAACTCCGCCTTTGCGAAATGTTTTTGTGTATAAGATCACAGCTTCTGGTCCCAAATCTTTTTTCACCTTCATCAGAGCTTCTTGAATAGTGGGCGCTTCGTATCTTCTTATCCTCATTCACCAGCCTCAATCACACCCGAGGACTGAATTTCAGTTCTCGGTAAAAGCTCGCTGAAAGAAAGAACGGTTAAATGCGGAATAAACCGTTCGATTAATTTTTTAAAATACGGTCTTACATTTGGAGAGCAGAGGACCAAAGGCTGACGACCAGAACCAGCCATTTTCTCTATACCTGACGAAAGACTTCTAAATACTTGTTGAAGAAACCGGGGGTCCATTGCTGTAATAGTTCCATTTTCGGCCGCTTGAACCGAATCCATAATTCTTTTCTCAAGATGCGGATCCAACGTCAACCCATAAACTTTTCCATCCGTTGCCTGGTGCAACTTAGTAATTGACCTTGCCAAACCTTTACGGGCATATTCCGTCAACAACTGCACATCCTTTGTTTCACGCACGTGATCGGCCACTGCCTCAAGAATGCTTTCTAAATCCCTAATTGGAATATGTTCTCTCAAAAGATTTTGAAGAATTTTCTGAAGATCTCCTATGGACAGCTGTGCCGGAACCAGCTCATCCACAACCGCAGGTGATTCTTTTTTAACTGTATCCACTAATTTGGCAACACTTTGCCGAGTCAAAAATTCATGGGCTTGATTTCTAATTACTTCCGTTAAATGAGTGGCTATAACCGTAGATACATCTACTACAGAATAACCAGCTTGCTCTGCCAATCCTTTCTCCTCATCGGTAATCCAATAAGAAATAAGATTGAACGTTGGTTCTTTAGTCTCGATCCCTTGAATTTTCGGCATATTCGAACCAGTTGACATCGCCAAAAGATGCCCCGGCATTATTTTCCATTTTGAAACTTCAACACCCTTAATTTTGATCACATATTCGGATGGTTGTAACTGCATGTTGTCACGAATTCGAATAGGCGGAACAACTAATCCCAAATCACTGGCCATTTGCCGACGAATACCGGTAATTCTTTCCAAAAGGTCTCCACCTTGGGCTTCATCAACCAAGGGAATGAGACTGTATCCAATCTCTACTTCCAAATGATCTACCTGAAGAAGAGAAGATACGTTTTCAGGCTCTTTCTTCTTTTCTGGACCCATCTGAGCTTTTTCTTTTTCGGCAACAGCTTCTAGATCTTCTTTCAATGATTGTTGAACAAAATAAGCAAGAGATCCTGTCAAAATAGAAATAAAAATAAAAGCAAAATGCGGCAAACCAGGAACAAGACCAGCTCCAAAAAGAACTGCAGAAGCAATCCACAATGCTCTCGGTTGGGAGATAATTTGACGGACCAAATCTGTTCCAAGATTACTATCCGATGCTGCCCTCGTAACAACAACACCGGTCGCAAACGATAAAAGCAAGGCAGGTATCTGGGTAGCAAGTCCATCTCCGATAGTTAAAAGACTATACCGTTGAAGTATTTCCCCCAATGACATTCCACTTTTAAAGAACCCAACAGCTAACCCACCCAAAATATTGACAATTACGATTATGATTGCCGCAATGGAATCTCCCCGTACGAATTTACTGGCACCATCCATCGCACCATAAAAATCCGCTTCTCGCTCAACTTCTTTGCGTCGTTTTCTGGCCTGATCGTCCGTAATCAATCCAGAATTGAGGTCAGCATCTATAGCCATTTGCTTTCCTGGCATTGCATCTAATGTGAATCGAGCCGCCACCTCGGCAACACGTTGCGAGCCACTGGTTATCACAACAAATTGAACAATAATTAAAATCAAGAAAATGACAAAACCGACCCAATAGCTACCGCCAACTACAAAATTTCCCACTGTCTCGATCACCCGACCAGCCGCAGCAGAACTTTCGCTTCCATGCAAAAGAATTAGACGGGTGGCTGAAATATTAAGAGCAAGACGAAAAATGGTGGTAATTAAAAGCAGCGTTGGAAAAATAGAAAAATGTAATGGTTCCAAAGTATACATTGTGATTAAAGCCACAACCAAAGCCATCGTTATATTGAAAGAAATTAAAACATCCAAAAAAATAGGCGGAAGCGGAATGATCAACATTAAAACAAACAAAATTACAACGAAAGCAACAAAAAGATCGCTGTTTTTTTGTATCGTATTCATCGCTGTTGCTTCTGCCATGGCTTCCTCTTAATAATGAAGAGTCTTCTTAATATTGAAATGAACTAGTATTGTAACTGTATTTTTCAATTTGTTCATTCATCCTTTTAACTAATTCATTTCTACGCTTTAAACATATTTCTATCATGAAAAAACTTCAGAAGTCTCGGATTTTCTTTTATTCATACGATAAACGAAAGCAAGCACCTCCGCGACAGCCTCAAACAGATCAGGTGAAATTGGAGCACCGACAGGGCATTGTTTTAAAAGTGCCCGCGCCAATGGAGGATTCTCAATGATTGGAACATTATGTTTTCTTGCCATTTCTTTTATTCGCTCAGCTATTACCCGCTCTCCCTTTGCTATAATCATCGGAGCCTGCATTCCCTCTTTATATTCCAAAGCAACAGCCACGTGAGTTGGATTCGTGATGACTACATCGGCTCGAGGAATAGCTTCAAACATTCGACGGCGGGCCATTTCCCTTTGAATCTGTCGGATTCTGGCTTTAATCATTGGGTCGCCTTCGGATTGCTTAAATTCATCCCTAATTTCCTGTTTTGTCATCATTAGGCTTTGATCATATTCCCATCTTTGATAAAAATAATCTAAAAGAGCAAGGGCCATTAAGGTGAAAATAATCCAGTTCAAAATTTTCATTGTCAAAGCACCAACGAAACCTAAAGCCGCAGCGCCCTGCATGTCCATCGTCGGCACTAATTCTGGTAATGCGTTTTTAACCCCCCAATAGGCAATGCCGCCGATAATTGATAACTTCAAAAGCGATTTCAAAATTTCAATCGCTGATCTTCGAGAAAATAATTTTTGAAATCCTCCAATTGGATTAATGTTGCTCAATTTTGGCGTTAAAGGTTTCAAGCTGAATAAAACACCGACTTGTAGGTAATTGATCAACAATCCAACCGCTAAAACAGTACCTAAAACAGGCGCAATAATTTTGAAAACTTGCCACATATAAAAGAGCGCCATGGAATATATATTTTCCATGCCAAAAGAAGTGTTCATATTTTGATAAGTAAAAACAGCAAGGTTATTTATCGAGTCAATCATATAAGGCCCACCATATCGAAAAGCGGATAAAGCCGCTAAAAGAACAAGAGCGGAGTTAACCTCAACGGAACGAGCAATTTGACCCTTTTCTCTGGCCTCTTGCTTACGTTTCGGAGTCGCTTTTTCACTACGCGATGGGTCTGCCATTAGTTCTTTCGCTTAAAGTTAAATGTTACCGCATGGTTTGGACTAAAACTGCCAAGTCCCGATACATCCCCTTAAACAACCCTTGCATCATAAACGTAAAAAAACTCATCGATACAGCCGTAATAAGCAATCCGACAGCCAAGTTCAAAGGCATTCCAACAATGAAAACGTTCATTTGTGGAACCGTACGGGCAACTATTCCTAAAGCCATATTCGTTATAAAAAGCGCGCCTATTACTGGTGCCCCGATCCGAAAAGCGATAAAAAAAACTTGGGAAAAAAGGCTCATCATTTTCGTTCCCAGTGCAACTGAAAGATGAGCTTGACCCAGTGGGATTATTCCAAAACTATCCACTATTCCCTTTAAAAGAAGATGGTCACCGTCCGAAGCCATAAACACCATGGTGGCAATCATATAATAGTACTGGCCCATAATAGATATTTGCGTACTAGTAAGCGGATCAATAATATTGACCATACCTAGTCCCATTTGAATATCGACAATCTGCCCGGCAAACTGGATCCCCGTAAAAACAAGAGTTGCTCCCATCCCAATGGAAAAACCAACCAGTAGTTCTCTTACGACCGCAAAACCTAGCGGAAGTCCTGGGATAGGTAAAGTTTCAATTTTAAAATCCACCACTGGAAAAATGAGAAAGGTAACAACCAAAATCCAAGAAGCCTTAACCATAACAGGAATATTACGACTACTAAAAACTGGTGCGGATAAAAATAAACCAGCAACCCTCATAAAAATCAAAACAAAAGCCAATACATCTTTCGGGTTGAAATCAAATGGGTTTATAGGCACGCAGTCCTCACTTCACGTAGTTGGGAAGATTAATCCACAAATTCGAAGTAAAGTTCAAAAGAATTAGCATCATCCATTTACCAAAAATAAGAATCGCCATAAAAATGGCCACTATTTTGGGAATAAATGTCAACGTCATTTCTTGAATCTGTGTAACCGCCTGAAAAATGGATACCGCAACGCCCACGGCTAAACCTAGACCCAAAATAGGGGCAGAAACAAGAAGCGTTATCCAAAGAGCGCGATTAGCAAGATCGGCAATAAATTCAACTGTCATTTGAACCTCGGGTGATCAAAAACTCAATGCGATAGAGCGAACTATTAAGTTCCAACCATCTACCATAATGAAAAGCAATATTTTAAAGGGTAATGAAATCAAAACTGGCGGAAGCATCAACATACCCATCGACATCAAAACAGAAGCGACCACCATATCAATGATCAGAAACGGAACAAAGATAATAAAGCCCATCTCAAATGATTTTTTCAATTCCCCAATAACGAATGCCGGTATAAGAACCCAAGTCGATATATCGGCGGGTGTCCGTGGCCGACTCGATTTGGACAAAGCAACAAAAAGAGCCAAATCTTTTTCACGAACTTGTTTGAACATAAATTGGCGCAAAGGATCTTCCGCCTTTTTAAACGCCTCCGCAGTCCCAAGTTTACCGGCCAAATACGGAGTTACAGCGTCTTGATCAATCCGCTCGAAGGTAGGCTGCATGGTAAAAAATGTTAAAAAAAGAGCCAACCCAATCAAAACTTGATTCGGTGGAACTTGTTGCGTCGCCAGACCTTGTCGCAAAAATGATAAAATAATAATAATTCGGGTAAAGGAGGTCGTCATGATCAAGATTGCTGGTGCCAAAGACAAAACAGTTAGAACCAACAATATCTGGATGCTCATTGCGACATCCTGCGGATTCTTCGCTTGATCAAAACCTAACCGGATTGTTGGAAATGGAATATCCGCAGCACTCAAAGAAGAAATCGGAATGCAAAACAAAAAAAGAATTAAAACAAAAAAAATAATCATTCTAAATTTCAAGACTCACCATCCGTTCTATCAGGCGCAGCTTTCTTTTTTTTCATGTTTTTTAACTTATTCACATACTCACCAACAACTTGATTACTTTCTTTAATTATTTTTTGAGTTTCTATTTCTTGATCTATCGTTTCGTGTCGTTTTGCAATTTGATTAAAAATTTTTGGAAACCCCTGTGCAGTGGACTGCCGCAAAGCATTTACCTCTTCGATATTCCGAATAACGTCCAAACAATTCATCTCCTCGTTTCCAGCTCCAACTACTAAGATGCGGTTTCCCACTTCGATAAGATAAATGGCCTTTCGGGGCGCAATATAAATGGACGTTAAAACCTTAAGCGATTTACCTTCTTCCGAGAATTGATTCCAGCCTCTTTTTTCCCAAACAACTTTCAAACTCCAAACCGTAAATACAATTAAGCCAATAATGACTACAAGAGCTACTAAAAGACGTGACAAAGTGGCAAAAAGGCTCGGAGTAGGATTAGGAGTTTCGTCGGGTAAAGCCAAAGATTGGCTTTCATTTGCCGAGGAGGGATCAGCATTTTTATTTAGACCAAAAATTCGGCTGTCTGAATCGAGGGCGTAAGCTTTAGAAAAAAAAACAGTTTGAAAAAAAATGGCGCTCAGTATCAACCCCAATATAAACAAATAATTTAAATGGGTTGTATAAGAATAATTTTTTTTTGGCATGGGGTTTGAGCCGTTCTTTCGACTCTTTTCAAGCCTGGACCGCGGTCAACCGTTCCTCAGGATTGATGATTTCGGTGATTCGAACTCCAAAATTTTCATCGATCACAACCACTTCTCCCTTGGCTATCAATTTTTCATTGACCAAGATGTCCACAGCTTCACCAGCAAGCTTATCTAATTCCACTACTGATCCCGGTGCGAGAGCCAAAATTTCTTTCACTAATTTAGTCGTTCTTCCAAGTTCAACCGTAAGTTTTAAAGGAACATCCAACAAGAGACCAATATTTCCTCCCGTTGGCCGTGCCGATCCAGAAAAATCATTTTCAAGCTGTTGCATTACAGTACCTCCTACTGGCGATTGGGTGTTTAGATTAGAAACACCGGTTTGAACCTTGCCGACAGGCATACTAGCCGCCGGTTTTTCCGTTCCAGAAACAAGTCTTGATGCAACCGGCCCGGAAATACAAAACAACAAATTACTAGAAAAAAGATCTTGGACAAAAACACCGAAAGAAAAAACAGTCCAAGCAGAGCTAACTTGGGACAAACGCTGCACAGCCCTCACCGGATCAACAGCTGCGGTATTTACTACTTCCCAAAGAACTTTTGAACCAGCTAACTTTTTTCCACCTTTTGTAAAAACTTCGACGATTTGATGTATCACTTCTCCGAAAGCCGAAAGATGAAGTTCAGTCATTTTTTCCGGCGCGCTCGTCCCATCCTGACCAATGAGCAAATCAGCAATAACTGACGACTCTTTCTCATTTGTCAACAAAAAAGCTGTCCCATCCACGCCGCCGGAGCCCTTCAATGCAGAAAACAAATAAGAGGAATCCAAAGTTGAAGCAAGAGCAATGGAATCTGTTTCTGAAACCTGAGAAAAACCAACCGAAACCTCGCGACCCAAAAGACCGCTCAAGATTTGAGAAAGCTCTCCAGCGATTTCCTCACCTAAACTTTGAAGCTTTTCCATATCAGACATTGCAAACCTTTTTTTAAAGTTTATCATCCGGAGAAAAAACTCTGGTCACTTGAAGAGCCTTCTTTTTAGAGGAGACACCGGGGCGACCTTTAAGTTTCACCAAATTTTCAATTAATACATCAATTTCATTTCTCGGGCTCGTATTCAAGCGAATTACATCCCCCGGCTTAAGACGAAGCATTTCTTGAATCGTAATTCGAGCTGCACCAGCCCGAACCACGATGGGAATCGTGGTTTCTTTCATAACCTTTGTCAAATTTTCCACCGTTTCAGCCGTGGATTCTTTTTTCCCAACGGTAAACCACTTTTGGGCCGAAAGATCGCCGATGATAGGTTCTAAAACAACATAAGGAATACACATCGACATTTTGCCCGTCACTTCGTTAAGTTTGACTTCAAATTCAATAACCGCCGTAATCTCACTCGGGGCCACAATTTGAACGAACTGAGCCGTTGTTTCATAGCCAGTCAATTTAGGTTGAAAATGGCCAACCTTTAACCAAGCTTCTTGAAGGGCTTCCATCCCTCTGTTAAGGATTTTCTCGATGACTGATTGCTCAATTAATGTCAATTCTCGTGGAGCAATCGATGCTTTGCCCGGGCCTCCTAATATTCTATCAATTAATGTTAAAACCAATTCTGGGTTCATTTCCAAGAGAAACGATCCATCCAACGGCTCCATTTTTAAAACAAAAATACAATCAGGCCGTGGCAGCGACATGGTGTATTCCCTAAACGGTAATTGGGAAACCGATACAACTTTAATCTCGGCAACCGTTCGCAAATAGGCCGCCACCGAAGCCGTAAACCCACGTGAAAATATCTCATGCAACATTTCCAACGTGCGCATATGATCTTTGGAAAAGCGATTAGGTCGATTAAAATCATAAGATTTAATTTTTCGGCCTTGCTCATCAACAATGATCCCAGCCTCCGGGGTCGACGCAATTGCCGCAGAGGATTCAGAACTTGATTCTCCCGTCATCCCAACATCCAATTCAGATAGAAGAGCGCTTACCTCACCATCCGATAATAAATCGTCCATAACATTTTCCTCTTTTACTTAATTAGACAACCTTTTCATTATTGTATGGCAAACTGGGTTAAGTAAACATTAGTTACCGCCCCGAATTTCAGAGCCTCGTTTATTTTCAATTGTAATTCCCGACGGAACTCTTCTTTGCCTTCAGATGTTGATAATTCCATCGCTTTGCGGTCACTCAAAAGGGTGTTGACCAGATCCTTAAATTGAGCGTCTCGTTCCTTTATTTCCTTATCCAATTCCTGGTTAACTTGGCTATATTCCAACTGAACTTGAGCGCGAACATACCGAGAAGCCTCTTCATCAGCTAAATTTACAATAAAAGTTCCTAAATCGTAAATTTTACCTGGCTCGGGCTTCTGTTCGATGACTTTCGCTTCTTTTTTGGCATCCGTCACCGTTCCAAGCTTCGTAAAAACGAGAATTCCCAGGCCTACCATTCCTAACAGAGTAATTCCGCTGATGACCAATAAAGCACCCAATAATCCACGTACTCCCCTTTCTCCTTGATCTGCCATTTTCACCCCTCCTTTTGATTTACTAATTCAAATTCATGATGACTATGTCGACCCGACGGTTTATCCGACGGTTCGCTTCACTGATGTTAGGAACCAAAGGCTGAAACTCGGCATATCCCGCCGCAGAAAACCTACTGGGATCTAAGCCTTTTTCCATTACAAAATACTTTACCACGGCGGTAGCACGCAAAGCCGAAAGTTCCCAATTACTGGGTATTCTGGAAGTCGTAATGGCTAAATCGTCCGTATGACCCTCCACGGCAATTTTCTTGTTTTGCTGTTTTTTCAGGATGTCCGCAATGTCGTTTAAGACCTCATGCATTTCAGGTTTGATATGGGCATCACCCAAATCAAATAAAACTTTATCTGTTAAAAGACTTATCACCAAACCTCTGGCTTCTTTACGAATAGATACTTTATTTGCCCCCAATAAACGTTGAAATGCAGGATGTTTGGATCCCACGATTTCTCCCAAGGAAACCGGAGTAGGCCGCGCGGAACCACCGACAGGCCCACCCTCTCTTGGTTCTCCAGGAATAATCTTGTAATTCTCGCCCGGATTTGAACTTTGGGATGGTAAAATAGTCGTGTTTCCCGGAATAGGACCAAATACTGCTCGAAATTGAGCCATCATTTCCTGTAAAACAACCGTGCTTTTGGTAGACGCCGTCGCGTACAAAATAACGAACATCGCCAAAAGAAGCGTAATCAAATCGGCATAGGTCAGAAGCCAACGCATCATGCCTCCCGACTCCATTTCCAGCCCCGCTTCATGGCCGCCTTTTTTACGTTTCGGCATCAACTATCTCCTAAATGAATTACCTTTTAAATTAAACGTCTATTCCTCTTCTTTACCCTCGCCCGCCTTTTGCTGAGCTTCCATATCAAGCTTTATTCGGGGGGGCAAGAAAGCCTTAAGCTTCTCTTCCACAATACGTGGATTATCACCAGCCGAGATTGCTAAGATTCCTTCTAACATCACTTCTCTCAGCAGCACTTCTTGTTGACTATTTTGTTTCAACTTAAAGGAGATAGGCAGAAAGATGAGATTAGCGAATGAAATTCCATAAAAAGTCGCAACGAAAGCCGTAGCAATAGAAGCAACCAAGGTTGCCGGATCAGTTCCACCGGCACCGAAGGAACCCAGAGCGTGAACAAGACCCATGACGGTTCCAATAATTCCTAACGTTGGGGAAAACCCACCAAATGTCCCAAAAATACTTTCTCCTATTTTATGCCTAGATTCCAAAAATGCGATGTCCGTTTCCATAATATTTCTAATCATTTCAATATCGGTACCATCTACAACCAACTGCAAGCCCTTTTTCAAAAATGGATCTTGTATAGCTTCTGCCTCTTCTTCCAAACCCAACAAACCTTCGCGACGCGCTTTAGTGGCAAAACCTACCAATTGGGCTACAATTGCTCCAGGATCCAGCTCTTGCTTTTTAAAGGCTTTCTTTGTAATTGCCCAAGTTTCTTTGATGTTATCGAGAGGAAAACTTATGATTGTGGCGCCAGCTGCACCAACCGCAACGATAAAAAAAGCGGACAAGTTAAAAATGAGATGGGCAGGCACCTCTTCCCACCAAGCCCCAAACCCGATCCCGAACCAGGCTACGAAAAGCCCTATGACTGTTGCTGTATCCACAATATCACCTCCTCAATTTTTCAGCTGTGTTGGCATTGACGGCTTTTTGAGCCCGGTTATGCCGGACAAATGCAATCGAAGAAATCTCATCTAAAAATCTTTTTTCTTCGCCCAAAACTTCTTGGGAATAAATTTTCAACTGTTTTTCTTTCAAATTTTCCAATAACCGCCTTGCCCGGGAAGCCCTAACAACCTCTTGGCGACGTTGCTCAACCGCAATTATCCATTCCCTCTCACGACGCCGATATTCTTTTTCTTGCCGTAAAAGCCATTCTTTAAAATCACAATAAGTCATTACCTCATCGACATTGAATTCACCGTTTTTTTCAAAATCACCGTAATTCTTCAAAAAATTCAATTCCTCAACCGCATGAGCTTTAATGGACTCCTCTATTCTTAAAAGTTGCCCTTGAGCTTGAGCCAACTCACGGACTCGAACCTCTTCAATTTGTTTGCGCAGGTTCAAAACTTGTTCTAACCGAAACTGAAATTTCTTAGCCATTTCTATCTTAACTCAAGAAAATTTTCATTTTTTGAAGCGTGTCACTCCAGAGAGCCTTTTCTTCGCGAGATTGTCGCAAAAAAGTTTGAACCGCATCAAGACGCTTTAACGCTTCGTCCACCTTAGGATTGGCACCTTTCACATATGCGCCAATGGAAATCATATCCTCAACACTCTTGTAAGTCGCCAAAACAGAACGGATTTTGCTCGCCGCTACAGTCTGGTCAGGCCCTACAATATCCCGCATTACGCGAGAAACACTATTCAATATATCAATCGCCGGATAATGACTTTGTGCCGCCAATTCACGGGATAAGACAACATGTCCATCCAAAATAGCCCGACAAGCGTCAGCTATAGGCTCATTCATATCATCCGCTTCCACCAGAATCGAATAAAGGCCAGTAATGCTTCCTTGGTGAGAAGTCGTACCAGCACGCTCTAAGAGCTTCGGCAACAAGGCAAATACCGACGGTGTATATCCCTTAGTAGTGGGTGGTTCCCCTATCGCCAAGCCCACTTCCCTTTGTGCCATGGCAAAACGAGTAATCGAGTCCATCATTAACATCACTCGTTTCCCTTGGTCCCGGAAGTATTCTGCAACCGCTGTCGCCACCAAAGCTGCTTGAATTCGGATGAGAGAAGGCTGATCGGAAGTAGCGACCACCACTACGCTTCGAGCCAATCCCTTATCCCCCAAATCTCTTTCTAGAAAGTCTCTTACTTCCCTTCCGCGTTCTCCTACTAATCCGATCACGTTAATATCCGCTTCGGTATTGCGAGCAATCATTCCTAACAGCGTGCTTTTTCCAACGCCGGAACCAGCAAAAATACCAAGCCGTTGCCCTTCTCCAAGGGTCAAAAGTGAATCAATGGCCCTCACTCCTGTCGCCACCGGCATTTCAATTCGACGCCGTTGCATTGCAGAAGGAGGTTCCTGGTGGATAGGATAACTTTCTTCAGTGGGGCCTAATGGCCCCTTTCCATCCAAAGGTTTACCCATAGCGTCAATTACCCGCCCCAATAAGCCTTTACCAACCATAATCTTAAAAGGCTGTCCGGTTCTAACAACTTCGCTGCCAGGTCCCAAACCCCTCATTTCTCCTAAAGGCATCAACAAAACACGATGCTGGCGAAAACCCACGACTTCGGCCAAAACCGGCCGCCCTTGACCATCCGATGATGTTATCCAACAAGCCTCACCAACCGATGCCGAAGGTCCAGTAGCTTCAATCACTAAACCAACTACCTGCTCGACTCGACCATTGACCGGGGTAATATCCACTTCTTCCAATCGCTTCTTAAAATCATCCAGTGGGGGAAGAATGTCATTTAAAGTAGAATTCATTTCAACTTTTCCCGGCCTTTCTTTCACTTCAAAGAAATTCCCTCAGTAAGGGAATTTTTAACTTGTTCAACTACGGTCGGCAATCGACCGTCAACTGTACCCGCCTCTGTTTCAAGAACACAACCACCGCGTTCAATACGAGCATCTGACACTATCTCAATTTCACTTGCGCCCACCGACAATTGCAATTTTTCTTTTTGACTTTCAACCTCTTCAACATCTTCCGGATTTAAGTGTAATTTTAGTAAAACCCGATCTTGAGCTTTCTTCAAGACTTCTTGAACCATTTCAAGAGCAACCTGACTATGCCTTTTTGCCTCTTTTTTTAAGCACCGATAAAGTGCCTCCCCAACCAACTCAACCAATAGGGGCCGAAACTCCCCCAAAAGTCTTTTTCTTTCCAAAAGTGTTTCGGTCAACAAACCATTCCATTTTTCAATTACTTCTGAATACGTTTGTTGACCATCCTTTCGACCATTCTCAAATCCTTCGGATTGGCCTTTTTCCAGACCTTCTTTCCGACCCTCTTCGCAAGCCTTTTCTTTTAACTGCGATAACTCTTTTTCAGCATCTTCTTTTGCTTTTGCGATCAAATCACTTGCTTCCCAACGAGCCGTCTCCACTATTTCGAAAGCATTCTTTCGGGCAGTCTGCTCGATTAATTTCGCCTCTTCTTCAGCTTCTATCTTTAATTTTTCTGCCACTTCTTCTTTACTTGGCTCAACAGGCCTTATCGTTTCAACCGCCTCTGGGTTTTCTGGCAACAAAAAAGGCTGAAATTCTTCCGGATTCAGAGTCGGCCGATGCTCGGTAATTTTCGGATTCACTTCCGCATCAAAACGTCGTCTTATCACTTCCTGCCAAGTCGTATTATCAACGAGATAACCCTGTTCTAAATACTGGTAGTTTGGTGTCGAAAGAACCTCGCGACTCATTTCAATTACACTCCTAACAAAGAACTGCTTTCAGTTCATGCAGCTAAACTAGAACTTACGAAAGTCTTAAATCATAACCTCTTCTTCACCGCCACGAGCGACAACGATTTCACCCATTTCTTCAAGCTGCCTAACTACGTTAATAATCTTTTGTTGGGCTTCCTCTGCGTGTTTTAAGCGCACCGGGCCCATAACTTCCATATCCTCAATAATCATAGCCTTGGCGCGGCTAGACATGTTCTTTAAAAGATGTTCTTTCACTTCTTCCTTCGCCCCCTTTAGAGCGAGAGCCAGATCCTTGGCGTCAACTTCGCGTAAGATCTGCTGAATGGTTCTATTATCCAAGGCAACCAAATCATCAAATACAAACATGAGTCGTTTGACTTCCTCGGCCAATTCAGGATTAACTTCGTCCAATTTCTCCATGATAGCTTTTTCTGTCGAACGATCCGCCCGATTAAGAACTTCTGCCAAGGCACGGACACCACCCGCCGCAGTAAACTCCTGAGTAAAGATCGAAGAAATTCGACGTTCCAAAACCCTCTCAATTTCCATAACAACATCCGGCGCAGCCCTATCAAGGATAGCAATACGGGTTGCCACATCCACCTGAATATCTGTTGGCAATGCGCCTAAAATGGTCGCCGCATGGTCTGGCGTCAAGTGAGCCAAAATAAGCGCAATAGTTTGAGGATGCTCCGATTGAATAAAATTAAGCAGTTGTTGGGGATCAGTTCTTTTAATGTAATCAAATGGAGTCATTTGCAGAGATCCCTGCAAACGGTTAATAATCTCCATCGCCTTATTAGCTCCTAAGGCTTTTTCAAGAATTTCATGGGCGTATTCTACCCCTCCCTGTGAAATATACTCTTGAGCCGCGGCAATGTTCAGGACCTCTTGCATTACCGAGTCTTTTTCGTCAGGTGTAATTTTTCTTAAGTTTGCAATCTGAAGAGTCACCTGTTCAACAGTTTCCTCTTTCAGATGTTGGTAAATTTTAGCAGCAAGCTCCGGCCCCAAGGAAATCAATAGGGCGGCGGCTTTTTGTTCACCCGTCAACGCTGCTTTCTTTTTGGTTTCCGCCATAAAAACTACTCCTCAGAGAGCCATTTCTTGATGATTTGGGCAATATTTTCCGGATTCTTGTTCGCCATATCAAAAACTTCTTTTCGGACCGCTTCACGCTTCTTAGCATCACGAGCCGACTCTGCGCGAGCTAAATCTTCAGCCGTTACATCTGTGGTGATAATGTCTTCAACCTGCGGCATCATGACAGGCTCTTCAGGCAACTCATCCAATGTTTCAACATACTGCTTTTCTTTTTTAGGCTTTAGGAGAGATCTCAAGAAAAGCAACACCCCAAAGGCCATCAAAACCAACAGGCCAATCTTTCCGAGGGTCATAATAAAATTTTGATGTTCTTCCATCTGGGTCTCCTTCAGGCTCGCCAAAGCTTGGGTGTTATCAAATGGCATATTCTCAACTTCCACCTGATCACCCCGATTTAAATCCAACCCCGCTGCTGCGCTGACTGCCGTTTTAATTGCATCAACTTGTTGGGGTTGAAGGTTATCGACAAAAACACCCACAGAAATTCTCTTTGGCGAACCAGGAGCAACAACATTGTGCTTAACCGTTCGATTGACTTCGTAATTTGTAATGGTGTGTTCTTTGGAATATTGAGAATTGGACCCCTGAACCGCTTGGTAACCCGGAATATTCGAATCCGTTCCCGGAACCCCGCCAATAATACTAGCTGGAAAACCACCATCGCCCACATATTGTTCCTTTTGGGCATCTACAGAGCGGGCAATTCCTTGACCATCCACGACCGGTTCGAAAATTTCAGAATCATTCTCAGTTTTATCAAAATTTAACTCAGCCGACACAGAAACCGCAAAGCGACTATTGCCACCCAAAACTTTGGTCAACATAACCGTTACTTTTCGCTCCAAGTCTTTTTCAAAACTTTGTTGAACCTCCATTTCATGGAGTGTGAGTTTTGCTTGTTGCGTGAGAACACTGCCGTCCGGACTATCAGGATTATTTTCTTGTTGTTCTTCTTGGATAAACGCAGAAAGAATATTTCCCTTACTATCTATGACACTAACGTTTTCCGGATTTAATCCCTCAACACTAGCGGACACCAGATGAACAATCCCACGAACTTGTTCTTTTTTAACCTGCTCATCAGGCTTAAGTTCCAAAACGACCGAGGCAGTTGTAGGTTTCTCTTTTTCGGTAAAAAGTTCCGGCTCGGGCATGACAATGCTAACCCGTGCACTTTCAATTTGTTGCAAACTTCCGATTGTTCGCTGCAGCTCTCCCTCTAAGGCCCTCTTATAATTCACCTTTTGAGTAAAATCAGTTGAACCCCATTTCGGCTGGTCAAAAATCTCGTAACCAACTCCAGTACCCCGAGGAAGTCCTTGGCCAGCAAGTACCAGCCGCGTATCATAAACCTTATCCGACGGCACTAAGACCATCACAAAATTATCTTTACTCGCTAAATGATATGGAATATTTTCCTTTTTCAATTCCGTCGTCACTTCGGCGGCATCCTTTTGTTCCAAATGGGAATAGAGGACTTCAAAACGCGATTGGGAAGAAACCAGAATAAAAACCATTAGGCCGACAAAAAGAGCCAACGGAATAGCCACCAGAAGTACCTTCTGGGTTCTATTAAACCGCCCCCAAGTTTCCCTGAACTGCTGCATCAATTGTTGGAGAAAATTGCTCAATCTTTCCTCACCGTTTTAGGATCAAATAAAATCAAATTTTGATTACGTTCGACTAAATCTGCATTTGACTAACGGTCTGATAAGCTTCCAATATTTTGTTGCGTATTTGAATTCCATATTGCAACGTCATGCTAGCCTTTTCCATGGCAATAATAACATCATGTAAATTGTCCTCACCACCGATTGCTAGACTCTTAATCGCATCACTTGCCCCAACTTGGCTCGCATTAAAATCAGTTAAAGCCTTCTTCAGTAAATCTTTAAAGTTAGAGGGTGATACTTCGGCCGTATTTTGCGATACATCAACTGAAATATCTCGAATCGGAGTTATTATCCCTTGGGTCAATGATATAGGCATTTGAATCGGCTGAATTTCCATTTTAAACCTTTAATCGATTTCAGAATTCTTTTAAATTTTATTTTCCAATGGTCAAAGCTTGCAACGCCATAGACTTAGTTGCATTAAATGCCGTTATATTCGCTTCATAAGCACGTGTAGCAGAAATCATGTCAACCATTTCATTCACAACATTCACATTCGGATAAGCTACATACCCCTCTGCATTCGCATCCGGGTGTCCCGGATCATAAACCATGTGGGGGGGCGTCGGGTCGTTCTGAATCGAAGTCACTCGGACTCCAACTGGCAACCCTTCTGGCGTCATGGTAGCCAATAATGGAGCAAAAGTAGGTGCCGCATCAAAACGAGGAGCAAAAACAACTCGCTGGCGAATGTAGGGACCCCCATCTAGTGTTCTAGTCGTATTAGCATTGGCGATATTGTTAGAAATAACGTCCATTCGCAATCGTTCCGCCGTTAATGCGGAAGCCGATATTGCAAAAGGCGCAAAAACTCCCGAGAGAGCTCCCATGAATTATGCCCTCCCTTCAGTAATTGAATGTTTCAGATCTGCGATATAGCGGCCCGTAACATCCGCCAAACTGTTGTAAAGAAGATTGTTTTCGGCAAGAAGACCCGACTCCATTTCTAAATCTACGTTATTACCATCATTTCTTCCTATCGTTTCCGTAATTGTTTGAACATCAGGTTTAAAATTACTCAGCGAAACTGTCTGCGGAATAGGAAAATGCCTCGGATTCGTTCTCCACAAAACAGAGGGCGGATTAATCTCTAAAGCATTTTTTAATTTATCTTGAAAGGAAACAATCGAACGTTTGAATTGAGGTGTATCAATATTTGCTAAATTATTTGCAATGGCACCATGTTGCACCGCCAATGCATCAAGACTTTTTTGCAACACCATCATAGGGTCAACAGGTATGACAGGGTTAACCACGCTGGCTCCTCCGGACAAAGTCCAATCCAAGCGAATAAAATCTTAAACATTTTCTCAAAGAAGACTTGGATGCAGCTAGAAGAAACAAGGGCACAAATTTCCGTCAGTGGCGAAAAATTAGTGTCATTATGACAAAGCTTTTATCTCTGTCAAGAAATAACAACTTAGAAACCCTTTATTTCCAACGCATACAACCTTGTCCCAAGCTTAAATCTTGACAAGATTTTCTCAATTTCAAAATTCATTGCCGATGACCAATGTTAATGAGTTTCCCTTTTTCATTTTTTTCACGAGCAAGCAAAGCCTTTATACCCCGCAGATTTATTCCTTGGTCAGAAAAACCAGCAATTTTTTTGCAAAGCAGAATGTCTTTCTCATTATAAATTCGAGTTCGATTACGACCGATGCGGGATATCTTCAACAACCCAAGACGTTCCCAATTGCGAAGTGTCTGTTCATGAACACCAATCTTTATCGCAATTTCTTTGATGGTCAGTATCATGCCACTCTCATTTGGTCGGTTGACAACACCTTAGTAAGCATGGTGATAATGTCATTGTAAGACAACAAAATAGGAAGCTAAGAAGACTTAGAAGTTGTGATGAGTGAAGTTTTTTTCTCCAAGCACACTGTTTTTAGTAGGGTTTAATTCAACCACACAATATATGGGGGATTCATATTAAAAAACCCTCAACGCTTATTTGGAAAACTATTTTGAAGTTTTAAATCTTCTAACACAATTTCGACCAGCGTTTTTTGCTTCGTAGAGCGCCTGATCGGCCAATTGAATTAATACCTTTTGATCACGAGCATCGAAAGGATATGAGGCAATCCCTATTGACACCGTAACTCGATAAAGACTTTTCCCGTTATTTTCAAATAAGTAACCTTCAATGTTTTTCCGAATTCTTTCTACTAGATCTTTTCCCACATTACCATCTGACTCCGGGAGAATAGCCGTGAACTCTTCCCCGCCATAGCGTGCCACCGTATCAATTTTATTCCGGACAGTCGCCTGGATAATTTCCGAAACGATCCGAAGCACTTTATCACCTTCTTGATGTCCATAACTGTCGTTAAATTTCTTGAAGTGGTCAACATCTAAAAGTGCCAAGCTTAAATCCTTGTTATAACGTTCCGCTTTCGTTATTTCTTCAGCCAGCTTCTCCTGAAAATAGCGATGATTGTAAGCGCCCGTCAATCCATCCCTTATGGCCATATCACGGATTTGCTGAACCATTAAGGCATTTTCCAAGGCCATGGCTGTCTGATTTGCCAAAGTAGTTAAAACATCTTGGTCATAAGCCTGATATGAATCCGGTCGAATACTGTTTAATCTGATAACACCAAGGACGTTTTCCCCAACCATAAGTGGAACCATCAGAAAAGATTGAATGGTGCCAAGCATTCCTTCCTTTTTGGAAAACGAACTAAGGCTCTTATCCTTTTGGCCGCGCGTATACCGAATAGGTTTTTTATTCTCCAAAACCCAAACAGCCAGTTCGTCCTCAAGTTGTGTGGGTTTTTCACCTCCACGAGCGGGTCCCCACCAAGCTCGTACATTAAATCTTTTTCCATCCCCCTCCGCCAAAGCCACATATGCCGAATCGCACGATGATATTTCACTGGCGGTTTTCAAAGACGTTTCCAATACTCGATTTAAATCAAGCAAAGTCGAAAATGAATTGGAAACATCGTAGAGGGCGTGAAGATTTCTTGTTTTAGCCCTTGAAAAATGCATAATCCGGGCATTTTGAACGGTATCAGCCAGCATCGCCGAAAACTGCTCTATCAGAGCCAATTCTTTCACGCCAAAAAAGTCGGTCTTTTCACTGTCTAACACCAAAACCCCTACCATTTCCATCTCATCAATCGGGCCAGCATCCGGAGGGTTATTTTTTAGATAAATCGGTTGGACTAAAAAAGACGAAACTAAATTCGGTTTTAAATAATAAGGCAAAGCCTTTGCGCTTTCGGGTGCAATTTGGTTCAAAAGAACGCGCCGTCCTTCCTTCGCTGAAAGTCCCACAAGGCTTTCTCCCGGCAACAACGTCACGTCCGACGCAATAGAATCTGAAAGGCTTGAAGAAGCCCTGAGCCGCAGGACTTTCTTATCCTGAACGTGGGTTAAAAGAAAAAACGCGGCGGTGTGGAGGGAAAGCGATTTTTGAAAAAGTGACAACTGCCGAGATAAATTATCCTCCAATTCCATCACGGTTCCTACGCGGGCTGAAAGGCGATTTTCTTCCATCAAAAGTTTATCTTTTGGGACATTAAAGGAGGAGGGTTCGGCTTCTGATGCCAATTGGATGGCATCGTTTTTGAGGGATTCCAAACGATGGTTCAACTGTTCTTTTTCTTTGCGCGTCTTAACCACTCGAGTTAAGAAAAAAGCGGAAACAAGATAAGCCGCCCAACGTAGGTATAGGGATAAACCTTGGGGAGCATCCTCTTTTCGAAGATAAAAGGCTTCCAAAAAGATAAACACCAAAGCCACCCAGTAGCCAAAGAGAGCTTCACCTTCCCAAGCGGCTATGCCCATTAAAAGGAAAACGCCAAAAAGGAGCGGCGATTGTTCCCCCCCCGTACTTTGGGCCAACAGATTGAACCCAATAACGGTTCCCAACAAAAACAAAGCGCGATTCGATTTTGAAAATGCGTGAATACGGATAAGAAAGAAAAGCCAAAAAAACGTTAAGGCCCAGGAAAGAATAAGCCATCTGGGCGGAACATCGGCCAGTTGTCGGATGCAAACACCGCTGCCAGCCAAAAAGAAAGTCGCCGCGATCCCGACATAGGCAAACCACTTTCCCACGTTGCGCCTTGAGGGTGTAGAAGAGTGGTTCACCAACGCCAATTTAAATTAAAGTCTACCTTGCCGACGCAGCAAGGCCCGCATCTTTTTGCGGTGTTTTTTGCGTTTATGGGTTTTAATTTTTTGACGATGGCGCTTTTTACCACAAGGCATTCCAGTGCCCTCCATTAATATGATTCAAAAACAACCAGGTTGCTTTCGGCCCACAGTGTAACAGGAAACGAATATCCTGCAACAGCATTACTGTATTCTCATGCATTTTGCCGTGGCTTCCGCCACCACCGTTCCATCTTCCAGCTTGGCTTCCGCTTCCGTTAAGAGAATATTTCTTTTGGTTTCCACATGCCAAGCCGACAACAACACTTTTTGATTTACCGGGCAAGGAGCCTTTAGCCGCACTTGATACTCCGCCGTGACCGCCTTTTCGCCCTTGAGCCAATAAAGATTGACCATCATCTCGTCTAAAAGTGTTCCGAGCACACCGCCATGGACCACATTGGCAAAACCCTGGTACTCCTTCGGGATAACCGTTTCCGACAAAAGCTTCTCCACTTCATAACGGAACTTCATTTTGAATCCCAACGGATTCTTTTCCCCACAACAAAGGCAATAACGGTCGTCCGTGAAGGCATTTTCAAGAACGCTTTTTTTATTCACGGGTGGATTTACTTTGGGCCAAAGCGGCCTTGAGGGATCGATTGTAAGGACCTCTGCAAATGCCTGTCTCAAGGACAATAGCGGTAATGAGATTCCCCGGCGTCACATCGAACGCGGGATTATAAACAGGATAGCTTTCTTTGGAGATGGCAAGCCCTTGGGGATGAGTCACCTCCCTCGGATTCCTTTGCTCGATAACGATTTCTTTGCCAGTCTTTTTTGTCAAATCCAGGGTTGTGGTGGGCGCGGAAACATAAAATGGAATCCGATGGGCCTTCGCGAGAACCGCCAGAGCATAGGTACCAATCTTATTGGCGGTATCACCGTTGGCGACAATACGATCCGCGCCCACGATAACGGCATCTACCTTTCCATCTTTCATAAGAGAGGCCGACATATTATCGGTAATGAGGTGAAAATGAATCCCCGCGTGGTCGACCTCAAAGGCGGTCAAGCGGGCCCCTTGCAAATAAGGCCTGGTTTCATCCACCCACACATGTAGTTTCCGATTTTTTCGGGCCGCGGTTGTGATGGCCGCCAAGGCCGTCCCATCCCCCCCAGTCGCCAAGGCACCGGTGTTGCAATGCGTCAAAACGTTCTTACAATCCGACAGTAGAACAGCTCCATACTTTCCCAACCGGTCGCAGATGGCCTCATCTTCCCGGTGGACGGCGAGAGCTTCTTTCACGAGTTCTATTTTCTGTATCTCAACCGACTGGCCTTTTAACCGTTCTAACTTTCCTTTCATCCGATCTAAAGCCCAAAAAAGATTGACGGCCGTGGGCCTGGTTTTGCGAAGCCGAGCTATGGCTTTTTCCAATTCTTGTTTAAAGAGAACCGGTTTAGTGGTTTTGGAACGAATCCCCGCAACCGCGACTCCATATGCGGCGGTTATTCCAATCGCGGGCGCCCCGCGAACAGTCATGTCCTCGATAGCACGGGCAACCTGCTCAGCTGTCTGGCACTTCACCCACTTTTCTTTAAAAGGAAGAACCCTTTGCTCCAAAAGGTAAAGACTGCCTTTCGTCCAACGAATGGGCCTTAATTTTTCGGGCATATTATTTAGTTTCCAAGGAAGCGGCGACTTCCTTCATCAGAATGGTCAATTTCGGCTCAGCTTCCTGGGCATGTCGGATAATTTTTTGGATATCCGCCGGTTCAAGAATATCCGCCACGCATTTATCCGTCACCACCGAGATACCCAAAACCTTTAAACCGCTGTGCCCCGCCACAATGACTTCGGGAACCGTGGACATGCCTACCACGTCCGCGAAAGTGGAAAGCCACCGGTATTCCGCCCGGGTTTCCAAATTGGGCCCCGACACCGCCACATAAACCCCTTTGCGAACCGGAATCTTCTTATACCAAGCGATTTTTTCGGTCAAGGCGATCAATTCCTTTGAATAGGGCTCGATCATGTCCGGCCAACGGGGACCCAGCCGGTCATCATTTTTACCTATCAAGGGATTGTCCCCCATCAGATTCACGTGATCTTCGATGATCATTAAATCCCCTGGGTTATAGGCACGGTTCATTCCACCGCAAGCGTTGGAAACCAGCAAATATTGGACGCCTAAAGCCTTCATCACCCTTACCGGAAAAGTCACCTGCTGAAGCGTATAACCCTCATAACGATGGAACCGTCCCTTCATCGCCACCACCGGGGTGTTTCCAAGTTTTCCGAAAACAAGTTGTCCGGCATGGGATTCCACGGTCGATAAGGGGAAATGGGGTATTTTTTCATACGGAATAACTGTCGGATCTTTAATTTCATGGGATAAAGCTCCCAAACCCGTCCCAAGAATAATTCCGACTTTGGGGATCGCTTGCGTTGTTTTTCTTATCTCTTTAACCGACTCTTGGATTTGATCGAACAATTCCGCCATAGCTACCTCTTTTTTTCTTGTTTTATAACTTCAAGGATTTCCGATTCCCTCAACCCCGAAATCCGGACAATTTTCTTCCGGGATTGATGACCCGAAATTAAAGTTACGGATTTTTTAGGCTTCTTAAATAAATCGGCCAAAAATTCCACGACCGCGTCATTCGCGGCCCCCTCCACTGGAGGAGCCTTCAATTTTATTTTTAACGCTCCCTCCTCTATTCCGATAACTTGATTCCTGGAAGACCGTGGAATCACTTTAAGGGAAAGGGTACAACCTTCCTTCGACTCATGAATAAACGATCTGAAAATATCCAACGCTGTTAATTACGGAAGGAAAAGCTAAAGAGTATCAAACAAGGAACCCCATAACGGCCAAGGACGAAAAACAGAAAGGCCAAAAGAAGGCCCCTTGAATTAAAAGAGCCCCATTTAACAGCAAAGTAACGGTCACACCATTGTAGGAAAGGAAACGAAGCCCGAAATAATCCCCGTCGGATCGGATTGAGCCCGGCACCCGGGAGTAAATGGACCAGCCACTCCAACATCAGCAAAAAAGTTCCGAGATTGCAAAGGATCGCCAAAAAGTAAGCCAAATCCGCGATAAGGTATGCCATTCTATCCCATCTTCATATTTAATTAGAAATCCGCCTTAATTCAGCGCCCCGCTGGGTTGCCGCTTCAATCGCCGCATGAATCGTTTCACGAAATCCCTTTTCCGCCATTTTGGTTAAGGCGGCCTGGGTAGTTCCGCCGGGCGAAGTCACCTGAATCCGCAGTTCCTCCGGGGTTTTTCCCGTTTCCAAAACCATCCGGGCCGCGCCATAAACCGTCTGAGCCACCAATTGATGGGCGACCTCTTTGGACAATCCTCCCTTAACTCCCGCTTCCGTCATGGCCTCGACCATGTGAAAAATGTAAGCTGGTCCGCTACCCGAAACCGCGGTCACCAAATCCATTTGATTTTCGTCGACTTGGACCGCTTGGCCAACAGCTGAAAAAAGGTTTAAAACCAATTTAACATGGGCTGGTTTGGCTCTTTTACCCCCCGCCACCGCCGCCATACCCGAGCCCAAAAGAGCGGGGGTGTTGGGCATAACCCTGACAACCGGGCAGCCTTGGGGAAGGCCCTGCTCAATCTGCTCCGTCGAGACGCCCGCCGCGATGGAAACCACCAAAGCACTTTTGGGAAACTCTTTCCCAGTTTGGGCCAAAAGTTCCTTCATTTGTTGGGGCTTTACCGCCAAAAGTACAAGACCCGCGTCTTTTAATGCTTTGACAGGGTCTGGGCCCGCTTTAATTTTGAATTGGGCGGCCATTTTCTTGCATTTGGCCTGGTCCACATCCACGGCCGTAATGAGCGCGGGCTTCAACATTTTCGAGGAAATCCAACCCTTTACCAATGCGCTTCCCATAGCCCCCATGCCAAACACTACTGTTTTTTGGCCAATCTTCATAACGATCCTTTCCCGATAGCTTTATTCATTCTAATTGCCGGAAAGGTTTTTCAAAACCTTTTATTGCCTTGATCCGAACAGGGCGGAGCCCACTCGTACCAGGGTTGACCCTTCTTCGATGGCAATTTCAAAATCACCGCTCATACCCATCGAAAGGATTGAAAAATCGGCCCCCACAATCCCTTTTCCTTTTATGAACCCAAACAGTTCTTTTAGTTTTTTAAAGGCATCCCGGCGTTTTTGAAGGTTATCGGTTAAGGGGCCTACCGTCATGAGCCCTTTCAATTTCAATCCGGGCAACTTCAATATTTTTTCAACTGTCTCCCATGTTGAATCAGGTTCAACTCCCGCTTTGCTTTCTTCTCCGGAAGTATTGACTTCCAGAAGAATATCTTGGGAAGCTCCACCCAATCGGGCCGAAAAAGCCTCGAAAAGCCGAAGGGAATCCATCGAATGAATTAATACAAATTTCCCGATGGCTTTGTTGATTTTATTCGTTTGAAGCTGGCCGATCAGGTGCCATCGGATGTTGGCGGGAAGTTCGGCGATCTTGGGGAGAGCTTCCTGAATCCGGTTTTCCCCAAAATCACGCAGGCCCAAATCATAAGCTTCCTGGATGGTTTTGACGGGAAAGGTCTTGGTCACGGCTAATAGCGTGATTTCCTCAGGCCGTCGGCGGGAACGGGCGGCGGCATCCGCGGTTCGCTTTTGGATTTCCTGGATTCTTTCTCGAAGGCTCATCGACAACTGCCCGTCCTTTTGAAAATCCAGTGGTCAATGAAAAGATTGAGAAGCCTTTACTTCAAAACAGCCTGGGCTTGGGGAGCCTTGGGCTTTGAAAGCAGGTCCCACTCCACCAGAATGGGGCTGGCGACAAAGATGGAGGAATAGGTCCCCACGACGATGCCCAAAAGAAGGGTCAGGGCGAAATCCTTCAAAACATCCCCGCCCATAATGCAGAGGGGCAATAGGGTCAGGAAAACCGTGCTGCTGGTATTGATCGTCCGGCTTAAGGTTTCATTCACGCTCAAATTCACCAGGGCCATAAATGACCGGTCCTTGACCAAAAACTTCATGTTCTCCCTAATACGGTCGAAGGTAACAACCGTGTCGTTCAAGGAATAACCCGCCAGGGTCAGGAGGGCGGTCACCTGCAAAAGATTAAACTCCCTTTTGGTCAACACAATGATCCCTAGGATCACCAAAATATCATGAACAGTAGTTATCACCGCCGACACGCCGAACTCAAATTTCTTGAAGCGCCAGACGATGTAGACCAGGATGCCCATCATCGATAAAAAGAAAGCTTTAAAAGCGTCATCCCGGAGCTTTTGGGATACCGCCGGGCCCACTTCGTCGCTTCCATCCAGGGAAAACTTGGCATCAGGGAAATTTTTATTAAAAACACCCAAAACATCATCCCCAATACTCCCCACAACCTTTCCCGGATCATATTTGATCTTGATGATCAACTTGAATCCCTTGGAACTATCGTCCTTGACCTGCTGAATTTGGGCCTCGGGATATCCATCGGATTTAAGCGACTGGCGGATTTGATCGACTTCGACATTGTTTTGCGAAGACATGCGCAATAAAACTCCGGCGCCAAAATCTGTACCTAAATTCGCCTTTCCCTGCCACAACAACACGCAGGCGTAAAGACCCGCAAGGCATCCCAAGGTGGAGAGACCCAGGAAAAACCGGCGCGGAGCCATAAAGTCGATTTTCGGCTCATTGAACCATTGGAACATGGGAAACCTTTCTTTAAATACTCAGGCTTTGGCGGTTTTCTTTTCGAACGTCAAATATCATCTTGGTGATGACCACGGCGGTAAAGAGGCTCAAAGCCACACCCAAACTCAGGTTGACGGCGAAACCCTTGATAGGGCCTGTTCCAAATTGGAACAAGAAAATGGCCGAAATCAATGTGGTAACATGCGTGTCGATAATGGCCTGCAAGGCTCGTTTATAACCGGCATCGATGGCGGCCTGGATCGTTTTTCCGCCCCGCAATTCCTCACGGATTCGCTCGAAAATTAGGACGTTTGAGTCCACCGATAATCCCAAGGTGAGGATAATACCCGCGATACCTGGGAGGGTGATCGTCACTTTAAGGTAAGCCAGTAGGCCCATCAGGTAAATCATGTTCATGATCAAACCCGCGTTGGCGATCCATCCCGACCAACGGTAATAAATGCCCATAAATAAGAGGACGAGCAAGAGGCCGTAAAGGGCGGCCATCGTTCCTTTTTTTACGGAATCGGCGCCCAAAGTCGGGCCCACAATGAACTGACTGGTCACTTTTAAGGGGGCAGGTAACGCGCCCGCTTTCAAAACCAGGGCCAAATCCGCGGCTTCTTCATCGGAAAAATGCCCTGTGATAATACCCGACCCGCCTGGTATACGGCTTTGGATCGTCGGCGCTGAATAAACCCGGTCGTCCAGGACAATCGCCAACCGGCGTTGAACATTGTCTCCGGTGATAATTCCAAACTGCTTTCCGCCTTCGTCGTTGAGTTTGAAGGCGATGTGGGGGCTGCCCGTGGTCATGTCCGTTTCCACGTGGGCATCCACTAAGGATTCACCCGTCAGTAAGACCTTTTCACAGAGATACTTTTCCTCATCCTTGCCAGGTAGATAGGTGATGCCTTCTGGAAGTTTGCTCACGTCAACAGTGCCGTCTTTTTGATTAATATATTGAGAAATGGGGATCTCAGAAACCAAGCGAAATTGAAGCTGGGCGGTGGATAAGATAACGTCTCGCGCCCTTTTGGTGTCGGTAAGGCCCGGCAATTGGATAACAATCCCGCCCGTCCCTTCCCTTTCCAACACGGGCTCGGTCACGCCCAAACCATCGATGCGATTACGGAGGATTTCCATGGCCCTATCCGCCGCGTCGGAGATTTCCTGTTCGCTCTTTCCCTGCATCTTATCCCGGTCGACTTCCAGGTTCATCTGGAGGCCGCCCTGGATATCCAAGCCCAGTTTGAGGGCGGTAATTTTTTTCTCTTTATGGTTCTTCAACCAGGCGTCTTGGTCGTCCTTGGAAATGTTAAGGAAAACTCCATAAACGCAGGCGCCAGCCATGACAATGACAACAATGCTCATCCAAGTTCGAAAGCTCACTTAAAGCCTTTCCATGAACAGTTATGGGACCCACACCAACGGCATGCTGGTTTCCCAACTAAAGAGGGGTCAAAACCGTGGCAGTATAAGGAAAAGTTCGAAAAACTGTCAATGCATTACTAGGCCAAAACCCCGCCTGGAGATGGGAAAGCCTGTTGGTTTTAGGATTTAGCGCTTTACCGGGGAAAAATTTTCTAGTTCAGGTCCACTAAGACTTTAAAGCCGGGGAATTTCCGACTGGCAGAACTACTTTTTCGATTCCGACTCTCAAATCGTCTTCGGAAACTAAACCGACCCAGTTCATGACAGCGTTGCCTTTTTGGAAAAGAATCGCATTGGGGATGGCGTTAATTTTAAACGCCCGGGAAAGCCCTGGGTTTTGGTCCACATCAACCCGAACGACCTTCAACCGGCCTTTGTAATCCGCCGCTACTTGATCAACGATGGGGCCGAACATACGGCAAGGTCCGCACCAAGTGGCCCAAAAGTCGACCAAAACAGGAACGTCCGAACCAAGAACTTCTTTTTGAAAGGAGGAATCCGTCACAACCAACACGTCCGTTTCGGGGCTCTTATTCGCGCAAGCGCCGGAAACCAGAAATAACGACAAAGCCGCCGGAAATAAAAGAACACGGGAAAACTTTTTCAAAGGGCCCTCAATTCGACTTTAATACCCGCTCGATTCCGCTTTTTAACCCGGCCTCGGATATCGTCCCCACCCAGCGTTTGACCACTTTCCCGTGGTTAAAAACCAGGAGCGTGGGCAACATATCGATTCCAAACTTATGGGGGAACACCGGATTATCGGCCACGTCAAACTTGGCGAACTTTAATTTATCCCCATAGCCAGTCGCGATTTTTTCAATCGTCGGGGAAAGGGCGCAACAAGTAGAGCACCAGCTGGCCCAAAAATCCACCAACACGGGTGTGGGGGCCTTTAATACGTTCCGGTCAAAATTCGAATCCGTGACAACGGCGGCCCCGGATTTCGTCGTCTCATCGGCTTGAAGCTTGGTCCCCCATCCGCCAGTGGCAAATAAAAAAAGAAGGAAACAAACGGTAAAATAAAAGGCGGGAACCCTTCGTGAATTCAACTCAGCTTCCGATCACTTCCTGAATTTCAGTCACCAGCTTGGTTTTGGGATGGGCGCCGATCAGCTGTTTCACCATTTGCCCATCCTTGAAGAAAAGAAGGGTGGGAATACTGCGGATGTGGAAATCCATGGAAACCTGTTGGTTTTCGTCCACGTTCACTTTAGTAATTTTGATCTTCCCATCGTATTCCTTGGCCAACTCTTCCAAAACCGGGGCCACCATCCGGCAGGGGCCGCACCACTCGGCCCAAAAATCCACCAAAACCGGGACTTTGGAGTCCAAAACATCCTTTTTAAAGTCCGCGTCCGTCGTATGAAGCGCTGTACCCATGGCACCCTCCGTATTATGTTATGTATAGAAGTAATCGTTTCAGAAGAAAAAGGTTACATTCACAGGAATCTTTAACTCTTCGGTAAGTTTAGGTACCCCCCCAACGAGTGTCAAGGGACGACCTTGGGGCGATTTGAATGAAAGGCTGACACAAAATTCGGTTACCGCCGCGTCCAATTCCCGCGCCAAACCCCTTTTCAACGCCCCTTCCCCGCCTTGATCGCTTTAACATCCCAAAGCGCGCCCCGCACGCGGGGAGTCAGCCAGGAGTTCCCGCCCTCGACCATCACCACCCGCCGTCCAAACCGTTCCACGTAGACTTCCCTATCGCCGCCTTTCAACGAAACCCAATAAATCGTGTCGTCGGACCGTCGAAAAACATCGACATCATATTTTTGGTTCAACAAGCTCTGGTAGCTCTTAAAAAAATCATCGGCCGATTCCTCGCCGTCGAATATCACATAACCCGCCATCAGCAGGCCGTGGGTATTATTGTTTTCATAGATTTGCACCGAATCCCCCCGCCAGCCGCGAACTGCGTATAGCGCTTCTTTTTCAGGCATATATTCCTGAAGCAGGGTCGCCAAACCATACTCTCCAAAAGTGTTTTCCCAAACCATATGAAACTCCGCCAGTACATTGGAGGACATGTCCTCAATCCGGACGCCCACCGGGTTTCGACGGCGTGGAAAAAACTCCCCCGGATGAAGTATCTGGTGGGTCGAGGTGGGCGGATGCTGGAACAAATAAGCCATTCCAGGCCATCCATAGGCCTTGATGTAGCTTTGCAAAAAGGTCGCGCCGTAAACATAGGGAAAGCTGATGACCTGGTTCAACCCGACTTTCACTCCAAAAGCTTTTTTCCCGCTGGCCGACAGCAAATTATTGAGCTCAACCCAATTCGCGATATTCGCGACCTTCGTGAAATCCGTGTTTCGGTCTTCCAAAGAATAGTTCAAGGCGATGGCCACGGCTTGCCCCTCCATCACCGCGGACCTGGCGAATTGGGCGTCCATCGAAAGTTTCTCGCCCTCTTCCAAATAGGGTTCCAGGCCAAAAGACTGGTCTTGGAGGGCATGGGTCAGCTCATGGGCCAGGGTCCCTTCCTGGTCCCCGGACTTGATCCAATCGGCGATATAGAGCGTTTGTGTCTTAGGATCGTAAAGGCCCTCCACGACCTTCATGAAGGAATCCAGGTAGGTCTGGATCAGGTCGGCGCCAGGCGGTAAAAACCCAAAAAAAGTGAAGGCTTTCTCAAAAGCCTTTTGCTTCTCGGGCGGGTATTGTTCCTGGAGCGATTGAAGGTAGTAATTGCGGAAAAAGGCTTGGTCCCCAAACTTTTTCTGGACGGGGTACTTAATGGGTAATCCGGACAATCGGGAAACCTCGGCGAATATGTCGTCGGCTTCCCGCAGGATATCCGCTTGGTCTTTTTGGTTCGCCAGAACATCGGGAGAAAGGTTTGTAGCCTGTCCCCATAACAGGCCGGGGCCTGTCCAAAGGAAGCTGCAAACCATGCAAATCAGTATTTTCAATGAAATTGGAGGGAGAAATCTTTGCCTCTCCCGCATCAAATGACAGGTACGGCGGGATGGCGGATCAATCGATAGCCGGCTTCAATCAACTCGACGGTTCTTAATCCTTCTTCCCCCGAAACCCAAGGTGTTTTACCCTTCTGGATGCAATCAATGAAATGCTCATAAATACTGGGAGAGAAGCTTCCCTTATCCAAAGACGGAAAAACCTTTCCTTCCTGGTTCCGGTACTCAATCGTAATCGGGTCCCCCTTGGCCAGGTTGATGGAAAGCGTGCCTTTGGTTCCGTAAAAATAATAACGGTTGTGGTAGTCGGTGTCCGCCCAGCCCACGGTCGCCGTCCCGATCGCCCCGGTTTTAACCCGAAGCGTGCAGGCGCAATGGATCTCGTCCTGGGTTTGGGGTATCCCCTTCCCGACGCTGATTCCCTTCCCCGATACCCCCACCGCCCCTGCCATAACCAAGGATTCCCCCAGCAGAAAACTGAGGCTGTCAAAGACATGGGGTCCCAGGTCCATCAGGGCCCCTCCGCCTGATTTTGAATTGTTGAAAAACCAAGTGGCTTTAGGGCTCCAGGCTTGCGGCCCCCGGTGGGTCAAGGCCCCCCGAAAAGCGATAATGTCGCCGATAATGTTTTTCCGAAACAACTTCTCGGCCGTCCGAACCGCCGGATCGAACCGCATATTGTGGTGAATCATCAAAACCCGGCCGCTTTTTTCGCCGCCCGAATGATGTCCAGCGCCTCGGCCCGGGTAAGGGCCATTGGCTTTTCCAACATCACGTGCTTGCCCTCCCGAAAGGCCTTTAAAGAGATGGGGGCATGGGTGAAATTCGGGGTGCAAATGGAGACAGCATCAACGTGGTCTGACTCCAAAAGACGCCGCCAATCCTTATAGATATGAGGGATTCCATATTGCATCGCCACCTGCTTGGCGTGGGCTTCCCTTTGCGAATAAATTGCGGTCAGCAGGCAACCTTCTGTTTTGGCGTAACCAGGAAGATGGGCCTTCAGGGCGATCTGGCCCAGGCCGATCACCCCGATGCGGATGGGGCCTAATTTTTTTTTGGAGCGCTTGGCTGAATTTTTCATGGGCACATTATATCGAAAAGCTTTGAATTGTCTGGGGGAAGATGGGTTTTATGATAACGTAAGATATCTTTTCTATATTTGATCTTTTCCGCGGACGCAAAAGATAGGTGGAGTTTCATCCAAAAACTACCTGAAATGCTTATATCCAAAAAACCCGTGGCGGCCAGGATCATTTTTTTCCATAAGCCGGGCGGGACGGATAAGGTCGCCGGATTTAACGAGATGACGCCCGACGGAACCCAAATGATACACCCCTCCGCGCCGGAAGCGGATTCGGCAAGTTCACCACAGTCATCATCCCATGGGGCCAATTCCCCTTTGGAATTGGCACAACCAAACCGTGGGTCTCAACTGGGGGCTTCGACCCAGGGGGACCTCATCACCCAAGCCGCGGACGGGTGGCCGATGCCGCCCATAAAACTTTGGGTTTTAACAGGATGTGAATCCCCTTTTCAGGGATTCCTTTCACGGTCGCGAATCATCCCTTTGAAAAAAAGTAGTCCAATTTTTTCGGAAGAACAAGTTGGATGTTTTCTTTTTTTCTGCCAATCAATGGATTTCCTTTTTCTTAGCCGAATTAATCCGCTTTGAGTTTTTATAAGTCCCCTTCGCGAGTTGGTAACCCGCAGCCGCCAGGGCCAGATGCCAGTTTCCAAATTCCTTTCGTGCGGCTGAATAGAGTGGCAACCGGTCCCGATAAGTTTTCACCAATTCCCGGAAACCTGTTCCGCGGATTTCCTCCAGTATCCTTTCTTTTGACCATTTCCTTAATTTTTGAAGGCGGCGCTTTTGCCCCGCCTCCATTATTTGCTCATAATCAATGCCGGCAGCGGTTACCGCGCTCCCCCAACTGGAAAAGTAGCGTTTGGAACAAACAGCCATGAAAAGGGGAATATAATTTTTTGAAATGTTACCCGCGGAGATGTCGATATTCTGTTTTCGCAATTCTCGGATAGTTTCAACAATTTTTTCTTTTGACCACTTTTGCTTCACAATCCCATTCCTTATCCAAATTCTTCCCTCATGACGAAGAAAAAAAGTCTATTTCACAGAGGGTAGCCTTTGGTAAGCCGCCACGAAAAGTTAAAAGTCACGCCTCCACACAAAAACCTTGTTTTGCTATCTCTGCGAAAACGCTTTTATGAAAATGGCAAAAAATAGAAATCTAACTTCTAGAAAGCTCTGACGTCAAATGCTCAAAATTTTTGAGAGGGGGTTTTTAGAAAGTTTCCATTACCGCTGAAGTACAATTTTGGAAGTCTGTTTCTGCACGAAGGTGGCGTAGAGATCGTTCAAGTTCAGGACCACGATATCAGTTCTCCCGCCACGTCACACGCACTCGCCGTCATCGTCATCTTTATCATGGCTGGGCCGCCGAATCATAAAGATGATTAAAGTTTTAAACGCAATTTAAGAAAAGGAGGCGCTGGGCGAGAAAAGCACCAACGAAAAACACCTTATGGGTAAACTTACAAAAAATGCGGAATATCCCCTCGATCAAGGTTTCAGGAGCGGCTGGGCGACTTTCCTTTTGGGGCTTTGGACCGGAAATCCGCAGGAACCGCGCACAACCAACTTCCCGGGGACGAGAACCTGTTGCGATTCCCCATGCCCCTTTTGCCGAATCTTATCCATCAAAATCCGGACCCCTTTCACTCCCATGTTCATCCAATCCTGTCGCACCGTGGTTAGGGAATAAGGCGCCTTACTGGCCTCGAACATGTCGTCAAAACCCACCAGGGCCATATCTTTTCCAACGGTCAACCCCGCTTCTTGGAGGGCGTGCCAAGCCCCTAAGGCCATTTCATCGTTGCAGGCAAAAACAGCTGTCGGTCTCATGGGCAGGGCCAAAAGCTTCTGCATCGCTTCCTTACCCGTCTGCCGGACAAAATCCCCCCCTATTACGTAACTGCCCGGAATTTTCAATTGATGCCGGACCATGGCCTGCCGATATCCCTCGAGACGGTCGGCGGCGTTGGGCGAAGTTTCCGTAGGACCGGTAATGCAGGAAATATGAGTGTGTCCTAACTTGAATAAATGGCTTACCACCGCTGAAGCCGCGTTGATATTGTCGCTGTCAACGAAACTGATGGCTTTATTTTGCGACCGGTACCCGATGAGGGTTATCGGCACGCCGCTTTCCGCCAAAAGAAGAAGATCCTTCTCCTCCAAATAAGGAGCGATCATCAGGACTCCGTCCACGGCATTGTGGAAGAGCCTTCGATGGACTTCTTTGGGGTTGAAAATAGCCGCCCCATCGAGTGTGTTGACGAGAAGGCCGTATTCCTGTTCCCGCAACTCCTTATTGATTCCATGGAGGAGGTCCGTGAACCAGGGGCTCTGCTTGTGCCAGGAAAAAAAAACCTCGACCAGGTTGACCTTCTTGGAGGCCATGCCCCGCGCGATAAGATTGGGCTTGAAGTTGAGGGTTTCAATGGCGTTTAAGACCCTGCGCTTGGTGTATTCGGGGATATTGGGCTTGTTGTTAATGACACGGGAAACAGTGGAGATGGAAACTTCCGCCTTTTCGGCGACTTCATAAATGGTAACCTGCATTTTTTCTCCTAACGGAATAATCGGAATTTTAACTTTGGAACAAAAACCCGTCGCAAAAACCGAGGTGCCTACTGTTGGCTCAATAGATTAAACCCCAGTTTCGGCGGGGAGTCAAAAAACCATCGATCGAAAAAAACTTTCCATCGGAAAATCGAAAGTTGGTCCTTAAACTAAATCCTTTTAGTAATGGTCAAGCGGTCACCCTCCGAATTTTTTCCGAGTGTAAAGCCAGGGTCTGCGGGTAAGCGAGATTTGGGACGAAAGTCGAAGTTCAGCGTGGCAACGAAGAAATGATATCGCGGCCACTGCACGAACTTTACAAGGAGTGAATTTCAAGCCAGACCACACCGATTTTATTGTTAATTTTGTCCACTTGTTGAATCAGCGCTAAATATTGGTGACATAATAAAACAAAAAGCTAATAACATCAGTTTGTGTTTCATAAAATCCCTTTCTGATTCACTCTGTCCGCTGTCCACGCCGGGTCCCCGTTGTGGACAACCTCAAAACGGCCACCACCACTTTTTATTCTTTCCACCATAAAGTTCGTCGTAACTCGGATCGGCATGTTCCCATTGAATTTTTAAAGCCGTTAGGAATTCGCAAACTTCTTTAAAATTAGCTGAAGAGGGAACATTTATAGAAAAATGTATCTGGTTCAAACCCTCATAGTCACAACCCATTTGAACCAACTTATCCAAAATTGCTTGATCCTCTTTTGATTCCTCAACTTTTTTATCAAAAATAATTCTTACCGTTTTGTTTCCAGATTTTATTACGACTTTTGTAAACTTTCGAAACTGTTCATCTGGATCGAAAGGCGCTTCGACAATATCTCCGGAAGAAACACCATAAGGATAGATGGGGTTGTTATCTAACTTGTAGAGGTCGCCACCTTGTGGAATAGCCCAGAGGGTTTCCACAAAAGCTTCGTCCTTCTCGGCAGGTGTCCTGAACAAAACTTTCACTTGTTTGGATTCATCATGCTGTTTGGCTTCCAAATCATTCACCTTGTTAGGTCTTTTAGGTACCGTTTCGTTGTCCACGACGGGTCCCCGTCGTGGACAGGCCACCACTCCTCACTAAGCGGATTTTCGGCCAGCCCAAGACTATCGACCTTTTCGCCTGACCAGCATTTCCCCCGAACAATATTGAATGACACCTTTCCCTTCGAGGACCCTTAACTGAAGATAAGTGATATTGATCTCCACCTGTATTTTTTTATTTTCATACTCTAATTCCATGTCCTTGGGGAGAACCAAGCTCCGTTGGGTATGGACCCGCTCATACTTTTCCAGATGGGCATAGACCTTCTTCAATGGGATCACGCCCGCCAACTTTCCATTGTCGTAAAGCTCCAGGCTTTCGCTCGGCTTAGGCAGGGAGAGATAAAATTCAGGGGCATTACTGGGCGCTCCGCCTCCTTGATAGGCGTTGAAATCCACAAGCTGGTAAGGCCCAAAATGCTTCGTCCGATCCCGCCGGTTGTATTGAACGGAGTACGATTGGTATTCGTTTACGTTGGTTTGGCCGTTCATCAGGGGCAGGCCCAGCCAATCCATCAGTTTGGGCAGGTTGGCGAGGCCCTTTTCCTTGTCCCAATCCAGTTTCCGCAATTCAAGGGGAAAGGAACCTTTCAGCCAGTCCAATCCATCCCATCGAAATAAGTCCTGAAGCCGCCAAACGACCTGGTTCAGGGGGTGTTTCGGATCCTGCGGCGGCGGGGCCTTTACCAGTAGGCCGTCTTTCAATAGGCCGGCCTGGACCATGTAATTTTTCAATCCTTTTTCATTATCCCTCAAGGCTAGACTAGCCGGGCTCAAGGGGCCCCACAGGGTGAGGAGCAATAACACCCACAGGGTTAAGAGCGGCCTTACCCAGCCCATCTGGGGACGGAAGAAAAAATAAATAAAAACCAAGCCGAACCAAACTATGTAGATCAGCGAATAATAAACCCCAGCTATATCATTCCTTCCCAAATTAAACGGAAGAGTGAATCCGGAAATGAGAACCAACAAAAGGGAAAGGCCGGATACCACCTTGGGATAGATCCCCAGCCACTTTTCCGGCCAGTTCACTTTCCCCGCCTGCAAGAGTCCGATGGAAAGCAAGGCGAATAGGAACAAGAGCATTTTTTCATCGAAGAAATAGATGGATTGGTGAGAACGCAATTGTTGGATGACTTTCCAAAATTCAAGGGGGAACCCGACCGCCAACAGGCCTAAGACCCCGAGGGTTGTCCTTCGCCCAAAAGGGATCCCCTCAGGTTGCGTTTCCCCGGCCGTGCCCAAAGTTTTTTCCAAGCTCCCAAGGATGTACCAGGGAAAGACCAAGGGGGTCACGACCTGCAAAGCCAGACCGATGATATTATTGGCATTGAAAAAATTCCGGGCCCAGGCGGGGATTAAATAATTACCGTTCAAAAAACCGCCGAAGAACCTGTTAAGCCATAGGAACATTCCGACACAAAGGAAAAAGGCCAAAAAGGCCTTGAGCAGACCCGCCAGGAAGTTCCAAAAATAGCTGTGGGTTTCGTCCTTTGAAAGGCCCCAGCCCACGAGAGGCCACAAAAAGGCGGTCAAGGAAACCCATAAGAAAGGATGGAAAAAATCGGACCAAAGCCGATCACCCTCGCTCAAGCTAAAGAACATCCCCAACAGGACGGCCAACCCTAAGGTGTAGATAGTTACGTGGAACTTGAAGTTCTTCAACCTGGGGCTGTTGAGTAGTAGGTGAATGAATGAGTAGAGAGGCAACCCGAACATACAGCAGTAGATCCAAGGAGTGAAGTGCCCTACGTTCGAGAGACGGGTGCTGGGATTGAGGAAGAACCAGGGGGTGTCGATATTGAAAATAAAGCAAAAAGCGCAGATAAAGCTAAATAGGAATACGTATGGATATTTCCGAAAATAACTCCCGAAACTAAGGTCGGGATATAACCAAGGACGCCAGTTCTCCATCTTGCCCTCCACATAACGTTGTACTCCTGTCCAATCCGGGTCCCCGTCGTGGACAAGTGCATTCAGAGGCTGTAGGCCGGGAAAATCTTTGACAATTCGGCCAAAAATTCTTTTTCCTTGTCGCTTATATTTATCCATTTTTTCCCGTTCCAAGAAAACACGCCGAGACCCTGCAGCTCATAATGCACATTTCCGGGTCCGAGCTGACGATATCCTTCGCCATAGACCACGATATCCCGGTGGCCGTTCTTTTCCAGGTCTTTCCCGAAGGAGTGGCTAAAATCATAATAAGTAATAAAATCGCTGTTTAATTTGTAATCCCAAACTTCAGTGCTGGGAGAAAAACCGAACTTCATGTCCCCGCCGAGCCCCTGCGCAAAAATCCGATAGGTATCATCACCTATTTTTTCAATTTCAATTCCATCCACCTCATTCGCGAATTTGCCCCTTTCCTTGGCCGGCCTTGCGTCCCTTCCGTAGGTTCCCGACAACAGCACAATGGCTTCTGTCGGTTTCATAAGATCGATAAAGTAAATGCTTCTTCCAAACCATACAAAGCCGAAGGAACCCCTTTTGCGAACCCATTTTTCCCGGATCATGTCAAGGCCTTCTCCCTTCGACCAACCCAGTTCTTGAAGCTTCTGGTAATCCTCCTTCCATTTCTTAACGTCTTTTTCATCAATGTCAGACTCGTCACTATCACGTTCTAAGGCAAGATCCAAATTTTCAAAAAACGTGAATAGATCAAAAGGGAGTTTTACGCGTTTAATCTTATTGATCTCGGCGGGATAAACATGGTCATCGTGATCCCCGAGGCTTGGTCGGGGAGTGGGCCATACCAATTCGACTTTTGGCGTCCAATCTTCACTCAGCGATGGAGTTTGAGTTTGGGCACATAAAAAGGTGGGTAAAAGAAGTACGGCCTCCATCAGGAAAAGGACTATGGTTTTCATAAAGGCCTCTTTCGTGGACAACCTAAAATCCACTCCCGAAATATTTCAATTGCAGACATAATTCAAGTTATTTTGTTTGTCCACGACGGGTCCCCGTCGTGGACGATTTCTTATCAACCAAGCTTGCGAGCCCGTCTGGGACACCCCTGGTTCACGATTCACATGTGAATCGTACGGGGTACCTACCGCATTATTATTTCGACAGGTACAACCAAAGCTTGCATCTCGGCTTGAAGCCTCGATGCAGGTGTAGTACCGCCCTCTATATCTAAAATCGAAGGGCGGCACACACCGCAGGCACTACTTCATCACTTTACTCAGGCGCTGAAGGTCAATCGGACGAGAGCGAACCAGCAGTAGAACGCCTTCTTCGGTAAAGCTCTCCCTCAAGATTTTCATATTCAAACGCATTTCTCGGATGACACCTTGAGCTTTATAGGGAACGAGAATTTCCTTCTCAATCATGTCTTTCTCGAAAAAATGAATGAGGCGTTCACTGACGATTCGCATGTCCTCGGGACTTCGGGTCGAGGTTAAAACCGCGTCCGGATACTCCGACCCGAGAACCTGCTTCTGCCATTCGCTCAAGCAGTCGGCCTTATTGAGAATGAGAAGATATGGCGTTTTGTCGGCGCCAATCTCACCCAAGACTTCCCGAACCACCTCGAGCTGGGAACGAAAGTTTCGATCAGCGGCATCCACCACGTAAAGAAGCAGGGCGGCGCCGCGGGCCTCATCCAGCGTGGAACGGAAGGACGCTACCAGATCGTGTGGAAGCTTGTGGATAAAACCCACCGTATCGGTGATCAGAATTCTCGGCTGGGTCTCTGGTTGTAGGGCGCGTATCGTCGTATCCAGGGTCGCGAAGAGCTTGTCCTCCACCAGGACGTCGCTGCCGGTCAGCGCCCGCATGAGGGATGATTTTCCGGCATTCGTGTAGCCCACGAGCGCGGCGCCGAGCAGTTCCGCGCGTTTCATCCGGCGATGTTCCTCTTCTCTTTGAACCGCTTCTAACTCGTGCCTCAGCTCAGCCAGGCGGTCGCGGACTTTGCGCTTTTCCGTCTCGATGATGGTTTCCCCGGATCCCCGGCCAGACTGGCGTTCCTTTCCAACCCCCGTATCCCTGAGACGGGGAGCCTGATAGGTTTGGCGCGCGATATCGACCTGGAGTCGCGCCGCCCGGGTCTTCGCGTGCCGGTTGAAGATTTCGATAATCACCCCGGTTCGATCGAGCACCGGAACCCCCAAAGCCTCTTCGACATTTCGAATCTGGGACGGGCTCAAATCACAGTCAAAAACGACCACCATCGCGGGTCCCTCGGGAGTCGAGGCCGGGACTTGTTCCTGTTTTGGCGCTTCGGACTGCCCCTTAACTCTATCCCGGTAGCCCTTTCCGCCGGTGAGTTGGGCGAGTTCCATCAGTTTTCCCTCACCCACCACAGTGACCCCTTTTGTGCTGGGTTGCCGCTGGGACATAGTTCCGGTCACCTCGTAACCCAAGGTCGTCACCAGCCGTTCGAGTTCGATCATCGATTCCATCGCTTCGGTATCAGTTACCCTGGGCGTTCTGACCGAAAACAGGAGTGCTTTCGGACGCGTGTTTGTCTGGGGAGATTCCATTTTCAGCCTCGATTGAATTCTATTAACTTTTTTTATCTACCCGGCTTATAAAAGAAAAGCGGGGTAGGCCAACATTATCCATTTTATTGTCCAAGGCGGGTCCCCATCGTGGACAATGAATTTAACACTTTGATACTAAATTTTTAAACTCACGAACTAGTTCAGGGAGATTTCCAGGGTCAAGTTCGAAGCCGCCTGACACCTGGTGATCCACCATTTTTCGGTCGATAGGAACATGTTTTGATACCGTAATTTCTAGGAGAAAATGTCCGACAGAATCTAACGGAGAAATGGCAAGTTGCAGATGCTTGGGACTCATCGATTCTAAATATACTTGCCCGGTTCTTTTTCGACTAAGTTCATCTAATGAGTTAGCGAAACTTTTAAGAACATCTTGGCTAATCCAAGCCGTTGAACTTCCGCTGAACTCCGTCAATTTAATCTCAACTGATATTTTCAAACTTGGATAATTCTCTTTTGCGATTTCCAACAATTTTATAATTACGCATTGGGTATTGTCGGTTGAGCAAACCTTAATATCATTTCCCATTAAATTCACTCCCGAAATAGGTATTCATGGGTCTTTTACCTGTCCACGAAGGGTCCCCGTCGTGGACAACGCAGTAACCCAGGAACCTAGCCAATCCCATTTCCTTAAGTCTTGGCGTTGATTGCCATGTTCTTTTCAATTTATCGAATTACCAGTATTTTAAAGATTTTCCGTGTAGTCCCGCCGCTGGTTTGGACTTCAACCCGAATGTAGTAAAGGCCGCCGGCCGCTTCGATTCCCAACTTGTCTTTCATATCCCATTGGATAGTCCCGTTTCCGGAAAAACTAGATGTTCCCCCATCGATCATTCGAAATGCCGTGGTGAAGACTTTCCAAGTCACAACCACCGGACCTGGCACCTCAATGGCAATGGTCACTGGTTCGCCTCCCTTATCGGGATTGGGATAGGGCGGCAGGAGTGTCACTGGGGAGGAATAAGCGGAGGCGGTGGGGGTAAAGGTGACGGTGAATATTGGAGTGGGTGTCATGGTGGCGCTGACCGAGGAGGTCGCGGTTGTGGTGGTGGAGGGGGTTGAGGAGGGGGTGAAGGAGCTTGAAGCGGTGGAAGTCGTGGTCACTGTGAAAGTAAGGGTGGTGCTCGGAGTTTGGCTAGGGGTGGATGTTTTGGTCCAAGTCATGGTGGGAGTGGCGCTGGCCGTGGAGGTCGCACTGGATGTGGCGGTCAAGGTGGGAGTTGGAGTTTTAGTTCCAGTGGGCGTGAGGGTGACGGTCGGGCTGGCGGTGCTGGTGGCGGAAGAGGAAACCGTGGAGGTAACGGTGAAGGACAAAGTAGGACTGGAAGTTTGACTGCTTGATGAAGTGGCCGAGGGTGTAGTGGTTAATGAAGGGGTCGAGGTTTCGGTGACGGTCAAAGTGGGGGTGAATGTGGTGGAGGGCGTTAGGGACGTCGTGGCGGTGGCGCTGGGGGTTTGCGAGGACATCGCGGTGGAACTGGAGCTAGTGGTCGGGGTTTCCGTAGCAGTCGAGGTAATGGTGAGCGTGCTGGTGACAGTGCCGGTTGGGGTGGCCGTTGTGGACGGAGTGGGTGTTAAGGAAGGGGTGGATGTCCGGGAGCTTGTGGCGGTCGAGGTTACGGTTTCACTGGGCGTCAAGGAAGCCGTCATCGAAAAGGTAGGACTAACGGTATAACTAGTGGTTGAAGTCATAGTGGCGGTTGGAGTGCGGGTGAGGGTTTGGGTGGTCGTGCTGGTGGGTGTGGCCGTGGAGGAGAATGTGGGTGTGGAGGTCCAGGAGGCGGTCGAGCTGGAGATGGGAGTGGATGTCCGGGAGTTGGTGGCGGTATAGGTGGCGCTAGAGGTAGCCGAGGAACTGGCGGTCTGGGAGATGGTTTGCGTTGGGCTGGCGCTCGCGGTTTTCGTGCTGGTGAGGGTGGAAGTCCAAGTTGGGGTGCCGGTGAGACTTGAAGTGGGGGTGGAAGTGAGTGTTTTGGTCACGCTGGAAGTGGGGGAAAAAGTGATCGTCGAACTGGGGCTGGGGCTGGCTGTTTTAGACGGAGTTAAGGTAGCTGTGCCGGTGGCGGTGGGTGTAGGGGTGGCGGTCGTGGGACAATTTAAGGTCGCCGTCGGGACGGGCGTAAAGGTGGGGATGGGCGTACAACTGGCGCTTCCGCAGGGAGAGGTGACGTCATAAGCGTGCTTGGCGCCCCAAATGGCGTTGGCCCTCATGTAATAAGGCGCGCGGATATTGGTAAGGCCCGTGGTCCAAGCCTCCGGCGTTCGATACCACATCTGCCCCAAGTTCCAAACGCTGTTATAGAGGCTGTTGCCGATGGAGACCGCCTGGGTGAACATTCCCTCTTGGATCATTCCCGCCACCGCGCCCCAAGTTGTTCCCACCCAGGCTTCCTGAGTTTGGGAAGTGCTGGTGTCGATATTGCCGGCCGAGGTCATCACGTTCACTTCCCCATGGGCCCCCGCGTCGAACTTGGCCCAGTTGTTGTCGTGAACCGCCTGCCAGGCGCTTACCGCGTGGGTCGCAGGAACCACGTCCGCCAGGCCGCAGGCCTTGGCGTACCATTGTCCGCAAAGCTGGTCGCTCATGATGCGGGCCACGCCCGTGACACCGCCCGCCCCGCTTCCGGTATCAATGTTGTAATAATTCCCTGTCGTATTCCAAAGATTTCCCTCGAAGTCGGACTGCCCCAGGGTCAACCAGGATTGATAGGTCGTGGCCAAGACGCCGTTCCCCTCGGTCGTGGCGATGGCTTGGGCGGCCTCGCAGGCGGCCAGGTAAAGGCTTCCGCAATAGGAGGTCTCCCCGGTAAGGCCCAGGTTGTCGTAGGTTTGGTCGATGCCGTTCGAGATGGGCAGGTTATAGGTGACGCCACCCGAGACGCATTGGCTGTGCACTTTGGCCATGGCTACTTGAATGGCGGGCCAACAATAATTGAGGAAGGTGCTATCGCTTTGTCCCGTCAATTGCCAATCCCGGTAAACCATGAGAACCAATTTGGAATTCAAGTCTTTCCAAGTGGTGGAATCCCGGTAGGTGTAGTCGTTCCACGCGGTGAAGACATCGTTCAAACTCCCGAAATCATGCGCGCAGGTGCCAATAGCCACCGGCCTGGGAAGAGTTTGAGAGCTATTAATCGTCACGCTGTCACAAAACTGTTCGACTTCCTGTTTGTCGATATTGGGCCAATTTTCAGCCAGTGCCCAGGAACTATAAAAACGCACGTCCGAGGTTCCGTAAAAGGTATAAACATAGGATTCAAGGCTGCTGAACATGTCGGGCCCGGCGTCAAATTGGGTGGAGCCATACTGCCCCGCCTCCCAAAGCGTTCCACCAATGACGTAATAATAAAGCTCGTTGAAAAGCATTTGTTTGAACCAATCCGGGTATGGCCCTCCGAGTATTCCCACTTGCCAACTATCGATGGACGATTCCCATGTGGCGTAATTGGACAAAGCCTCATTGGCGATGGAAAAAGAGTTGAGCCCCGTCTTTCCGTAGGTTCGGGTGTACTCCCGGTACCATTGGGCGCCGGTCCCCGGTTGGGCCAGGGGAATGTCCCAAGCCAACACGATGGGAATTTTCACCGATTTTCCGGGGGCGAGGGTCACTTTAAAAGCGATACCGCCGATGGTGTTGTTCCCCACGGTATTATTCAAGGTCCCGGCTGCCCCAAAAGAAGTTTGAAGGGCGGCGACGCCCGTGGCGGATTGGTAGGTGACCGTCACCCCGGAGCCGGAGGAACAAGCCAGGGTGAACTCACCCTGGGACTTGCTGGTGGCGCTCCCGCTGGTCCGGGTTAAAACCAGTCCCGTGTCACTCCCGGAGGTGGTGACCGCCGCGGTGGTGCCCCCAAAACTATTGTCCCAGGTCAGCATGATGGCCACATCCGTCGTGGTGCAAGTGGGATTGGAAAGATCCCACTCATAGATGCCCTCGGGATAACTGCTTCGGGTGTAATCCCCGGGGATGAGAGGCGTAAATTGCGTCACCCGGGCCTTACAGGCAAAATCCGAACCGTAATAATCCACCCAGGCTTTCGGGAAGAGGGAGTAATAGTTGGCCTGACCCGTACCCAACGCGGCGGCATCCAGGCGGTAGGTAACGGCGGCTTGGCCCAGGGGTTTTTGGTACATATAAAAACCGCAATTGCCGTCAACCGTATAGGGATTGTTGTTGGTCCAGGTGGTGGGAGCGGTGGCGATGTTGAGGCGGCTCAGGTAAAAATCCCCCGCGAAATTCCAAGTATAGCTTCCGGCGCCAAAACCACCAACCGGGGCACCATCCGTATAACCCCCGGCATCGATGTCCCGGCTCCAAGCCTGTGAGGGGATATAAGTGGAAGCGAAAACGGAAGGGACAACCGAAAACATAAACAAAATGAAAAAAAGATAAACCTGTTTTATGAAATGCCGTGGAAATATCTTTTTATATCGATTTAAGGTCAATTCAAAAATTCCAATCGGTGGAACGGTGGTTAACTGGTTCAAAATGTATCACAAAATGAGGGGGTCAATGACGATTGATTGAATTCACGCCGCTTTTTTATTGTTCCAGATCGAGACGCGAAAGTTTCACGTGCGACTTTCAGCTCATCAGCCCAAGCTATTTCACGAGGGTGATGTCATCAAGCCATAAATCGAAATCCTCATCGCTGAAATCAGCGTTGGGTTCGAATGCCAGGAAAAGCACGTCGCTTAATTTGTAGGGAACTTGCCTTGCCCAGTTGGGTTGCTTAAAGTCGGTGAAGTTTAAAACCACCTTGGTCCATTCCGGCGCGCCTTTGAAATCCAATCGATAGTTACCATAGTCCTCCACCGCCGCCCGGGCCAATACGAGCGAATAAAATTTCCCATCGCCCTTGGCCCAAAACTCGATGGCTTTGAAGTCGCTCAAGTCCGCCGCCGTTCCGGAGGTGTTCAAGGAGCCGGTGAGTTCCGCGTAGGGCCAGGGGGCGACACTCCTTCCCAAGTGGCCGGAGATATGGGCCGCGTATTTTTCTGATCCCGGGACTCCCCCGGCGGTCGGCGTGAAAGGGAGCGGATTTAATACCGTGCCCAAATGATTCTGATCGCAATCTGCGGACCAGCTTCCGCCCAAAGCGTTAGCGCCGCCTCCCTTCTCAAAATCATCAATCAAAAGCTTATCGCCTGGGGACTCAACTTTTTGACCGATGACTTCTTTAACCGGCAATAAATCCAGAACCGCCCGGGCACTTTGTAATTTCCGGTCAATCGCGCTCAAGGCGTACTGAATATCCCAAAGTTTTTTCCCGAGGGTTTTAACGTCCACGCCTGTTGGAACCGTGACATCCGGTAGGGGCCCAGGATCCGTATTTTTAGCGTCATCCGTTTTACCGGCGGCCGTCAATTTGCCCCGGGCCGCCTGTAACTTCCCATAGGAGTCCTGCGCCATGAATCCCAGGTTTTGAATGGATTTGGCCAGTCCACTTGTTGGCATCTCGGACATGGGATATCCATAGGCGCCGGCGATTGCGTCCAAAAGGGGGGTATGTTCCCCCACCAGGTCCGCCCCCATGTTCCAAATCATGACACCCTGAAGTCCCTTCTGGACCGCGTAATCGCACTTAAGGGCGATGGACTTTGGATCATCATGAGAAATCACAAGCCCGCCGCCGATCTTCTCCAAGTAAGGCGCCTTCGCTCCCTCATCCCAGAAAACTTTGTATTCCCCCTTGTCGGCGATCAGCGGCGCGATTTCGTAAAACTGAACCTCCGAGCCTTGTGAGTAGGTATCACCGGAAAAGGGATCGCCCATATGGGAAGTGAAAAATTGAATGCCGTAAAAAGGCAGGCCCAAAACCAGCTTATCGGGGGCCAGGTGATACTGGGTTTCAAACCGGGTCAGGGTTTGATCGATACTGACCTTGCTGTCCACTTTCGAGTCTTTAGGCGCGTAAAGATTGGCGTCATGAACCGAATGCTCGCTCCATTTGCCCGCGAAGTCATAGGTCATCCAGTTGATCCAATCCACCTGTTGGGTGACTTCGGCCCAGGAGATGTGCTTGCCGAAATAATCACTCGCGCCCAGGGCCGCGCTGATGATCCAGTTGGGGAAACGGGCCCGCAGGGCTTTCATGAAGTCGGTAAAAGTCGATTGGTCCGCGTCCGTCAAGGCCGAAGGTTCCCAATCAATATCCACGCCATCGTAATGGTGGTCGGTAATCAATTTTTCGAGGTTATCGAAGAATGTTTTTTCGGCTTTAGAATCGCGGGCCATGGCCAGCCAGTTGTCCGCAGTGGGGGCCGCTCCGCCGAGGGACGCCAATAACTTCACCCCATGGGCATGGGCCAGCCGTTCCAAGTCCGGGTCCCAGTAACCGCCCTGGGCACCGATGCTTCCGTCCGCCTTCGGGACCAGGAAGGCCCGGAGAATGTGGGTAAAGGCGCCGTAATTGTAACTTTCCGGCGGATAAACGCCGTCAAACCACGCGGCGGAATAGCCGACAACGAAATGGGCCGGTTTCGCCCAGGACGGTGACAGAACCCCCAGCAAACTCAAAACGATAACAACTTGCCGCGTTTTTCTGGTCATTCGGCCACCCTTGAATCCGATTATAATTTTTAACCCCATTTTAAAACACATTTTCCCGCAAAATACGCCTGAATGAACCTTCTTTTAAAGCTTACAAAAAGGCCGAGCACAGCTCCAAAAGGCTTACCCTCTCTTTTTCATGTTTTTCACCCTTTCAAAGCAAGATGAGAACAACCTTGTGCTCTTAGCGCAAAGTGGGGAAATGATTCTCCGAAGACGCTAACTTCCCCCAATAAAGGCGCTTTAGCCCATTAAACCAATTGGGAACTTTCTTTAATTTAAATCCGATTTTCTACCTATTTTTGCCTTTCCATGTAAGATATAAGCATCTTTCGGGGCTAAAACAGCTTGGAAGAAGTAGTTAAATTTTTAGAAAAAAGTAGAGGTTTTACGCAAATGGCTCAAGGAACTGTGAAGTGGTTTAAGAACGAGAAGGGTTTTGGTTTTATCTCCCAAGATGGTGGTGAGGATGTATTCGTGCACCATTCGTCAATTCAAGGCGAGGGATACAAATCGCTGAACGAGGGGGACCGCGTTGAATTCGAGGTCACCCGCGGGGAAAAAGGCCTCAAGGCCGAAAACGTCGTCAAGATCTAATAAAGGTCTTTTCGAAACCCAAAAGCCTCGAAGGTGAAAACCTTCGGGGCTTTTTTATTTAGACTAGACCTTTATCGACGGCCAGGGGTTAGGAGCGGACCGGTAAACCCGAAGGGTTGGTTCGCGACAAAGATAAGAAAAAGGATCCTTCAGGAGATTTTTCAACAACCCGTCCACAAAGTCTTTTCGAAACCCAAAAGCCTCCGAGGCGAAAACCTTCGGGGCTTTTTTATTTAGATCAACTTTTTTCGTACAAGCTAATCTTGAACCCGCTGGGGAGGGTCGCCGTTCCTACGGAAGTAAAATCAAGGTCGATGTAGTACTGATTGATGCGCGGGTTTTCGGCCATGCAGTCCAATCGCACGATCTTCCCTTTTTGCCTAATCTTCCCCATGGCCCAATCCAAGAGAACCTTGCCCACGGCCTTACCCGCGTATTGGCGCAAAACAGCGATACCATGGATGTACCCGGCCTTCCCATCCTTTCCCTTCTCGCCCCAACTCACCGTGTCTTCCCAAAGAAGGGTGACCGTTCCAATCGGTTCCTCGCCTTTATAGGCCAGATAAAACTCACCCTCGGGAAAACGCTTGTGGACCATATCCTCACCCGGTGCCATAAGGATCCCGGCCCACTGGTGAATGCCCTTATTCTCCAACCAACGGGCGGCTTCTTGTTTAATGTGGATAACGGTGGGTTTATCCTGGACGTCGGCCTTGCGGATGGTCAAATCCCCGATATTGCTTTTAACCATGTCCATAGGGTTACTTGGCCATGGCCGAGAGGGCCAGATTGGTGCGGCGCAAACGATTGGAGATGGAACAAATGAGCGTGCGGAAAATGCCATAAGCCGCTTGGGGGGTTTGCTGGAGGAAATCCTCGAAATCAGAGCCGCGGATGATATAGAGGTCGCAATCCTCCAGGGCTCGCACGGAAGCCGAATAGGGCGCCCCGTCAAATACGCTCATTTCACCAAAGACCGAGCCCTTTTGAAGCCGGGCCAATAATTTCCCTTTGGCTTTTCCCTTAACCGCCTTCACCACTTCCGCTTTGCCGTTGATGAGAATATGAAGGTTCCCGCCCGGCTGGCCCTCGCGGATGATGACATCCCCTTTGCGAAAGTTTTGAACCAATCCCAGTTTAAAAATTTGGTTGTGGACTTTATTGTCCATTCCCTCGAAAAGATCGACCTCTTTCAAGAAATTGGAAACTTTCGCGTTTTTTTGGATGGTCATCAAAACCTCCTGGTTTGGATAAGAAATGGAGCTCCCCTTCAGTTAAACCGGAAACCATATTCATCATACCGCCTGGAGGGTGACGGACAAAAAGGAAATATTCCATCATTTGACTAAGATAAAGTTGGTTTAAAAGGAAAAACGCGTGAACGAAGGCTTTAGGATTTTCCGCCTTAGTGAACGACGATAAGCTTTAACACTTTTTGATCGGCAATCCCGCCGGTTGAATTTAAGGATTCGACGACCGCGATGTAGAGGCCGCTGGCCAACCCGGTAGCGTTCCAGGGCGCGATGTTGGTCCCCGCCGCTCCGTTCACCACCGTCACCAATTCTCCCGCGATCGTGTAAATGCGTACCGATAGCGTGAGGTTTTCGCTCGTCGTGTCCTCGAAGACGGTGGAAAAGCTGTTCGCGCTGTCCAATACATTCGGCTTCGCCAATACCGACCCCATCCCATTGTTCGCGTTTCCATCGATGACCGATATCCGCTGCTCAATAACCGTATCCCCGCCATGTCCGTCCACCGAGCTGATCTCCACGAAATACTGGCCGTTTTGGACAACGGTTCCGGTGTCGCTCTTCCCGTCCCATACCACCGTTGTTCCATTGCTCAAGATGATCGTTACCTGTGACGGCGTCCCCGCTCCCGGCACGCCATTGCTGGGCTCGATCACGTTCGTGGATAATTGCGCGCTCGTCACAATCGATCCGCCCGGGTTGTCCGTGTAAGCGTAAAGGTGGCGCACGACCTCCCCCGCCTCGTTATAAATCAGTACTGTCGTCGTATAAAGCGACCGGCTGACCACCGCCGGCACTGTCGTCGACTCGTCCACTCCATTGGCGTCGATGTTGTCGATCTTGATGTAATAGCTCCCGTTCGTCGCCAAGGTCCCGCTGCTGGTCGTTCCATTCCAAGTCCCCAGCAAATAGCCCTCGTAGTAAATATTAATCGTGCTTCCGGGTCCGGTGAGAGTCGTAATCACATTGCTGGCCTGCAAAGTCACGTTCAAAATCGGCTGGGAGTACTGGGCCACCGGGAATTCCATCACGATTTCACCGGCCTCGTTGTAAACCCCGATCTTTACGGTGAACTGGCCTGAAACCGGAATGCTCACGCAGCTGGATACGGGCGCTCCGCCCGTATAGCTCAATTGGGCGCAATTGTTCAGTGTCGTCCCACCCTTGAGGAAATTATTCACCTGGGCCGTATAGCTTATTTGATAGCTTCCCACCGTCAGGCTGTTCGGAAGATCCCACGTCAATTGGGTGGCGGGTCCGCTGGAACCCGTGATCACGGTCGAGCCGGCGGTTGTTCCCGCCGGGCTGGAAAGGAACGATTGGAAGGTCTCGTTGGGTGGCAGCACATCGGTAACCGCGACATTATTCACGTTGTTACCCGTCACCTGGATAGAAAGCGTATAAGTGATGACATCCCCCGACTTTGCGCTCGATTCGGAAGCCTGTTTGGTGATACTCACCGCCGCGGGTAGTGGCGTGTTGGTCGGTGTCGTGGTGGGAGTAACGGTCGCGGTATTCGTCGGGCTATTGGTCGCCGTATTCGTAGCCGTATTCGTGGGTGTCGAAGTGGCGGTAAAGGTGGCGGTATTTGTGACGGTGTTCGTCGGGCTGCTCGTTGGGGTTGCCGTCGCCGTGTTAGTCGGGGTGTTGGTAGGGGTAAATGAGTTGGTATTCGTGGGCGTATCGGTAGGCGTAAAGGTATTAATGGGTGTATTGGTGGGAGTCTCGGTCGCTGTGTTAGTTAATGTATTAGTTTGAGTCGCCGTCGGGGTATCGGTAGGAGTGTTGGTTGGCGTAAAGGTATTAATAGGTGTGTTAGTAGGGGTAGCGGTCGGGGTATCGGTTGGAGTATTGGTTGGGGTGAAGGTATTAATAGGCGTGTTCGTAGGAGTCAGTGTGGCGGTATTAGTGGCCGTATTTGTCGGCGTGAAGGTTGGTGTCGGAGTAGTCGTATTCGTAGGTGTATAAGTGGCTGTAGGTGTGATTACATCCGTATTAGTGGGAGTGGGCGTAATCGTTGGAGTAGCGGTATTGGTTGGCGTATTCGTGGGGGAAAAAGTCGGGGTCTTCGTCGGCGTATTGGTGAGGGTATTGCTTGGAGTAAGCGTCGGAGTATAGGTAGGGCTGTTGGTTGGAGTAAGCGTGTCCGTGAGAGTTGGAGTGTTAGTGGGGGTTCGGGTCGGAGTAAGGGTAGGTGTATTGGTTGGGGTATAAGTATTAATCGGAGTGTTGGTGGGTGTAAAAGTTGGAGTAAAGGTAGGGCTGTTGGTCGGAGTGAGCGTGTTCGTGGGAGTCGGCGTATTGGTCGCGGTGTTGGTCACGGTTTTCGTCGGGGTATAAGTGAAGGTATTACTGGGAGTGGGGGTTGAGGTATTGGTAGGTGTATTGGTCGGCGTGGCCGTATTCGTCTTCGTGGGGGTGTTGGTATAAGTGTTACTGGGGGTAGGCGTCAGTGTATTGGTTGGACTATTGGTCGGCGTAGCGGTGTTTGTCTTCGTCGGGGTATTTGTGGGCGTAAAAGTAGGCGTCAAGGTTGGGGTATTGGTGGGGCTATTGGTTGGTGTTTTAGTTGGGGTATTGGTTGGAGTAAGGGTTGGAGTATAAGTAGGAGTAATGGTGGGAGTATTGGTTGGAGTAAATGTGGGGGTTTTTGTGGGGGTATTGGTAAAGGTATTGGTAATGGTTGGTGTGGGAGTATTGGTTGGGGTATTGGTGATGGTATTCGTGGGCGTTGGCGTTGGCGTGCTGCATTTTAACACGGCTGTCACCGCGTTGGACGTAACCGCGGCGTCCCCATTAGCCGTAATGGCCGCCGAATTGATGTAAGTCACCGAAGCCGCCGCCCCGCAACTCACCGAACCCCACCAGGTAATGGCCCCCGACAGGTTGTAAACCGTCGCTGGGAAATTCCAAGTCAAGTTCGGACCTGAGCCAGGGCAGGCAATACCCGCCACTCCGGCATTGGCAGTGCTACAACCCACAAAAGTCATCCCCGTTGGTACGGCATCCGTTAATTTGGTATCCACCACCGCATCGTCGGTAAAAAGCATCAAGTTGCCGTAATTATCCTGGCCCGCCGTGGCGTCCACCTGCCAGCCTTGTTGCCAAAGCCCACCAGCGCAAGGCAATGACGTTGTGCAACTGGTGGTCCAAACCCCAGCCGCGATATTTCCTTTTTGCCAAAGCTGAATTGTCACCGTCTGGGTGTTTCCAACATCCGTGACCGTGGCTTCCATTGTGTACCATACCCCCGCTTCGGGAGCTGGCATGGTTTCGTTTCCACAAGGCCAGCTGTTGGTGCCAGCGTTACCCACCTGTACCCCAATGTATCCATTGGCGGGGGCTGTATCGAGGGACAATATTCCCATCAGGGCATAGGTGACTCCAGCGTCAACCTGGTAGGCAATCACCATGGTCGCATCCCCCCCCGCGCTTGATCCCGTTGCTCCCGGAGCACCCGCCGGGATTTCCAGATCCCCTTCAACGGTGAAGGTACTGCCATTACACATGCTCACACCTCCGTTTCGAAGCAAAACGGGGTAATTCCCGCTCGAGGAGCTGTAGGCAACGGTAGTGGCAATATAGTTGTTCCCGTCAGGGCCCTGGGCGATCGTAATGCTCCCGCTGTCCCCGTTGCTCGGTATCAGGGTGTAGGGGTTGCTACTCATGTCCTTGATGCCAGCTCCTGAAGTGCCCACGCCATCATTGTCATAAGAATCGTAATACTGAAGGCTTTCCCCGTTGATGTTATAGCTCAACGTATAGGTTTCATCCTGCCCTGGCGCCAAGACCGCCGAGGACTGGCTCTTAACCAGTTGGAATCCGCCCCCGTTGACGGTAGCCTGTGCCGTATTCGTCGTCGTAGTTCCAAAACTTCCGGTCAAAGTGGCTGTATTGTTAATGGTGCCGGTCGTACCTGCGTTCACTGATACCAACATCCAAACCGTCCCGGTTTTATTGGAGGCCGATGCGGGAATCGTCCAGCTTACAGGCCCCGCCGTACTGCTGACATATCCCGGTGGCCCCTCGGAAACCAGGGTGGTTCCCGGTGGTATCGCGTCACTGATGCCATTAACTGTATTGGTATTATAAAAATCATAGTTGATGCTGAAGAGGATCAAGTCGCCAGGTGCCGCGCTGGCCCCATTGGCGATCGAACCGTTCACCGTTTTGGTGGCCGAACCTACACGTCCACCACCGGACGAAACACTAATCGCCGTTGTGGCCGTAACCCCGGAACCTCCGCAATAAAAATTATCATCGTTCGCAAGAACGGAAAAGTTATAAGTAATCCCATAACTAGAAGCTGGCACCGTGTAGTAATAAGTCTCTGTAACAGGCGTACAGCCGCCACCTACTGGTGTGGGAAGTGGATTGATCAGGTAACCATCCTCCGAACCGTTGGTCACCGCTGCGGCGTTGCCGTTGGCCACGTTTCCAGCCACAGTGCCGGTTCCGGTGTTGTAAACCAAAAAATTTTGACCCGCCGTAGCGGCAGAGCAGCTTTGGAACCCCGCCACTCCATTGTCGTTAACAGCCACGAGAATAGCTGTTGGATTATAAGCATCTGTCGTGCAATAACTCACTGTAAGGGTTACTACCGAGCTGGGAACAGGATTCGCGGGCAAGGCAGTTATATTTAGCCCAGTGATAGTTTGAGATTCAGCATTTCGGGGAACAAAAAAGTAACATCCTAAGATAACAAAGAGAATTATTGGTAAAACCCCGCCGATGCGCGCAAAAGGCATATTAAACCGTTTAGCTTGAATAAAAGGGGTTTCAAAAATCAATTGGTTTGCCTTTAAATTTCAGATTATAAAATTCGATGTCGTCTCCAAAAGAATTGCCGCATTTTATGGGTAAAAAACTGCAATTTCCATGCCCTTTTTAGCGGTACATAAGATTTTATATCGTCGTCAAACATCTGAGTTTCACGGAAAACAAAAACATCCGCTTCTGGATACTTAAGAATGGGGAGAAAATTAGTTCAGAATCTTACAAAATTTTAAATAATACGACGATCCGGTGGGCCAATTTAATTAGGAAAGTTTCTCAATTATAAAATTCAAAATTGCCAGACTCTTGGTAACTCTGAAAAAATCGACAGACTTTCAATTTTCAGCGGGTAAATCTTAATGAACAACTAGGATTTTTAGGATTTTTACCGTTGGTTGAATTCCACTCACTTGAATACGCACGTAATAAAGGCCATCAGCCACAGGATTACCCCAGTTGTCTTTCAAATCCCAATGAAGGTTCGAAGAACCGGTTACCTGAATCGGCGGCTGACTTACGACTTTGCGGAAGGCCGTCGTGAACACGTCCAAGCTAACAGAGGAAGGCCCCGGAACCTCAACAGACACTGAAACCGGAACCGTTCCCGTGGCAGGATTGGGATAGGCCGACCCAATGACCGTCACCACAAGGGGAGTCGGCGTAAAACTCGGAGTTGCTGTGTCTGAAGCATTGGGTGTTGACGATGGCGTAGGAGTGGGATTGCCAATCGTGACAGTGGCGCCACTGACCGGTAATCCGGTGAATCCAACTGACTGGCCATTGTTTCCTGACCCGTTTATCACACTAAACTGATAGTTTCCGGCTGGGGCACTACTCGAGAAGTTAGCTACCACCTGATAAGTCACTGCCCCATTACTCGCGGGAATGGGATTGGTGAAAACAAATGTCGCGTTTGATCCGCTGAAGCTGGCTGTGGAGATGACCGTTCCATTCTGAACAAGGGATACCGACGTGATTCCCGTGGGGGAAGCACCCGACTCCATAAGGGTCAACCCGCTCATCGTAACAACTGTGTTGCCAGGGTTGGTCAACTGAATCTGTTGAACTAATACATTAGAAGCTCCTGGCGATTGTGAGGAATTGGAAGGGGGAGATGTTCCTTGCGTGGCCTGTACCGTTACTTCCGTAGAAGTCGGAGTTGTCGTAGCTGTTTGGGTAGCCGTATTAGCAAAAGTATTAGTGAGTGTTTGCGTTGCCGTGAATGTCGGGGTCAGAGTTGTTGTCAAAGTAACCGTATTAGTGGGGGTACTGCTAAAAGTAGGCGTAATAATATTCGTATCCGTAGGCGTTGATGTGATGGTAGGAGTTGCCGTATTAACGACTGTATTAGTTGGGGTCAAAGTGGAGCTATTCGTAGAAGTCTTGGTGGGTGTCGAGGACGTTGTTAAAGTGGCTGTATTGGTGGGGGTATCGGAATAGGTTGGAGTAATAACATTCGTATTCGTAGGCGTGGATGTAATCGTAGGCGTTCCTGTGTTCGTAACCGTACTCGTTGGAGTACCAGTGGATGTATTCACTACTGTATTTGTCGTCGTCAAAGTGGGGCTATTTGTGGAAGTCTTGGTGGGTGTGGAGGACGTTGTTGAAGTGGCAGTATTGGTGGGAGTATTAGAATAGGTTGGAGTAATAACATTCGTATTCGTCGGAGTGAATGTGATTGTCGCCGTCGGTGTATTCGCGGTCGTGTTGGTCGGCGTCAAGGTTGGACTATTCGTAGAAGTGGTTGTCGGAGTTGAAGTTTTAGTGGAAGAAGGCGTGTTAGTCGGCGTCCCAGTATAGGTCGGAGTTATCACATTCGTATTTGTCGGAGTCAGTGTGATCGTGGGCGTTGCTGTGTTTGTTACCGTATTCGTCGGGGTGCTAGTAGTGGTATTAGTCCTGGTCAGTGTAACGGTCGAGGTTGGTGTTAGGGTAGTCGTAGAGGTGGCACTATTGGTGGATGTGCTAGTTTTGGTGAGCGTAGCCGTCGAAGTGACAGTTGCCGTGGAAGTGTTGCCTACCGTATTCGTCGGAGTTAACGTCGGACTATTTGAAGCAGTGCTTGTTGGGGTGGATGTTTTAGTTGAAGAAGGCGTGTTAGTCGGTGTCCCAGTATAGGTGGGAGTTATCACATTCGTATCCGTAGGGGTGGAGGTAATCGTAGGCGAGGCTGTGTTCGTCGCCGTATTCGTTGTGGTATTGGTAGTCGTACTCGTTCTCGTAAGAGTAATGGTCGATGTCGGAGTTAAGGTGGTTGTAGAAGTAACGCTGTTGGTAGGTGTACTTGTCTTTGTCAGGGTGGCTGTCGAAGTAGGCGTCGCGGTAAGAGTATTGGCGGGTGTATTCGTATCAGTTCCACTGGCAGTGGCTGTCGTCGTATTGGTCCGGCTGGCGGTAGGAGTGCTGGTTAAAGTATATGTAGGGGTCGAAGTCAAAGTATGAGTTAAAGTCAATGTGGCCGTACTTGTGGTTGTTGACGTGGGCGTGCTGGCAATCGTGTTGGTATAAGTAGCGCTGGTTGTGGCAGTAGTGGTATTGGTGGGGCTATTGGTTTTCGTGGCCGTGGGCGTTGATGTCGCGGTGTTCGTAGGAGTGGAAGTCGGAGTACTGGGAAGCGTGTTTGTCCTGGTGGCCGTTGGGGTCGAACTTGCTGTCGCTGTGAGCGTGTTCGTAATGGTATTTGTCGTCGTTGAGGTTCGAGTAGAAGTAGGTGTCCCGGAAGCGGTGCTTGTAGCCGTCTTGGTAGGAGTAGCCGTACTAGTCGGACAGGTTCCATAGAACCCAATATTATCAACATAGATTGTCGCTGTTATTGCTGTCGTCGAGGAAATCCATTCAAAATCAATCTCCCCAATCGTTGTCGTAACGTAACTTGAGCCGCCAGTGGAAAAATCAGAGACGGGTAAATCAATTGTCTGCCAGCCAGTGGACGCAAGAATTATTGTCACCGGCTTCGATTGTGTTTGTCCCGTACTTCCAGCTCCAGCTATGTCTGACAAGAAAACTTCTATAGTCATAGGAGCAGTGGACGCGGTTGTATTGTCAATTTCAAATTGCAAAGTAGAAACATTTGCCAAATTGACTTCTTTGGCCGTACCGTAATTCGCCCAATTCCATTCAACCTCACCGTAAGAGGCCGCAGGTGCCGCCAAGGCAATGTTCATGCCGTTAGTGTCACCGGTATAGGCCGCAGCCGCCGTTTCGGTCAAAGTCGCATTACCCTGGTAAGGAATCACTCCAGAAGCCAGGTTTGTTGGGGACGTTCCATTGTAATAAAGTGTTTCACAACCGGAGATTGGTGTCGGCGTACCTGTTGGCGTAGACGTGGCAGTTTTGGTTGGAGTGCTGGTTGGAGTCCCTGGTATCGGTGTCGCAGTCGGCGTCGGCGTGGGTCCAACTACACAAGTGCTAAATTGGCCCGTAGTGGTTCCCGGCGGGGCCGCTTCAATGGGACTATAACTACTTCCGTTCACGGTAAAAGTGGTAGTACCAACACTGGTTTCATAACTCGTCAACACACAAGTCAAAGTCCCTGAGTAACCACTTGTCCCTCCCCAAAAATTAGGAACTTGGTTCGCAGAATCCCGAGATACAGAAGTTCCATTAACCGTTACTGATTTGATGGGGAATATATTATCGAGAAACATAAGTGGGCTATATGTGGATTTTGATCCATTGGCCCATTCATAAGCAATCTTTCCAGTCGAGTTGTTAAAAGTAACGCCCGCGCTTCCCGTCAAAGGACACTGAACAAAACGCCACGTCACAGTCGACCCACTCAATGTATTTGTTCCGCTGTTCGAAGGAAATGAACCACCATTCAATAACCCATTATAGGCAGCAAGAGATATATCCAAATGATAGGACCCAACCCAACAATTGTTCGCATTGTTACCACCTTGGGGGCATTCATCGACAATCATCACGGTTACCGATTTAGAAGTGGCGCTGTTGTACAAAGCCGCACAAGCCCCGCAAGGAAAGCCTCCACCCCCCGCACCATTCCCACCCGAAGCCCCCGTATCGCCGAAAGAATCACTGTCAATAGCCGCATAATAGTTTGGATCGTACGTATTGGGTGGATAACCGCAAGCAGTATCACTTGTTGGCACGGCATAATTAGTAGGCTGATTCATTTCATAGGTAATCGGGGCATCACTGGGACACCACTGGGGTGTATTCATTGCTGTTGGAATTGCCAAATAATTGCTGTAACTATAAGGTTGAGCCCCAAAGAGAACAGTGTTTGAAAAAATCAAAATTACAAAACCCAAAAGACTAGTTTTTGACTTTCGAAGGGTGGATAAAAATTCAGATATCGTTTTCATTAAGCCAACTCTCAATTTTTATCCGATCAAAATTTATTTTAGTAGTCGTATTGGGCGAATTTAAGCACATTTAAAGTTTACCACAACTAGCTTGTGTGAATTTAAGCAATTTTCATGCCTTTTCAAGCATTTTAGTTTAATGGTAAACACAGATATTCAATAAATTAAGGTCTTTCAATCCTTTTAAACGTTTCCGGTTTAAATTAAATTGTCACAAATTTTGACAAAAATCGTCTAGTAACTGACGATAGTATTCAATTTAAATAAAACTCACTACCCACTTGTGGCGCCTACTCAGCAACCCTCTGACCTTGAGATAGGGGTGCTGTTTCTCTTATCAAGTCGATCTAAGCTACCCTACTTTGACCTTCCCTCCAAAGGGGGAATTCGAGGAAAATAAAGACGGTTACTCCATGGTGTAGTCCACTGAACGCAAAAATCTAAGATTTAGTAATAATCAATCATCCCAGAAAAAGAACAAAAACCGGGGATTCCATAAAATTTATTTTTTCTAGGCTAGGCCAAAAAACTTTGAAGCTGACAAAAGTTTGAACACACTAGTAGCCAGTGAAAGTTCTTAATAAAGAGTCTTTACAGTGAAAAAAAACTATCGATTTTCGAATTTTCATTCAACAATATTATTTCTTCTATTAGCTTTGGGTCTCGCCTTCTTTTCTGGTTGCGACTCCAACGAGGATAGGCTGATTTTGAAACCAGGCGGCCTCCAGACCGGAGACATGGCCTACGATTTTTCCCTTATGAGCAGCACGGGTCAATTGGTAAAAATGTCGCAAGTATCCCCAGGCTGGTACTTAGTCTTGGTACTCTATCGGGGCCACTGGTGTGGTGCTTGCCAAGAGCAATTGGCCGAACTGAAAACAGATTATCCCAAATTTACCGCCCTCCACGCCACTATAGCGGCAATTAGCGTGGACGAACTTGAGGATTCGTCCGATCTCAACCGGCAATGGAATTTTCCATTCCCTCTTTTGTCAGACCCAACCCTTAAAGTAATTGACGCTTACGGAGCACGGCACGTGGGGGGGCATGGAATTCACGACATCGCCCGTCCGACAATCATCATCATCGATCCCTATCGGAAAGTCCGGTTTAAATATATCGGAAAGAATGCCGTCGACCGACCCACGGATAACGAAATCCTTTACACAGTTCAACAAATTCAAAAAGAAGATGAAAATAAACCCTAAGTCAAAATCTTTCAAAGTCCCTTGGTTTTTCTCCAGCAGATTTGAAAATTTACTTATGAATTAAGAAATCATTACCTTTTCTAACACCTCTTCCCCCACCCCACGGCTCTTCATAACTAAATGAAGTTTATGGCGGAGAATCGGCATTCGTTTAGCAAGATTCCTCAACTCCTTTGACGAAATAACAAGCGTGGTCACTTCCGTTATGGCCTGGGCACTTGCGTTCCGTTTGTCTGCATAACCCATGGCAACGTTCTCTCCAAAAAAATCACCTGACTTCAATTCGGTTGAAAAAGCCACGTTACCGTGATCGTTCTTTCGATAAATTTCAACCTTTCCAGAAGAAATGATATAGAAATCCTCCGTTTTGCTTCCCTGTCTTACAATCATCTCATCTTTTGAAAAATTCTGATTTTTGGCCAAAAGGGAAATCTCATGTTTAGCGGTTGGATCTAGATCTCGAAAAATAGAAATCGACGATATTAAGGGCCTTCTTCGCCAAAGGTTCGAAAAACTTTCCTTCAAGTCATTTTTCTCGACAAATTCCAGAAACAGATCACCAGCCAGTTTGAATAATATGACCGGAGTTCGGGATACTACTGTCGCATTGGTTTTCGACTTATTAATAATTGACATTTCACCAAAAAAATCTCCACTTTCCAAAGTCGCTAGCAATGTATCTTTTTTATTCTCTGGATCCAGAACATCCAACACCCCAGAAAGAATAAAATAAAACGAGTCCCCCTCCTGGCCCTTTTTGACCACCTCAAAATGATTTGGTAGTTCCACCAACTGCCCAAGTGAGAAAATCACGTTGATCCAATGGTGATCCTTCACTTCAAACAATTTTAAAGTTTGTAAGACACCTGAATAAACCGACTGCGGAAAATGTCTTTCTTTCATCAAGGTTTTGCCCCATCCTGGCTGAGCCACCTGATACTTCTTCGAATCAACCTTGGATGGATTCACATGGTAAAAAAGAAATTCTGTTTCGGGATATCGGGCAATCATCCCATCCCAATCCGATGCTTCACCGTGAATCAAGCCACCACCCGCATCAATCATGGCTAACCGCTCATCCCCACGAACTAGATTCTTCATCCGGTCGTAATGTTCCCGACTAATGGAACCCTCTAATACCAGTTGTTCCATCCCTTTAAAATGATCCAAGTCACTGGAATGCAGGAGTGTGCAGGGCTTTCCATTCTCATCCGCAACCGCAACTCGAAAACCAATCGTCGGAATGGAATGCACCGTATAAAAAAATTCCCAGGTGGCCCCAAACATGCGATAAATCTTTCCGGGGATTACCTCTACAAACTTCACCATGGTTTTCACAACATCCACCGGCTCATCAATGATATGAGCCACTTTAATCACGGTGCATTCAAAAATTTCCCTGGTGGTTATGAGAGAAAAAGAATGTTCGGAAAGCATCAACTCGCTTAAGGCGCAGTGATCGTCATGAACGTGCGTTTGAAGGATGGCAGTTAACCGGTTCTTTGCCACTCCAACTTGTTTTAAATATTTACTGATTCCCGCGGGCGAATCAATAAGAAATCCATTACCGTTCACCCACAATAGCATTCCTGTAGTAGGGCCGGCAGGATCAAAACCCGTATAACATCCCAAAACCTTCAGCCGAAAAGCTTCCGGTTTTTCAACCTCACCCGTCAAATCCACCAAAGGATGCAATTGTTCCCCTTCAAAATTCAAGTTGATTTGGTGAAGAATTCCGCGATCCGATATTTCATACCGATTGTTTCCCATCCGTTTAATCAAAAAACCATTAGAATCGGAGAAGATCGGAACCGAAACTTCGCCCTCTTCCTCGGGCATATGAACAAAGTCGAACAAATCCTCGATCTGAAGTATTCGCTTCCCTTTTTTAATGGCCATTCCTTCTGCCATTTTAGCCAGCATATCAATACGGTTTTTGTTTAGTCCCCATCTTTTCATATCGTCGCGACTAGGACCCAAGAGCGTAATTCGAAGGATATCGTAAAGCTTTTCGCACATTTTTCTTGTTCCCAAAACACGGAATCTTTTACCAAGTTGGTATCCTTGATCAATGAATAAAAACCAATAACCCAAAAATTCGAACGCCATTTGGGAAACACCATTTTTGTGAGAGATGTCCGGTAAAAGGCCAACGTGAGGGATTTTTTTCTTTTGTTTAAGAAGAGCTTTTAGGATTTCGGGCGGACTACCCAACAAGGCGCAACTTGTCGGCCCTTCTAAATGATAACAACCGGGAGCAACCGAAGTAATTTTCATTTGTATTCCTTTGCTTACCTTACTATGCCAATAAATTGGTTTTCAGGAAGCCAATGGATTTCCATCACAGGGTAAAAAGGGCTTACTTAAAGTTCAGCCATCTACCCAAAATGGGTGGGTATTGCTCAACTAATATTAGATAAACAAATAAAAAGTTCAATCTTTTCCAAAGTAAAGCCAATAAACAGGCCTGGATTTTATTCATCTTCGCTTAATAAATCATGTTGTTCTTCTGCCAAAGGTACATTTTCCGCAATCGAAAGTCCCTCTACACCCTTAAGCTTTCTTTCAATCGTACGTGTTTTGACGGACGCCCTTTCAATAGTGTTGCTGGCTTCCTGCAATTTTTTTTGGGTTTTATCCAAAATATCGGCGAATAAACCAAACTCTTTCTTGACCGACGCCAATAAAATCCACACCTCGCTGGATCTTTTTTCAATAGCTAAGGTACGGAAACCTATTTGCAGGCTGTTTAATATTGCGGCTAATGTCGTGGGTCCCGTTATGACGATACGGTGTTCCCGTTGCAAAAAATCCGAAAGTCCCGGCTGACGAAGTACCTCCGCGTACAAGCCCTCGGTCGGGAGAAACAAAATCCCAAAATCGGTGGTATAAGGCGGGTCCAAATACTTTTCTTTGATAGCCTTGGCTTCCATTTTGATTCGCTGGACGAGGTTTTTTGAATGTTCTTCAGCTCCGGCGACATCTCCAACTTCTAACGCGGTCATCAATCGCTGGTAATCTTCCAAGGGGAACTTGGCATCAATCGGAAGCCAAATTTCGTCCTCGTCGGTTGGGCCTCGCCCCGGCAATCGGATCGCAAACTCCACCCTGTCTTCACTTCCTTTTTTCGTCGCCACATTTTTTGTAAATTGTTCTGGGGAAAGCATCTGCGAGAGCAGGCTCTCCAATTGGACTTCACCCCAGGTTCCACGGGTTTTAACATTGGTTAAAACGGCCTTCAAATCCCCCACGCTCGATGCCAAGATTTGCATCTCGCCCAATCCCTGGTGCACCTTTTCCAAGCGTTCGCTCACCTGCCGAAAAGAATCGCTCAACCTCTTTTCGAGGGTCGCTTGAAGCTTCTCGTCCACGATTAATCTCATTTGATCAAGTTTTTGCCCGTTATCCTCTTGCAAAGTTTTCAATTGTTTTTCCAATGTTTGTCGGATGGCCTCAAGTTTTTGCTCATTCACTTGAGTTATTTGCAAAAGCAGACGGTTTAATTCCTCTCTTGCCGCCCTTTCTTGGACACTGGAAGCCTCCCTACCCCGGCCCATTTCATCCTTGAGCACCTTTTCAAAGCGTTCCTGCTCTTTGGCCAAATTCATCAATTGACTCTCAAAAGAAGCATTCGACCTGTTTTCAGATTTCTTAAGTTGGAGGATTAATATCGAAATTCCAAGGGCAAATCCCGCCACAATCAAAAACCATTCCTGAGTCATTTATTACCTTTTTCGAACGGTGTACTCCTACTTCGACCACCTTTCGTTATAGTGGTCTTTGAATCCTGGCGCAATCTCTCTTCCCGAAGAAAAAATGCCGAACCCAAATGAGGGGTTTTTTCCCTTTATTACTCTTTCATTACCATTAAAATGCCTGGGTTCTCATCCAAAGGAGTTTTCTTTCATGGCTTTGATTGACCCTTTTAAGCGTTACAAACCATTGCCCCTTTCGCGGCATCGGCGCACCAAGCTTCCCTCCTTTCGTACAGTAATCGTGTTTTCGCTATTATTTATTGGTTTGGTCATGTCCAAAACCTCCTTAATGAACCAATACAACTATATAAAGGGCCTAAAATATTGGAGGTCCGGAGATTTAGAACTGGCCAAAATGGAATTCAACAAGGTTCTGACCCGAACCCCAGGTGACGCAAAAGCGGTCGATGGCCTGGGTTTGATCGAAATGAAATCGGGGAACCTGGATAAGGCGAAGGAGCTTTACGACCAAGCCATGAAAATGGGTTTGGGGTTCAGCAAGAAATTCAGCCATTTGAAAACCGGCCAAACATTTATCGATGATGGTAAATACAACATCGCTGAATTAGAGTTACAGCACGCCTTGGAACTCCAACCCAATAATCCCGACATATACGTCGCTTTGGGAACTGTTGAAAGGGCTCTCGGCCAGGTCAGCAAGGGTGAAAAGTATTATGAAGCGGCCCTTAATTACGACCCAAAGAACAAAAAGATGCAGGTCCTGTTGGAACAGGCCCGCGAGGAGCGGGACCGGGGTTCGGTTTATTACATTTTCGACCGCAACGGCGTTCCTCTCGCTCTCCAATGGACGAAAAACGGCGAACGCGGTTATCCCATGGGCAAGGAATTCGCCCACCTTATTGGTTATGTGGACCAGCAAGCTACCAATAACCGGGGGGCGACCGGCCTCGAAAAGGTTTATCAGCAATATTTTCCCGGCAATAAGCTTTACCTGACCATCGACAGCCGCATCCAACGGGTCCTTTCCAAGGCCTTAGGATGGCAAAAAGGCTCCATTGTGGCTCTCGACCCCCGCACCGGGGAGATTCTCGGTTGCGTCTCCCAACCCACCTATACTCCTGAAAAAGTCCATGACGAATGGTGGAATTACATCGCGAATAAAAACACACCCCTGAAAAACCGGGCCTTTGAAACCCTCTATGAACCTGGTTCTATCATTAAAATTATCAGCTCGGCGGCGGCCGTCGAGAAAAACATCAGCCTCACTCCGGTTTTTCCCTTTTATTGCAAGGGATATACTTATATCGACGGCAAGATTTTCATGGATTGGGGTAAGCACAAATTTATCAAAAGCCTAGAGGAAGCTTTTGACACCTCCTGCAATATGGCTTATGCCCGTCTTGGTTTCGCTTTAGGGGAAGACACCCTTTTTGAATACAACAACCGGTTTGGCTTCAACTCCGTTCCGAAAACCATTGAACTCCCAGTAACCGCCAGTACTTCCCCCAAATTGGGACTGACCCGATATGAATTGGCTGAAACCGCCACCGGATTGGGCCCGGCCTTTCGCATTACGCCTCTAAACGCCGCTATGATGGTTTCCGCCATCGCCAATGACGGGGTCATGATGTCTCCCTACCTCACCGACAAACTGACCAATATCAACGGTAAGGTCCTCCAGGAAAACAAACCGGTCCTCTACAAAAATACCATCAGCCGCCAAACAGCCCAATTCCTCACCACTATGATGCTCAACGATGTGGAAAGAGGTATAGGGGTGAAGGCCAGAGTCAAGGGAATCCAAATCGCTGGTAAAACCGGTACATCCGGTAGCCGCGACCCTAATTTCCACGCCTGGTTTATCTGTTTTGCCCCCGTGGAAAATCCCAAAATTGCCATGGCGATCATCGCCGAAAATGGCGGGACCGGAAAAGACATTGCCGCGCCCATCGCCAAGAAAGTGTTCGAGGGAATCATGGATTTCATGGATTTAACTTCAAACAACGATAAGAAATAGGCGGTATCGGATGACGATTTTTTTAACACTCGTATCTTTCGCGATGGGAACGATCGGAACATACATGCTAGTTCGTGGAAAAAAAATCCAAAACCCCAAAATGATGATTTGGGGTGGAGTGTTAATTGTTCTTTCTTATTTCTTGTTTTCCGGGGGAAGCAGTGACGACACTTCCAAAGCCGTTTTAAAAACCCTGATGCCCCAACAACAGCAACAACCTTAGGTCATTTTTCTTTTCCAACCCTTGTCCAGAATCGATCCTTCTTAGGGAATTTCCAGCTTTTTCGGATAAACCGTCAAGTTTTGATGTCCCTTATCCGTGACCACCAGCAAATCCTCGATGCGTACCGCGCCCACACCCGGATAATAAAGTCCCGGCTCCACCGTCACCACCTCGCCTTTTTTCAAAACATGGTCCGAGGAATTAACCCTTGGCGGTTCATGCACATCCAGTCCCAACCCATGGCCAGTCCCATGGAAAAAGCCTACCATCGTTCCCTTTCGGCGCTCGGTCATGTAACCCTGGCCTTCCATATCCCTCATAATCGTTTGGTGGACGTCTTTTCCGTTTACGCCGGGAGCGACCATGTCGATGCCCTTTTCTTGGGCCACCTTGACGGCGTCATACTGGGCTTTCAACGCAGGGGAAGCCTTTCCCTTAACAAAGGTCCGGGTAATATCGGCGTAATAAAAGGTATCTCCTGACCGGGGAAAAACATCCACGATCAAAGACTGGTTGGTCCAGACAAACCCCGTTCCCGTGTTGTGGGGGTCGCATCCTTGGTTGCCGCTGGCCACGATGGTATGGCTCCCCACGCAGTTATTCTCCATCATGGAGACATTCAGAACCTTTTTCAGCAACTCGGAAGTGACCCATTGACCCCGGTAGGATATTTTTTTTCCGATAATTTTGGACTTTCGGAGCAAGTCCTCTAATTTGTGGATAGCGGCCTCGGTATAACGAAGGGACGCCGTAATCATCTTTACTTCCTGACTGGACTTATAAACCCGCTCCTCAAAAAAGGGGTCGGGTTTACTCACGACTTCGACCCCTCTTTTTCTCAGGGCATCGGCTAAACCCAGGTTGAAATTATCCGGCACTTGGATTTTTTTAACCTTTTTAGATTTGAGGAAATAGGACGTAACATCAGCCACGCCTGGCCGTTCGGCGCCGTTCTTCCGGGCCTTTACCTGGATATCCGAATAAGAAATAACCTCGTCGACTTTCGCTTGCTTTTGGGATCTTCCTAATTCGAGGTCGCTCATCAAGATCATGCTTTTCCCGCCGATTCGAAAATAGGGAAAAGGGTCCGGGACGGAGAACTTCACGGCATAATAAAGGTTCGAATCATACTCGCTGGCGGCGTACATCATTAAGGCGCTTTTGGAAGACGTGGCTTTCGAAGGCATTTTAAAATCCTTAATATTTCAAATTAGAAGTAATAACGGGATCCAATATTTCCATAGAGTTGAAAGTTGGAAACGCCTCCGCTATAAAACCAAATTTCCGGCACAAGTTGTACGTAAATATCGACCGGTACGTCGACACGGTTAAACAAATAAGAAATCCCCACCACGCCCCGGGCCCCGACCGCCACGTTACTTTGGAGATCCAAATCCCCGCCCACGCCAAAATACAGCGGCATGAGTCCATGTTCGGGATGGATAACATCGTAATCGTGCCAGAGGTAATCCAATTGAAGCAGGGTCAATCCATCGCCTATTTTCACGGCGGGCTGGAAAGCATTGGCTTTATCAATCCATATTTTCCCCACCGCTCCCCAGGCTCCCGGATCGCCCAGTTCCAATCCCAACCCGAAATTGCCGCCTCCTAAAATAGGCGAATCCCCTGCTAGAACTCGAACCGGCATCCAAATCAAACCGAAAAGCAGAAACACGATCCACATGGTTTTCTTCAAATAAATTTTCATCATCCGCCTCCCTGAAATTTTAAAGACTTTGTCGAAGCAGGCTAAGTCGCGCCCGCCGTTTTAACTCTTCCCTTAATTCCCGAATTTTCCCGGTTAACTTATCACCCGGCATTTCCACGTAAGGTCCATCCCCCTCCAAACTCTCGGGCGGCTCAAACTTTGAAGTCTCCGTATCAACAAACAACACCTCCGGCAACTTCAATCCTTCCTTGTAATCCCCAGCCATTTCCTTGAAGTAATCCTTCTTATCCACGAATTTTCGAAATCGGTAAACCAAGGCTCCCAAGGGCTTGCCAGCTTCAATCACTTGATGGACAAAATGGACTTCCAAATCCATGTCCCGGATGGCCAATTGGTCCTCCGGAAAGTAGCTGGCGATGAAGTCGATCAGCCATTTGAAGGTTTGTTCCAAATAAACCTGCTGAGACTGTTGAAAAGCCTTTATTTGCTCTTCCATTTCTTCTTCGCTGAGTTCCGGCCCCTCGTGATCCCGCTGGTGTTCCAATGCCATTTTCAATCCCTTTGACTTTCAATGGACGGCCTGAGCCGCATAAGCTCTTCTTTTATTTTATAGAAACCGAGACCTGGACTTCTATCCCCGAAGTTCAAATTCCTTTCGGAAAGTATGAAGCGCGCCTTCGGGGGTTAATCGGCTCTGAAAAAGTGAAACCCGATCTACTTTCCAGCCCAGCCCCAAGGCTAACCCGCTTTCCCGAAGCGCCTGGACCGCCTTGTGGGCGTTCTGGCCCTCGCGCACCCGGCCCAAGGTGAGATGGGCCCGAAAGTCCTTATCTTCTCGGCCAATCCCAAGCAGGTGGATTCGAGCGGAAATGAGCCTTGATAGTTTCGTGAAGGATTCTTCTCCGTTCGCGACGGACAGGAATAAAATTTTTGGATGTTTTAAGTTCGGAAAACCATCCAATCCTTTCATTTCCGCCTCAAAGGGCTCGAAAGAAAGCGCGGCCTCATTCAACAGCCCCTCAAGTGCGGGTAACTTTGCCTCATCAAAATCACCGATAAACCTGACCGTAATATGAAACTGGGATCGAGGCGCCCACTTTATTTCCTGGTAACGGGCCACCTTGGCCAAAACCAACTCGACCTGGTCTTCCACTGAAGGCGGAAGGGAAACCGCCACAAAAAGCCTCAACTCAGCCATAGGGTTAATCCCGAAGCGGCATCTGAAGGCAATGCCGACGCAATATTTCGAGAGCGGCCTGACTGGTTCTTTTTTTAACGCTTTCCCGGTTGCCGGTGAAACGAAATTCAAAAACTTGGGTGGATTGGTCGTCGGTAATTCCGACATAAACCAAGCCCACGGGTTTTTCCGCGGAACCGCCCGAAGGTCCGGCAATCCCCGTGGTAGAAAGGCCGATGTCGGCCTTGGCGATCCGGCGGACATTGGCGGCCAAAGCTTCCGCCACTTCCCGGCTGACGGCCCCTTTGAGCCGGATTAATTGGGAATCCACTTCCAAAGCGTCGTGCTTAGCCTCATTGCTGTAAACCACATAACCCCGGAGGAAATAATTGGAACTTCCGGGAACCTGGGTAACGCGATGGGCGATGAGTCCCCCGCTACAAGATTCCGCCGTCGCGATCGTCATTTGCCGGGTGGTCAGCATCCGGCCCACTATGGTTTCCAAATCATCCTTGTCCCAGCCATAAATGTAATTCGGAAGCCGGGTCGTGAGGGTCTTCCCCAAATCCTCGATCAGCCGGTCGGCCTGAACCTCGCTTTCCGCTTTGGCGGAAAGACGAATGTCCACCCCCTCCCAATGGGCCAAAACGCCCACCGTCGGGTTGGTCGACTTTTCGAAGATATCGACGATTTTTTCGTTCAGCGCCGATTCATCAATACCCGTCGTCCGAAAAACCCGTGACTTGATAATGGTTCCGCTAGGCGAAAGGGATTTTAGGAAAGGCTTCAAGTTTTCCTCAAACATGGCCTTCATTTCCGAGGGAACACCTGGCAGACAGGCTAAATGTGACTTTCCAACTTTGAGGATAAATCCGGGGGCCGTTCCATTTTCATTCGGGATAATGGTGGCTCCTTGGGGAATAAAAGCCTGGTTCAAGTTCACTTTGGGGAAAGGCTTACCGGGCCTAAATTTCGCGAACCGTTCCTCGATTTTTTTGGCCAGATGGTCATGAAAAACCAACTGTTTCTGGGCCAATCGTCCCATGACCTTGCGGGTTACGTCATCCACCGTCGGCCCCAAGCCACCGGTCGTAATGACCATCTGGCTGCGCTCACATGCCAACTTGAGGGCCGTTTCGATCCTTTTTTCGTTGTCCCCCACCGCTTGAAACCCATAAACGTCAATTCCAAGGAGGGCCAGTTCCCCGGCAATCCAGGAAGAATTCGTATCGACGTTCTGGCCCAACAGCATTTCAGTGCCGATAGCCACGATTTCAGCGTTCAATGGTTTTCCTTGTCCCTACTGAAGCAAATTGACGACCCATATGCCGACTTGTATCCAGACACGGGCGTAGACCCCGGCGACAAGATCGTCCGTCATAATTCCCCAGCCTCCCGGAAGCTTTTCAATCTTGCGGATAGGATAGGGCTTCCAAATATCAAAAAGACGGAAAAGAATAATGGCCACAACGACAAAAGCCAGCTTATAAAAAAGGCCCTTGTTGGATGGAATCGCCATCATCGCGATCCCCATTCCTAATACCTCATCGATAACCGCGCTAGAGGGGTCGACTTGACCCATATCTTTGGCGTATCGGGTGCAAGCGAAAACTCCCACAAAATAGATCACCACCAATATTTCAGCTTGGGTCGCCGGAAAATCGATCAAAGGATAAAAAAAGGGGGCCGCCACCAGGGAAGCCCAGGTTCCCGGCGCGAGAGGCAATTTGCCGATCCCTAAAAATGTCGCGATCAAAAAATAAAAATGTTTCAAGTTTTCGCCCCGTTCCAAATATGACGGTTTCTTACCACGTAGTCCACGCCCGATATAATTGACATAACGGTTGCGTAAAACATCAGCCAATAGGGCCCGTACCAAACCACGTTATCCAGCCATTCCCCCATATTGCCCAGCCGGGCCACGAACAAGTCCCATTTCCCTTGATAGGCCTCCACGGTTCCCTGGGCGCAAATAATCGCCAGGATAAAAGAGATGGCGATGATCTGGGAAACCGTCTTGTGTTTTCCCGCGCGGCTGGCGGCGATAATGATGTGTTGGTTTTGCGCCATTTGCCGCAATCCCGTAATCAGGAATTCACGGGCGACGATAATGACCACCATCCATACCGGGACTAGGTCGAGGGCCACGAAGGACACGAAGACGGAGACAATGAGGATTTTATCCGCGAAAGGGTCCAAGAGCGCGCCAAAATCGGTTTTCAAGTTGTACTTGCGGGCCAGGTAACCGTCCAAGTAATCGCTGATCGCTCCCCAAGCGAACAAAAGTCCGGCTGTCCACTTGGCCCAAAGCTCGTCCCTAAAAATAAAAATCAGGAACAGGGGCGTCACGGCGATACGGGACATCGTGACCAGGTTGGCGGAGTTCCAATGTGACGGGCTCTTGGTTTTATTCGAATCTTCCAAAGATCACCTTTTTTTAATTCAAACTCGCCATCATATCGCTTTTGCCACGAGGTCCTGTTGGAGAGTATGGGTGATTTCCACCTGCGTCAATTGGCCTACTTGAGGCCCGGAAAGACCTTCGATCATAACGATGCCGTCGACTTCGGGAGCCTGGTAGCGGGTGCGCCCTTGGACTTCCCCGTTTTCATCCACCGATTCGACTACCGCCCATAACTTTTCTCCTACCCACCTTTGGTGGGACTTCTCGGCGATTTCTTCTTGGACCCGGTAGGCCTCAGCCAACCGCTTTTGCTTAATCCCTTCCGGCACTTGGTTTTCCATGACTCCCGCCGGGGTATTCTCCTCTTGGGAATAGGAGAAAAAGCCGACATAGTCCAATTGGGAACTCTTTAAAAATTCAATCAATTCATTGAAGTCCTCATCCGTCTCGCCCGGAAAACCCACGATAAAAGTGGATCGGATGGAAGAGTGGGGCAATTTGGTGCGGATTCGGCTGATCATCTTTTCCAAAAGAGCCCTGTCGCCGATCCGTTGCATGGATTTGAGAATCTTATTACTGGCATGTTGTAAGGGCACATCAAAATAGGGCGCTATCTTGGGATAGGCGGCCATCACGTCCAACATTTCGTCCGTGACGCGGCTGGGATATAGATAATGAAGCCTGACCCATTCAATATCCTCAACCTTGGCCAAGCGCTCCAAAAGCTCGGCGATTTTTGGCTTTCCATAACGGTCCGCGCCATACCAAGTGCTGTCTTGGGCCACCAAACAAAGTTCTTTCACCCCTTGGGATGCCAATTGGCGGGCTTCCCGCTCAATATCCTCCAGGGAACGGCTCCGGTAATGCCCCCGGATCTTGGGAATAATGCAAAAAGTGCAGGGCAGATCGCACCCCTCGGAAATCTTCACATAGGCAAAATAGCCAGGGGTCGAAAGCAATCGGGGCGAAGAGGCGTCATAAACATAGGTGGCTTCATTCAAAGAATTGGGCAGCAAAGGCTTACGATCCACTTGGGACGGATGGACGGGCAGGGGCGTTCCTTTAATCTGGCTGGCCACATTTTCCACGTCATTCAACCCGAACAAGATGTCAATTTCGGGCAATTCTTTCTTCAGTTCATCGCCATAACGGTGCGCCAGGCAGCCGCCCACCACCAGGGATTTCAACTGGCCGCTTTTGCGAAGCTTAGCCACATCCAGGATGGTATCGATGGATTCCTTTTTAGAAGCCTCAATAAACCCGCAGGTATTGACGATCACGACCTCTGCTTCCGAAGGGTCCTTCACTAAAGCGTAGTTATCCTGGGCCAGCTTGCCCAACATCACCTCGGAATCCACCGTGTTCTTGGGGCAACCCAAGCTGATGACCGCGACGGTTTTGGTTTTATTTTCGATGGCTTTTTTCAAAAACGGGTTTCCTCAAAGGTGATAAAAGCGGGCTAAGAATAACACATTCCGATTCGAAAATCCTTTGATAGCCCTTTGTTTTCATGGAGTTTTCATTAAAAAGACAATTTGAACCACGAAGACACGAAGGGCACCAAGAACAGCGAAAGATGAAATATCAAAAGTTGTTGGAAAACAGGCTTTGATTTTGTCTTTCTTGGTGCCCTTCGTGCCTTCGTGGTTAAAAGATTTTTCTATATCTTTTAATAAAAAACCCGTGAGTTTCCCTTCCAGTAATAGCGCAAAACAGGGGCGGAATGAAGGAGAGGGCTAGCGTCGGTTTCCTGGTTTCCGGGAGACTCGTAATATCTCCAGGTGTCCCCCACCTTGCCGGTAGCCTTGCTTGAAATCCAACCTTCCGCAATGGGCCTGGTCTCCGGGGAATAAACGGGGGCTAGATGAAGGAAACTATCATTGACCAGGTAAACCCATCCCGGTTGGGGCCCTTGTAGATCCTTTTGGGTCCAAGGGGCCCAGTCCATACCGTAAAAATGAGGATCGACGCCTGATAGATAAGCCAGCTTTATGTTTTTCCATTGGTGGTCCTCCGCGAAACGGGCCAACCGCAGGGTATCTTGTCCCCAATCCAGGTCGCCATTGGCGAAAAAATAACCCTTTTTCTCTGGAGGCACTAATTCATTGGCGTAGCTTAAATAATTCGGGAAATGCAAAATTAAACTGACTAACGCCCAACCCGCCAATCCTCCCAGAAGTTTCCGGAAGAGGGGTTTGTTTTTCCCGGACTTATCCCACATCCATTCCGCCGCACGGCCCGCGAGAAGGTAAAGAAAAGGAAAAGCAGGCAGAAACAATCTCATTCCAATACTGGACCCCGGCAGGACTGTGGCCAAAAAAACCAAAGGCGTAATCCACACCCAGCCTTCCACCCGGATTTTTCCGCGCGCCATTAGGACAAGAGCGGCAAAAAACAAGACCAAGAACGGAAGGGTGGATTTAAGAAGAAAGGCAATCGGCAAATAGAGCGCGTTCCCGCTATCGCTAGTACTACCTAAAAACCGGAAATAGGCCCAGCCCTTTTGGGGCATTTGCCATCCCGCCATGACACGGTTCCAAAAATAAACATAAGGACAGCGGTGGTCCGGAAGCATTAATGTCCCCGGAAGATAAACCAACCCCACCAAGCCCAATAAACCTATTCCCATAAAAACCCATCGGGCGAGAATCTCCGTCCCCTTCTTTTGCCTCGCCCTGGCGGAAAAGTAGTCGATGGCCTCAAGGATGAAAAAGAGGGGCCCCAGGGCCAGGGCCGTGACCTTGGAAGTAATGGCCATCCCGGCCAGAACCCCGGTCAAAAGGCTCCAGGCCCAACCCGGATATTGCCGCACCCGGTTGAAGACCAAAACCGAGGCCAAAAAGAAAAAAGCCGTCATCACATCGGATTTGGCCAGCGCCGAATGGGCGATAAAAGTGGGGTCAAAGGCCCAAAGCGCGGCGACCGCCACCAGGTAAACCGCCGATTCGTTTCGAGCCACACTGCACAAAAGCAATCCCAAGGCTAAAGCGAAGACCAATCCAATGAGCCGTGGAAAGAGGGTCAGGGCTTGAATATTATCGGGGTTCGCCACGAAAAAGAATTCATAAGCCCTTTGATCGGCGTCCATAAACCCATGGGCCTTTTCCAAATTCAGGAACAAAAGAGGCAGGGTCTGGAGAGCCGAGGCGGTGGGAGGGTTCATCCGGGGGCTTACCACATCCCCCTTGGTCCAATAGTAATATCCCCCGGTTATTTCGAAGGGTTCGTCATTGGTGAGGGAATAATGGTGAACCAGGTATAAAGCCTGGAAGTCGAAAGCGAGGAACAAAACCGCGAAAAGAAAGATTCGGGACTTGTGGGAAGCTTTGGGCATGGAAGGATTTTACAGCAGAACCCTAAACAAAAATCAAAAGAAAGACAATTGAACCACCAAGGGCACCAAGTCACCAAGAAAAGCAAAAAGAATTGGGTCTTACAAAATTTCAACCTCTTTTTTTCGACGTTCTTGGTGCCCTTGGTGTCTTGGTGGTTAAAATTGGGTTTTAAATATTCTTTTTTTCTGTTGCTTGGTTGATACTTTTTGAAATCACTTCTATCAAATACACCAAATCTTTCTTCGTAATCGCCAGAGGCGGCATCAGGACAATCACATTTCCCAAGGGCCGCAATAAGACCCCCATCTTTTTCGCTTCGGCGCAAACCCGGTAGCCCATCTTCATGGGATAAGGGTAGGGTTCGTTTGTTTTCTTATTTTTAACCAGTTCAATCCCCCCCATCAGGCCCCTCAACCGGATGTCGGATACATGGGGATGAGCCGCCAAAGGTTCTAACAGCTCTTGAAGCAAGTCGCACTTTTCTTGAAGCGATGGCAGAAAACCCTTCTTTTCAATCAATTGAAGATTGGCCAATGCCGCCGCGCATCCCAATTGGTTTCCCGTAAAGGTATGGCCATGGTAAAAGGTCCGGGCGGATTCAAAAGTTCCCAGGAAGGCCTTATAAACCTTCTCAGTCGTCAGGGTGGCCGCTACGGGCAAATACCCACCCGTCAGGTTCTTCGCCACGCAAAGGATATCTGGGCTTACCCCTTCTTGGTCGCAGGCAAACATGGTCCCTGTCCGTCCAAACCCGGTCGCCACTTCATCCAATATCAAGAGCACCTTGTATCGGTCACACAACCGGCGAATGGCTTTCAGGTAACCCCAAGGGTGAACCAACATTCCCCCCGCCCCTTCAATCAAAGGTTCCATGTGAACCGCCGCAAATCGGGAGCCATATTTGCGGAAAACACCTTCGGCTTCCCGAACGCAATCTTGAAGCCATTTCGAGTTGGAAACCTTGCGACTGGCATATTGATGGGGGCTTTTGACTTTGAGGGTCTTAAAAAGAAGGGGGCCGAATATCCCATGGAACAGGTCAATCCCGCCCAAACTGACCGACCCAACTGTGTCTCCGTGATAACCTTCCTTAACCGTCAAGAAAAGATTCTTTTTGAACTTTGCGGCGGTGGCCTGCCCTGAGCGACCAACGGAAGTCGAATGGGCTTGTTGCCAATATTGAAAAGCCATCTTCATGGCGATTTCATTGGCCTCCGAACCGGAGTCGGAATAGAAAACCCGGGTCAGCCCCTTGGGCGCCAGCCTCACCAGCTTTTCAGCCAAGAGAATGGCGGGTTCGTTGGAAGCGCCCAGCAGGGTCGAATGGGCGATTTTCTTCAGTTGCTTTTGAATGGCCTTATCGATCTCGGGAACCTGGTGTCCATGCACGTTGCACCAGAGGGACGAGACACCGTCCAAGTACTTTTTACCTTTCGCGTCGTAAAGATAAGTGCCCTTCCCTTTCGTGATAATGGTGATGTCTTGGTCCCTTTCCCATTCCTGTTGTTGGGTAAAGGGGTGCCAGAGGTATTTTTTGTCTTTTTGGGTCAGATTTTGGTGGTTCATGATTTCTGAGCTAAGTGGATTCGCATTTTAAACCTTGGTTAAATTTTAAGAGCGCCAATACCCGATCATTCCCATTCACGAGCCAGCCCAATTTACCAAAAGTCCCACAATTTCCATCAGTCATCCTCGATTTTTTATTTCCAGGACAGACTCTATGGATTACCATATTTTTGAACTCGCGCTTTCTCAAAGAGGTTTGCCGTGGAGAATTTAGAGATCATCCAAAAATTAACGACCGTCATCCAGGCCAATGTCATGAGGCATTTTGGCCATATGCGCCCCACGGAAAAAGGGTTGGACACCGTCCGCAAATACGCCCAAGAACAACTCGACCTTTATTTAAAGGGAATGATCGCGGAATCCAAGGAACTTCAACAAAGGTGGAAAGGCGGCCACCCCCTCATCATTCTTTCCCGCGTCAGCCGCAAAACCCGGGAATACGAGATCGTCATCACCACGAAGGACAACCCCAAAGGGCTTTGATTCTTTTGAATGCTTTATCGATTTCAGGAACCTGGTGCCATGGACGTTGCACCAGAGGGAGGAAACACCGTCTAAATACTTTTGTCCCTTCGCGTCGTAAAGATAAGTTCCCTTACCCTTAGTGATGATGGTTATGTCTTGATCCCGTTCCCATTCTTGTTGTTGGGTGAATGGACGCCAGAGGTATTTTTTGTCTTTTTTAGAAAGGTTTTGGTGGTTCATTTTTTTTCGGGTTAAGTTTTTTAGTCTTATATAAATAAATCTGAATGCGTTCCGGTTCTTTCAAAAATGATTTCGTTCCCTGAAAGCTTATAAACCAACAACCAATCGGGGTCCAAATGGCATTCCCAGCGGTCTTTGTAATTCCCTGAAAGTTTATGATTTCGCAATCGAGGGTCCAAGACACCCTGGGCGATCAAACGATTGGCCACACCCTTGAACTTTTCAACAGGTTTACCACGCCGGATCATTAACTTAAGGTCTTTTTGAAATTGGTTGGTGTAGGAAGGATTGAGCATCAGATGCCGAGTTTGCGGAACATGTCCTCGGCATTCTTGGTTCGGACCAGGTGACGCCCCTTATCCGTCGACTTGAAAACGGCTTTCGTTTTCGCGTTAGGCAAGGCGATTTCGAAAGGTATCCCCCGCCTCAAGAGGATTTGACTGTAAAAAATGGAGATGGCCTGGCTGGCCGTAAGACCCAGTTGGTGCAACAATTTTTCCGTATCGGCTTTCAAATGCGGTTCCAACCGCGCGCGGACCGTCGCTTCTTTTGCCATGTTGCCCACCCTTTTTTAGGAACTAAAAGAATTGTAGCACGTATGGGCCACATCTTCAAGCATTCAACATGGCTCTCCATTCTGGACAAAACCGCCTTGAGTTTACTTCCTTCCCCCTCCAACCCTCGAACACCCAATTGTTCCCAAAACCCACATGCCTCGGAATATATTTTCTGGAAATTGGCCTATAATGATTTTGTTGCTTGTCATTTCAAAAACAGGATTTGATGATGTCGCTTATTAAGTGCCCTGAGTGCAAAAACGAGGTTTCTGAAAAAGCCACCTCATGCCCAAAATGTGGTTGCCCTATTCAACATAAGTTTTTGGGTGTACTTGGTGCCCTGACCCCAACAAATCTTTTTTCCGTCGAAGGCGTCAAACTTATCTCTTTTGCTTTTCTTTTGATTATCTTTCTATTACTATTCGCTATTTTATGTGGTCACTAATCCGACCCAAGCAAAAGGAACAAAGTTGTCGGGCCCGAAAATAGAATTCAGTTCGATAAGGCTCCCCGTCCCGGTCGATCAATAACGTTTCTTGAACTTACCATCAGAAGTTTTGTTATATCTGGGATTTCTACCTGTAGCCTCTTTGTATGATTTTATGTTTCTTACCTCTCTTCTTTCTGCTACTTGTCTCGGAAGTCTTGGAGACGTGACCACCATAGCATCAAATTTTTTCCCTGATTGTGCATGTTGTTGTTTTCTAACGTATGGGTTATTGGTTGTTCCAATATAAACCGCTCTATTATTTCTTACGAGTTTGTACGTAACGCTCTTCATTTTTTTGAATCCAAACGCTCCCATTATTTCCTCCCAATCACAAGTTTATGGACTTTCACATCAACCTTGAGTTCCTCCCCATACGATTTGCAAACTATTAATTTCCAAATAATATGTGATTAAATACAGTATTACCTTTTAGACCTTGAGAGGCCAAGCGATTTTGCCACAGTTTGGTTCAAGCAAAACAACAGCTTTTTCCGCTAAACATCTTGCCGTTTCGGTCTTTCCGCCCCCCAAATATCGCCTCAAAGCAGAAATAATACTTTCACCGTCTTTCAAGTCAATTGCTCGGCCAAGGCAATCCACGCGCCTACCAACGTATTTTGGTTTGTCTTTAGACTGACCAAATTTAGGGTCATCATAGTCATAGAATACTTTCCTTCTATAGCACCACTTTTTTGTTGGATTGCTTTTATAGAATGTATAAACATCAAAATCATTTATCCCCGCTTTCCCGTCCAAATAATGATTTGCCGACCCTTGGCAAAGAGCAACGCATAAAACATGATCGGCATAATGTTTTTCCCAGATCGAGTGGTTCCGAAAAAACTGTTTACGATCATTGCGAGCAATAACCGTCAACTTCTTTAAATCTGAAATTTCAATTTTTTTATACGAACGATCTTTTTTACCTACTTTACTCACGTTTCAGGTCTCCCCGGGTTGCACTCGAACCGATGCACCATCCCATTCAAATTGCCGTATTTTAGCCCAATTGGCTCTGCGAGAACCGGTCTAGATCCCCACCGGAAATATATGGGGCGGTCAACCCACCCACCACCCCGACAGGCCCTAGCTCCCGGTAGGCCTATCGAATTGCGCCAAACCCTAAAACCTCTTTAATTCAGGGTATTTAATTGTGCCATAATTCGCGCGACGGTTCGCGCAATTGCGCAAAAGCCCAATCACCTTTGATCAGCCGCTGGTCAAATTCGGTGAAATTCGACCCCTAGATTCTTACTCATGTTTTACTCCCAATGAGTAAAAACAGCCTTTAAAACGGGGCATTGGAAAAGCATCAATTCAACCCTTTACCAGAATCGCCTAAAAACCAGCCAGAGGTATGCCGGTTGATAGGAGTCACCAGGGTTGGGCTGATTTGTTCAAACTTTGAACAAAACGAGAGGTTAGACCCCCTTTAGGGGATACCCCCTAAGGGGGGGCTAGACCGACAGTCCCAGCTTGGCCATGTCCTGGGCTAGGAGGTCTAAGTCCTTGGGGTATCGGGGGTCATGCTTCAGGGGCCCATAGACGGGTACCCTTAAAAGCTTCTTCAGGGCCTTCACGTTGGTTTGTTCCGCTATTCCCTTGCCGGTATAGCCGTTCACCAGGACTCCCAAAAGCTTGATCTTGCGGCTTTGAAGGGCCTCCACCGTCAGCAGGGTGTGGTTGAGGGTTCCCAAACCCGCCCGGGCCACCACTAGCACCGGCAATTTCCACCTCAACATCCAATCGGTCACGAAGAACTCTTGGGCGATGGGTACCCGGACGCCACCCACCCCTTCCACGATCAGGCAATCCCAGGCCGCCTTCGCCTTTTGGTAAGCTTTTTCAACTTGGAGCAGGTTCACCGGCCCCTCTTCCCATCCCGCCACCCAGGGGGCCAGGGGTTGTTTGTAATGAACCGGGACGATATTAGGGTAATCCGAATCCGGGAATTTCGCCGCTTTTTGGAGGAGCTTCCCGTCTTCGCTAATGGTTCCCCCGGAAGCCACGGGTTTGAAAACCCCCACGGAGACACCCCGGTTTACCAGCATCCTGGCCAACCCAGCGGCCACGATTGTTTTCCCAACCCCCGTATCTGTTCCGCTTACAAAAACTCCTAAGCTTTTCACCAAGCAGCTCCCTATTTGGAATGGTCTGAGAAAAAAAGCCACATAATCAAGCGATTCCCAAAATTGAAAGCCAAAAGGAAAACAATTAAAAACACAAAGAATAAAATCATCTTTGATTTATTCGAATTACCTTCCGCCAATTTTTTCAAAGAGCGAAGATAAAACTTTTGACACAAAAACGCAAAAATAATTAAAGCAAGAGTTAAAAACACAACATTAGTAATTGAAATCATAAGATTTTTCGCCTCTTGAAGACTTCAAAGCTTTTTAAAAGCATCGAACAATTTTTGAATATCCGTGATTCTTCACTTCGACTTCTTTTCAAGCGGGTGCCGCCACTTCAAACCCCTGAAACGGGAATAATCCCGATCAGTGGTGATCCATTCCATCCCCGTTTCCATCGCCAAAGCCGCATGATAGGCATCCGCGACTAGGTTTCCTTTGGCTTCGCAATCCAAGCAAAGCTCCTTGAAAATTTCCCAATGGCGGGGCCCCGGTGAAGCCAAAACGCATTGGGGCTGTTGGCGAAGGATTTCGGCGAATTCAAGGGCACTAGGCAAGGGCGTCGGTACTTCAAAAACACGGGGATGGGTGACGATCCGCAGAAAGCCGCTCAAGACCAATTCGGAAAGGCCGAAGCTTTGGCCGCTTCCCAGCAATTGTTCGAACCATTTACGGTATTCCGAATGGCGGGGTGAATCTTCTCGATGGGCGTAAACGAGTACGTTAACGTCCAGAAGGATCATGCGATTCCACTAGGTCCAAGAGGGCGCTTGAATCATCCAAATCCACCCCTGGGCGAAGGCCTTTACCGTTGAAGACGGGAAGCTTTACGGGAACTTTGGAAGCGGATTTATTCTTATTGCGGCCAAGGGACTCCCGCAAGGCATCCTCAATCACCGCCGTCAAGGTCCGGTGGGTTTTGGCCGCCAATTGTTTGGCTGACCGATAAAGGTGTTCATTTAATTGAAGGGTCGTTCTCATGCATAAAAGCATATTACTAGTACATAAATATGTCAAGAATGAGGATAAAACCGTAGTGAATCGGTTTGAAAAAAATCCGTCATTGCGAGGAGGCCCCGCAGTTAGGGGCCGACGTGGCAATCGAAAATCGTCCAAAAACTGCAGTTCGTTGAATGGTTTGGATTGTACTTGGCCTGCGGCCAAGCATGGTTGGCCAAAGGCCAACTACCACAAGCTTCTCGGCCTGAAACCCAGGCCTCCTCGCAATGACACATAAGACTAAAGCTTTTTAAACGCATCGAACAGCTTTTGAATATTTTCATCCGTATGGGCCGCTGAAACGGACAACCGTAAACGAGCCGTACCTTTAGGCACCGTGGGCGGGCGGATGGCGACCACCAGTATGCCTTCTTCCAAGAGTTTTTCGGACATCTTCACCGCTTCCTCATTTTCCCCCACGATGATCGGCATGATCGGCCAACCGCCCCGGGGAATGTCGTAGCCCAAAGCCCGCAAACCATCCCGGATTTTCTTGGCATTGTCCCAAAGCTTCTCCACCCTTTGGGGTTCCTGCTGTAAAACCTCCAAAGCGCCCAGCGAAGCCCCGCAAGCGGCGGGCGGCAGGCCGGTGGTGTAAATAAAAGTGCGGGCTTTATTTAAAAGATACTCGATGAAAATCTGCGGGCCGCAGACAAACCCGCCCACGCTGCCCAGCGCCTTGCTATAAGTGCCCGTGACCACCGCCGGAAAGTGCTTCAAGGGAAAATGATGGGTACCCCCCTGTCCGCTCTCTCCCAACACCCCTGTTCCATGGGCGTCGTCCACCATAACCAAGGCATCATGTTCATGGGCCAGGTTGGTAATTTTGAGAAGCGGAGCCAAGTCCCCATCCATGCTGAAAAGGGATTCGGTGACGATCAACCGGCGGCGGTATTCACTCGCCCGTTCCAATTGTTTTTTGAGATCATCCAGATTGAGATGCTCGTAAATCAGGAACTTGGCCTTGGACATTCGGCAAGCATCGATTAGGCTGGCATGGTTCAGACGGTCACAAAGAATGGCATCTTCTTCCCCCACCATGGCCGAAATGGTCGCCAGGTTGGCCATATAACCTGTCGGGAATGACAGACAAGCCTCCGACCCTTTAAAGAGAGCCGTGATTTCCTCCAACTGCATATGAATGGGAAAATGCCCCGAGACCAACCGGGAAGCCTGAGCCCCCGCGCCGAAGCGCAGAAGTGCCTTTTGGGAACGCTCCAAAACCTTCGGATGGTCGGCCAGCCCCAAGTAGTTGTTGGTGCAAAAGAGGACGCAATCCTTGTGATTAACGGAAGCCCTCATGCCGCCGAGGTAATCCACGACACGAAGACGCCGCCGCAGGCCATCGTGATCTAATATGTGAAGTTCCTCATGTATGTCGTCAATCCAGCTCAAGAAAAACCTCTTTCAAACAAAATGTTAACCACCAAGACACCAAGGGCACCAAGTAAGGCAAGTATGATTTTAAAGTTCCAATTTATCGATTTTCTTGGTGCCCTTAGTGTCTTGGTGGTTCAATCAGGCTTTTGAAAAAACAACCGCCCCTAATTGCCCCCCAAAACCATAAGACAGCGACATCACATGATCCACCTTCCGCTTCATACCGCCCTTTTCGACATGGCGAATCTGGCATTCCGGGTCGGGGTTCTCCAAATTCCGGGTCTCGGGCAGTTCCCCCCGGTTCAAAGCCAGGATGGACAAAACCGCCTCCACGCTTCCCGCCGCTCCCAACAGATGGCCCGTCGCCCCCTTGGTCGAACTGACCCAGGTTTGAGAGTCACCAAACACCCGGTTCAAAGCCTTGGATTCCACCCGGTCGTTCAAAGGCGTCCCCGTGCCATGGGCGTTAATATAGCCGATGTCGGAGGGTTTCAATCCGGCCTTGCGAAGCGTTCTTTCGATCACCGAGACAATAGAATGGCCCTGGGGTTCCATTTCCAACATTGCCGTCGCGTCCGCGCCCAAAGCCCAGCCTGAGACCCTGGCGAAGATGGGGGCCTTTCGCTTTTTGGCGGACTTTTCCCTTTCCAAAATCAGCACCGCCGATCCTTCGCCCATTAAAAAACCATCCCTCGTGGAATCAAAGGGGGATGGCCCTTCCGGTTTGTGGGTGAATATCCCCATATTTTGAAACCCGGCGTAAATGAGGGGATGAATGGAAGCTTCAGTGCTTCCCACGATAACCGCGTCGCATTCCCCGTCTTCCAACAGCCGGGCGCCCATCGCCAAACTTCCCAAGCCGGTTGAGCAGGCAGACGCGACGGAAAGGGAGGGGCCGTTAAACCCAAAACACTCGGCTAACAATCGCCCGCCCGCGTGAGGAAAGAATTCGTTGAGGAAATCCCAGCTGACAGTAGGGTCCAACCCCACCTGTAAAAGGCTCAGCACGCCACCCTTGCTGGAAGAAAAAGTGGTGCCGATCCGGTCAGGAGAAACTCGGTACAAACCAGCGGCTTTCCAAGCTTCCTGGGCGGCGACCACACCCAACTGGAGGGACCGGTCACACCGGATCAAGGTTTGCGGAATCCAGACTTCCAAAGCCTGGGCGGCGCGGGGATGGTCAAAGGCCTCCCATTCTTGGCCCTTCAAAACCTGAAATGCCTTGCGGCCGTCCATCAGTGAGTTCCAGGTCGTTTCGGAATTGGCCCCCAGGGGGGTCGTCATTCCATACCCGGTCACGACGATAGATTCAGTCATGGTTTGTAACTAAGAGCTCAAAATTCAAAACTCAAACCCGCCTTTTATAGCCATCCCGGCAACCGCGAATCGAGGTTAAAGACCTGCCCCGATATGGATTGAGTGCCGGCCAGCCAAACCGTGAATTCGGCCACTTCGTTTAAATCCGTGGTCTTTCCCAAGAGATGACGGCTTCGGATATTCTCCTCCGCCTCAGGGGAAAGCCCGTCCGCGATGCGCGTTTTATGGAAACCGGGACAAACCACGTTGGACCGGATGTTTTTACCGCCATATTCCCGGGCCACACTGCGGGCCAGTCCGATGATGCCGGCTTTGGCTGCCGTGTAACTTCCCTGTCCGATATTGCCGGTGGTGGCTACCACCGATGAAATAAAGATATAGTGGCCGTTTTTTTGTTTGAGCATGGGCCGGAGGCAGGCTTTGGAAAGCAGGAACGCGCCTTTCAAATGGACCCCCATGGTCGCGTCCCATTGGGCCTCTTCCACGTTGAGAAGGCGGGCGTTCCAAGTGGCGCCCGCGTTGTGGATCACGCAGTCTAAGCTCCCCAATTTTTCCAGGGCGAATTGAACCAACCCGGACACTTCGCTTTCGACGGAAACATCGCACTTGGACAGGAAAAATTTCGGGGTGATCGACGATAGTTCTTGCGAGGCTTGGGCGGCGGACGCCTCATCCTGATGGTAGCAAGCGGCCACGGTCCAGCCCTTTTGGGCGAAGGCCTTGCTGAGGGCTAAGCCGATCCCACGGGTACCCCCCGTAATCAGGACCGACGGCATCAGGAAGCCACTTTTCGTTTGAAGTTTTTTTTCATTTCAGGCGCCTGTCAAATCGAAGGGGAAATAACGGTTAATCCGTCGGCGACAAGATGTCGGTGAACCAATCGGCGAAGGCGAGGACGCACACCAAGAAAAGAGTAAAAAGCACGACCAGGGGCAATATCACCCAAACGATAAAGGCGATCAGCAGGCAGTTACGGCCCACCTTCCAGACTTCCCGTGAATCCTGGTCGTACAAGAAAAGGGCGATCAACATGCCCGAGAAAGGGATAAAAAATGAAAGTAAGTACCAAACCCAACGGTAGGAAAGGACCATGCCTTGTTCCGTGTCGGCTGCTCCTCCGGCGGCGGAAACTCTCACCCCGCGGGAAGTCACCCCAAGACGGGAAGTTCGCGGCGGGGATGAGGACAATGGGGCTTTCATTTAAACACCTTGAACATAAAGATCACAAAACCGGTTAAAACCGCGACGAGGGAAAAAGGCAGTCCCACGTAAATCCCCGCCGTCCAACGGGAGCACCGCAGGACTTTTTCGACTCCGAATATCTGAAAAACAAAGGTCGCCAGGGCCAGCCACTTCCCCAGTCCATACCCGACTCCGAAAAGCGTGAGCCCGGCCACCGAATAGGCCACTACTTGCCTCACCGGCTCCAAAGGCAGGGTCTCCCCCAGCATATAAGCGCAAAGTTTCATAAAACCCGACCAAAGGTAAATCCAGGCATTGACGAAAAAAGGCATCCCCAAAAGCATCACCAGCGTCACAAGGATCACATTGGTGACGGAGCCGCCGGAAAAGATTTCGGCCACCCCCAATTCCAATGCCACGAGAATCCCGGTGATATTGGCGAAACGAAAGGCCTTATTCTCGCCGTCGGCGTCGTAATGCTTTTGAAAAAACTCGGAAGGCCGAAGCCACAAAAAGCTTAAATTTAAAAAATATTCTTGGACCATGGTGGCTAGAGTTTAACACAACCCATCATTCAAGTGTCACCCACAACCATCGCCGGAAACAAAAAAGCCCGGGAAGTAATCTTCCCGGGCTTGCCGTCAAAACCTTTTATTCCTCCAGCCGCTCAATAGCTTCTTCCCAGGCCTCGTCCATCGAAACCACTTCCCCTTCGTTGATGACTTCCAGCAAATGTTTCTTCAACTTGGAGGCTAAGCCTTCTTCCAAGTCGTTTTCTTTCAGCACCTCCCGGACATCGTCCATTGTCAGGCTTTCCAGGATGTCTTCCGCCTCGGCCTGAAACAGCTTCTGACGCTCGATCTGCTCGACGGACTTGCCCTTGTCCTCCTCATCGTCGTCATCATCATCGACGTCGTCGTCGTCATCTTCCTCTTCTTCGGCTTTGTCTAAATCGATGGTGTCATCGTCGTCGTCATCCTCATCATCATCATCATCATCATCATCAACGGTTTTCTTATCGTCCATTTCATCGTCATCTCGGATATCCTCATCTTCTTCGTGACCACGCTTGCGGGCCAAAGGCGTCCTCCTTAAGGGAATTTAACACAATGAATACTTCTACTTTTTTTATATGTCAAGAGCGCAAACAGGAGATTATCGATCGTCAAATACCGCGCCTGGAAATGAAGGCCGCCGAAATCAACACCTTGTCAAATTTGGCGCCGGAGATTTTCCCAGGTATTCCGGTCCACCAGTTCCACGTTGGAGAACCTCGCCAAGGCCCTCGCGTCCATGGCATAGTCGGCGGGAACCAGCAATATTCCCCGGTAACAAAATTCGGATCTCATGACATGGCTCATTTCGCTGACCAATTCGGCGGGAACCCTTTCTCCCGCCGGAAATTGTCTTCCCAACACGCAAAATTTACCGCCCGTTATCGGATGGGGGAAGTCGGCTACCGCCACCACCGCCCCTCCCGGAACCCGCCGGATTTTATCCAGCCGAAACCCCATGCTTTTCAAAAACAGATCCACTTCCCTCTCGAAATTCAAAAGGGGCATTTTGCTCAAATCCGTGACCACGCCCTTCTCATCCACCACACGGAAGGTCCACCTTCCGTCGTAATGCGGGCCCTCGATCAGCTCAGTCAACTTCACCCCATCCACCAAATCCACCGCCATCTTGCGGGATATATTCTTGGCTTCTTCCGTAAATCGGCCGGTCACGATATAGATGCCCCTTTTGCAGGCTTCTTCCCTCGTCACCTCATCCAATTCACGGATCAAATCCGCGTGAACCGGGGCGGTCTCGGGATATTGCCTCGCCAGCACCAGGAAACTCCCCCCCACCACCGGATGGGAGAAATCGGCCTGGATTTGAAGGGTTCCGCCGGGAACCTTTTTGACCTTTTGAACTTCAAAGCTCATCTTCGCCAAAACCCTCAAAACCAGGTCTTGGAACTCGGCGAGGGGCATCGAGCTGAATTCTTTTCCCCGAAGGGTTTCCTGAATGACCTCGGGCTCTTCCATAACCTTGGGTTTTTCCCACCCGTCTTCCACTTTGGTTTTTGCCGATTCATACCGCACGTTAATCCTCGGAGCGTTTTCCATGAGGCGTTCGATGACCTTGGCCGTTTTGCTTTCCTCTTCGGGCATGGGCTTCACTTCCATTCCATCGTTATAACGGAGGTCAAAGGAGGTGAGGACCTTGAAAGGCGCTAATTTCTTTTCCCGGGTATGCTCAAAAACATCCCTTTGGGCCTTCACGCTCAAGACATGCCCGTCGTAATACTTGGCTTTCCCGCTGATAAAGTTCATCATCCCATCCACGATGGCCACGTTGATGTTTTCGGAAAGGAAAAAAACGACCTCCAGGACATGCAAGGTGTCCGCGAAAAGGGTGTCCCGAAAAAGCTCATAGTTCTTGTCCACTTCGCCGCCCAATTCGGTATTGAACCGCCTGACCATAAAACGGACGCGCGGGATCATATCGACCATATGGACCGACTTGATTTCAATTTCCGGGTACTTTTCCGAAAGGTAAAAGCGGAGGATTTCTTCCACGTTTCCCATCGCGCCTCTTTTTAAATAATCCCTTTTCTCCTCAATTTTGTGCCGGATATTCCGAATTCCCCTTTCTTTTTCGGCGGTCTTCAAACTCATGCTTCTTAAGAGCTGGAAGAGGAGAGCCAAAAGCATCATCGTCCCGAAAATAGCGACCCCAATGGCCTCGTTTTGATTCTTTTGGCAATAGTTCCAAATGTTCTGAAAAGAACCCCGAATGACTCCAAATATAAAAGTGTTAAAAATAATAATCGCCAAAAACAAGGCTAAGCCGCCGGCGGCCAGGGCGCCCGCGTTAGATTCCTCTTCGGTGTGGCCGCTTTTAAGCATGTGGGACTTAAAGTGTTTGACTCCCGGCAGTTTCAGGAGCCGTTCAGTCCATAAAGGTAATGGCATTTTCCCCTTCCGGTATCTCGATTGGAATTAATACGGCTTCATGTTAAAGTCCCTCCACTTCGGAGGCAAGTATGGATTATCTTAATCGGCTGGAAAAATTAATGACCCGATTACGTTCCAAAAGCGGTTGCCCCTGGGACAAGCGGCAGACCCACAAGAGCCTGAAACCTTACCTGCTGGAGGAAGCCCATGAGGCCTTGGACGCTATCGACAGCGGCAGCCCTGAATCACTGCGGGAAGAACTGGGCGACGTCCTTCTCCAAGTGGTTTTTCACGCCCAATTAGAGAAGGAGAAGGGCCGGTTTAACCTCCAGGACGTGGCCAAAACCATCGGCGACAAACTCGTCCGACGCCATCCCCATGTGTTCGGCAAGGGAGCCAGCCGAAAGATTGCCGATATCAACCGCAAATGGGAAGAATTGAAGCGCCAGGAAAAACCCGAAAGAAAATCCACCTTAGACGGACTCCCCAAGTCCCTTCCCGCGCTTCTGCGCGCCCAGCGGATGCATGAAAAGATCTCAAAACACCGTAAAACCAAAAGAGACTTAAAACTTGAAAAAGAACTGGAAAAACTTTGGAAAAGCTTCCAACGGTCATTGGCCGACGGCAGCAAAAAGAAGAAAGAGAAATCCGCCGGGGAGTTCCTCCTGACTTTTGCCCAGCTTGCCCAATCCACCGGCATCCACGCCGAAATGGCCTTGGCCGAAGCCTCGTCTAAATTCGAAAAGAAGTTTCGTAAACTTGAGTCAAGCCCAAAAAATTAATTTTGTTTGGTCTGGTAAATCTTTTTATCAGGCAGGGACATGGCGGTCAAATAATTGCCATAAACACACCCCGTATCCAAATTGATGCGGTCGCGGGTCGTATCCAACTCCAGGATGGGGGTATGTCCATGGACAATCAGCTTGGGTGTGGGTCGAGGATCCTGTATAAATTTCCGGCGGATCCACAAAAGGTCGTCCGGTTCCTGCGCGCTCAAGGGATTATCCAAGTTGATTCCGGCGTGGCAAAAGAAAGCTTCGGGCCGGTCCAGAATCAAGGGAAGGGCATTCAAAAACTCCACGTGGGTATGGGGAATATAAGACTGAAGCAAAATATGGGCCCCTTCCCCGCGTACCTCATCCAGCTTCTCTTTAGGCACGTAGGATTGAAGGGTTTGGTGACCGCCGTTGAGGAGCCAATTGGCGGCCGCTAGCGGGTTGGGCGTGCCAAGCCAGTCCAACAGCATCTGCTCGTGGTTTCCACGCAGGAAATGCCAATTCGGCTTTTGGTTGGATAAGAGATAATCCAAAACACCTTTGCTGTCCGGCCCCCGGTCGATGTAATCGCCGAGGAACACGACTTCATCGCTGTCCGTTACCGGTAATTCATCCATCAATTCCTTCAAGGCTTTCAAACAACCGTGAATGTCGCCAATGGCGTAGATCACTAAAATTTCTCCCGCTTGATTTTGTACATTTTACGCTTTTTCCAAGCCTGGAGAGGAGATTTCAACGGATTTATTTTTGGGAAGGAAGAAAAACACGCCCATATGGGCGAATCCCAAGACGAGCAAGGCCGTTCGAAGTCCCGTTTCCCCGAAATAATACAGCCCTCCTAAAAAGCCCACCACTCCCAGGACCCGGCCCAGACCCAATGGGAATTCCCGAATGGCCAGATACTCAATTTTGCCGGACTTGGCTTCCCTTGCTTTTTCTAAAATTTTAAAAGAAAAAGCTCCGAAAACAACTTGGCCCCATGTTCCCCCCGTGGCAACCAAGAGCGCATAAAGAAGAAAAGTGAAATAATTGATTTTGATAAAAAGGCCAACGAAGGCAAATCCCAGCAACCAGGACGAAATCCAAAGGCCTTTCCAACGGTTGCCTGCCTTCGCCCAGAGGGAAAGCGCGTATGTGGTTAAAACCCCCTGGAAGTTCACGAACATGCTGTAGCCACCCACAATCACCTCATTGAGGGAAAACCGGTAAACCAAAAGGGGCACCACAAACCAAAAAACGCCCCCTCGCAAGCCTAACAGAAATTGAGCGACCATTAATCGGTTCCAATCCCCGTTATTACGGAAAGTAAGCACTTTCCAAAAGAAAAAACCCTGGTCCGCCGGTTTCGCGTGGAATTGGAAACTCTTGAAGGTGAGAACCAGGTAAAGAAACAGCGCGATGGTGAAAACAAGGTAATAGCCCATCAGGGAGCCCGTATCCCCTGAAAGGCCGGAAGAGGATTTTCTAAAGGCGGCAATGAGCCATCCAGCCATGGCCGGGCTTAAGATGCAGAGAATCGATGAAAAAAAAGTCGTCAGGGAAAGAAAATAATCGCGGGTCTCCTCAGTCGTCATGTCCAGGGTCAAGGAATGCTCCCCAAGGAAATAAAAACCGATTCCCAACCCTCCTAATAATCCAAGTAGGCAGGGATGATTGGGCGCGTTCTCTCGGAGGATAAGTGTTGCCGCAAAAACGGATGCGCTAAAAACAAATCCAAGCTGGTACGAAAGCAAATTTCCGAATTTTTTGGATAAATGCCCCCCCAACCAAAAGGCGGGGGCAATAATCGCGAATTGCGTCAGGTTAAAGAGGCCCACCGTTTGGAAATCTTGATGTTTTTTAAAGAGGAAGACATTCAAAAAAAGCGAGGATAAGGCGTAATTAAAGTCATAAAGGCTGAACATCCAAGCCAATGTCTTTTCCTTATCAGAAAGGGGCCGCCGCACGCCCAAATAGCGGTGCAAAAACCGATAGACATAGGAAAAGAACAAATCAAACATTGGGGTCCTTAAAAATAAAAAGAGCGGGAGTTTTCCCGCACTTTTTCAAATTAATTTTGACAGGTGAATCAATGGCCGAAAAGGCCTTTCAGCTTATTGCCTAGGTCCTGGACCGTGTTTTGCGCGCCGGGCGACTGCAACCCTTGTTGAATAATACTTCCCAAGTGCTTTTTGACATTGTTTCCAATACGAGTGGTATCCCAGGAATAATGGTTTTCTGAGACCGGCCCGGTAAATTTGACGTCCGCTGGAATATTTCCATTATCGTCCGCCAAGTAATCGACCTTCGCCATACCCCTCAGGGATTGAGGAAGAACCCCGAGAACAGCATTCGTATCCACCAAGTCTTTTTTGATGTTGCACTTCACCTGCATGTCAGGCGAGTAAGTCATCTTGACGACGTCCATGCCCCACACCACCGCCACACTGCCGATTTTCCCGATGTTACTGGAAGTATAGGAGAAAACCTTGTTGCGCATGGCCAGGTTACCCGTGGTGTTATCGAAATGGATTTCGTCGCTCTTGTCCTTCAAAAGACTGTTTACGGTTTTGATGGCGCTGAACCCCTTGAGTTTTGTGTCTGTCAGGCTGTAATTCCCTTGCCCGACTTGGCTGGCCATCATGGCGTCACCGGAGAAACCTTTGCCATAACCGGCATAGGCCAGGTTCATCTTGCCGAAAAGCTTGTCCTTATATTGTGAATAGTCCTTAGTGGTCACATAGGCGTCGATACTGCCGTCGATAGCCTTTTGGGAGTCCACGTTGGTCAATCGAAAGGCATAGCTATAAGTTTGAGCGGGGCCGTTCAGGGTGACCCCCATAGCGATGTCACCATCGAAGGACTTGGAAGTAATGGAAGGGATTCGAATCACGTTATTGGCACAATAGATGGGCCCTGTCATGTTTTGAAGATAGGGTTCGTTCGGCAGTGTAACCCCCACCCCCTTGAGCTCTATTTGCCCGTTCACAAGGAACGGCAGGGATTTGCCGGGGGACGAGACGATGGAAAGGTCCACCGACCCGGTGCCGTCCACGGTTGTGTTTTTCATTTTCGGCAGCATGCCCGGCAGGCCCTTGAAAGGCAGGGCATCCGAGTGAATTTTACAGGACCAGGGCGCGTTCGCGCTGTAATGAAAAGAACCCGTCACATTCCAATCACCGTATACCACCGTGAAAGAGGGCACGTCATAGACCCCTCGTATCAAGTTGTTGACGGTCTTGAAATCGATCTTGCAGGCTGTCTTATCGGTCTTCACGAAAAGGTCTTTATATTGGATAACCAGTTCGGACCCATCAGCGGTTCCCGAAAGCTCCAACCCGCTGTCCCGGCTTCCCGCCAGGTGGAAATCCACCTTGGCCGGGCCCGTCAGCGACAAGCCTTGGGGCATCTGGTAGAGCGAGCTAGGAACCAACCCGACGAATTTGAGCATGTTTAAAGAAGCTTCCCCGTCCATGTTCGGGCTGTAATTGCCCGTCATGTTGAGCGCGTCTCCCGAAAGGTTGAAACCCAAATCGTTCACGGCGCCCTTTAGCGCTAGTTCCTTGATGGATTGACTGGCGTAGAAATAACGCGCGCTTCCCCCGACGCTGAACTTGTAAGTCAACTTATTGAAGGTAAAAGGCGTGTCAATGGAATAGGTGATTTTCCCGCCATCCAGCGAGATATTCTTGATCTTGACGTTCAGGTCATCCGCCACCGATTTCTGCGCGGGCGAAACCGACTCGTCCAGGTATTCCAAATGGGCGTGGACAATATTGACGCTGTCCACTGAAAGCTGTTGGATGATTTTTGAGGAGGTGGAAGCGCTGGAAGCCGTCCCAGCCCAAGCGCTGTCCGCGAAGAAGGAGGTTTGAACAGGAGCTTCCTCGGATTGGATAAATTCAGCGCGTCTCTTCTTCTTCCCTTTGGTCTTGGCTTTGGATTTGGCCTTGGCGGAGACGGGTCTGGCCGCAGGAGCCGTGGCGGCCGGGGCCGAGCTGGAACCCGTCATATCGCTAAAGTTGAAGTTGCCGGGTCCCCGTTTTTCCACCAGGATTTGGGGCTGGTTCAGTTTAATTTCCCCTAAAGAAACCTGTCCCCAAAGCAAGGGCAGCAAATGGTAAGAAATGGAAATATCCGCCGCCTGAAGTAGGGGTTTCGAGGCCCAACCGGACCGGTTGGCTACCACTAGGTCTTGGATACCAAACCCGCTGAGGATGTTGAAATGGACGGAACCGATGGTCACTTTGTGCTTAAGGACTTGGGTGAGTTGTTCCGTGGCCATAGCCTTTAACTTCTCGGGCGGGAACTTGATGGGGATGATGATGGCTGCGGCAATCAATAAGAGCACAAAAAGTCCGACGATTAGACCGCCAGTCCACAGAATGAATTTCAAAAGTTTATTGATGGGCGTCTTCGTCATAAGATCGTCCTCCATTTGGGGTTCGCTTATTGTATTCAATTCAAGTGAAATGAACCTATTGAAAAAAACAAAAGGGGTCGTGGTTTCCCACGCCCCTTTCAACGGGTAAAATTAGTTTACTGATTTTATTTCTTCAATGCGACCTTGGCCTTATCAGTCGGAACAAAAACGCTGTCCTTTTTAATTTGCGGTGGCACAACCGCTGAGGTAGCCACTAGTTTATTTTGCACCGGAGCATTTGACGGACTCACTGTGGCCAATCCGGAAGTCTCGGTTTTCCCTTTTTCAACTGGGACCGTCGGGGCTGGTATTAATCCGGTCTTTTCCTTGATTTTCTTTTCGATCTGGGCCATCACTTCCGGATGTTCCTTCAAGAAAGTCTTGGCGGCTTCCCGGCCCTGTCCGATTTTGTTCTCCCCGAAGCTCAGCCAGGTGCCGCTTTTGTCCACGATATTCATTTCGACGCCCACATCAATGAGGGAGCCTTCTTTCGAAATACCTTCGCCGAAGATGATATCAACGAACCCTTCCCGGAAAGGTTGTGCCGTCTTGTTTTTCACGACTTTGACCTTCACTTTGTTACCGATGTTCTGGTCGCCGCTCTTGATGGCTTCCACTCGGCGTATATCCAGTCGCATGGAGGCGTAAAACTTCAAAGCGCGTCCACCCGGGGTAGTCTCGGGGTTACCGAACATGACCCCAATTTTCTCACGGATTTGATTGATGAAGATGGCGCAAGTATGGGACTTGGAAAGCAAAGCCGTCAACTTCCGAAGGGCCTGACTCATCAAGCGGGCCTGCAGACCCACGTGGGCATCACCCATGTCCCCTTCTAACTCTGCCCGTGGAGCCAAGGCCGCCACCGAGTCCACAACGAGCACATCAATGGCGCCGGAACGAATAAGGGTATCGGCGATCTGGAGGGCCTCTTCGGCTGAATCGGGTTGAGAAATCAGGAGTTCGTCCACGTTAACGCCTAATTTCCTGGCGTAAACCGGATCCATGGCATGTTCGGCGTCAATAAAAACAGCGGTTCCACCGGCTTTTTGGCACTCAGCCACAATATGAAGGGTCAGGGTGGTTTTACCGGAGGATTCCGGTCCATATATTTCAATGATACGGCCTCGGGGTACTCCCCCGATACCGGTGGCGATGTCGACGGAGATAGCTCCCGTGGAGATGGATTTGACGTCCTGTACCTTGGCATCCCCCAGTTTCATAATTGCTCCCTTGCCGTGGTCCTTCTCAATCTGCAGGATCGCCATATCCAACGCTTTTTGCTTCTCGGTCGCCATTTCGCTTCTCCTTAAGAAAATAAGTACTTCCAACTGAATAACGCCATCCTAAAAGCCCCCAATGCCCCTGTCAAGAAAAAAGTATACGGCTGTATACTTTTCAGACCCGACAAAAACCACCCAATTGGAGAAGAATTTGTGGGATTTTGGCATCAGTTATGCACTTTTGAACTAAAGCGAGGCTTCACCCGTCTGAATAAGTGAAGACTCATTGAAGGGGGCTCCTATGAGCCGCAAAATCAAAAACTTATCGGGAAAAGTAATCCTGGATTTTCTGGCGTTTTTCGTGATGTCAGGGGTCTATATGGCAGGCCGGGCTCTAGCGCCTTTCAGCAAAGACAAGGATAAGATAATTTAACTTTCCTGCCGTCAGTCTTTCCCGCAATTTGTCAGTTTTAAATAAACAATCGTGGGTCTTCAACCCCCAGATTTTCCTTTGAAAAGAAGGGCTCTCCGGTTTGGGTTCCGATCATGGAACCCCAATATCTATTAGCCACGTTAATAAATTCCAATGCCCGGCTTCCTGGCTTCTTAATGAACTGGCTTTCGTAACAAGAGATCGCTTTGAGTTTTTGTTCGTGATAAGCGGAGGTATCCACTATAAAAGAAGGCTGAACGTTGGGCCGCAGGTGGGAGCAAAGATGGTAGTAAAACTTCGGCGGGTACCAGGGATCATGTTTCATGTCGGTTTTCACCAACTTCGCCCAAAAGCGGGCGGCCTGAACCAATTCACTTCCTCCCCAATGATCGGGATGGGCATCCACCCAATAAGGAGCGAAGACAATGGCCGGCCGATATTGGCGGATGACTTCAGCCACTTTCTTTCGAGCCGGAATCGTGTCCTGAAGTTCACGGTTTTTTAAGGGGAGAATGCGGTAGTCGTCCAACCTCAATAACTTAGCCGCGGCCTCCGCTTCTTTCAAGCGGGTCTTGTGGTTACCGTAAGGCGTGGGTTCCCCATCAGTCAAATGACAAACCACCACCTTGGCCCCTTGGGCTTTCAAGGAAAGGATTGTTCCACCCATAGCTATTTCAACGTCATCCGGATGCGCGCCAAAAGCCAACACATCCACCTTGGCGCCGTTAGGGGTGGCTCCACCGGGAGCAACCGTTTCAAATGTTTGGATATTCTTTTTCAACTCAACACTCCCAAAGCCTTCGATAAACCCGCATTCTCTCGTGTTACTCTTTTAATTTCGCATTTTATTTATCTGTCCGCAAACAAAAAAAGGCCTCCCCCCTTCGGGAGAGGCCTTTGGAATAGGTGTCGTTACCCGCCGGCTTTAGTTACATTCGCCGCCTGCTTACCCTTCGCGCCCTGCACAATCTCAAAAGTTACTTCTTGGCCCGCCGTCAAAGTCTTGAACCCGTCGCCTTGAATGGCTGAGAAGTGGACGAATACGTCTTCCCCGCCGTCTTGCTCGATGAACCCATAGCCCTTGCCCGCATTAAACCACTTCACTCGCCCGTTTGGCATCTTTCGGACCCTTCCTTTTCCGCATCGCTAAAACCCCCGCCGCCTTAGTGACTTCCCTCCGTCGCGTTCCTGAAACAGGGATGCCGACTTAAGATGCCCTCAGCGGCCAAGCCATCGCCCTTGATGCTTTCAACGATGTAACCTCAGTTTAAGTAAAAAACCCTTAATTTTCAACCGGTTTCCCCAAATGCTTCCAAACCAATCGCTTGTCATTACGATAACGGACTTTAGTCAAAATACTCTCGATTAGATTGTTCGCGCTATGAACGAACCATGCTACACAATCCGGGCAATTAAACTTTTTTGTGGAAAGTATTTTTAAGTGGAGCTCAAATTCAGGGTTGGCTTACTGTTCATGCCGTTTGCTCATCTTTCTCGTTTTTTATTCAATTCCACCAAATTGAAGTTCCATTCACATAAGGCCGCTATCAAAGCTGAGGCAGGTATGGGTCAATATCCAGGCCCGGATGACACCTCCTGCCCCACTCGGCTCGAAAGCCGCCGGCCGGTTTTAATTTAGTGATCCTCATTTAGGCAATAAAAAAGCCTGGGATATTTTTTCCCAGGCCTAAAATAGTTTCGGTTTAGCTTGTTTTTCTATGTCATCCCCTGCGGTGTCGAATGTCTTTCCCCTGCACCATATAAATAACGTCTTCGCCGATATTCGTGGCGTGGTCGGCAATGCGTTCGAGGTAGCGGGAAACCAGAATCAAGTCCAGGGCCCTCTTGATGTTGGCCCGATCTTCCAGCATATAGCTGATAAGTTCGCGGATAATTTGATCGTTTAGGTTGTCCACTTCATCATCCCGTTCGCAGACTTTTTTGGCCGCGACAGGATCCTTATTAACAAGGGAATCCAGGGAAACCTTCACCATTTCCTGCGCGATAGCCGCCATGTGAGGAATGTCGATGAAAGGCTTCAAAGGAGCGACCTCGTTCAAGGTGAGGGCTCGCTCGGCGATATTGACAGCCATGTCTCCCATGCGTTCAAGATCCGAATTGATCTTCATGGCGCTGGTAACAAAGCGCATGTCGCTGGCCATAGGCTGATGCAAGGCCAGCAAACGATGACACATCTCATCCACTTCAATTTCAAGATCGTTAATGTCCCGGTCGCTTTGAATAACTTGCCGGGCGAGTTTGGAGTCGCGGTCAACCAAAGACTTCAAGGATAGGCGAATGGCCTCCTCCACCTTGCTTCCCATTAGCAGGATTTTTTCCTTCAAACCATCCAGCTCTTCATCAAAAGATATTGGCATACTTTTCCCTTCCATTATTCCTGTTTGGACGTTTCCCATTTTAACCCACCTTCAGATCAACCGAAACGACCTGTTATGTAATCTTCCGTCAATTTATTTGACGGATTGGTGAACATTTTTTCCGTCGCGTCATATTCGATTAATTTGCCGTTCAACATGAAAGCCGTCTTTTGTGAAACGCGGGCCGCTTGCTGCATATTATGCGTAACGATGATGATGGTATAGTTCTGCCGAAGTTCGTGAATCAATTCCTCAATCTTAGTCGTGGAAATAGGGTCCAGCGCGGAACAGGGCTCGTCCATCAAAAGCACTTCAAGGTCGATGGCCAAAGCTCGGGCAATGCAAAGCCGCTGTTGCTGACCGCCTGAAAGGGCTCCGCCAGCCTTATGGAGAGAATCCTTCACTTCTTCCCAAAGTGCCGCCTTGCGGAGACTCTTTTCTACTACCTCGTCTAAAACCTTTTTATCCCTGACACCGTTCAAACGTAAACCAACGGCCACATTATCGAAGATCGAAAGAGTGGGAAAGGGTGTAGGCTTTTGGAAAACCATCCCAATACGCCGACGAACGGCGACAGGATCCATCCTCGGGTCAAATATGCTGGTTGTTTCCAAAAAGATATCCCCCGCGAACTTGGAACCAGGAACGGTTTCATGCATCCGGTTAAAACAACGGATTAAGGTGGACTTACCGCAACCCGATGGCCCGATAATGGCGGTAACTTCTTTTGCGAAGATAGTCATGTTCACATCGAATAGGGCCTGTTTGGTACCGAACCACGCGCAAATGCCCTCCGCCTTCATTTTTAGTGGTTTATTTCCATTTTCTGGCTCTTGGTGGGCCACAGCGATTTTGCGGATTTCCTGTTTGGATTCCTGAGTTTCCACGATTTTCTTTTCCTTTTTTTCTTTTTCTGCCACTTCATCAATCATAGGTCCCATCCTTCACCTCGGTTAGTCTCCTCCGGAGAGCCTTCAAGCGTTCCGGACAATCCTATTCATTTATTTAATTAACGGAGCAAACTCCTCGGGTTCTTAAAAAATAGCTTCGCACCCAGATTCACCGACAAAACCAAGATCAATAGTACAAGCGCTCCTGTCCAAGCCTGCCGATGCCAATCGTCATAGGGAGAGATGGCGTAAGTAAACACTTGTACCGTCAAGGAAGCCGTGGGTTCGTTAATGCCTTTTGGCCAAAATTGATTATTGAAGGAAGTAAATAAAAGGGGCGCCGTTTCTCCCGCTACCCTGGCGACAGAAAGGAGCACTCCGGTCAAAATACCGTTTTTGGCGGTACGGATCACAATGCTTAAAACTGTTTTCCACTGAGGTACTCCCAAGGCCCAAGAAGCCTCTCGCAAGGAATGGGGTACCATTTTCACTAGTTCCTCAGTAGTTCGGGTAACGATCGGGATCATCATGAACCCAAGTGCCACTCCCCCAGCGATCGCCGAAAAATGCCCCATGGTCTTGACCAAAAGCCCATAGGCCACAATGCCGGTCGCGATTGAAGGAACCCCCGAAAGCACGTCGGCCGTAAACCGTACCAGCCAGGCGAAATTATTTTTTTTACCGTATTCCGCAAGGTAAATACCAGAAAATATCCCAACGGGCAAGCCCACACAACATGCGATCAAAACAAGAGTAATTGTCCCTACCAAAGCATTGGCCATCCCTCCTCCCTCCACCCCCACAGGGGTCGGAAGGTGGATAAAGAACCCAGGCCTTAAGGCCGTTATGCCTTGTTCCAATACATACCATAATAAACTGACTAAGGGGATGACCGCCAATATTGCGGCCAAGCCACAAAGACCTACCATGAGCCTGTCGATGTAAAGTCTTCGGGTTTGAAAGTCCAGTTTTCGCATTTTAAGCCTTCGTAAATTTACGGGTTGTCGCCCAAACTAGCAGATGGGCAGCGATGTTGAGCGCCAAGGTAATCGCCATCAACAAAAGACCTATTTCAGAAAGAGCCGCAAGATAAATGTCCCCATTGGCTTCCGTGAATTCGTTGGCAATGACGCTGGCCATGCTATGGGCACCAGCAAGGAGGTTAATTGAAACTTGGGGATTGTTGCCGATAACCATAGTTACCGCCATGGTCTCCCCCAAAGCGCGGCCCATAGCCAACATGACGGCACCCACTACCCCCGGCTTGGAAATTTCCAGTACCGATAAACGCATGGTCTCCCAACTGGTAGCCCCAAGAGCCCGGGCAGATTCACGGTAGGCATTGGGAACAGCCTCAAAAACTTCCCGGCTGATAGAGGTTATCGTGGGAAGAATCATTATGGAGAGAATAACACCCGCAGTGAAGAGAGAAAGCCCCGTGGAAGGTCCTTTAAAAAAAGGTGTTCCAAAACGGCTTAAAAAGGGGTCCACATGCACCCGCATGAAAGGTGCTAGGACAAACATACCCCATAAGCCATAAACCACACTGGGAATAGCCGCCAAAGTTTCCACTAAAAAAGCAACCGGGTCCCGGAAACGTTGAGGAGCCAGCTCAGTAAGAAATAGTGAAATCCCAAGACCCAAGGGAGTCGCGATCAAAAGGGCCAAGAAAGAAGAAACAATCGTTCCGTAAATAAACGGAACCGCACCAAATACTTGTTTGATGGGATCCCAATCTGAAGTCGTTAAAAAGGACCAGCCAAAAGCCTTGATGGAGGCTTGAGAAGTAATGAAAAGACTGCCGGCCGTCACAATTGCCAACAGCAATACTAAAGACGCAAAGAAAATCGTCATCCCCTTAAAGAGCCTATCACCGAACCCATAAGAAAAAAACGAGAGAGCCGGTCTTCCGGCCCCCTCGTTTCGAATCAAAGTCTCTTCAGTTGCTGAGTTCAAAAATCACCACCCGTTAGTACTTAATCCCATCGACCTTCGCGCTAATCTTTTCTATCAAAGAAGCCGGAAGAGGCGCATAGAAAAGGTCCGTGGCCATTGCTTGGCCGTCGGAATAAATCCACTTCAACATATCCACCACGGCTTTTCCCTTTTCAGCGTCATCATATTTCGGTTGAATCAGCAACCAAGTGAACCCACTAATCGGATAAGCATTTTCACCTGGAGCATCGGTGATCATCACTTTGAAATCCGCAGGCATTCTCTTCAATGCACCCGCAGCTGCCGCAGTCGTTGATTCGACCGAAGCTTCCATGTAGTTCCCTGCCCGGTTTTTCAACTTTGCCATTGCCATTCCATTTTGCTTGGCATAAGCCAATTCGACATAACCAATGGTCCCAGGAATCTGTTTGACTAATCCTGCCACTCCCTCGTTGCCTTTGCCACCCACACCAACAGGCCATTTGACGGCCTTACCCCAACCCGCACTGGCCGCCCATTTGGTGCTGACCTTAGCTAAGTAATTCGTGAAGATATTGGTTGTCCCACTTCCATCAGAACGATGTGCAACCGTAATGTTCAAATCCGGAAGAGTAACTCCATCATTAATCTCAACAATCTTCGGATCATTCCATTTGGTAATATCCCCTAAAAAAATTCCAGCCAAAATTTCGGGAGTCAGCTTTAGACCTGAATCCACGCCTGGAACGTTATAGACAATTGGCTCAGAACCAATGACAGTCGGCAGGTGAATTACTTTGCCGTCGACCTTCTGGGTTTCATCATCGGTCAAAAAGGCATCAGAGGCACCGAAGTCTACCGTCTTTGCGGTGAACTGTTGAACACCACCACCCGAACCAATGGACTGGTAGTTGACCTGAACCCCAGTTTTTTTGTTGTACTCATAGAACCATTTGGAATAAATGGGATAAGGAAATGTAGCCCCGGCTCCATTGAGGGAAACACTGGCTGCTTGGGCAATCTGAGTACCCGCCAAAACCGCACCCACAAGGGCAACGGCTAAACTACGTTTAAAACTTTTCATTTTATCTCCTCTAATTTCATGTTTGATTTTAAGCTTTTATCGAACTTTAAATTGTTACAGGTGTGTTAAGTAATTCCCCCGACAAATTCCACAAAAAGCGGAGGAAGGGGCCAACCCCGGTTCCCTGAATACCGGGTGGCCCCTTGGGATGCATTCAAACTACCGTGTCAAAAACCTCCGATAGCCTTACTAACTTAGAAACGGTACCAAGTGGACAATTGCAGACGGTGGTCAACTCCGTAATTGTTGTTCAAATAATTGTCCTGATACCGTGACCACTCGATGCCGGCACGAACGTTGTCCGTGAAGTCTTGGACAACGTTAACAAATAAGCCGTTATCGTCGTTATAGGTCGAACCTGTCATAAGCCTGTTATTATCCGAATAGACTTCGCCGTATCCAAAGGTCAAGTAAGTCCCAACGGACTGCGGCATATGAAACTGCAACTGGGCATTCCAGCTCTGATCATCGATTAATAATCCTTGCACCTGACCATCAGTACCAATAATGCCCGCATCTAAACCTTGATAAGCGGCGGGGCTAGCAGATCCACCACCACTCCAACCATTCAAAGCATCGGCCACTCCTTTTCCAACCATCCACTCTCCGGTAAGAATAAGAGTAGGATTATCTTTTACATTAGCGCTAGTAGCCGTGAGAACGGGGATTTGAGCATCGACCGCGACTCCCCCAGAAGACACATCAGCAAAATCAATTTTGCCGGTAGGCAAATATGAATAATTGCGGAAGGTTCCAGAAATACCAACGCTCAAAGGAACGAGCTTGGACCCGCCTGTAGCGTAAGCAAACTGAGACTGCCAATCGTTCAACTTAAACCGAATACCGCCGTTGAAATTGGGAATCGTAGAAAAAGCCTCTTCTGGACGCTCGGCGTCAACGGCTATTTGGGTTTGAAAATCATCCCCAAAGGTCTTCATCAAACCAAGTCTAGGTGTTCTCTCATAAATCGTTCCCATGATCGGAGCATCGTCAACAGTTGCAAGAACGTTGTCCGAGTTCCAACCAAAAAGAGTCCACCATTGGCCAGCCATGATGTCCCATCCATCTTTTTGAGCTTCCATGTAGGCATGACGGAGACGGAAAGTTGGTTGCGTAAATTCCTTATTTTCAGCCGTGTTGGTAACTCCAAAAAAGTCACCCTCCACATAGCCCTTGGTATCCCAACCATCCACCGTCACTTTGGACAAAGCATCAAGACGGCTGTTACGGGCTGAAAATTGAGCTTGCCCATTGTTTTGTTGATATCCACCCGCATGTGGAATTTGGGCGGTTGAGCCAATGGTTTCCGTTCCCAATCCCATGATGGTATCGTCAAAAATGTAGTCCAATTCCGCAAAACCATGGACTTCAACCGACGGGCCCTTCTTTTCCAGCGTATTGACACGATTAGACAAAGCGCCGAGGGCCGAATTCACGTCCTCCATCGCATCCGTACTAGTTTCATCGGCGAAGACCGGAGCCTTCAGGGCTACCAGCGACCCGGCCATCAAAAGCACCAACAACCAAATGCGTTTCATAACCTCTCCTTAAAACTTAATTTGTACAACTTTTCCCCGATTCGGGTTCTTCGGTTTCCTGTACTGGAACAGCGGGGTGTCGAGGGATGTAGAAAAACCGAATCGGAAGAAATTCGTGCGGAAGTCTATAGGTGGGGTCTACGCGAAACATTTCAACCATGTTAAATCCGAGTTAACTTTGACCGGGTTTTAACAACTCAAATCAAAAGAAAATTAATGATCAAAATTATTAAAAGAAAAGAGTCAATGTCTTCTTTTTAAGAATCCACTGGTCCAAAAGATCCAACGATTCCTCTTGAGTCTTCCCCACCATAGCTTTTTTAAGCCAGCGAAAAGCAAAAACATCTTCAAGGAATTTTTTCTTCTTGGGTTGGTTTTTGTGACCCGATTTAAGGAAAGTTCTCTTCACTTCCTTGAAAACAGTTTTTCTTTTTTTCATAAAATTCCATTAAACCCAGCGTAAATCAAATCCCTTTTTAAAGTTCCAAAAATGCGGGGACAAAAATAGGGTTAAAAAAGCTAAATGTTAAAACCTAGGATATAGTGAAGGAGGAATAATCCTGTTTGAGCGCTAGAGACACCCAACAACATCCCTGCCAAAACGTCGGTTGGATAATGCACCCCTAGATAAACTCTAGAAAATCCCACTAAACAAGCCCAAATTAAAAACGGCGCGATCAGAATCGGAACGGCTGTGGAAATGAGAGTTGCCATAAGAAAAGCAGCGGCGGTATGGCCGGATGGGAAGCTAAATTCATCGGGCGGCATGATAAGGTATTGTATCCCTTGGTGTTTCATGAAGGGACGAGGCCTTTTGATATTTTTTTTGAGAACATAATAAAGAGTCAATTCCAGTGTGAAGGCCAAGACACCGGCCACAACATAGGGAATAGTCTTGGGATTTATTACCACCCAAGCCAAGCCCATCACAGCGCAAGAGTAGCTTTCCGCGCTTCGAGAAAGAACATAAAAAAACTTCTTCCACATTTTTCTTTGGACATTCCCGAAAATCATCCCGAAGAGTCGGTCGTCCCATTGGGTGACTTGTTGTATCAAGCCTTGAGCCATGCCTATACTCCTTTTTATTGACTTGAAGGTAGGGCAAGACTGTTTCAGCCATGTAAAACACCTATTAAGAATTGGCAAAAAGCGCGTTTCACCATTAACCCCGCTAAAAGCTAGAGATTTAACATTGGAACTCTTTGAAAAGGGAAAAAGACTGATAAAATGAGGCCCTTTTTGAGTAGGCCAAAATAGTTCTAAAAAATCTAAAAGTTTAGCTTTACCCCTACCAACCCCCCAACAGGGTTGATTATTGAAAGCTGGTTTGAAATGCCGACTTTATGCGCCATTGATGTGGGTTCTAATGCTATGCGACTGGCCATTGGTTTCATGGACCACAACCGTAAGCTCCACGTGGTGGAGGATATGCGTGAGCCCGTGCGTCTGGGAATGGATGTTTTCACCAAAGGTTCCATTTCGAAGGAAACCACCCGCCGATCCATCGAGGCTTTTACTCGTTTCAAGGAAGTCATTGAACAACACCATGTCCTGAAAACCCGGGCGGTCGCCACGAGCGCCCTGCGGGAATCCCAAAACCGGGATATCTTCATCAAAAAAATATTTCAGGCTACTGGCATTGAGCTTAAAACCATCACCGCCGAGGAAGAAGCTCTATTGGTCTACCTCGCCGTTTCCAAAAAAATCCCATTGGAAGCCAAGACCGCCATGCTGGTGGATATTGGCGGTGGAAGCGTGGAAATCACCCTCGCCCGCAACGGAAGAATACTCGCGACCGAAAGCTTTCAAATGGGGGCCGTGAGATTGTTGCAGGTTTTAGAACGCCAGAAGTACGGCGAGGAAAAATTCAATCTAATGGTCCAGGAATACGTCGAGGCGGCCCGAAAGCGTTTCAACCAAAAGCTTGCCGGTGAAAAGGTCGATCTTTGCATCGGTACCGGCGGCAATTTGGATACCCTCCTCCTTTTGAAAGCGCAACTTCTCCACAAAAAAGACAGCAACTTCGTCACTCGTTCTGAATTGGACACCATTCTTTCCAGAATCCGAAAGATATCCTACGACGACCGTATCACCCGGTTAGGACTAAGACCCGACCGGGCGGACGTCATCGTACCAGCAGCCACCGCATTAAGACAAATTATGGAAGTCAGTCATTCTAGCCGGGTCTATATCCCTAACGTGGGTGTCAAGGAAGGGCTCTTGATCGATATGGTGTCTGAACTTTTGACCGGAAAGCCGCCTCAGCACCGGGACGAGGTGATGACTTCCATTCGACGTATCGGTCTAAAGTATTCTTACGACGAGCCTCATGCTAATACCGTAGCGAAATTGGCTCTGGAGCTTTTTGACAAGACAAAAAAACTCCACCGGTTAGGGGACGAAAACAAGCTTCTTTTAGAAGCGGCCGCCCGACTGCATGACATTGGACAGTTTGTCAATTACGCCGCCCACCACAAACATTCTTATTACTTAATCAAGGCCTCATCCTTGATCGGTCTCCAACCCACCCAGGTAGAAGTGATCGCCAATATCTCCCGATACCATCGCAAGGCAATGCCCAAGGCCACACATGAAAACTATCGCCTCCTCCAACCAAGAGAAAAGCTGATCGTCAGCAAGCTTGCGGCTTTATTGCGAGTGGCGGATGCCATGGACCACGACCACTCCAGCCGGGTACAGGGATTCCGCACACAGTTCAAACGGCCCCACTTCTCAATAAAGATGATCGGGCAAGGCGACCTCTTGTTGGAACGCTGGGCCCTTTTGAAAAAATGCGACATGTTCGAAAAAATCTATAAAATCAAATTTTCCGTGAGGAGTTAACTGCATGGTAAAAATAAAAACGCCCAAAGAGATCGAGGGCAAGCTTATTGCGGTTGAAGGCCTGGATGGTTCAGGCAAATCCACGCAGATACGTCTTCTGAAACGCTGGCTGGAATTGGAAGGGTACAAGGTTTTTTTCACCGAATGGAACTCCTCTGAATTGGTGAGAAAGGCCACTCGTAAAGGGAAAAAGAAAAAGCTTTTGACCCCCACCACCTTTTCATTAATTCACGCTACCGATTTCGCCGACCGCTATGAACGACAGATTCTTCCGCTTCTCAAGGGCGGTTACATGGTTCTGGCCGATCGTTATGTTTATACCGCCTATGCTCGGGATTCGGTGCGGGGATGCGATCGGGACTGGCTGAGAAAGCTCTACCGTTTCGCCCGAAAACCCGACATCACTTTCTTTTTCGAGTTGCCACTTGAAGTAGCCTTGGGCCGCATCCTGGAAGGCCGTCCCGCCCTTAAATTCCACGAAGCTGGCATGGATATGGGTTTTTCTAAAGACCCTTATGAATCTTTCCGGATTTTCCAGGGAAAGATTTACGAGGAGTATGGCCGAATATTCAAGGAATTCCCGGCCGAACGAGTGAACGCCTGTGAACCCTCTGAGGAACAACAGGCGAAAATGCGGGACATCGTGAAAAAGCTCATCGACTTGAAAAAGTTTAAACTGAAACGCGGGGTGCATTCATGAAAATCAAACGCTATTACGGAAAAGGCTTACCAAACGTCGACCTGACGCAATTGAAGGGCACATTGATTGTGATCGAAGGTTCCGACGGCGCTGGACGTTCCACGCAAATCGGTTTCCTTCAAAACTGGTTGGAACGCAAGGGCTTTCCCACCGTCATGGTTGGCTTGAAGCGTTCCGAACTAGTCGGAGAAGCCTTGGCCGAGGCCATGAAAGGCAATACTTTAAACGCCCTGACCCTGAACCTCTTTTATGCTACCGACTTTGCCGACCAATTGGAAAGAGTCATCATCCCTTCTTTAAAAGCGGGCTTTGTGGTCTTGGCGGATCGTTATATCTACACCCTTATGGCCCGGGATATCGTTCGTGGTTCTTCCATGGATTGGCTAAAGGAGATTTATGGTTTTGCCCTAGTCCCTGACGCGGTTTTCTACTTGAACACCAGCCCTAAAATTCTTGCCGAACGTAACTTCCAAAAAAGAGGCTTTCTGGATTACTGGGAATCGGGCATGGATATACAACGTGTGGGCGGCATGTATGACAACTTCATCAAATATCAAAACCGTTTGCACAAAGTCTTCCAAACGCTTCAACGGGAATATGGATTTTACAGCATCGCCGGAAGCCGTTCTCCCGTTTCCATCGCCAAGGAAATAAGGGCTCGGGTTGAAAAAATATTAATCGCCGCAAGTGAAAAGTCGGAGAAAACCGCAGTTTCTCAAATCAGGGAATTTTCTCCAACTATTTCAGAAAAGCAAATCACGGTTCCGGAAACGACGAGTGAAAAAACCACTACTTAAGATAATCAAAAGCTAAAGTCTGAAAAATTAACGGCTTTTCATTTTTCGCTCTGATGAATCTTCAAAACATGAGTGTGGTGAATGATGCATTTCCTTGGGATCAACTGAGTCGCGAGCTCCTTCCTAACTATCTATAAAATAATTTTAGAATCTTTTTAGTTTCTTCGAAACGATAACGAATTTGTAAAAGATTAAACCTATTCGGCCACAGGCGGGTTTGAGGGAATCAGTGTTTCGACAGACGCGGGCGAATGAGCATCAAGCGCCATAGGTGGATCGATCGGATCTAAAAGCGTCCTAAAATAATGAATAAAATGTTTGTGTTGCGTGTACATAAACTCGAATAGAGCGTCGTGCAGTTCAAGATTTTTTTCATTCCCCAAGCGTCGAAGAACGTCTTTCACGCAATAATAGCGCGGTCCGGGACCCTTCGGATCATCCTCGCTCGTCCAATAAACACGTAGCTTTTCGGCAATGCCCAGGATATCCTGACATTTATCCATAAGATCAGCTCCATCCCTTATATTGATCAGGCCCAGCATCCGAAGATTTTCTACCACGTAATCATCGGCGATATCCTGCTGATCCTCCGGGTCGATTTCCTTATCAATGAAATTTTCTTTCATAGTCTGCACTAAGTTACAGGCATTAAGAGCCAAAACTTGAACGAGCAATTCTCCCATCCCTACATTTGAAATGTTTTTTTGCTGAAATAACTTCAAAGTTTCTTGGACGCCGGTAACTTGAATCAGATTTTTAGCGATTTTTAGGCTGGCGCCCTCAAAAAGAAAATACATAGGTCCATCCTCATTTATATAGTTGTTTATCTTAAGCGATAGTACCCGAAGATTGACTCAAATCGATTTTAACAACTTCCATCATGATTCAGAAACGCTACATTTTCAGGTGGCCTTGGATTTTTGAGAATTACGTAAAATATTCCATTTAATACTAATTATATTTTTAAAAAATGCACTCAAAAAAAACTACAGAACTTTTATTGAGAGATACCCGCAAAAACCACCGTGAAGGTACTACCCTTTCCTTCCTCACTCTCAAGAAAGACCTCTCCGTTCATTTTTTCAACAAGATGCTTAACGATTGAAAGTCCAAGACCTGTCCCCCCGGCCTCACGACTACGCGAAACATCCACGCGGAAAAACCGCTCAAAAACACGGGATCTTGCCTCAAGTGGAATGCCCGAACCATTGTCTTCGACAGACAATTCTACTTTGCCATCTCCAATGGACTTGGAATAAATACGGATCCCGCTTTGCCGAGGGGAATACTTGACTGCGTTATCCAAGAGATTTTCAATCACGTGAAATACTCCTTCTCGATGGGCTAACACCTTAGTCCCGGCGGGAACTTCCTGCCGCAGGTCAATCTCTTTGGCTTCCCACTTGGCCTTCAAAAGCTCAACCGCCTGTTGGGCAACCTCCCCCACATCCACGGTTTCCATGGAATTAATGTACATACCACTCTCAATCCGGGAAAGCTCCAACACATCCGTAATGAGTGCGTTCAGTCTCTGGGCTTGGTCCGAAATCTTTTGAAGAAAAAGACCCCTATTTTTTTTATCGTCGATAGCCCCTGCGATCAGAGTCTCCACATACCCCAAAATAGCCGTCAATGGAGTTTTAAGTTCATGGGAAACGTTGGCCACGAATTCAGTCCTCATCCGCATCAGGCGTTTTATCGAAGTGATATCGGAAAGAACCACAATTTGCCCCAATAAGTGTTCTCTCTCCACACGGATAGCCGCCACACTGATGGCAAAAGTTTTCTCCTCTTTGCCTACCGCAAAATCAATTTCACCGCTGGACAATCCGTCCTTCTTGGATCGAGACAAGAGATCGGCCAGGATTGGATTACGGACGACCTCCAAATAATGCTTGCCAATATTTTCCTTCTTGGTCCTTCCCAGGATATTTTCCGCCGCCGGGTTCATGAGAACGACACGGTCGGCCTGGTTTAAAAGAAGCACGCTTTCGCCCATGCTGTTCAGGATAACATTCAGCATGGATTCATTGGTGCCCAGGCGCTCCAGCATTTCCTCGAAATTTCGCCCTGGAATATAAATATCCCGCTTATCATCCAGAGGGGTAGAGAGAATTTTTTTTTCTCTTTCTTCGTCTTTTCGAAGAGTTTGAATAGTTCCAGTAGAGTTTTTATCGGCCGAGAAAATCCGAAGAACGCCAGAACCGAGAATGGCCCCAGCCAAAAGAAGCAAAGGCCCCTTCCAGCCAATTAAATTTAAACTCCAGATAAAGCAAACGAACAAGAAGGCAATTAAAACAGCTGCAAGCACAAACCGGATGGGTGATTTCATTTGAACCTTGGCTAGTATGGTAATGGAAAGCTAACGGCAAATGGCCGTCAGGCTTCTTCTTTAAAAAGATAGCCGTAACCCTTGACCGTCTGGATGTGTTTTTCGTAAGCTCCAAGCTTTTCTCGGAGGCGCCTCACGTGGACATCCACCGTGCGGGTTGTACCGAAATAATCATAACCCCAAACATTGTTCAAAAGAACATCCCGAGACAGAACCCGGCCTGAATGGGTCAAGAAATAATCCAAAAGCTCGAATTCCTTTGCCGTTAAATCAAGTTTTTGGCTCTTTAAAACAACCTCGTGTTTGACCCGATTTAAGGTCAGGTCCTTGAATTTCTGAACCGCCTCCCCTTCTTGCGCCTTGCTGAATCGCCTTAAAACTGCCCGAACACGGGCCAACAATTCCTTTACCGAGAAAGGCTTGGTAACATAATCGTCTGCGCCTAGTTCCAGTCCCACGATCTTATCCGACTCTTCGCCCTTGGCCGTCAACATAACCACGGGAATGTGGCTGGTCTTGGGATTGGATTTCAAAGTTTTGCAAACGGTAAGACCGTCGATCTTGGGCAGCATCAAATCCAACAACACCAAATCCGGCATCTTATCCGGGATTTTCTTCAGGGCGGCCTCGCCGTCCATTTCCGAAAGAACACGGTAGCCGTCTTTTTCCAAGTTATAGGTGAGCAGTTCGACCAGGTCTTTTTCATCCTCAACCACAAAAATTTGTTTCATGCCTTCTCCAGGAACTTCTTCATATTTCGGGGATTATAGCTAAGCCTTTCAAAGCCCATGTTAAAAGCTTGTTAAACCAATTTACATAGGAAAGTCAGATTTGATTTTACTCCTAATTTACCCCCTCTTTAAAAAATCTGGACTTCGTATGTCTATCGTGACGTCCAAACAGGAAGGAGTAGTGAAGATGCAAAAGATAATGATCATCGATTCGGACATTCGTCAAATGTGTGAATTAAACGAAGGTCTTTCCAATGAATACCGAATCCTTAACTGCAGTCGGGGAGCCCAGGCGATGGAACTCTTCAAACTTTACCAGCCTTCCGCGCTCTTATTGGATCCCACTACCGCCGAACTCAAATCGATAGATTTTGTCCGGCAAGTTCGTTCCTTTCCAAACGGATCGCACCTTCCTATTCTCGCTTTAACCCAAATTACCTCCCTACGTCACCTGGAAGATTGCTTTAATTGGGATGTCGATATGATTTTCTCCAAACCCTGTTCCACGGAAAAGATCAAAAAGAAACTAAATGAACACTTGGGGCGAACAATTAGACCCCTCGTTCCAGAAAGTTTGCTTATCTAAAACCATTTATTGTTAACCAAAATGTAACTAGCCCTTGATGAACCGCTTACAAACCCGTTTTATGATTTACTTCCGGAATGGCTAAAGCTGACTTACACCTCCACACCGACTTCTCCGATGGGCTTCATGCCCCACGCCAAGTGGTAAAAGCCGCTTCAAAAGCCGGTCTCCAAATTATCGCTGTTACTGACCACGACACCATGGAAGGAGCTCTCCGGGCCAAAGAATACTCACTCCGTCGTCCCGACCTTAACGTGCGAGTGATCCTTGGGGAAGAAGTCAGCACCTTGAACGGCCACGTCATCGGGCTTTTCCTTGAAAAATTCGTTCCGGCCCGCTTGTCGGCCAAACGAACAGTGGATTTGATCCATCAACAAGGCGGTTTGGCCGTTTTGGCCCATCCTTTCCACATGTACACCGGCAAGCAGTCGGATCATCCTAAGGCTGTCGAAATCCTTTCCGATATACCCTTTGACGGCATTGAGACCATCAACCATGGCGATGCTCTTTCATTTTGGAGCAACAAAAAAGCCCAAAAGATCATGAGCCATCATCGGCTGGCACCAATCGGTTGCAGTGACGCGCACAACTCACGCTTTATCGGAATGGGATATACGGAATTCGAAGGGACATCGCCGGAGGATTTAAGGGCCGCCATCCTAACCCGCCGCACCCAAGCCCATTACAACCGATCCTGGAAAATGGGTGATATCTTGGTGCATCTCAAAGATGCCGCACCCGTTTTGAACCGCTACACTAAGAAAATGGCGGCGACCTAAATCGGAGCTTTCGTTACCAATGCTGGCACTTTGCCTTTAGTTCCGCATAGCTTTCAGGGGTATCCAATTTACCTTGTTCGACCTGCAGATTCTCCTTAAATTGGTCGAAGATTGGATCTAAAACCGCCGAGATTATTTGACCAATACGGATCTTCCCCTCCTCCACCGAAGGCGCCGTGATTGAATGGGTCGACAACGGAATATTCGTGGCTTGTCCCAGTTTTTCTTCGAAAATTTTCCGATATTGATCATACATCTGACGGTGGATGGCTACATGTTGGTTCTCGTGGTTCAATGTGGCCTGATATTCGCAACTTTCTTTCGGATATTCACTGGTTACAAACACATTCAACGTGTTATAGGTGAATTCCACCCGTAAATTCTCGACCCACATCGTATATTCGGACTTAAACCACTTTTTAGACCAGCTAACTTCATAGCGAGTATTCATCGAGTAATCCGCTTGTGTCAGACCATCAACATGATAATGCTCCGCTTCACCCCCGCTTCGACTCAAGGCTTCAATTTGACTCGTGGACAAGGAATGGGAGTAAACCGGATCAGGAAAATGAAAAATGTATTGGATTTCCGCCGATCCTTCTCCACCATTGCTATTTATCAATAAGTCCCGATGTATCCCGTTTTCAGTAATGGCGTCAGAATCGCTTTTCCAGTCTTCATACATCCATCCAAAAAAAGGCAGGAGGATCAGTCCCACAAGAACCGCAAAAAGTTTGTTGTTCATGGGCCTAGCTTACCTCAGAATAGTCTTGTTTTCAGTCACCCCGCTGAAAGGTCGAAATGCCGGAAGAAACCATTCTTCAATCCAAAGTTCCCCTAAATCTAGCCGGCCATTCCCTCTCAGACTATCTCTCCAAACGTTTCCGTTATCAAACCAAGGAAACCTGGGAGTCTCTAATCCGTTCCGGCAAAGTTACCGTTGAAGGAAAAGTTGTGAATCCTGGACTTCCCCTTAAAAAAGGGGACCGGGTCGCTTATTCGGTCATCCTGAAGGAACCGCCCGTGGACCGAAATATCCAAGTTCTCTACGAAGAGGATTCCTTTTTAGTGGCCTCAAAGCCAGGCCAACTTCCCTCCCATGCGGATGGTAATTTTATTAAAAACACCTTTATTTATCTCATCACGGAAGAACTACGAAAAAAAGGGTGGAAAGGTGACGTCCGTCTGGTCCACCGGCTGGACCGGGAAACCAGCGGATTGATGGTGGTGGCAAAAAATAAGGAAGCCCACTTAAACCTCGTTCACCAATTTGAACAAGGCCAGGTGAAAAAGGAATACCAGGCCGTCGTGAAAGGCCGGCCGGAAAAAGAACGGTTTGAGGTCAATGGAGCCATCGGGAAGGATTTGACGAGCGCGATTTCTGTCCGTCAAAAGGTCGTTTCAGAGAATACACCTTATTCAAAGCCTTCTTTCACTAGCTTCGAAAAGCTCGAAGATTTGAAAGGCTACTCTCTTTTTCGATGCTGGCCTAAAACAGGCCGCACCAATCAAATACGGGTGCATTTAGATTCCATTGGACATCCCATTGTCGGCGACAAGCTTTATGGACGTACGGATGAGCAGTTTTTGGAATTTATTCATCATGTTAAGGCGGGGGGCGACCCGGCCTTTACCGGTCATCTGGAAACATCCCGTCAACTCTTGCATGCCGGCAAGCTATCCTTAGCCCATCCAGTTAATGGAACCCAGATCACTTTCGAAGCTAAACTACCTTTGGATATGTGGGAATTTATTGAGAAAAACCGATAACGAAGGCCTATTTCCTTAAAGCCACCACGAAGTTGCCATCCTCACGATCAAAAGCATCAAAAAGTTCAACATCTTTGAACCCAAGTTTTTCAGCGAAAAGAGTTAGATTTTTTCGATTGAACAAATGCAGATGTTCCCTTGGCTTTAAGGCCCCCCATCGCTCTTTTAATTGGGCCACCTTGAGATTTTCCGTATCTGGCGTTTGAAGCAAAAGAACCCCGCCTGGCTTCAAGACCCTAAAAATATGGCGCATATCACGGAGTGGTTCTTCAAAATGTTCGATAACGTCTATTGCGGTGATGGCGTCAAACATCCCATCCTTCATCCCCTCTTGGGCCTCAATAAAACTATGGGAGATCATGCTTCCGGCTGAACTTGGATAGCGGCGTTTGAAAGGAAGGATTAATTCAGGGACCAATTCAACACCAAAAACCCTCCAACCGTGGGAAAGGGCGACGGCCAATAAAAACCCCTTGTTACAACCTATATCTAAAAATACCGGTTCTGGACTTTGCCCAGCAACAAGAGAAAGTACCCGATTGAAGATCCGATTGGCCCGCTCCATCGATAGTTTGAAATGGCTGGCCCCTTCGAAACTTCTAAAAGGCATGAATAGTTTTCGCCGCAAGGATTTTAAAAAACCGCCATCGTATGACCCGTAGAGCTTATCGGATGGTTCAATGGAACTCACGTAAATCAGGCCGCACCCCTGACACTTCAGATAATCGTAGGCACCTACCCAGACATAAAGTTCACTCTTCGAACCGCAGAGAAAACAATCACGCATGGTTGGCCATTACAATCCTGTCATGAACTGGAAGGTCCTATCCCCCCATTCTCTTAAATGTTCATGGCCATAATCCGGGTAGAGGGCCGCTCGTTTCTTGACCTTGATCTTGTTGTAGGCCGCGAACTGGGTGGAGGGTGGACAGATGGAGTCCATCAGTGTAATAGCCATGAGCGTCTCGGCCTTGATTCGGGGCGCCAAGTGCTGGACGTCGATATAACCTAGTCGGGTGAAGATTTCCTTTTCTCGTTCGTGAAAAGGGTCGAAACTACGGAAGTAGTATCGTAATTCCTCGTAGGCATCCTTTGCTAAGTCCATGTCCCAAACTCTTTTGTAATCTGAAAGGAAAGGATAACAGGGAGCGATACGTTTGATTCGAGGTTCTAAAGCCGCACAGGCCAGGGTCAGTCCACCACCCTGGCTGGCGCCCATGGCACCGACCCGGTTTTTGTCCACGCCGGGGAGGCCCATGACGATTTGTGCCAATTGGGCCGTATCCAAGTAAACCTGCCGGAAGAGCAAAGCCTCCGGCTTGTCGTCCAGCCCGCGGATGATATGACCGCGCAGGGTGGTTCCCTTGACCCCGCCGACTTCTTCCGAATATCCCCCTTGGCCCCGACAATCCATGGAGGCCACCGTAAAACCCTCGGCCACATAAGCCAGCTTGTCACTCCAGTCACCAGCGGACATGCTATAACCGTGGAAAGCCAGGATGGCCGGATGAGGTCTTGCCATCTTCTTTGGCCGCAGGAGTTTAGCGTAAATACGAGCTCCACCGACTCCCGTCCAGTAAAGATCAAAACAGTCCGCATAGGACACCCGAATGGTTTTATTCGGCGCGATTTTAACGTCAGGATCAACCGACCGCATTTCCCTAAGTGCTTTCTGCCAATAAGAATCAAAATCCTTTGGTCTTGGATTTATCCCCTTATAGGTTTTTAATTTTTCCAACGGCATGTCGAGAATAGGCATGGAATCTCCTTAAATTTTTGAATTCAATGTCCCGTTTCTTTCAGTTTATCCCTCGCAACGAATGAGTCTGAAGAACCTTTTGAAGTTTTGAACAGGCTTGGGCAGCCGTTTCCTCACCCGCCCATACCCGGTCCAATTCGGGTCGGATAATTCCATCCCTAACTTCAATCCAATTGGTGGCAAACGGATACCAAATGCCATAAAGAATCGACTTTAAAACCATTCCCTTATTCAAGGGCGGTTGATCGTCCAGAAAAACCTTCGATTCGGCTACCCCTCGCAGGGCAGGAACTGCGAAACCCGTGGCCGCGAAAGTCTTTTCAGCCTCCTCTCCCGTCAAGAATCGGATGAGTTTCCACCCCATTTCCTTGTGTTTCGAGGATGAAGAAAGTCCATAACAGGCGCTCCCCAACCAGAATCCACGTTTGCCCGTGGGTCCCTTGGGAAACATAGCTACATTCCATTTAAATTTCTTTCCCTGGCGTAGATAAGGGGTCTTCCAAATTCCCGAGAAAAACATGGCGGCTTGGCCGTTCAGGAAGAAATCCGCCGCGCTGGTGCCACCCATCTGTGTTCGGTCGGCGTTCGATGGGGACACATGGTATTTAACCGTTAGATCCGCCCGGTATTGGATTCCTTGGATTAGATTCGGATCATTAAACTTCCAACGGGTGGGTTTCCGGTAGTCGTCCACCCAATAGGCCCCCATGGAATATACCCAAGGATCCTCGTTCACCCAGTCATCCATGAAACCCCAACAAATCGTCTTCCCCGATGTGTCTTTTTTAGTTAAAACCTTGGCGTCGGCCAATAGATCATCCCAGGTCCAATCATCCTTTGGAAAAACCAGTCCAGCCTGTTGAAAAAGGTCCTGGTTGTAATAGACCACTGAAATGGTTCCGAAGTCCCGGGGCAAAACGTAAAGTTTTCCATTAAAGTGGAAAGGTTCGAGCGATTGGGGATAATAATCTTCCAGATGAAAATCTTTATCCTCCGCCATATAAGCGTCCAAGGGTTCCAACAATCCACGGGGATAAAACTGCAGGGCTTCATCAACCCCCATAAAAAGGACATCCGGCAAAAAACCACCCGCCGACTGGGTCAGGAGCTTCGTAATGTAGTCGTTATAAGGGGTTCTTTGGATTTCAACCTGCCAACCGGGATTTTGGGCCTCAAAAATTTTCACTAGGCCAATCAGAATCGTATATTCGTCCGTGTCCCCCCAACAGGAAAGCACTAGAGTGTGGGACATATCCTTGGGTTTAAAGCTGCATCCCGTCACCCATCCCAGAGCCATCCCCAAGCAAAGCGCCAGAACCCATCGCCGAGCGAATACGGCCATTAATCCATTCCCTTTTGAAAACTTCAAAGGGAGTTTTCCGCCTGATTCCACAAAGTGATGCCTCCGAGGATACCAGCCTCATTGGAAACCAGCTTGGTGTTTTTATCGAGTTTGAATGAGATGTTTTGAGCATTTCCACCACCAATGTAAACCTTATCGGGATTGAGGAGAGTATTTAAAAGCTCCAAAGCATGCTCCACCCGCTTGTTCCACTTCTTTTTGCCTTTTTTCTTCAAAACCTTATCGCCAATATATTCGTTATAAGTCTTATTCTCCCAAGCTGGGTGTTGGGCCAATTCCATGCGTTGCATCAATTCGCCATTACGAAACAGAGCCGTTCCCACTCCGGTTCCCAAAGTCACCACCAATTCCAATCCCTTGCCTTGAACAACCGCCGTCCCTTGCATGTCCGCGTCATTTAAAATGCGGACCGGTTTTCCCCATTTATCAGCGAGGGTCTTGGCTAGTGGAAAACCTCGCCAAACATCGTTCCCAAAATGGGGAGCGGTAATGATCTTGCCTTCCCTAACCACGCCCGGAAACCCAATCGAAACCCGGTCGAACGACGGAAGGTTTTCCACCAATTGGGCCAGTGCCACCACCAGCACTTTTGGCGGACAGGGATAAGGTGTATCAATCCTGACCCGATCGACCACCATCTTTCCTTGGGCATCCAGTACCGAAGCCTTTAGCCCCGTGCCTCCGATATCAATGGATAAGGTAAAAGATTTAAAAGATGTTGTGGCTTTTAGCGGTCCTGGCACGGTAGCCCCCAATTACTTTCGGATGATAGCCGTGATATTTTACAGAACTCGTAGGGAGAGAACAGTCTTTGATTTCCAATAAGTCGAGTTCAAACCAAGGAAACTTCAATAAAAACGTAAATAAAGACATCCGTGGAGTTTTTAAGCTTTCGACCGCTAAAGCCTTGTGCTTTGAGGGGAATCGGTGTCATCGATGAACCCCTGGGAGTCCGCAACCGAAACCAAGCTTTTCTTTTCCAAAGGCTTAAGGATGGGGCTCTTCGTTTCCCCACCTCTCAAATTTTTCAAGATTTCTTGATTCAGATGATTCGTAGCTACGGCCATGATTCCTTCTAAAACCTCATAACCAGTGACACTCCCCTTGGACTTTTGCAGTTCAAGGATGAGGTTATCGAGAACGCGGAGATTTTCGGCGCTCCAAGAATCGCAACACTTCGAAGCTTTTTGACTCCAGGTAAGAAAAAACTTCGCCCAATCAAGTGTTTCCTCGTCGCGCAATCCCTGGCAAAGGGCAAAATGTCCGCGAAGCGAATAAAGCCTTTGTTCCAATTCCAGATAATACCCTTTTGACGTATCCACCATTTGCTTCCTCTTATTTCTCAACCGCCGCGGCGGAAGATATCATTTTTTTAATTTTCAACTGGATGGCTTCGGCCATCTGACTGAGCGGCATCACTTCCTTGACGGCTCCTCTCGCAACGGCTTCCTTAGGCATTCCATAAACCACGCAGGATTCTTCGTCTTGGGCCAAGGTAGGCGCCCCGGCCAACCGCATGGACAAGAGCCCTTCGGCGCCGTCCTTTCCCATGCCGGTCAATATCACGCCCACTGCGTTAGGGCCGGCGGCTTGAGCCGTCGAATGAAAAAGGACGTCTACACTGGGACGCACATGGTGTACCAAAGGTCCTTGGCGGCATTCCACAAAGTATTTGGCGCCCGTTCGCCGGAGGATCATGTGAAAATTACCCGGAGCGATCAAGACCGTCCCATCCCTCACTTCATCGCCGCTTCTCGCTTCCCTTACCCGAAGGGAACAACTTTTGTCCAAGCGTTCCGCGAAAGTTTTGGTGAAATAAGGGGGCATGTGCTGAACGACCAAAACACCCGGATTATCCGCCGGCAAGGATTCCAATAATTCGGCCAAGGCTTCCGTTCCGCCCGTGGAAGCTCCGATGGCGACCACTTTATCACTGGTGATTTCAATGGGATTTTTTCTCTTTCCCACTCCATCGGCTTTTAGAATCTTCAAACTCCTCCGCCGAGGCCGGGCCTCTCCCGCCGCGTAAACGCTCTCGACCAGGCGTTTTAAGCTGTCGCCCTCTAGCCCTTCCGCCACACCCCTGGAAGGTTTGGCGATAACATCAACCGCTCCTAACTCCAGGGCCTGCAAGGCCATTTCACTGCGGGCTTCCGTCAAACTGGAAAGAACGATTACGGGAATGGGGTAATGGGTCATCAGACGATCCAGAAAGGTCAACCCATCCATCCGGGGCATTTCCAAATCGAGTGTCAGGACGTCGGGCTTTTTAAGAAGGATCAGGTCCCTCGCAATATAGGGATTGGCCGCCACTCCCACCACTTCCAGACCGGCCTCGGTAAACCGCTTGGCCAAAATGGACCTCACGACCGCCGAGTCGTCCACAATCAATACACGAACAACCTTCATGCTGTTGCCCCCAAGGCCCTTTCGATTACTTGCCTAAGAAGGGAAGCCTCAAAAGGTTTGCGCACGATTTCCGTTATTCCTTTTTGGGCCAAGTGGTCCAAAACCGCCTTATCCCCTTCCGAACTCACCACCACTACCGGTAAAGTCGCGAGCAGGGAATCTTTTTTCATCTCATCGATCATTTCCTGCCCCGTCATGTCGGGCATATTGAGATCCGCCAGCACTAGGTCAACCCAATTACTCCGCATTTTCTCAATCCCCTCCTTTCCGTTGGCCGCCTCCCACATTTCCCCAAGGGGCAATTGAGTCATACCCAGTACCTTTTTCACCATACCGCGCATGGTGCTGGAATCGTCCACAATCAAGATATTGAAAGCCATAAACCTCTCCTTAATTTTGGGCCGAAGGTAAATCGCAAATCACCATCAGCTATTTTCAAAGCTCGTGCTCCCCCGCTAAATCTTTAACGAGAGTCCTTCCATCGGCCATCCGAAGCCGGAGAGTACGGCTCGCCTCACCGCCCGTTTCCTCAACCAGAACCCCCAAGTTGTTCTTCCACAACAGTTTCTTCGCCATTAAAAGATTGCGCCTGCCAATGTCAAAAAACTCGCCATCCTTGAGAACCTTCGAAGCTCCCACCAGTTTCAGGACAATCCCTTTGCGGGTGGCACCCAGCGCGAAAAGTTCGTTCAAAAAAACCGTTAACCCTGTATCGGCGAACATTGCCGGCTGGACCCTAGCCTTTTCCGGGTTAATTCTGGAATCCGGGAGCATGAAATGAAGGAGCCCCCCCACCCCGGCCTTAGAATCGTAAGCCGCCACCCCCAAGCAAGAGCCCAGACTGTAGGTCACTAGCACCTCCAAGGAACTCACGCTAACTTTGTGATCTCCCACTCCCACCACGACCGTTTTTAAGCCAGACTGCAACTTTTCCATGGTTCTTCCATTCACCGGGATTTAACGGGATGTTGAAAAAATCCGAAATGCGGACTTTTTCCATTTACGAATGAGCCATGGGGTATAAAAACCATATTTTTATTGACCCATTCAACCCTATGGCTGTCGGCAGAGAATCGAAAAATGCTTTTTAACTTCCGTGTTAAGAAATCTCTGACGGCGAGGCGTCTTCCTCCTCTACAATTTTTCGGACTTTTTCGGAGAAAAACTCTTCTTTAAACCGAAGATGTGCCGCCAGCACCTTGGCGAATTGGCCGACGCCTTCATTCCCATTCTTCCAAACGAGCTCCTCCATCATTCGATGATCTTCCAATACCCGGGCGATATACTTGCGGTCGTAGCCAACTTCGCCGCCATATTTCTGCAGGAAATCCTTTTCGGCTGAAAAATGAGGCTTTATTTCCGATGTCCACATTCTCCAAAGTTCTGCGCCGACAGGCTCACCTTCGATGCGTCCGTTTTTTGGTTCAATTAATGATTTTTTCTCAAATTCCTTCATTTCTAATTCCTTTACTTTTTTAGGTACTTCAATGGATGGGCCTCGCAGTCCCATAAACGCCCAATGGCTTCCATGATCTGATCGGGGCTGGCCGGTTTGGGCAGAAACTCTAGACAAGAATCGTCGCCGAATTCCACCCTCAAATCAGAAACGTCGCTGCTGGAGAAGACCAGGACTGGTTTTTGTTTCAAAAGGCTGTTTCTGCGGATCATCCGCAAGAAGGTGTGGCCATCCATTCCCGGCATTTGAAGGTCGGTGATGATTAAATCCACTTTTTTCTGGGCCATTTCCGAGATGGCGTCGCGGCCGTCTTCAGCCTCGCGGATCACGCAGCCCGGCATTTCCCGTTCCAGGGTGCGGCGGACGTAATGCCGTATCGTCGGCGAATCCTCAATGAGGAGGATGTGCCTCTCTTGCGGATTCCGGGTTTCGACGGAAGGCCCGGTTTTAATCACCGGATCCAGGAACTCCAACTGCTTGAAAAACTCCGATCTTTTTTTCTTGGGGATCACGGCCCTAACCTGGGTTTGCCTCAAAAAGGCCTCAGGATTTTCAGAAACCCAATGAGTTAACAGAAAAACGGGGCGTTTGGAGGGTTCCAAAACCGAAAGAAGACTCTCCCCTTCCAATCCCGGCACCGCGAACTCGGTCACCACCAAATCCACCTCTCCTTCCTTCACCACGGAGCGAATTTGGACGGGCGTCTCGGCTTCCTTTACTTTGAACCCCAAGATTTCCAAGCGAAGGGTCACAAACTGCCGGAACGAAGCGTCTGAATCAATAACCAACGCGGTTCTAATCTTCTCCATAAAAATCCTCCTGAGTTTTAAACCCATTCATAACAAGAGCAATTGTGGTGCCAAATAAAGATAAAAAATTTCAACGAAATAAAAGGCAAATATTCGTTTCTTCACAACAACCACTGTTCAAAAATTGAGCATCGTGAATTTTTTGAGGAGTTGTTTCGAAAGCTAAATAAAACGCCGGCTTTGAGTTTTTGATGAGTTCCTTAGTTTCTTGACCTATTTGTAATTCCAGTGTTGGATTACATTTTCTCTTAAAAATAATTTAATTTTTTTACACCATTTTCTTTAAGGTTTTAAATAGACCGACGCGGCCATGGACTTCAGCGGGTGTTTGATGGCGAGGAGGCTTTCCGCCAATCCTGTGAAAAAGTAGCCGCCTTTTCTCAATACACCCGCCATGCGGCCCACCAGCTCCTGTTGAACCGGCTGATCGAAGTAAATCATGACGTTCCGGCAAAAGATGATGTCGAAGGAATTTCGGAATGGAAAACTTCCGGCGTTAAGGTTAAAGCGATGGAAATGGATAATGTCCCTTAAAGCCTGCCCTGCCCGATAAACCCGCTCTCCTCCCTTTCCTTCTGCCTCAAAATATTTTTGAAGGAGCGTCGGCGGTATGCCTTGTGTCTTTTCTTTCGCGTAGATTCCAGTTACCGCCCGGTGGATCATACGACTGGAAAGATCAGTGGCGAGAATCTTCACTTTCAAATCGGTCCCGATCATCGCTTCCAAAGCGCACATGGCCAAGGTGTAGGCCTCCTCGCCCGAAGAACAGGCCGCGCACCAAATCCTCAAGGTCTTATCCGCCCTTTGGGTGGTTTCCTTCAAGAGCTCCGGCAGTATCCTTTGGACCAGGAGGACAAAATGCTTGTCCTCCCTAAAAAACTCGGTTTTGTTAGTCGTCACGACGTCCAGCATGCGGGCCAGTTCCTCCCCCGTATCGTCCGCGAGGACCACTTCGTAGTACTCACGAAAAGAGGTGAGGGAGAGCGCCCTCATTCGCTTGGCCAGACGGGCCCGCAGGAGTTCATTTTTCACAGTCCCGAGATGGATGCCGCTGTGGCGGCGCACCATCTCGGAAAAGCGTTGAAAATCCGCGGGTTTCAATTCCATGGCCAAGCCTTCCATGCTTAAAAGTCCTTCAAGTCGTCTTGGCCGAGGGGAATAACTTCCTCAGGCGAAGACTTGGCAGTCGCATAGGCCAGCGTTTTGCGCATCTTCTTCAATTTCTCATGCCCGTTGCCGGAGGGGGGCTCTGCCGGCTTAAAATGGGGTGCATGGAACGCAACCGTTTTGGGCGTCGGCTTGGCTGTTTCCTTGGACGATAAAGTCCTTAAAACCGTATCCTGCCCACCATTACCCTCCGGCAAGACAGCCAACTGGATTACCATGTCCTTCAGGCTTTGGGCTTGGCTGGACATTTCCTCGCTGGAGGAAGCTAATTCCTCGGCGTTAGAAGTATTGCGCTGGGTTACTTTATCCATCTGGGCTACCGCGCCGTTGATTTCTTCGATACCCTTGGATTGTTCCTGGCTGGCCGCAGCGATCTCGCCCACCAGATCAGAAACTTTTTTGGCCCTTTCCACAATCTCGGACAGGGTCTTGCCCGCTTCCTCGCTGACTTTCACGCCCTGGCTCACGCGCTTGGCGTTTTCCTCAATCAGGGCCGCCGTGTCCTTGGCCGCCGAGGCGCTGCGATGCGCCAGGTTTCGAACTTCCTCCGCCACCACTGCGAACCCTCTGCCGTGTTCGCCTGCACGAGCCGCTTCTACCGCCGCGTTCAAGGCCAGAAGATTGGTCTGGAAGGCGATTTCCTCGATGGTCTTGATAATCTTGGAAATCTTTTCGGCGCTTTCGTTGGTTTCTTTCATCGACTTGACAGTCAATTCCACCGCCGCGTTACCCTGCAGCACCATGGAACGCGTATCCTCCACCAGTTTTGTGGCGCGAATGGCGTTTTCGGCGTTCTGTCGGGTCATGGAAGACATCTCTTCCAATGACGAACTGGTTTCTTCCAAACTGGAAGCCGATTCTCCGGCCCCCTCGGCCAATTGCTGGCTAGCGGCGGAGGTCATAGTGGAGGCCGAGGACACCTGATTTGCGCTTTCAATTAAATTGCGCGTCAGGGTCCTCAAAGTGCGGGCCACCCCCAAAGAAATCATCAAATTCAGTAAAATCCCGCTCAAAACAAGCAAAACGATGAAAATACCCACTAACTGCCCCCTGTCAATCTGGGCAATGACCGAAGCCTGGGAATCCTGAACTTTTTGGTTCAGCAATGCCACATAGGCCTGGCTAGAATTATCAAATTCAATAGTAATATCCTTTAAGTAAGCGGTATAAAGGTCCAGTGAAGCCAAATTATCGATAGGCGTTTGCACCAAGGTGTTGAGTTTGTTGCTAACGCTGGTGAGCTGATCACCAAGCTTTTTAAGGCTATCCTGCTCATCCGGGTCCAATTCTGTTTTCTGTAGGTCCGTCAAAGCCTCCTGCGCCTTCTTCAAGTAAGCCACGGTAACATCCTTGTGGTGTTGGTCCTTCACAATGGCCACATCCTTACCCTTGGAAACGGCCAATTGGAAATTGTTATCCAATTCCTGTGCCAGACGCACGGCAGTACTTGCTTTGACAACCTGTTCCAGTCCCTTACCCGACGAATGCAAAAGGGAGATGAACTGCCCGAAAAAAACCAACATAAGAGCCGCTACTAGGATGGACGACCCTACCAGTTTTGTATCCAGCTTCATTCGATTGAAACCCATGGCTCACGCCTCCTTTTTTGTGGACGCGTCTTGGGCGTCCTTGGTCAACTGTTCCAATTCCTGGAGTTGTTGAAACTCCTGGCCCTGCATGACTTTATCCATGTCCAAAAGGACGATGACCCGTCCCTTGGTCTTGGACAGTCCCATTACAAAGTCCAACCGCATGTCCTCGCCAAGGGCGGGGACCGGCTCCACTTCGGAGGCGCCCACTTGAGTAACCTCACTTACTCCATCCACCAAAAGGCCTGTTAAAACCTCTCCTTCCTTCCCCTCCACCATTGTGGTAATGATGCAGGTGTCGCGGCTTGCCGCCACATCCGGCAGGCCGAATTTTTTACGCATATCCACCACCGGGATGATTTTTCCCCGGAGATTAACAACACCGCGAATATGCAAAGCCGTCAAGGGAACCGCCGTGATCTCCATCATGGCCACGATTTCCCGAACCTTCAGTATCTCAATGCCGTACTCTTCCCTCCCTAGGCGGAAGGTCAGGTACTTTCCTTCAACTTTCTTTAATACCGTCTCCATATTTCGCTCCTTTAGTTGATCGGCCCTCGGCGAATTACGCGCAGTCCGAATAATTAACTTTCCTAACCGCCTATTCCATCCGTTTCAGAAGCTCCTCCGAAGAAAGTTTCTCCTTTAAGCCTGAAAAAATAATTCCAGGCTGGTGTAGGGTCTCTTGTTCTTTTCCTGGAACTGTGGTTGTTTCGGTCGAAGCCGGCGCAGGAGCGACAATCCGGGGGGTAGCCTTTATGGTTCCCTCCTTTGTATTTACCGTTTCTTCTTCAATCTTTAATTTCTTCTTAAACACGGCATTCTCCTTTTCCGATAGTCTGTTTTAAAAGTTCCGAAGGCCTCGGTTACCCGAAGGAACCAATGGTTTGGGTGAATAAACGGCGCCTTTTACCGCAGTCAAGCTGAAATTTTTAGCTTTATTCAAGTCTTCAACCGTCCATGCGGTTGAATCCTCCTGGACAGCGTCAGCAGATTTGTGAGTCTTGCCCTTGTAACCGTAACGGCCTTTCCCACCTTCCAAAATCACCACCAATTGGGTCACCATTTCACGGATGGAACGCGCTTGACTGGCGAGTTCCTCGCTGGAAGCCGACAACTCCTCGGCATTGGCACTATTGCGCTGAGTGACTTTATCCATTTGGGATACCGCTTGATTGACTTCCTCAATACCCTTGGATTGCTCCTGGCTGGCGGCGGCGATCCCAAGGACGATATCCGAAACCTTCACCGCTTGAACCACGATTTCAGACAAGGCCTTGCCGGCTTCCTCGCTCACTTTCACCCCACCCGTAACCCTTTGGGCGTTTTCCTCAATCAGGGAAGCCGAATCCTTGGCCGCGACAGCGCTGCGTCGGGCCAGGTTTCTCACTTCCTCCGCTACCACCGCGAATCCCCGGCCATGCTCGCCCGCCCGGGCCGCTTCGACCGCCGCGTTCAAAGCGAGCAAATTAGTCTGAAAGGCGATTTCCTCGATAGTTTTGATGATCTTGGTGACCTTCTCGGCGCTCTCCCGCATTTCCCTCATGGATTTCACGGTGCTTTCCACCGCTTGGTTTCCTTGAAGGACTAACTGCCGTGAATCCTGCATAACATGGGCTGCCTGGCTCGCATTTTTCGCGTTTTGCCGGGTCATGGACGCGATTTCCTCCAATGACGAGCTGGTTTCCTCCAATGCGCTGGCGGATTCGGAGGAACCCTCGGACATTTGCTGACTGGCCGTTGAAATTTGGACAGAATTGGAAGCCATCCACTCGGCGTTCCCGCTTAAACTGCTGATGATGTCTTGGATCGGATCCGCGATTTGCCGCTGGAGGCGCTGGGCGATTAGGAACGAAACCAGGATCGAGATGGCTAAGACTCCGAGGGTGACCCTTATATAACCGCTAAGCCGTTCATCCATTTCCTTCATGTCCGATTGCAAATAAACCGTTCCCATCGGTTCATTTCCGTTTAGAACATCATGGAAAACCTCCACTCTTCCCCCCGAAATCTGAAAACCCTCTTTTTGGGCGACCGGCGGCGTTTTCCCCACAGAATCGGACGATTCATACTTTGCGTAAATCTGTCCCTTGTTGTCGTAAATGCAGGCAATATGTATATGAGGATTTACCTTCATTGAATTGACCAGGTCCAAAGAACTTCCTAAGTCATTAACTTCCAGATCCGCCCGGCAATTGCCAGAGATGATTTGGGCCATGGCGGTGAGATTCGTTACTAAAACCTTGGGAAAAGTCACCTCTTCATTCCCGATAAACATGCCACAAGCCGCCAAGAGAGAAATGATGCTAGCCATCAAAGCGGTTACGGTCACTTTCGCGCGCAAAGGCATATTCTCGAATTTTAAAAAATTCACGTTTTACTCCTTTTATCAATACTTCGTCCAGTCTCTGCAGTTAAAGAAGGCGCCGCCCGGTCCAATAAAATATTGCCAGTCACTTCCTCACCTTTAGCGATCTTCTCCACATCCAACAGAAGGACAAACCGGTCCTGGCAACGCGCCAGTCCCATCAAAAACTCATTCCTTGAGTCTTCCCTCATCTCTAGCTCTTCCTCCAGGTCTCCAGTCCAAACCTGGATCACTTCCCGGATTCCATCCACCAATAAGCCCACCAAAAAGGGTCCGTCCGACCCTTTGGCCAAAACCGTTACCACGCAACTCCCCGGATGGGCCTCGCCCTTTTCAAAGCCAAACCGGTTCCTCAAATCGACCACCGGAACCACCTTGCCCCTCAGCCGCAAGATGCCCCGAACATGAGGAGCGGCATCGGGAACCACTTCCAATACAACCGGACCGATGATTTCCCGAACCCGGTGGATCTCCACCCCATATTCCTCGTGGGCGATGGAGAACGTGAGATACCTTCCTTCTGATTTATGTAGAGTCATTTCCATTCTTTCTTTTCCTTTTTTCAGTTTCCGACGGCCAAGGCCGGATTAACCCGGCCCTCTTGGACAAGGGCGTTTAAGTCGAGAATGAATCCCACTTGTCCGTCACCCAATATGGCGCCACCTGCCACACCAGGCATTCCCTGGAGATGTTCCCCCAGGCCCTTCACAACAACCTGCTGTTTGCCAATCACCTCATCCACGACTAGGCAGGCTTCGCGATCACCCACCTCCACATGAACAACGACCGTTTGCTGATGGTTTTGAGACTTGCACCCAAACCATTCCGAAAGTTCAACGACCGGTATGTTTCCGGAGGAAGTCGTCAACCAAGTTTGGGATCGGGACACTTGATGGCTTTCCGTGTCTTTCAAAGCCAAAAACTGGCGGACATGAAAGGAAGGAAGGATGTAGCGGGAAAAGCCCACCCGAACCACGATGCCGTCGATCAGGGCCATCGTGAGGGGAATACGCAGGATAAAAGACGTCCCCTTGCACTCACGACTTTCCACATGAATGGCACCCTTCAGGGATTGAACTTTGCGTTTGACCGCGTCCAAGCCGACTCCACGACCCGAAACCTCAGTCACTTTTTCGGCAGTTGAAAAACCAGGTTGGAAAATGAGCTCCATTAGGCGTTCTTTGGAAACCGCGCCTTGAGTCAAAAAGCCAAGTACCCTTCCTTTTTGTTCCAACTTTTCAAAGGCGATCCCTGCCCCGTCGTCCTCAACCTGCAGGACGAAGTCCCCACCCTGATGGCTGGCCTTCAAAAACAGTCTTGCCTCAAGAGATTTTCCAGCCCTTTCCCGGACCTCCGCCGACTCGATGCCATGGTCAACGGCGTTACGAATCAGATGGACCAGGGGATCCACCAATTCCTCAATCATCCGTTTATCCAGCTCGGTTTCGCCCCCTTCCAACTCAACCCTAATGGGCTTTTGGGTTTTTTGGGAAAGATCCCGTGCCAAACGGGACATACGCTGGAAAAGAGGCTGAACCGGAACCATTCGAAGCGAGAGGACGATTTCTTGGATCTGGCGGGAAATCTTGGCCAGACGCGAGGATTCCAAAGACAAGTGCCCGACCACGCCCAACCCGGCAATGCCTTCGGTAACTTGGGATTGGCAAATGGCCAATTCCCCGACCATTTCAAGAAGCATGTCCATTTTTTCAACGCCAATCCTCAAATGCCGGTCGATATTGTCGTGACCCGATTCAGCGGAGGTAGCTTTTGTTTCGTTGGCCGTTTCGATGATCCCTTGGACTTCTTTCCCATCCAATTTGTTCAATAAAGGTTCCACGTCTACCAGGGAAAACCGTCCAACGGCAAGTCCTCGGGCAATAAGATCGATTTGTCTCTTTATTAAATCGACGCATTCCAGCAGAAGATCAATTTCTTTTTCCGAGGGTTTACCTTGTCCATTTTTGTAATTCTCCAGAATGGCTTCCGCCTGGTGGGTCAAACGGGCCAACCCTGCGAGTCCCATAAATCCGCAAATTCCCTTCAAGGTATGAAAAGGGCGGTAGACCTTGAGCGGGTCCCAGGTTTCCCCCTGGACGAGGGCGAGCAAGCCGGATTCGATGGCTTGTAAATGTTCTGGAGCCTCGGCCACAAAATCCTGAAATCCACTCAGGTCATCCGTTGGAATAATGAATAGGTTTTCCCCCCCTTCCGATAAGATGGCTTCTGGTTTTAATGATGAAGTGTATTCGGTTTTACCTATAAGTATCTGGCCCATGTGGTGGACGGCTTCGGCCATCGCTTGGGATAACCGCTGGCAAACTTGTTCCACGGGACGTCCCGACTTCAAGCCGTTTAAGACTTGACGGGCCTGCGCGCCCAGCAGGCCCGCTGGAAAAGATGGGAGACCGGTGATGGAGGACAGCCAGGAGGAGAAGTCCTCGGCTAAAGCCAGGACTTCGTCCCGGTCGTCTCCCTCGCAAAGAGCCATTCGGGCGCCCAATTGAGAGAGTTTCCGGTCCAGTTCTTGTGAGATCGAAAGATCCTCACTCATGGGAAATTCCAGGAGTGGATCCGTTGCTGGAAGCCTTACCAAGCCAAAGCCGGACTTCTACCGGCATGTCCTCCACCAAAATGGCCAAAGCGGCCTCCGGTTGGTGTTTGGGCCATAAAGTCGGATTACTGGGTTGGGGCAAGTAGGGATCGAAGGTTCCTTGGGCCAATTCCCGCAAGTTCGTCAGAAGATGGCCAAAATAAAGGTTCACGAATTCACTAAAAGCATCCCCATGGGGAATGGCGTTCGGGGCCTTGTCATCACCCGAGACATTTTCCCAAAGATACTGGCCGAATCGCTCAGGAGCCCGAACCACCAAAAACCCCTCAATGGGACCGGAAAAACCGACCATCCGCTCCAAGGGTAAATAAGCCGGGCCTTCCACCGTCGCTCCCATGCTGTCGCATGGCAAGAAAGCCCATTTCTCCAGGACATTTTGGAACACTTCAAATAGTTCTTGATTCTGGATACCGGGGACATTCGCGACGGCTTGTAAGCGCCCTTTCGGGAATGAGTTCGTCATTTTTTCCTCCAAGTTTTTCTGCGGAATTCCAAATTCCTCATTTGCTAAAGCAATCAAAGTGCCAACTTTGTCACCTTGAAAAACCATTTAAAACCAAGCATTCCTTCCTTAATTCCACTTTTTTCATTGCCCAAGTTCTTGGCAATGCGCAAATCTTGAGCACCAACTTTCAAAGCAAAAAAACTCAACCCGTCAAGACATGAAAGCTGGAAAAATCAAAAACAAACTTATTAGACAGAAACCTCACATAGGCTCGTCCTTATGAGCTACCTGGCACCTTTAAGTGCTCCGACGGTTTAATTTTTATTGATGTTTTAGTTGGGAATGACAAAACAGAAATGGATCGGAGCATTGCCATGTGGCCGTAGAACTTCAGGTATTTCCACGAGACCAACGGGAAGCGTAACGCTTTTCCAAGAAGAAGAGGGCCAGGAACAAGATTCTTCTTGCTCCAGGATTAAAGCCCTTGAAATTCGTTCCGTTTCCAAATCAATGACTTGGATTGGAAGGCCCGGATTCTAAAGATGGCGGGTTGCTTCTTCCAAAAGATCGGAAAATTTTTTCAAGACCACCTCGGGAGGCGCCTGAGGGCCCAATTCCCCAGCAATTTGTTCCACTCGAAGCGCGATTAAGGGAGCCGCACAGTTCATCCAAGGACGGGCCCGCTCAAGCCAAAGGGTGAAATCCTGAGCCAATTTCCCCATTTGGCGCCAATGACTGGCGTTGGGAAGATTCAACCGTTTTTTGAGATTTTCCAATTTGTTCCCCAACGCGTCTAAAGAAACAGGTTTTATTTCTTCACTCACGACAACCCCTTTCGAGTTAAGATTTGGGCAAACTCCGGCCACTGATGACAATCCAGTGTTCGGTGTGTTTCAAAACGGGGGGATAATGCCGTTTGGTTTGTATCCTCTAATGTCAGAACGACCAAACCAATCCCGGCGTTTCTTTCCACTCTTTCGGTGTCCCAACGACCGTTACTTCGACTCCAGATTGGGTCTTTCGAGTTTTACTTTTTGAGCGAAAAGCACCGTTCCTCCTGCATTTCAATAAGCTTGATTTGTAAGAGCAAGGCTGATGCCAAGTGAATGCGTTGGAAAAATCGAAGGGATTCATTTCTCGCCATGAGAAAATCTGCTCAAATTGGGGGCATTGCCAATTTTTTGGAATGAAAGATAAAATTATTTCGGTGAAGGCGAAACCCGAAGAAATCAAAAGGGAGTTTCCGACATTTCGATGGAAAGGTTTTACTACGGACCGCAACCCGTCTTATTCACTCCAACCCATATCGCTTAATCTTATTGAGGAGGGTATTTCGGCTAATCCCCAATTCTCGGGCGGCCAAGGATCGATTTCCGCTGGTATGTTCTAGGGCCTTAAGGATACTGCGTTTCTCGGCATCGGCCATGGAAAGGTCTCCCCCATCTCCTGCCGGGGAAAAGGGTACACGGCTTTGCAAAAATTCTACCGGAATGTCATCTAGGATGATCTTTTTTCCTTCGGCGTTCAGGACCATCCGGTTGATGGCGTTCTTCAATTCCCGCGTGTTTCCTGGCCAAGGAAAGGCTTCTAAACCCGAAATAATGTCGGGAGTCAGCGGATCTAAGGTTTTCGCGAAGGATTTGCAGGACTCCTTGAAGAAAAACTCAATCAAACTTCTGACATCTTCCTGCCTTTCCCTTAAAGGCGGAATGAAAACAGGAAAAACATTCAGTCTATAGTAAAGATCGGCCCGAAATCGGCTTTCTTTTACTTCCTTATCCAATTCCCGGTTAGTGGCGGAAATAATTCGGACATCCAGCTTGATTTCTTGAGTTCCACCCAGCCGCCGAAGGGTCTTTTGCTCCAAAACTTTTAATAATTTTGTTTGAATCGTCAGTGGCATTTCCCCAACTTCATCCAGGAATACCGTCCCACCTTGGGCGGTTTCAAAAAGCCCTTTTTTTTGTTTCTTGGCGTCGGTAAAGGCCCCGGCTTCATAGCCGAACAACTCGGACTCCAAAAGCGTTTCTGGAAAAGCACCGCAATGAAGCTCAATAAAGGGTTTTGCGGATCGGGGAGAAAAAAGATGGATCAACCGAGCCACGTGCTCCTTACCCGTTCCTGTTTCCCCCAGGATAAGCACCGAGACGTTTTCTTGGGCGGCCACCTTCTCAATTTGGCCATAGACCTTTCCCATGGCCGGGCTAGAAAGGAAAAGATAATCCTTGGCATATCCTTCCCGAAGTGCGTTTTTAAGGTCGGCCACTTCCTGCCGGAGTTTCAAGGTGGCGGCAACCCTTTCCAGAAGCAGTTGAAGTTCATCCAAATTTAAAGGTTTAGTGAGATAGTCTTCCGCGCCTTTCCTCATGGCGTCAACGGCGTGTTTTACCGTGCCCGATCCGGTCATCATAATGACCGTAGTTAAAGGAGCTTTTGCCTTAATCTGCTCAAGAATTTCCAAACCCAGGATATCGGGCAGGTGGACGTCCATGAGGACGATGTCGGGTTTAAACATGGCCGCCTTTTCCTGTCCCGCAACGCCAGTGAAGGAAGTTTCCACTTTGTACCCAAGATCTTTCAGAAAAGCCGAAAGAGTGTTGGCGAGGGATTTTTCGTCGTCAATGACCAAAACTTTCATAACCGGTTTTCCTTTGGTAAGGGCAAATCCACGATAAAAGCGGCGCCATGGGGTTCCACTCGTTCAACCCGGATCTGTCCTTGATGCTCCTCGACTATTTTTTGGCATATGGCAAGTCCCAGACCCGATCCCATTTTACGGGAAGTGAAGAAAGGTTCAAAGAGCCGTGCCATTTCCGCGTCCGTGATGCCCTTGCCATTGTCTTCAACTCGTAAAATCATATGTTTCTCGCGGTCATCCGCCCGCAACAACAGTTTCCCACCGTTCGGCATGGCCTGAAAGGCGTTCAGGATCAAATTCACCAAAACACGCTCCATGCGTGTTGGATGGACTTTTAAAGTCGGTAAGTTGGGGGGCAGATCCAGTTCCACTTGGACCCTGGCGTGACTGGGCCCGAATTGGGTTTGGGCCAGCCATAAAGCCTTTTGAAGGAGGTCTTTGGCCGGAATCTCGGTTCTCTCCTCGAATTTTCTTTCAGGCGAATAGTCCAAGGTGTCATGGACCAAAGTATCCAACCGATCGCATTGCTGGATAATATCCTTTAGTTGTTCGAGGGAAGTGCTTCCGTCTTCAGTTTTTTTAAGAAGATATTGGGCCTGGGCCGAGATGGCCGCAGTGGGATTCCGGATTTCGTGGGCCATTCCCGCCGCCAATTCCCCAAGGGCCGCTAGGCGCTGGTAACGGTGGGCTTTGCGCTCAGCTTCCTTTCGGGCCGTGATATCGGAAAATATCGCCAATACCACCCTCCTGCCCCTATCCGAGAAGGGTCCACTCGTGACGAGAACATCGATAACACTTTGGTCCAACCGCCTAAGTTTTCGTTCGGCAGGTTCATTAAAAGAACCTCTCTCAATGGTGGCTTTTAAACGGGTCCGAACAGTTTCCTGAAATTCAGGGGGAACAATAATCCAAAAGGATTTCCCCAAGAGTTCATCTTCATTGCCAGCGCCAAACATCTTCAAAGCCGCCGGATTCACGAAAAGGATATTTTCCTCGTCATGTACCATGACAGCGTCCGGCATGGATTCCACCAAACTTCGGTAACGTTCTTGATTTTCGCGGGCGATGGCCTCCGCTTGTTTCCGGCTCGTGAGATCACGGAAGATGACCATAATGGCGGATTTCCCCTCGAATTGGATTCCGATTGAGGATGCTTCCACGTGCATTTCCACCCCGTCCCTCCGAACTAACCGGATTTCGGTCGGATAAGTTCTCCCGCCCCGAATAAGGGCCTCTATCCTCTGGCCGACAGCCTTTTGGTCTTCCGGATGGACAATGGTAATTCCAGACCTTCCTAACAGTTCTTCTTTATCGTCATATCCCAGCAAATACAGGATCTTCGGATTGACATAGACGATTTTTTCACCTTGGCTGACCAAGACAGCGTCGGGGGCTTTTTCGATTAGGTTCCTGAAATTCTCCTCCGACTGGCGTCGTTCCTTCTCAGCTTCGACTTTTTCGGTGATATCTCGGTAGTTCAGGACAATTGCCCCGATGTCCGGATTATCTAGAAGATTCGTTGCGCTCCCCTCCACGTGCCGCCAACGCCCATCCTTATGCCGTACACGGGCCTCCGATGTAACGGTAATATTCGGGTTTCTGGATAAATATTTTAAAAAACTCTGAATTCCCTCCAGATCCTCAGGATGTACAATTTCATGGAAAGGACGTCCAATCCTTTCGCTAGGATCATAACCGAGTGCTTCTTTTATGGAGGGGCTGACGTAATGTGTCACTCCGTCTGGTTGTAGCAAGGAAATAACATCGTGGGACTTCTCGATTAGACTGCGGAAATGTTCCTCGGATTTTCGCAAGGCTTCCTCCGCCTTGACTTTAGCGGTCACGTCCCGACCATTGACGACAATCCCCCCTACCGCAGGATCATTCAAAAGATTGGTGAGAACCATTTCCGCATTAATCAGATGTCCATCTTTATGCCGGGCCCTTAATTCAACCTTATAAGGCACACCGGGATTGGCTAGTACTTCAGCGAAAACTTTCCGAGCCTTTTCTTGATCCTCAGGGGGCTGAGTATCGAAAGTAACTCCTTTTCGCTCCCCGGGTTTGTATCCCAATATTCGTTCCATTGAAGGGCTCTCATATAGACGTCGACCTTGTGGATCTAGAAGGGTTATCAAATCATAAGAATTTTCGATCAAGCCCCGAAACTTCGATTCGGATTGTCGTAAAGCTTCCTCAGCTTTCTTGCGTTCGGTAATATCCCAAATGCTGGCTACTCTCAACTCTTTTCCGTTATGCCTGAAATTTTGTCCAATGATTTCAGCTGGAAAAGTGGATCCGTCTTTACGTTGGGCAGTGATTTCGTAAGGTTGGCGATAGTTGTCCTCCACGTGTTTACGAACGATTTCTATCGACTCTGAGGCAAGAAAACTGAATTTTTCCTTTCCCAACATTTCCGAAATCGGGTAACCCAGCATGGAAGCCAATGCCGGGTTCACGTCCACAACGGTACCCCGGTCATGTATCATAATGCCTTCCTGAGTCACTTCAGCGAGCCGTTGAAATCGATCCTTACTTTCACGAAGGGCTTCCTCGGCGGCCTTTCGTTCGGTAACATTCCAAACACTGGTTACCCGGATGGATTTCCCTCCCAAGGAATAATTGCGGTCGTGAATTTCGGCTGGAAAAACAGTTCCGTTTTTGCGCCGCAATTCAATTTCATAAGGCTCATCGCTCTTTTCTTTTAACTTCGTTCGGGCAATATGGGTCGTTTCCGGGGTGACGTAACCGATGGCTTCCGTTCCAATAATTTCCTTCAACTCGTAGCCAAGCATGTGGGCCAAGGTACTATTCAAATCAATGATCTTTTCTTCCTCATTGATAAAAATCCCTTCTTTACTGATCTCAGCGAATCTCTTGAACCGGTTTTCGCTTTCAAAAAGGGCCTTCTCAGCCTTTTTCCTTTCCGTTATATTCCAGAAGCTGGCCACCCGAAGCCTTTTCCCCTCAAAACTGAAATTTCGGCCGTGGACTTCTGCCGGAAACAAAGTTCCGTCTTTGTGCCGAAGGACAATTTCATAGGGATCGTTCGGATAGCCTTCCTTTCGAAACTTTCGTATTTGTTCCGCCGATTTAACCGACAGGACCGAAGTACCGTCCGTTCCAACGAGATCGGCGAAGGTCAGCCCCACCATGTCCAGCAACGCCTGATTGATATCGATGACAATTCCGTTTTCATGGATAAGAATACCCTCTTTGGTTACCTCGGCAAAACGTTTAAACCTTTCCTGGTTTTCAAGAATGGCCTTTTCAGCTTTTTTCCATTCCGTCAGGTCCCAACCGCTGGAGGCTCTTAATTTTCGCCCCTTATAAACTAGGTCATGGCCGTGAACCAAAAGTGGAAACGCAGTCCCATTCTTGCGGATCCCCGTAATTTCATAGCTCCCCTTCGGATAACCTCTTTTTAGGTATTCTTCCGTCATTCTCGCGGAAGAAGAATCGGAAAACTCCGAAATATGTCGTCCAATAATTTCAGGTATTTCGTAACCAAGAAGCCGGGCCAACGCAGGATTCACGTCCACAACGATCCCTTGGTCATGGATCATGATGCTTTCTTCAGTTATTTCTGTGAGTACCCGATACCTTTCCTCTAGGCTCGTTTCGTTTTGGAGGGCCTGGTTCAGACTATTGGCGATAGAATAACTGATTCCCATTCCCACCAAAGCCAGGAGGGCGCCCGCAAAGGCGAAGAAGAGATCGCTTTGAGTTTCAGAAATCGAGTCCGATTGCGCGGAATGGATTTTTTCTTCTAAGTAATCCACATAGGCTTGGCTCGCGTTATCAAAATCAATGGTGATGTCTTTTAGATATTTGGAATAAAGTTTCTCTGCTGAATCGGATTTTTTTGCCGTTGAAATGAGTATCCCAAGGGAAAACTCCACATTATGGAGACCCGCCCCTATGCGGAAAAGAAGATTCTTTCCTACCGGATCTCCTTCCGCCTTGGATAACTGGACGAAAGTATCCTGCGCTTTCTTAAAATACTCTAAGGCAAGAGCTCTATTCGTCTCGTCCTTCAAAATGGCGAAATTTTTACCCTTCGAAATGGACAATTGAAAGTCGGCGTCGGTTTGGCGGGCCAGGCCGATGGCGACATCGTATTGATTGACTTTCTCCATGCTCCGGCGGGCGGACAAAAACCCAACCAAAGTAATGCCAAAAAACAAAATGACGATTCCGCCGAGGATAAAGGCCAACAATATCCTTGTTTTGGGGGTAAGAGATTTTAAAAATTTAATCATGATGGGCTTGGGATTCCCGACCGTAAACCATGCCAGTTTTTGGATCAGACGAATATACCAGATCGGGGTGCCTTACCGTAAAGAGGAACTCATTGTTGGATTTTAAAAATCCCAAGGTCGCAAATGGAGCGAAGCATCTCCAAAACCTTTGGAAATTAAGGACTTTTGGAAAAACACAGCGCGATGTTTGAGATAATTTTATTTGACCATTAGAACTTTTATTATTTGCCTACCGAGTGAGTTTCCGTTGGGATTGGTCAAATCCACCACCGCGAGATAAAGGCCGCTGGCGATACCTGAGGCGTTCCAAGTGGCTTGGTCGGTTCCCGCTTGTCCCACAACCTTCGTCACCAATTCACCCGCTACCGTGTATATCGACACTTCCAATGTCAGGCTCTGGGACGAGTCTGTTCGGAATGTCGTCGTCAATATTCCATTTGAAGCTTTCAACACATTTGGTCCAGCTGTCACTGTTCCAGCGCCCATCGTAGTGTTACGGTCATTCACCATCACCGTTTTCACCACCGTCTCCTCCCCACCCGTCCCATTCGTCGTGTGGACTTCCACTAGGTACTGCCCGCTCTGAACATAGCTACCACTGTCGCTCGTCCCATCCCACACCACTGTCGTCCCATTGCTCAAACTGATCGTCAGCTGGCTGGGTGTCCCGGGACCTGGGGATCCCGGCTGAATCACTGTCGCCGACAACTGTACCGATCCCACCCCCGCCGGACCCGGGTCGTCCGTATAGGCATAAAGGTGCTTCACCACTTCCCCCGCCTCGTTGTAAATCAAGATTGTCGACGTATAAAGCGTCCGGCTCACCGTCACCTGTTGGGTCGTACTGATCTCCGCTCCTGTTGGGCTGAGATTGTCCACTTTCACGTAGTAGATACCGTTACTGGCCGGGGTCCCTCCTGATGTCAACCCGTTCCAGACTCCAATCGGCATTCCTCCAGAATAAATCGTCACCGCGTTATTAGGCCCGTTCAGGCTCGTAATCGCGTTGCTGGACGCAAGCACGATATTCTGAATAGGCGCGGATAATTGTTCCGTCAAGATGGTATCGATCAGTTCCCCGGCCTCGTTGTACACCCCTATCTTCACCGTATAAGACCCGTAAACCGTCACCGGCACCGCGCTGGTAACCGGCTCTGAACCCGGCTGTGTCATCACCGCCCGGTTCGTCAATATCGTCCCCGCCGCCACGGTGTTGTTCACCTGTGTCTTATAGGAAAGTTCATAGTTTCCGGGAGCCAACACCGGTAGAACCCAGGTCAAATTATCCAGCGTCGGGTTATACACCGGTGTCGGTAGGCTGGAGGGGTTATTGGCCCCAGGACCCACGTAGGCCACATTGGCTGGAAGAGTGTCCGTCACTACCACCCCTGAAGTGCTACTCCCAGTAACCATAAGGTTCAGGCTATAGGTCAAGGCACCTCCATCCTGCACCGAAGTAGATGAAACGGTTTTATTCAGGGTCACTTCCGCCGGCGGCGTGGGGGTGGAAGTAAAGGTCGCGGTCAGTGTGGAAGTAGCGCTGTTCGTGGGGCTGAAGGTAGGCGTGGACGTATGACTATTCGTGGGAGTGGATGTTGCCGTGGACGTCACGGTGGAAGTAAAGGTACTAGTCGGGGTGTGGGTCGCGCTATTGGTAGCGGTATTCGTGGCAGTCGCCGTGACTGTATTCGTAGGAGTATTAGTAAAAGTCGAAGTTTCGGTGTTGGTGGGCGTATTGGTTGCGGTATTCGCCAGCGTATTGGTAGGCGTCAGTGTAGGAGTATTTGTAGGACTGGTCGTGGAGGTCGGAGTAGCGGTATTGGTGGGTGTACTGGTTGAGGTGTTAGTCGGAGTATTCGTCGCGGTATTCGCCAGCGTATTCGTCGGCGTCAGCGTAGGGGTATTGGTTGGACTATTCGTGGAAGTATTCGTCGGAGTGTTGGTGGCCGTAAGTGTCGGAGTACTTGTCGGTGTATTGGTCTTGGTGTTGGTGGGTGTGCTTGTGGAGGTTGGAGTAGCGGTATTGGTGGGTGTACTGGTCGGGGTATTGGTCGGGGTATTCGTCGCGCTATTTGCCAGCGTATTCGTCGGCGTCAGCGTAGGGGTATTGGTTGGACTATTCGTGGAAGTATTCGTCGGAGTGTTGGTGGCCGTAAGTGTCGGAGTACTTGTCGGTGTATTGGTCTTGGTGTTGGTGGGTGTGCTTGTGGAGGTTGGAGTAGCGGTATTGGTGGGTGTACTGGTCGGGGTATTGGTCGGGGTATTCGTCGCGCTATTTGCCAGCGTATTCGTCGGCGTCAGCGTAGGGGTATTGGTAAGAGTTTTAGTCGGCGTCGGAGTAGCCGTATTCGTAGGTGTGTTTGTGGGCGTGTTTGTAGTAGTGGGTGTCGGGGTATTCGTGGGAGTGTTAGTCCGGGTATTCGTAGCGGTATTGGTGGGTGTATTCGTGGCTGTGTTGGTGGCTGTGTTAGTCGCGGTATTGGCCAGTGTATTGGTGGGTGTATTTGACGGAGTCGGTGTCGGGGTCCGGGTGGGTGTGTTCGTGGTTGTATTAGTGGGCGTAGGTGTCGACGTATTGGTAGGGGTATTCGTCGGGGTGTTTGTAGGAGTATTTGTGAACGTTGGAGTAGGCGTATTGGTAGGCGTATTCGTGGGGGTATTAGTCGGTGTTGGAGTAGTGGTATTTGTAGGAGTATTAGTCCGAGTCAAAGTTGGCGTATTGGTCGGAGTGTTTGTCTGAGTGAGCGTTGCGGTATTCGTAGTCGTATTCGTGGTTGTATTTGTGGCTGTATTGGTCGCTGTATTGGCCAGTGTATTCGTCGGAGTATTCGTCGGTGTAGGAGTATGCGTCAATGTGGGTGTGTTTGTGGCTGTATTGGTGGGAGTGTTCGTGGTGGTAGGCGTAGGGGTATTTGTCGGAGTATTCGTGGGAGTCAAAGTCGGCGTATTGGTCGGAGTATTCGTTCGAGTGAGTGTGGTGGTATTAGTTGGAGTTAGAGTCGCTGTGTTGGAGAGAGTAAGAGTAGGTGTATTCGTCGGTGTTGGGGTCGGCGTATTAGTCTTTGTGTTTGTGGTTGTATTGGTTGGGGTCAATGTCGCTGTATTCGTGGGTGTGTTGGTCCGAGTGAGGGTAGGCGTATTGGTAGGTGTTGGAGTAGCTGTGTTGGTTAAAGTATTTGTCGGAGTAAGAGTCGGCGTCGGGGTAGGCGTATTCGTGGGCGTTGGAGTGGGAGTATGGGTTGGTGTAAGTGTCGGCGTATTCGTCGGAGTTTTGGTAGCGGTATTCATCACCGTTGGACTAGGCGTATTAGTAGGCGTTGGAGTTGGAGTGGGTGTAATGCATGTGCAATTGGAGGACGCCGCCAAAAGATTCGCCCACCAGGCATCTTTGGTGCTCTGTAAGTTTCCATCTCCCAAAGCCCACGTAATTTGTCCAGGGCCCGAATTGGGAACGTTCGAGTAAGAGTCCATGAAGGCCCACTCTCCCCCTCCACCCCAAGTCGCGTTAAATACTCCCGGTGCGGAAGAAAACGCGGGAGCGGTAAGCGAAGTGGGATTGCTCACCCCGAAAAATTGATCAGTGTAGTCGCCGGAGACATTCACGGGGTCCTGAACACCACCGAAATCAGAAAATTGGTTGTTGCCACAGGTTTGACCCTGAACACAACTCATATTTAACGTGGAAGCAAAAGGAGTGACTCCATAATCCAAATAGTTGGCATTTCCAGTTGCGTTGTAATTATCGCCTTGGTCCCAAGCGAAAAGCCCGTCGCCCAAAGCGACAGCCCCGCAAATACCCGGTGCGGGAACCGTGTAGACCACGACTAGGGACTCGCTATAAGGAGTAACGCCTGTAATAGTTGAATAGTTGATCGTATAAGACGTAGAAGCTGTTGAAACTAAGCCAGTGACGTTGTAACGAATATTGGAGTAAAACTGGGTAAAATACCAGCCGCCATCCAATCCGAACCTGGGGTCAACCCAAGCATTGGAGAAATTACTTTGCCCTACTAGGACTCCAGCTCCAGTAACAACCCCCGCAACCGAAACAGGGGCGGTACTATAAGTATTGCTGCTGGCATTTTCTACAATTTCCAGATAAGCCGCCTGAATCACTGCACCAGAGGGAAAAGTACAGCCCGCCAGACTGATGGTAGTGCTAGTTGTACTGGTATTGGGGTTCGTATTTATCCCCCCGCAGTAAAGGACCGACACGCCCGATCCTCCATAGGCATAAAACTGGTTGATAGAATTATAATTTGGACTTGGAGATGTTCCTGGACAAGTATCGTTGTTAGCCGTTTGGGTAAAAGTACACCCACCCGCGCCGTAGGCACATTGGGAATAAGCCGCCGAATGAAAAAGAAATAAAAAAACAACCCCAAGGCAAATGGAGCTGACTAAAACACCACTTTTGAGCTCATATCGTTTGAAAAAAATTGATTGGATTTTCAAAAACACTTTTTCACCCAGTTAATACTTTATCCTTAAAATACCATATATTTTATCACCCTTTTTCCGAAATCACCCGACAAGTTTGTTCCAGCCATTTGAGGATTTTAGCTGTTTTATCACCGAATTTAAGCATTTGAAGATTTTTTAAACCATTTAGCCCATCTGCATTGGTCCCCACTCTAAATCATTTTCAATTCGCTCACGCCTAAATAGTCGTAAAACTCCTCAAATACATTGTGTTCAACCCTTACCCATCGGCTCTGGACCATCTTGAAATATGCTAGGATGAAGCATGTCTTTTTTAAAATATATTTTTTTCGGCACCTTTCTGTTGGTAGCCTCCGGGGCTTGGGCTGATTTTGGCAACTGGTTCGTTGCCAATAAAAGACTTTCCAACATCCTCGACACTTCCGACACGAAACTCTCTTTCCGATTTACCTGCCAAGACAATATGAATTTATCGGCCGTAGCCGTCTATTGCGTGGCTGCATCGAAACCGCCCGCCTATCAGGTGAGCCTACAGTCGGACGATAACGGATCGCCTTCTGGAGAACTTCTTGCCTTTTCCAGCTACATTCCCTGCCCCCATAGTTGGACCACCATCCCCCTGGATCCCCAGCCCCTCTTAAAAGGAAAAGTCTATCACTTGGTTTTGGAGCAGGATGTCAAAAGGGGAGGCGACCACGCCGTGGGCGTAATTGGTCCTTCCAATTACGCTTCCTTCCTGTCGACCGATGTTATGAACCACTCTCATCCTAATGACGGTAGCCCTGATCCCGCCGCAAACGTAATGCTTTTCAAAGACAATCATTGGAAGGAGCTGAATCAAGAACCCGTCTATGTGGTTTATGGTGAAGGGAAACAATCCCAGGGAAATCCCTACGACGACCCGGGGCTCCGGCCCATCTGCGGAAACGAAGGGTCTAACGATAAGACCCACCAAATACTCCAGGGACAAGCCTTGCACTTTCATTGTGGTTTTCAGGCTACGAGCTTCGTTTTGCGGGTTAAAAAGCAAGGAAACCCCAGATATCCGTTGAATTATCTTATTCTGAAAAACGAATTCCAAATCCACAAAACCTTTCCAGTCCATTCAGGAGTTGCCCTTATTCCGGCTAAAGCCGACACGAACTTCCAGTGGGTGACAGTCGGTTTCGATGATTCAAGAACCTCTAACTTCTCGCCCGAATGTTGGTTTTTAGTTTTTCAAACCGACTCGGGGCACCCTTCCAAGAATTCACCCGGTTGTGAAGATTGTTACGTTCTCTCCGACGTCGGTAATTCCGGCGGCCTTCCCGACGCGGCTAACTTGACCTTTGATGGGGGCCCCCACCTTTCGAGAGAGGTATATTCCATTGATGGCGGTTCAGCTTCAAATTGGCTCGATGAATTTGAAAGAGATGCCAACATCGGCACACTGGGGCCGTCCTGCCACATCAATCCCTTTGGGGACCCACTACAATTGGTTCCTACCCCCATGCCCTTGGATGACGATAAAGGATTCCAGCAATGACTTGCGGTCAAATTAACCGGGATATGGGCATATTCACCATGCTAACCATCCTTTGGATAGAGTGCGTTGGCTTGGCCTCTGCCGCTGAACCATTGATAGATGAGGGTGTTTTTGGTGTCTCACGCACGATGGCCGTTTATCAAGTTCGGGAAGGAAAATTCCACCAAGCCATCTTATCCGAGGAAAAAGCATTAAGAATTGCCCAAGACCGCTATGGCCCGATTCACCCACTGTTGGTTCCAATCCTTAATGACTCGGCAAGTCTCCATCGCTATTTGGCCGAATACGGAAAAGCCGAGGAGGAAATCAAATGGGGCTTAGCCCTCAGGGAAAAAAATCTGGGCCCGAAAGACTTATCTGTTGCGGATTCCCAGGACCAACTGGCGGCGCTTTACAACGACTTGGGGCGTTTTCAAGAGGCGGAGGTTTTGGAAAAAAGATCTCTCTCCACACGCCAAGAAAATTCCTCGAGTACCCCTTTGGCCTTTGCTCAATCCCTTGAACTTTTAGGAAGGGTTGAGATCAACCTTAAGAATAACATCTCAGCCCAGTCCCTCTTCGAAAAAGCAGTTATGGCGCAGGATAAAAACACAAATGCCGATCCCGACTTAACGCTCCATCTTTTCAACAACCTGGCCGAAACCTATCGGCGCGAAGGCTTTATTCCTAAATCTGAATCCACTCTTCAAGAGGCTTTAGCTTACGCGCAAAAGAACTTCCCCTCCAATGACGTTCATTTGGCGGATGCCATGGAAAACCTGGGTGACTTTTATCATTCCCAAAATCAAAACGAAAAAGCCAAACCCCTTTATGAGTCAGCCCTCAAAATAGACAAACCTTTAGTGGGAACTTATATGGAGTATCCGGCTCTTCCCTATATGAAACGGCTTGCCAAAGCTTACCAGGGCGCAGGCGATCCCCAAGCCGAGGAGGTTTTATGGCAAAACGCCCTGATGGCTGAAAAAAAGGTTTTCGGCCTCCATCATCCACAAGTAGCCATCGACCTCATGCGGTTGGCGGAAGTCGAGACGACTCTCGGCAAAAGAGCCTTGGCCCAGGAAAACCTAAAACAATCCATCGGGATATTGAGGTCACTTTTCCAGGAAGGCCATCCGCTCTTGAACGAAGCCAACTCAATGCTTGAAAAGCTTTCTAAAAATTAGTTGACGGGTTTCAAGCAAAGTGACAATCATTTTTTGATACTCTGTTAACGCAGGATCAAGACCTTTAGTATTTGCCTGCCGAGTGAGTTTCCGTTGGGATTGGTCAAATCCACCACCGCGAGATAAAGACCGCTGGCGACACCTGAAGCGTTCCAAGTCGCCTGGTCGGTTCCCGCTTGTCCCACAACCTTCGTCACCAATTCACCCGCTACCGTGTATATCGACACTTCCAATGTCAGGCTCTGGGACGAGTCTGTTCGGAATGTCGTCGTCAATATTCCATTTGAAGCTTTCAACACATTTGGTCCAGCTGTCACTGTTCCAGCGCCCATCGTAGTGTTACGGTCATTCACCATCACCGTTTTCACCACCGTCTCCTCCCCACCCGTCCCATTCGTCGTGTGGACTTCCACTAGGTACTGCCCGCTCTGAACATAGCTACCACTGTCGCTCGTCCCATCCCACACCACTGTCGTCCCATTGCTCAAACTGATCGTCAGCTGGCTGGGTGTCCCGGGACCTGGGGATCCCGGCTGAATCACTGTCGCCGACAACTGTACCGATCCCACCCCCGCCGGACCCGGGTCGTCCGTATAGGCATAAAGGTGCTTCACCACTTCCCCCGCCTCGTTGTAAATCAAGATTGTCGACGTATAAAGCGTCCGGCTCACCGTCACCTGTTGGGTCGTACTGATCTCCGCTCCTGTTGGGCTGAGATTGTCCACTTTCACGTAGTAGATACCGTTACTGGCCGGGGTCCCTCCTGATGTCAACCCGTTCCAGACTCCAATCGGCATTCCTCCAGAATAAATCGTCACCGCGTTATTAGGCCCGTTCAGGCTCGTAATCGCGTTGCTGGACGCAAGCACGATATTCTGAATAGGCGCGGATAATTGTTCCGTCAAGATGGTATCGATCAGTTCCCCGGCCTCGTTGTACACCCCTATCTTCACCGTATAAGACCCGTAAACCGTCACCGGCACCGCGCTGGTAACCGGCTCTGAACCCGGCTGTGTCATCACCGCCCGGTTCGTCAATATCGTCCCCGCCGCCACGGTGTTGTTCACCTGTGTCTTATAGGAAAGTTCATAGTTTCCGGGAGCCAACACCGGTAGAACCCAGGTCAAATTATCCAGCGTCGGGTTATACACCGGTGTCGGTAGGCTGGAGGGGTTATTGGCCCCAGGACCCACGTAGGCCACATTGGCTGGAAGAGTGTCCGTCACTACCACCCCTGAAGTGCTACTCCCAGTAACCATAAGGTTCAGGCTATAGGTCAAGGCACCTCCATCCTGCACCGAAGTAGATGAAACGGTTTTATTCAGGGTCACTTCCGCCGGCGGCGTGGGGGTGGAAGTAAAGGTCGCGGTCAGTGTGGAAGTAGCGCTGTTCGTGGGGCTGAAGGTAGGCGTGGACGTATGACTATTCGTGGGAGTGGATGTTGCCGTGGACGTCACGGTGGAAGTAAAGGTACTAGTCGGGGTGTGGGTCGCGCTATTGGTAGCGGTATTCGTGGCAGTCGCCGTGACTGTATTCGTAGGAGTATTAGTAAAAGTCGAAGTTTCGGTGTTGGTGGGCGTATTGGTTGCGGTATTCGCCAGCGTATTGGTAGGCGTCAGTGTAGGAGTATTTGTAGGACTGGTCGTGGAGGTCGGAGTAGCGGTATTGGTGGGTGTACTGGTTGAGGTGTTAGTCGGAGTATTCGTCGCGGTATTCGCCAGCGTATTCGTCGGCGTCAGCGTAGGGGTATTGGTTGGACTATTCGTGGAAGTATTCGTCGGAGTGTTGGTGGCCGTAAGTGTCGGAGTACTTGTCGGTGTATTGGTCTTGGTGTTGGTGGGTGTGCTTGTGGAGGTTGGAGTAGCGGTATTGGTGGGCGTACTGGTTGAGGTATTGGTCTTGGTGTTGGTAGGTGTGCTCGTGGAGGTCGGAGTAGCGGTATTGGTGGGTGTACTGGTCGGGGTATTGGTCGGGGTATTGGTCGGGGTATTCGTCGCGCTATTTGCCAGCGTATTCGTCGGCGTCAGCGTAGGGGTATTGGTAAGAGTTTTAGTCGGCGTCGGAGTAGCCGTATTCGTAGGTGTGTTTGTGGGCGTGTTTGTAGTAGTGGGTGTCGGGGTATTCGTGGGAGTGTTAGTCCGGGTATTCGTAGCGGTATTGGTGGGTGTATTTGACGGAGTCGGTGTCGGGGTCCGGGTGGGTGTGTTCGTGGTTGTATTAGTGGGCGTAGGTGTCGACGTATTGGTAGGGGTATTCGTGGCCGTGTTGGTCGGGGTGTTCGTTGCGGTGTTGGTACGAGTAGGGGTAGGTGTATTTGTAATCGTCGAAGTAGGCGTGTTTGTTGGGGTACTCGTAAATGTCGGCGTGATGATATCCGTATTCGTCGGTGTCATCGTAATCGTATTGGTAGCCGTATTCGTAGAGGTATTTGTTGGAGTGTTAGTCCGAGTCGGAGTAGGAGTATTCGTGGGCGTTGGAGTGGGAGTATGGGTGGCGGTGTTCGTGGTGGTAGCTGTTGTGGTTTTAGTAGTGGTGTTAGTCACAGAAGCTGTCACCGTGTTAGTCGTGGTGCTAGTTACGGTATTAACCTGGGTGTTGGTCGGAGTATTCGTTAGAGTCGGAGTAGGTGTCCGGGTAGGCGTATTCGTAGGTGTGTTCGTAGGTGTTGGAGTAGGGGTATTGGTAGGTGTATTTGTTGGAGTTTTAGTGGGTATATTAGTAGGAGTCATAGTGGGAGTATTGGTTGGTGTGAGTGTCGGCGTATTCGTAGGTGTTGGAGTAGGGGTGTTTGTGGGAGTTAAAGTTGGCGTATTAGTCGGAGTGTTAGTTCGAGTAGGGGTAGGTGTATTCGTCGGCGTGAGTGTCGGCGTGTTGGTCGGGGTAATAGTCGGGGTTGGGGTTGGAGTCCTGGTCGGTGTATTGGTTGGTGTATTCGTAGGTGTCGGGGTATTGGTAGGTATGGACGTCGGAGTATTAGTCGGAGTCAGGGTCGGAACTGGAGAACATGGATTGTTGCTGGTACTAAAACTAACAGTGTTGGAAGTAATCGGACCAATGCCGTTTGCGGTCAGTACGGCATTGTTGAGTATGCTGCAAGCCGACCCCGCGGAATAGCTCTGAACCGTAATGGTTACGGAATCGCAAAACCCATAACCTGGGAAGCCGATAGGATAGGCCCAAGATATTGCTGAACTAGAGCCAAAAGCATTGGGCCCATCGGGAGCGTTCGTGAATCCATAACCGCAATTCGGCGTGTCTTGTTGCCAGACGTTGTAACAAATATTTGTCATAAAAAAGTTATTACCACTGGAGGTATTGAAAAGGCTGTCCCCTACGGTGACCGGTCCCGAAACGGGCCCACCCGAATTGCAGGTCTTCACCACGTAAGTGACCGGTGTATTGGCGCCCACATCCGAAGGGGCAGTACCCAAGAAAGATTTGGTAATGCTAAGGTCGGGCACGGGAGTCGCGGTAGGGCAACTGGTCGAAATATTGAACGTCTGCAGGTAATAAATAGAAGCGTTCGCATTTTGTCCGTTGAAAGTTCCAGAAGTGCTGGTTCCGTTCCCACCGTCTAGGTCCGCGCCCAACGGTGGAAGAAGCCCGCCACCAATGGGATTGGGGGCGGGCAAAAGATAAAAAGCCGGGGGATAAACAACAGTCACCGGTGCGGCCCATCCGGATGGGACATAACCGGGAGCCCACCACGTAGTTGCCCCGCTGTTGGGCGGCGGTGGGCCGCTGGCCGTCGGTTGGTTATATATCTGAACATTGCCGCTGCTACTGGTGACGTTGGCCGTGGAACCATTCGACATTCCAATGGCAAGGGACCAGGTAGCCCAATTGTAGCAACAGGCGGAATTATAGGCTTGGACGGCAATGACGTTGGTCCCGGCTACCAAATCACTTGCGGGTACGGTAACGCAGGGCACCGATTGGCCGCTGTTATAGCCGACGCCTCCCATGGAAACGGCGATTTGATTCCCATTAATCCAAACAACGCCATAATCGTCAAACCCACCGCAAAAGGTGGCTGACGTAGGTGTGCACTGGGAAAAAACCACAGAAGGTAAAACCACGAGGGAAAAAATGAAGAGGGAGAAAAAGAACAAGAGTCGGGTGTTTATTTGGCTGACTCGTTCAGCTTTAAATCGTTTTAAAAGATAACTTCTCATCATTGTTCGAATACTTTCCAACCCCCAACAATTTCAATTATGTAACCGGTTTCAGAAAATTCAAAACCTATGATTTTCAGAAAACTTTAAAGAGGTATGACTGAAGTGTATAGCAGGTCTGTTTAAAAGTAAAAATGAACAACCAGGAATTGAAATTCAGTTAATCGCAAAAACCTTGGAATGTTTCGGCTGAGTTTCAGTTTTTTTCCTTTTGTAAAACCGTTGGAATATCGGCCCTAAAAGGCGAAGCGGTCAATCCGCCTTCACTCGCAAGATTACAGATGGGATTATCAGCCCAGGCATAACGGATTTTTTGGGGCTGCGGAACTTGGTCGCATGAAACAACCACCAACTTACCCTTGATTTGGGCGGTCGCCCAATAAAATTTTTGGTCAACTCCCGCCAAGGCAAATCCGGTCACCGGCCCCCCATCCTTTGTCACCAAGCCCTTCCCGATATTTTTAAAACTTAAAATGACTTTCCCGCCCTTGACTTTGGCGGAATAAAAAAGAGGACCCGATCCAACGACTGGTTTGTGATAGGCGAGACTCAAGACCGATAAGGAAGCACGGTAACCCACGTCAGTTTTGTCCTTCGGGTGGAGGTTGTTCGCTTCCCCTAAATCGATGGTAGTCACCAAACCAGTTTTGGGTTCGGTTTGCGAAACTTGAAGTTGGGCATCCCGGAGTTCGGCCCACCCGCTTTCGGAAGGTTGAGACTGGACCGCCATAAAATTCGGAAGTTGGAAGATAACAAATGGAAAGTTCCCCTCATTCCAGGCTTTACGCCAGCTTTGAATTAATGCCGACAAAACTAATGGGTATTGGGTGGCCCTTCCCGTGTTCGATTCCCCCTGGTACCAAAGAACGCCCTTGATCCGCATGGGCGTCAGGGGGGCGGCCATACCGTTGTAAACGACCGCTGGAATATCCGGCCAAAAGGGAACCTGGACCGAAAAGTTAAAGGTGGTTATCGATTCTGGCGTAAAGGGTTTGGGTATCCCCCATCCCCCTTGTTGCAAATCGGCAATGGCAACATGCATTAACTTCCAATCGGGCGTAGCGTCAAAGGAGTCCTTCATGGCGTAATAATCGTAATCGGCGATGGACGGCTGTCCCAAGGTTAGGCGGAATTGACCCGATCCCTTGGCGTAAAATTCCACGGTCTCATAACGGCTCAAGTCGATAGGAGCCGCCGCAAGGTTGGTGGCAAGCCCGCCCCACCCGCCCCCCTGCATCATTCCCGTAAAATGAACTGCCAAACCATTTCCAGAAAAGGCCTTGCCGATTGCCGTCACAGCAGCCTGGGAGCCAGGCTTCGCAGAGGTGAACCAAGAACCACCCAATACATCCTTCACTTGGACCGGCGAAACCACCAGGATTTTATCCTTGGGATCCTTGGGAATGAACTTAATGTCGGACAGCCACAATTCAAAATTATTTCCTTGGGTCCAAGTCTTTATCTGAACCTGGTTGTTGTCCCAATCTTTCAAAAGGGGGGCCAAGTCAGGAACAGAATCCAACGCCTGGCGAGGAGTCCAAGCTTCGGCAGCTGTCCCTGCCCAACAACTTTCCACCAGACCCACCGGGATTTTGAGTGCCTCATGGATATTCTTTCCGAAATAATAAGCCACGGCCGAGAAGTCGGGGATCGAAGCGGGCGCGCAAAGACTCCAGGAGCCCTGGACGTCCTCCAGCGGCGTGAAAGAAGCCGCGTGTTCCAACTTGAAAAGACGGATTTGGGGGATATCGGCTAGGGGGATTTCCTTATCCGCGTCGCTAGAAGTCTTCATAGCGAACTCCATGTTGGACTGGCCGGAACCGATCCAAACGTCGCCCACTAAAACATCTGAAACCGTAACTGCCTCAGATCCTTGGATGACCATGTCATAGGGCCCACCCGCCTTAGGGATTGAAAGAACCGCCTTCCATTTACCGTCACTATCGGCAACCGCTTGGGCACTTTTTCCGCCCAATGAAACCGTGATGGTTTGGCCCGCATCCGACCAACCCCAGACAACCGGCTTCCCTCTTTGGAGAATCATGTGGTCGCTAATCAAGGCGGGCAGCTTCAGCTTCGCGTCAACCATGGAAGCCATGGATAGAACGGCCAAAAACACCAGCATAAATTTCCCAATCACAAAACACCCCCAAAAAGAAAAGATAAAAGCTTAATGCTTTTTGTCACTAATTTAGAAATCCGGTCCCAAGTAGCTCACCAAAGTTTTACCCTTGGAATCAAATATCGTCATTGCGGACCGTCCCGATGGAATCCTCAAAACCGCCTTGAATCCAAACCGATTATCTTTTATTTGAACTATTTGATTTTCCGAACTTTCATTCAAGGCAATATAAAGCGAAGTCTTGGAAAAACGCCGGGGCAGAACAGTCACTTCAAAAAACCCGGCTCCCTTTAATTCACAATAGGGCTTAACCTTGGAAACGGCCGATAAATATCGGTAAAAAATCTCCACGCTACTACGTTGGTCGTTGGCTTCAACCGGCACAGGAGAGTAATAAAGAACCGATCCGTTTTTACTAATCCGATGAAGTTGCGAAGGCAAAGATGCGTCTTTATCCGTGATGCCCGTCTTATGCGTTCCATAATTCAAAGTCAATTTCACGGATTTCATATCTAATGCTTCTTCCGGCAACACTTCTACCCTTTTTTCACTAACACCAAAAGGGGAAAGACCTTCGGTAGCCAGCCCCCAACCGTCCTGGGCCACCGGCCCCGAAACCCAAAGGGTCCTGCCTTTTGCGGCTTTCATCCAACCCTTTATGGCTTGTCCACCAAGGCGTTTGACGGAGGGAAAGAGGATGGTTTTCTCCCCTGTCAGACGGTCAAATTCATGTTCCGCCAATGTGTGAACGGGTATTCGAAGCGCCGCCAGAACCCGATGGGCCATTCGTTGGGCGGACTGGGTATGGGATTTGGAAGAAAGAAGGCCGGTTAAGGATTCCACCACCGCCACCGTGGCCTCTTCCGGTTCTTCTTGGAGATAGGGCGTGGCTTTTTGAAAAAATTCGCCGAAAGCCTGCATCACCAAGGCTTCAGGCCTTGCGGTCTTATCTACCCGGTAAGCCCCGATATGTACCTCATTGCGATCACTCATGAACTGGTTGATGTTCCAACACCATTGGATAAATCCTGCTCCACCCATGAAACTGGCGGCCAGTTTTCGTTCGAAGAGCTTGCCCGCTTCTTCTTCCGTGCGCCGCTTCATTCGGTTCAGGTTATCGGAAAACATGATGCCCGTTTCCTGGGCCAAGAAAGGCTTGCCCTTGACCCGGGCCGCCGTCACGCCCGTAACCATATCCTCGATCTCCCACCAGGTATGGTTACAGGCGAAGTCGAGAGGCTCGTGGAAAAGGTGGTTATTCGGTCGCTTGGAGGAAACCCCACCCTCGTCCTGGCCAACGCAAAAAAGTTGGTTCGTAGCTTCCTTTAAAACGGCCACGTGGCCCTTCACCCAGTTGGCAAAGATTTCCTGGCCGAAACGGTTAAAGTCGTAAGCCCGGGGCGAACGCACCAGATGACTGCCGGGGGCCCATGGCTCGGCAAAGTCGTTTTCGTTGGGAAGTTCCACCTGGTCCCAGGAACAAAGTTCCTCCGGCGTCATATTCCAGCGCACGCGAAGGGTTTCGATATCCCCATGTTTCTTTTTCAAATACTCAATGAAAGCCGTCTTTTCCAACTTGCCGGGCAGAGGTCGGGTTTTCCATAGCGCCTCGGGGTTGGTGACCGAGGGTTCATTAATGAAATCCCACATGACGGAAGGGATCGAAGCGTAACGCTGAATGAAAGAAAGCATATATTCACGCTGGAGCGAAAGAGCCCGGGGGTCCAGATAGGGGTGGTCGGAAGGAAACATGTCCGGGATAAAAGAGAAAAAATTAAAAGTGACCGCCAAGCCATGTTTCAAGCTAGTCAGGATAAAAGCGTCCATGGAGCAAAGTACGTCTTCCCGGCTGTTGCCCGCGTCTAGCGCCACCTGCCGATGCGCGGCCCAGACTCCGGTCCGTACCATATTGATACCCGATGCCTCCATTTCAGCCATATCCCCATCCCACACCATCGGATTGGGCATAGTGATGAATTTGCGGGAAACATCACCCGCCATATAGGTCGTGCCGATGACGGGAATAGTCTTTCCATCCTTCAAAAAACGGGTGCCCTGGACGGTGATAACCGGAGCACTCTTTAATAAATTACCGTCCCAGCCCCAAAAACCCTGCTGAAGCGTATGGGAATAACGTCCGTTCACGGATACACGGGCTTCAATCCGATACAGCCCTGGCTCTACGGTTATAGGTAAAGACATGGTCTGGTAGTGAGACGCTCTTTTCACGCTTACCTTAAGACTTTGAGAATAAACTTTTTCATTTTCTTGGAAGACTTGATAATCCACTTGGAGATTGCGGTCCTGGAATTCATGTCCCCTTACCCAAAGGTTCAGGACAGGCTGTGATCCTGGTTGGTAACAGGCCAACCCTGGCCTCAAGGTTACTTGAAGGGACCCGCCTTTGGAGGCCAACGCCAAACGGGAAATCATTTGGGCCAGCGAATCACTCCAACGGGGCAGATCGGCGGCTAAAAAAGCCCAACGGCCTCCGGCGAAACGGCCTTGGTAGCGGTCAATAAGGGCGGCCGGGCAGGACACCCTGCGGCCACGATCGTCCAATCCCCACAGAAGGGGCTTTAACTCCCCATCCATGGGCCCGGTGGAGCCGGTACGGTTTTCCTCGTCCGCCTCGGTGAAACGCGGCATCAAAGAATGGGATTCCATAGGTCCGAAGGATAACCCCTGTAAGCTTTCCTCGCCTGGAACAGCCTGGTGTTTCTTGACCCTGGCAATAGGCACCCTATTGAGTTGCTCAATACCTAAGCTTTGGTAATAGGCGGTCTGAGTGGGTTCCACTTCCCATTTATTCCCGACTTTTCGAACCGGAACTTCCAAGGGCCTTCCCCCCAGGGCCAGAAGATTCCCGCCTTTCAGGAAATAGCCATAAAGGCCCTCCCATGCGTCTTTTGGAAAAGCAGAACCATAGGGCAATACCACCAAATCGACTTTTAGCGGGTCTAAATCACGGAGGCCTTCTAGTCCCACCACTGTAACGGGCCCGGCTGATGCCAAGGATTTTTTCAACAATGCCAGGGGCAAGGGCAAAGTGCCAAAGGTTGGAAAGTCAGGTTCATTGAATAAAAGGATCATGAAGTACCTTTAAATCTTTTGGTGGCAAGGAACGACCAAAACCAATACTATTTTTTAAAAAACTTCCCGTTTACTTCTGCGGCGGCCTTCTTCAAGGCTTGGGAAGCGGTTTCTTCCCCGCTCCAAACCTTGTCCAGTTCCGATTCGATACGCGCCATCCATTCGGCCACATTGGGATCAAGCGGTTGGAAATGACCGTACCGCACGGCATCCACCAGGAAACCTTTCGACTTGGGCGTCTGGCCGTCCAAAAAGACCGGTGATTGGGCCAGCGACTTTATGGCAGGCTGTGTCAAACCCGTCGCCGTCATGAACTTTTCCCCCGTTTCCCCTGCCAAATATTTCACTAACTCATAAGCCAAATCGGGGTTTTTAGTTCCCTTCACAATTCCATACCCCGCCGCGCTCAAGGGGAAAGACCTAAGTCCCGTGGGACCCTTCGGGAATTCCACCACGTCCCAATCAAAATTCTTTATTTGCCGGAACTGGGGCACCAGCCAGATGCCAGAATAAAACATGGCGACAGTACCGTTCATGAAAAGATCCGAGTTGCCCATGCTCCCCATCGACGTCAGGTTTGCCAGACTCGGCATGACATGGTATTTCGAGACCAAATCAGCCAGGTATTGAACCCCCGCGATGGCCTGTGGGCTGTCGACCATGCAACGAGTGGGCTTTTTTTCGTCATCCACCAACGCGCCGCCCCAAGCGTAAACCCAAGCATCCCAAGCGGGGGAGTTATCGGCTCCAACGAACCCGAATTGGGTAATTTTCCCCGTCGCATCTTTCTTGGTAAGCTTCTGGGCAGTGGTCAAAAGATCATCCATGGCCCAGTCATCCTTCGGGTAAGGCACGCCAGCCTCGTCGAATTTTTTCTTGTTGTAATAAATGACGGCGATAGGCGCGATGTCCCTTGGCAAAGCGGTTAGGACACCGTTCACGGTGTAATGATCAATCGCCTCGGGGTAAAAGTCCGTGAGTTTTATGGAAGGATCTTTATCCACAAAGGGTTTTAAGTCGGTAAATATTCCCCGGGAAGCGAAGGCTATCATTTGTTCGGCATTCACCGCCATCACGTCCGGGGCAAGGCCTCCCGAAAATTGGGTCAATACTTTGGTGATATATTCGGCGTAAGGCGCCCGTTCCAGCTCCACTTCCACGCCGGGATGGGCTTTTTTGAACTCATCCACCGCCTTTTGAAGAATGACGGCCTCTTCCGTCCCCCCCCATCCCATGCATCGCAGGACAATACCGCTATTATTTTTTTTCATCACACAACCCGCAAAGTGGACCAAAACCGAGATCATCACAATAGCTAGAAAATTTTTTAAAATCGCGGAACTTTTTTTCATAGCTTCCTCCAGAGGTCGCTCATTATAACCAGCTAAAATGGTTTATTTCCCCAATTTCTCAGAGATTACAAACCCTTCACCCTTCAAAATTCCATAAAAAAAGCCGGACGGTTAAACGCCCGGCTTTGAAACGATGAATTTTAACAATCAATAGAAACTAACGTTATCGATCCAGAAATCCGTATTAGTATTTTTTCCGGCTCCATTGTCACTAAACCCCCATTGTAAAAAAAGGAGCTTTGTAAGGTGCGTCGAAAGAGGCCCGGGATTCGTTCCATAGGGAATTGTTATTGAATTCCAAGCATATTTTTCGTTAGCCCAACCGGCAGTAGGGGACAATACAACCTGGTAATAATTATAACAGCCCGAGGTGCAAGTCCCTCCCAGAGTGCTGGTCGGAGTTAATACGTCAATTGCAATTTGGAATACACGATTGGTATTCGTGTCATCCGGAAGAATATTGAGTTCAAATTGAATCCCATTAAACCCAGTTGCGTCGAAATAAGGCGAAGTACCACCGCTCACTAAGTTACAAATTAAATCATCCGCTGGATAAGCAGAAGGAAGGGGATCCGATAATGGACAATTGATGTTGATGGCAAAACTACTTCCGTCCCCTGGGTTCGGAAGTATAAAAGGGCTGTTAATTTTATTGGCCGGACTTCCTCCATAGGTATTTGTACTAAAGTACCCAGCATAGTTCTTAGTAACTGTTACCGAACCTGCATTCCCATTCGTATTAGTCCCGGTAGAGCCTCCCGCCGCTATTACCGCCTGCTGGTTAGTGCCACTTAAAGTCGGATTCACCATGGTCGTCCCCGCCCCGAAATTGCTGATAATATTCGCCGCAAGGGAAGGCGTGGCTGTCGCAACCATCGCGGTTACCGGCGGATAGTTAGCTGAACAGCCTTGTTGAAACCACAAAGTTAAAGTTGCGAAAATAAACATCAGTGCCGAAAAAAATAAAAAACTTTTTTCTTTTTTATTTTGAAAAACACACACATTCCACCCCCATTACCCAGAACTGCAAAACTCAAGAATTCTTTTCAAAAAAACTGAACTTCATCAACATAAAAATCCACGTTCACATTACCTTTTACGTTATTGTTGCCCTCTGACCACTGCAGGGAAATAATCTGTTGTAAGTTTGCCCCAGATAAAGTTGAAGGCGAAATAGCAGATCCATAATTCTGACGGGTGAAGGCTGAAAAAGGAAGACTCACCAGCTGCCAAACACCGCCAGTGCTGCTGTAGACATACTCGAAATTATTGTAACAGGCATTGCTTGAAGCGCTTGGATTGCAAGTCCCTTGGGGTGGCACGGAAGTTTGAACCACCGGCACAGAGAACGACCTTGTACCCGCAGTATCGTCTCCCATTACTTTTAGATAAAACTCTATCCCGCTGAATAAACTGGCGTTGTAAATTCCACTGCCAGCCGTTTCCAAAGGAACCACTAATTCCACGGCAGGATAACTGCCGTTACCCGGATCGGAAACCGGGCTATTCATCCAAACACAATGGGCCGTATTATCAGCACCCGAAGTTACCACTTGGGGAGTCACCAGAGGGCTACCGGTCGCCGCGATAATACCCGGTTTTTGTACCACGCTTCCTGGTTCACCCGCCTCGGCAAGGTTCGGATTGACATTCAGCGGAGTGGCTCCTTCAAAGTTAACGATCATGGCCGGATTGGGCCCACTTGATGAAAGATAGCTGGTCGGCGTTTCGGTTTTACAACCGACCCACCCTACCCCACCCAACACCGCCAATAGCGGCAAAAGTTTAAAACTTGACTTCATACGTCAACTCCATGAATTGATTTCCCAGCATCCCTTGAACCGTTTGGTAGGGAATGATATTTCCACGGGTATAATCGTAGTCCACATAAATATTGGAATTGCGGTTGACTTTAATTGCGTTTGAAAATCTCACGCTTTCGATGTCCCCATTGACGGTAAATAACCGGTAATCCCCCAAATCGGAATTATCATAAAGGTACGAATAACGGGCAAAAAGGGATCCTTCATATCCTTCGTCCGATCCATTGATAGCCTGGTAACTTCCAGCCACCGTCACATCCCACACGGGCAGTATTCCCACCTTGAGGCTCCCAATAAACCAAGCGCTAGTCAAAGTTCCTAAAACACTATTGGTTTGTTCATAACGAACATTGGTCCCCACTTCCAAATCCCGGTCAAACCCAATATAGGGTCCCAAATTGAACGAGGGGCCGATGTTGACATAAGTAAAATTCCGAATCGGTTCGAGAAGCGACCCGGTTGGGCTATCCACCGGAATAAAACCGGTACCCGCCCCATTTACTACAAGGTTACCACTGATTTCCTGGACAAAGTAAGCCGAACCCTTGATCTTCAAAGAGTCTTTTTGTAGGGCTTTTACGTCCAATTCCCCGCCAAATCCTTCCCGGTTCGGAGTCGCCAAACCATAAGGGAAAGTATTGTCCTGGGTGCGGTCATAGAAGCCAAAAATCCCGCCCGCTCTTGGAAGGTCGGACAGAAAGTACTGATTACGCAAGGGCGCTTCTGAAAGTTCCGGAGAAATAACGAAATTGTAGTTCGGATAATTCGAAAGATCGACGCCGTCTTGGCGGGTCTGGGCCAGCGGGGAATAATAATAAGGACCGACATTGAGATAATTAAAAGAAATCCGTGATTTACCGAATTGAACGTAAGGGCCGCCCAGAAGTGCAAAGTCAGTCGAAACACTGTCGGGATTCTGTTTATTATCCTGATAGCTGGAATAGGCGGATTCCATCGTACCGCCCACATACAGATCTCCACCCAAACCCACCTTCAAATCCGGCTTTACGCTCCCCAGCAAATATTGGTGGGCCCAAGTCGAGGGAGTATAGGTACCATAAGGAGAACCCGGTTGTTCGGTCTGGATAGGTTCATCATAAATGAGCCCATAAGTATCAACAGCTGTTTGAACCGACATTCCACCTATATACCATTTTTGCGATTTCACCTCGGCGGTTCCCCCGAAAACCAAATCGGTGAATTCATTGGGGCCGATGTACCATCCCCCGTTATCATTAAAACCGTTACGGATCATATGGACGAAAACTGAACCTTTTAATTCATCCAGCACGGGTGAATCAGGCCACATAGCGTCCGTGCCTATTTTCAATCCCCGCAGGGGCCAATAGGGTTCGTTGTTGAGAAAGCTCTCATACTTGGCTTCATCATCCTGGCGGGCCCACATCTCAGGTTTATATGCTATGTCCAAACTGTCCCTGTTCCAAAGCATCAGCGGGGTGTAGGCTTCGTCGAAGTCACCCACCTTAGTGGAAAACCAAGGCGGATTAAAATTCATCGTGACGCGCCGAAGATTAAAAACAGGACTGTCATTAGGCTCAAAAACGGATCCTAAACGCAGAATGGTACTCCAGCTAACTTCCTTTGAAACCGTTCCTTCCGGCTGTAAATCCAAAAAGCCGAAGGTATAACGGGCACCGGGGTAAATAAAAGATAAGCCCGAATCTCCATAATTATATTGCTGGGAAAAACCATAGGCCCGTCCCATGCCATGGACCGCGATGGTCGGAAACTGGGAAATACCCTTGATGCGCTTTCGAAGGTCATATTGCTGGGCGTCAATGTCATTGACCTTGTCCGTCAGGGCTTGAACCTTGTCTTTCACCAGTTTCAATTCATATTGGTAGGCATCCTCCAGGCTGTTCAGACTCTGGATGGCTTGGGTCCTGGTCGCCTCCTCAGTAGCCGCGGCCGTGGCTTCGGTTTGGGTGGTAGGGGCGGCAATGATATCGGCGCTGGAAGCGGGCGCATTGGCGTCCGGCGGGGGTGGGATGTCCATATCTGCCTGGGCCACCACAATCCCATCACGATTTTTTTCCGCCTTCAGGATCAATTGGGTTACGTCGTAACGAGTCAGGGAGGGAGCCAGGTCTTTATTGGAAATCCAGCCTGCCTCCGCTAAATGTTTCAACTCGGCGTAAGTGGGATCTCCCGTTGGAACCACGGTGAAAAAATCATCCCCTGAAGCCGCTCCCGCCGCCATAGGCAAAGAAAGAAAGAGGGCCATTAATAGTAAGAAAAGTTTAGAACGTAAGGTCATACATCATTCTCCATATATATTCCCGCCGGTCGAAGCTCGGCACGTCACCCCATGTGTATTTGTTGATAAAAACATCGCCATGAATATCGAAGGTCTTACTGATCGGACATTTAACGCCAATCGCCCAGGAAGTACGGTTGATGTCGAGGGCTTGGTAAAGATAATTCCCGATGGATCCGCTATCAAAATAAGAGGAATAGCTGGCCAAGGTCGGGGGTTCTCCCACGTTGTTTAAAGAGTATTCACTCCCAGTGGATTTGGCCTGCTCATAAGCTCCGGAGAGGACCAACCCCTCAAAAAGCGGAACCCCAGGGAAAGGCCCGGCATCGGCGCTTACGATCAAGGTATTGACGGTAAAAGGCGGCTGCCCCAGGCCCAAATCCGTAGTCTGGTGCTTGTAATCGCCTGAAAGGTCCCAGGTGGAAAGTGAGTTCTCTATGGCTTTAGCGAAATCCAAAGTCAGTGCCCCCTCATAGCCGCCAAATTTCCGAAAATTGGTAGTCGGGCTGGCCGAATCCACCGGGAGAACGCTGTTACCCGCCGGGGTCAAGACATAATCAGGCTGGAGCTCTTGGGCAAATACCGTATAAGTCCCCTGGGGTTTGAGCCAACCATCCTTTCCGATTTCAGCGGAGAACCCGAGAATGAGCGCTTCCCGATCCGGCGTAGCATCTCCGTAAGGAAGCGTGTTTTCAGCCATCCGGTCATAAGGGGCAAAAGCGGGACGGCCCACGCTTTGAAACACATAGTTATTGAGAGCGCCGTTCAACCCCTCGTCAATGAGGCTATTGGTCAAATAATCATTCGTTCCCAAGGCGGGAGTAAAACCGTTGGTTTGGGCGCCAGGCGAGTAAAAATAAGGACCGATATTCAGGTATTTTGCATTTAAATGAAGAGCTTCCAAATCGATAGAACCCTTGGCCAATAACGCCCAATCCTGAACAACGCTTTGGGCGTTTTGGGAATTATCCTGGTACGAACTGCCAGCCCATTCCACTAATCCCTTAACATCGAGATTTTTTTCGAAAGGAAGGGTCGCGGTGGAAGATAAACTTCCAATTTTATAGGTTTTAGCAAAAGTGGAAATCAACAGGGGAATATAAGGAACATTTGATGTCCCAGTGTCATCCCACAACATGAGAGCGGTGCTTTTCAACTCAAGGTTGTCGTCAAAAAAGTCCAGGGCAGCCTCACCACCGGCGTAATCATTGGCAAAGGTGTATTGGCTCGCCGAGGCCAGTTCCCCGGCCATGGCCTGTAGGTGGAACGAACTGAGGATAGGACTCTTATCCAGCTTCTGGTCGGATGCAGCCTCAAAGCCACGCAGACGCCAATCGGACCCGTGATCCAAATAGACATTCTCCTCAATATCCTTACGAATGCGGTAATAGGAGGTTGGCTCCGTTAGGGTGTAAACCGGAAATTCGTTGTTCCAAAGGGTAAGGGGTGTGTAATGCCGGTAGATGTCACCCGCCGTAAGATTACAGATTTCGTTGGTGTTAGTCAGGGAAAGCCACCGCAAGGAAAAACTAGGATTGATCGGGTCGGCGTAATAGAGGCCGATTGTTCTGGCAATTCGGATATCAGCGTCGAAAAGCACGAAGGGGACCGGCACGCTTTTGAGGATGATATCCCCCATCATGATGTCGTCATAAACCATGGGTCCATAAATGGCGTTGGCGCCTATACCGCGATAAGTGTCAAAATATCCCTTGGAGGTTCCCGATAGGCTGGTTCCCGTTTGTTTCAGATACTCCATCTGGAGGGCCTCAAATTTTTCGTTGCGATGTTCCTGGTCATAAATCCGGTCTTCCAACTTGGTCACGTCTACTTCCATGAGGGAAAGTTCTTTTTTGAATTCTTCCACCAATTCCGCAAGACTTTTCGTCGCCGCTTCTGGCGTGGTGGAAACCGCGGCTTGTCCAGGCCCCGGCGGCAGGGTCGCTTGGGCCATCCAAAGCTCCGCTGCCCCCTTGGTCAATTGGGCCACTTCCAGGTTGGTCATGGACCCAACCGGCTTATTAGGAGCCGGTGCTAACCCGGCGGACACCAGGTCTCCGACGGAAGAATCAATCCAATTGTTTCTTTCGATGGTGGTCAAAGGACCGTGGTCGGCCATTGCCGGAAAAGCCATCACGAAAAAAAGCGCGAGGGCCCGGAAGAGAACCGTGGATTTCAATTTTTCCCCGACTTTTAGCACTTTTTCACCTTTCCACTTTTTCCAAAACATCGTTTAAAACTGGAACAAGAGATACGAATAAATTTGGTTCGCTTGGTAACTATTGGCCAGGATCGAATAATCCTGGTAGTTCAAATGCTTGTACCTTATTTCAAATTTGCCGCCACCCCAGGGCAGGTCATAAGCAAGCCCCGCGCCGATAGCATCGGTTCGGAAGTTGACGAGGGGATAGGTGTAATTGGAAGTCCAAATTTCCCAGCCATAATCCGCCAGCAAGTTCAGGTTTTTCGCCACCTGGTATAAGACCGACGCGTCATAAACCTGCTGGTTGAATAAGTCAGGAATATTGGCGAGAGTTTGGCCCGGGCGATTCGGGTCGGGCATATTGACGAGGGCGGGATTGGTTGTGATTCCGGAAATCTGGTGGTCCGTAAAAAAGAAACTGCCATAGAAAGGCTGGGGCATCCCTAGCATCTTGTTGAGCTGGAGTTTGGTCGTCAAAGTAATGTAATTGAAGGTTTTCAAGTTATCGAGATTGGTATAAGTGTTAATACCGGGACCCACCGTAACGGCTTTTCCATTGATGTCCTGAATCGGCTCATTAGCGGTCGGCAGAATGAAGGGAACACGTTGCATGTAATCTATTCCGAGCGCCGTTAGATAGTATTCATTGGTGCCCACGGTCAATCCATCGTTTCGAATACCCGCGATATTGTTTTCGTAGGCCTGTCCCATGGGGTGAATTCCCCCATACCCGCCCCAAACACTGCTTCCCCACATTCCGGTGTCATCCGGGTAAAAAACCGTAATCAGTTGGTAAGATTCGATAACGTTATGGCCCGCTTCATCCGGAATGACACTGTATTCGGTGTTGGAGGCTACATCGAAATTGACAACCACATCGTCAAGAATAGAGGGCCAAGACTTCATCCAATCCTGTTGCCGTCCCTGCCAGCCCAGGTTGGCCCGCCAGCCGTGGCGGTCGCTAATCATATCGTTGACCATCCCAACGTAACCATAAAGCCAATCGTTCCCCGTATAGGAATATCCATAGTTATTCCAGTTGAACCCCGCCGTGTATACCGTCGAATTGATATCCGAATAAGAATCGCTGATGGCGGTGTAATAGAAGGTAAAGGGATAATAAGTGAGGGATGCCTGACCCGCCGGCGCTTTCAGAGGTTCGGGGTCGGTGGTGCCGGTTTGAATCCCCGTATAAAATTGGCTGTACCCGCCCTTCAGGGCTAGGAAAAAGGGCTTAATATCGAATGCCATATCGAGATCATAATTTTGGGAATCCATGGCAGGAGTATTCGGAGGCGTGATTCCGAGATTCTCATTGATCCAATAACCGGATAAGGATGTCTGCAAAAATCCCCCGGCCCAAGGCTGGCTGTATTTGAGTCCCTCTTCCAATCGGTGGTTTTCGGGCACGTCGGTGTCAGGGTCTTCGGCAGATCTTCCCATACGGCCGAAAAGAAGAGTGGCTTTGGCGTCCTTGTTCAACAGGGGCAAATTGCTTCCCAACATATATAGCCCGTCGAAAACAATTCCCGTGCTGGCTTGTCCCACCCAGGAAGTGTAACTGGGAACATATCCCAGGTTGGTCATGTAATCGTCCCAGTTCTTCATGTTCTTATCGGTGGAATACCTTTTGATCTCAAATGGTTCTTCATACCGCAGATTACTGAGAGGAACACCGCGGGAAAAATCCCCCAAGGCAACATCAGCGGTGTAAAGCTCCACCCCGAAAGTATTGTCCCAATGCCCCAGCTTCCCATCCATGCCCCAATGTATCTGTGGGCTGAAAAGGTAAATGGAGGCGGGCGCCGATGGTGTGTCGGAAGCGGAGGAATATACGTAACTTCCCAATCCCAAACTGATGGATCCCTTCCCGCCCAAATCGCTCCAAACTCCCAGGTTAACCTCATTCTTAACGGATGTGGCGCTGACCTGCGTGAGGCCGGAAACATTGACGTTCTCCACCCGGATGTCGGAGATGGTGGAGAAATGAGGGACGCCTCCGGATTTGTTGGCTTTTTTGAAAGTGGAATCCACTTCGTCTTGGACGTCTTTGAGTTTATCCAGTTCCGCTTGATCCTGCTGGATACGATAGTCATCCAATCCTGTCCGGTTGCGCAAAACTTCCGATTCCTGGTGTAACTCTTTTAATAGATCATCGATCTCTTTTCTCAAGGCATCTTGGTTCGTGCTGGGTGTCGTCGCCACCGGAGCCGGAACTATGGGCGCAGGTAGGGTGGGAGCCTCCATAGGCGGCGGAACTACGATTGCTGCTGTCGGCGTTGGCATCGTTGGCACTTCAACTGTGGGCGTGGGAAGAGCGGGCACTTCTAAGGAAGGTGCCGGCAAGGCCGGTACAAGGGTTGGTGTCTCTAATACCGGAACTGCGGTCGGAAACTCGGGAGCATCTAATCGAGCCTTTGCCTTTTCGACATAAAAAGCCAATTCAAGTCGATTGACCACTAAGCCTTGATCCAAAATTGCTTTGTCCTGAGGGTCCAAGAGGCCATAGTCCTCCAGCTTTTTGACCCGCTGGTAAAGGGATTGGTCCGAGGTAACGTTATCGCTGGGATCGGCCCAAAGCAAAGAAAGCCCAAAGGTTCCCAATAACAGGAACCCGAAAAAAAGGCCGGACCACTTGGTTTTCATTTCAAACCTCAAACCGCACTCCTGAAGCACGAGGGATTCAACGCCCTTTGGCAAAAGCGTTTTAACAGCCAAACCTTCAACATAAACATTTTTATAACCGTCTAAAAAAACTCAACCTCATCCACCCAGTAATCTATCGGGTAGGTCCCGGCGGCATTACCGGCATTGTGGTTCCATTCAATCGTCATTAATTCCTTTAAGTGATCGGTAAAATCCGGAGGCGTTACGATGGATCCCCAACCCGGTTGGCGCTTAAAATCGCTGAAGGAATAAGTTTTTTGAACCCAATCCCCAGTCATCGAAAGGTCCGCCCCGAAATGGTTGTAGCACTGGTCCGAGCAAGTCCCGCCGCCGGAAGAAGGCAGGGTGGCGGGAATAGTCACGTTGAAACGCCGGGTCGGAGCCTTGTCGTCGGCTGGGCATTTATAATAAAACCGGATGCCTTCAAACATACTGGCATCGTAGATACCACTTTTTTTAAACATTCCCTGGAGAGTGAAGGAAGGATATTGACCGTCACCCTTGTTGACCAGCGTACCGGAAATATGGGCGCCCATAGCGGTTCCATTGGCCCCTCCGGAAACGACGTAGGGAGTATTCAGGGTATTACCGGCGGAAGCGAAAGCATTCCAAGTTCCTCCACCCCCATATAGTTTCGAACTCATGTTGGTGGAACCGTCTTCGAAATTATCAATCACCTTTTGGTCAGGGGGCACAGTGACCTTGGCCACTAGGTCTGCTGGATTTTTTAACCCATCGGTCAAAGGCTCGTTCTTGGCGCCCTGGTTCACCAAAACGGCCCCACAACCAGCCACTAAAACCGCAAGGCACAAGACAGTTCCATAATAAATTTTTTTTGACTGGGCCATGGCCACCTTGATTAGGAAAGAGATAGAAGTTTATCGGCGTTTGAAGAACAGCTATTAGAAAAGCGGTGGCATTCTACTAAAAACTCGGCGAAGCCGGAAACTTTTTCAGCTTTAAAAACCCTTAAAAACGCACTTAAACCTTTTTTGAAAAGTTTAAAAATAAACAGCTTTGCAGTAAACCGTTAAACATTTTTTCCCAAGTAATCGATCCCCTTCGCAATATCCATTTTTTCCCTATTTTCATTCATAAAATTAAGTAGCCCTCAGGGAACCCTTAATAATTTAAATTGAGCGTCTTTTAGAAAAGGAGAAATTTATTGATCGGTGCTATACTTTCAAACACTTGAAAAAATTGTTTCAATAATCTCGGAGGCAGAAAATGAAGCATTGGATCGGATTTACTTTCCTGATAACCTTGGTGTCGATTTTGACAATGGGGAGTAGCTGCCGCCATCTTGCATCGCCCACCTTCCCGCCCACAAACACTTTCACTCCGACGAATACCGTTCCCGCGCCCCCAACATCCACAGCCACAAAAACCGCCACGGCAACCATCACAAGTACGCCGACCAATACCGCCACTGGCACCAGCACTAACACACCCGGTGGACCGACCAACACACCCACCAACACTCCCACATTGACTTCCACTTTTACCATCACAAGTACACCAACCAATACCGCGACCCCCACCATTACTAACACACCTGGCGCGGGTTGCGGCACTCCAGTGCTCCAAGCGACTTATACTTTCGCCACTTGCAATCAAGGCTGGACAGCGAATGGGATTATACCTACTACAGTAACTCAAACGAATAGTGTTGGTGGAGTAACGCCTCCTGGTGGCGGCGCCATTGAAATCGTACTTCCGTTTAGCGGCACTACTACCGGCCAAGAACTCATTGGCATGCAATTCGCCTCAGGAGTAACCATAACCCCGGGATCAACCATATCACTTTTATATCAAGTGGTTTCTTCCACAACCTTGAGTGGTCAATATACTCAAATTTTCACGCAAGGCAGTGTGGATGGCGGCTCCTATTTTGACTACAGTGCGTTGGTGACTGAAACAGCTCCATCAAGCAGTTGGGTCACCGTGAGTTATAATTATCCAGCGGCAACCGGGGAAGGCGTCACCCAGTTTATTTTCCAAGTACCGGCTAATGGCGCTCCTTATATTACTTCTCCAGTAACTGTTTATATTGCCTCAGTTTCTATCACGGCGCCGGCTCCCTCAACGCCAACGTTTACTCCCACACCCATCCAAACATGGGACTTCGAAAGCGGAACCGCTCAAGGCTGGTCCATTGTCGGAGGTAGTGAAACTGGAACCGTCTTGAGCACACCCACTCCAGATGCGGGTGACAGTTCTTTATACGCCCTCAATTTATATGCTCCTTTTACATCAAGCGGGTATGTGGCCCCCACTAATAATGGCACCTCCGAATCAGCTGGAATTGTCCAAGCCTTTACTCCAGCGTTAAATTTGACTGGTGGTGGAATCCGTTGTCAAATGTGGATCGATGCCGGTACAGTCGCCGGTGGCTATCCGGGAGGACAAATCTTCCCTTCCGACGGTGCGAACACCAGTTATAGTTATTATGTGAACCTAACCCAAGGCGCATGGACCGAACTGGACCTTTCCGCCACCTCCACCGCCTGGGGATCCGTTAATGCGGCTGCCGTAAGCCAAATCATTATTCAAGGCGCCACGGGCGGATGGGGAACCGGCCAGACCTTTAACCCCAGCAACATCCAAATCGATAACATTCAAGTTTATTAACTTTTCGTTGCCTTAAAGTTCTTGTTAATTAAAAAGCGGCCCACATTTCGACGTGGGCCACTTTTTCCTTTGACCAAAACCCTTTTTCAAGCTGGCTGCCCCATTTAAAGGCTTCACTTAGAAAGCCCGGTTACACCCTCCCATCAGCCTTAACTCAAATTGAAAATTAAAATATCAAAAAAATCGTGGTATCATTTCACCATTCGCATCAAGCTTTTAAATCAAAATAAGGAAGAAAACTCTTATGGCGCGTTTTCAAACATGGATAGGCTTTATCACGACAACGGCGACAATCACCACCTATTTCTTATCGGGATGCTCCCGGAACATTTCCGTCTCCCCGACCCTTCCGATTGCTGTAATAAACAGCACCAGCACCGCAACCCCAACCAATACCACACTTGTAGTGGCAACCAATACCCCTACCAACAGTCCCACGAGCACCGCCTCCTTTACTCCAACCAGTACTCCTCCCAGTGCCGCAACCAATACGGCAACGGCTACCCCTACCAAGACCCTCACTTCCACAACCACCAATAGCCCGACGCTTACAGTTACCGCCACACCAACCAATACCGGAGCTTCAACGGCCACGGCAACCCCGACCAATAGCGCTACCGCTACCGTGACAAGCACACCGACAACTTGCGTGCCCACTTTCCTAACAAACTACACTTTTGATTCCGGAACCCAATGCTGGAACGCTTGGGGATCCGTTACCGCTACCATTTCTCAAGACACGACCATTTTTCATGGCGGAACTGGATCTTTAAAGGTTGTGCTTCCCTTCACCACCACCGCCCAACAGGAACAAATTGGCATCCAGTTCCCAAGCCCCGGCGTCACCATATTACCCGGAAGCACTATCAGCTTTTGGGTGATGGCCTCCAACAATGGGAACGCCATGCAGGTTTTCGACCAAAGCGGCCCCAGCGCCAGCCTCTGGGATGGTGGCGACTGGACCAATGCTGGCGGCGGTGGAGGCAGTTATTCCGCCGGAACCTGGTTCCAGATGTCTTACGTGATCAACCCGGGCGCTCCCACTTCCATCATCCAATTTGGCCTTCAAGTCCCCAGCGGGACGGGAGCCGGCCAATCCAACGGTTCGCCAGTGACCATCTGGATTGATGACGTCACCATTACTCCGCCCAGCGCGACCAATACGCCAAGTAACACCACCACCGACACCGTTACTTCCACCATCACGGATAGCCCGACTCAAACCGCTTCCGCCACCCCTACCGATACGGGCGCCGCCACGGCCACTATCACGGCAACTCCAACTGATTCCGCAACTATGACGGCCACCGATTCCGCCACCAACACCGCCACGGCATCTTCCACCAGCACGCCCACCAGCACCGCCACAGCCACTTTCACTGCGGTCCCCAACTATTCCTGGACCTTTGAAGACGGTTCAGTGGATGGGTTCTACGTGGACTACAATTCGGGGGGCGGAGATATTATTACCCCCAACTCATATGCCAATTTGGGAATCACGAATGCCTCGGGCGGCGTGAGCGCCTTGGATATGACCATGTTGTCTGCGGCGGGAAATGACATGCAAATCGAATCGAATTATGTTTGGAATCCCATAACCTCCGGTAACGGCTTCCCCATCAACTTCATTGCCATCGGTGCGGTGGGTGTCAGGGTTTGGGTTTATCCGATGACGGATGCCACAGGTTCTGCGGGTTACGGGGCCGCCAATTACGTAAAAACCACCAGTGGGGACATTTACGGCACAGGAGGCCTTGGCGGCGAAATTCCTGGAGGATACAGCTATATCCCACTAACTGTGGGCCAATGGACGGAGGTTTCCCTCCAACCCTCCGGACCCAGTTGGACAACCGACGAAACGAGCGTAAGCGGGATTGGCGTCGAGATTAATGTCTATGGCGGTACTCAGGCCGCTACCGGGGATTACATTATCGACAATATGGAACTGTATTAAAACATAAAATAGACATCCAAGGGTATTCGCATTTCAAGAAACTCCCTTAAATGAAGAGCCTCCCTTACAAGAGGCTCTTTTGTTTTGAGCTTCCGATGACAACACGAACCTGGGGAACCACCCATATAAACTCTGCGTTTTTCCCCGCCCCCATTTCAGGCTATAATGCGCCGATTATTCCAATACCGATAAGCGAGGTTTTATGCCCTACCGTCGCCTGATCTTCATTTCGCTGGTGGCTTCAAGCCTGATTGCCCCGCCTTTGGTACTGGCGGCAAACGACGATCAAATTCCCCCGCCACCCGATGTTTCGACCGATGCTCCGCCGGCGTCCCTTCCCTCAACTCTTTCCCCGCCTCCCGCCCTTCCTGATACACAAGCCGTTGTTCAACCGCCCCCTCCAGTGCCACCCGAGGTCTCTAACAGCACTCCCCCCAACTCCACCCCTTCAACCGTTTCCACACCTCCCTCCGTTCCCGAAACCCAGCCATCCGTCATGCCTCCGGCACCTCCCGATATTCCCACCGGAGCGGTTTCCAAACCTATCGCCACACCCCCCGCCGCTTCTAAAACAAACGACCAACCTGCCGTCGAGCCACCGGCCCCACCGCCGCCACCCGAAGTTTCCGCCGGCACCCCTTCCACAACCACCCCCAATCCGACCACCAGCCCCGCCACGATATCCGCGGCCCCGGCACAGACGGCCATCCCACCCGCCTCCGCCGCTCCCACGCCGGATATCAACGCCTATAGCCAAGCCTTGGCCCTTTTCAAGCAGAAGCAATATCAGGATGCCATACCTTTTTTCAAACAAGCCCTCGCTCAAAAACCGGGCGACTCCCATATTTACTATTATCTCGGATCTTGCCAATACAAAGCCGGTCACCTCCGTGACGCGGTGATGAACCTTGGCATTTCCTGCAAATTAAGACCCAATGAAAAATTGGACTACTTCGTCCGCCGCTTGAGGTCCCCGCTGACCTTCCAAGAAAAACAATGGGTGGACGCGCAGGTCAATGCCTATGGCACCGGAAAAACACCCAACGTCCCAGCTCCGATCGATTATCCCCAATTTGGTTTGCGGCTGGAGCCGCAAGTATCCTTCATCAACTTGGCGGAATTCACGGCCGAGGTGCAGGCCCAGGTTTTCTACGCGAACTCCCAAGCAAGCGTCGATCCCAGCTACCGCTTTTCCGGATCCGTTCCCAATTCCTTGATCGGCTACATTGTGGAACCGGTCCTGCGGATGGACGCCCATCTGGAGTTCGGCCTCCCCCTCAGTGTCCTGCCCGCGGGAACCGTTTCCGAGAATATCCAGAGCGCCCTTTATGGGAACAGCTCCATTTCTTACGCCTTAAGCGCCTTGGTGGGTGGACTGGACGTGAAGCTTTTGGCGGGAGATAGGCCCCTACAGTTCTTTGCCTCTATCGGGCCCCGCTTGGCCTCGATCGCGGTTAACGTGAACTACAGCAACCCCTCAGGATCGGGAACGAGTGATTTTAATTCGGTGGTATTCGGGGGCGAAGCGCAGGTGGGCCTGGATTGGGAGTTTGCGGACAACTTCTTCTTATCGCCCTCCATCGGCTACCGCTGGCTTCAGTCGAGACATTTGACGGGAAATGTTTCCAGCGGAGGCCAAAGCACCCTTTCCCGCCTGGAATATGATCCCAATTCATCCAGCGGTTCCCAGATCACCATCGTCCCCGAGGCTGACCCTGATCCCACCGGCATGTCGCCCTTGAAGGTCGACCTGAGCGGTGTCACGGGCGGCCTCACCCTCTCGGCTCTCTTTTAGTCACAATCGGATCAGCCCTTTTCACTTTTCAACCCGGACTTCAGCCAAGCCGGGTCGAAAAGAAAAAGCTGGACCAAAATCATTCCCCAGCTAATCCAGAAAAAATCCATGAGCAACATCAGGGCCAGATGAAGCAGGATCGTCTCCGTCCAAACCCAGGGACGGGCCCGTCGAAAGAGGGCTAACGGCCAGTAGAGAAATTCCATCCAAGCCACGATCCAGGTGAGTCCCATCAAACAAGGGCCGGGTAACCCCAGCAAAGCCCGGCAAAAAAGATTTTCCCGGCTCAAGGGGTGCTGGAGAATCCAAAACAAGGCCGTCCCGTCTTTCCAGGCTGGGGTAAGAAGCTTGTAAAAGCCGCTGTAACTGTAGCTCAGCCCAACCACCCACCAGGCGGCCTCCTGAATCGACCAGGGAAATGTCCAGGTCATTCCCTGTTCGGGCCGCTGACGGGCCTCCCAGGAACCAGTGGGCGCCCCAGGCAGGCATGCATGCGCCAGCAATATCCAGCCGATGTAAGGAAGCTCCGGATTCAGGATGAAGGGATTACGGTCCAACAGGCAAGCCCAGAGGTACCAAAGGCCTATCGCCGCCAGCCGGTCCCTGAACCCTATGGCCAAAAGAACACCCAGGACCGCTCCCAAGGCCAGCAAAGCCATGACCGCCACCGGACTGTTCCAAAGAGCGAGGATGTTTGGAAAGTAAGCGGCGCCGTGTTTTTGCTCGAAAGTGGCCAAGGCTCCCAGGTTGGAAAACAGTTCCATTCCCCAGGGTAAAAGCTGGAGAAAGTAAACAAATAGTGAAAAACCCAGCAGGGCCCGAAAGAGGCTGTAGTACCCTCCCGTCCACCCGTTTTTCAGTGGCATGGGTCACCATAAGGGATCGCTCGGGCCGCCAAACCGGCAGCAGGCACCTCTCGAATGGTGACCGGCCATTGAAGGCTCTGCGGTTGGATGCCCCATTCTTCCAACAGCAGGCCGCAATCGAAATAGCCCCGGATGGAACGGTTCAGCGAAGGCCATCCGGTGGAATCACCCTCCAGGGTCAGAAGGTACATGCTGCGCCGGGCTTCCGGCCCCTTCAATCGGGCCAGGACTAAGTGGTCGATAGGGATTGAATGGCTCTCGCCTTGGGAGTCCTTCCAGTCCAAAAAATAGCGGTTGGCGAAACTTTCCTGTTCCCCCACGCCGCAAAACACCATGGGTGCGGGAGAAGCCGCCGTGGCGAAACCCAGGTTCTGCATCCAGCGGGTGTGGCTGCAGTTCCCCACTATCTGAAGGGTCCCCAGCAGGAAAAGGAATAAAGCTCTTTTTTTCATAACCCCATCTTTTAAAGAATCCCGAGATGATGGCTATATTACACGATGGGCCGGTGGGATTGTCTGAGGGGGAAAGCAAACACTGCGGCCAATGGGGCTCTCGACTATCGGCGAAATCCTCTTAAGGACTGGCGATCCAGGTCAACAGGGTGTGGGGAGTGGAGTCCGTACCCAGAGCGAAAACATAGTCTCCTCCCAGGGAATAGCGAACTTTGAGAATGTTCGGAACTTTTGAGGGGGCGACGCTGGTTAAAGGGGTCGCATAACTACTGGTACCCCAAACCTGAATATTGGTCCTGTCCGTAAAGGCAAAATGGGTGCTGTCAGGGCTGAAATCCCCGGAAGTGGGGTAATTGGAGGTTGCCCATGAATTAGTGTAAGTCAGGTTGGCGGGGCTGAAATCATCGGTCGAATAACCCGTCGAGTTATTCCCACCCCCACTGGGGAAAGCCAGATGATTGCCGTCCGCCGAAACGGCGATTTCCGATCCATTGCCCCCGCCGCTATAACTGTAAAGCTGGGCGCTCAAAACCGTGGTGCCGGTGTTATAAGAATAGTTCACGATTTGGGCCGGCGACAATCCGTTGCCGCCCATAAATAAATAATTCCTGGTTTTGTCGTAGCCCACCAAACTTCCATAATAGGGGGGACTGGTTACGGCGATGGTCTGGGCCGAAGCCGCCGGGCCATTGATGACCTCGATGCTGTTCAGGCTGTTGATGGAAGCAAACACTATTCCGTTATTGCCAACGGCCAAGAAACTGACGGGCCCTGCGGTGGAAATATTTGTCTCCGAACCCGTGGCGACATTCACCCGGGCCACCTCCGAAACTCCGGCCATGGCAACGTAGAGGAAGGTTGTCGAAGCGTCGTATTTCATGACGCCCGGTGCCGCGGGCAGGGTGCAAAGGGTAGTCACAGTCCCGCTCAAAACATTCACCATCTGAATTTGATAGGTGTTTTCATTTCCCACCAGCACCCAGCCGTTACAAAGGGCCGCGAAATCGGTGGCCGGACCCGAAAGGGTGATCGGTGCGGGAGCGGGAAGGCCACTGGTGCTTTCGGCGCAAGCGAAGGGCCCTAGCGTGGCTGTCGGCGTGTTCGAAGCGGTGCTCGTGGCGCTGGAAGTAGGTGTATTGGATATAGTTGGCGTATTCGTGATAGTCGGGCTAGGGGTGGAGGTCGCGCTGGAGGTAGGGGTGGACGTAAGGACGGGAGTCGGGGTGACGGTCGGTGAGGCGGAAATGACGAAGTTGATCGTGCTCATGTCGATTTCCCAATTTTGATTGTTGTAGGTATGGACGTTCAGGGTGTAGGTCACTCCGGCGGTTAGGGGTTGGGCCGGATAGTAGGTCGTTCCGTAGCTATTCTCGCCGTAATCCATGGAAGTGTGGCTGGCCGATTCCTCACCCCATAACCAGACAATGGTTCCGGTACCGGTCTGGTAAACAAGCCAGCTTCTCAGCGTCGCGCCCGCCACCGAACCGCCCGTAATGTTAAAAGAGACCGGTGATCCGCTGGTGTTGGAAGAAAGACTCAGGCTGTTCAGGACGATAGGGCCGCTAACGGCGTGAACAACACGGGAAGGCCCGCTCATGTTTCCCCCGGCCCCCGTGGCGACAACCCAATAGGACTTATTGAAGCTGGTGCTGGCGCTGTCGGTGGACTCCATGAAGACACCGCTTTTGGCGATGCTCCCCCCCAACACGGTGGACGAACCATTACTGACGTAAATGTTGTAACCCGTAACATTGGGGTCGGTGGAGCTGACCCAATAAATCTGTGGGTAATCCGTGGGGTTATACCAGCCTAACAAACCCGCCGGAGTCGCCAAAGGCGTTTGGGTGCTTGTCGCTACCGGAGATCCGGTGAAGGTCGGGGTAAGGCTCGGTGACAGGGTACCGGTGGGCGTAAGGGTGGGAGTCGCAGTGGCCGTAAAGCTATTGGTAATCGTTGGAGTGTTAGTAATCGTCGCCGTATCGGTTTTCGTGGGACTGCTAGTGGGCGTTGCCGAAGGCGTTGATGTGCCAGTGTTCGTGGGGCTGGAGGTAAAGGTAAAGGTGCAGGTATTGCCCGGATACCCGCAAGGGGTATCCGAAATGGTGGGTGTCGGGGGCGTGACGGGGGAAACCAGGGCGACTTTCCCGGGACAACCTTGTGACAAAAGTAAGAAACCGGAAAGAAGAACAAATAAACCCAGCGAAATAATTTTCTTCACGATATCGCCACCTCCATACCCAAAAAAGTATAGAGGGGTTTCGCCTTTTCCACAACGCGCAAAAAACCATACAAATCAACAGTTTTACAGAGTTAACACCTTTAAAACTCCTCCCATTAAGAACGCGCGGTATCAGCCCGCCAATGCTCGAGCCAGTGGAGAGTGCCTCCCAAAAAACGCTCAATGGATTTGGTCAATATCGGAAATTGGGCCATGTTCAGGGGCTTCACCATATAAAAATCCGCGTTCAATCGGTAAGCGCGGTGCGCGTCGGCCGCGTTATTGTAAGTGGTGATGATCAGGACAGGTATGGGGTTCAATTCATAATCCTGTTTTATTTCCGTCAGGACTTCCCAACCATTTTTTCGAGGAAGGTTCAAATCCAGCATGACCAAATCGGGGTGGGGCCGCTCAGCGAATGACCCCTGGTGGCGCAGATAGGTCAAGGCCTCCTCGCCGTTGCGAACGACCCCCAGGCGGACCGAAAACCGGCACCGCTTGAGGGCTTCCTTGATGAAGAACACATCGGTCGGATTGTCTTCCGCCAAAAGAATATCCACAGCTCTATCCGTGGTTTTGAGACTGTTCATATTTCCCTCCTGAAAAAATCTTGGCGAGGTGGAAATGGGAAGGGCGTCAAAAGCATCGATGAATTATTATTTTATTTTTTCGGGAAGGCGCCAAATAAAAAGAAGCCTATTTAGGGACTTACGATTACTCTCAAAAAAAGTTCGGATCGAAACGTTTTTTGGTTAAACGAGATTGGAATGAACTTGGGAGCGGCAAGACGAAGCAATTGGAAATTCGATAAGCGCGTTCATACGCGACCAGTTGAATATAAAACCGAAGCGATTAAGGGGCGAACATTTCGGCCAACAGCCGCAAAACTTTTTCCGAGGTGGAATCGCTTATCTTGCCCAACCTTTTCGCCAAGCGGGATTTGTCCACCGTTCGAATCTGGTCCAAAACAACCTGTCCTTGTTTGCCTTGAAATTCGACAGGAACGCGGGTGGGATAATCCTTGCCCTTGCTAGTCATAGGAGCCACGATCACCGTCCGGATATATTGGTTCATGTCGTCCGGTGAAATGACGAGACATGGTCTGGTTTTCTTGATTTCGCTCCCCTCGGTCGGATCCAAGCGAACCAAATGTACCTCGAAACGGGTAATTACCATTTCCAGTCCTTACGGGACCATTGAGTGGCGGGACCGCCATCGTCCAAAAGCTCGTCGTCGCCATACCGGGCCATTTTTTCAAAAGCCGCGGCCCACCCATGACGCGGCCCACCTACCGGGCGGACCACCAATTGTCCCGGCTGGGCTTCCAGTTCGACCTCATTCTCCAATTGGCATTGCTCCAAGAGGGGCCGGGGAATCCGAATACCTTTAGAATTTCCAATTTGAATGATTTGGGCTTTCATGGCGGCCTCCATTTTGACCTCTTGTTTCGAATAACACGGGTCATTTAAAGCGTAATTACGTTGTAATTACAATAGCACGAGTCATTAAAAGGGTCAATCCATGGACTTTAAGCCGCAGTTAATAATTCAAAATGATATGTCTTTGTATTAACGGCGTTGAAGAATGGAAAATTTTCACTTCACCCGGGCTGAAAGGAATCACTTCCGGGGAAAAGACCCCACTTGGTTCCGGCCCGCGTTCTTGGCATCGTAAAGGCTCTTGTCGGCCATCCGCACCAGGTCGTCCGGCTTGTCGGCGCTGTCCGGGAAGGTGGCCACCCCGATGCTGAAGGTCACCGGGTGCAGGCAGGCTTCCAGTTGTTGCAGCGGCGCCCGCGCCTTTTCGACCACGTTCAAAAGACGCTCGGCCACGAGAACCACGTCCTGGGCAGGGGTTTCCGGAAGGATCACGCCAAACTCATCGCCGCCCAGCCGCGCCACCACGTCAATATTGTTGCGGAGGGTTTTTTTCAAAAGTTGGGCCACGTTCTTCAGCAGCTCATCCCCGACCGGATGGCCGAACTTGTCGTTCACTTCCTTGAAATGGTCCAGGTCCATGTAAAGCACGCCGCAGGGGTGCTTGTAACGGCGGCTGCGTTCCAGTTCGTCCGCGAGAAACTTCTCGAAATAGCGGCGGTTGTAAATTTGGGTTAAGCCGTCAGTAACTGAAAGCTGGCGCACCTGTTCATGCAGTCGGATGGTTTCAATGGCCATTCCCGCCTGGACGGCGAAATTGGTGAGGGAGCTGATGTCCTGGCTAGTCAAATCCCTCTTGGTAAAGAGGTTGTCCACGGCCAGCACCCCGATGATCCTCTTTTTCCCCACGAGGATGGGCACATTGGCGTTGCAGGTAACCCCCTTGTCCACCTTGCCGACCAGCTCGGGGAAACGCTCCAGCAGGTTGCTGGTGTAGAAGGATTTTTTGTAGCCGAAAACCAGGTCGGAGAAGATGCTGAAGCCCTTTTTGTCCAAAACAGGGTCCTTGTAGCTGGTCGCCAACTCGAACTTGCCCCGGGAGTCCACCCCGATGGCCCGGGAAATGGATTTGCCGTCGGGTTCCACCAGGAAAATCCCCGCCCGGTCATATCCCAGCCCCTTGCAGACGCAAGTCACGGTGAGTTTGAGCAGATCGATGTAGGAAAGCTCGTTCCTCATGCCGTCGATAATCCGGTTGAACATCCGCAGTTCCTGTTGAAGAACGGACTTATCGATACTCTTCTCTTTCAAAGCCTTCTTCGCTTTCGGCTTTCGGGAATGAGGTTTTTTCACGGGGCAATGCCTTTGGAAGAGTTAATGGAAACAGGGATAGTATATTGGAAGTCCTCAAACGGGAGTAAAGGTTCGATATAAACCTCCTACTTTGTGTTAAGCACAATGCTGCCTCATCTTGGTTTAAATGGATGAACAATATGAAAAAGGGGCTTGAGGGCGATTTGGGCCAATAACATCATTGAAAGACTAAATCCTTCTTCCCCTCCTTTTCCAAAGTGGGGAATTTTTAATGAGGGATAGGCCAATAAAAAAGCCCGGCCCCCCCTGCGGGAAACCGGGCTTTCACGACTAAAACCTTATTCAGCTACTAACAGAATGGCTGAGAAGGCCGGGACTTCCAGGGTTAGCCCCGCCCCGGTGGCGGCCAGGGGGCCGGAATCGTAAAGGCGCTTCCCTGAGGTTTGGGCCAGGGTATAGGTCTCGTACCGGGTGACGGCCTGGGGCAGGGTGATGGCGGTGTCCTGGGCGGTATCGTGGTTCTTGTTGATCAGCATCACGAAGGTCTTTTTGCCGTCGTTGGCGCCGAAAGAATAGAGGTCCGGGGAAGAACTGGTGGCGGGCAGGTAGTTGCCCCCGATCTTGCTCCCCCTATCGTCATAGTCGCTGAAGAGCTTGTGTCCCCAGAAAACGTAGTTGCCGGGATGGGTTCCGTCCCAGTCGCAGGCCATATCCATGCCTTCCCTCATGAAAATGCCCAGGTTCACCGCCTCCAGGAGGGCGCCGGTGAAATAATTCGTGTCCGTCGGGTAATACTCGGTCATAGAAAGCTTCGTGCCGGGATAGTTGTCCGCGATGATTTTCTTGAGCTTGGGAATCAGACCCACCCAGGGGTCCCACAAGTAGGGCTTGTTGCCGGTGTTGGCGCACCAGCTGTCCGGGCTGGTAAAGGTGGGGTCCCAAAAGATGCGCATGGCCTCGAACTGCTGGGGGGTGATGAGCGGGTCATAATCGCAATCCACCCGGAGGATATTGACCTTGTTGCCTTTTGCGTCGGTGCCATAGACTTCCGGGAAACCATGGTTGTCCACGTAATCAATCAGCCGCTTGCCCGCCAGTTGGGAACGCTTGTTCATTTCCCGCAGGTAATACTCGAGCTGGGTAATGCCGCCGTGGGCTTTCCGGTCCGTCCACTTTTCCCCGGCCCCATCCTTATTTTGGTATCCTTGCACGCCGCCTGGCATGCCATCCCAATCCGACCCGGCCAGTTCCATGACGCCCCAGGCGGTGAAGCCGATCACCTGAGCGTTGGGGTCCGCGTCCTTGACGGCGGCGGCGTATTTGGCGTTGTTGTTCACCAAGTCGTCAAACCCGATGCCCTTGGGGCACACGTCCCGGTGGTTCTCATTCCACAAGCCCGGCTCGTTGTCCATTTGGTAAAACTTCACCCCGCCTTGGGTGGAAAGGCCGTAGTTTTGAACGATGGTCTTCACCCATTCTTCCTGGAACGCGGGGGAATTGGGGACATAATTGGCATTGGGGTCGTTGCCCCAAACCTTCTTGCCACCCGCCAACAGACCGTTGCCTGAGCCCTGGCCGTCGTTGCCGGTCTGGCCGGGATAAAGCGCGACAGGAAAGGAAGCCAATTCCTTACCACCGAGCGGGGGCGCTTTAGCCACCCAATCGATGTTGGGAATGGTGATGATCATTTGCGAACCGGCGCTGAAAGCGTCGGTGATGGCCTTGGCGTAGCGCTTGTCCTTTTCGGTGGCGTAGGCCCCCGCGCTGTTGAGGTAGTACCAATCCTGGCCCTTGTTGTCGGCGTCTTCCTTCCAGTTGTAATTGGTGGTGGCGTTGCCGCCCCAGCGGTTGACGGTGCCGCCCGCTTTCTTGAGTGTTTCGCCGTCCAGGTAGTTGAAGCCAAAGATATAGGGCGAGATGGAATGGCTGGCCGTCGCCGCCACGGCCACCGTGGCCGATACAGCGGGCGAGGGCGCCACATTGAGGGTGACCGCCTCGAAGGCCGAAACCTTGGTGCCGTTGTCGGCGGCCACGCCCACCACGTGGTTGGCGGTGTCTTTAAAGACGCCGTTGAGAAGCTTGACCTGCCGCTTCTTCGCGCCCGTCACCTTGCCCACCACCTTACCATCCACTGAAACATCGTAAGTCAAAATGCCGTCGTCATTGGCCTTGTCCCACATCACCTGAACGCCGCCGGGAACTTTCAGCCAACCCAGGTTTTCCACGGGGGTCACCATTGCGCTGTCGGTGAAATACATCTTGTCGAAATAAACGTGGACCGGCGTGTTTTCCGGGTATTCCCCCTGCAGGTCGAAACGTAGGGTCTTCAACTGGGTAAGGTCAACCTTATCGAGGCTGGGGAAAGCGGCCAAGGGAATGACTACCTTGGTCCAGGTCTCGCCGATTTTCTTGCCCTCGGCGAAGTCGCCGATCTTGACGTTGCCGGTCTGCACGCCGTCGGTGGCCCCGGAGATGGCGAGGTTGAAATCCACACCCGGCGCGTTGGTCTTGGCGGAAAAAATCAGGTACTTGGCCTTGGAAAAGTCGTGGAGCGCCCAAGAATTGTCGAAGGCCACTCCCCCGCCCGCCCATTTCTTGCCCCAGAACTTGTCGTTCGCCGATGTGATCCAAGTGTACTCAAAGGAAAGGCACTGGCCATTATTGCTGTCGCTGTCGTAAACGATCCAATCCGGATGGTCAGAATTCGTCGCGGGATCGATTTTGTCCTTAGCGAAGTCGGGGCGCACGAGGAAGTTGGTTTTGCCGTCCTGCACGACGATGCTCACCCCGCCCTTGCCGTCCTTGCCGGAAGAGTCCGCCCAGCCGTGGGAAAAGAAAGAAGCGGTATCGTCAGCCCAGGTCAGGGCCGGGAATAAGGATAAGAGCGGCAAACAATAGGATTCGGCGCATAGAATCTCCTTGAGTAAATTTTGGGAGGCTTATCTTAGCGAAATCAAGGTGGATTGGCTTTTCAAATCAGACGGGAGAAAACGACGGATGTAACAGAGTGAAATGAAGTTTCAGAATGTTTTGATAGTAAAAACCAAACCCATTTGAACCACGACCCATTGGCTTTTAGCCAAGGGGTCGTGGTTCAAATTAATTTTTTTGAAATTTTTAATGTTTTGGGAGGATGGCGCTTAACTGCGTGTTGGCTTGGGCTAGATCATTCTGCGCCTTTGCTTGTAAAGCCCGGTCGCTATCAATCGAAGCGCTTTCCTTGGCCACCTTGGCGTTCCACTTATCCGCTTTGCTGGGAACGGGGGTTGGACCTCCAAGCGTTTGGGGGCTCGCCCCGGTTGGCGTTTCGGCCTCGGCTTGGTCCGAATACTTAGCCGCCTTCGCCTTGTCCTTTTTCAACTGCACCTGCAGGTCCTTGATCTCCGTCATGTAGAACAGGATGTCCTTGCGGTCTTTCTTGATCCGCTTTTGAAGGGTCTTGATAACCCCTTGCCCGGCGAACAAGGGGGCGGTGATCAGAATAGCTAGGACAAGGAAAGATTTACGCATGAAAACACCTTAACAGAATTCAGCCGCAAATTTACGGCGATTTTCGCAGACAAAGACTTCATTCTAAAGTTTTTTGGAGTTAATCGCGTTGATTCGCGGCTTAGATTCTGCCTTTTATTTCCCGGGGAAATACTTCGCGTTAATATCCGCGTTGAGCTTGGGCAGGACGTCTGCGGGCTTGGCCTGGCCCAGCCAGCACTTGTCCATGGCCGGGCCCACTTGGCCGAACCAAATCTCTTCCCAGTTTTTGATAAAGGGCGAATAGTGTGAATATTGCGGCATGTCCAAAAGGATTTTCTTGTTCTTAGGGCCAGGGCTTTTCAGGAAGGCGTCTGAGTTTGCGACCTTAACCAAGGCTGGCTGGATCATGCCGGTCTGGGCCAATTGGGTCGAGAGAGCCTCGCTCGTTATTTCCTTCACGACCTCCCAGGCCAGGTCCTTGTTCTTGCAACCCTTCCAGATGGCATAGGCAGAACCGCCCGATCCCCAACCCCGGGTGCCTTTGGGGCCTTTCGGAAATTCCACCACGTCGAAGTCCAAGCCCTTTTCGAGGAAGTGCGGGGTATGCCACACGCCGGAATTCATCATGGCGGCCTCCCCGTTCATGAACATATCTTCAGCCTGGTTGCCTTCGCTGAAACTCTGGAGCTCGCTGGGCGTGGGAGAGACATGGTATTTGTAGATCATGTCCCAACGGAACCCGAAGGCCTCTAGGGCCTGCGGGCTGTCCAAGGCCAACCGGGTCGGGTTGGTTTCGCTGTCCATGAAATAGCCACCGTCGCTGAGAAGGAATGTGTTCGCTTCAGTGCCATAAGGGTCCACATAAGCCCACCGAATGATCTTGCCGGAAGCGTCCCGCTTGACCAGCTTCTGGCACATTGAAAGAAAAGGCTCGGGCCAAGAAAGGTTTTCGGTGGGATAGAGGACTTTCGCGTCGTCGAAAACCTTCTTGTTGTAATAAAGAAGACCCACGGGGGCGATATCGGAGGGCATAGCGTAAATTTCGCCTTTGGGGCTGAAGCGGGCAAGAGAGGAGGGGTAATAGGCCGCACGGTCCATGTGGTCCTTGTCGAAATAGGGGGTCAGGTCCTCAAAGGCGCCCCGCAAATACATGTCGGAAAAACGGCTGGCTTCCACGCTGATGATATCCGGCGCGTCATTGGCTGCCAGTTCCACCGTGATCTTGCTTTGATAATCGTTATAGGGGATGTTCTCGACTTTGATCTTCAATCCCGGATGGCGGCTTTCGATGCCGGTAATGGTATCGGTGAGAATCTTGATGAGGAGGGGATCGACGGTGAAAACCGAAACCCGAATGGGTTTATCTTTCTTTTTAAAGACGCAAGCGGTGTTGAAAACAAGAGCCAAGACCAGGCTTAATAAGGACAACCGGGAAATCAATTTCACGCTTCCCTCCTCTTTCTTTTGAGCCAGCAAAGCATAGCCAAGAACCGATGCCTTTTCTACTTTATGATGGCTTATCTTGATCCGAAAAAGGGTGAAACTTTTTCACCTTGTTCCATCGATACCTCCTCATCAAGCTGTCGCTTTCCATTGAAGCCCCAAAAGAAAATGGCATAATCCCTACTCATGCCCAACATGCACCGCTTTCACGATTTAAACCAACCACACTGGGAGGCCAAATGCCCTTTAGAAAAGTTCTATTCCTGTTCCTTGCGTTGGTTCTACCCATGAAAGTGAGCGCCGCCGAAATCCAAGGACGCCAACGCCTGAGCCTGGATGCCAACTGGCGCTTTCACTTAGGGCCTATCGTGGGTTCGGAAGTGGACAACGGCTACATGATTCCCAATTGGCGCTACATGGGCCCGGTGAAAACCAAGCCCACGAACGAGACCCCGGCGGGTCTTGATGTGGATACCAAGTGTTCGGAATGGAAGGACGCGGAAAACGGAAAGGATGTTTTCAACCAAAGTCCTGGCTTCGCCTGGTACCGGGCCGAACTTCCCAACGCCCCAGGACCCCACCGCCTCCTTCACTTCACCGCCGTGGACGACAATGCCACGGTCTATGTGAACGGACAAAAGTTGCTTTACCACGTGGGCTGGAACGACTCCTTCGACGTCAATCTCGATTCGGTCTGGAAAGAAGGCGGCCCCAACCAACTGGCGGTCCTGGTGGAAAACACCTATGGCGGGGGCTACATAAAGGAAACTTATCTTTTGACCGTTGGCCAGGAAGAAAAGGTCCCACCGGTGGTTTTGAACGAGGCCGTCGGCAAAAATTGGGCTACGGTGCACCTGCCCCATGATTTCGTGGTGGAAGGCACTTTCGATCCCAAGAGCGACGCCTCCCACGGTTTCCTTCCCAAAAACGAAGGCTGGTACCGCAAGACTTTCGACCTACCCGCCGATGCCAAAGGCAAGAGCCTCTGGATTGATTTTGACGGCGTCTACCGCGACAGCCGGGTCTGGCTGAACGGAAAGCTTTTGGGACATCACTTGAGCGGTTACACCGGTTTCCGTTACGACGTTACCGAAGCCGCCAACTATGGGGGAAAGAATATCCTGACCGTCCATGCGGACGCCCGCAATTCAGAGGGCTGGTGGTATGAGGGCGGGGGCATTTACCGCCATGTCTGGCTGAACATCGCCGCCCCCCTTCATGTCGCTCCCTGGGGCACCTACGTGGTGGCCAAACCCCAGGGAAAATCAGCGGCCTTGGAGCTTCAAACCACCCTGGAGAACCACGCGGAAGCTTTCGCTTCCTTCAAACTGGTCTCGGAAATCAAGGACGCCAAGGGCAAAACCGTTCTGAAGCTTTCCACCCCGGTCAATCTGGCCAAAGGAAACTCCAAAACCATCACCCAAAGGGGACGGATGCCTAAGGCCAATCTCTGGTCGCTGGAAAACCCCTATCTCTACCGGTGGGTAACCCGGATTGAGCAGGGAAAGAAAAACCTGGCCCAGGTTGAAACCACCTTCGGCGTGCGTTCCTTCCGCTTCGACGCCAAGAAGGGATTCTTCCTCAACGGAAAACCCGTCAAGATCAAGGGAACCTGTAACCACCAGGACTTCGCCGGGGTTGGCGTCGCCATCCCCGACCGCCTCTTCACCTACCGCCTGGAAAAACTGAAGGAAATGGGTTCCAACGCCTATCGCTGTTCCCACAATCCCCCAGCTCCGGAACTGTTGGACGCCTGCGACCGCCTAGGGATTCTGGTGATGGACGAGAACCGCCGCCTGGGTGACTCGGATGAAGCCCTCAGCCAAGTGGAAAGCATGGTCCTGCGGGATCGTAACCATCCCAGCGTCTTCCTTTGGTCCATCTGCAACGAGGAACCCCTTCAAGGCACCGCCGAAGGCAAAAAACGGGGAATCGCCATGAAGAAAAAAATCCTGAGCTTGGACAAGACCCGGCTGGTTTCCTGCGCCATGAATTACGGCTGGGGCCCGGGAGGCTTGTCCGACGTGGTGGACGTTCAGGGATTCAACTACGCCGTAGATATGTATGAAGCCTACCGCGCCAAACACCCCAAAGTCCCCCTCTACGGTAGTGAAACGGCCAGCACGGTTTCCACGCGAGGCATATATCAGACGGATCAGACCCTGGGTTATGTGAGCGCCTACGACGTGAACCACACCGAATGGGCCTATACCGCCGAAGCCGCCTGGCGACCCATTGCCGAGCGGCCCTGGATGGCGGGCGGCTTTGTCTGGACGGGTTTTGACTATCGTGGCGAACCCACCCCCTATGCCTGGCCCTGCGTCAATTCCCATTTCGGCATCCTCGACATGTGCGGCTTCCCCAAGGATAACTTCTACTATTACCAAGCCTGGTGGAGCGATAAGCCCGTCCTGCATCTCTTTCCCCATTGGAACTGGAAAGGCAAGGAAGGCAGCCAAATCGACGTCTGGGTCCATACCAACTACGACCTGGTGGAATTGTTCTTGAACGGAAAATCGCAGGGCAAACAGGAAACGCCGAAGAACGGCCATTTGGAATGGAAAGTCTGGTACGAACCGGGAGTGCTGACCGCCAAGGCTTACAACAAAGGCGTCTATGCCGCCGAGACCAAGGTGGAAACCACGGGCGAGCCCGCCTCGATCCGTCTGACGCCTTACGCGGATCAATTGTGGGCCGATGGCGAGGATGCTACCCCCATTACGGTGGAAATTCTGGACGACCAAGGCCGAGTGGTGCCGACCGCCGATAACCCAGTGACCTTTACGGTGACGGGAGCGGGCCATATCGCTGGCGTGGCCAACGGCGACCCTTCCAGCCACGAACCGGATAAAGCCAGCGTTCGCAAAGCCTTTAATGGGTTGTGTATGGCGGTTGTACAAACAGAGGATGGGAAAGCGGGTGACATAACCTTAACTGCGACATCACCTAGTTTAAAAAGTGCCACTATTACTATTAGTTCCGTGCCACAATAAAATGGCCGTCATCTAAAGGAGATTCCATGAAAGAGCATCCTTACACTCTGTTGAACCATCCAGTGGACATAAGCCGGAGCTTTTCAAATCTGGAAAATACGATGTTCCTCCCCGAGAAACTCAACCGATTCGACGCCGCAAAAGCCTCTGGCGACATCCTTTGGGGCCGCTACGCCTATAAGGTACGAATGGCCTTCAACCAGGAAGGCATCAACCTCATTACCAATCCACCTTGGGAATTCCCTGCCGAATATGGCGGCGAGAAGGAACCCTATCCCTTCTCCATCCAGTTTTACGGCGACCGCACCCTGCGCCTGCGCTTCAAGGGCCGTGACTACCCAAAAACTAAAGAAACTTCCCTCATGTTGAATGGCGAACCCAAGGCCACCAGCCCCTGGAAGGTCACCAAAGCCAAGGGCCGCATCACCTATAAAGGCAAGGCCGGGTCTGTATCTATAATAGAGAACCCCTGGGCCATCGAAATCCACGATGCCTCGGGCAAACTCCTGACCAAGACCGTCCATTTGAAGGACAACCGGAGCCTGCGCAATACCGACCCCCTGCCCTTCTGCTTCCAGCGCCCCACCCCTGAATATGGCCGCCAATTCGCCGCCACTTTCAGCCTGACCAATGACGAAAAAATTTACGGCTGTGGCGAGTCCTTCACCAAGCTCAATAAGCGGGGCCAAAAGGTGGTCCTTTGGACCTACGATTGCCACGGCGTCCAGCATGACGGCATGTACAAACCCGTCCCCTTCTTTATGAGCAGCCGGGGTTACGGCATGTTCCTGCACACAACCAACCCCGCCACCTTCGACTTCGGCCATTCCTACGGCGAGACCACCACCCTCTTTACCGGCGACGAGGACTTGGACCTCTTTGTTTTTCTGGGAGAGCCCAAGGAAGTCCTTTCCGAATATACCGCCTTGACGGGCCGAAGCCCCGTCCCGCCCCTCTGGTCCTTCGGGCTTTGGATGAGCCGTTGCACCTACAAATCCGAGAAGGAAGCAAGGGACGTGGCGAAGAAGCTGCGGGACCACAAAATCCCATCGGACGTCATCCATCTGGACACCGGCTGGTTTGAGGAAGACTGGCGCTGTGATTACAAATTCTCAACCTCTCGTTTCAAAAATCCGCTTAAGATGATCAAGGACTTGGCGAAACAGGGTTTTAAGATCAGCCTCTGGCAATTGTCCTACTTCAATCCCAAAAACCGCCTCTTCAAGGAAATTCTCGATCAAAAGCTGGCGGTCACCGATGGCAAGGGCAACCTGCCCACTGAGGACGCTACCCTGGATTTCAGCAATCCGAAAACCGTCAAGTGGTACCAGGGCAAATTGGCTGGGCTTTTGAAGATGGGCGTGGGCGCCATCAAGGTGGACTTCGGCGAGGCGGCCCCCCTCAAAGGTGTCTACCACTCCGGCAAAACCGGCTTTTCGGAACATAATTATTATCCCCTGCGCTACAACAAGGCCGCCGCGGATATCACCAAGCAGGTGACGGGCGAGAATATCATTTGGGCCCGGAGCGCCTGGGCCGGAAGCCAGCGCTATCCCCTGCATTGGGGCGGCGACGCCGAGGATTCTTTTGGCGGAATGGCTTCTTCTTTAAGAGGCGGGCTTTCCCTCGGCCTATGTGGCTTTTCCTTCTGGAGCCACGACATCGGCGGCTTCGTGCATCCGGCGGAAAAGGAGCTTTACCGCCGCTGGACACCCTTCGGCATGCTGACCTCCCACAGCCGTTGCCACGGGGTGCCACCCCGGGAACCCTGGGTTTATGGCAAACCCTTTGAGGATGAGTTCCGGCTGTCGGTGGAAATGAAATACAAGCTCATGCCTTACGTTTACACGCAGGCCGTAGAAAGCGCCAAGAGGGGCTTCCCCATGCTCCGGACCCTCTTTTTCGAGTATCCCGAGGACCCCACTTCCTGGCTGATTGAGGACGAATATATGTTCGGCTCGGACATTCTGGTGGCTCCGCTCTTCGAGCAGGTCAACGAAAGGGAGGTCTATCTGCCGCCCGGACTTTGGGTGGACTACCAATCCAAGGCCCTTTACCACGGCGGCAAATGGCACAAGATCAAGGCCGGCGCCATCCCCTGCGTGATTTTGGTGAAAAACGGGGCGGTCCTACCCCATTTGGCCCTTTCCCAATCGACCCAGGATATGGACTGGTCCAAAATCGAGCTGCGGGTTTACGGTTCGGCGATCGAATCCCAGGGCCTCTTGGCCCTTCCCCAGGACAAAATCCTTCGTAAACTGATCGTCGCCAAGCACGGCACGGACTGGGAATTGATCAAGGGCGTCCACCCTAAGGTGAAATTCACCATCAAGGAAAGTTAACGGCTCAGAAATCCGTTTTAGCTCGTTCTCTTTCGCCCTTCATGGTAAAAATAAAGCCCATATCCCCTAGGAGGCGACCTTGGCCAATAAACCTGTCATTCTCATCACCGGCGGAGCCGGGTATATCGGCAGCCATGCCATGTTGGCGGCAACTTCCCACGGATTTACCCCGGTGGCTTACGACAACCTTTCGGAAGGACACAAATGGGCCGTGAAGGAAGGCACCCTAGTTAAGGCCGAACTGTCCAACACCACCGCCCTGCGTCGGGCCTTCAAGAAATTCAAACCCCTCGCCGTCATGCATTTCGCCTCCCATTGCGCCGTGGGGGAATCGGTCGTCAATCCCGCCAAGTACTACCAGGACAACCTGACCAACGCCATGAACCTCTGGAGTGTGATGCGGGAAGCGAAGGTCAACTACTTCATCCTTTCTTCCACTTGCGCCACCTATGGCGACCCCGTTCATGTGCCCATGTCCGAAAGCCATCCCCAAAACCCCGTGAACCCTTATGGGGATTCCAAGCTGATGCTCGAAAAAATTCTTTCCTGGTATGACCGGGCCTATGGTTTCCGTTCCACCTTCCTGCGCTATTTCAACGCCGCCGGGGCGGACGCCCAGAGCCGGGTCGGCGAGGTTCATGAACCGGAGGGCCATTTGATCCCCCTGATCTTGGACGCGGCTATGGGTCGCCGGTCCCACATCACGGTTTTTGGCGAAGACTATCCCACGCCCGACGGAACCTGTATCCGGGATTATATCCACGTGAGCGACCTGGCCGAGGCCCACTTCCTCGCCCTGAAGCTAATGATGGAACGGAACAAGAGCGACTTTTTTAATTTGGGAACAGGCCATGGCTACTCGGTGAGGGAAGTCATTACCGAAACGGAAAAGGTCACGGGCAGGAAAATCCCATTGAAGACCGGGCCCCGCCGCGCGGGCGACCCACCCCAATTGGTGGCCGATAACCGCAAGGCCACGGAAGTCTTAAAATGGACTCCCAAGCATTCGGACTTGAACAATGTTCTTAAGACCGCCTGGGCCTGGCACCAAAAATGGTTCGGGAAAAAAACAAAAAACCCTAATCGACGAAAATAGGGTTTCATTTCACCCGTATGAACCCCATCGTACTTATTGAACCTCTTCTACAACTAGGTGAAAAAGTCCGGGATGATGTCCGAAAAGCCCTGGCTTCCCGGCCCTTCGAAGACCGCTCCCAAATCCACGGCAAAGCGGCTTCAGACGTCATTTATCAAATCGACCTAGATGCCGAAGAAACGATCCGAGAGTTCCTCAAAAAAGAAGCGGATGCCTTAGGTGGAATCGTGCTGATTGCCGAAGGGATGAACGAGGATAAAGTTAATGTTTTTCCTGAAGGAATGCCCGAATCGAAGGCCGCCTGGCGACTGATTGTCGATCCCATCGACGGCACCCGGGAGATCATGGTTGGCAAGCGTTCGGCTTTTTTCCTAGCTGGGGCTGCCCCCAATCAAGGTCCTGGCACCCGCCTTGCGGCCATCCAGACCGCCGTGATGGTCGAAATCCCCACCGACCGGGCCTTTTTAGGCACCTCCCTATGGGCCATCCAGAGAGGCGGAACCCAAGGCTTCACACGCAATCTCTTGGACGGAACCAAGCAAGATTGGAAGCCCTCTCCCACCCAGGAGCCATCAATTCGCGGGGGATTCGGACAAATCGTCCGCTTCGTGCATCCAGGCAAGGATATCCTTTCGGCCATGGAAGAGGAGATGGTAAAGGAACTTTTTCCAAACTTGAAGGACGGGGAAATCGCCGCTTTCGATGACCAATACCTCAGCACCGGTGGGCAATTATACGAGCTTTTGACGGGCAAGGACCGCTTCACGGCCGATTTACGCCAAAGTCTTTATTCCAAATTGAGCCGGGAGGGAAAAAGAACCGGCCACGTGTGCCATCCTTATGACCTGGCCGCTTCTTTGGTGGGCATGGAAGCGGGTATCATCCTGACTGACGCCCAGGGTAAACCCTTGGACGGGCCTATGGACACGACAACGGGTATGGATTGGGTGGGTTACGCCAACACCCATATCCGGGACGAGGTGGCCCCGGTTCTCACAAAACTCACAAAGAAATATTTATTCTGATTCCTACTTTATTTCTACCCACCCAATCGTATCCAGTTCCCTACTTTCACCGTTCAGGTCCATCCCATAGCCAAAAAGCCAATAATCTTTTAGTCCCTTTTCGGCCAAGGCTTCGCGGTTGAGATTCAAGTCGAATCCGCAAAAGTCCACCTGGCCGCCGGCCTCGCCGAACTTCCTCAGAAGAACCGCCGTTTTAATTTCTTTCGTACCCAAGCTTAGAAGTTCCGATCTTAACCATTTCAAGGTCAGACCCGAGTCCACCAAATCGTCAACAAGAAGAATCGGATAGTTTTGGATGGATTCAGAATTAAGTCCGCCCTCCTGCCATTGCCTTTCTTTCAAAAGTCGGGTTCCCTCCGTACCCCTGATACGGACCTCATGGATGAGAATTTCGGTTTCCGGGATAAGTTCTTTGAGATGAATCGTCAGATCGCGGGTAAAGGGCCTTGCTCCTTCCAGGATCGAAACCAAGTTCAAACATTTATAAGGTGCCGTTTTGATCCAAGCGGAGATATCCCCGGCTATCCCATGGACCGCTTGTTGGATTTGCGCAGGATTGAAAAGAACAGTTCGGGCGGGGTCTTGCATGTGGGGATTTTAGCACAAGAAGGTCTGGACATAAAAAAGACCCCCGGACTTTCGTCCGGGGGTCTTGAGTCCTCCTCCCCTAAAGAGAGGATTCCAACTTACTTAGCGGCAGGCGTGGTCGAAGCATCGGCGGCGACTGGAGTGGCTTCCATCATGGCCTTTTTCTTCTTTTTGTGCTTCTTCTTCATCGGCATCGGAGTGGCGGCCGGAGCAGCGGCAGCCGGGGCTGGCGTTTGCGCCAACACCAAACCGGCGCTACCCAGGAACAACACCGTCATCAAAGCGGCAATAACTTTCTTCATGTAAAACTCCTCAAAAATTTTATTTCGGGCTTTACAGCTCCCAGTTCTTTGACGGAAAAATATGAATAAAAGTTCCAATTTTAAAATTCTCGGTAAAAAAGGAGAGCGAAGTAAAAACGATTCAAACTCAAAATGTCGGTTTCTTTTTCGCTCGAAAATGGAAATCGGGGGAGAAAAACCATTTTCCAAAGCATTTATTCTTCGTTTTCGGCGGTTAATTAACCTGATAACCTGAAAAATTAAAAAAGAGTTCGATACCTGCGCCCGGCATTCCCGGAAGCTGGACGATTAAGGTCAAATCTTTTGGCATCCAGAAGACGCCTTGGATCCCATAGTCCAATTTGCATTCCTGCTGGACATCGGCTGCCGAAAAAATCATCCCCGCCAATAAATAGCCCTTCGAGGAATAAATAAAATCCGGCTTGACAATGGTCTTGGACCCGTTTCCCTCCATGGAAAATTCCGTCATTTTCCCTTTCTTATCAAATGTAACGGCCACCATCCCGCCCGAGGGATCGGGCTGGGAAACCTTGAATCCCTCGGCCAGTCTTTGAAACTTTAAAGTTCCCTGTTCCAAGTCCGACGGGTCATTTAATGGTTCCACAACGAAAGCTTTCCAAAATTGAGAAAAGGCCCTTACGGCCTCTAAAACATTTTGATCCAATTGGACGACCCTGGCGTCTAGCCCCGGATCGCCTGTTTTCGCGGGCTGAATGCCCTTAATGGAAATGGGCTGTCCGCTAACGTCGTCCACCGAGAACCGGAAACCCTTGGCGGCCTCCCAAAGTTTTTCATCGTAAATCCCTTTCGACTGAAGGCTTTTTTCCGAGTCGGGGGTTAAGGAACAGCTCAAATCGCAGTGGTAACTCTTCAGTCCTTCTCGGGAAAGACAGTAGTAATAGCCATTTAATTTTTTGAGGAACTCAGTTGTCGATTTGCTGGTATCGGCTTGGACGGGAGCAACAGCCAGTAATAGGCATATCAGCGGGAGAACGGATTTTTTCATGTTTCACTCATTTCTTCAAAAGGATTATTACGCCGCTCCTCATTCAGGAGCGAATTTTTGGACCCGGTGGTTGCCTAAATCCGTGACGTAAACATTCCCCGAATCATCCACCGTCACGCCATAGGGGTTACGGAGCTGGCCTTTATCCGAGCCATAGTTTCCCCAAGCCGATAAAAACTTTCCATGGGAATCAAATTTTTGGATCCGGTTGTTTCCCGTATCCGCCACGTAAATATTTCCCAAGGCGTCTAGCGCCAATCCCCAAGGGAGACGGAACTGCCCTTCACCTTTTCCCACGGCCCCGAACTCCCCAAGGTAATGAGTATCAGGGCCAAATTTGGAAATCATGACGTCATCCGCGTAAATATCGCCGGAGCCGTCCGCCGCCAGGCTTTTAGCGTCGGTAAAATTATAGCTTGTATTGCCGTTGAAGTTCGCGAAAGTGCCCCATAACGCCAGGAATTTTCCATCAGAAGTAAATTTTTGGATACGGCCATCTACCACGTAAACGTTACCTGTTCCGTCCAGGGCCACACTTTTAGGTTCCACGTCGTAATAGCCCAAATCGCCCATGCTGTTTCCGCGTTTTCCCCACGTAGCTATGAAATTCCCACTGCTGTCGAACTTCTCGATGCGGCAATTTCCAGCGTCCACCACATAAACGATAGCCGCCTTGTCCACCGCCAAACCCGACGGCCTCTGGAATTGGCCGTCCCCTTCACCCTTACTTCCCCACTTCAACAAGAATTTTCCATTGGCGGTAAATTTCTGTACACAGTTATTTCCGAAATCCGAAACATAGACATTACCCAACCGGTCTAAAGCTATCCCAATCGGCGAGTCGAATTGCCCATTCCCAACACCCTTGCCGCCCCACTGGGCGACCCACTTATAACCTTGCGCGCGAGCCGGAAAACCCTGGCCAAATAGGGCCGTCACCAACAACAACAAAGAAATCCTGGGGAAACAAGTGGCTATTTTAACCATGGACACACCGGATAACCCGGAATGGTGTTCGAAAAATCCGGGCGGGTTATTTAGAAGCTTTCGGCCACTGGTCTCGGGGAACTCCCTTATAGACATCTTCCATCTTTTGGAACCCGTCGGCGATGACCGTGTCCACCAGATTATCCTTGGTCACCGGGATGGGGTCCAGGAGCACGCTCGGCACCTTGATCTTTCCATTATCGACTGTGCCGGTCGTTTCAGTAATAGGCTCTTTCTTGACCAGCTTCAAGGTCATTTCGGCCGCCTTCGCCGCCAGGAACCGCACCGGCTTATAGACCGTCATGGTCTGGGTTCCCGCCACAATCCTCTGGCAAGCGGCCAATTCGGCGTCCTGCCCTGACACCAGCACCTTCCCGTCGAGTTTCTGTTCGGCCAGGGCCTGGATGGAGCCCCCGGCCGTCCCGTCATAGGAATCCAGCACCGCGTCCACCTTGTTGTCGTTCTTGGTCAGGATATTTTCCATATTCTTCAAGGCGTTCACCGCCAGCCAATCGTTGGACCACTGGTCCCCCACGATCTTGATGGCACCGCTCTTCAGGAAAGGGGTCAATCCCTGCGTTTGTCCCTGCCGAACCAGGATGGCGTTGTGGTCGGTTGGCGCCCCGCCCATCAACACGTAATTGCCCTTAGGTTTGATCTTGGTGAGGGTGTCGGCCATCATCTCGCCCACCTTGACGCTGTCGAAAGAAACGTAAAGGTCCAGATCGCAATTGGCGATGAGCCGGTCATAGGCCAGGACGGGTATTCCCGCCTTATGGGCGTCCTCCACGATGGTAGCGCAGCTCTTGTCGTTATGGGCGACCACGACCAGGGCTTGAATGCCCTGGGAGATAAGATTCTCCGCCTGGGTGAGCTGGAGGGAGTCGTCTGAATTCGCCGATTGCACCAAAACCCCCATGCCCAGTTCGTTGCACTTTTGGGTAAAGATGTCCCTGTCTCGCGGCCAGCGGTCACCCCGAAGGGTGTCCATGGAAAGGCCGATCTTGATGGGATACTTTTCCTGCGGGTTCCCGGCGCATCCAAATGACATGACCCCAGCTAGGCCCAATAGAATTAACACTTTCAAACTTTTCATATTTTCACACCTTTCCTTTTACTTTACTTCTATCGGACCCAACGGCCCATCGTAAAGCCCCGCGCCGCCCGTATTGTTATAAACCCGAATGGCGATGACATTATCTTGGCCGAAACGGATATTCCCTTCCGGCACTTCATATTTACGGGGCTTGTCCCAAAAGCCCTGGAAGTTGGGTGGGAATTCCCCGGTCTGGCCTATCTTGACCCCATTCCAATAAGTAGCGTCCATGTCATCGATCTTGCCGAGGGGAACCGCAAGCGAGTGCCCTTTCCATTCGGCGGGAATGAAAACCTTCCGGCGGTACCAGCCGTAACAATGTTCGCAAGTATACCCAATGTCGGCCCAATGGGCCGGGAGCTTCACTTTTTCCCAAGAGGAATCGTCCATATCCGTTTTGGACCAGGAAGGATCGTCACCCTTCTGGAAGAGCCATTCCCCCGAAAGGTCAATGGCAGGCAACAGGGCTTGTCCCAACAGAGCGGACTGGCCCGGTGCCAAAAGGGTGACCCGGTAAAAGCCCGCTTTAGAAGTTTCGTAGGGCAGGTCAAAGTCGTAGGAAGACAGGGCTTCAACCGTAACCGATCTTGACGAAATCTTGCCTCCGTTGACTTCCAAGGCAACTTCCGTCGCCTCTTCCACATTGGCATAATTCTGGATTACGGCCTTTGCCGTGAAACCAGAAGAGGTCGTTTCAATATTTAAGTCCCCCAAAATAGCGCCTGTTAATTCGGCCTTATAAACAATCGGTTCCGCCAGCGCCTTCGCGGGAGCCGGAAGCTCGAGGCTATCATCATGCCGAACCCATTTGACGCTTTCGCCCGAGCCTAAAAGAGTGACGTCCTTGATCGAAACCCCTGGAGCGCCTTTCTTCCCCAGCAAGGTGACCTTGAAGGTCTTTGTCTGCGGCACCATGGAAAGGATATAGAGTGTGTTTCCCTTGCGGGTGAAGCGTACATCCCCTTCTTGGTACTTCACATCCGTTTCGCTGTTTTTACCCGCCCCTTCCGAAGTGGGCCCTTCCCCGTTCACGATCCAGGGCCGAGTACCGTAAATGGCCTCGCCGTTCACCTTCAGCCAATCCCCCATTTCCCGAAGGACCTTTTCCTGCCCCTCGGGGATCGTCCCATCCGGGGCCGGGCCGATATCCAGAAGGAGGTTGCCGTTTTTGCTTACGGTATCAATCAGCGTGCGGATCAAATATCCGGCGTCCTTGAGCTGGTCATCATTGAGAAAAGCCCAGGATTTCCAGCTGACCGAGGTGTCAGTCTGCCATGCCACAGGGTTAATGCCGGGAAGCTTTCCCTTTTCGACGTCCTGCACTGCGGTACGGGGGACGAAAGCCTTGTCCTTGGTGTTCAAAACCACGCCCTCACCCCATTCCGCGGCCCTATCGTAGTAATAGGCGGCGAATTTTTTCAGATAGGGCTCAAAGGCGGGCGTTTCCCCGATCCACCAGTCGAAATAAACGAGTTGAGGATGGTACTTGTCCACCAGTTCACAGGAGCGGGCCAGCCAGTTCCGCACATAATCCTCGCTAGGATTGCTGTAATCCTCGGCAGCCGGGCCGTAGAAATCAGCGTACTTGGGGTCTTGAACGTCGGAGGGGAACTTGGTGCCACCGCTCATAAACCACCAGTGCTCGGCTCGATGGGAGGAACAACCGAATACCAATCCCTCCGCTCGGTAGGCTTTTGCTTCCAAGCCGATCAGGTCCTTCTTCGGGCCCATCTTCTTGGCCGTCCAGCGGGAGAAGTCCGAATCATACATGGCGAATCCGTCATGATGCTCCGCTACCGGCACCACGTATTTGGCTCCGGCCTCTTTGAACAATTCGGCCCATTGCTCCGGATTGAATTTCTCGGCCTTGAACATCGGAATGAAATCCTTATAACCGAACTTATCCTGGGGCCCATAGGTCGCCACATGGTGCTTGAAGGCGTCGTCCCAGGTCAGGTCCTTTTGGTACATGTTGCGGGAATACCATTCATTGGCGTAACCAGGCACCGAATAGAGGCCCCAATGCATGAAGATGCCAAACTTGGCGTCCTGATACCACTCGGGTATTGGGTGATTCCTCAGTGAGTCCCAATCATCCTTGAAAGGGCCCTTTTGGATGACCGCCTCCACTTGGGCGAGCTTTTTGTCCACCTTGGCTTTGGTCGCTGACGACTCCCATTTCAGGCCGGCCGAGAAAACTCCGCCCGCACAAAACCAGAAGATCAAAATAAATATTTTTAAATTTTTCATTTTTCCCTGGCGATCTCAATGGCGCAGACCTTGGCAGTCTGGACCGAAGATACGAAATGGATATCGATCATCCCTTGGGCGTCGGGTTGGATATCGGAGAAGCTACGGTCTATGGCTTTGTCCGCCGCCCCGGCTTCTTTGAGGATGTCGAAATGGGAGAAGACTTTTTTACCGTTGATCAAGATATCAAATACCCGATCGCCCTCCTTCTTCACGCCGGTCTCCGCGAACCTGAGACGAACTTGGTACTTGCCTGGTATTACGGGAAGGGTATAGCTGAAATCCCGGCCAAAGCGTTCGAATTGGTAGAGTTCCTGGATCTGGGTCCCGGCGATACTATTCCAGCAACGGGCGACTTCCCCATCGGAATAGCCGATATCCGACGACCAGTACAAACCGTCCTTGTCCCGGAATTCTTCCCAGCCGGTACGAATGCGCCAATGGTCCGACGGATTCATGGGTGTCGGCGGGGGACGGATCGAAAGGGGTGCTGGCTTCGGGACTACGCCGGGGCGCATTTCAAACCAGGCGAAGTCCGCGCAAGCCTTGGAATCCTTGCCATTGGCCGTGGCATAGAGACCGATCACCGTTCCAGTAAAACCACCTGCCTTCTCACGGGAAAGATCGGCGGAAGGGCATGCGGCGATACTGTGCCAGTCCTTGCCGTCGGCGGACCAGGCGAATTGATACCGGTCTGCCGTACCGGAAATCTCTAATTGGACCTTGCCTGGCTCAATCGGCTTTTCGACAATCCTATATTCCCGGTTCTTGATCCGGTTTCGGACAAAGATCTGGGTTTTACCATCGAACCGCTCCAACCCTATCTCGTAATGGTTATCCTCGTTGGCCCGGACGCAAAGTCCCGCCTCCTCCCCATCCTGCGTGGGGCTGAATTTCATTGCGGTCCGGGAGCTAAAGCGAACGTCGGTTTGGCGCTGGCCCACGAAAGCGGGGTCCTCGAACCGGGTATTCAGACCGTCCTTGGCCGCCCGAATGCGGAGATAGCCCTTGTGTTCTGTCAGCGAAAAATTTTTCGGGTCAAAATTGCGAACATACAGCCACTCGGGACCCAGTGGGGAGCCGGTAAATGCGGTCCTCGGCTTGGAGGCTTTCACGGCGAAGGGTTTCAACTGTGGCGCCTCCATTTCCAGGGCTACATGATGGTCCTTGCCCACGACCGGCCAGCCATCCTGGGTCCATCGGACCGGCGAGAGGAAAGTCTCTCGGCCGATCGCGGACATCCCATTAGTGGGTCGGGTGCCGAGGAAAACCAACCACCAGGTTCCATCGGAAGCGTCGATCAAATCGGCGTGACCGGCGCATTGGATGGGGCTTTGGGGATCATCCCGTTCGGTGAGGATGGGATTGTGGGGGCAGGGCTCAAAAGGGCCCCAGGGGCTTTGGGCCATGGCCGCGACTTCTTGATGATGGCTTTCGGTTCCGCCCGTGGCGGCGATGAGATAATACAAACCCTTGATCTTGTAGAGGTGCGGACCCTCATTCCATTCGCCCGGGTATTCCCAGATTTTCTTGAAGGGTGTTTTAAGCTTCAATGTGGAAGGATCCAATTCCGCTTGCGCGATGCCGTTCCCATTGTCGGCTCCGGCGTGTTGATAATAGATTTTTCCGTCGTCATCAAAAAATATAGAACCGTCAATCCCGTAATCGTTCAGCCAAATAGGTTCCGACCAGGGGCCCGCCGGGTCCTTGGCCGTCACAATGAAATTTCCCCCGCCGCTGACGTTATCGCAGGTCAGGTAGAAGGTCCCCTTCCAATAGCGAAGGGTGGGGGCGTAAAGGCCGCCCCGGTCCGAAGCCCCTTGAAGAGGCAGTTGGCTGAGGCGATCCAGGGCGTTCCCGATCTGCTCCCAATGGACTAGGTCGCGGCTGTGATAGATCGGAAGTCCGGGAAAAAACTCGAAAGTGGAGGTGGTCAGGTAAAAATCCTCTCCCACCCGGCAGATGCTCGGGTCGGGATGAAAGCCCGTCAGGATGGGATTCTTAAAGGTTTTTTCCACTGTTTCGGCATCCGCCTTAACCGCCATACCCAAGAAAAATAGGAAAGCGGCCAGAATGGGGCACAAATAGTTTAAACGCATACGTGAACCTTCAGGACCATTGGGTTTTGCTCACTTCTGCCGGACAACTTCAATGGCGCAGACCTTGGCATTCTGGACCCGGGCCTTGAACCGCACCTCGAGGATGCCCGGCAAGTCCATTTGGATGCCGGAGAAGCTCCGTTCGATGCCCTTGTCCATTCCTCCGGCCTCTTTAAGGATATCGAAATGGTCGAGGACTCGGTTGCCATTTAAAAGGACATCAAAGACCCGTTCCCCCGGATTTTTTACGTAGGATTCAGCGAATTTCAGGGTGACCTTGTACTTGCCCGCGGGAACCGGGAGGCGATAGCTGAACTCAGGAGCCCATCTCTCGGTGGCGTAAAGCTCGGGGTCTTGCGCGGTGGCAATGGGGTGACCCACCACGACGGTATCACCGGTCGTAAAGCCCATATCCTCACTCCACTTATTTCCCTCATGATCGGTCCAGGTGGGGCCGCCGCACCGGATCCGCCAAGTATCCGAGGGCGTCAAAGGGGGCGGAGTAGGACGGGGTAATAGAACCGCCGGTTCAAGGGCTTTCCCATCCTTCATCTCGAACCAATGGAAATCCGCGTAAGACTGGGAAGGGTTCCCGTTGGCGGAAGCATAGAGCCCAATGACTGTTCCGGTGAATCCGCCCGCTTCCTCCTTGGACAGATCCCCGGAGGGACAGGCCCCAAAGGACTCCCAGGTCTTCCCATCCTTTGACCAGGCGAATTGGTATTGGTCCTCATCTCCCGCGAGCCGTAAATAGGCGGACCCCTTTTCAAGAGGGCTCTTGACCAGGGTATAGGACCTTCCTTTGAGAGTATTTCGAAGGAAAACCTGGGTCTTCCCCTCGGATCGTTCAACTCCGACCTCGTAATGGTTATCGTCATTGGACCTGACGCAAAGCCCCGCCTCTTCCCCATCCTGGGAAGGTTGGAACTCTAACGAGGTAGTCGCCACGAAACGGAAATCCCGTTGGCGCATGCCCACGAAGGCCGGTTCCATCATTTTTTTGCTCAAGGAGGCCGGGTTGCAAAGGATCCTCAAAAAACCGGGGCGGGCGGTCAGTGACAGGTCCGCGGGGTCGCCGTTGCGGATCCGAAGCCATTCCGGGCCCAGTTTTTCGGTCTTTCCGAAATCCCAACGAGTCGTCGGTTCCACCGGCTTTTGGGCCGGCAGGGCGGGCGCCCCCATTTCCAACGCGACATGATGGTCGCCGTTCACCACCGGCCAGCCGTCCTGGGTCCAGACCACGGGAGCCAAGTAGCTTTCCCGACCGAGAACGGACTTCCCTTGATGGGGCCGGACACCCAAAAAGACGATCCACCAGGTTCTATCGGGGGCTTCGATCAGATCAGCATGGCCCGTGCATTGGATGGGGCTCGCGGGGTCGTCCCTTTCGGTCAGGATGGGATTATAGGGGCAATCTTCCCAGGGCCCCCAAGGGGAATCGGAACGGTGGATGGTTTCCATGTGGCGGTCGCCCGTGCCGCCCTCGGCCAGCATCAGGAAATACTTGCCCTTGATCTTGTAAAGATGGGGTCCTTCGTTCCAGGACTCATTGAGGTCGTTGAAGATCACTTTAGAGGAGTCGATGGACTGCCCAGTCTTCGGGTCGAATTCACATTGCTTGATCCCCGCTTTTTCGCCCCCTCCCTGGCCGGTGTAGTAGGCCTTGCCGTCGTCATCGAAAAACATGGACCCGTCGATGTCCGGGATGTTCATCCAGACCGGTTCGGACCAAGGACCCTTCGGGTCCTTGGCGGTCACGATGAAGTTGCCCCCACCGCTCACGTTGGTGCAAGTCAGGTAGAAGAGCCCATTCCAGCAGCGAATGGTCGGTGCGTAAAGCCCGCCGAAATCAGTGGCCCCTTTCAGGGGCAATTGGCTTGGGCGGTCCAGGGCGTTGCCGATTTGGGTCCAATGAACCAGGTCCTGGCTATGGAATATGGGAAGCCCGGGGAAAAACTCAAAGGTGGAGTTGACGATATAAAAGTCATCGCCTTTGCGGCAGATGCTCGGATCGGGATGGAATCCGGACAAGATGGGGTTTTGAAATGTTTTCAAGGCCGCCTCCCCAAAGCTTTGATTTGGCACCGTGAAATTGTAGGACAAGAAAAGAAAGACCGCCGCAAAAAGCGTTTTCACCAGACGCATGAAAGCCTCCCGTGAATTAGGCCGCCAAGAAGGAGGACATTATCGTCCCGGAAGGCTCAAAGGTCACTGCGGAATTGACGTCGTCCGCTTCCAGTCCAAAACATTTTGATTTCAGTTTAAACCTGTTTCATCCCGTGAAATTTAAGAACGGGCCGAGTGAAGGAAAGGATTAAGATAGCGGTTATTCCTCCACCAAAGGTTATCCAATGCGTCATCATCCTTTCCGGCTTCTGCTTCTGACTCTATGGCTGTTGATAACCGCTGTCAGGCCATCTCCCGCCAAGACCACCGCCACTCTTCAAAAACAGGAAGAGGGCATCATTATCCAATGGCCAGGTGGATTTCAAAATGTTCGGTTTTTCTCCGATTCCATTGTTCACGTCCAATTCGCCGAGGACCGCCGGTTCTTCAACTGTAAAACCCTGGATGTGGTGGGCCGTCCCCAATCCAAGGTCCACTGGGCTCTAAAGACCATCCCCGGCTTTTGGAATCTCCAGGGGGACCAACTGACCGTTTCGATCGACCGTTCCAATGGGAAAGTCCGCTTCTTGGACCCCGCCGGAAACCCCATCCTGACGGAAAGCGGCGGTAGTTTGGAGCCTGGCACCGTTCAGGGAATAAAAACTTTCCATCCACACCAGCAATGGGAATCGCACAAGAATGAATCCCTTTACGGGCTCGGCCAGGAACAGATCGGCACCCTAGATTTGAAGGGTTACGACCTGGACCTTTGGCAGCACAACACCAATGTGGCCGTCCCTTTCCTCGTTTCGAGCCTGGGCTACGGCATCTTCTGGGACAACCCTTCCTATACCCATTTCGGGGACTTAAGACCCTTCGCTCCCATTCCAGCGGAATACTTAATCGATAAAAACGGCCATCCGGGTGGCTTGTCGGTCAGCTCAATGGATGGTTCTTCCTCCGTTTCCACTACCGCCGATATTAGTGTGACCTTCATCGGAAAGAATTGGGGCGACCATGCCTCACCCACCCGATGGGAGGGCTTCCTGAAAGTCCCCGCCAGCGGCGATTATCAATTCCGTTGCACCTCCAACGGCGGCATCAAGGTTTGGATCGACGGGAATCTGGTGATGGACCACTGGCGGCAAAAATGGCTGGCCGCAGACGACGAAGTGAAGATTCACATGAAAACCGGTAAACTTCGCCCAATCAAGATCGAATGGTCGACGGAGCAAGGAACAATTTTGAAGTTTTCTTGGAAATTGCCGCTTGTCCCTCCCATTTTTTTTGGATCGACTGACAAACACGAGTTACCACAACAAACTTCTCTGTGGTCGGAAGTGGGCGACGGAATCGACTATTACTTCGTTTATGGGCCCGAACTGGACAAGGTGGTAGCCGGATATCGGTCCTTGACCGGCCAAGCCCCCTTGATGCCTTCTTGGGCCTTCGGCCTTTGGCAATCGCGCCAGCGCTACGAGACGGCCCAACAAAGCCTGGACGTGGTGGATGGTTTTCGGGAACGCCATATCCCCTTCGACAATATCGTGCAGGACTGGATGTACTGGCGGAAGGACTCCTGGGGCTCCCACCGGTTCGACCGGGACCGCTTCCCCGACCCCGAAGGCTGGCTGAAGTCCCTCCATGAAAAACATGCCCACGTCATGATCTCGGTTTGGGGCAAATATTACCCGGGCACAGACAACTTCAGGGCCATGCAGAACCACGGCTTCCTCTACCAGCCCGATCTAAAGGAAGGCATCAAGGATTGGTTGGGGTTCTCCTATACCTTTTACGATGCCTTCAATCCCAAGGCCCGCAAGGCTTTCTGGGGCCAGATCAACTCGGCCCTCTTCCAAAAGGGCGTCGACGCCTGGTGGATGGACGCCACCGAACCAGACTTGATGCCCTCCCCGCCTACCCTGGAAGGCCAGGAGGCCCACCTGAACCCCACGGCTCTGGGACCGGGCGCCAAGGTTTTAAACGCCTATCCGTTGGAAAACAGCACGGGCATCTACGCGGGGCAGAGGGCCACTGCTCCTGATCAACGGGTTTTCATTCTCACTCGTTCCGGCTTCGCTGGCTCTCAGCGCACCGCCTCAGCCATCTGGTCCGGGGACATCACCTCCACCTGGACCTCCCTGGCCAAGCAGATCCCAGCGGGACTTAACTTAAGCCTCTCTGGCATCCCCTATTGGACCACCGACACTGGCGGCTACACCATGCAATGGAAATACGCCCGCAAAAATCCCAAACCGGAGGACGAAGAGGAATGGCGGGAACTCAACGCCCGCTGGTTCGAGTTTTCCACCTTCTGCCCGCTCCTGCGAGTCCATGGGGAGCTTCGCCCCCGGGAAATGTGGGAGCTGAGTGGCGAGTCATCCCCCACCTACATGGCCGAACTCAAGTTCGACCGTCTGCGCTACCGGATGTTTCCCTATCTTTATTCCGTGGCCGCAAACGTCACAAAGCAAGGCGGGACTTTCATGCGGCCTTTGGTCATGGATTTTGCCCAAGATGGAACCGCCCGGGAATTAACGGACGAATACATGTTCGGACCAGCCTTTTTAGTCGCCCCCATTACCCACTACAAAGCGAGAACCCGCCGAGTTTATCTTCCTGAGAAAACCCTTTGGTACGATTTCTGGACCGGAAAGGCCATGGCTTGCGGGGACTTAAAAGTCGCCGCTCCCTACGACTCCATTCCTCTCTTTGTCCGGGCGGGGTCCATCCTTCCCTTTGGTCCCGATCTCCAATACATCGCCGAAAAACCCCAGGACCCCATCACCCTTTATGTTTACGAGGGAGCCAGCGGCGCCTTTATCTTGTACGAGGATGACGGGCTTACCTACGATTATGAAAAGGGCGCCTTTTCGGAAATTCCGATTCATTGGGATGATGCCACCAAAACCTTGACGGTCGGTGAACGAAAGGGCGTTTTTAAAGGGATGCTGGAGAAAAGGACTTTTCAGGTGCTTTTGGTTTCTAAGAAGCATCCAATCGGTTTTTCGTTTGAACCCTCAAAAATCCGATTCTTAAATTATGACGGCAATACGGCGCTTTTAACCCTAGACAACCAACCTTAACCCCGGGAAGCTCCAGCATTTCTCCCTAAAATTAAGCCAAAAACCGGAGCCTAAAGTATCGAAAGGTTCTGCCGTTAGGTTTCACAAGTGAGAAGAAGCCATGAATGCAATAACTGAAATTTTAAACTTATTATCCGACCTCCAAACGTCCCCTTCCAAAAGCACTCCGCCCGCCGACGGTGATTTGGCCCCCTTTGAGCAGGCCATCGATCAGATCGTGACCGCGGAAAACAACGCAGCCAAAGCCAACGTCCAAGCCGCGATTGAAAAATCAAAAATAGACGAGGAAAAGTTAGCTGGTTATCGGCAAAAAATAGCCTTTCTGTCCTCCCAAGTTCACCAAGCCGAGATCGCCCTGTCGTCTTTGGAAGGTGCCCAGCATTCCCCTTCCGATATTCAATATGCCAATCGGTTGATCGACTTTAAAAGGCAGGAGGTTGTCTATTGGCAAACACGGCTAGAACAAGCGGGTTCGCCGAACGAAGCAAGCTGACTTTTTCCAAAAAACAGGCTCAATCTTTTTTCCTCGTTTTTCAAAATTCATTCAAAATCTTTAAACCTTATGTCTCAAGCACGGCTTCCTTTTTTCCAATCACGATAAGGAGCACCTATTCAACATGCGGTGAGGCCTTTGTCGGTTAAAACGGCTTAAAGGGTCGTGAAAATCTTCGCTTTTACCCAAAGCTTGACGAACGCGTCCAGATGTTTTTCAATAGCAGGAAATTCTGGAGGAAACCATGCCTGAAGCGAACTATATCAAGTTGACCGGCAGCTTTTATTTCGATCCCGTGAAAAAACACATTCTTAAAAAACAGGGCGGTCAGTTCTCATTTGTCCTTCATGATCGCCGCCGGGGGAATCAGCCCGTGGCCAAAGACCGGCGCGCCAAATTCGAGGCTATGCCCATCCATCTAAAACCCATTATGCACGGCCTTTATTGGGACGCCGAAAGCAAGGATGTTTACCGGAAAATCGGAAATAATTTTGTTCTTTATTCCAAGGACCGGCGCAAGGGGCAATCTCAGCACCCAGCGAACGGAGATCGCCGCAAGTAATAAAAAAAATCCAGAGCGCCGAACCTCAAGAAGTTAAAAAGCCTTTCCACATTTAGAACAGACCCACCGGCTGGAAAACCAATGTGCCTCCTCCCTGACAAAATCGGGTAAAACCTCAATGACAATCTCGCTCGCGCAATGGGGGCATTTATTACTTTCCGGCAACCCGAATTCTCGTTGCAGTTTACCGTAATCCCACAACTTCGAATCAAATCCCACTTTGAAACCAATATGGGTTTCCGGAACCCTGACATGGGACATCAAATCTTTAATCTTGCTCAAGATTTGCCGAGGAGTGTAAAAACCCTTCACCGTGTAATCGTTGGCGCCCATTTCAAGCGCCTTTTGAATGTCCTTGTGCTCTCCCATCACTGAAAAAATAATGACCGGTATGAATTTGGTGTCAGGATCGGCCCGCATCCGTTCAAGCACTTCAAAACCATCCATCTTGGGCAGTCCCAAATCCAGCAAAACCAAGTCGGGCTTTTTCTCTTTGGAAAGCCGCCAACCCTTTTCGCCATCCTCCGCGATGAGAACCTCATAACCGTCGCTCATGAGCACGTCCTCATAGATACGCCGAAATCCCGATTGATCCTCAACGATCAAAACAGTTCCCTTCGAAGTCATGGTTTCATTCCTTCCCCGTCCTTGAACTTTGGAACAATCAACGTAAAACAGCTCCCTTCGCCTAATCGGGAAGTGACCCTAACGTCACCGCCTTGGAGCTTCATGAAATTTTTAGCGATATAAAGACCCAAACCCGCGCCAGCCCTGGAGGCTTCTTTTCCCATCACCCGGCTTTTGGAGAATAACCGGCTAAGATACTCTTCGGACATACCGATTCCGGTATCCCGAACCTTCAACAGGCCATTATCCCCTTCGCAGCCCAGCCCAATGGTGATTGACCCGGTATCCGTACACTTCAGGGCATTATTAATGACATTTCGAAGGGTTTCCACCGTCTTATCCCTGTCAGCTAAAATTTTGAAATCCTTCTCAAATCCCTCCCGAATCAAGGTCAGCCCCTTCCGGCCTATGGATTCCTCATAATCCCGAACGGAAAGCTCAGCGATCTGTTTGATGGAAACGGGCTTTAAATCCACCGAAATAACGCCTCTTTCGATTTTGGAGGCGCTCAGAAGATCGCAGATCAAGCGGTAGTTTTCCCTGCCGATTTCCCTCATATCGGACAAATACTGCTTCTGTTTAGGATTCAACTCCCCCGCCAGCCCTTCCATCATGTTTTCTATGTATCCGTTAATTTCGGCGACGGGAGTTTTCAATTGATGCGATACCACCGAAATAAGGCTCAATTTCATTTCATCCACCGATTGTAATTTTTCGACATAGGTATTGAAAGCTTCGGCGACTTCTCCAATTTCATCCTTGCCCAACACTTGGAGGCGTTTGGTGAGGTCCCCCTCCCCTCGGGCGATTTCTTTCATCCGGTTTACCACCTGTCGTAAGGGTTCTGTGACCTGCTGTTGCAGCCTGGAAGCCACCGCAAATGAAATCAGGAACGAAAAGAACCAAACCAGGCCCATCATCAAGGTGTAACCCGTCAGCCGGGATCTCATTTCCGCCATATCCGATTCCAGATAAAGGGTCCCTAATCTTTCCCGTCCTAAAAGAATATATCGAGAGAGTTTTACGGTCTCGCCCAAAAACTGGATTCCCTCCCTCGGTGCCGAAGGCGTCTCCGTCTTTGAATCTGTCTTTCCCGAAAGATATTGGGCGACCACCTGACCTTTGCCATCATAAAGATACGCGGAAAGAATGTGCGGATTGGACTTCAACGTGTCGATAACCTCTTGCGCAGTTTTGTTGTCATTAAAACTGAGTGCGGCGGTGCAATTGTCCCCCACGATTTGAGCCAGATTGGTAAGGTTTTGCGCCATGACCTTGGGAAAGCTTTGGCGTTCGTTGAAAAAAAGCGCCGTACCTGCCATCAAAAGGGCGATGGAAGTCGAAACGAGGGCGATGAGGATAATCTTCCGCTTCAAGGTCATGTTCTTAAATTCGAAATTTTTCACGGCTTACTCCGATTTATAAATTTTGGAGACTTGGAGTAATCGCGCGCTAATTTCAAGATTCGCCATACGGGCCACCGCGGGATTAACGACTAAATTAATTTTTTTCCCGACCTGGTCAAACAAAATCATTCCCCCCACCAGCGGGAAATTCTCGATTTCAGAAACCGTCAAAACGCTAGCCCCCTTAAGGCTTTTAAGGATGTCGCCGAGTTGGCCTTTCTCTGAATAGGCAATGAAGAGGATTTGGCACCGGCGCAACTCGGTTGTTTGATCAGGGTCAAAGTCATCAAATCGATGGATTTCAATGCGATGCCCATTGATGATCTTGTCCTGCACCACTTGCTCGAGTGCCTCCCCAAAGGGATCAACTCCAAGGACGCCGATCACCAAAGGAGCTTTTTCGTCAATGAATGTTCGGGCCGGCCACTCAACGAATTTAGCGAAATTAAACAAGTAAGCTGCCTTGACGCTGTATTCCGAGACTTCTTTGCCCACAACGGGAAAAACCAAAAAGAGTACTGAAATAAAGGTGAATAACCGGAGCTTTTTCAATTTTCTAACTCTCTTTTTATTTCTTAATATTTCAGCGTTAATTGACCATAAAAACTGGGCGGGATATTCACCGGCGCAATGGCATAGGTCTGGATGGTTTCCGAATGGGTTCCTTCCAAATTTTGCCCCCAAAGGGCCAACTCCAGGCTGTCAGTGGCTTTAAATGTCGTTCCCAAATCAAGGCGGGTGTAGGCGGGGGTCGGAGTAATGACTGTATTAGGGTCGTAAGTTAAGGTGACGTCAGTGAAATAGGCAGCCGCGTTGATTTCCCACCCCTTGATGGGCTCAACAGTTAAACAGCCGTTGAGGAGATTATGCGGCGGAACCGCTCCCAACTCCGTGTTTGAGGCACGGATCATAGCCTGGTCGTAACCTTGATAGGTATAGCCCATAACAAAATGAACATTGGAAACCGGATCCCACTTAGCGCTGACTTCTACCCCGTAAATATCACCCTCGTTTAGATTTTGCTGCTGGTAAAAGGGCAAACTATAAGGACCATAGGAATTTGTGAAGTATCCGCCGGCCGGCGTCGCCACATTGTTCATAGGGTAACCGAACGCAATTAATTGTTCATAATGGTTGTAAAAAGTCGCGATATCCAAGGATGTTTCCTTGGTCGGGTTGGTGCGGTAGCCCAGCTCATAGGAGACCACCGTTTCCGATTTCAAATTGTGATTCGGAATGGCTCCCCCGAAATAAGTAGTTGGCCCAGCGGGAATTCCCACCAAAAAAATATTGGCGCTCTCGGCGGTGATGGTGGGGATCCGCACCGCCCTCGACACCGCCGCCCAAAAACTATCCTTCGCATTAGGCTTCCACAAGATTCGACTGGAAGGCTGGAACTCTACACCCGTGTAGGGGTTGTCTTCCAATTTGCCACCTGCCGTCAAATACAGCCGGTCGGCGTCCAGGGTCAACCGGTCCTGCAAAAATCCGCCGTAAATATCGAGATTCTGGTTTTCCGGGACATAAAGCCAATTGGTTGGATTATACAAATCCACCGTGATATCCCGGTAACTACCGCCCCAGGTGATTTCATTCCAGGACCCTAGTCCGAAACGGTGCTGGAACTCGACATCGGCTGTTCCAGTATTGGTGATACGGTTGTCATTGGCGGTCGTCAGGTTGACATAGTCGTAATAACCCAAAAGTTGCAGTTCGGAATTATCCTGGAAGCTCCTGGTCCATTTCGCAAGTACATGGGCATTATGGTTGATTTGGGTGTTGATGTCATCGGCGGAAACAAGGGTGAAGGGATTGACCTCAGGATTATTGAGGCCATCCTGGATCCGGTGATAATCGAAATAACCTTTTTGAGCTTCCCCTTCAAAGGTAAATTGATCCTGGTCCCGGTGCAGATCGGAACGAAAGCCAGCCCGGAAGTCATACCAGGCGTCGTGCCAATTGCCACCGTTGGGATCCTGATCCGGGCCATGGTCCGTAACCTGACCATAGACCCTGTAATATAACCCCTCGTCCAGTTGGCCTCCAAACCGGGAGTTACCTGAACCATAAATGGAATTGCCCGCGAGGCCCGACACATAAAGACCCTGGGTCACCTTGGAATCCTTCGTGATGATATTGACGATGCCGTTAACCGCGTTGGAACCCCAAAGAGTTCCCCCAGGGCCACGAATAACCTCGATCCGATCAATATCCTCAAGGGGTATATCTTGTTGGTTCCAATAGACTCCACCCAAGATGGGGTCATAAACACTTCGTCCGTCAACCAAAACCAGCATTTTATTGTTGTATTGGCTATTAAATCCCCTGGCACTGATGGCCCATTCATCAGCGCTTTGGCTGGCCACTTGTACTCCCGGTACCATCCTTAAGAGATCAGCAACTCGCTGGAAGCCGCTACGTTGAATATCCTCTTGGGTGATGACAAAAATGGCGGAGGTAGCGTCCCGAAGACTCTCCTCTTTTTTAGAGGAAGACGTGACTATCACATCCATCCCAGCGAGATTTTCCAAACTCGTTTGGGTCAGGTCTTGGGAAACCGGGCTCGAAGAATCAGTCATGACAGCGGATTGGGTTTTAATCTCCGGGGATTTGGTCCCTGTTGAAACAGCTGGCAGATCTGAGTCCTTTGCGCTGGAAAATTCCGCTAAGGAAAATAGGGCTATATAAAAAAAACAAAAATTCAGGATTCGTCCTATTTTTTGTCTTGTCCAAAAAGGTTTCATGTCCATTCCTTTTTACCTCTTTTTCCCTTATCTTTGAATCAAATCCCGCAACAAGTTTTCCAACGTGATTAATAAATACAAAGTAAAGCAACGGTTGTGCCAAGATACTTGGCAAAGCCACTCCAACCCTAGTCAAATCGATCATCTTCCCGCTTGCCCCTGGGTCAAATTTACCCGTCGGGGTACTTTTACTCAGCATCTTAAACCCGAACCCTAAACGGACTAAAAGCAACTAAGCTTGTTTCGTTTCAGAGGAACACGCTAAATATGCCATGGTAAAAGTCGCCCCAATTCAAATGAAAAGAAAAAAAGCCGATGAATTTCTCGCTCCACGCAATCAAAATTTATCCCGACACTCATCGAAAAGAGAAAAAGCTTATAATTAATATCAACCAGTCATCATCCCGATAAGTGTTTTTTTACTCTAAAAGGTCGTGGTCCTTTAAAATTAATTCGAGCCAAGCCTAGTTTTTCACCCTAAATAGGTGGGAGTCCGATGTACCCCAATATTATTTTATCCTTCTTTCAATTCTCGCCTTTCATAGCTTTTTTCTTTGTGGGTCTTTGCATTGGAAGCTTTTTAAACGTTTGCATTCTGCGGCTTCCCGTGGGACTCTCGATCGTTAAACCGGCATCCCGGTGTCCGGAATGTAAAACCCCTTTAAAATGGTCGGATAATATCCCCCTTATGAGTTACTTGTTTCTAAGAGGCCAGTGCCGATATTGCGGCCATCCTATTTCCTGGCAGTACCCGGTCGTGGAAGCCTTAACGGGGTTTTATTTCTCCTTCGTTTTTTTCCACTTCCAGGCGGATCCCCTTCGAATGGTTTGGGCCTTATGCGTGGGTTCTTTCTGCATTCTCTTATCCGTGATCGACATCAGGACCATGACTCTTCCCGATCGGATTGTCCTTCCGGCTATGGCTCTTTTTGGTTTTACCGCCTATTTCAATCCCTGGTTAGGAACTGGATGGAAGGAACGCGCGGGCTCTATGTTGACCGGCTTTCTCGTCGGCGGTGGCGTACTTTATGGCATGGGATGGCTTGGTACCTTTATTTTAAAGAAGGATGCCCTAGGGGGAGGCGACATCAAATTGATGGCTGCGCTCGGAATGGTTTTGGGTTGGGATCAGACGATGGGCGGCCTTTTCATAGGATCGATCATCAGCGGTCTTTTGGGCGTTTCGCTTCAACTAACCGGCCGCTTAAGCCGGCAATCGCCTATGCCTTACGGCCCATTTCTATGCGCGGGTTGCCTTGCTGTTCTTTTTTATCCCCAGCTTGGATTTATTTATTGGCTTCAGACGCGTTAAAAGAATCAAATTAGACAACCTACTTTGAACTATTCCAATACTTCGCAACATTAATCCCTCTTTGATTTGGAGAGTGAATTACGAAACCCAGGACTGTTATCCTATTCACATGAACTCCTATGATGTCATAGTCCTCGGGGGCGGGGCGGCAGGCCTTATGTGCGCCTCCGAAGCCGCCGCCCGGGGCCGCAAGGTCCTCATTCTGGAACAAAGCCAAAAGGCCGCCCCCAAAATCCTCGTGTCCGGCGGCGGGCGCTGTAACTTCACCAACCTTCATGCCACCCCGGCTAATTACGTCTCTTCCAACCCCGCTTTCGTCCACCACGCCTTCGCTAAATTCACCCCGAAGGATTTCATCGCCTTGGTCGAATCGGCCTCTATCCCCTACCACGAAAAAAAGGACGGCCAGTTGTTCTGCGACCACAGCGCCAAGGCCATCATCGACCTCCTGGTCACCCGGGCCCAGGCCAAGGGCGTCCAGATGCTGTTGGGGCAAAAGGTGGAGGAATTTTCCCATGCCGAGGGGGTCTTTACCGTCCAAGCCCAGGGGCAATCCTATTCGGTCCCGAGGCTGGTGGTGGCCACCGGCGGCTTGTCCTGGCCCCAGCTGGGGGCGACGGATTTGGGCTATCGTATCGCCCAGCGGTTCGATCTTAAAATTTTGGAGCCCTCCCCCGCCCTGGTTGGCCTGACCTTCCCCGAAAGGGAAATGGAACGCTTCAAGGATCTGGCGGGCGTCCACCTGCGGGTAGGGGTTTCCTGCGGCGATTGGAATATGGTAGAAGACCTGATGATCACCCACCAGGGCCTCAGCGGCCCCGTCATGCTCAACGCTTCCCTTTACTGGGAACCGGGCCGGGAGATCACCGTCAACTGGATACCCGAATTCACGGTGGAGTCCACTTTCGAGAAATTGAAAAAGGACAAGACCGCCGGGGGCCGGGGCAAGTTCCGCGTCTGGTTTTCCGAGCGCATTCCCCGCCGCCTGGCCGATCGCATCGCCTGGAACGCCGAGGCCCGGGGGGCCTGGTCGGCCCTGTCGGACGAGCGCCTCATGGCCCTGGCCCAGGATATCCACGCCTACCGCTTTACCCCCGCCGGCACCTTCGGCTACCGCATGGCGGAAGTGACCCGGGGAGGGGTGGACACCCGTGAAATTTCCCGTGAAACGATGGAAACCAAGAAGGTTCCGGGACTCTTTTTCATCGGCGAGGTTTTGGACGTGACAGGACAATTGGGCGGCTTCAATTTTCAATGGGCCTGGTCTTCCGGCTGGGCCGCCGGGCAGGCGGTTTAGGTTTAAAAAACTTAGAAGACTGTACACTTGCCAAAACATGACGATGGCCAGGTTTGATTTTTGCCATTACCCAAACCACTTCAAAAGGGTACTTTAAAAATTGACGTCCATCCGGGCACCCGTCTGGGCCAGGAGACTGCCCTCGTTGAAGGTGCCTCCTGTGCTTCCCCAGGGGGCCGAAATATAGACCCGCCCGCTGATACGGTTCGTGAACTGGCAGACCGTATCCAGGCGCGAATAGCCGCTTTGGCCATTAAAGTCGTAAAGGTTGGTTTCCGCGAAAGTGATGTCCGTCAATCCGCCGGGCCCGGCTAAGTCGATGGCGAAAATCCCGAATTGGGTCGCGGAAAAAGTCTCGAAACTGGACCCCGTGCTTACGGTTGGATAATCAGAGAATTCTGCCTCGAATGTCACGGTTTCCGTCTGCCGGTCACCATATTTGGTTTCCCAACCGGCACCGGTGCTAAAGGCCCCTTCCCAACCACCACTGGAGTTCTGCCCCGCCGCACCCTCGAAATAAACATCTAGGTCGCCCACCCCCTGGGATATGTCGAATCCCCCTCGGCCCGATTGGCCCTTGGGCAGGTAACCGGAAATGGAAAATTCCCCGCTCTCCAAAAAGCCCAAGCTGTCGTAACCCACCTCGCCCCGGAAATAGCCCCCCGCCGGGTTGCCATAGGTAGGGTTACCCGTGAGGCCAGCCACGTAGAGGTTGGATGTTCCCGATGGAATCTGCATCTTCACCATATCGACACCCGTGCGCTCGTCGGAGGGAAGAAAGAAGTCGTAGGGCTGGGAATTGAGAAAGTCGGTGGGATTAAAGAACTTGGCCGCGCCGTATTTCACCTTTTGCCGTCCGATGGTGAAGAAGATTTCATGGCTGATATTGGTCGAAATACGCAGTTCCTGGAGCTGGGTGGATAGGTTATCGCTGGTGCCATTCCCGAAACCATAGGGGTTGGTATAACTGCTGGCCGTGGGGTTGCCACTGGAGATGCCCGTGGGATCGTAAAAGGTCCGAATGCGTGCGAAGACCCGGCTGTCGTTCTCCAGTTTCGAGTCCAGGTAGAGGAAGAGGATATTGGGGTTGCTGACCACGTCTTGGTCGAGAGGGATGTTCTTTTGGAGATAGGCATCCGCCTCGGTGGAAAGGGTTCCGCCGATCTGGGTATTTTCTTCGACGCTGCTCATGAGGTTATGGGGCTTCCCCGCCATTTCATCCCCAGTGGAGGCGGAAGGAGAAGCCGTGGGTGAAGGAGTGGCTGATCCCCCGCCAAACATATCGGCTTCCGAGGGCCGGGTTTGGGCCAGGCAAAAACCCGCCGCCAGCCAAAACAATCCCATTAGGACCATCCCGAAAAAAAACTTGGCCGCGAATTTACGCGAATAAACGCTGTTCAAGCCCAAGAAACTCTCCTTTTATTTTTGAGTTAGTGGTAAAAATTTGAGCCAATTTATGGCTGCTACCGGCTTTTGGTTTCTAGCCACGCCTTCGTGAAGATATTCTCAGGCAGAGCCGAGAGGTCCACCGATTGGATGATGACCAGTGTAGAATTGGATTTGTCGATCTCGTCGTAGATATGGATTTCATGCGGGAACCACTGGTCCCCCTTCTTGCTCTCGCTATAGAGTTTGTCCCACTTGGGGTCGTAGCTGGTGCGCATGAGGCGGCCCGAAAGGGCGAAATCCTGCCGCTTGAGGTAATTGCCCGTGGCCTCGTCAACCCAGAACTCCACCAAGGGATAGGCGACGTCGATGCCGGACTTGACCGTGCACTTGATGTGCCAGACCGTGAAGGTGCCCAACTTCTCCTCACCCACGAAGGCCGGGTCGTACTGGCTGGCCAAGTCCGACTGGTCGAAGTCCTCTCGGTCCGAGTCCGATCCACCGATGCGCTCGCGGTCCGTGCGGCGCTCCCACTTCCCCACCGTGGGGTCGTAGTACCAGAGATTCCGGTCTACCCGCAGGTAGCCCTTCCCCGCGTCGGTCTTGGGCTTGGTGAAGAGGATCATCAGCTTTTGGTCCGCGTCCCGTCGGTAGACCAGGGCTTCCTGGGCGATATCCGGCTTGTCCTTTTGGTGCTGTTCCAGGTACACCAGGGCCTTGTAGTCGCCCCCACTTCGGATACGCAGGTCGATACCTTTGAGCACATCCACCATCTGGTCTTTCGTCAGTGTGTCCGCCAGCAAGGCTCCCGGGCATAAAGCCAGGGTCAAAACAAGAATGGTTTTCTTAAAGTTCATGGGGGCTCCTCATCCGACGTGGGATATGGCCGTGACGGGTCTCATCCGCGCGGCTTTAAACGACGGGATCAGCGAAACGACTGTACAACAGAAGGTAATAATCGCCGCCCCGCTGAAAATGCGGGATGGCACCAGCGCGAACTTGAGCGTGCTGGACATGGTAAAAAACTGGGCCCCTGCCGGCACCGGAATATGCAGGGCGTTCATGAAAACTGCCCCCAGACTTCCGAGAAAAGCCCCCGCCGCCGTGCCTAAGACCCCCAGGCAAAAGGCCTCCAAGACGAACATAAGCATTACCAAATGCCGCCTCATGCCGATGGCGCGTAATGTACCAATTTCCCGGGTGCGCTCGCGGATGGCGATCCAGAGGCTGTTCATGATGCCCACCGCGATGATGACCAGGAGTACGGAGGTCAAAAGGAAGCTCAGGCCGTCAATGGCCTGGAGCGTCCAGGTAACATAACTGATCTCGTCATCCCAGGTGGTCACATCCAGTTTTTGGCCGGTCCATTCTTCTTTACTCACTTCCTGCATCTTCATCCAGAAGGCCTTGCTCTCCCGGTCGGTTACCGTATAGCCCGCGTCCTTCAGGGTCTTGCGGAGCAGGTCCATATCCTGTGGGATGCGCTTCATGTTCTTTAGGTAAATGAGCAATGCGCCGGTGGTGGAATCGTTGGTCTGGTCCAGCCGGTTCAGGGTCTCTTGGGGTAAAAAGACGTTCCAGGAAGTAAGAAGCCCCATGTCTTCTGCCACCCCACAGACCCGCACATCCACCGTGTTATTCACGCCCCGGTCGGTGAGCACGGAAAAGACCATGTTGTCGCCGGTCTTCACCTTCAGCTTCTTGGCCTGGCTTTCGAAGATGAGGATGTTGCCTGGTTTGGCCAAATCCTGCAGGTTACCCTCTTTCATCTTTAATATCTGGGGCAGGCGCGGCTCATGATCCATCTCCACCCCGGCAATACCCACCTGCATGCTGGCCTGGTCGGAAACCAGCCGTGCCCAACCCCGGCCCCGCGCGGTTACGAAGTCCAGGTCCGGCAGGGTCTTTTCGATGAGGGTTTGAATTTTCTTATAGTCGGTCACCAGCGGAGCGCTTTGGCCCGCCGTCACCTTGTAATAACCGCCCACGTTCAGGTCTCCGGTGGCCACGGTCTTGGCCGCATCCAGCATGGTCTGCTTGACGCCCGAGGAGAGGCACCCCAGGAAGACCAACAGGGCCGTCACCCCCGCGATGGCGCCGCCTAAAAAAGGCTTCGCTTCCGTGGCTGAAAAGGTTCCGAAAAGCGATGAGCAATAATTGTTTCATTTCAGACTCCTCAATAAAATCAATTTTTTATTCTTAATTTCCATTCCTATTCGTCGAAGCCATGGCCTCAATGGGCGAAACCTTCGTCGCCATGGTGGCGGGGTAAAGCGCCGAAACGCAGGTGACGATGACCACCACGAAGAAGGCCCCGATGAGGCTTCCCACGTTTAGGAAGGGATAAAGCCTCGGCCCCGAGAAGAAGAAATACAAGGAACTCATTACCCGCCGGAATGCCCGCGTGGTTGAGCCAGAGGACGAAACCGCTCCCCAGGGCCGAGCCCGCCGTGCCGAAGACCAGCCCCAGCACCACCGTTTCGGTGAGAACCATGCCCAGTACGAATCCCTTGGGCGCCCCGATGGCCCGCATGGTGCCGATTTCCCGGACCCTCTGCAGGGTGGCCATGACCACCGCGTTGTTGATGATGACCAGCGCCACCACGAAGATGATGAAGGTGGCGAAGTAGAGGATGAACTTGGCCACGAAGACGAATTGGCCCAGGTTGCCCGCCGCCTTCTGCCAATCGATGACCTTGAGGCCCAGCTTGTTTTGGTCGCAGATGGCCTGGAGCCGTTTCATGGTTTCCTTCAGTTGGGACGGGTCCTTGAGGAGGATAGCGGCCCCCATGGCCACGCCCTTCTCCATCTCATCCTGGCTGTAAACCTGCTGGGTCAGGTCCACCCGCTGCACCTTGGCCCCGCCGCCCATCTCCGCCTTGTCGTTAATAACCTTCTGCTGGCCCTGCTCCACGTCGGAAGAGGCGCTCCCGAAAAGGTCGGCCTCGGCTTGGTCGCGGGACACGAACTTGACCCCCGCGGCCTTTTCCAACGATTGGGTTTCGGCCATCTTGTCGGGCGTCACATAGCCATAAAGGTCCCGGAAGCTCATCAGATCCATCAGGCTCAGGCCCCCCGCAAGGCCTGACTTTTCCAACCCCTTGAACTGGAAGGTGCCATAGACCTTCACGTTGACAGCATCCACCGAGCCGGACTTGGTATAGGCCTTGATGGTAAGCATCTCTCCGGGTTTTAAACGGTAAAGCTCCACCAGCGGCGCCAGTTGGTCATAGAAAACCTTATAACGAGCCTCAAAATCGGAGTCGTCGGTATCGAAAAATTGGGAAAGAAGCTTGGGCAAGTCGGTTTCTTTCGTACCTAGCGTAGACTGCAAGATGGCTACCGCCTTCTGGCTGGAAAGCGGGTCGAGTTGGAGCACGATCTCGCGGGTCTGGAGCTTATTTTGCTTTACCAGGTCCTGCAAATCAGGGTCCTTTGCGATTTTCTTGTTCTTTTCGGTCAGGGCCTCATGGATTTGGTCCAGCCGGTGGGCTGACTTGAGCTTAAACATTTCCTCATACACGTACTTGGAAAGAAGCATTCCCCGATGACCCGGCGGCACCCTCTGCCCATCGACGATCTGCATGCGGTCGAATGACTTGGCGAAGGCGTCCAGGTCCGTGCCCACATAGGAAAGGAAAATCTGATCCGAATCCGGGATAAGGTAGGCGATCTTGTTTTCCAAAAACTCCAGGTGGTTGAAAGGGTCCTTGTCGAAGCTGTTCCAAAAGGCGTCGGAGGAGGCCTTGACCAGGTTTTGGCTGGCGTCCGGGTCGAAAGCGCCGGTAGAGGCGATTTGGCTGACCTTGCCCATGTCGGTCTGGATGACCGAAACCATATGCCGTACGTGGGCTTTCAAACTTTCCACAACCTCTTTGGGCTGTTTGGTGCCCGGCGAAACAGCCTTACGTAGTTTTTCCAGGATTTGATCGATGGTATTGCCGTAAACCACGATGGCGGTGTTGATGCCCTCGGGCACAACGGCTTGGACGTTGGGATCGGACATCAAGGGGCCTTTGATCTTGGAAAAGTCGGGAATAGGGTCCAGGTCGGGGATCTGCCAGCTCTCAAAAAGGGCTGGGGAATCAGCGGAGGAAGCCTGGTAAACCTGGGCATGGCCCGCCACCGAGCCGATGATGCTCCGGCTCATGGCTTTGTCCATGCTGTCCACCAGCGATCCGCCCACCACAAAAAAGAAGGTGCCCGCCAAAATGATGAGGCCGATGATGATGTTCAGGAAGCTAGAAAAAATGTTCCGGAACGAAGTTTGGAGAAGAAGTAGGAGCCAACTCATTAGTGGCTCCCCGCCATGGCCGCCTTGCCATCGGATATCTTGCCGTCCGCCAGCCGGATGACCGAGTTTGCATGGCTCATGACCTTGGCGTCATGCGTGGAGAAGATGAAGGTAGTTTTTTCCACCCGGTTCATTTCTTTCATGAGGTCGATTATGTTTTCCCCCGTCACCGAATCCAGGTTGGCGGTGGGCTCGTCGGCCAGGACGATCTTGGGCCGGGTCACCAGTGCCCGGGCGATGGCCACCCTTTGACGCTGGCCGCCCGAAAGTTCGCTAGGTCTATGCTGGGTGTGCTTATCGAGGCCTACCTTGGCCAAAAGCTCATCCACCCGCTGGGCTCGTTCTTCCTTCGAATATTTACGCTGAAGAAGCAGGGGAAACTCCACGTTTTGGAACACAGAGAGCACCGGTACCAGGTTGAAGCTCTGGAAGATGAATCCCAGGGTATTCAGGCGCAGGTCGGTGAGTTGCCGGTCATTGAGGCTCTTGGTGTCATGCCCGTCGATGAGGACCGTGCCCGATGTGGCCACATCCACGCAGCCGATGAGGTTGAGCAGGGTGGTTTTGCCGGACCCGGAGGGGCCCACGATGGAAAGGAAGTCACCGGCCGCCACCGACAGGCTGACTCCCCTTAAAGCCGGAACCACCACCTTGTCCAGATGGTATTCCTTGATGACGTTTTGGATGGAGACGATTTCGGGCATTTTTGTCCTCGCAAAAAGTTCATTAAAACCGTGCAAGTATGGATCAAAACCCCACGTAAAGGAAAGATCCGCAATATAAAATTTAATCTAAAAAATGTGAAAACAAGGTTCCGTGGGCAAGGTTTGCGTTACTTATTTCCAAATAAAGGGTCAAAAGTCTCAATTTAAACGACATCGAATAAGACAAACGTCTTCTCAAGATGACCGCAAATAATTTCAAGTTAAATCCCAAAGGCATCAGGATAATTCGTCGTCTCAGACAAACCCGATGAATTAATTAATTTTGAAATAACGGGTTGGCAAATTGATAAAAGTCAATTTTTTCCGAATGTAAATGATTCATTTCCCAATCGCTGACGTTTATACAATGGATCAACTCCAAAAACCGTCCAAAAAAGCGCCTATTTTCCAACCTAACTTTCCAAAAGTCAGGAATTTACCCTCAAATTAAACAAGGTCTTTGATAAAATAGGATCGTCTTTTTTTCATTAAACCAGCCGAACGGAAATATGAGAATTCTAATTATTGATGACGAACCGGCTCTCGTAAAGATATTTACCAGACTCTTGGAGCAAAACCAACACGAGGTCTTTTCCGCCCACACCGCCGCCGAAGGGCTGGAAAAAAACAGGGTTCTAACGCCAGACCTTCTGTTGTTAGACCTACACCTTCCGGATATGGACGGAATGGAGCTTCTTCCCAAAATCAATCAGGAATCCCCTTCCCTGTCTGTTGTGGTTATTACCGGAGAAGGCTCGGTGGATTCGGCGGTTCAAGCCATGCGCCTAGGTGCCGAAGATTACTTAGAAAAGCCCATAGACCTGGAAAAGCTGAAAATCGTCTTGAAAAAAATCGGTGAAAAACGGGGTTTGAAGCAAGAAGTCGCGGCCTTGAAACAAGCCCAACGGGACCATTATCGCAAAGATTACTTATTTCTGACCGATCCTGAAATGCAAAAGCTTTATGAGCAAGTCGAACAAGTGGCCCAACAAGAAAAAGTAACGGTCATGATTTTGGGTGAAACAGGCACCGGCAAGGAGCACGTGGCTAAGCTCATCCATGTCCTTTCACCCCGCGCTTCCAAACCTTTCGTGGAAATCCACTGCGGCTCCCTTCCCGAATCGCTCCTTGAATCCGAGTTATTCGGTTACGAACCAGGCGCCTTCACTGATGCCAAACGGCAAAAGCTGGGACTCTTCGAGGAATCCCAAGGCGGAACCATCTTCCTCGACGAAATCGGGGAACTGACCGCCGCGGTGCAAATGAAACTTCTAAAGGTTCTGGAACAAAAAACGGTCCGGCGGCTTGGAGGAAATCGGGAAATTCCTCTCGATGTAAGGGTGGTAACCGCCACCCACCGGGATCTCGAAACAGAAGTAAAAGAAGGCCGCTTCCGTTCCGATCTCTTTTACCGTTTGAATGTGGTCCCCTTAACTATCCCCGCGTTGCGCCATCGTCCCGACGACATCGTCCAGCTAGCGAATTTTTTCCTGCAGGAATCCTGTCGAGCTTTTAACAAAAAAATGGCGCTTTTTTCAGACGAGATACTTACTTTGTTTAAAAATTACTCTTGGCCAGGCAATGTTCGGGAGTTGAAACATGTTATTGAACGCATGGTCGTGACGGCCAAAGGAAACAGCTTTTCCCCGAAAGACTTACCAAAGGAAATCAAAGAAGCCAAGGCTATGGCGCCCGCCAAAAAATCCGCTCAACGCAAAGAGGACGCTGAATTGGAAAATATTCGACGGGCCTTGATTGAAACGAAAGGCAACAAATCCCACGCCGCAAAACTTTTAGGAATTACCCGCAAGACCCTCTTCAATAAGCTAAAAAAACACAAAATAGGCTGAATCAATCATTGGCGGGCGTACCACTTCACTTTTCGTCAAGGACTTTCCGAATTTCCAACGCCAAGTCTTCCAACTCAAAAGGTTTTCGAATGAGATGGATTCCCCCGTGCAAGATGCCTTGTTGCGATAAGACTTCCCGAGGATAGCCCGAGAGAAAAATAACCTTCATCTTTGGACGGAACCTTTTCAGCTCATCGGCCAATTCCTTGCCGTTCAACTTTGGCATGATGGTATCGGTTAATAAAAGATGGATCGGTTCGGGGTAATCCCATGCCTTTTGAACAGCTTCCACCCCGTTTTTCGACTCCAAAACCCGATAACCGTACTTCTCAAGAACTCTGACCAAAACTTTCCGGACCGGTTCCTCATCCTCGGCCAAAAGTACTGTTTCCGAACCATGGGGAATGAGGGAAATCTGTTTGGTCTTCACCTCAAAACCTTCCACTGAAAGCATGGCCGGGAAATATAGAGTAAAGGTCGTTCCCATTCCGGGTGTGCTATTGACGAAAATATGCCCACTCCATTTATTGACGATACTGTAAACCGTGGCTAGCCCAAGGCCCGTCCCCTTGCCCACCTTCGTGGTAAAGAATGGCTCGAAAATGTGCTTCTGGATTTCCGGGCTCATGCCCGTACCCGTGTCCGTCACTGAAATGCGGGCGTAAGAACCCCTGGGTAATGTGGGCTTGCCCTCCTGCTCGACTTGGTCTTCTCCTATATGTTTGGTTTCGATTATCAACTTGCCTCTCTCCGACATGGCATCTCTGGAGTTAAGGACCAGATTCAGGATAATCTGCTGCATTTGACCGGGATCGGCCAGGATCTGCTTCAATTCCTTGTCTTGGGTAATCACCAAGTCAATCGTAGCATCGATCAGGCGTTTCAGCATCTTGGTCATCTCGGCAGAAATCTCGTTCAGGTTCACCGGCTGTGGCTGAACAACCTGCTTTTGGCCGAACACCAACATTTGCTTGGTAAGTTCGGCTCCTCGGCGAACGGCCTTTTGGATTTCCAGCACTTCCTCCCGGTTCTCGGACTTATCGGGAAGGGTGGATAGGAGAAACTCGGCGTTGCCCCCAATAACGGAAAGTAGATTATTAAAATCGTGGGCCACGCCTCCGGCCAAACGACCAATGGCGTTAATTTTTTCAATTCGGCGAAGCTGTTCCTCGTGCTTGCGCAGGGATTCTTCAGCCCTTTTTCGCTCCGTGATGTCCCGCATAATGGATGAAACACCCACGATTTTCCCGCTCGAATCCTTAACGGACGATAAAGTAATAGAGACGTCAATGAAGTCCCCATTTTTTTTCACACGAACCGTCTCGAAATTCGAGATACTTTCTCCAGCCAAGGCGATCTGACCCATTTCCGTCGTTTCATTCCTGCGATCTTCAGGCGCTAGGAGTTCCTTCGATTGCCCCAAGATTTCCATCAGACTGTAGCCAAACATGGCTTCCGCTCCCCGATTCCAGCTAAAAACTCGCCCGTCCAGGTCAGTTCCAATAACCGCATCTGGGGTTTGCTGCAAAATAGCCGCCAATTGGGACTGAACGCCTTCCGCCTTTTTCTTTGCCGTTATATCCTCCACCATGCCCAAGGCATACAACGGTTTTCCCATTTCATCCTTGATCAATGTGGCTATCAAATGGCAAGAAACGACTTGGCCGTCCTTGCGGACGTAACGTTTATCAATCTCATAGCGGGGAATTTCTCCGGCGACCATGCTTCGCAAATTTTCCAAATCCAAATTCGTATCCTCAGGATAGGTGATGTCGACAAAGGATTTCCCCTCTAATTCCGAGGCGCTATAACCGGTGATTTCACAAAAACGGGGGTTAACAACGATAAATTTGGAATCCATCTCAACCAGACCCATGCCTAAGGGACTATCCTCGAAAATTCGTCGGAAACGGCTCTCGCTTTCGTGTAAAGCCGCCTCGGACTTCCGCCTTTCAGTCACATCAATGGCCATAGACATCAAACCTATGAAAACACCGTCCAAATCATAAAGAGGCGTGATGTACCATTCGCATGTTAGGTTTTGTCCGTCCTTTCGGATATTTTCGAGAACCTTTCCATGAATAGGTGTTTTTTCCTTGGCCATGGTTTGAAGTTGCTTTTCCACCTCCGACCAGCCCCCAGGAGATGAAATCATTCCATTACGGCCTTCCACTTCCTTGAAGGTATAGCCAAACATCCTCTCAGCGGCCGGATTCCAGTAGTTATAATGAAAATACTGGTCACCCAGAATACAGGCGATGGGCATCCGGTCCATCTGCAATTGAAGCCGGTCCAAAAGCTGGTCCCGCTCCGACTCCAGCATGTCTTTAATGGCTTTAGCCTTTTGGCTTTCGGTAACATCTCGGGCGATCACGGACGCGCTGGACACTTGACCCAAATGATTCTTAATGGGAGATAGCGTGATAGAAAAAATGGCTTCCCTGCCCTTTTTAGTCTTATGGACGCCAATAAAATTGGAAACAGCAATTCCTTCCTTGACCACTGCCAACAACCGTTTGAATTCTTTCTGGTGGGAAGTTGGAATGATGAGGGATATATCCCTCCCCCCGATTTCTTCTGGCTTAAAACCGTAAATCTTTTCCGCGCCCGGGTTCCAACTTAAGATAACGCCTTCCAAAGTGACTGAGTATATGGCGTCATTGGAAGATTCCACGATGGTCGCCAAGCGGAGCCGATTTTCTTCGGCCTTCCTACGTTCCCGCGCGTAACGAATCGAGCGGTCCAACATGTCGCTGTCGATTTTATTTTTGTAAAGGAAATCCGAGGCGCCCAATCGCATGGCTTCCATATCCACGTCATGACCCTCTTCCAACGCCAGAAATATAACGGAAATGTCGTAGCCCTTCTGGGCCACTTCCTGCAAAAAGTCCAAACCATTGCGGCCCTCTAATCGGTAATTCAACAGGCAAACGTCGTGGTTATTTTGATCCAGTTTTTCAAGAGCTTCTTGGCACGTGAAAACCCTCTCCAACTCAAAATGCTGCCTCTTGATCTCAGAAAGCATCTTTCGAAGGGTAAAAAAATCGTCGTTGTTGTCTTCCACAATTAACAATCGAACGGGTTTTTCAGTCATTAGGGCTCTATTCTTTCACCAGGAAGATACGCAATAATTCCATCGCGGCTACCTGTCCATCAAAAGTATCAGGTTGATCATAAAATTTATGCCCAGAATTATTTTCCAAAGCGCAGCACTTGAGTTCATGGTAGCAAAACCAGGAAAATTTGAAATCAGGAAAGCCAGCTCGTCAAATGAATATGATTTTGGAAAGATATTGAACCGGCAAATCTCACATCCGACCACATTTGAGTAATACTTACTTTTTCGGGTAAAGATTACCCGTTTAAATGTCGCGCCGGTTTTAGGCTTCCTCCCTTTACTGTCAATTTCGACTGACAAGATTGGCACAACCGTTGCATTACTAATATTCGATACCGATTAACTGGGAGGATGAGATGAAAATGAAGGATTACATTAAAGCCATTTTTGGAATCATGGTCCTCGTAACCCCGATGGCAGTAGAAGCGGGTCCAACGATGGTACAAGGACGGATCGTTTCTGACACGGTTTGGGAAGCAAGCCACAGTCCCTATATTGTTCAAGGTAAGATTGTCATAGAAAAAGGCGCCACCCTGACCCTGCGTCCGGGAACGAGAGTTTTTTTCATTGTTATGCAAAAAAACGAGGGGATTAACTCTGGTTTTGTGATTGAAGGCGGTTTGGAAGCAATCGGTTCCGAAACTCAGCCGGTCCGTTTTACCTCCCTCATCAAGGGAGAAAAATGGGGCCAGTTATACTTCCTTCATTCCAATCCGAACCGGTCGTTCCTCAAGCACTGCGTTATTACGGGGGGCCGTGTCGTTTGTAACAACTCTTCTCCATCCATCGAACAATGTTCCATTTCCGGGTCCCGCAACGCGGTGGTAGTGGGCCCCGGTTCACGGCCCAAGATCATCGGAAACCGCATTTCCGGCAATACGATCGGACTGACATTTCTCAGCGAAACAGTTGGTACTCTTATTTCAAATAATTTGATTTTCGATAACGATTATGGGATTTGCGCTGAAAAATTCGTGGAATCCGGAATAGCCGCTAACCACATTTATGGGAACCGGTTGTCCGATTGGCTGGATCCATTGGCTCATTACCCGGCAATCTCCGCGAACTCTTTTAAGCCTCGAGCCCTCCAGGTTGCTAGCGCTAAAGAGTAGTCAGCCTTTGGGCTGGATCAAGGTTTCCAATTCGGGAAAATCGTCATGACCACCGTCAACAATCCTAAGAAAATAATCGCGACACCGGTGGCAATGGCAAGTAGGTTGGATCTCCAATTATTGATATGTTCACCCAACAATTCACGGTCATTGGTTAAAAGCAGAAGAAAAACCAGAACAATTGGTAACAACAAGGCGTTCCCCGCTTCGACCAAGACCGTAATGGTCACCAGGGGTATATTCGGAATTAATACAATGGCCGCCGCTAGAATCACTCCAACCGCATAAAGAGTATAAAACCGTTTGGCCTGAGGAGGCCGGTTATTGAGGCTATGGGGCCATTCAAAGGTTTCGCCAAATGCCCACGCGGTGGAAACCGCCACCACGAAAGCCCCCAAGAAAGCCGCGCTGATCAACCCCACTGAAAAAAGTACTCCAGCATATTTTCCCGCCAGAGGGATAAGGGCGTTGGCGGCTTGGGCCGCATCGTCGATGGAAATATGGTGGGTGTAAAGGGTGGCTCCGGTGGAAATAACAATAAAGGCCATAACCAATTCTGTTACCACCGCCCCAATACCCGTGTCCCACCTCTCTAAAGGAAGATCTTTCTCCGTGAGCTTCTTATCTACCACCGCGCTTTGTTGGTAATAAATCATCCAGGGCATAATGACCGCCCCAATTAGTCCAATAATCACTAGCACAAAATCCCGAGTAAGAGCTTGCGTGGGTACGGAAAAAACCTCGCGGGTGACCTCTCCCCAGTCCGGATGGGCTAAAAAGGCCGCCGGGATGAAAAGAAGGTCGGCCAGGCAGAAGCCCAGCGCGATATATTCAGCCTTCCTATAGGAACCGCTCATCACCACAAAAATCAGAAGGGTCGCCGAAACGCCAACCGAGACCACCGATGGAACATGGACAATCCGGGCGGCACTCGTAATTCCCGCAAACTCGGTGACTAAAGCCGCGATATTACAGATAAACAAGACGGAAAGGGATACCCATGCCCAACCCATTCCATATTTTTTACGGATTAAATAGGCGTGGCCTTTCCCGGTGATGGAACCCAGTCGCGCTGTCATTTCCTGCACCACGTAAAGCGGAAGGGCTAGAGCGAGAAGCATGCCCACCAATAAATAGCCATATTGGGCCCCCGCTACCGCCGCCGTGGTAATACTTCCTGCTTCCGTGTCAGCCTGCATAACGATAAGTCCCGGACCCATGACGGCTAAAAAAGCGAGAATTCGCTGCCGCATCGAAAGGCAGCGATCAGTGGGCTTAGATGAACGTGGAATAGATGTTCCTTTCAACTCGTTTCTTGCAGGGATTATTCCCAAAAACATTTACAGGCAACATCTTCTTTTTAAAAAGGAGCCATTTCGGAAGTTGGCATTTTAATCCAATCCACTTTAAATCCTTACTTTTTAATGACATTAAACAACGAAAAAACGGGCCACAACAAGTTCTCAACTTCACCCGTATTAAATTAAGAAGGTACTCCCAGGGATCGACTTTGAGCCTTCCTCATCAATGATTTCAGTCTTTTTTGGTAACGGCGAAAAGCCGGGTACAAGAAACTTGTTTTCCAATAAAATTCAAATTTTCCGGCGTCCGGCGAAAGACAAACCCTTCGAATTTCCATTAAGTCATCGCAGAAATGATTCGGACCCCACTCCACCACCACGCCGAAAAGATATCCGGCCCGTTCAACTATTTTTTTTACGGCACGATTGAAAAATCCGTACGGATAGGCGAAAGAAAGGACCGGTTTTCCCAGAAGTCTTTCCAAAGAACTCTTGCATTCATATACCTGTAGCTCGATTTCCCCCGGAGTTAAATCAGTCAACTTGGCGTGAGTCATGGAATGCCCCCCAAACTCGACCAGTCCACTTTCAGCCATTTCCAGGATTTGTTCCTTCTTCATCAAGGGGGCTTCGGCCGCGCCCTGAGGAACGTCCCAAGCATTGGAAAGTATGGTCCGATCCCCTAAAAGATAGATCACCGCTTTCATTTCATATTTTTTAAGAAGAGGAAAAAGGTAAATATAGTTATCCTCATATCCATCGTCAAAAGTAAGAATCACTGGTTTTCGAGGAACATCACGATTCAAAAGATCTTCAAAAGTAACGGTTTCAAAACCTTTTTTTCGCAGGAACTTCAGCAACTTTTCCAGATTCTCACGGGTGTAATGAATGTCATAAAGAGGGCCTTGGGGAATACATTCCACCACGCGGTGAAACATAAAAACAGAAACCCCATCTAACTTGGAGAAATTAGATTGAAGAAGTGTACTCATCGAAAATCATATCCTCATAATCATTAGAAAGAGAATGGCCTTTTAGCCTTTAGGTACCATGCAGTGCTTAGAGAGAGTCGAAAATAAAAACATACTTTGGGGGACTTACGCTTCTCCCCTGTCAAAATTATTCCGCAGGGGCGTCCTTGTATAATGTCACTTTGGCTTCCTGAGTTGAACCAGACCAATCACCATTGGACTTCTTCGGAACCACAATAAAGTAATAGACGTCTTTATTGCCCGGTATATCTAAGAGGGCATTCGTTTCTGTTTTTTCCATTTCCTTATAAACTTCATAAACCCCATCCGCCGCCAAACTGTAAAGAAGGGTATATTGGGCGGCATCCGGATCACCGTCCCAAACCAGGAAAACCTGCCGATCGGGTTGGGGGCTAGCCCTCAAATGACGAGAAGAAGTTACCGAAAGTTTTTCGATTTCATCCGGAGTGGGGTACCAAAGAAAAGTTCCAAGCGTTTTCTCGTTTCCACTCTTGTGAACGGCGGTAACGATCCATTCCCAACCCGCGAATTCAGCGGTTCCCGTTAGCCAAACTTTATTTCCTTGTTTTGGGGCCAAACTCACCTTTTCCACTTGGCCCGAGGGCGACTGACGATAAATGTTATAGCCGATGACCCCTCCCTCTTTCGAGGAATCCCAAGTAAGCCTTAACCCGATTGAATCGACATTTCCATAAAGCCCTTTGGCCGCTGATTCCTTAACCTTGTTTCCAACTTCAGCCTGATACTGGGTCTTAAGGACGGCCTCTTTACTTCCAGTCCGAATCAATACTTCTCGGGAAGGAAAGCTGCGGCCACCTCCAATTCCTATGGACCGCACGGAGATACGGTAAAGAATATTCGGGGAGTAGTCCTTGAAATCAAAAGCGGGATTTGAGACTGAGGGCGAAACAATCAAATCCCCTCCATCCAGCGGCTGGATCAGAACCTCATAAGATTGGACCGGCCCCTGGGCCTTATCCCAACGGATTTCCAATGCCTCGTAAGTTTGGTGGACGGTCACATATTTGGGGGCGTTCGGCTCCCCTCCTGAAACCCAGGGCCCATCCCATTGGAAGAGGCCAGAGAGGCGTTGAACCGACCCAAGATTGTTGTAGGGTTCAAAAGCGTAATCAAGCTGGAAGAATGAGAACCTTACGCCAGCTCCCGCGGAAAAGCCTTCAACCTGGGAATTAGTCAGGTAACCGGCCCGAATGGCAAACATATTTTTGTACCAATACTCGGCTCCAAAACTATACCGTTGGATACCTTCCGTGGCTACGTGGGAAGTGTCCGTTGCCAGGGTAAGGCTGTGGGTGGAATTTTGCAGGGCGGTCCAAGCCAGGCCGCCGTTCACTACTAAGGGCAGTGGTTCAACACTGGCAAACTTAATCCCAGGACCGATGTTTAAGACACTTCCCGCCAGGGTAAACTGAGGAAGGAGTCGGTAACGGGCGCCGAAGTCAAAAGCAAAACCAGTTCCTTGAAGGGTGGCTACCTTCTCATTGATATATTTAACCGCCGCGCCCAAATGGAGGTCTGAAAAAGATTTTCCCCATGCCCCAATCAAGGCCGTATCCTGCACCGAAACCGATGGAGCCTCGGGATTGCTGGTGCTGTTGAACGGTGCCGTCCCCATCGCCAAATATCCTAGTCCTAAAACACCCAAATTTCCGGTCGGAATAGCGGCCCCCAGAAAATCGTAGCCAATATCGGCTAAAAACGACTCATGTCCATAGCCGATTTCCGGCAAACGGATGTTGGCCAACCCCGCCGGATTGAATGAGAGCGTGTTGATGTCATCCGCAACGGCGCTAAAAGCCTGTCCCATGGCATCCGGCCTTGCGCCGGTAGTCATGAGCAGGAAATCCGCTCCCGAGGTCAAAGACGATTGACCCCAAATGGGGGCCAGGAAGCCAAAAAAGGAAAGGAAAAAACAAAAACGAATCTTCATTCTTTCAATGCCGCCACTTTCCGGAAGACAGGCTTACCGTTCGCTTCATGAACTGCAATTAGGTAAATACCGGTAGACACAGGCGAGCCACTATCATCCTTGCCATCCCAATTAACGTTGGAGGTACCTGTGAGAATGGGCAAGTGACGAATAATGCGACCGGAAGAACCGTGGATGGTGATCCCGGTTGGGACGCCGTTAGTTGTACTAAATTGGATGTTGAGAGGAGGACCGCTAATAGAATTAACTGTGTTGGAACTAAGATAAACGATATTGGGCGTAAGGATGGGAGTCGGCGTAACCGTTTCAGTGGTTGTACGAGTTAAAGTGGCCGTGCTGGTAGAGGATATAGTCGGTGTCGCTGAAAGCGTTACGGTACTAGTGGGAGTACTGGTGAGTGTCGCAGAACTAGTAGATGTATTGGTAGAAGTCGGAGTATCGGTAACAGTGCTTGTGGCAGTATTAGTAGGAGAATACATGAAAGTGTCTGTTGGGGTTGGTGAATCGCTAGCTGTCGGAGTATCGGTAACCGTGCTGGTAACTGTAGCCGTAGGTGTATTCGAGAAAGTACTTGTGGGCGTGAAAGTAGTTGTATTTGTTGGAGAACTGGTTGGTGTAAATGTGTCCGTAATGGTGCTTGTAGCTGTAGCCGTAGGCGTATTGGTAGCCACAACAGATACGGCCACTGCCCACCAAGTGGAAAGAGAAGCATTAACGCTTACCATCGCCGTATCGTTAACGGTATTTATAACAGGGCCGGGAACACTAATCCATGCCGATCCATTAAAATAAACGACCTCCAAATTTGAAGTAGGTGAACTCCCTAATTCAGAAGGGTTATAAGGAAAAGTAAGGGAGACGTAACAACTTGGTTCAGCACCGCCCGTGTTTATGAGAAAAACCGACGACGGAAGAAATTGAGCAAGATTCACGTTTTGAGTTGCCGGTGCCGCGCTAACGTTAAATTGACTAACCGTGATCGTCACTGGCAATTGTCCAGCAGTGAACGCGCAAGTTGGGAAAATAACAGTTAAATTGTTTATACCAAAGTTCGTCAAGGTAACCGGTTGTGTCAGGTTATTAATAATAGAAAGATTCCCGCCCGAAATGGGTGTCTGAGTAGCCGTAGGTGTGTTAGTAGTTGTGTTTGTTGTCGTATTGGTCGGAGTATCGCTGACCGTTGAGGTTGGTGTCGTTGTAGCCGAAAAAGTCGGCGTAAACGTAGGGGAAGCTGTCGCGCTATTAGTAGGAGTTCCACTCGGGGTTGGCGTTCCGCTATCAGTCGGTGTATCCGTCGTAGTGGAAGTATCGGAAGCGGTCGCGCTATTCGTGGGGGTGGAACTTGGAGTAGGAGTTCCGCTATTCGTGGGTGTGGCTGTCGTAGTAGCCGTATTTGCCGGGGTATTCGACGGTGAATTAGTAACTGTGGATGTTGGGGTCTGAGTTTCTGTAAGGGTAATAGTACTCGTGGGCGTTTTGGTGAAGGTTCCCGTGGGTGTCCCCGTTTGAGTCGGGGTACCGGTGTGGGTCGGAGTGCCGGTGCGAGTACTAGTTGGTGATTTCGTCGAGGTAGCGGAAGGGGTCGACGTTCTGGTCCTCGTAGGTGTTTGCGTCGGAGTACCGGTATTAACCGGAGTATTAGTCGGAGTATTGATAGCGGTTGAGCTGGGTGTTAAGGTCGCTGTGTTGACAAAGGTATTAGTCGATGTCTGGCTCGGGGTAGAAGAAGCAGTATCGGTGAAGATTGGAGTGTTAGTAGCAGTAGACGTGGTAGTGAAAGTTGGGCTCTCGGTTGGCGTGTCGGTGAAAATGGGAGTGTTTGTAGTAGTGAACGTAGTAGTAAAAGTTGGGCTGTCGGTTGGAGTGTCGGTGAAGATGGGAGTGTTTGTAGTAGTGAGCGTGGTAGTGAAAGTTGGGCTGTCAGTTGGAGTGTCAGTGAAGATGGGAGTAGGTGTCGCTGTGTCGGTAGCCGTATCCGTTGGAGTATCAGTTGGTGAATCTTGAGCTAAGGATTTATAGGGGCTAAAAAAAAACAAGCACAACAGGGCAACTGCCACTGAAAAGGAGCGAATGTCTTTGGTGCAAAAAGTCCTAAAAAAAATCTGATTTTGTTTCATAAACGACTTAAAAGTCAGGGTTCCTTTACTGTTTAACCATAGTTACTTTTAGGTTAATCGAGAACCGATAGGTTATCACAGTAATAAAATTAGGACAAGGAAACCGAAAAACTAAAAATGATTTTTGTTTCTGTCGTTTCAGCTCAATAGTTTAATTTTCGCTTAGGAGGGGCAAATTCATCGTTGTTATTCTGGTTTCTAACTCTTTTGTTATACTTGTTTCAGCTTTCCCAAATTGAATCATAATTTATTTATGAAATAGCCATTTTCATTTTTTATACTCAAATATGGTTCGTGGCTTAGCCCTCTTTTCAATCGCCACTCATCTCCACCGCGACAAATGATCGGGTCATTCAACAAGATGGGTTTGGAAATACTCCATCGGAAGCTCATCATGTTCTACCCCTTCGAGAACAACCCGGCCGGGATAGCCAGAAATTATGGATTTGGGTTTAGTATATTTCCAGGATAAGAGGCTGCCATAGGCGACGATAGACTCATCCGCTAATTCGGTTCCCTGGAAAATTCCGCAACGGGTCGTGATCCAAACATGATTTCCAACGAGGATGGGCCGGGGGGGATTCAATATTTTTCCTTTGGATTTGATGTTGTGGTAAGCCGTGTCCATAAATATATTTTCCCATCCTACGCGCAAATAGTCGCCGAAAGTGATGGATTTGGCACAACAAAACTGGTTGTTAACGTTGATCAGATTATTTGAACCGAAAGTAAGGATGGCTTCCTGGAGCGGGACCGTTATCTTGTTGCCAAGGCCCATGACCAGCCGGCCCTTGAAAACGACCTTTCCCCAAACATCCCAGACATTCCTGTCAAATTCGACATTGGACAAATTGTTCTCGGCGAACCCGATCCGGACCATTCCGAATTGGACCGGCGCATCAATGACCACGGTTCCTCCCATGTGCATTAGGTGGACCCGGTGGGAAATCCAAACCGGAAACCGGATGGCGTTCTTGAAATCGAAATATTTGAAATTAAAGTAAAGGGTCTTCGGTATCGCGCGCAGAAGAAGACATATCTTCCTCGCGCGGGATTGGGGGCGCAGGGGAATATTTAAAACATACTTTAAAAAAAGAACAAACCTTTGGAACATTTTACCCTTTCTGTGCACGAGAAAAACCGCTTCGCGCAGAAGACAAGAACCCTCATTTAGGTTGGCGCAAAATTGGCGAAACCCGCGTTGGCACGAACTCCTTTAAGATGAAAAAACTAAACCAGTTCGATTAACCTCGCGGCAAATAAGCGTTTGGCTTTTGAACCAGTTGGATGTCCATTCATTGCAGCGTGAAATTCCCTATAGCGGGAAGGCGCCTCCAACCGTCTTATTTATTCTCTTTTTCCTTCAAACCCGCTTCAACCGTATGGATATGAACCTGCTTTTCATTCAAATTGAAATATTTTTCTATCTTTTTGAAATTCATGTCGCCAATAGAACATATTCCAATCCCGTTCGCTTCGGCAATACATGTCATCGTGCTCACCATGATTCCGGTTTCTATCAATCCGTAAAAATATCCGATTCCGCCATATTTCGGCATGGTCGCTTCGGCGTTGAAAATAAAGAAAATCGAGAAGGCTGATCCAAGATAAATATTTTGATTGGTGAAATAATGCGCGTTTTTGGGAATCTCAAACGTGTCATTCACTAAATTCAGGCTGTTATCGGCAGGTTTATAATCATACAAACCTCCGGCAACATTCTCGACCCGGTCCTTTTTGACGTAAACATACACATCAATAGGATAAGAACTACCGGAACTCGCGTAATAATACCGGATATTTTCGCCATTTTTGACTTGGCTAAAAACGGCTAGAAGATTCGAAAAAGCATTTTCGTCCACAACACGATTTTGATCAAAAGTTCTACAAGTTCTGCGTTGGCTGATAATGTCCGGGAATTCATGATTGTGTTTCAGAATAATTTTTTTTTCGTTTTCAAAACCGCGTTCCCCGCCGGGCTGTTTTTCAACCGAATTATACGGCTCGGGACGACCCTTTTTCGCGCCATCTTTATTAAAAAGGTAACTTTGAGGATAAAATATTTCTTGGGGTGTCAAAACACCTTTTACGAGGATTTTCTTCTTTATCAAATCCTTTAAAAAAAGGGTAAATTTATTTTTACCGACGTAAGAATACTTGCTGATTAATTCCTCAATCATTATTCCGTTTTGGGTTAAAAAATAAAAGTCGGGGAATAAATCACTCACAAATCCCGAATAAGAAAAGATCTCTATTCGAATTTCGTTATCGGTTTTTTTCCATCGAACCGAGGGCGACCAGAAATATTTTCCGTTTTTTTCCATTTCATTCCCTTGACGATGAGGCACTTACTAAGACCATTCCTTTATTAAACCTATTCCCAATGACCCTCTTCGCCCAACCCAGCACCGCTTTGACAGGCGTCAGACTCGATGATCATTTTATATTCAATGCCTGAATTTCGGGAACGCGAAAAGCAAAGCCGTTCCTTCGGCTTACTCCGGCGAAACCTCTATATCCGGCAAAGCTTTTCTGTCCACTTTTCCATTCGACGAAAGCGGAATTTGATCCACTTTCACATAAAATGTCGGAACCATATATTCGGGTAATGATTTGCTCAGATAGCCGCTGAATTCTTCCTTGTCTAATTTCCCCTCTTGCACAACATAAGCTACCAGGTATTTACGGCCCGTGGGGTCCACCCGGTCAGCAACAATTGAGTTTTTGACGCCCTCTTTCTGATTAAGAACGTTCTCGATTTCCCCAAGCTCTATCCGGTGGCCCCTGATTTTGACTTGGCTGTCTTTTCGTCCTAGAAACTCAATATATCCTTCAGAGCGCAAAACTCCGTAATCTCCCGTCCGATATAACTTACCATATTCCTTATGAACCATAAAAGCGTTCCTGGTCTTTTCTTCGGAATTAAGATAGCCTTCCGCTACTCCAACTCCCCCGATATACAATTCTCCCATCTCGCCTGAAGGGCTCAACTCCATCGCTTCGTTCAGAACATAAAATTTTTGGTTCGCCAAAGGAATTCCATAAGGGATGCTTTTCCATTCTTTCCGAACTTCCGCAATCGGAAAATAGATGGACCAGATGGATGCTTCGGTCGCCCCACCTAAACTGATGACTTCCGCGATTGGAAACTCAGCTTTGACTTTGTCTGGCAGGCTCAATGGAATCCAGTCGCCGCTCATCATAACCAGTCTCATATTTTCGTTCATTTTATATTTAATCACCCTACCGCTATCAGGAGGCGCTTCCCAATAATTGATGTCTCTCGTCTTTTTCCCATTGGTCTCAATCAACAGCTCCATGATGGCCGGGACCGAGTTCCATACCGTTATTTCCCCATTTTCGACAACTTTTTGAACGCGAGTGATATCCAGGAGATTGGGGATTTGAACCAAGGTGGCTCCGCTCGCCAATGACCCGAATATATCGTAAACCGATAAATCGAAACACATGGAAGACAGCCCAATCATCCGGTCTTTTTCGCCCACTTTGTATTTTTGATTGAGATCGATGATCGTATTGCACACCGCGTCGTGTTTAATTACGACCCCTTTAGGCCTACCGGTGCTTCCGGATGTATAAATGACGTAGGCCACATCCTCAGGATATTCGTTTTGGGTAATCTCCGAATATTCATATTCTTTCAAATGGTTCGCTTCGTAAAACTCAGGTTCTAGCAAACAATGGCATCCACTATCGCTCAATATGAAATCTCTCCGGTCGATTGGATAATCGGGCTCGATCGGCACATAGGCCGATCCCGCTTTCAAAGCGCCCATAATGTTTACAATGGTCCCGATGCGCCTCCCAACCAGAATTCCCACATAACCATGCCTGCCAATTCCACGATTCTTCAAATACCTCGCAACCTGGTTGGATCTTTTGTCTAATTCGATGAAGGTTATAGTTTCTCCTTCATTTATCACGGCAACTTTATCGGGAGTCCTTTTTGCCTGCCTGGAAAACATCCCATGTAATGTTTCGTGCGGGATATCCTCATCCGTCTTATTGTAGTTTTCCCAAAGTTCTTTATTTTTTTCACTTATTTCCCCGTGATTTTCTCTGTCATCGCGCATGGCCTGCCCCCGTTTTTTTTGGTCCTTTAAAAGTCATATGACACAAGATTTTTTAACCCCCGCCCACTGTGAACTTATTTTCCAAAATAAAAGCGTTCGGTGGCGGCTGAAATATTTCCAGGTCAACCATTCCACACAGGGGGCTTTGATCAAGCCCATTATTGCCAATGACCTTTTGGACAAGCGGATAACTCTTTGGTTTACATTTTTTACCAAAGTCATTATAAAGATCAAGTCTTGCTAATTCTTGATAGGGTTTTTCCCATACATGGCGATCTTTGGTGTTTATTAGGTTATATTAATTTTTACCCGCCGGGGAAAACCGCAGGCGTGGAGTCCATCTTTAGAATTTTGGCAAAGATTCCAAATTAACCGGCTCTTTTTGAGGTGAGAAAGTGGATACCGAACTTTTCATTAAAAACATCCTGGCTCAATTCGACGGAACCAACGTTAAAAACGCGACCTTGCAAACCAGTCTTGATGAAATCGGTGGTTGGGATTCGCTGACGGCTTTATCCATCATCACCATGGTCGATCAGGAGTATGGCGTCTCCATTGAAGGCGAAGACATCTTGAAAAGTCCTACCATTGGGGATTTATACAACGTCGTCAATTCTCGCTTCTTTCGTGTTCTTCCTTAAATTGAAGGGGTCCCTTCAATTTATTTCAAAAACTATTGTCCGAACTAGGCTATCAGCGCAGAATCAACATCTTCCCTATCGCCTGCCCCGCGGAATCCCTGGCGACAAGATAATACAGGCCATTCCCTAAAGATATCCCTCCGCTATCGGCCAGGGATAAAGACACTGTTATGGTTCCCGGGTTGACATCCCCAATATAAACTTCTTCCACCTTTCGAAAGTTTACGGTAAATATTTCTAGGCGGCCGTAATGAGCGCTGTTTTTAAAATAAATTTGAGCTTGGGTCGGTTGGCCCGAACTCGTTATCGGGTTGGGAAAAACGATGGGGACACCCACGGGGCCCACGGAAACAAGCACCGGATTGGGTGTCGGCGTGGAAGTATAACCGTATAAATTGGTAGGCGTTGGTGTAATGGTTGAAGTAGCTGTAAAGGTTTGGGTCGGAGTAGAGGTAATGGTTGATGTTTTCGTCGGTGTGAGTGTAGAGGTAAAACCACCTAAGTTGGTGGGTGTTGGTGTAGCGCTGGGAGTCGGCGACCCGGAAACCGGGGGCGGGTATTTCCAGACCCCAAAACAGCTCCCGGTGGAATAAAGGTAGCGGGTCAACGGGTTGACCCTCACACAGGCCGACTCTCTGCCTCCATCCATCCCCGTGTCGCCCGGCTGTTTGGTCAGCGTGCTCCAGGTCGCTCCCGCGTTCACCGAATAGCGAATAGCCTGGTTTGACATATAACTTCCACCGTTCCAGGCCGCATAAACAATGGTGGGATTTACCGGGTCCACCGCCACCGAGACTACACTCTGGTTCCCCTCGTTGTCAGCCGCCAGCACTCCCGAGAGGTTCGTCGTAGATGTCCCGTTGTATTCCAACAACGAGCTTCCTGAAACGATATAGAGCCGGTTGTCGCTCCAATCATAGGCCAAGTCCGCTACCGTTCCCGATACCGTCACCACGTTGGTCCAGGTAGCCCCATGATCTATGGATTTCACCACCATGGAACCATTAGCCCCATATAGCTCATGAGCCCCTGCGGGGTTCGAATCATAGGTAAAAACACCCCCGCAATTGGTCATCGCCTGCCAGGTGCTTCCTCCATCGATAGTGCGGTAATTGTCCCAAAAAGCCACCGTGGCACTAACCGGGTCCCCACAAGCCGTCTGGGTATTGTTGCCCACCAATCCTGTGCTGGTGAAGCTACTCCCCCCATTGGTGGAAACCATCAGGGTAGCGGGCGCCCCCCAAGCCACCGAGTTACCGGCCACCATCACCGTGGAACTCAATGCGTAACCCCCGTAATTGAATCCTCCCCATCCTAGCCCGGAAACATTCAAATATTCCCATGTGACTGCGCTGTTGGTAACCGCCCCGGTAAAGGCCGAGTTGTAGTCCTGGCTGGTGACCAAAAGCAGGTTGGGATTTTGGGTATTGAAGTTAAAAATACCCGTGCAGGTAAAGTCGTTGTACCCATTGCTGGACCAGGCGAAATTAGCTCCTCCATTGGTTGTTTGGCTGATGAAATCCCCTCCACAAGTCCAGGCCTGGTTGGCGTTGGTAGGGCTCCAAACAAAGAGCCATTCCCGGGTATTGAGTGGGACAAAGCTTTGGGCAGAGTTAAGCGCGCAAGCCGACCAGTTGTTACCACCATTGGAGGAATAGTAATAATTTTGGGAGGTATAGGTCCCCATATCCTCGTCGATGAGCATATTGTTCGGATTTACCGGGCTAACCTTGAGGTTACGTAATCCCGGAGAAGCGCTGGTAGGCAGTCCGGTGTTGCCCATTTCGGTGAAGCTTTGCCCTGAATTCGTGGAAACATAGACACCGTTAGCTTCGTTGATGTAGACGTTATTCGGCTGGGTGGCGATGACATCCAATCCCAGCACCGGACCGGTAACGACTTGAGTAAAGCTCGATCCCCCGGGGGTGCCGACATAGAAGCCGTTGGCCGTGGCCACGTACACTGCCCCGCTGGAAGGGTTGACTTTGACGATACCATCCGAATAGGCGGTTTGGATCTTGCTCCAGCTATTGCCGCCGTTAGTGGATTTCCACAGTCCACCACCCCCGTCCGAGTAATTCACCCAATAGGCCACGGCGCTGAAGGTCACTCCACCCGACACCGTCACGCTGGAGGCGTCAAAAGCGGCTGAATCATGATAGGTTCCCGAACCCTGGAAGTTTTCTTCCTGAACCGGTGTCCAGGAAGAAGCCTGGTCGGTAGAGAGCCAGAGGCCGTTCCAGGGCTGGGCGGCGGAGTTGTCCCCCACCGCCAGCACCCGGTTGGAATTGTTGGGATCAATGGCAAAAGCGCAGGCTCCCCGGGGGGTAAATCCCGTATCGGCGGGCTGCCAGCTGACCCCCCCATCAATACTTCGAAATATCCCACCCACATCGGTTCCCATCATGAGGAATTGGCCCGTGGTGTCGATCGCGAAATTTTGGATCACCTGGCAGCCTTCCCCACCACTATTCCCCGCGCTCAGGCTCGACTGCGTGATCAACGGCAGAGACTGCCATAAAGATACGGCTGATTGGACGGGTTCAGTGAAAAGAAGAACGCCGCAGGCCAAAAGCGGCCAGGCCACCCAATCCAAACGGAATCGTTTTCGGGAGAAAAGTGCGGATAAAAAAGTCCCTTGATGGATTCGAATGCGTGGCATTAATGCCTTTCAGGCAATTTATTTAAAAGGGACTCTATCAAGGAATTTCATTCCCGACTTCGAAGCAAACAAAGTTAAATCCCCCTGGAAAAGCACGAAGGAGAAAGCGTCACAATCCAATTTCCGACTTAAGCCATGAATAAGTTTTAAATAGAAAGTAACGTGACATAAAGTTACCCGAAAAAACGGCAAAAGAAAAGCATCGTCAAAATTGCTGCCGGAAAAAAGCCGGAACCTTTCCAAAATATTCCTATTTAATTCGAAGAATAGGCGAATTGCCTTTAGGAAACTGTTTACTTGCTTTGAACATTTCAAAATCATTGGCCCTTTACGGACGTCTTAACGGCGGCGGATATCTCCATATCCCGAAACAACTCCCCGCCGAATAAAGATATCGGGTGACCGGATGGACCCTTACGCATTGGGATTCCAGTCCCCCATCCGGCCCCGAATCCCCCGGTTGAAGCGTCAAGGATCGCCAAGTCTTCCCCCCATCGAGGGACCTGCGCACGCTTTGGTTGCTGATATAACTATCCCCATGCCAGGCCGCGTAAACGACGTCGGTCACTTGGGGGTCCACGGCCACCGAGACAACCTTCTGGTTTCCACCGTTATCCAGTCCTAAATGGCCGGAGATGTTGGTAAGAACCCGGGTTGGAATATCGTATCGGTACATCGACCCCGTGGCGATATAGAGTCTGCGGCGTTTTCCGTCGAAAGCCAAATCCAATACCACTCCAGGGACCTGGATTAAAAAATTCCAGGAAACTCCGTGATCAGTAGAGACCACCACCGATTGTCCCTTCGCCCCATAAAGCTCCTGGCCGCCGGAGGGGTTATAGGTAAAAATCCCGTCACAACCAGACAAGACCTGCCAACTGTCGCCTCCGTCGTCCGTTCGATAGTTGTCCCAAAAAGCCACTGTAGAATTCCCAGGATCTCCACAAGCCGTTTGGGTGTTGTTCCCAATGTACCCCGTGCTTTTCCATCGATCGCCGCCATTGGTGGAAACCATGAGAGTAGCCGCCCCCCCCCAATCGCCGGCGTTACCGGCGAACATCACCTCCGGGCTCAGGGCATAGCCTCCATAGTTGAATCCGCCCCAACCTTTCCTGGAGACTTCCAGGTATTGCCAAGGGACCCGCATTCCGGTGATATCCAGCGTAAAAGCCGAGTTGGTGTCTTGGCTGGTCACCAGGAGTAAATCGGGGTGCTGTGGGTTGAAATTGAAGAGCCCTGCGCAGGTAAATCCGTTGAAACCGTTGTTGGACCAGGCAAAATGTTTCCCGCCATCCGAACTTTGGCTGACGAACCCTCCTCCGCAGGCCCATGCGCATCTGGCCTTTACCGGGCTCCAGACGAAAAGCCAGGGACGGTCGTTGGCGGGAATAAAACTGAGGGAAGCATCAAGCTTACAGGAATCCCAGCTTTTTCCCCCGTCGGTTGAATAGAAATGGCCCTGTTGGTAGTAAGAACCTTGGTCATCATTGAGGAGCATCTGGCTTGGATCCACCGAGCTCACCTTCAGGTTCTTCAAGCCGGGCGAGTCGGTGGTGGGCAAGCCTTCGCTTCCCACGGGAACAAATGTTTTTCCGGAATCGGAAGAGACATATACCCCGTCATTTTTCAGGATATAGACGTTGTTCGGCCGGGTGGCGATCACATCAAGACCCGAAACCGGCCCCTCGACGATTTGGGTGAAGCGGGTCCCCCCCGTGGTGCTGCGGTAGAACCCCTTGGCGCCGGCAAAGTAAACCGTGCCGCTCACCGGGTTGACCTTGACAATGCCATCCGCAAAGGAATCCTGGATCTCGAACCAGTTGTTGCCGCCATCGATGGATTTCCACAATCCACCTCCGGCGTCCGAATAGGCAACCCAATAGGCCCGGGTGCTAAAGGCGGCCTTTCCTGATCCTTTTTTACTGGAGGCGTCGAAGGCCACCGAATCATGGTAGGTTTCAACCGCTCTGGTGTTTTGCCGCAGGACTGGGTGCCAGGAGGAAGACTGATTGGTCGAAAGCCAGAGCCCATTAACAGAAGACCGACCCGAATTTCCTCCAACCGCAATCACTCGCCGCGAATTGTTTGGATCGATTGCCAATGCCGCGGCACCCCGGGGACCATAACCGACGTTTGCGGGCTCCCAACGAGCCCCACCATCCAAACTGCGATAAAGCCCCCCTACGTTCGTGGCCATCATGAGAAAGTCCCCGGTAGCGTCAATGGCGAAATTCTGAATTACCTGGCAGCCTTCCCCACCACCGTTTCCAGCCTTTAGGCTCGATTCAGTGACGAGGGGAAGGGCTTGCCAAAAGGAAGTTCCAGCCCGCAGCGCTTGAAAAGGAACGAGGAAAGCCAAGGCAAAAACAAGGAAACTAGATAGAGTTTTTTTAAACAACAATGGTTTTTGGTAGTCACGAAAAGTCATGGTTTGTTTCCCTAATATAATATGAATGATTTTTTAATTTCGAAGTTTTATTTCTAAATTCCAGAGACCAGAATGTCTTAATTATAAATTTTATTGCCAAAATCATAATTTATTGAAGTGCTTATCCATTAATCAAAAACGGATACACAAGAATCAAACGAAAAAGGAAAAACCCCGGATTGGTAAGCAAAAATCGACAAGGCCTAATATTTGAGTATCTATAACATAGAAGAGGCTAAGTTCGAAAGATTAGGACAACTTGGCTGTCCTGCAGTTGGACCTCCTCGAATCATCAAAATAAGCTTATTTTAATTGGACTTCCTAACCGATTTTATTGTAAATTTCAAATTACATTAATATTACAAAACAGTTAAGAAAAACTAACCAAGAGGCAGCAATGAAAAAAATCACATGGATAAGTATTCCCATAATTTTATGCCTAATTTCAAGTTCGTCTATTTGTTTTGCCAATTACAACGAAGACCTTCTTGACGCAGTTATTGGCAACGACAACGGCAAGGTCAGCGATCTTATCCTTAAAGGAGCGAACATCAATACAAGGCAACCAGATGGATGGACACCCCTTCTATTCGCGGTATTCAACAAAAATTTTGAACTAGCAAAGCTCTTGATTGAAAAAGGTGCGGATGTAAATGCTCAAGATTACCACGCGGGTATTTCAGTCCTGATGCGCGCCGTGGATTCCGGAGATATTAATTTTATAAACTATTTGATCAAAAAGGGTGTGAACGTCAACGCCCGGCAAAAAGCAGGAAACTCGGCATTATCCTATGCCATATCAGGCCAAAGGAGTGAAATCGTCAAATTGCTTCAAACTGCGGGCGCACAATAATTCTTTCGCTCATGCTTATTTTGCCGTTTTTTAAAATAAAAAATTTAAGGCCTGGATAAATGGTTGAAATGAACAAGCAGAAAACATCTAATTCGCTGCTGTTTTTATTGATCATTGTTGTCTTTTGTGGTGTTACATCTATTGTTTTATTTTTACCCTATCACGTGATTGTTTATTATGCCGGCAGAGGTAATTTGTTCGAGTCCCAGCAAACTCTCTGCAGTTTTGTAGCCTCGATTTTATTTTTCGCCAAATATGTCCAGGAAAAAAGCGAAAATGGCCCCAGTTTATTAGGGATGAAAAGGAATATTTTTTTCCTCCTCATGGCAATGGGCACTTTCTTTGTTTGCGGAGAAACAATCAGCTGGGGACAGAGGCTTTTTTACTTTTCATCTTCGGCCAAAATGGTCAATGTTAATCTACAAGCCGAGACTAATATCCACAATCTGGGAATATTCAAGAAACATCATTTTTTAAACACGGAATTTTTGTTCCCGAAGGTCCTTCTGGTTTACTTTTTGATCATACCCCTCCTCAACCGGTTCAGCAAAATCTTTTCGCGATTCTTCACCAAGATACACCTGCCAGTAGTGCCATCCTCCTTTGGCTGGACGTTTGTCGCCGTTACCTTAAAATTCAGGCTGGTCAATTGGGATCAATCATCAATCTTGCGACAGTCTTACATGCAGCTTAAACAATCGGATATCATTTTCTTTGTCATGATCATCGCTTGCTGGTTTCTTTTTTCAATAAAGAAACCAGCAAGCGATGATCATGAAGAATTGGAATTAAAACAACGAAGTTAGCCACTTCTTCTATCTAGACTTCTCTGAAAAAATCATCTCCAAAAACGAGTGAATCACTTACTCAAGTTTGCCAGAAGAAATTTTGACGTTGAAATAGAGTTTTGTACTTTTAATCAGTTTGGAGAACTTGCCTGTAAATCTTTAACAAATCATCGTAGTGTCGTTCTAAAGAAAACTGAGTTTTGGCCGATTCTCGCGCCTGCCCGCACATATCACCATAGTCTTCACGAGATAACCGTTCCAATTTCAAAACTTTTTCTTTCAAATCCTCCGGCTCAAAAGGCTTAAAAAGCAGGCCGCTTTTCTCTTCCTGGATCAGTTCAGGAATTCCTCCAATGCGTGCGCCGATCACCGGTTTTCCATAAGCCAAAGGCTCGATAACCGACATTGGGGCGTTTTCATACCATTCGGAGGGCACCACACAGGCATGAGCACTTCGATAGAGTTCTTCCAATTCCTTTCCAGTCTTATAGCCCATCATTTGGATACCGGAGACGCCCTCCGACAGCTTATGGCATTCCCCTTCCAATGGGCCAGTCCCGGCTATTTTCAAAGGCAGGCCCATTTCCTTAAAAGCCCTAATTAGTGTAAAGACTCCTTTTTCCTTCGACAGACGCCCGGTATAAAGATAGTAGCCTTCATCACTAGAAGAAGGGATGTAGGCGGAAACATCGACCGGATTGTTAAGTACAACTATTCGTTTTTCAGGGAACCGATTGGCAATCTTGGACATCATGAAGTGGCTAGGACAGATAAATTTCCTCACCGAGTCATATTTCTTGAACCAGGCGTTAAAATAAGTTTCCGCCATATAAACCGCAGAAGCCGCGCGGTCTTCCTTGTGGCATCCAGTGGTAAAGCAGTGATAGTAATTGCCACCCATGCATTTCTCGCATATCTTTCCATGGTCCAGCATCATATAGGAGGGACAAACCAGCTTATAATCATGAGCGGTTAGTACCGTCGGCACATCCCTCTTTTTAGCCGCGTCTAAAATCCCCGTGCTTAACTGCGCGTAGATGTTGTGGGCGTGAATGATGTCGGGCTTAAATACGTCGATTACACGCCCAAATTTCTCAAGTGCTTCGAAAGAATAAACAATTTTAAAAGCAGCCTTGATCTTATGGACAAGGCCCGCGTTGAAGTAATTTTCCTCTTCCACGAACTCACCGGAGAATTCACTCGGCATGTTGTTTGGATGACGGGAAGCGAAAACCGCAATATCATGACCGTGGGATTTCATCATATCCATTTCGGTAATAAGAACGCGCTCGGCCCCTCCCTTCAAGTAATTGTATTTATTCACATAGAGGATTCGCATAGCCTAACGTCCTGAATCTTTGGCCATTTGGGCGTAAAGATCGTTGAATTGATCTGCGATTTTGTCCCAATGAAACCCTTCTAACAATCCATCGGCAGCGGTTGAACGCAAGCTCTGAGCTTTTTGCGTATCCTTAGCCAAATCATTCAAGGTATTACGCAAATCCTCAACTGAACCACTTTGGAAAGTTATTCCCTTTGCTCCTAGTGCTTCCCGATTTTCCGGAATATCACTGGCCAGGCAACAATTCCCGTAACTCAGGGCCTCCAACAGGACGGTAGGAAGTCCCTCTAGGTCGGAAGCCAGGACAAAGGCGTAGGCGTTGGACATCAATTCGACGTAAGGTTTGCCGGTTACGTATCCGGTAAAAATAATACTGGGGTTACAGTGGGCCAAGGTCTTCAGCTTTTCGAGATATTCCTTTTCATGACCGGCGTCTCCCGCGATGACTAACTTAAAACTTGTTTCGAGTCCATTAAAGGCTTCTATCAAGGTATGAATGCCCTTCTCCGGCACCAGTCTTGCCGCCGTTAGGAAATAATCCCTGCCTTTAAGCCCCCACAGAGAGGTTATTTCTTTGGGTTCCAAACGATTTGGTGGATTAATCCCCGTGGGGATATACACGCTCTCACGCCCGTATCTTTCCTTTAGGTATTTTTGTTGCACCTTCGAAACAACGGTCAAGCGGTCCGCCGAATGGACCATGCTCCATTCACTAAATTTTAAAAACCATTTTCCTGCCAAGTTCCAACGTGACCTTTTCCATTCCAACCCATGCCCCTGAACCAATACCGGAATACCAACCCACCTTGGCAGGAATGTCGTTTGCTGGGTGAAGGAATGAAAATGAACCAAATCGGGCTTTTCATTGAGGCAGACATCAAGTGTGGCCAAAAAAGAAGAAGTCACTTTCTCGGCTGTTTTAGAAGCCAAAGCACGAACGGTTTTTATTTTCATCCCTTTATAAGAAACGGGAGGATTCCCATAATGTCGCATCGTGTAAACAACTATCTCGTGGCCCTTCGCCACCAGGCGAGGCCCTATTTCATCAATATATTTTTCGATACCCCCGCCAAACGGAATGGTTTTTAAAACAATATGCGCGATTTTCATTTTTCCGTCTTTTCAAAGATTCGTCGTTTTTCAGTGTTAAAGCAAATCCGTTATGTTTTAACCGGAAAGAAAGGGGTAATCAAATTGATTCAAGAGAAATTTTAATTATCAAAAGTTACAGATCAGCAACACCAGAAATGAGTTCTAAGCCTTTATCGGATGAAATCGTCCATCCGTTCCATGTCTTTTGTCAGGGATTTTTTTTTATTTTCAATGACAGCACGGATTTTCCGGCTCCAATCCTCTCTGGATTTCCACATCTTGTCGAAAGCCACCAACATATCCTCTGCATTAAATTCTTCGATGTCGATGGAAAATTCACCAAGACCAAGGGACTCCATATATTCTTTCAACTTGAAAAGATAGTTGACGGAAAGAGTCGGAATTCCAGCCCCAGTGGAAAGAATACAAGCGTGCATCCGAGTGACAATATTCACCTGGGAGCAGGCCAACATGCCTTTGAATTGGGACGGGGTGGTCAAACGGTCGATCACGATGGCCGAATCCGGGCGGGCCATTTTGTCACGGATCTTGCGGGAGACGGCGACATCATCCTCCCGACAGCCATGGATGGGGTAATTAGTGGAAAACAATACAATTTTGACGCCGTATTTCTCCACCAGGGTGTCGGCCAATTGTGCCATTTCCCGAATATAGGATTCATAATTACTGTATTGAGTTTCCACTTTGTTGGAACGGTAAGTCCATTCCATGGCGCTGATTCCAACCAACGGGGTTCCTGACGACAATTGTTTTTCCTGAAAAGACTGCAAAAGTTCCCATGATATATCCGCGTCAACCTGCGATTGAAGAACGGCCACGTCAGCCGTTTCTACGACCCGGGAAGGGTCCAGTTTAAGCTTGTCCAGGCAGGTTTGGGTGGACTGACGGTCCCGAGTATAGACCAGGTCCAACCGTTTCAGCACGGCCCCGGAAAGCCAGCGCGTCGGCTTGTAGAGGAATGGGCCGATAGTGGACGGAAAAAAAACGACCTTCTTTCCCAAGACTTTCAGGAGCCCGAGGCTTAAGGCGGAAAAAAAAAGTCCTTTGACGAATTTGTCGTTAAGTCTCTCCGCCCCAACGCTCACCGCCAGATCCGCCCATTGGAATGGCCGGGCCTTTTCTCTGAACAAGAGAAAGGATTTAGATTTAAAAATCAAGGCTTGAAGATAAGCCAGAAGCAACCAAAGCATGGTTTTAAAAAGCCAAATGACCTGTATCCAACGGGGTTTTAAGAAGGGGTATTCAAATACATCCGGAATGGATTCAATGTTTTCATAATTAAACGCCGCCGGATAATGGGCCATGATTTTGATTTCGGAATTCGGGTACTTCCCTTTTAAGATGTTGACCGTATTCTCCACTAAGGCCCCGGAGCCGATATTGGCGTCGGTGTAAGCCTCGAAAACAAGAATATGCCGGGGAATCGTCTGCCGGATCGGGAGGCTTGTCAATGGTATGCCACCGCCGCTGAAAAACCCGGCTTTTCCGCCGCCTTTGCTGGAACAGGTTCCTCCCCAGCCCTTCTTTTAAATAAGATATCCGTTCCCAGGTAGTAGCCCAAGGAAACTCCGAACCAAGTTGTGTCAAAGGAATAAAGCGTTATCGAATAGACGCTCGAAAGAAAAAAAATGACGTAGGAATAAGCAAGGTGAGGACCCCACTCACGTCCTTTTTTTATTGTTTCCAGAATCCGGATAACTATGGCGCTGTGAATGGCGGCCAGCATGGCCACTCCAATAAATCCTTGATCGTAAAGTGTTTCAAGCCAATCGCTATGCGCTGGAATGGCGTTTTCGTAATAAAGCCCCAACATGGGCATGACTTGGAAAAAGCCGGCCCCGATTACTTTTTTCATTCCGACAAATCTCTCCCAATGGTTGAGGACAATTTGATAGAAGATCTCCCGGCCAGAGCCAAAGGATTTATCCCCGCTAATATCCTCCATCCGGGCGAGAATGTGGTCCTTGAAAAGAAGGAAGCCGACCCCCGCCAGGGCAAGAACAGCCAGAACCATGGCCATGTCTTTTACCAAGCTTCTGTTTTGGCGGCCTCGTACCCTCCTGTCGAGGAAATAATAAACCACGGAACCCAGAATTAATCCCAACAGAGCCCCGCGCTTGAAAGAGGCGACCATGGAAAAAAGGACGATGAATAGCAGGGGAAAACGAATTTTCGACTTAAAAAGCAAGAACAGAGGAACCAGCCAAACAAGACTATAGCCCAAGTTATTGACCACCCCATCATTGTCAAATCCAACGGTTTCATCGTAACTGACCTGCGCTCCGATCCAAATATTGAGGACTTTAAAGGCCAAAATCCTGAAACAAACCCAGCCCAAGTTGAAGACCACCATCCCAAACATAACTTTTTCCTCCAAGCAATCGGCCTGCCGCAAAAGACAAATCGCGAAAGCGGCCAGAACCCAAAAAATCATCCGGGCAAGATCCGTAGGATTGACCTGGTCCTGGGCGTAAAAAACTGAAGCCACCATGTCGCCGACAAAAAAGAAAAAAAGCCAAAAAACAGGCGGGATTTTTATCGGGATGATCCTCTGGCTCAGGAAATAAAATATAATAACCAGCATGAGAAACAACTGTAGGCTCTTAAAAGCATAGGGAACAAGACGTATGGTAAAGTTTCCTCTCTCAAAAGAAAAAAAAGTGTCCAGAAACACATTAAAACCTATCAGAACGATGAGGATTGATCCGATTCGTCGCAAGGACATGGGTTTTTCCTGAAAGGGGTTTAATGGATCCGCCGAGAATAAAATCTCCCGGTCAATATCCAGCGCGCGATTTTAACACCTGGTTGAAACAATTTCCAAATCTTCGGAGAAAGAAAAACGAGACACCATAAATAGGCCTGATAGGGCAAAAAGGGGGTTTTAGGGCAACGAGCCCAAATCTCCAAGGCCTGTTCTCCCCTTCCATTGGCGATCATTTTCCTTACTTGAATCAAGGTGACCCAGAGTGTGAATTTTTCCGCCTCCTTCGAAAGTAGTCCTTCCCGTTTCAACCGCCTGCCCAAAGCCAACCAATCCATGTGTTTTAGCGGTCCGAAATAAACTCCCTGATGGTTTATATCCGCTGACTTACCATAGGTTGAAAGTGGTTTTTTGAAATAAACCATCTCGTGTTTCAAGGAAATTTTGAACCAGACAAGGAGATCCTCCCCCGCAAGGATGCCCTCGGGAAAAGGATTCTGCCGGGCCAAATCCGCTGGTAGAGCCACAGAACTGACACAAAAAGGCGGATGCCCATAATACATCAAGCTGTAAAAATCCTTCCGGCGTCCCCGCCATCCCGAAGGCATTCGGAGAGGGTTTTCTCTTTTTTCTTTTCCATCTTCAATCCAATAATTGGTTCCATAAAGGCCGGCGCCTGGAAAATCTTCGATTAATTTTTTTAAAGTTGAAAGATATTTGGGCTCCCACGTGTCTCCGAGGTCCAGAAAAACGACGTAACGGCCCCTTGACGCCTTCACACCCATATTTCGGGCAGCCGAAAGACCGGTTTCTTTGGCCTGAACAAGGTGAACGCGTTTATCTCTCATGAAGCGAGTTTGGCGGAGTCCATGCAGGTGGGAATTATCGCTGACGGAAGAGACCTCAAAATCTTCAAAATCTTGGGCCAGTATTGAGTCCAAGGATTTTTGCACAAAAGCTTTTCGCCTCCCCAGAGGAAGGATTACGGAAAAAAATGGAGTTTTTTCAATCTTCAGAAGTTTTTTTGCTTTTCGAGATTCAATTGAAGTCATAAGTTCATTTTCCGGTTTTTCAGTATCGCGGAAACCGGTTTGGCGGGATGAAAATTTTTCCAGTGTTTTGAAGGTAAGAAAAACATCAAAAAGAGGGCCATCTGATAAAGGGGAAAATAAATTTTTGGACAACACCACCATTTGGACCAAGCTTCCCGACGATAACCATTGGCGATCATTTTTCTCACTTGGATAAGGGTGGCCCAGACCAAGTATTTTTCACCGTTCTTTGAGAGGACTTTTCCCTTCTTCAACTGTGCGCCCAATTCAAGCCAATCAAGGTGATATTGGGGTCCAAAATAAGTCTTATGGGTGTTTTCGTCGGCTTCCAAGTAATAGGTGGCAAGTGGTTTATTTTGATAGACCGTATCGTGCCTTAGGGAAATTTTGAACCAGACTAAAAGATCCTCGCCCGCCTTGATAGCCAAGGGGAACGGTACTACTTTTGCTAGAGAAGCCGGTAGGCAGACAGTGTTGGTCGAGAATGGCGGACGGCTGTAATACGCCAAGTCATAATAATCCCTCATTCTTCCACGCCATCCGGCAGGAAGCCGCACTGGGTTTTCCAGTTTTTCCTTTCCATTATCGATCCAATAATTGGTACCATAAATCCCGGCTCCTGGAAAATCATCGATCAATTTTCGAAGCGTTTCCAGGTAACTCGAATCCAAATCGTCGTCGGCATCCAGGAAAGTGATATACCGTCCCCTTGCGGTCGCCACTCCCCTATTGCGGGCAGCCGACACTCCATTGTTTTTTTGGACAATCAAGCGAATCCTTTTATCCTTAAAGGATCGGACAATACCCGGGCTTCCATCTTTGGAACCGTCGTCGACGACAATCAGCTCGAAATCTCGAAAAATTTGTTTCAACACAGATTTCACGGATCTTCGGATGTATTTTTTTTTATTGAAGAGAGGAACAACGATTGAAAAGAAAGGCGTCTTTTTCGAGGGGAATATTTTCTTTTTCATTTATCGATAATCCTTAAGGCGCAAATGCGGCTTGGCCATTCTATCCCATGCTTTAAAGAATCGTCGATCCGATCTAACCCAACCATAATGCCCGCTAAGAAATCAGAAGCGCTCGATGACGCCGAACCGTCAACCTAACCATCGCCATCAAAATAATCACTTCACTAGCTAAATTGATTAAAGAAGCCCCATACATGCCGAAACGAGGAATAAAGAAAAAGTTCGCACCCAAAGAAAAAACCGCGGTAAGAATCATGGCAATTGAAACTTTCTTGTCGTAACGATGGTCAGTTAGCAGGCCCCACCCATAAATGCCGCTGACAATAGTCACGATTTTGGAAAGGACTAGGATCGCGCAAGGTATTCCGGCTTGGGCAAAAGGAACTCCGAAGACCAATGGATAAAACCGCGGAATAAGGATAAACCCTGCGGTCGCCGCCGCGGCCCCGCCAGCCGCAAATAGGACCGTGAGCTTCATTTGCCTGTTCCAAAGTACCGCTTCTCCCCGTTTACGCCATTCGATGAACCGTGGAAAAAGAATCATCGGAATGATGGCAAATGTTCCGTTCAACGCGTCGGTGACCTTAACAGCGGTTCTATACTTTCCCAATTCCTCCACGGAGTAAAGCCACCCCAACAAGGGCTGCTCCAAAAGGGTATAGATATACATGGCTAGGGCCATCACGTACAACCACCTAGATTTCCGCGTCAAGCTCCATATCTTTTCCAATCCCTGGAAAGAAAAAAAATTTCCATTTAAAGGTGTCAGCTTATATATGGTGGTCCAATAAACAACCAGAAGAACCGTGGCGACCGTTGTAATGGCGATTAAATCCGCGCCTGCCGACATCCCGGGTCTAAAAAAAAACAGATATATCAAAGCAGTCAAGGCTGGTTGAAATACGGCGATCATCGATTGGAACTGCTGTTTCTCAGCGGCTTGAAAAATCCAAATCGGTTGAATGGAAATAACCAAAAGGATAGGTATGAACATCCATCCAACACGCAAATAAAGGTCTGGCAACCAACGGAAAGTCAAGAAAGGAACGGCCAGTATGCAGAAGCCCAATGCCAAAAGAAGACGGAACCCATTGGTCAACTTCAAAAGGTCGCTCCTTTCCTCATCATTTTCAAGGCTTTTATATTCCCTAATCAGAACCGTGGGGGAAAGGACTCCAATCATGAGAACCGCCTGTTGAACAACATTCTGAACCATTCCTGAGATGCCTAGATTTTTCGGTCCTAAACAACGAGCGGCCCATACTGCGCCTATCGCACCGAAGCCCAACCCCACTATTCTAGCGCCTACCATAACCGCAGCTTTTTTGAGGAGTTTCGGCCGACCGGGAAATATTTTCACATTTTTTTTCGAAAAAAAATGTCCGGCCCATTTGAACATGACGGACATCGAAGCTCCTTAAAAGTCTAATATAAAAAACAAAATACACATAACCCACTTTGACTTACCCCGATAGGTAGTGCATCTATGGAAACTGGCCAATAACCCTATCCGTGTCAGCCAAAATCGGCAGGTGTAATTTTGGAAACCGCCAAAACGATTTAGGATTTTCCCATCCAATTCATGCGCTTCTTAATCTCTCGAAGGTTGATACGCCCCCGCAAGCCTTCGTTCATGACGATCTTAATTTTTCGAAAAAAAGAATGGATCTGTCCACCGTTCATTTTCTCAAAAAAAACGAGGAAAAATGATAGGCGAAATTGGGTCAAATAACCCTCTTTCCAATAAGAATTCATGAAATTCTTTAACAAAATATGGGGCCGGATGAGGGCCTCGTAAACAGAAGGAAAGTTGGAAACCGTTTTGCTGTTTTGATAAGCGCCAAAGGATGTCCCATATTCATGTTTCCCAATTTTCCTCGCCTCTTCCAGCGTGGGTTTCCGAACGATCTTATAAAACGGTTTTAGCGCTAAGTCTTTTTGGACAGGTAACAAAGTAAGAAACGAACGATAGGCAAGGGCGAAATCGGTAACCCCCGCAATTAGACTTTCTTTCTCTTTTCCGGACCGAGGCTCGTAATCCGCAAGCAATGGTTTTACAGTTCCTTCGATTTTCTCGTAGCCCACCACCGACCCATGAGGAGCTGGAAACATATCCTCAAAAAGAGTCGTGTGGCTGAGGATAAAGTCCTTATCTTTTCGTGGAATCCCAAAATGTAAGAGGTAACCTTTCATTCCGTCCATGTCCTTGATCCGTTTACCAGGAAAAAGCTTGCTCCAAACGCAGATGTAAAAACCGTTGACTTTTTGGTGGAGCTTCCAAACCCGGCCGACCAAATTCTCATATGATTTCTGCAAGGAACCCTTCCAACCAAAATCGACGAAGGCAATGGACTTATGCTTGAACAACCCCATGGCTTTAAAATACCGATAAAGCTTTTTTCTTTCTTGCTGAACGCTTTTAAGGATATCCGCTTTTATTTCTAAAAATAGTTTTTCTAGTGTCGGAAAATCCGAAGTTCGGACAATTTGGCCATGTCCCTCGAAACCACAGTCCCTTATTGCCCTCTCGTATTTCCGTGGTTCCAAACCAATCCTTTCCAGATAAAAACCAACTCTTCGTTTGGGAACTGCCTCACAAAAAAAGTCCAAAGCCACGGAATCCATTTTGAGGACCCCTGGGAAATTAAAAGCTTTCCGAGAAGCGAACAAATAATCAGAGGGAATCTTAAGTTCCATTTCTTTGCGAATTATTTCATAAACTTTCCAGGGTACGAATCCATCCCGCGAAAGGAAAAAAAGCTTTTCCACTTTTTGGCGGGACGCTTGCTCGTAAAGCCAGTGGGCAAAACCAATATTAAATAGCCCCCAGTAACAAAAACCAACCCGATAGAAAAAGTCTTTTTTTTCAACAGGCCGAACCGCAAAAAATCGGTTTACGATAATCGCCAGCCAAACCGAAATCATTGGTTCCCTCAAGTCATACTGATCAAAGTGACTGAGAAACCTCTTGAAATCAGGATCCGCTGAGGCAACATCAAGACATTTGGGATAGTGGTAGATTTTCAGCCCGGCTTTTCTAGCCCGTTTGACGTCTGAATGGTAATTATCACCTATATGAAGGACTCTTCCGGGCGGAATTTTAAAATCGGAACAAATCATACGATACAAACTACCCGTTCGTTTAGTCATCTGAACATCGGATGAAACATAAAGTTTGTCAAACTTCCGGTAACCGTTTTGAATCAGTATCTCCCGAACAACCGATCGGGGAAGATACATATCGCTGGTAAAGACGATCTGTTTTCCCTTTCGCAAGCAATTTTCATAAATTGAATGGATAAATGGATTTTTTTGACACACATGCCTTTCCATCTCAATTTCTGCGGCTTCGATTTTTTCAGCTTTATCTTTCGGCATGTTGGGAAGTGAATATTGTGACATTTTCTCGTAAATATCCCGAAGGGTCAGTTCGGGAGTTTTTTCAAAACTCTTTTGGCTTTTCCAAGCCTCTTTTTCCATTTTTTCACGTATTTCCCTGAAATCGAAATCAAACCCCATTTTCTTCCCAACAAGTTCGAAAACATCCCCTGGGACTAGAACGTTCCTTAATATTGCCGTGTCAAACACATCGAAGGAAATCAAGTCGCAAGTCTCGATCAACCGGTAAAGTATCTTCCCGTTATTTTTGTGGACAAAGTTCACCCAACAGCCTCCCATTTTTGACTTCGAATGCCGATCGACGGAAGGAATCCCGATTTACGCAAGGTAAAAGAAGCATCATTGTCCAGAAACCTCAGAATTTTTATTTTCCCTAATTCTATCGATGCGCCGTTGGGAGACCCAGAAGCAGGTCGCCAGCATAATGGCCTCACTTAACAGGTTGACCGTAGCGGCGGAGTACATACCAAATCGCGGAATGAAAAGGAGGTTAGAACCAATCGAAAATACAGCAATCCCAAGAGTGGAAATCAGGATGACTTTGTCGAAATCGTGGTCCGTCATCAATCCAAGAGAAAAAATTTGGCCTAGGGCGTCCATAATTCTTGCCGATATTAAAATGGCGCAGGGCCAGGCTGCCTGCGCATAGGCGGCTCCAAAAACAAAAGGATACAAGAGTGGGATTAGGAGGAACGCCGTGAGCGCGGCTACACCGCCGGATAAGGCCCCCCAAAGAACCATCTTCTTTTGGCGCGACCAAAAAAACTCCTCACCTTTTTTTCGCCACTCGAGGAAACGGGGAAAAAAAACACTTGGAAGAATCGCGAGGAAACTTTGCGCAGCATCCGTTACTCTCACGGCAGTGCGATATCTTCCTTGTTCTTCCAGGGAATGTAGCCACCCCAAAAGAGGTTGATCCAGGCTGTTATAAACATAGATGGCCAGAGCGGAAAGAAATAACCAGCGGGATTTTAAAACGAGTGTCCAGACTTCCTTCCACGCGTCGAGAATTAAAAATCGCCCGTGGAAGCCCGTTAATTTCAAAACTGCCTTCCAATAAATAAAAGTCAACAGTGCGGAAACCACCGTGATGCCCAAAAGATCCGATCCTGCCGACATACCGGGCCTGATAAAAGCAACATAATAGGCCGCCGTTAAGGCCGGCTGGAGGACCGCTAAAAGAGATTGGAAATGCTGTTTCTCAGCGGCCTGGAAAATCCAGGTAGGCTGAATCGAGTTTAAAAAAAGAATGGGGAGAAAAAACCATCCGGCGAAATGAAAATCCAATGGTTCTAAATGCAGCCCTAGAAACAAAGCGGCCAGGCCGCAAAAGGCCAGGGAAACCGCCAACCGAAAACCGTTGGTAATCTGGACTAGGTGGTTCCTAGCTTCATCGTCCGGGGCGTTTTTATAGTCCCGTATTAGAACCAGGGGATAGATAACCGTGACGAGCACACCCGTTAAAAGGACGAGGCTTTGAACCATGCCGGAAATGCCAAAATTACGGGGACCCAAACACCTGGCGGCCCAAACCGAGCCCAAAGCGCCGAAGATCATCCCCAATCCCCGGGCTCCGACCATAATGGCAGCCTTATTGAAAAGATGGGTACGTTTCCGGAACAATTCTAAAAAACGGTCTTTAATGGAAAAAGAGGATGGGGCCGGCATGATTGGAATGAATCCGTCCTTAACTTAAGAAATCCGCTAAGTTCGAAAACTCGCCGGTTTGTTTTTGAGGTAGAAGATTGTCCGTTTCATCTACCTTGTCACTAAAGGATTCCTGACAACCGACCAGGAATTACTTACTTGATGACCCCGTTTATTATTGTTCCCCAAAGCGGAACATGGGCGGATTGTAGCTGTTTGATAGACTTCAATATATCCGGACGGCGAGTTTTACCGAAACGAGCCAAAAGGACGATCCCATCCAAGGCTGCAGCCAAAACCGCCGAATCAGGGGAGACAAGAAGCGGGGGTCCATCAAAAAGGATAAAATCGAATTTCGATTTCACTTCATCCAACCATTTTTTGAGGGCACTGGGGCTTAGCAAACCAGAAATGTCTGTTGAATCGGAAGAGGCCGGCAGAAGAGAAAAACCCGGAACACCAGAGGATTTGACCACTTCTTTTAAACTGGCTTGGCCGGACAAAAGACTTGAAAGGCCCGAGGTAACCGAGGCTTCCACCCCGAAAAGAGATCCCACTTTAGGGTTCTCCAAGTCGGCATCAACCAAAAGGACTTTTTTCCCGGCCTGCGCAAGAGCCAAAGATAAATTCGCATTGGCCATTGTTCTTCCCTCTCCACGACTTGGAGAAAGGATTCCAACGGCAAGGCAGCCCCCTTCCGGCCGAACCAAAAGAAGATGACTCCGAAGCACCTTGAAACTCTGAAGATAAGGAGAATTTTGAAAACGAGCTTGGGAAATCAAAGAATTGGCAGAAGAAGTCGTCCTTTGATCTTTTGCTGGAGACCAAGGGATTTCGGCCCAAAGGACTGATTGGGTAAGTTGGGTCAAATCTACTTCTTCAAATATGCTATCTTCCATTCTCTCTTTGCCAAAAGCAGCCAGTACCCCTACAAAAACGCCAGCAAACAGGCCCAAAACGAGCGCCAATGTCTTTTTGGGTGAACTCGCCTTATCTGGGGGTGCAGCGGCATCTACCACCACAATACCCGTATTCTGGTCGTTGGCCTGGATCCTGCTTTCCTGATCCTGCTCCAAGAGGGATTTATAAACCAATTCGTCGGCTTCCAACTCGTTGGACTGGTTCAAAAAATTTCGTTTATTTTCTTTGTTTTCCTCAATTTTATCCCGAATAGCTTGTAGCTGCTTGTGAATGAATTGATAACGAGCTTGGGCGGCCTCCTGAATCAAATCTTGACTGACCTGAATAAAACTTTCTGCCCAGGCATTGGCCAGATCGGCCGCCACCTGGGGAGTTTTGGCCCGGCCCGCAATGGAAATGAGGTTGGAATGTTTGACGTTGTCGATAATGACCTGTTGGTGGAGGTACCAAAGTATTTTGGCATCTGTAAGATCCTTGAATTTTGGATTAGACCTCAACTTGAGCTCATCTATTACTCCCAATGCCACTTTATCCGCAGCGGCCACCTGCATATAGGTTTCAATAGGGTCCCCCGAGGTAGAGGCAAAAGACATTTCCCGTAATGCATTGGCGGACGATTGGGAGGAGTCTGGAACTTTGACCGTCGTGACAGATTGATATGTTTTGGGCCAAAGGAAACCATAAAGCAATGAAATGAGTAGGAAACCAGATACGGTACTTAAAATGGTTTTTCGTCGGCGGCGCAAAACTTGAAATAATTTAATAAAATTCAGTTCGGGATCTTCAACTTGGAAAAGCAAATTGGCCATTTCATTCCTCGACGAAATTTGAAATAAAAATTACAAAACTGGGATAAAAAAGAGCTGAACGCTAAAACTTTTTAAACTGGACGTCTCAGTTAAATTTAACTTGGGTAGTAATAAGCGCTACGCTGGCTACGATACTGGCCAATATGGCTAAATCCTCTCCTGAAATTCCACCGGTTTTGGGAATCATGAGAACATCCCCCGGATAAACTATAGACGGGGGAGAATGAAACCCATTGTCCTTTAAATAACGGTCCAAATGGATTTTCTCCTTTTTGTTCGTATCGCCCCGAATGATAACTGCCCCACCTAAATCCGCGTCCTGATTTGGCCCTCCCGCATCGGCAAGGGCGGAAAAAATCGTGGGCTCCCCTCGGATTAGAAATTTTCCCGGTCTAGCCACATCCCCTAAAACTAAAACATTATAGTAATTAGAATTTCGCACAAGGACGGTTACCTGTGGATTGGAAATAAATTGGCTCAATTCTTTTTTCATGAGCTTTGCCGCCTGAATCTGAGTTAAATCCTTGAGTTGAATGTCTCCCAAAAAGGGAAAAAGAATCATTCCATCGGAGTCAACAAGGTAATTTGTTGGTAATTGACTTTTCGTACTCCCCTCGCCGGAAGCGGTCGTGGTGTAACCATTTCCAGAGGAAAAATTGACAACATAGATTTCAAGTTCATCACCCGGTCCAATAAGAAGAGCCGGATAAGAATTTGTTGTTTTGTCGATCATGGATGGCTGAGTGCTCTCCGAAGGCTCCGGTGTTGGGGTTGCCACAACCGATATTTTTTTCTTCTTACCCTTTGAAGTGGACGCAAAAGCCGTGAAACCAATGGGGGGCAAGGCCAAAAAAAAAGTTAAATAAGTTACTAAAAAAAATCTTAGCCGTTGGGGCATCAAGGACTTTCTTTTCATTTTACCTACGCTTTTCGAAGGATTAATCCCATCAAAGTCACGATTCACTTAAAAGGTGAATTTTAGTTTCATCGATTTTTAAGCCACCGTTCAGAAAGCAATTTTCCGAAATCCGAAAATTGCGAGTCTCTTGAAAGGTGTGAAATTATAACAACCAAGCTGGGTAGGGTCTAGCCTCGGAACGCCTAAACCAAAATCGGGATGAAGTTCCTATTTCAATGGTTTTGTGCCCATCTTGTCTTTATTATCCCCATACCGTCGCCGCAAGAGACTAGATCGCACTTTGGCGTGAGCCAAATTACCAATTTCAACCATTGAGGAATCGGTAGCCAAACGGCTCAAGTCGCTGATTCTTCGAAGCACGGCATACATGAAATTGCTTACCAATACACGGTATTCCACATCCAGTTCATTTTCTTCCGAATGCGGCTCAAAAATCCAATATGCTTCTATTTTTTCTTCTTCCAGTGCCGCCCTTTCCCGGAAGACCTCAAAATCGCCACTAATGATTTCGATTTTCAGAAATTGAAGGTATTCCCGTTGAATATCATGTGCCCTTTCCCAATAGTAAACCAATCCTCCTTTCCCCAAAGAATCGGCTTCCGATTTGATCCAAAATCCCTGAACGCCGAACTCCGCGCAGGTTTGACATACAAGGGCTAGGATTTCTTCTCTATCCGATACCAGCTTTAGCTTTACCTGTTGCATTTTCATAAAATGGTGGGCCATAAGATAGTAGGATCTTTTACCCATAAGCGCCGTTGCATCCAAGAAATCAAAAAAACCCATCCGAGGCATAAGAATGGTAAGAATAACAACAAACGGGAGAAGAAAAAAAACCGCTAATGCGTAATCATGGGACATGGCCCAAAGTGCCGCGGCGACCATCAAAAAATTAAACCCGGCACCCAGAATGGATATCTGAATCGGAACCAATCCTAAGTTCAGTAGACGATGGTGAATGTGTTCTTTTTCGGACCATTCCATTGAACGCCCATAATAGAATTTCTTGATGCCCCGGCGAATAGTTGAAAGAACAACTTCAAGAAAAGGGTAACCAACCATGAGGGTGGCGAAGATTATCCGGAATCGAAAAGGATCAGATGAATCAATTAATTCCACTGGATGAAAAAAAGCGGCCCTTGGCTGGCCCAAAGAAATTATGCTTGCCGCCGAGAGGAAACTTAAAACGCTCGCTCCAGCATCGCCCAAATAAATTTTAGCCGGCGGGAAATTATAGGCAAGAAACACCGCCAAACTGCCTAAAGCCGCGGATGATAAAACCCAAAGACTGGGGTCCTGCTGAAGAAAACCTGCTATCCCTATTCCCAACAAGGTTATAACCGAAACGCTTCCAGCTAAACCATCTACTCCATCCATAAAATTGAATCCATTCATCACGGCCATAATCCAAAAAGCTGTAAAAGGAATGCTAAAAAACGAAAGCGAAACAATTGAAAAACCTGGAATGTGAATAAAATTAAAATGATAACCCCAAAAAGCGAAAAAACCAGAAAGAAGGGATTGGCAGCCGAATTTTGCCAGCGGCCTTAAATCCATCAAATCATCAACTAGGCCAAGCAAAGCCGCCAACAAAGTCCCCGAAAGTATGATCCCCAACTTCACCACTTGGTCCGATGGAAAATGCGCCAAGGACAAAAAGGCAAAACCAATAACAACAACAAAAAGAATTGAAATAGCTATGACGAGTCCACCTATCCGCGGAATAAGTGTTTGATGAATTTTTCTGCCGCCAGGACGATCAAGAAGGCGTAACCGGGGCGCAAGCCCGATAAAGACAGGGGTAAGAATCATGCTTATTCCAAGGGAAAGAAGAAAAAAAAGAAAAAAACTATTTTGAAAACCCATACTATTGAACCTTCAGTCTTTATAAATATTTCACCACATCAATTCCAAATAATCCTTCTCGTTTTAATAATTTCAAAGAATTTCAATTACTAAATTCAATCGTTTTTAATAGATCGTCTCATTCCGGATCAAGTCTCTCAACTATCTTTCCGGATATCTATCCTCGGCAACATTTTAATATTCAAGATTCACAAAAAACTCGTTTAAGTTTTTGACATCATCCACTTAGCCACAATTCTACACAATTTTCAATCCACCCATCGAATAGATTCCTTCTCACACCTTGAACAAATGTGAGATTTGAAAAAAACGTTAAGGCGAAAAGTCATTCTAACCAAACGCAAAAGTTGGCGGCCAACAGAACTCAAAAAAGTGGATTACCAATAATTTTTTAAATTTTAAAAATCGTTAGGCATTTTTATGTCTTCATCTCGGCAACTAATCTTTGGAACCCTTAAAATTTGCTGGGCTCAAACTTAATTGCGAAAACTCACCTTAGGTTCAAGCTTTCTGGACAAGTTAAAGTATTTTTATTTCGCCTTATCCTTAAAACGATTTCATGGGTGCACAATTAATCATAAAATGTCTTGTTATTCTTCATGTACGCTCGCTCGGTTCGATACTTTTTCGAATGGTTAATTCTTTAACTTAAGTGTTGTTTTTTAGAGCCTGCCAAAATACTATGTGCACACTCAACTCGTTTTCCATACCCAATATTCAAAAACACTTCCGGGGGGCAGTATGATTTCGAATCGCAACATTTGGATTTTTACACTCTTGATGGGAATTACATTTTTAATGATCGGTTGTCCTGGGAAAAACAATCCAACTTCGCCCTCATCCAATACTAACGGTGGTGGGCAAAACCCCACTAGTTCCTCCACTTCAACTTCTACCCCTACTTCAACTGTAACCAAAACCCCCGTTTTCACTCTAACATCCACGCCTACTTCTACCAGTTCCACCACATCCACTTTATCTGTAACATCCACTCCTTCTCAAACCATCACCAACACGCCTCTTTTCAGCAATACTCCAACTGATAGTCCAACCTTCACTACCACTTCTACCACCACCAACACCCCTATCGCCACCGACACTCCAACTGACAGTCCAACCTCCACTACTACTTCTACTACTACCAACACCCCTATCTCCACCGACACTCCAACTAACAGCCCAACCTCTACCACTACTTCTACTATTACCAACACTCCTATCTTCACCGACACGCCAACTGATAGTCCAACCTTTACTACTACTTCAACCACTACTAACACACCCATCTTCACCGACACGCCAACTAACAGCCCAACTTTTACTACTACTTCAACCACTACTAACACACCTTCTTCAACTCCAACTCAGACACCCACAAATACTTTCGCCAATACCGCAACATTAACACCTTCCTCAACCGTGACGGGTACTTCAACGAAAACTGCAACCTCCACTCCGACTTCCAGCCCAACTGCTACTGGAACAAACACAGCATCCTCAACTGTTACTTCAACTGCCACCAAAACTGCCACAAACACTATCACTTCAACGCCAACATCAACTGCTTCTCCTACAGTCACATCCACTCCCACATTACTAATCCCAGATCCAAACCTCTACTCATCGGTTAAAGCTGAGTTGATTGCCCAGGGAATCAGCGTCCCCACAACTATTACAGTTGCTGATTTAAACGCTCTCGACTCCCCCTTTGGACTCACCGTGAATAGCGCCGGGGTAACAAGCTTGCAAGGATTACAATATTGCACAAGCCTTACCAACCTCATTATGGAAAGCAATTCCATTACCGACTTGACCCCGATCGCCGGTCTTACCAATCTTACGACTGTTGACCTGGGCGGAAATGCTGGCGTAACAAACATTGCCCCTTTGTCCAACCTAACTAAACTTCAGGTTCTTTTACTTAATAATACCGGTATTACTTCGGTGTCAGCGTTAACTGGGTTGAACGGCCTTCAACACCTTGGTCTTGGAAACATCAGCCCTAAATTAACCGACATCTCAGCCTTAACAGGCCTCATTAGTCTCAATTTCCTAAATATTCAGGGCAATAGCATTCAGGGAGTCACTGTATTAACTGGCACTAATTTCCCCTCGCTGAATACTCTATATGCCGATTCTAACGCGATCACTTCTATTTCAAGCCTGTCTTCCATCACTGGAATGCAGGTTACAGATTTGAGCAACAACAGCATTGTTGACATTTCACCGATAGGGTCTTGGAGCAGTGCCGTAAGCGTGATCATAGAATTCAACAGCGTCACAATTCCTTCGATTCCAGCCTTGAATAGTCTAGGCATTTCGTCCGCTAAGCTTTATCTCGACTTGTCAAACAACACTATCAACAGCATGGTCAATCTTTACACCCTCCCCAATAGTGTTCCCGGCTTTACCTATACCGGGGGCTCAAGCTTTATCATTACAAATGACACGGGACTAACAGCACAGAAACCAACCCTACAGTCAACTTATTCACACCTTGTAATAACCGGGCCTTGATTTAAAGGTTTTATTATTTATTTTTTGAGGGGGAGATGATGATTTCTTATCGCGTTGTATGGGTTTTTTCACTTTTGACCGGGTTTACCTTTTTAACATTAGGTTGTCCGGGGAAAAACAATCCATCTTCTCCCTCAAATAATAACAGTGGTGGAAGTGCCCCGACTTCCACGGTAACCTCCACTCCTTCCACAACCAGCACTAAAACTTCGGTTTTCAGCCCTACCTCTACCACCACTTCCACGGCAACTTCCACACCTTCTTCCACCAGCACCAACACTTCAATAGCCAGCCCTACCTCTTCTCCCACTTCCACCGCAACATTCACTTCGTCTCCAACCCCCACAAACGATCCAACCGATACCCCTACTTCCACCCCAACTTCAACTTCTACGACCACGTTTATTTTTACCGCAACGTCCACACCCTCTCCAACCATTACTGACACTCCAACGACAACAGGAACAAACACTGTATCCTCCACGCCTACTGATACAGCAACAAATACTATCACCTCGACCCCCTCTTCCACGGCAACCACCACTGCCTCATCAACGGTCACTTCAACCCCTACTCAAACCCCTATCATTCCCGATCCCAATCTCTACCAAGCCGTCTTTGAGACTCTGGAAACACTCACACCAGGCCCCGTTACAGTCACCCAGGCTTCTATGGCTGGACTGACAAAATTGGTAGCGGATAACGACCCAGGTAATACCCGGGGATATTCCGGCTATGTATCTATTTCGGGCCCCATCACGAGCTTGCAAGGCCTGCAAAATTGCTCCGGCAGTCTTTTTGCCCTTTATTTGGAAGCCAACGATATCACCGACTTGAGTCCAGTCTCACAACTCGTTGGCCTCATAGGTCTTCATTTGGATTACAACAACAATCTTAGCGATCTCACACCCCTGTCCGGCTTATACAATCTTCAAAACTTTGAGGCCAGGTCAGGTTCATACATTGGGGGTGACTCCCTTGGGTCGATAACCAGCTTGTTACCGTTAGCGCCGCTCACCTCCATAACCGAGGTCGAAATTTCAGGTCAGCCCGTCACTAGTCTTGCGCCCTTGGCAAATATGTTTAACCTCCAATACCTCTATATGTACGGTGTAACCGGAGATCCCCCTTTCACTGGAGGTGTTACTGTTTTGAGCAATTTCAAATACTTGCTATTACTTGATGCCAGCGCAAGGGGGATCACGGACATCTCCAGCGCCGCGTCCCTCGCCTCTCTGCAAACAGTCAATTTATCGCATAATTCCATTTCTGATTTTACGGTTGTGGGGACTTGGCCCAGTGCCCAAGGCGTAACTTTGGAATATAACAATAATGTAAACCCGGTTCCGGCCCTCCCGGGATTTGGAACCTCAACCGCACCCGCAAATCTGGATGTGTCACACAATGTCATAGCCGACATTTCAAATCTGATTAGCACTCCCGTGCCAGGGTTCAATACTGCTGGATCTGTATTGAACATATCAGGCAACCACGTGCCTACCGCACAAGCTACGGCTATTCAGACAACTTATCCAAATCTTTCAGTAACTTATCCCTGATTAAAAGATAAGGAAAAAAAACGACCCACTTTTTCGGGATATTTTTTTCGTTTTTTGAATCTTATTTTAGGGGCTCATGGCTAACCTCGACAAAACTTGGATTATTATTTTATTGCTATTCACCTCGGTTTTTTACTCTGGTTGCGGCTCAAAGAAAAACCCCACATCCCCAGACAGTAACAGTGGCGAACCAACTTCAACTTCTTCACCTGACACACCCAGCCCGACTCAATCCACATCACAAACGACTACTTTCACCACAACATCAACTCCTTCTGGCACCCAAACCGAAACTCCGGTATTTACCACAAGTTCAACACCTACTTTTATGTTTACTGGCACAAATACCCCTTTTCCCAGTGCAACACTAACGTCTTCTCCAAGCAGCACTTCCAGTTCAACGACTACCGATACACCAACCGAATCCCTCACACCCACCTCAAGTCAGACGCCAACTTTCACCCCTACGGACACGGATAGTCCCTTTCCGAGTTTGACTCCAACCCCTTCCCTCACCGCCACTTTCACTTCGACATCCACAAGCACCCGAACCTACTCTCCCACTGACACACCAAGTCCAACACCCACTTTTACCCCTTCAGACACAAATAGTCCTTTGCCCACCTCGACTCCAACCCCTTCCCTCACCACCACTTTTAGTTCAACCCCCACAGACACGCCAACCCTCTCGCAAACAAACACCCCAACTTCAACATCCACTTTTACCCCATCAAACACTAATAGCCCTTTGCCCAGCTCGACTCTAACCCCCTCTCCCACCAGCACTTTCAGTTCAACGCCTACAGGCACTCCAACCTACTCTTTCACAACCACCTTTACTGATTCTCCTACATTCACTCCGAGTTCAACCCCAACCTTTACTCCTACTAATACAAAGAGCCCGCTCCCCAGTGCAACTTCAACACCTTCTCCAAGTATCACTTCCAGCTTGACCTCAACTAATACTTCTACCGCCTCCCCTACAACTACTGTCAGTTCGACCCCGACCAATACTTCCACAAATACGGCTACCGCAACGGTCGGCACCTCTTCCGCAACACCCACGGTCACGGGAACTCCGACACAAACCAGCATCATTCCCGACCCCAATCTCTATCAAGCAGTCCTCGAGACTCTGGAAACGGCCACTCCCAACGCCACAATTACTATCAACAAGGTTTCTCTAACCGGACTTACAGAATTAGTGGCCAATAACAACTCTTTAATCGCACGTGGGGATGGGCATTACGTGACTATTTTGGGTCCCATTACTAGCTTGCAAGGCCTGCAAAATTGCACAAACCTCGTTAATCTCTATTTGGAAAGCAACAACATCACCGACTTGACACCCCTTGAACCTTTATCGGTTACAGGCAACCTAATCTTCCTGGATGTGGATTACAACAATACCTTGAGTGATCTTTCACCCCTGTCGGGAATCAAAAGTCTTCAAGGACTTGAGATAAGGTCAGGCACGGCGGAAGGCGATGTCTTTTTTCCTGGGGCACTCACTAATCTTGGACCAGTGTCGACCTTGACCAATCTTACCGAACTTGAATTTTCAGCCCAACCCGTTACCAGCCTTGCGCCCTTGGCACCCTTAAGCAATCTCCAGAGCCTTTATATGTACGGTGATGGTGGAACGCTTGAAAATGGCGGATTCGTAGGCGGTGTAACGGTTTTGAACAAATTGACCAATTTACAGTTGCTTGATGCCGGCAACAGGGGGATTACGGATATTTCTAGCACAACCGCCCTCACTCAGCTTCAAACGGCCGACTTGAGCAGCAACCCTATTTCGAACATCTCTCCGATATCGGGCTGGACCAGCGCGCAAGATGTCATTTTTGAATACGACAGCCTCAGCGGAGCTGTTCCCGCTTTACCGGGGCTTGGGACCCTTGCAACTGCCCTCACTCTCGATTTGTCCAACAATGCCATCACTTCCATTAGCAATCTTATTAGTACACCCGTCCCAGGGCTTAAAGCCACTGGATCCGTTTTGAACATATCAAACAACCAAGTACCCACCTCGCAGGTTACGTCACTTAAAACGCCTTATCCCAAACTTACGGTAACTTATCCCTAAATCCGAGTTAAGAGAAACCACTCCCGCTTTGTGGCCCCTTTTGACAAGCGCCTCAAGGAAGTCCACATTAGTTAGAGACAGCGTTTTTTTCCAATATTAGCGGAAGATAAAACAGTTATTTTCGACTTCCAAAAATCACCGCAAAATCAGTAATTTTCCAACCGTCGTTCCTTTTAGAGTTATTACCGCCACGTAATAAACCCCATTGGCCAACTGTTCCCCAGATTTGTCAATCAACGGAATAACAACCGTCATCTCTCCCGGCATTACATTTCCTAATGAAACTTCACTTATTTTTCGGAAAGCGCTTGTCATAAGGATTAATCGGCTGGTTCCTTCCTGTTGTCCAAAATTCAGCTTTACACGAATTTCGTTTTCGGTTGTAACCGGATTTGGATAAGGTATGGGAATCCCAATTACACCCGAACCCTCAGAGGTTTCTCCTGGAGTGGCCGTTGAACTTGGGCTCAAAACAGTTGTTGCGATCTGAGTCGGAGAAAAGGTAGAGGTCGCTAATAAAGGAGTTTGAGTAAATATACCGGTTTGGGTTGCCGTCGGAGTGTTTGTAAAGGATGGTGTTGAGGTCCGAATCGTTGTAAACGTTGAAGTTGGAGTAAAGGTTCGGGTGGGCGTTAATGTGGCCGCCAACCCAGGCGCAGTAGATGTTGGGGTTGAACTGTTCGTCGAGGTAGCCGTGTAGGTCAATGTTTTGGTTGCCGTAACCGTCACAGTAGGAGTAAAAGTCCTGGTAAAAGTAAAGGAAGATGTCGGTGGTATAGAAGTAACCTTGGAAGAAATTGTGGAAGTAGATGTAAAACTTTTGGTCGCCGTAAAAGTGACCGTCGGAGTGCCCATTACTGTCATAGTTCCAGTCCAGGACATCGTGGGAGTTGGAGTCCGGCTTGGCGTCGAAGTAGCCGTGGCAACCGGTGTCTTCGTTGGAGTACCTGTCCCGGTGATCGTTGCAGTAGAAGTCGGTGTATGCGTCGGTGTGAGTGTAGAGGTAAAACCACCTAAGTTGGTGGGTGTTGGTGTAGCGCTGGGAGTCGGCGACCCGGAAACCGGGGGCGGGTATTTCCAGACCCCAAAACAGCTCCCGGTGGAATAAAGGTAGCGGGTCAACGGGTTGACCCTCACACAGGCCGACTCTCTGCCTCCATCCATCCCCGTGTCGCCCGGCTGTTTGGTCAGCGTGCTCCAGGTCGCTCCCGCGTTCACCGAATAGCGAATAGCCTGGTTTGACATATAACTTCCACCGTTCCAGGCCGCATAAACAATGGTGGGATTTACCGGGTCCACCGCCACCGAGACTACACTCTGGTTCCCCTCGTTGTCAGCCGCCAGCACTCCCGAGAGGTTCGTCGTAGATGTCCCGTTGTATTCCAACAACGAGCTTCCTGAAACGATATAGAGCCGGTTGTCGCTCCAATCATAGGCCAAGTCCGCTACCGTTCCCGATACCGTCACCACGTTGGTCCAGGTAGCCCCATGATCTATGGATTTCACCACCATGGAACCATTAGCCCCATATAGCTCATGAGCCCCTGCGGGGTTCGAATCATAGGTAAAAACACCCCCGCAATTGGTCATCGCCTGCCAGGTGCTTCCTCCATCGATAGTGCGGTAATTGTCCCAAAAAGCCACCGTGGCACTAACCGGGTCCCCACAAGCCGTCTGGGTATTGTTGCCCACCAATCCTGTGCTGGTGAAGCTACTCCCCCCATTGGTGGAAACCATCAGGGTAGCGGGCGCCCCCCAAGCCACCGAGTTACCGGCCACCATCACCGTGGAACTCAATGCGTAACCCCCGTAATTGAATCCTCCCCATCCTAGCCCGGAAACATTCAAATATTCCCATGTGACTGCGCTGTTGGTAACCGCCCCGGTAAAGGCCGAGTTGTAGTCCTGGCTGGTGACCAAAAGCAGGTTGGGATTTTGGGTATTGAAGTTAAAAATACCCGTGCAGGTAAAGTCGTTGTACCCATTGCTGGACCAGGCGAAATTAGCTCCTCCATTGGTTGTTTGGCTGATGAAATCCCCTCCACAAGTCCAGGCCTGGTTGGCGTTGGTAGGGCTCCAAACAAAGAGCCATTCCCGGGTATTGAGTGGGACAAAGCTTTGGGCAGAGTTAAGCGCGCAAGCCGACCAGTTGTTACCACCATTGGAGGAATAGTAATAATTTTGGGAGGTATAGGTCCCCATATCCTCGTCGATGAGCATATTGTTCGGATTTACCGGGCTAACCTTGAGGTTACGTAATCCCGGAGAAGCGCTGGTAGGCAGTCCGGTGTTGCCCATTTCGGTGAAGCTTTGCCCTGAATTCGTGGAAACATAGACACCGTTAGCTTCGTTGATGTAGACGTTATTCGGCTGGGTGGCGATGACATCCAATCCCAGCACCGGACCGGTAACGACTTGAGTAAAGCTCGATCCCCCGGGGGTGCCGACATAGAAGCCGTTGGCCGTGGCCACGTACACTGCCCCGCTGGAAGGGTTGACTTTGACGATACCATCCGAATAGGCGGTTTGGATCTTGCTCCAGCTATTGCCGCCGTTAGTGGATTTCCACAGTCCACCACCCCCGTCCGAGTAATTCACCCAATAGGCCACGGCGCTGAAGGTCACTCCACCCGACACCGTCACGCTGGAGGCGTCAAAAGCGGCTGAATCATGATAGGTTCCCGAACCCTGGAAGTTTTCTTCCTGAACCGGTGTCCAGGAAGAAGCCTGGTCGGTAGAGAGCCAGAGGCCGTTCCAGGGCTGGGCGGCGGAGTTGTCCCCCACCGCCAGCACCCGGTTGGAATTGTTGGGATCAATGGCAAAAGCGCAGGCTCCCCGGGGGGTAAATCCCGTATCGGCGGGCTGCCAGCTGACCCCCCCATCAATACTTCGAAATATCCCACCCACATCGGTTCCCATCATGAGGAATTGGCCCGTGGTGTCGATCGCGAAATTTTGGATCACCTGGCAGCCTTCCCCACCACTATTCCCCGCGCTCAGGCTCGACTGCGTGATCAACGGCAGAGACTGCCATAAAGATACGGCGGCGAGCGAATATGCACTAAATCCAAAAAACACTGTGATGAAAAGAAAAAGGGCGCAAATGTGTTTTAAACCGGAAGGGAAAAAAGGAAATTTGGACATCGTTGAAAAAATAGTACTTTTCAACACTTTCATGGTTTTATGCCTCCAAAGTTTGTTTGCAATTTCCTAAAATCGTTTTTAATCTTTCGCAAAAAGATACGGCTGAGAGGTTTAACTTTTCGCGAATCCAAGCGGGAATCGACAATTTATTCAACTCGCTTAACTTTCAAGCAATCCCCTTAGCTAAAATAAGTGGAAAGCTTGATTCAGTTTTCGAGTAACCCAACAATGTCTGGCGAATTTATTTTTGGATTTAGGAGCCGTCCAAGGCAATGAACGGCTATGACTTCAGAACTAACTTTCATGCGGAACAGCCACGGAACAACTTAAAACCAGCTAACTGGAATCTTTTATCGACACACAAATAATAGCTTGAAATTTCCAGCTAATGTTACGCGCAAGATGAACAACGCTTTTATTTTTCATTTTTACTATGATTAGAAGCCAGGTTAAAGGGAACAACCAGTTTTTTTATAAGTCATTTTTTGAAAGCGTTTACCTAAAGTTATTTAAATTAAGTTTCTTTAATAATTTAAATCCTTCATTGTTTCTAATTTTCGAAAGGTAGGATATTCGCTAAATGCTTTTAGGAAGGCAACAAACTTTAATGGCCAGTAATTTTGTGATTCGTGAATAGTTACCGCGTCATAAGCCAAAATAGGTGGTTATGAGGATTTCCGAAAATTTCCAGAAAATACCATTCAAAAAAACATGAATGTTCAACCATAAAGCGCGCTGGAGCGAAACTAAGCGCAATTGAGAAGAATTACATTCTTTCCGTTTGAACAAACAATAGTAGCGATGAAAATAGTTTTTTGAATAATAGGCGGTTGAAAATTACGCGAGATGATTTATTTCTGATGGAATTAGTCTTCTGGCGAAAGGTCTTTTAAATAAGCTTCCAACACTTGAATATCCTCTTCCTTCATTGCAACAAAACGAAGACCAGCCCCCGATCGATCTGCCCAAACCACATCAGCTAAAACCATTAATGGGGTTTCATTTTTCGGAAGGGAGATTTTAAGATTTAAACGATCCTGCGGCTTCAAAGTTTCTTTTGAAATAATATACATACCACCCAAGCTCGTGTCCCAGCTTTCGGCGTCTCTCTGATGCTCCCCCATGTTATGAAGAGCCTTGTCCTTTAGCTTTTCATCAACCACTTTAAAAGTAACGGGAAGTTTTACCAAAACTCTGGAGTGCTCTCTCTTATCCAGGAACATGTTTCCTTCAGCCATTCCTTTTCTCCTTTCCGGCCTTTCCCGGTTTATCGGGAAAACACATTCAATCCAAGAACTCCTTCCATTGTAGTTTCCCATACGATAGTTTGTAAAAAATTGTCGGCAATTTCGACGATATTACGAATTTGGAGAATCCTAGTAACATTTTAGGTTACAACGTTCAAACAAGTATCAATCTTACTCACAAAGAACTTACCACATTTTCTATTCAAAGGGTCTCTGGTTTTGGTAATTCAATCCTATTGAATGTTCACTAAAAAAACATAAAAATGTTTAAGAAATTCTCGAATCTATGATTCGTGTTCCCATTTTATCTCCATTTTTCGGAGCGATTCTATGCATTCTGACCTTATCCAGTCCTCCCAATCTCTGCCTAAGCGCAAGAACGATAAATTCTTCTACCCGGCTTTCCTTTGGCTCCCAAAATTAAGCGAAAAGTTCCAAATTAAAGCCAACCTCCAAAAGCTCTTTGTAAACCATTGGATCCAACACATCTTAGGGAAAAAACAGACCCCTGAAACCAATGACCCAAGGTCTACCCCTCGCTTAAGCATACATCCAAAAGTGTTGGCCTACCTCTTGAGACCGACATTCTCTCGCCAGCCCATTTTAGGAGGCGTCAAGAATCTTAGCAAAAAAGGCGTTTGCGTTGAAACTCCCGATTCTCTTTCCACCGCTAATGTGTTTCTCCTTGAATTTAAATTTCCAGGGAAAAAAGAGGTTCATGTCCCAGCCAAGGTGGTTTGGTCCAAGGGCAAGATAAGCGGGTTGGAATTCCTGGATTCTGTCGGAATTGAAGGTTTTCTAGAGTCGATTAAGAAATAATCCGTGTACCTGAAATCAAAAAAATAAAAATAGATCAGGGCGAAATTGGGGTTAGCAATTTCCGAAACGCTTGTCCCGCTTCAAAATAATGGTAGCCCCACGGGGAATCGAACCCCGATTTAATGGCTGAGAACCATCCGTCCTAACCGTTAGACGATGGGGCCTTACCTTTGAAGGACGCTAATTTTAATGAATAAGTTTTAAATTTAAAAGGGTTTATTTTCTAAGGGGTTCAAAGATGTTGGTGACCTTAACGACCCTTCCGAAGGATGATAATTCCTGTTCCAAAGCGGCCGGACCGCAAACCACCATGACCCAATCCTTTTGAGAAAGCATATCTCCCGCAGCCTGGGCGGCCTCATCGCGGGTGACGGCCTTGACCTTATCCCTGTAGGTGGAAAGGTAATCGTCGGGATAGCCGTGAAAATCCAGGGAGACTTTATAGGACACCAGAGTATAGGGCGATTCAAAGTTATAGGCGAATTCCTCCACCATGGACCGCTGGGCCTGGCTTAATTCCTCCAGGGTCGGGCCGTCCTTGGCGAAATCCCCCAGCACTTGGAACATGACGGTAAGGAATTCCTTTACGGAATCGGGCCGGGTGCCTCCGATGACCTCGAATAGCCCCTTGATGTTATAGGGCATCGCCACGCTGTCCACGAAATAAGCAAGGCCCCGGTCCGAACGGATCTGGTGCATCAGGCGAGAGGTGAAACCCGACCCGCCCAGAATGTAATTGGCCACCTGGAGCGGAATGTCCCGGGGATCATGTCGTTTCAATCCCAAAACCCCATAGCGGACGAACACCTGGCTCACGTCCTTCGGAAAAAAATAGATGGCGGGCCCCAACGGCTTCGAATCGCCCACTGGAGCCATCGTTTCTTGTTTTTTCCAACCAGAGAAGAGGGATTCCAACTGGTTCAAAACCGCGTCCTCGTCGAAATTTCCGGCGACGGACAAAACTGAACCCTGGGGTCCGTAATGGCTTTGGAAATAATTCACCACGTCATCCCGGGTGATCTTTTGCACGCTGGTGGGGCTGGCCCATCGGCCATAGGGACTTCCGCCGAACAAGGCTTTCACGAAAGTGACCCGGGTTAATTCATCCGGGGTCCCTTCCAGGCGCTGAAGTCCGTCGATGGCGTCTAATTTGGCGGTTTCCAGGCGTTTTAAATCAAATTGGGGATAAAGCACCATATCGGCGAAAAGCTTGAGGATTTCCGAAAAGTCGCCCGCCAGGCAGTTAAACCCGGCGGTGAAGGATTCGTGATCGGCCGAGGCCGTCATGGAAGCCGCGCGATTTTCCAATGCCTCGTCAAATTCTTCGGGAGAAAGTTTTCCAGCTCCCCCGTCGCGCAGCGTCGCATTCATCAGGGCCGACAAACCCTCCTTCCCTTCCGGATCCACGGAATCCCCACCTGGAACCGAAAGATTGGCTGAAACCAGCGGCATCTCATCATTTTTCAGGAATATCACTTTTAAACCGCAAGAAAGCATCTTGACGTCAAACTGTGGAATTTGAATCTCCAAAGGAGCCGTTTCCGGCACGACAGGGGGTATCGCGAAAAGCTCGGAATTTGCACCCCAAAGGAAAAGTGCCGTAAAGAACAGAAGAAACTTGAGGGATAGATTTTTCATTTGGCGGGCCTATCCAAATAAGCGATCGTCCGGTTGCTGGAAACCAGGTATTGAGTGGCGACTTTTTGGATGTCTTTGGAGGTCAGCGCCCGGACCATCTCCAGGTATTTCACTAGGTACCGCCAGTCCCCGTGAACCGCCTGGTTATAAGCCAGGTCTTGGGCCAAACCTGATGTGGAAGTTTTTCCCCAAAGGAATGAGGACTCCGCGTTCCGGCGGGCCCTTTCCAATTCCTCCGGCATGATCCCTTTCGCTTGGATGTCGGCTATTTCACCGTCAATGGCCGCAATCACAGCGTCCGAATCTTGCTTGGGTGCAGGGGTGAATTCCATTGTAAAAAGGTTCGGACTCCTGTCACCGGGATAACCCGTGGAAGCGGAAATGGAGGTCACCATCTTTTTTCCAAAAATCAGGTCTTTTGTCAGCCGGGAGGTATTGCCCGTGGTCAGGATGGTCGAGAGAACGTCCAGCGCGACCGAATCTTTGTGGGGGAAGTTGGGCATATGCCACCCCATCATGACGATGGGGTCCGAATCAAATTGAACATGGACGGTCTTTTGGCCTTCCTGAGGAGGCTCCTGGGTCCAATCCTGCTTCAGGGGCGCTATTTTTGGATTAGGCACCGTACCCAAGGTCTTTTCCAAAATGGGAATGATTTCTTTTGCCTTAATCCCCCCCACGATGGCCAAAACGCCCCGATCGGGGCGGTAGGATTGCCTGTAAAAAGCCACCGCATCAGGCCGAGTCAGCTTGAAAATATCGGACATCCAACCAATAGCGGGATCACGATAAGGGCTGGCCACAAAGGCGGTGGATTCCAAGGCTTCGTCCAGCTTCCCCTCAGGGCTGGATTCGGTTCGCCAGCGGCGCTCCTGGGCCACCACGTTTCTTTCAGAATAAAACTCGCGGAATACGGGATGACTCAAGCGGTCTTTTTCAACGGTGGCGTAAAGCAAAACCTTATTTACTGGAAGGGTAATGTGATAGTTGGTAACGTCTTGGCTGGTCCAGGCATTCAAGCTCTGCCCGCCATTGAGCGTATAAATGGAAGAAAGCTCGTCTTTCACCACCACCATATGATGTTTCTCCTCGAGCTTTTTCATTTCCTCCGTCAATTCCTTCAAACGGTCAGGGGAAGGCTCCAGCTTAGCCTTTTCCTCGTTCATCTCAACGGCGACCCGGTCCATTTGTTCGAGTATCGGTTTTTCCTTTTGATAGTCCTTAGTGCCGATCGTTTCCGTCCCCTTGAACATCATATGTTCCAGCATATGGGGAAGCCCTGTCTTGCCTTTGGGAGCGTCCTGGGCCCCCACCGGCATCATAAAGGAGAAAGAAACTACCGGGACGCCCGGTCGTTCGACGATCAATACCCGCAGACCGTTCTTGAGGACTTTTTCCACGACTGGAAGGTTGAAGTTGGAAGCACTCCCGGTTGTTTGCGGCAAAACATGGGAAGTTCCAAGTAAAAAAGGAAGGATCCAGAAGCAACCCTTCTTACGGAATTGAATCAACGAGAACATAATTTCTCCGGAAAAAGATTAAGGAAATGAAATTATATAGTAGCTGAAATAAAAAGCCATATGAACCATCGCATTTATGGGTGCTGAAAAAGTATTTTTGCGCCCTATCGACAGTTAAAAGAGATAGGTAAAGGGGTTGGTGCCTACTTAAATGAGGTCTTTACCCCAAAATCGGAAGAGTCCTAATCAATAAGTATCGTCGTAATACATTCCCCATTTGTTCTTGTGTTGGGAACCAGCCCCGCCTATGGAAAACTCGAAATCAACCGGGGACGCGGCTTTGGGTCCCACGGTGACCCACTTGTCCTGGGTAACGATTTGTTCTTTCCCTTCGGGACCGTGGTACCAGCAAACCAGCGCATAGGTTCCCGGAGGAACATCCTTTAAACGGTAGCGGCCATCCTTGCCGGTAAGGGTGAAATAAGGGTTCCCCAAAACCAGGATATAAGCCTTCATGTTTTCATGAATATTGCAATAAATCTTGACTAGGCCGGTTTTTTCGAACGTCACCGTTTTTTCCTGCCCCGGGCCATAAAGCCCCAGGTCGAAAGCCTTGGTTTTTGACAGTGAAAAGACGTTATGAAACATGTCGTCCTTATTGGGAAAACCCACCGTGGATCCCGCCAGGACGCAAAGGACCGGGGGGACAAAACTCATATCCTGTGAAGCCAGGACGGGGTTTTGAAGGGGCGGCTTGAAGCCTTGGTTCCCCTTTACGGTGTCAAGAAACACCACCACATTCGAGGCATCCGAAAGGGGCCGATGATTTCTATCTAGAATCGTCACTTCCCCCGAAAGCATGGCCTCCTCGGCCAAGAGAAGGGAGGGGCAGGACTCCGCGAAAAGGACCAGGATAAGAAAGGCTAGGGTTTTTGGCCCTCGAAAGAAATTTAATACCCGCCCGATCCAGTTCATATTCCGCACTTCATATCCTCCGAAAAATTAAATATCAAAATTTCACGTCCACTTCGGTGGCCAGGGTGTAGCGGCTGGTGCCCGGATTCGGATCCTTACCGATGGCGGGATTGATCAAAGTGACCCTATCGTTGTCCACTTCCGCTTTCCAAATGGTATTTTTGCCGAGCTTGTAGCCGATGGCTCCCCCGACCCTCGAAAAGGACTCCACGTCATAGCCGTAATCGGTCCCGTTGTCGTAATCCCCGCCGAACGTATATCCTTCATTGCTGTTAAAAGTACCGATGGCACTGTAGCGGCCGCAAAGGTAGAGCTCCCTTGTGAGGTCCAGCTTGGCCTCCCCAAAGTAATAGGACAGGGTTCGGGAGAAAGGAGAAACGTCCTCGATATAAACCATTCCATAGTCGCCCATCAATCGTAGAGGTCCAAATTTGAGGCGCGCGTCCCCCTGCCAAGCCTTGAAATCCACCATGGCGCTGGGACCGACGCCCATTACGGAAGAAACCGGTAATGAACCAACAGGCGTGATATCCACACCGTCAAAATTCAGGTTGGATGCGGCGTGGTTTCCTCCATCCATACCGCTTAAAGCGAAATGAAGCCCGCTATCGGGATTGAAAGTCAGCTTGGCATTGAGAGACTTGTCGGTGCTGTCGTCATGGTCGAGGTTCGGGGTAGACAAGCCATCGGTGATGGAAGCCTGCCAGCCTAAAGCACCCGAATGGCCAAACACTAGAACACCTTGGCTGAACCCCCAAACCCATTCAGCGGTCCGCAGAATCATCGGGTTATCCATGGGGTACTGCCACAAGTATTCGTCACCATAAGGAAGGTCGATCCGGCCCACCCGGAAACTCAAGAGGTTCCCGGTCTGGAAGGGGTCTTTGAATTGAACATAAAGCTCTTTCATCGTGACCGCCTGGTTGTATAAGAACAACTCGTTGTAAACCGAGACGGTTTTGTCCACCTGGGCGTTCAGGAAAATGCCGGCCCCGAAGAGCCTCTCCCCGGCGTAAAAATGCCCGTTGGGTTCGGCGCCATCCCGGCCCGTTATCACATACCCGGCGTTGGTGAAACCGCTGAGCTTCAGGCTGTTGGCCAAGGGGCCCAAGTTATCGGCCATCGCGGTGACAGGCAAAGCCTGGTCAATGCTGGAGAATTGCTGGTCGCTCAAATTCACCGATCTTTTGGGGGTATTATCCGCGGAGTCACCGCTAGGGGTTTGGCCCCAAAGGGGGGCACTTACCGAAAGAAGCCATAGGCAGCAACCAAAAGGGAAAAGACGGAAACCGGTGCGCTTTTCCATAGTTTTAAGCCTCCACGATTTAACATTTGCCATATATCGGAGAAACTGGTGAATAGTTACAATTTTCGGGATAACTCGAACCATTCCTGATCACCAACATTGCTTGGATGGCTTTTCTTGAAAACACCACCAGGGAATTTTGCACATTATAGGGGCCTCCCCCGTCTTTTCCACTCCATCGCCGTCCGTCATTTCTTAAATCACCCTTCTCTATACACCACGGTAACTTTCAACCTCGCCTTTCTACTATAATCAAGTGTCGATTAGTCCATCCTTCAAGGAGAGTTATGAGAGGTTCCATCCAAAAACATCTTGTCGGCTTTTGGGGTATCTTGGCCCTGGGAAACCTTGCCTATTCCCCGATTTGGGCCCATTCCACGGGAATCATCGAAGGCACTGTCAGTGTGACTGCTCCCGCCCGCAAGGAGATCGAAACGCACGATGCCATGGATGAGGACAATTCTTCTTCCAACGGCTATGACGATTACGGCGGTTCCAATAAATATCGCCAGGCGATGCCCAAAGCCCCGCCCCTGCCCGAGGAAATCGTGGTGTACCTGAAGAAAGTGCCCGGCCATTGGGATGCTCCCCTCGCCCACGCCAAATTGGACCAAAAATTCACCCAATTCACCCACCACGCCCTTCCCGTCCTGGTGGGCACCACGGTGGATTTCACTAATCACGATCCCATTTACCACAACGTCTTCTCCAACTCCCATGAAAATCCCAAGTTCGACCTGGGCCGGCGCAAAAACGGAGAAACCAAGTCAGTCACCTTCAACCAAGTGGAAATTCCCGTGAAGCTTTATTGCGAGATCCACGCCAAGATGGCCAGCAATATCCTGGTGCTTCAGAATCCCTTTTTCACGGTGGTGCAACCAGGTGGAACCTTCCGGATAAAAGGCGTCCCCCCAGGAACCTATACCCTGGAAGCCTGGCACGATTACTGGCAACCGGTAGACTTTAAGGTCAAGGTAAAGGCGGGGAAAACCAAAAAGGTCAATCTCACCTTAAACCAGGTGAGGAAGTGAAACCCCCCTTTTTCTTCCGCCTCCGGGACAAGTTGCTTTTAGCCGTCGTCCTTTTAGTGGCGGCCCTCATGGGCAGCGTGCTGGTGGCCCTCAACGCCCGTCTCCGTCCGATCGGAATCGACGCCCTGAAGTCGGACCTAAACCGGACCAACGTGGTTTTCAACAGTTTCGTCCATGAAAGGTCGGAGAACCTGGCCGATAAGGCCGTCCTCATCGCCGGACTGCCCCGCTTGACCGCCGCCTTGGACGTGAAAGAACCGAGATTCGATGCCATCGCCGCCACGGTCACCGAACTTTGTTTGGACTTGAACCATACCGTGCGGGTGCCGCTTTTTATCGTCACGGACCGGACAGGCCGTGTGCTTTTTGACGCCTTTCACATTCCCGAAGTCAACCTGGCGCTTTTGCAGGGCCGGGAGCCGGACCCTGCCAAGGAAAAGCCCCTCGAGGAATTCGCCGGGGACTGGCCCAACATCAAAAAAGCCCTGGCGGGGGACGCCAGCCGGGGTGGATTCCTTTACACCCTCAAGCCCGATGACCCGCAGAAGGCCGAAACCGATATGGCCTTCCAGACCGTGGCCTTTCCCATCGCCAGCCGCGGCCGTATCCTGGGGACGCTTCTTTTGGGTTTCGCCCTGGACGACGACCTGGCCTCGGGGATGAACCGCATGACCGACAGCGAAATCACCTTTGACGTGGCGGGCAAGATTTTCGGCGCGACTAAAAACCTCCAGCAAATGCCCGCCCTGGCCCAGACTTTGGCCCCCCTGGTTTCCACCTCCTCCCCCGCCAGCCCCGGCGACGCCGCCATCAACGCGGCCCTGAAGCTGAACAACGAAAATTACCTTTGTCTTTTCTCTCCTTTTGGAGTCGTCAATAACCCCCAGCCGGGCTATTACGTTTTATTGCGGTCCCAAGACAAGGCCCTGGCCGTGCAGGAAACCATCCAGCAAACCATCCTCTTCCTGGGCTTGTTGGGAACGGTATTCGCTTTTGGCATAGCCCTCTTCATCGCCCAACGTATTACGGCCCCGGTCAACACCCTTTTGAAAGGGGTGCAGGAAGTCGGAAAAGGCAACTTGAACGTAAGGGTGAACCTCAAAAGCCGGGACGAATTGGGGTTATTGGGAAACGCCTTCAATGAAATGATCTTAGGTTTGACCGAGAAAGAACACGTCAAGAATATCCTGGGCAAATACATGGCGCCGCAAGTGGCCAAAAAACTCCTTTCCGCCGAAGGGGGAGTAGCCCTTGCGGGCGAAAGACGGGATTGCGCCATCATGTTCACCGACATCCGGGGTTTCACCGCCTTCAGTGAGAACATGGCACCGGAAAAATTGGTCGCCGAGCTCAACGAGTATTTCACCCAAATGGTGGACGTGGTCTTCAAGTACGAAGGGACCCTGGACAAGTTCATCGGGGACGCCGTCATGGCGGTTTGGGGGGCGCCGGTGCCCTTTGAAGATAAGGAATTAAGGGCGGTCAAATGCGCCCTCGAAATGCAGGAAGCCTTGAAACAGCTCAACCTAAAAAGGCTGGTTAAGAACCAACTACCCCTCACCATGGGCATCGGCATCAATACCGGCGTGGTGGTATCGGGGAACCTGGGAAGCGACAAAAGGACCGATTACACGGTCATCGGTGAGGAAGTCAACCTGGCTTCCCGGCTTTGCTCCAAAGCCAACCCCGGCCAGGTCTTAATCTCCGATTCCATGTACCGAAAACTCAAGGGGCTTGTGGAGGTGCGAAGCTTGGAACCCGTCCCCCTGAAAGGTTTTTCGGAACCCGTGAAGCTTTACGAGGTGACGAAACTCGGTTGAGTCCGTCTTGGACTTGGGAATCCATTAGGCTTTATTTGAATGGAAAGGATTATAGGATTGGGGAAATAGGAACGGGCGCGGGAGGGAGGGCCAAGGTTGAATTTCTAAATTGGAAAATGTCCAGCCGGGCATCTTTTTTCGAGGGCAAGCCTTTTTTCTAATGATTAATGCAGAGGAGAATTACCCGAATAAGTACCGATGCGATCATATTGTATCTTTTTACCAAGGCCGAAAGGATTTATAAAAAATCTAATTTTATGAATATTATTTATGTTTCGCAAAACTAAAAGAGGTGGGTGATAGACAAAATCTTTCAACTTGCTTCCATGCAATGACCCAATCCCTAAATTTTCTGGTTTATCCAAAAATAAATAAAATATGATTCCACCTATTTCGAAATCGACACAAACAACTTGGCCATCTTGACCACAAGAAGATCTCATTGAAAAACCTTGGAAAGCATAGTTTTTCCGATCGCCATTGGTTGGGATATTCAATCCGCACAAAGATCGAAATGATGATTTACCAAATAATATTTTCACCCAATCTTCCTTAATAATCCCGCTGCCTAAATCTATGTTATTGGAATAAGCGGCCCCAAGAAATGTTTTTAAATGTGAATCACCCATTTGGCGGGAAGCCGGTAGCCCTTCGTGATCTTGGCCTGCCCGGTCGGGCAACCGCCGAGTGTTCGGCATTCGGCCAGCAGTTCGGGCCCCGCGACCCGGTGAATGGCGCCGTCCACTCCCCCGCCGCCGAGCAAGGATTCATTGGCCGCGTTCACGATGGCATCGGCTTTTTGTTGGGTGATATCGCCCAAAAGGATTTCAAATCGTAAATTCATATTCATCCAAAATATATAAAAGTAACTTGAACCAAAAAGACGATTAGACACCAAGGTAAGCAAAAAATTTTTTGAATTTAGATTTTCTTAGCGGCTTAGTGTCTTCGTGGTTAAGTTTATTGTTTCGGTCTTACACGGGAAGCAATAACCCCCAAGCAGGCGTCCGAGACCACCTTGATCCCCGCTTTTTCCAGTTTCGCTTCGGCTTCCGGATGGTGATGCCGGTCTGCAGCCAGACCACTTTGGGGCGCTTTTCCTCGGGCAGGGCGAGGATTTCCTCCGCCAAGGCGGGTATCACGTCGGGCCTGCGGAAAACATCCAGGATGTCCACCTTCACCGGCACATCCGCGATCGCCGCGTAGGCTTTTTCACCAAGCGACGATTGGATTTTGGGATTCACGGGGTAAAGTTTGATCCCCCTTTCCTGGAGCAGGGCGGGGATTTGGTAGGCCGCTCGGTCCATCTTACTTTCGTCCTGCATACCCTCCACCGCGACCGTTTTGGCCTTTTTGAAGAGCTCTACCATTTCTTGTTCATTGACGTTCATAATTCACCTCATTGGAAGGATGGGTTCAATATAGGTAAAGGTTGGCGGAGAAAACAATAGCGGGAAAAGCGGGGTTGAACTCGGAATTAGAAAAGCGATAGGTTAAAACCCGACGTTGATACCGCCTGAGAGATTTTGTTCCGCGTAGTCGGCTAGGCCCACCTTGCCCTGGTATTGGACAAAGGCGTTCAGGCCCTTCGCGAACCCGGCGTTTAGCCCGGCCCCGATTACCGCCGCGTTGGTTCCCGTTTGCGGGCCGCTTACGGTGAAGTTGCCCCCGCCGCCCAGGCTGGCGTCCAGGCTGTCCAGGTTGCCCTGGTACACATGCTCCCAGGCCACGCTGAGGGAGGGTGATAAGCGGATGCCGCCCAAATCCCAGTTGCGGCTGGCCGCCGCCCCCAGGTCGCTGGTCAAATAGCCTTCACCCTGCGCTCCGAAACTCAATGGCGCCATGGAACCTGATTCGTTGAAAGCGTTGATATTCACATTCGTGTACTGGCCTGAGGCAAAGGGCCCCACCTTCAATTGATCCACTTTCCAATCGTAACCGGCGCCCAGCTGGACCGAAACCATCTGACCCCGGGTGCTTCCCGTTGCCGTGCCGCCCAGGGCGTCGCGTTGGGTGGTGTAGTTGTTGACTCCGCCCTCGGCCAAGGCTTCCAGATGTAGCTGTCCTTCTTTTAATCCTCCGTAAAGTCCCACTTGCCCTCCCGTCGCGTTCACTGTACCGGTGGATTGGCTGGTGCCCGACTGGCTGTATCCGAACAGCAATCCGCCAGCCAAGTTTTTAGAGAAGCGGTAATCCAGGCCGGCAGTCATGCCGCCGATGGAATATTGGTAGCCTGGTGCGTTTGAGTCGCCAGTGATGGTGCCGAAATTCCCCATGCCGTTGACGAATGCGCTCCAATGCTGGGGCTGAAGGTCCCGGGCCATTCCCGCTTCTTGGGAAGCCGGTACGTTGGCCGCGAACCGGGGACCCTCCCCGTTCCAGGAAAGGTCGTTGGATTCGGACCCGGGGTTACCGAACAATTGGAACAATCTTTGGTTTACCATTCCCGCCTCGGCTTGGGCGGTGGCAAAGCCCATCTGGTACAGGGGGGTCAAATTAGCGGGCGAGATTTGATTATAGATTCCCGGAAGCGACGCGTTCACCGCCGTATCCAGCGCGCCTAACAGGTTCGGGTTGCCCCCTTTCTTGTTTAGCTCGTCGAGTGCCCCGCCCAGCGCCTGCTGGTTGGAAGTCGAACCTAAAGATTGGAAGCTCGGGCCCGTTAACTCCAACAGCACTTCATTGTTGGATTGGTAAACCAGCGACACAGAATTAGCCGAAATCCCATCCACCAGCCCGGCGAAAGTCCCGCTGACCGTCGTACCCGCGGACAAGATATAGAAGGTCTCCAGGCCATGGGCCTGGAAGATTGCCCCGTTGCCGGAAACCAATTGCAAGTTCCCGCCCAAATCCGCCGTACCGGCCACTCTTAGGCCGTCCCAGCCGCCCGGAACCGCGCCGGTCAAATTCAGTTGAAGGGTCGCCCCGGCCGCTTGCGTATAATTCCCTCCAACCGTCACCGCCAACGGCGAAACGACCGCCAAGGTTCCGCCTAAAACCATCACGTTGCCCGTGCCCAGGGCGTTGTTGTTCCCCAGACCCAGTATCCCGTTTTCCAGCGTGGTTCCGCCGCTATAAGTATTGGCACCGGCTAAAGTCAGCGCCCCGCCGCCGACTTCAATAACCTCATTGCCCGCGATCACCCCGCTGAAATAGCCGCTCTGCACCTGAAGCGAAAGGTTGTTTCCCCACATCGTCACGGTTCCCGACCCGTTCAAAGAACCAATCGAGACGCTCGCGTTTCCGTTAGCTCCCGGCACGGCGTCCAAATAACCGGTATTATTCCCCAAGCCTCCTATGTTCCCCGAGCCGGCCTCTACAAAGAGTCTGTCCCCGGCGGACATAAAAAGGGACCCCAAAGTTGCCTGCGCGTTACCTCCCTGGCCCCCAGCCGCGGGGGCGATCGTCACGCTTCCGTTATGGGTTCCATCCCCACCGATCCCGCCTTGGCCGCCCTGGAGGGTAATGGCAAGGCCGGAAGCCGTGAGGCTCACCGAACCGGCCGAAAGTCCGCCGAACCCCCGGTGCCTCCGGTGCTTCCGGAAACTCCCGCGCCTCCGGCGTTTCCAATGACATTCAAGCTCCCCTGCTGGAGCATCACCATGGACCCCACATTGACTAGGGCCCTTCCACCGTTTCCACCGGAACCGCCTTGCAAGCTGACAGGTGTTCCACCGCCACCCGCTCCACCGGCGCCCCCTTCCACGATTACCGCGCCACCGACGTTTTCCTCACCCCCTACATCCAAGAAGCCCGTGCCGCCAGCGCTGCCGATAGTGGTGCCGCCGCTGATATTTCCATTCCCGCCCGCCACGCTGACCGAACCACTGGAGTCAAGGTTTCCCGTCACCACCAGGGTGGCCCCAGCGCCGATGCCGCCCGTACCACCCGTGCTTTCCTGGTAGGCCGTTCCACCCGACCCGCCCACAACCCAAAGGGAAGAATTGGAATCGGCCATGAGGGATTCCAGGGTGGCCGAAGCGACTCCCCCGTTTCCGCCGTTGATCCCGCCCAGGTTCTGGGTGGCGTCCCCGCCATTACCACCCAATATTTGCAAAGCCGATGAGGAAAGAGTGACGGCCCCGGATTGGAAAAGGGCTCCGCCTCCGTCGGCCCCGCTGCCCACGGTGAACCCGTTGCCTCCCTGACCCCCGGCGGCCTGGATGGTTGAGCCTGAGGATGCAGCCAAGGAACCCAATATGACCTGTGCGTTCCCGCCCATGCCGCCGTTGCCGGCGGAACCGCCATCGCCGCCCTGGCCCGAAGTCACCCATAAGCCGGCGTTGGTCAAGAGGGATGATCCAATGGTTACATCCACGTCGCCGCCGGTGCCTCCCCCCCGCCCAGCCCGCTGCTTCCGTTGACATTCTTAAAACCGGCTGCCCCGTCGCCCCCGACCCCGCCCGCCACGCTAAGAACCGACCCTGCGCCGAGCTGAAGACCTTCGATGCTCACCCCAGCCGCGCCGCCGTTTCCTCCGCCTCCCCCGGGCCCCTGCATGGCGGTGTAAACGGTGCCGCTGATCGTAACCGTGCCGCCGTCCGCGCCCGAACCGCCGATCGCGCCCGCCCCGCCCAGAACCGACAGGAGATCATTGGAGGAGGCATCAAGGGTGGTGACCGCCAGAAAAGCCGAGCCGCCATCGCCCCCAAATCCTCCACCTAGGAGTTGACCCGCGGCCCCGGGTCCCGGGGGAATATTGGGGTTGTTACTGTTATTAGTACTGTTCAAGGCCAAATTCGCGGCCACTTGGAGGCCCGCTTCGATAGCGCTTGCGTCCCCGATGCCGTAACCCGTGGAGGCGGCGTTTAAAAGGAAAGAAAGCATAGGGCCATACCATTGGGATCCCAATCCGCTGTCGGTTGGGGGAGTGCTGCTTCCACCCTCGAGCCCCCCTGCGCCGCCAATGCCGCTGTTTCCGCCCCCACCGCCCACGCCGCCCGCAATGGTGAAAGTGGCACCCGCGGCCATTTGGATCGAACCCACGGTCACTGCGGCGCTTCCACCGGCGCCCCCTATTCCCCCAACCCCACCGGCACCACCCGCACCGCCGGAGCCGCCGGAGCCGTAAGGGATTCCCGTAATGTCGTTATTCCCCGAATTGCCCCCATTGCCGCCGGGACCAGCGTTTCCTCCCGTACTGGCATTGCCCCCCGTGCCGCCCGCAACGCTCACCGCTGCCCCGGAGGCTAAATCCAGCGCACCCGCCACGGAAAGGGCGGCATCCCCTCCGGAAAGGATGATGGTTTGTCCATTGGAAAGGACGGTGGGTATTCCCCCAAAACCGCCCATCCCTCCCGAACCACCCGTACCGCCGTTGCCGCCATTGCTGTTGTCTCCGGGCCCATTGCCGCCATTGGCGGCGGTCACGCCGATCCCCCCAACACCGCCACTGCCTCCAGTGCCGCCGACCACGGCCAAAAGGTCGCCGACTCCAACGGAAGCGGAACCCAGGGCCAAGTCTGCGCTTCCAGCCGCGCCTCCGAAACCTCCGAAACCTCCGAAACCGGCCGTTATGCCGGCCGCTGGAGCGGTTCCCGATCCTCCGTTCGCGCCCGAACCTCCCACGCCGCTATTGCTTCCACCACCTGCTCCCGCCTGGCCTCCATCGCCGCCCAATCCGCCCGCGCCACCGCCGCCGCCGTCACCGCCTTGGATAAGAAAAGTGGCTCCTCCATTGGCCATGATCAAGGACAGCGCGGAAACAGAGGCGTTCCCGCCATTGCCGCCAAAACCACCCGCTCCGGCGTAACCCCCGCTGCCACCGTTACCGCCGGCGGCACCGGTGAAATCGCCTGGGGTGTTTCCCCCGTTGCCGCCGTTGCCCCCAATACCGCCGTTTTTCCCGTTACCACCTCCGCCGCCGTCGCCACCCAATACCATCAGCCCATCCCCCTTAGAGAGGGAGAGAAGCCCCGAAACGGTTAAAGCCGCGTCGCCGCCGTTGCCCCCGTCACCCCCGCCCCCGCCGGTGCCGCCATCGCCACCCCAGGATCCCGCCGTAGCCTGACCAAAAGTTCCAAACGCATTACCGCCGTTACCACCGCCGCCGCCATTACCGCCGTTACCGCCGCCGCCGCCGCTTCCCCCGAGGCCGCCCCGCAAAGTGAAAGAGGAGGCATCTCCCAGGATGAATTGGCCTATCGTCGCTTCCGCCGAACCGCCGTTGCCGCCGTTGCCGCCTAATCCCCCGGAAGCCCCGTTGACTCCGGCCGCCGCGCCCCCGGCGTTATATCCCTGGCTCCCGCCCCCACCGGTGCCGCCATAACCGCCCGACCCACCGGTACCGCCCCAACCGCCATCGCCGCCGATGACGCTGAAAGTAACCGATGAATCCATCCACAAGTTTCCGATGGAAACGCCAGCGTTTCCACCCGCGCTTCCCAGCCCACCCGCTGCCCCGTTTTGGACCGATCCTCCATTGCCGGCATTGCCGCCCGTTTGGGCTCCCTCAACCGCCCCCCCGTAACCACCGGTACCACCCGTGCCGGAACTGCCGCCGTTGCCGCCGCTGACCATTTCCGTCGCGCCGCCGACCAGGGTGCTGGCCACTCCTCCGTTGCCGCCTTGGACGTCAAATTGGGCTCCCGCGTAAAGGGTCGTCGCCGAGGAAACCACCGAGGCATTCCCCCCCAAGCCATAGGCGCCGTCACCCTGCACGTTTCCCCCGGCCCCTGCGTTACCGGCGTTGCCGCCCAAAAAGCCATTGTCTGCGGTATTGCCGTTCTCTCCCGCGTTCCCCCCGGAGACTAAACCCTCCCCACCCTGCCCGGCATTTCCATCGGATCCGCCGTTCCCCCCCCGCAACGCTGAAAAGGGTATCAGTGGTGACCCCCGCCGAACCCAGGGTAATGGACCCGATGGTGACTAAGGCGCTGCCGCCGTTGCCGCCAGCCTGGCCGTTGCCGCCGCTGCCCGCGGTACCGGCATTCGCCGAATAACCGCCGTCTTCGGTGGTTTCATTTTCGGCGTTGCCTCCCGACCCGCCCGAGGCCGCGTTTCCGCCGTTGCCGCTTGGTGCGGCATTGCCGCCATTGCCCCCGATCACGGAGAAACTGTCGTTTGAACCCGTCAGGGTTAAAGATCCCAAACTGACCGAAGCGTTTCCGGCCTGAGCTCCATATCCACCCATCCCGCCGTCGGCGCCATTGCCACCCAAGCCGCCCGGTGTACCGTTATGAATTCCCCCGCTTCCGTCACTGCCGTTGCCGCCCGGCCCACCCGAGCCTCCAGCCCCACCGTCGCCGCCGTCGCCGCCATTGCCGCCTTGGACCAGGAAAGTAACATTGCTGGAATCCACGGTGACGGAAGAAGCCGTCAAACTGGCGTTACCACCCTCGCCGCCCTCTCCACCCGACGCGCCGCCGGTGGCGCTACCGCCGGACCCTCCACTGTTGCCGCTGCCGCCGCCGCCGATCCCTCCCGAGCCACCGTTGCCACCCTGGCCCCCGTTTCCGCCATCGCCGCCTTGGACGAGAAAATAGGAATTATTGGAATTAACATTAATGAAAGAAGCGGTCAAACTGGCGTTGCCGCCCGAGCCCCCGTTCCCACCCGCGCCCGCGCCACCGCCGTTGCCGCCGGGAGAACCAGGATGGGCGTTAAGCGGCCCGTCGCCCGAATCCCCGTTTCCGCCGCCCCCGCCTTGGCCGCCGATGCCGCCCGCGCCGCTGATGACTTCTAAAGTCACTCCCGCGCCCGCACCCGTAACGGAACCCGACAATGTCACGGAAGCGTTCCCGCCGTTTCCACCGTTCCCTCCTGGATTCGCGGAGCCTCCGGAATTGCCGTTGGTGCCGGAGGGCGAATTACCGTCCGGTCCGGTGCCGCCGCTTCCACCGGTGCCGCCCGCCGCTAGAAAAGTGGAACCGGTCATGTTCAAGGAACCCAAGGTGACGGCCACCGAGCCCGCATTGCCGCCGTTGTCCGCTCCCGCTCCGGAAGCCCCAGCACCGCCGCTCCCTGCGGAAAAGCTCACCGAGCTGCCTGCGCCCTCTGCGATCATCCCGATACTCACGCCCGCGTTACCACCATTGCCTCCGGTCCCACCGTTCAACCCGCCCGCTCCACCTTGCCCGGCGATGTCGTAAAGGGCGGTATTTTGCCCCATGATCACGTTCCCCCCCACCGTCAACCAGGCGTCACCACCATAGGCCCCCGTGTTTTGGGTTTGGCCCGTTGCGCCCTGAACGAAGGTTACGCCGAAGGCCGACCCATTCTGAAGGGTCAAGTTGTTCAAAGTGAGATAGGCGCCGTCACTGTTGACGTTTTGGGGATTGCCATTGGTGGAAGGATCAATGTTGGAGAAGGTGAAATTAAGGCCAGGCCCAAGGGTCAGGTTAGTGAAGCTAAGGAAACTTTCCCCATTTAAATTATTCCCCGCCGTTTCGATGGTGATGGGGCCCAAGAGAGTGAGGTTTTGCGTAACGGGGGCCCATTGAAGGCTTTCTACGATGGAACTGCCATTGGAAATACCGAGTTGTATAGTCCCGCCACCGTTTTGGGCGTTGATATCGTTAAAGGCGGTCGCGAAGGAGGTCGCCACAATGCCACCGTCGGTACTGTTGACCGTAATGGGAGCGGCCTGGGCGAAAAGAATGTAAGGAGTGAATAAAGCTGAAAATAAAAGAACGGCGAAAAAGAGACGGTCGGTTTTCGGGTTGCGGCGCATATCAAGCACTCCGGTTAAGTCCAAAAGCCCAACAAGAAACCTGGATGTCGGCACTGGACCGTGTCAGCAGCCCTGTTCAACTTGACGAAAGTCTAGTTGGGTCCGGGTTGGTATTTCAATAATCTTCTTAAAAACAATGTCCCCGTAACACCTGTTACGGAAGAGCCTTCGTTAAAACAAGGTTATTAACCGGGATTTCCCAGATGACCTTCCCCGACCACTTCGCCGGGTGATTTGTTGTTCATTTTACTGCCCCCCCCCGCTTCTTCCATCAAAATTCAGAATTTATCGGCCCAGGACCGGTTGAATGAGCCCCGGAAAAGATTTCTGTGCCCAAAAAACCTGAAAATGACCTTTCGGAAAACCTATTCTCGTTGTGAGCGCACACTTATCCAACGATAGTTGATCGGGTTGCAGCCATGAAGCGTTCCTGCGGTTATCGCAGTACTGGTGCTCGCGGCCTTACCATCGCCAATAGCCGTATCCGATTAAGGATTTCAGCAAGCAGGCGTCGGGAAACCATCACCTCGGCCATCTGAAAAACCACGTACCGCGAATGTCGGATAACATTGGCCCCGATCTTGATGAGTTTTTCCCGCAAGGTCGTCAGGGACCAATGCTTCACCATTTCTGGCAGGGCCAGTCGGCGCAGGAAGTTGCCCATATTGTAGGCCAGGGCGAATAGTTGCAACCTTACTTGATTGTCCGCGAAGTCGTGGCAACTTAGTCTTGTCCACTTCATTGCGTACTTCCCCTCCTTGATCCACTGCTCAGCCGTGCCTCGCCCGTTGTAGAACCTCACCACCTGAGGAGCCGGTCGACGCATGTTCGTCACGATGAAACCAACCCTCGGGAAAAGCTCGCCATGGTGGTGTTCTATTTTCGCCACCACGCGGCGGGGTGTATCCCAACTGACGGCTTGGTATTGGAAGCTGTGATACCGGATGACAGGCTTGTAGGAAGGTCGGCCCACGGGACGGGTTAAAAATGGCTCAATTTCCCGTTGCAGCACGTCATTAGCGGGTTGGCGGATCGCGTAAAGGTATCCTTCGTCTTCCAGGTACTCGTATAGTTCCTGACGGGCGAAGGCCGCGTCACCCCGGAAAAACCGGCTGATGGAAAGACCCCGGTAGCGGGCAACTACCGGTTCAAGAACCGAACGCCATTCATGGGCACTGGCAACGTTGCCGTTGCGCAACATCGCCCGTTCCAAATCGCCGAACTGGTTGAAGCAGAACAGTGGGTGATAACAGGTACAGCCGAAGTAGCCGTTGTACAAGGAACCTTCCTGGTCTCCGTAGGTCTCACTCACGGAGCTATCCATGTCGAGAATGATCTGCTGGATGGGCTTTTTTTCATGGACTCCATCGATCCATTTTCCCGCTAGGTCAATCAGGCCGGTCAAATTCTTCGGCTGGGTGAGAACTTCCGTTTCGAAACGTCCCATCTGGCTGGTGGAAGCCGCTTGTTTTACCCTGGCCCGCCCTCCAATCACATGACGCATCGCCGGATCAACACTCAAGCGCTCTGCGTCGTTGGTATCCTCGTAACCGGCCAAGCGGCTGTAGATGGATTGGCGAAGAAGTGCCGTCATCGTATGTTGCGTATTCTTGCCGGTCCGTCGATCCCACAGGAGATTTTCTGTTCTGTCAGTCAAACCTAATAATTCGTCGAGTTCGCGATAGGGGATCAATCCACCGTCGGAAGTTACTTTTGCGCCGTGGAATTCCAGTTTGAGACCAGGATCAAAAACCACTCGAAGAGCGTCTTTGCGGCTTTCACCCATTGCATTTCCCCCTCGCAAGGCCTCTGATTTGAAGAAAAACCTTTGTTTATATGGCCAAACGATGTCTTATTATACTCGAATAGAAATCTCATCTGGGAAATCCGGGCTAAATAAGAACTTATAAGCTTCAGAGGCATCAGTTTTTAACCGGGACTCCATTTCAACCAAAAAAAATGTTCGCCGGTTCAACGAGTAAAGACAATCACCCAGTTTGAGTTCTAAATTTTTGACTTCATCATTAGTATATTTTTCCATGGCCGATCGCCCAGTTTTCTTCAATTGCCCCAACATCGTTTAAGAATTACAAACCCCAGACCCGAAATCTCGTTTCCAACTCATCGTCCACTCAATATTTTTTCGACGTTAAAATTCTATTAAACTGCCTTTTAAGAAACGAACGTTTGAACATATTTTAAAGCACCATATTTATGGAATGATTTGCCAAAAAAGGCGCCTGGCCTCCATTTTCCATTTCGTGCCAAGCCCTCTTGAGGCGTTCTGATTCTAATCCTTCCCCCCGCCCTCAAAATAAAGTCCTTAAGACGCGCCAAACAAAGCCTCTCTAAAAACCCAAAAAATTTTTGGCCGCGTCGCCCGCCATTGTCGTGACCGCTTGCCCAATAATCTTACCCGTTTCATCCACCTTTTGGGTTGGGGCTGGCACATAAACAGTCACTGGCTTAGCAGCGCTAACTTGGGCTTTTGGTTTCGAAATCAAAGCGGAAGGTGGGGTTGGCACTATCCCCGCCTGAGTAACCGGCGGGCTGGGTGCCGAGCCCACTTGAGTGCCTCCGTTACCTTCGGCACCTTGGCTCGGCGCAAGGTGCCTGTCCCCAGACACCCCAGCTTGTCCTCCGGCTTGCCCCGGATCGCCTTTTGGCGCCTTTCCTTCGGACGGCACCTCGATCCGGGATAACCCAGGCTCGTCCATTGGCTTGTGCCCAATGGACAGGTAAGGGTCAGCGGACAGGTGGGAGTAGACAATCTCATAGGCCAAGCGGGTCAAAAGCCGGGTGGCCATACTTATCAGAAAGCTCCCCGCCATGAGGATGAGGAACAGGGTGATGAAGGTGGCCCAAACCTGGTTTTTCGGCTCCAGCTTTTGGAATTTGGCCATGAGAAAGTGGTACCAACGGGGCGGTCGGGGGAACACCCGGTGAAAGGCCTGGCTGGCGTTACTTTTGACTTCCTTCCAAAGGATTCCGCCGACCAATTCCCCAAACCAACCGGAAGCCGGGTTACCCCCCTTCGCTGAAGCTATGGGGGGTAAAGGGGCTATGACTGAGGAACCGATCCCCTGAGCCTGGCCTTGGAGAGATTGCTTGGCGGCCATGGCGGCGTTCCAGGCCTGTTGGCCGTCCGGGATGGACATGCGAACCTCATAACCTCCCCCTCTCTTATATTTGACCTTGAACCCCGGTCCCAACTGGGGCCAATGAGCCGCCATGGGATCCTCGGGGGTGTCTTTGGGCTCTTTGGCCCCAAAATCTTCGGGCTGGCCCCCCTTCTTCACCCAATCCACCAGCTTTTGAACTTTTTCCAGCTTCATCCGCCTGGCGAGGGCCACTTTTACGGCCCGTTCAATGAGGTCTTGATCCCCCTGGCCGCCGTTAGCCAGGTCGCCCAGGCATAAACCACAGGACTCTGGCAGGGGGTAACCCCCGGGGGTCGTGCAATTTGCACGAATGGCATCCCGGGCCGGCTTGCTTAAGACCTTTAAAAGCTTTTGGACCCGGCTGACCTTGGTACGGTTTTGCCCAATAAGATCGGCGGCGTCCTGGATGGTCATGTCGGGGTCGTCCGCCAATAGGCTTTCGGCGGCCTCACCCCAGGCCAGCCAATTCATATCTTTGCGGACGTTATCCAGGATGGCGGCTTTCCGGGCCAGCCGGGGGGTCATAGGCCGGCGATGGCATCCAGGGCCGTCAGACCCGCCAGGGGCGCGGCGGCCACCCGCAGGTAGCCCCCCACCAGCTTGTAAGGCTTATCCGGATGGGCTTGGGATATCTCTTCTTGCGCGCGGGGCCGAAGGAGGATGGGCACCTGCTGGCCCCCCAGCTTGAGGGACGCGACCATCTCCTCCAATTCCTGCCGGGAATAGGCGCCCCGGGGGTTGTCTTCCGGGACGACCAGGATTTGGTCCAGGGGGATCTTCACGACGGCCTGGGATATAGGGACGGTTTCCATAGGGCCTCCTGAAAGTGGACGGTAGCCAAAATCCGGCGCGAAGGCGCGGAGAATGGCGGCTGGAATAAATTCTAGGCGGGTGAAATGGGGAGGGTCAAATAAAAAAACCGGCGACAGGCGAAATTTAACAAGAGCTGAACATTTTTTGACCGATTTTGGGCTGGTGGGGGCGTCCGGGGCCCTGTCCCCCTGAAAGGTTTATCGGAACCCGTGAAACTTTACGAGGGGACGAAACCCGTTTGAGTCCGCCCTGGACATTGAAATCCATTAGGCTTTATTTGATCACCGCGATCTTGACGGTCTGCCGGCTCAGCAAGCCGCCATTCGCGTCCATTTCTTCCACGACCGCTAAATAGACTCCACTGGCAAGCCCGGTCGCGTTCCAGGTAGCTTGGTTGCTTCCTTGGCTTCCGTCAATCACCTGAATCAGCTCACCCGCTATCGTGTAAATGGACACATTCAAAGTTAGGCTGAAGGATGAGTCCGTATGGAACGTTGTCACCATTGATCCGCTGGAAGCCTTTAAAATGTTCGGCCATGCGGTCACCGCGCCGGGGCCGGAAATGTTGTTGTGACTCCCTTGGTGAGCCACCGCCGCCACCGCGGTAGCCACGATCGGCGTTACCGGCGTAAAAGTAAGGGTAGGAGTCATCGAGGCTCCCGCTACGACAGTGGCCACGATAGGCGTTGACGGGGTAAAAGTATTCGTAGGAGTCATCGTAGACGCCACTACAGCCGTGGCTACGATAGGCGTTGACGGCGTAAAGGTATTGGTAGGGGTCGCCGTGAGCGCCGCCACCGCCGTGGCCCATATATCCGGCCAATGCCTTCTAAAGGGATCTACTGGAGTCTCGGTCGCAGCAGCCAAGGCGGTTGCCACGTAGGTCGGCCAATCCTCTCTAGGAATGCGTGTTGGGGTTGCGGCCGCCACTACCGTGGAAACAACTGTGTTCATTGGTGTCGGATCAACGGTAGGTGTGTTGCTAGGCTGCGCCACGGCGGTAGCCACATTGGTGCTTAGAGCCGTAAAGGTATTGGTGGGTGTCGAGGTGGGAGCATGCGCAATAGCCGTGGCAGTGGGTTGTGGAGTAGGTGTATTGGTCGGAGTGGTGGTGAAAACCGTGGTGGCGGTGGCAGTGGGTGGCACGGTGGGTGTATGGGAGGGTGTAGAGGTGAAAGCCGTAGTGGCGGTGTGAGTTGGTATTGGCGTCGGTGTACATCCACCCAGCCAATTTGTCACGGGATTGGAGAGAGGCGGGGTGGTACCGCAAGCCACGGTGAGATCCGTCTCCGCCGCGACATTGGTGAAAGTCACGCATTGACTATCAGGGGCCGTTACTTTGAAAGAAAGGCTGCCGGTGGCTCCGGCCGCCACATATCCCACGTCCCAAATGAGGTCGTTCCCTACTTGATTAGTAAAAAAGGCAATAGGATTACTTGTCATCGATCCCGGCACAAAAGTTGTCCCATTGGGAATCGTGTCGTTAATGACGACTCCGTCCGCGGGGCCAGTTCCGGCATTCGAATAGTTGATGGTGTAAGTGATGGTCTGCCCTGCGCTCACTAAGCCCGAAGGTGTATTTGCCTTGGTGATTTTCATCGCGGGCGGAGGGCAGGAATTCCAGTTAAGGCAACTGATATTCCCAAAGCCATAATGGCCGCCCATATCGCAATCATAAAAAGTGGCCTGGAAGGTCACTTGTTGCCCGGCATATTGGCAAAGGTTGATTTCGTACTCGGTCCAAGGTACGTAACCCCAATTGTTGGGGGTTCCGTTGATGTCGCAAACGGTACCGTCCCCGACGGCGGGAACTTGGGCATTGGTAAGTTGAATAATTTGAGGAAGTGTTGTTTCCCAACTATAGTTGAGCGAAGCCACCACTGCCCCACCGACGATCATGTTGACAAGTAGATAACTGTCAGAATTATTAGCGGTTTGTCCCTGTAAATAATGATAGTTTTCAAAGACACCAGCGAACCAGAAAGTGAAACAAGTGTTGCCGTTGGTAGGTACCGTATCGGTTTGCTGGATTTGGACCCAATCTCCGTGGTTAGCTTCCCCGTGGGACGGCCAAAGCTGGACTGCGTCCGGGCTACAGGCCGGGTGGTTTGGAAGTAAGCCATCGGAGTTGGGAACAACACCTGCGCCTTTAGCCGATACCGTAGTCGCGTTGACTACTGTCGCCGAAGGATTAGTACAACCATTGGCAAGTCCGGGGTTGGCAAAGGAAGTCGTCCAGCCCGTCAACCCGGCGGTAAAGTTACCGTTAGTCCAGGCGCGGCCAATTCCAGTAGAAGCCAAAAACAAAATAAGGAAGAGCACAAATCTTAAAGAAGAATTTCTTTCAAGAATCGGTTGTCCTTGCAAGAAACCAAAAGAGTTTGACTTGGAGCCGCTAAATAAAGACGGAGAACGTTTCTCCGAGATCTTTTTGAAATCAGTGACAATCGTTTTTAGTTTCTTTTCGAAGAACACTCATCACCTCTAAGCCGACTTATTTGCGATCTTTATTAATTGAACGTTATCACAATCTAAAAAATTTAAGCTTAAAGCGGGGTAAAGAAGCGTTAAAGAAACAGTAAAGCAAACAATTTTCGAGGGAATCGCTTTTTAACGGATTTGCATTAGGAGTGAAAGCGGTTTCAAGACATGGGCCACATTTTATACGAACAAGTTGCAGTGTTTTTGGAACGCATAATCGACCAATCGCTTGCGAGTCACTAGGAAGGCAGGTGCATGGAAACTTCGGAAATATCTCAACCAACCTTAAGAGTATGACGAAAAAAGCTATCCTGAAATTCACCGTGAAAGCTGTCTAAAAAAAATCGAGAGCAATCTTTTATAAACTCGACCCTTAACGAATTATCGCAAGCTTGACCGTCTGGCGGCTCAGTACTCCGCCGCTGGAATCCAGCTCTTCCACTACCGCGATATAGATTCCACTGGCCAGCCAGGTGGCATCCCATGTGACCTGATTGCCACCTTGACTTCCATTGCTCACATGAACCAGCTCACCCGCTACCGTATAAATGGACGCGTTCAAAGTCAGGTTTAGGGAGGAGTTTGTATGGAAAGTCGTAACCATAGGCCCATTGGAAGTCTTCAAAATGTTGGGCCAAGCGGTCACCACACCCGCGCCAGCGGAGGCATTAAGATCTTCCACTGACACCTGTTTGACCATAACAGCCCCCGGCCCGGTTCCATTTTGGCTATGGACCTCCACAAGATACTGGCCGTTTTGCACGAAGTTTCCATTATCACTCGTCCCATCCCAAATAATCGTGGTCCCATTGCTTAATAAAATATTCAATTGGGATGGCACAGTGCCCGTGCCCGCCGCAGACGGGTCTATCGTCGAAGCGGAAAGGCTTATGCTCGATACGGAAGCCTCCCCAAGGTTTGAAACGTAAGAATAAAGGTGCTTTACCACTTCCCCTGCTTCGTTGTAGATCAGTGTGGTGATCTCATAAAGAGTCCTGGTTACGACCACTGGAAGAGTCTCGCTGGATACAGCGCCGGTACTGTTGATATTGTCCACTTTAAGGAAGTAGGTGCCATTGGAAGCCGGCGTTCCGTTGGCATTAGCCCCGTTCCAAACCGCGACCGCCGTGCCCGCGTAATAAACCGTTACCGCCCCGCCCGGGCCGTTGATGGACGTCACGTCGCTGTTGCCTCCGATAGAAACGGTCTGGAGGGGTTGGGATTCGTTATTCGTGTATATCTGATTCACCAGTTCACCCGCCTCGTTGTACACCGCGATGATCACGACGTCATTGGCCACCACCACCACGGGCACCACGCTCGTCACCGGAACCGATCCCGGATAGGTCATGACCGCTTGGTTAAGGATTTGGGTCCCATTCGCCAGGAAATTATTAACTTGGGTTTGATATCTAAGCTGGTAAGTCCCTGGATTGAGGGGAGGCAATGCCCAAGTCAATTGATCCACAGCGGTATTCACCACCGGTGCGGGGAGGCTTGAGGGGTTGTTGGGCCCGGAGCCAACGTAAGTCACATTGGCCGGAAGGGTGTCCGTCACGACCACTCCGAAAGCCGTATTCCCCGTCACGACTAGGTTCAAGAAATAAGTCAGGATGTTCCCCGACTCCGCTGTAGATGAAGAAACCTTTTTATTCATGGTAACTTCGAAAGACGGGGTCGGTGTCGCAGTAAAAGTAATGGTAGATGTACCGGTAATGGTAAAAGTGGATGTGGGAGTAGTCGTATCCGTGTAGGTCCGTGTGGCCGTATCCGTTCCCGAAGCCGTCGCCGTATTAGTAGCGATAGGTGTGCTTGTGGGGATGTGAGTGTTAGTAACCGTCGGGGTGTTCATTGGGGTAAAGGTGTTAGTAACGGTATTCGTTGGCCCAGCCCCAACAGTGGATAAAATCGTGTTCACGGGCGTGGGATCAATCGTAGGAGTCGCGCTTGGCCCCGTCACAACCGTGGATATGATGGTGTTCACCGGTGTGGGGTCAATGGTGGGTGTATCGGTAGGGCCCGCTTGAACCGTGGATATGGACGTGTTCACTGGCGTCGGGTCAATCGTCGGCGTGTTACTAGGCCCAGTTACAACTGTTGAAACCGTGGAACTCGCCGGCGTTGGATCAATCGTCGGCGTGTTGGTTGGACCCGTTCCAACTGTAGAGATACCAGTACTTTCCGGAGTCGGATCGATGGTCGGGGTATTTGTAGGCCCTGTCCCTACCGTTGAAACCGTTGTACTTGCTGGCGTGGGGTCTATCGTCGGTGTATTCGTCGGTCCCGTCCCGACCGTTGAAACCGTAGTGCTCGCTGGCGTCGGATCAATCGTAGGCGTGTTGGTTGGACCCGCTCCAACCGTAGACACAGTCGTATTCGCCGGTGTCGGATCAACGGTTGCTGTATTAGTAGGTCCTGTCCCTACGGTTGAAACCGTTGTACTTGCTGGGGTGGGGTCTGTCGTCGGTGTGTTCGTCGGTCCTGTCCCGACCGTTGAAACCGTAGTGCTCGCTGGCGTCGGATCAATCGTAGGTGTGTTGGTTGGACCCGTTCCCACCGTAGACACAGTCGTATTCGCCGGTGTCGGATCAACGGTCGCTGTATTAGTAGGTCCCGTCCCTACCGTTGAAACCGTTGTACTTGCCGGCGTGGGGTCTATCGTCGGTGTGTTCGTCGGTCCTGTCCCGACCGTTGAAACCGTAGTGCTCGCTGGCGTCGGATCAATCGTAGGTGTGTTGGTTGGACCCGTTCCCACCGTAGACACAGTCGTATTCGCCGGTGTCGGATCAACGGTCGCTGTATTAGTAGATCCCGTCCCTACCGTTGAAACCGTTGTACTTGCCGGCGTGGGGTCTATCGTCGGTGTGTTCGTCGGTCCTGTCCCGACTGTGGACACCACTGTATTCGCCGGTGTCGGGTCTATCGTTGGTGTATTCGTCGGTCCCGTCCCTACCGTGGACACTACCGTATTCGCCGGTGTCGGATCAACAGTCGCCGTATTGGTAGGCCCTGTCCCGACCGTTGAAACCGTAGTGCTCGCTGGCGTCGGATCAATCGTAGGCGTGTTGGTTGGACCCGTTCCCACCGTAGACACAGTCGTATTTGCCGGTGTCGGATCAACGGTCGCTGTATTAGTAGGTCCTGTCCCGACCGTGGAAACGCTTGTGCTCTTTGGCGTAGGGTCAATCGTCGGCGTATTAGTAGAGTGTGTCCCGACTGTTGACACGCTCGTATTCGCCGGTGTCGGATCAACAGTCGCCGTATTGGTAGGCCCTGTCCCTACCGTTGAAACCGTTGTACTTGCTGGCGTGGGGTCTATCGTCGGTGTGCTGGTTGGACCCGTCCCGACCGTAGACACAGTCGTATTCGCCGGTGTCGGATCAACGGTCGCTGTATTAGTAGGTCCTGTCCCTACCGTTGAAACCGTTGTGCTCGCTGGCGTCGGATCAACCGTAGGCGTGTTGGTTGGACCCGTCCCGACCGTAGACACAGTCGTATTCGCCGGTGTCGGATCAACGGTCGCTGTATTAGTAGGTCCTGTCCCTACCGTTGAAACCGTTGTACTTGCCGGGGTGGGGTCTATCGTCGGTGTGCTGGTTGAACCCGTCCCGACCGTAGACACAGTCGAATTCGCCGGTGTCGGATCAATAGTCGCCGTATTGGTAGGCCCTGTCCCTACCGTTGAAACCGTTGTACTTGCCGGGGTGGGGTCTATCGTCGGTGTGCTAGTTGAACCCGTCCCGACCGTAGACACAGTCGAATTCGCCGGTGTCGGGTCTATCGTTGGTGTATTCGTCGGTCCCGTCCCTACCGTGGACACTACCGTATTCGCTGGCGTGGGGTCTATCGTCGGTGTATTGGTTGGACCTGTACCCACCGTAGACACCACTGTGTTTGCTGGAGTCGGATCAATCGTCGGTGTGTTCGTCGGTCCTGTCCCAACTGTGGACACCACTGTATTCGCCGGTGTCGGGTCTATCGTTGGTGTATTCGTCGGTCCCGTCCCTACCGTGGACACTACCGTATTCGCTGGCGTGGGGTCTATCGTCGGTGTATTGGTTGGACCTGTACCCACCGTAGACACCACTGTGTTTGCTGGAGTCGGATCAATCGTCGGTGTGTTCGTCGGTCCTGTCCCAACTGTGGACACCACTGTATTCGCCGGTGTCGGGTCTATCGTCGGTGTGCTGGTTGGACCCGTCCCTACCGTGGACACTACCGTATTCGCTGGCGTGGGGTCTATTGTCGGCGTGTTCGTCGGTCCTGTACCCACCGTAGACACCACTGTGTTTGCTGGCGTCGGATCAATCGTCGGTGTGTTCGTCGGTCCTGTCCCGACTGTGGACACCACTGTATTCGCCGGTGTCGGGTCTATCGTTGGTGTATTCGTCGGTCCCGTCCCTACCGTGGACACTACCGTATTCGCTGGCGTGGGGTCTATCGTCGGTGTATTGGTTGGACCCGTTCCAACCGTAGACACAATTGTATTAGCCGGTGTCGGGTCTATTGTCGGTGTATCGCTAGGCCCTGTTACGGCCGTGGATGAAATCGTATTCACGGGTGTGGGATCAATGGTGGGCGTAGCACTAGGCCCCGTCACAGCAGAAGCCACTGCGGTACTTAAAGCGGTATTGGTATTCGTGGGTGTATTGGTTGGTAGTGGGGTATTCGTGGGAGTAGGTGTATTGGTGATTGTAGGCGTGTTTGTCGGCGTTGCGGTATCGGTATTAGTGTTGGTGGGCGTAGGACTATTGGTCGGAGTATTGGTTGCAGTTGGAGAAGGAGTGGGGGTAACAGTATGTGTGTTTGTAGGCGTATTTGTAGTTGTATTCGTATCCGTTGTCGTCGCTGTACTCGTAGCGGTAGCAACAGCGGTGTGAGTATGTGTGGGTGTTGGCGAACTCGTAGCTGTTGTCGTATCCGTTGCGGTATGGGTAGGCAAAGGCGTCGGTGTACATCCACCCAGCCAATTTGTCACGGGATTGGAGAGAGGTGGTGTAGTCCCGCAAGCCACGGTGAGATCCGTCTCCGCCGCGACATTGGTGAAAGTCACGCATTGACTATCAGGGGCCGTTACTTTGAAAGAAAGGCTGCCGGTGGCTCCGGCCGCCACATATCCCACGTCCCAAATGAGGTCGTTCCCTACTTGATTAGTAAAAAAGGCAATAGGATTACTCGTCATCGATCCCGGCACAAAAGTTGTCCCATTGGGAATCGTGTCGTTAATGACGACTCCGTCCGCGGGGCCGGTTCCGGCATTCGAATAGTTGATGGTGTAAGTGATGGTCTGCCCTGCGCTCACTAAGCCCGAAGGTGTATTTGCCTTGGTGATTTTCATCGCGGGCGGAGGGCAGGAATTCCAGTTAAGGCAACTGATATTCCCAAAGCCATAATGGCCGCCCATATCGCAATCATAAAAAGTGGCCTGGAAGGTCACTTGTTGCCCGGCATATTGGCAAAGGTTGATTTCGTACTCGGTCCAAGGTACGTAACCCCAATTGTTGGGGGTTCCGTTGATGTCGCAAACGGTACCGTCCCCGACGGCGGGAACTTGGGCATTGGTAAGTTGAATAATTTGAGGAAGTGTTGTTTCCCAACTATAGTTGAGCGAAGCCACCACTGCCCCACCGACGATCATGTTGACAAGTAGATAACTGTCAGAATTATTAGCGGTTTGTCCCTGTAAATAATGATAGTTTTCAAAGACACCAGCGAACCAGAAAGTGAAACAAGTGTTGCCGTTGGTAGGTACCGTATCGGTTTGCTGGATTTGGACCCAATCTCCGTGGTTAGCTTCCCCGTGGGACGGCCAAAGCTGGACTGCGTCCGGGCTACAGGCCGGGTGGTTTGGAAGTAAGCCATCGGAGTTGGGAACAACACCTGCGCCTTTAGCCGATACCGTAGTCGCGTTGACTACTGTCGCCGAAGGATTAGTACAACCATTGGCAAGTCCGGGGTTGGCAAAGGAAGTCGTCCAGCCCGTCAACCCGGCCGTAAAACTGCCGTTTGTCCAAGCATGACCAACACCAACAAAGGAGAAGCAGAGCATAGAAGAATACAGAAATAAAAAAGGATATTTCTTAAAATTTATTTGGTGTTTCGGGAAAATCCCGGAGAACGATTTTCGGCTTTTCGGAATTGTCATTAAAAAAAAACAATTTTTGGAAAAGTTTTCGCTTTCAGAAGATACAATTTTTGATTTCTTTTTGAAAAACATTGATCGCCTTGTAAACAATCTCAAATCGGTTTTAGATATTTTTTCTACACACTAAAAAAATTGTTGATTAGAAATCTTACATCAATTTAAAAAAATCTGATTCTTAACCCGGTAAAGAAGCAGTAAAGAAAATTTCAATTGAACCGGTTCAAGCCGCTCATCAGCCACGGAAAACGATTTTCGTTTTGGCTTTTAACCCATTTTTTGTCTAACAAGTTAGATAAAATTTTCCATCCTCGAAAAAGCGCTTTTTTTGGAAATCTTATTGCATCTGTCTTTACCTATTCTTTACACCTCGGTGGGTTCTAAAAAGCGGACGATTTCTTAGGATTCGCAAAGAACGGTGGGAACTCATTCGGTGATATGATTCTGGACCTTGGAAATAATTTTGCTGATGCTTTAAAAAGCGGCCGCAACAGCATTCGATAAGCGGAAGGAAAATATGCCGTCTCTTAAAAAATTAATATGGACGGTCGGATTCATTTTCAGTTTCTTTTTTTTTCAACCATCGACAGATCGTGCCCAAAACGGAACGTCCTCTCAGCCCGCTCCATCATTTTTCCTCAGCCGACTACCGCTTTATTTTGAACCCAATGAGGGTCAGACCGACCCTCAGGCGAAGTTTATTTCCCGTGGTCCCGGCTACACTCTTTTTCTGACGTCTCAGGATGCCCTTTTGGTGCTTCAAAAATTTTCTACCTCTCCTCCTGCGGTAAAATTTTCACGGAAAAAGACCGTTTCGTCACCGCTGACGATTCAAACAGCCGTTCTTAGGATGAAATTGGAGGGAGCCCTTTCCAATCTTTCCCCGGAAGGATTGGAACAACTTCCCGGTATCAGCAATTACTTCATCGGCAATCAGCCCGCCCAATGGCATACCCATATCCCCCAGTATGCTAGAGTCGGAGTACAAGGAGTCTATCCGGGAATAAACATGGAATATTACGGTAACCAGGGACATTTGGAGTACGACTTCAAAGCCCAACCCGGGGCGAATATCAATGCCATCCGCTTATCCTTTGAGGGAATGGAAGCACTGGAAATCAATGCTGACGGCGGCTTAGCGCTGAAAACTTCGATGGGTGACATAGTGTTTAAAGCACCCATCCTGTACCAAAATGAGGGACTCATCCACCAACCTGTCCAAGGCCGATACAAGATAACTGGGACTAAAGAGGTGGGCTTTGAGGTTCCTTCCTACGATAAGACCAGACCTTTGGTCATTGATCCGGTCCTGGACTATGCCACTTACCTGGGCGGCAGCAGCCATGACGGCGCTTACGGCATCGCCGTAGATTCAGCAGGAGAGGCTTTTATCACGGGTCATACCTATTCCATCGATTTTCCGGTCACTCCCGGCGCAGCCCAGACTGTCAATGTCGGAAACCCCGATGCATTTGTCGCCAAAATCAATTCAGCCGGAACGGCCCTCCTTTATTCCACATACCTAGGAGGCAACGGCAATCAAATCTACCAGGAATTTAACTATGGCATCGCGGTGGATGGGAGTGGTAATTGTTATGTGGACGGGCCGACTCAGGCCCCATCCACTTTGGTTTCCAATACCTTTCCCACCACCCCCAATGCCTATCAAGTTACTCCGAACCAGGGTTTTGATGCCTATGTCACCGAATTAGATCCAACAGGATCGACGTTACTTTATTCCACCTTTTTGGGGGGTAACGGCGATGACGTCGCTTACGGACTGGCCTTAGACCCGTCGGATTTCGTTTACGTAACGGGACAAACCTCTTCGACCAATTTCCCTACAACTACCGGCGCCTTTCAAACAATCCTCGGCACTACCGGAGCCACTAACGCCTTTATTTCCAAATTAGACGTTACCAAAAGTGGAACCTCTTCCCTGGTCTACTCCACCTACCTGGGGGGAAATGGCCCTGATTCGGGCAACAGCATCGTTGTGGATACGAACGGAAATTCTTATGTAACCGGGCAAACCGCCTCGACTAATTTCCCCGTAACTGTGGCCGGGGGCGGGACTCCCTTTCAAGCAAACTTGATTACCGGGGCATCACAAAATGCTTTTGTGGCTAAATTAAACGCTACTGGAACAGGGCTAGTTTATTCCACTTACTTAGGAGGGGAAAACTATGACCAAGGCAACGGAATTGCCTTGGATGGGGGAGGCAACGCCTATGTGACAGGATTCACTTTTTCCTCCCAATTTCCCTACACCACCGGCGCTTACCAAACCTCCCTATCTTCAGGCGTGCTTTATGACGCTTTTATCACCAAAATGAACCCAACAGGCACATCCCTTGTTTATTCCACTTATCTGGGTGGAAGTATTGGCCCATCGGCTCCACCCCTTTTCAGCACTGGTCGCGCCATTGCGGTGGACGTAAACAACGACGCCTATGTGGGGGGCGGCACCACCTGTTACGACTTTCCGGTCACAGGCACAGCCGTGGATTTTGTGGAAGCCCACAACAGTAGTAGTGAAAACAACGTCGAAGCCTTCGTCACCCATTTGAACTCAACGGGAACCGATCTGGTCTATTCCACCTGCTTTGGAGGTTCCGGTGGGGGCGGCGGCGGTCCCACAGGCTACGATCCGTCTGCCGCTATCGCCCTGGATGGGAACGGGGGGATCTATATCGCCGGCGAAAGCAACTCCACCGACTTACTTTCCGCCAATGGGGTGACAACCGCCATCCAGCTTACCATCGGGGGCGGGACCGGACTGGAGCCGGACACTATTATCTTTAAATTTGGGCCTTCCCCCACACCCACTCCTAGTATCACGAATACACCCACGATCACCTTAACACCCACCACCACCCCTACTCAGACAGTTACAACTACTCCCACAAACACGGGCACATCCAACGCCACCGCTACAATTACCAGTACACCCACCATAACTCCTACGCACACAGCGACGGTCACTCCCATCGCCACCCCCGTAATCATTACCATTGGTCCCTCCTATCCCAACCCGATCGGGACGGGGCCCCTTTCGTTTCCTATTCAGGCTCCCATCGGGTCAACAGTCCACTGGACGATCTATACCACGGCCTTTCGAAAGGTTTATGACAATACCCAGCCCATTCCCGGAAACAATGGCATCTTCTACTGGAACCTGCTGGATAGTTGGGGAAACCCCGTGGCCAACGGGTTTTATTACGTCCGAGTTCAAGTGACAGGGACAATCACCAGCACAAAAATTCTAAACGTTTTAGTGATCCGGTAAAATTCAAAAGCCATCATGGGTTATGGCCGAAATAGAAAAACTCAAGTTTAATCGGTTGGGCCGTGCCATGCGCAACTTGTTGGCGTCAAGACCTTAGTGACTTCCAGGAGCAACAATTCAACTTCCACAATTTGGAAACTTGGCATTTCCATAAAAAATCATCTGCAGGTTCATCCAAAAACGCTAAACCTCGTTTTTGAATGAACTTTAGTTATCTATCAAACTTATCGCGGAATGTTTGGGGTGTATGTCCGGTGGAACGCTTAAACAAATCGAAGAAGTATTGCGGGTTATTAAATCCGCATTCCTGAATCACTTGGGAAATAGGCAACCGGGTCGATACTAATAATTTCCTGGCGTGTTCCAACCGAACTTTCCGGATATATGCGGAAAAACCCACCCCAAATTCTTTCTTAAAAGCCCGTCCAAAAACCGAGACAGAAAATCCATTATCTCGGGCCGTTTCCACCATCTTAAGGTTTTGGCTAAAATTTTCATCAATATATCTCTTGGCCCCATCCATTCTAATGGCTTGAGAAACCTGAGCAGGCCTCAATGTAAGTGCCAATAAATGCTTGAGAGCTTCTTCAAAAACAATAATTAAATCCGAGGGGACAGTCGCATCTTTTAATTTTTTATCAAAGGTTTCCTGCACCGAATGAAGTTCTTTACCGTAGATCCCAAGCCGCCTCCGATAAGAATCGACAATTTGGGCTATCGCGTATTGGAAATGAAGCTTCACAATTTCCGAACCGCCATCCTTTTGCTCCAAGATAGCCTGCACATAATGGATACGAGCCATATCCATTTCGACTACATTGGTCCGGACATAGGCCGCGCAAAGATCCTTGGATAGCTGATAAAAAGGAAATACTTGATTGGCCCCTCTGTTTTGGCCGGCCTCAATTGACACGGCTTCGTCCGATTTATGAGACGTCGTCATAATGGGAACAAGCGCGGCTTTTTGGTTCACAATCGTTTTTAGTTGCAAATTATTCAAATTTTCGCTCCTATAAACAAAACTTCAACACAACGGAACCACGCTACTGAATATCACCTGCTGGAACCGAAGTTTTTATCTTCCCATTTTCTATCTCAGTGGCAAATGAATATAGCCAACTCTCCCACTGTTCTTCGGTCCAAACCGGAACTTCCTGCAGTTTCTTCTCTTCCATAAGATCCTTCTATCCATCTATTTGAAAACACAAGAAGTTCATGGACCTTCTTAATCAAATAGATGAAAGTAAAATACATTCTAGAAATGTTACGAGGGGTAAAAAGCCGGTATAAAACCAGTAAAGAAACCGTATAGAGATACAAGGGTAAGGGGTGGCGGAAGCACTACTTTTTGGGAGGTACCAACTTATAGCCGACCTGGGGAACCGTATCGATTCGCTTTCCTTCTGACCCCAGTTTAACCCTTAAATGGCCGATATGAACGTCTACTACCTTGGGAACAATAGCGGTTGCCGGACCCCAAGCCATTTTCACGATCTCTTCCCGTGTCAAGGCTTTACCGGGGTTGGCCAGAAATATACGGAGAATATCAAACTCGCGCAAAGTAAGCTGAATCGGTTTTTCCGAGCACCAAGCTTCATGGGATGCGAGAGACAATTTAATTTTACCCGAAACAATTTGCTCATCCTTAGACAACAGGGGATCCCTACGCCTCAAAATGGCCCGAGCCCGGGCCAAGAATTCCCTCTCGTTAAATGGTTTTGGAAGGTAATCCTCGGCACCAGCTTCCAAACCCCTGACGATATCCTCAGAAGAGCCTAGAGCCGTCAGAATGAAGATAGGCATTTTGCCGCGCACCGAATCCCTCTTGATTCGGGAGCAAATATCCAATCCATTCATGTCCGGCAAGCCCAAGTCCAACACAAGAAGATCGAACTCCTCCCGCTGGAGCAGGCTTAGCCCTTCCGCGCCATTGGAAACGGTCTTAACAGCATATCCTTCTTTCAGGAAAAGATCCCGAGTCAGAGTGGATACGGATTGATCGTCTTCAATCATCAGAATCGAAGGTTGTTTCATGTGGCCTTTATATTTAACAGTTTACTAAAAATGTGTTTTTCAGCACACTCTTATGGATTTTATTTGTGGAAGTACAATCCGCTATTTTTTATCCACTATTATCCCTAGTCCTCCAACTATTTCAAAACCTTCGAGGCTGCTTGGGGAGAAACACTCTAAAAACGCTCCCTTTTCCAACAGTACTTTCAACCGTAACTCTACCTCCATGAGCCTCCGCCAAACCCTTGACAATGGTCAACCCCAGTCCGCTTCCCTGACGCGCGGGCGTTCCAGGCGGTTGGTGAACCCGGTAAAACTTATCGAAAATGAGCTGATGGTGCTGGGAATCGATTCCGATACCTGTATCCCTAACTTCCAAAACAAAGTCTCCATCATGTTCTGAAAGGATGATATCCACTTCACCGCGAACCGTGAACTTTAAGGCATTGGAAAGGAGATTCAGGACAATTTGCCGGAACATAGTCACGTCTGCGACCAAGGAAATATATTGGGTTTTCCTGACGAGAGTAAGCTTGACGCCTTTTTCAGCCGCTTGAGGCTGATAGAGATCTACTAACTCCTTTATATGGGCATAAACATCAACTGGCTCTGGGTAGGGGTCTACCTTGGCTGCCTCGATGCGCGCGGTGGTTAAAAGGTTGTTGATGAAGGCGGTTAAGTTGGCGGTACTGTTGGCAACCATTAAAAGGTACTCGGATTGTTTCTCCGTCAAGGGCCCCGCGTCGCCAGCTTGGAGATAATTGATGGCGCTACGGATTGCGTGCAGGGGTGTTCCCAGGTCATGCGTAACACCCGAAACGAAATCCCGTTTCATTTCGTCCAGTTCCTTAAGCTGTACGACCATGGAATTAAAATCCCTTGCCAAGTCCCCAATCTCGTCCTTCCGTTTCACTTCCACCAGGGAACCGAGTTTGCCCGAACGCACCAATTGCATCCCATTACGGATTTTCATCAGTGGAGCAGCCATTTGTCGACCCAATATCACGGAAACCAAAAGACCAACCAACAGCGCGACGGCGACCGCTTCCAATTCTAAGCGCATCCACTTTGCGGTTTGGTCTTTTAGGTCTTTTTCCAGCGCGGCCAAAGAATAACCCAGCCAAACACGTCCCATTTCCCCATTTTCCAACCGAACCGAAGTTGTCCATTCCAGGACTTTCATCCCGTTTTGAAAATCGCGCCGAATGGGAGAGTCAGACAGGGCGAATTTTCCGGTTCCCGAAGTGAACGATTCTTTTTGAAATGAACCCGGCAAAACAACGTGAGTACCATAAGAAGGATTAGAATAGGCCGCGTAAGCCACGGTTGGATTTTCCACGGCCGACCTCATAAAATTCAAAACAGCAACATCCTCGTGTTGGATCAGGGCTTCCTTAGCGGCAAGGGCAAAATCGGAAATTTTCTGAGCTTGACTCAGTTTCGCCTGCCGTTGATAAAGCAGACGGGATCCCTCATAAATAAGAAAGAAGCTGACGAGAAGGGACACCACCATAACTCCGCTGTGGCTGAAGAAGAATCTTGTCGTCAACTTCACTTTTTATCGCCCCCTTCTTCCATTTTGACGCGGGTCAAATTATTCAAGGCATTCACATCGAGGGGATCGATCAGAAGGACATCCTCCCAATCTTTCACGGCCGCTTCCGTATCCCCATTGGCGTAAGCTTTCAACCCCCTTTGCAAAAGCGCCTGGACCTGGTTCTTTTGGGATTCGGAGAGGGTTTGAGCAGGTCCAGTTGTCGCGTTTTCGGAAAGATTTTCCCGAGCCATTGCGTTGGAAGGATCCGCCTTCAGCATCTCCTGCCATGTGTCGCGAGCGAGGTCCAATCGTCCCTTGCTACGAAAGATTTCCGCTTCCGCAGCCAATTGTTCCATCTTTTTATCCTCATGCTCCGCCGGCGAACTGCTCTTTCGGGCAAATGCCTTGGCGACGAACTGAAGGAACGCGTCCCCAGGATAAAGAGCCAGCGCTTCCTTGATTTTCTTTAAGGCCTCCCCGTTTTCCCCCTTCTTCACGAATATCATCGATTTTTCCAAAATATCCCCGACCCTAGGATCCCCTAATGCTCCCTGTGTCATTGATTTTTTCACCCGATCCCTGGCTTGAGAATACCTTACTTCCTCGGGAGCCAAAGAACCGGCCCACTCATAGTTCCGTTGGGCTTCCAGGAAATAGCCTTGGTTTTCAGCTTTGTCCCCAGCTTGGTAATAGGCTTCTGCCCGCTGATGATTGTATTGCTTCAAGGCTTCCGAGCGACCTTGAAGAACCGAGGGGTCGGAAGGTTTTAACAAATAAGCCTGTTGGAAGTCCCAAAAAGCATCTTTCCACTGCTGATCTTTAAGCGCCGCTTTCCCTTTCAACACCAATTCGTCGAAAACCTTTCCCTCCCGCGAGGTATTTTCCCAGCTAAATCCCACTTCCAAGAGGGAGCTTCCAGGCAGTCCAACTCCATTGAGGGCAGGCGCTTGGTTCCAGGAGAATTGGTAAGCGTAATCAATCCTCAAGCCATTAGTCCTCCACCCAAATCCGGCTACTCCCATATTGGCATCGCCTCCAGCCCTTAAGGAAACACCCCAACGAGTAATATTCCATTCAGCTCCAGCCTGAGTATCCAATATGCCTGCGCTCAAGGATTGAGCAAGGGTAAAAGCCAACCGATCAGTCCCCATTGGCGGAAGAACAGCCACACCATACCGAAGCAGAATGGGTACCGTGTCAACACCCACTACCCCGAGATTAGGCTGGTTCAAGTTCTCGGCGGAAATCCCGAGAGTACCCCAAGAGAAAGCGTTATAAAGTGCTCCAACTCCAACCGAAAGGGTTCCCGCCGAGACATTAGCGGGATTCACTCCGGCCAGGGGAGCCAAAAGTGTGAATTGTTGCCGAAAGTAAGAGAGGTTGACGCCCAACCTTAAGTGATGGAGAAAGGAATTAGCTTCAAAACTTTTTCCGAACGCGGCCTGAAACCGATCCTGCTGGAGAGTGTTGGCACCAAAGTGGTCGATAGAAAAGCCTAAACCGTCCCCTATGTCCAATGGGAAAACCGCCGACAGGTTTCCAGTGGAAAGGTTGTCACCATCGATCCCTGAAAAAAGATTTTCATAGCGGGCCGAAACTTCAAATCGGTATTCATCCCCAAGGCCTGCCGGATTAAAAGCCAGGCTGGATGTTCCTTCCGGAAGAGCCACCCCATTCCCTCCTAAGGCGGCTTCCCGGGCGGGCGGGCTAAAATCCAAAAATGCGGCTTCACTGCAGCCAAAGTCGAAAATAAATACCAAGGCGCTAAGACAACACCAAGTGAAATAAAAAAAATGAATACTTAAATAGAAACAAGCCTCTTTTCGATATTCTTGGCGCCTTAGTGGTTTGGTGGTGAAAACGCTTTTAATTTTTAACTTCATCGCATTACGGTGATGGTTCCCCGACGAACCATACCGTCCGATTCCAAAAGATAAAGATAAACGCCGGCAGAAACGGCGTTTCCACCGTTGTCCCTGCCATCCCATTGAACGTCCGCCCCCGACCCGAAATCAATTGAGCGATCGAGTTTCCGCTTCAAGTCAGCGATCAACAATCGTCCAGCGCCATGGCCTTCAGGTAACAGGAAATGGGTGATATTGTTGGTCGGGAGTAGCGGCGTGAAAGGGTTGGGCCAAACCTTCAAGCCAGGAGGAGGGGTTGAAGTATTGGTAGGTGTTCCGGTAGGAAGAGGGCTCGATGTATTAGTGGGAGTAGGGGTAATCGTGGACGTGTGAGTGAAAGTCGGGCTATTGGTTTCAGAAAAGGTGGAGCTGAGGGTGAAGGTTGAAATGGGCGTGTTGGTCTGAGTGGACGTAAAGGTCCGGGTGGGCGATGAGGTGGGTGTAACCCTGACCGTGTTGGTCGGGGTCAAGCTGGGCGTTTGCGTGGTGGTGAAAATCATGGTATTGGTGGGAGTGAAAGTTCGAGTGGACAGAATGGTGGGGGTGGATGATGACGTGGATGTTGAAGTGGCCGTGTAGGTTGCAGTCAAGGTTGGGGTCGGCGTGAAGGTAGGGGTCAAGGTTGGATATGGGCTGAATGCGGAATTCACGCATACATTACCGAAAACCGCTGTGGTTGGTTTACTGTCGCTTCCGCTCCAAACCATTAATCCGTACGCCAGGGTACTGCCAGCAATAAATGCGCTATCGGAAGTCAAATCCAAAGCCGGTAAGAGGGTCCAGGCACTACCGTTCGTGGAGACTGAGGGATAAAGGACATTCCCTGAGTTTTGAAGACGTAGCCAATAAGGTAGCGAAGGAACTGTTCCGGACTCTATTTCGGTCAAAGGGCCGTCATTGATTCTCGCGGCAAATTGGTACTGGGAACGTGACGATCCCCTTATCCACAAGAGGCCTCCATCCGCCCCTGCGGTGTTATCACCACGGATGAAAATCCCGGCAACCGTATCCGAGCCTAAATTCCCTGAAATGCTCGTGACCTCCGCTATGATTTGCCCATTTCCCGCCAATGTCATTAAATCCGCGGAACCATTTTCGTAATGCTGTCCGTTAGCATAGGTTCCAGTACCAATGACGGTATATGCCTGACTGGAACTGGAATAGGTGGCACTGCCTGTGCCAGCCGCCCATAGAGTAGGGGTGAGGACTGGATTGTTCGGGCATTGAGCAACGGCAAAAATGGGGACCATCACCCCCAGGGAGACGAAACAAACCAGCTTCAATTTTGAGATTTCAGCATAAGATCGCACGATCATCCTCTTTATAAATAAAAGCCAATACTCAATTGTTTTATCCTATCACATGATTCCATTCCATGTCCCGGCTTCCAAAATGCATGAAAAAGTAAACCCAATGTGAGTAAAGATTTGGTATAGCCATCCCTCAATACCTATTGGGTTTAAAGTAAAATGATGTCCCATGGTAAACGAATCCGAAATCGTCCCAGCTAAACCAACTTATTGGTTGACCCGCTTCATGATTTTGCGGCTGTTGGGACTTGTTTATTTCGTTGCCTTTATTTCCCTCGCTCAACAACTGAAACCGCTTTTAGGGGAAAAAGGGCTCACCCCTGCCCCGCTCTTCCTTTCCCGACTCCAAGCAGAAGCGGGCTCCTTAGGTCAAGGTTTCCTTCATTTACCATCCCTCTTCTGGTTTTGGCACACGGACGGTTTTATGGTAGGGGCCGCTTGGGTCGGAGCCCTTTTTTCATTTTTGGTTTTAGCGGGTTTCGCCAACGGTTTTTTACTGTTATTCCTCTGGGCCCTGTACCTTTCCTTCGTGCACATTGGGCAGGACTGGTATGGTTACGGTTGGGAAATTCAACTTTTAGAGACCGGCTTCCTGGCCGTATTTTTGGTTCCCTTTCTGGACGGGCGGCCCTTTCCCAAAACCCCTCCACCCATACAGGTCATCTGGCTTTTCCGGTGGCTTATTTTCCGGATCATGCTCGGTTCTGGACTCATCAAAATGAGGGGTGATCCCTGTTGGAGGGATTTAACCTGCCTAAAGTACCATTACGAAACCCAACCCATTCCCAACCCCTTAAGCCCTTATTTTCATTTCATGCCCCTTTGGTTCCACAAAGCCGGGGCCATTTACAATTTTTTGGTGGAACTCATAGCGCCTTGGGGCCTCGTATTCGGAAGACGGATCCGGACGGCGGCGGGCTGCCTTATGGCAGTCTTTCAAATCTTTCTCATCCTTAGTGGCAACCTTTCGTTTTTAAATTGGCTGACCCTCGTTCCGATACTAAGTTGTTTTGACGACGATTTCTGGCAATCCTTATTACCTCGACATCTCGTGGAAAAAGCCAATCTGGCAATTTATCGTTCACAAAAAAATCCCTCTTCCCGATTTGCCGCCTGGGGTCTCACCGTTTCAGTTGCTCTTTTAAGCGTGAATCCTGTTTTAAACCTTTTCTCTCCCAACCAGGCGATGAACACCTCCTTTGAAACACTACACTTGGTAAACACCTATGGGGCTTTCGGGTCGGTAGGACGGGAACGTCTTCAATTGGTCTTTGAGGGGACTTCCGACCTGGTCTTAACACCGGAAACCATTTGGACAGCCTATGATTTCAAATGCCAGCCTGGAAATCTTTACCGGCGGCCATGTGTTTGTTCTCCCTATCAATATCGATTGGATTGGCAAATCTGGTTTGCCGCCATGTCCGAACCTAGCCAATACCCCTGGGTTTACAACTTCGTTTGGAAGCTCCTCCATAACGACCCCTCGGCCTTGAGCCTCTTGGCAGGGAATCCTTTCCCGGGTGGAGCTCCCACTTATATTCGAGCCCGTCTTTTCCGTTATCAATTCGCGCCGTTAAGCCACCCTATTGGCCAATGGTGGGAGAGGGCCGATTTGGGAACCTGGCTTCCCCCTTTATCTGTCAATGACCCCCAACTCCAAAACATATTGATGAATGAAGGTTGGTTATAAGCTTCGCCCTGAATTTAAACCGTGGGTGCCTTCAGTTTCTAATATTAAAGGGTTTTAGTTACGATTTGAAATAATGCGGTAAAATAGTAGAGAAGAACCAGCTTTGAATTTCCCCAAATCTAGTGTTTAATTTCGATCCCAATCAATCCTCTAAAGGAACGGCCTTGTCGGAGAAAAAATCCAAATTCGCGCTAAAAGAATATTCCCAACTTCTCTTCTTCTTCGTTGTCTCCTTATTTCTTTCGATCCCTCATTTGTCATCTGCCCAATGCACTCCCGCATCGGCTCAATTGCTTGTTTCGGGGGATGATACGTCTTACGTCTGGATCAACGGAACTTCCGTCGGAGGGGGAGCCATCAGCTACTGTGGGGGCGGATGCACTCCCTCACCGATTGCCGTGCCGACATCCGTCTTCAACGAGGGCCAAAGCGTTCTTGTTGCGGTTGAAACAGACAACATCAATCCAACTTTAGTCTTTAGCTCCTGGGAACTGGACATCACCTGCAGTAGCGGGTTCCAATGGGTCATCTCCAGTGAAACTTATGCTAGTATCCCCCTTTATTTTGACCCCAATGGAGCGGGAGCAGGAGTCACCGGATGTAGTGGAACAGGAGCCGCTCCACCAGGTAATGATGGCAGCGGCAATCCTTGGAGTTCCTTTCTATATAACCCCGCCTCCAGCCCTTTTACCCTCACCGGGGCTCCAGTTACCGGCACCAGCTTTGCCGCATCTATCTATGATCCTGTCACTGGCGCTTTGATCCCACCGGTTTCCTATAACGCATCCGGATACGTTGCGGGAAGCTGCGGCATTCTTTACTGGCGCCAATTGGTCGTAATACCAACCCCAACCGCTACCCCAACCTCAACCTTCACCTCGACAACCACGTCCACGGCAACTAATACTCCGACCTTCACGTCCACTTTCACTCCAACTCAAACCTTCACACCCACTCAAACTTTTACGCCAACAAATACCTTCACCCCAACCCCGACCTTTACCGTCACCAGCACCCCGACGATTACTGATACACCTACCCCCACCAACACCCCTACGGTCACTCCCACCCCTACCAATACCTATACCCCCACGCAGACCTTCACCTACACGAACACTTTTACACCTACTTTGACGGCTACGGAAACTCCATCCAGCACTCCCACCAACACGCCAACCAAAACTTTCACCCCGACAAATACTTTTACCCCCACCAACACTTTTACTCCAACTTCCACACCCACTCCTTGTGGATATCCCGGCAATACTTGTACCCCTACTCCCACTCCCGCAGATACATTTTACGTGTCGGAAAACGCTTTCAACCCCGCCAATGGACCCGTTTCCATTTTTGTGGCCTACGCTATATATCCTGGAAATTATTCGCTGATGATCTATAACTCGGCGGGGGAACATATTAAAACCTTGGATTCCCAAAACCTGGGTAGCTCCATTGTTCAGTCCTACTCTTGGGACGGAACCAACAAATACAACGAGAAATGTGCCAGCGGCGTCTATATTTTTTACCTCGTCGAACCTTTTGGCATTAAAATAAAAAGAATCCTGTTGATAAGATAATAATTGGCCAGCCTTCTTAATTTATCTATTTCTCATTCGATGCGACCATCCCCCTATTTTAGTTTTATATTTTAAAAGCTTTTCAAAACACGTTTTCGGAGGCTCCCGGTTGATCAACAATCTTTTCTGGGATTTAAAACGTTTTAAAAAAAGCAGCCTTTTCTTCTTTCCGTTTCTTTTCATCTCCCACTTTAGCTTCGCCCAGGTGACCTTTAACAGCATTTCAATCTCCAACGCAAACCCTTCTCCCGGATCAGTTGTAGCGGTAACGGTCGTTTATTGTGAGGGGACATATAAAACCCCCAACTTTTTTGTTGGGTTGAATCCCTCTTCCACCTCCCTACAATCTTGCCCGGCAATCAATCAAGTGCTGTTAGTGGACTCCACCACCACTCCGGAGGGGACCAGCCCCGTCAATTCAACAACCGACGATTCCAATGACACGGGGGGTGGATGGGTCGGCGTCGCCGTTGCCGGAACAGCTTCTTGCCCCACTACTCAGATTTGGAACGTTACCATTCCCCCAAGCCTTTCGGCTGGTTCATATAATTTAATCGTGGAAGAAAATGATTTTTATATCGGGTGTAACGGCACCGCTTATCCCAGCATCAACACCACCGTCACGATCCCTTATCCCCCCCCAAATATCACTTTGGTCGATGTTGCCGACGGAAGCACTGCCAATCCAGGAGACCTGGTTTTGTTCGATGTTGATTACACTTATGTCAACACGGGATCGGTCACCATCACTGAAACAATCCCGACAGGAACGGCTTTGGCTGCCGCTTCCGGCTCTATTAGCCCTGGAGGGATATTAAACGGCAGCACCATTACTTGGATACTTACGGCAAGTTTGGCCCAACAAACCGGCGAGGTCTGGTTTTTGACCAAAGTGAATGCTGGTGTCCCCATCGGTACCCTTATCACCAACACCGCGACCGCTTCTTCGACAACGGCGGGAACAGTCAATTCAAACCAAGCCCAAGTGAACATCGGAGCCGGGGGCTTTACGCTCTTGAAAAGCGAATCCTCAACCGCGCCCAGTAGCGGGACCACCGTAACCTATACACTCAATTACCAGGTTAGCGGGGAAAGCCTGCAAGACGATGACACCTTGGATAATAACGCCGTTGGAACCACCAACAGCTCGATTTTAGCCTATGACGGAGCGACTACCTACATTTATACGAATACCGGCGGGATGGGGGGATTCACCATTGAGCCTGACCCCACCGGTTCCGGGAACAATGTCATCGAAGCTTGCGCCTATAGCGCCTGCAATTCCGGAGTGACAAACGGCAACTACCCTACCCTTCTCCGAAGTGGGCCTCCGATTAATCTTTGCAATGATTTTATGGTGGAAGGAGACATGTACATCCCCACCTCCTCGGCGGCCGGTGCCGACGCCACCATGGCAATCGCCGATAACCTTGCCGCCCCCGGGGTTAATGATGCCTACATGGTTGGAATTTCACTGGATTGCGGCCCTGGAAATTTTTTCATACAAAAAAACAGTTCCACGGCGGGAACGGTTACCTACCCAGCCGAACCTTGTGATTCGACAATCGGAACCACCATCACCGCTGGGGTTTGGTACACCGTGAAGGTCTTGGTGACCTATAACGCCGGAATCCTGAATTTTCAAGCTAAAGTCTGGCCCCGGGGTACCCCCGAGCCAACGACCTGGAGCATCAACGTCAACGACACAAGTCCCCTTCCCTGTACCGCCATTAATGGGGGGGAATACCGAATGGGTTGGCAGGCTGATGGGTCTTCCTCGACAGATTATTATTCCAACTTGAAACTTTACGGGCCTTCACCAGTCGTGAATCCCCGCCTTTGGGATACCCTTCCGGTAGCCGAAACCTTTGTTTCCTCTACCCCCCAATCCCCAACGAAAGAAACCGGTAATTACCTAGAATGGGACCTGGGCGGAACCCATCCCGTAACCACTTACAACCTGACGGGGGCAATTACTTTGTCGGCTGTCGTCACTTGCGGAACATCATCTAATCTCGCCGCTGTTATGGGCGATGGTGTTTCTATGGTTCAATCCAACTCGGTTACCCTGACCGTCAACAGCGGATGTATCACTAGCACGCCCACCCAAACACCCACCGCCACCCCTTCGCCCACACCTAAAATCACTAGCACCCCAACCCAAACACCTACAAACACCCCCACTGCCACTATTACTTGTACCCCAACTGTTACGCCGACGCCCATCCCGGACCTCGATACCTTTTACGTAGCTCAAAACGTTTATAACGCCACGAACGATAACCCGGTTTCTATTTTTGTCCAATACACAAAATTTCCAGGGACTTATAGCCTTTGGATTTATAACAGTGCGGGTGAACATATTCGAACCCTGGATAACCAAGTTTTGAGCGCTCCCATCAGCCAGTCATACCATTGGGACGGCAAAAATAAATACGGGGATAATTGCGCCAGTGGGGTTTACGTCTTGTATCTCGTGGAACCCTTCAGTCAAAAAATGAAGAGATTACTTTTAATACGATAGCCCATTGATCAGCAGTACCATACGATTAGTTATTTTCAAGTAACTAGTCTCAAAATAGGACGGTTGAAAAGTAAAAAATGGCTGGGAGACTTGGACTCGAACCAAGATAAGCAGAGTCAGAGTCTGCTGTCCTACCATTAGACGATCTCCCAATGGAAAAACGTAAAGAACGGTTCAACAGGGGTCGGATTTTAACACAGGATTCCCGCATTTGGTATTTTCAAACGGGGGTTTTGAACCTTATTTTTCAGGCCGGATAATTGACATCACGGTCTGATCATGGTGCTGGCCATCACGGAATACATAGCTTTTGCGGATACCCTCGATCTGGAACCCCGCCTTTTGAAGGGCATTAAGAGAACGCACATTATAAGCGGCCGAGACAGCACCAATTCGTTTATATTCCAATTGCTCCAAGCCATATTTCACCATGCGCTTGGCGGTTTCGGTACCGATACCTTTGCCCCACCACTGCTTATCCCCAATGAGGAAGCCGAATTCGGCGGTCTTGTGGGATGGCCTTTCGCTGTAAAATTCCGCGGTACCAACAGGAAGCCACTTACTATCATCGTCTACTTCGATGACGAAAGACCGCGGAAGCTTTTCATCTTCCCCCGAGCCGTTCTTAGCAAACCACTTTTCAGCATCCGAGAAGGTTTGGTCCACGAAGTGAACGTCGAAGAGACGGCGGACGTCCGGATCATTCCACCAGCCTACGATCTGACCCCAATCCTTGCGATTGACTGGCCTTAATCGCCCTTTTTTCTCGCCGCGGCTAAAAACAAACTCAATGATATGGCTTGCCATGGGCCGTTCCTTTCAAAAACATTTCTCTATCGTTAATTCTTCATTATTTTAAGTTGACCAAAGAATTGTCCCAAGCTTTATTTTATTTTTTAACGGCGATCAGTAAAGGCAGTCCGCATTCTGAAGCCATTATCTTACAATCAAATCTCAAGTGGCTTGGCATGTTTGATCATTTGAACAAACCTCATCAAGCGGACAATACAACGTCCTTTACCTAAAATTTCGATCAATTCAAATAAATTCGGGCTAGCTGATTTCCCCGTAATGGCAAGTCGCATCGGATGGACGTATTCTGCAAATTTGCGTTCCTTTTTAACCGCATTTTGTCGGAAACGTTCTTCTAAAGTCATGGCGTTGAAATCAACAGAATCCTCTAAAACCCAAACCGCTTCTTCCAAAACAGGAACAGTTTGAGGCACCAAGTATTTTTCCAAACCAGAGGGATCATAAGAGTGAACTTCTCCTAAAAAGTACGTTAATTGTTCGCCAACATCCGAAACAGTTTTAAGGCTGTTTTTCACCGTCCCCACCATTCGTTTCAGGGCAGGGCCACCTTCCCGCATGAAATCGGCATTAATGGCATCCGCATCCCAAAGATATTCCAGACAAAGCTGGTATATACGCTCATCATCAGCTTCCCGAATGTAGTGACCGTTTAACCATTGGAATTTGTCATAGTCAAAACAAGCCGCGCTTTTAACCACCCGTTCAAGGCTGAAACGCTTAATAAGTTCATCCTTGGAAAAGATTTCGGTTTTTCCATCAAAAGACCAACCTAACAAAGCCAGGTAATTCATCATCGCTTCCGGAAGATAGCCATGGCGCTTGAATTCCCCAACCGAATTAGCCCCATGTCGCTTGGAAAGTGGGGTTCTATCAGTCCCCAGGATCAGGGGAATATGAGCAAATTGGGGCAATGTGAACCCAAGCGCTTTGTAAATCAATATTTGTTTAGGAGTATTCGAAAGGTGGTCGTCACCACGGATGACATGGGATATCCTCATGAGGGCGTCATCAACTGCGGCCACGAAATTATAAGTTGGTTCTCCCCCGCTTCGCACTAGGATGAAATCATCGATTTCCGAATGGTCGACCGTTACCAAACCACGGATCAAATCGTCGACGGTGGTCGTCCCTTCTGCCACCTTAAGCCTCACCGAAAAAAGTTGCCCAGCTTTTCGCTTGGCTTCCACTTCATCTGAAGTCAAAGTCCTGCATTTCCCAGAATACCGATAACTTTTTCCTAAAGCCTGAACAGCTGTACGGTCCGTTTCCAATTCCTTGTAACTACAAAAACAATGATACGCATTTCCGGAGGAAAGAAGTTTTTTCAGCTGTTCCCGATAAAAAGATGCCCTCTCTGTCTGGCGGTAAGGCCCATCGGGCCCTCCGATGGAGGGCCCTTCATCCCAATCCAATCCCAACCATTGTAAATCACGGATGATAGCCTCTTCGTATTCAGGCTTGGATCTTTCCCGGTCCGTATCCTCAATTCGCAGGATAAATTTTCCACCAGAATGGCGGGCAAAAAGCCAGTTGAAGAGCGCCGTCCGAGCACCTCCTACATGAAGGTACCCGGTAGGGCTCGGCGCAAATCGAACACGAACCATAGTCATCTTTTTAGAACCTCCAGGAATATTTCCATTCATTTTCTTCCATCCAATCCGCAAAAAACGGGATGTTTTTCTTCCGCCTCTTGGAGGATAGTGTTATGCTATACACGTTTTTATTGACTCCAGGGGAGATATCCCATGAAAAAAATAGTTCGTCCTCCATCAAAAGGCAACTTGAGGACCAACCGCCGAGTCGTCATGGTAAAAACTATTAAGGGCCGCCTAGTGGATCAGACCGGGGATGGGGCGGTCTTTCGCGCTCAACTAGTCAACGTTAGTTCCACCGGAGCTCAAATCTACTCCAACAAAACCCTCGACAACAATTACAACATCACCCTCGAATTGGACTCCTTAGACGGCAGCCATAGTGTCGTTTATTTGGGAAAAGTCGTTTGGGCCCGCAAAAACCCCATGAAAACCATGGGCAGGTATGCTTATGGGGTTAACTTTGACAAAATAACGTCCGAACACATTAAGTTTTTGGAAACTAACTACTCGCTGACCCCTCCATCCGAATCATAAGCCGCCTAAATAAGACTTGGTGGAGAATTTTTTCAAATCCTTTCTTTGCCATCAAGAACATCAAAAAGCAAAATCCTTTAAACGGAAAATCATTTTTTTATCTTTCGGGGTACCTTGTTGATTCAAATAATATTGATTGAAGGTTACTAATTCCCCTGCGGCATGATTGCTTTTTTCAGAACCGTTAACACTTTCTTATGCAAATCTTCGGTGTCGACCGAATTTGTCATTGCCTTTTGAAATTGAGGATTAATCTCCAAAGCCTTTTTGAATTCCTTCAGTGAGCGATTAACATCAAAACGGCACTTGATCAAGTAAGCAGTACCCAAATGGTGGTGGAGATCCGCGTAATGGGGAAATTCTTCGATAACCTTACATAATTTATCGACATACTGTTCCGTCATTTGCTGGTCAATGCCTTCGCTTCCATATAACAATGTTAGAGTGAAGAAAAAAATAATTTCATCGCCGATACGAGGCACATACCGCGGACGAACTTCCATGAAAGATTGAAAAGCTTGCGAGTATTTTTTACTTCGCAAGAAATCCATTGCCATCATATAGGCCCGATTGCGGACTTTTGGATTGAGCGTAGCCGCCGTTTCAGCTTCGGTCTTGGTCCTTTCTGATAATTCCGCTACTTTAGGTTCGGATAATTGGTTGGAAGATTGGGCCAAATACCCCATACAAGCAGTGGCCAGCCTTAATCGGGCGTCCGCGTAACGAGGATTGATTTGAAGGGCTTGAAGGTAACACTGAACGGATTCATCCAATTCCCGTTTATATAAATGAACATTGCCGAGATGGTAATAAATATCAGCAAAAGAAGGTCCCAACTCCCGCGCTTGGTTCAGGGTGGCTAAGGCCCCGTCAAAATCTTCCAGTAGAGTTAAAGTAATTCCGTAGCTTTTGATGGCTTGTAAATGGCGGGGATCCATTTCGATTGCTTTTTGGAATTTTTGGCGAGAATCTTCATAAAAACCATTAGAAAGGAAGATAACCCCTATTTTCCAGCAGGCGTCAGTCGTCGGTTTTTCATCGATCTTCCGATTCAAGCGAAATAGGGATTCAAGCTCCACAGAACGGATACGGTGGGTTTCCTGCAGAAAATGCTTTAATCCATCCTCATCCAGCCCCTCAGGTATTTCAAACTCACGTTGAGATAGTGTCCTCCCTCCCAATTGAATAAGGGAAGAAAGACGATTTTTACCTGATACGGGAGAGGTTTCGAGTGTAAAGTTTTTCCCTTCGATTTCAATGAGGGAGGTTAAAGCGGCCGATTCCATAACTTTTTTCCAACTTTCGGATCTTCAAATCCTTTGGATTACGGCTTTTCAAAACCTTTCTTAATGGCAATTTCGACATTCGGAAAAGACTTTAAAATAGTGTTAAATTCTAACAGCTCGAAAACTTCCGAGACCTCGGGATTCATTCCAACCAGCACCAAATCCCCCTTTTGATTGCGAATACGTTTAATTTCACTGATAAAAATACCCCAACCGGCACTGCTGATGTAATTGACATCTTTCAAATCAACCACCAGTTTGAATTTCTTTTCACCCAATACCGTTAGAAATTTCTTTTCAAACTCCGGAGCCGTAGTCGTGTCAATAAAACCCTTTACCGCAAGGAGGGTTATTTCTTTATTTTGTGGATGCTCAGATACGCTAACCGAAATATTTTCCATGCTTCCTCCGAAGATAAGGCCCGTTGCGGGCCTTATTATCACTTTAGCCTTAAACCCTGTCAACCTGGTTAACACCAAGGGCTTCCCGGGCTTTCACATCCGCCAAGCCCTTTCGCTTTAAGAACTTCGAAACCAACTTCGGGTCAACCTTCATAGGCGGAGTCGAATTTTTCAAAATCGCTTCAATAATCTGCTTTGCGCCGTATTCAGGGTGTTCCCGAACCATTGCCATTACCGCCTGCTGTTGGGGAAGGGGAAGTTCCTTGATATCCCCTCGCTTCATATTTTTCACCGGCTTCAATCCATCTTTACCCTTCTCAACAAAGATTTTTTTAAATCGGTAATAGGTGTTTGTCGATGTATTCATTTGTCGGCAGGCTTCTATCACTGACAAGCCTTTCTTTTCGACCAAATTCAAGAGTTTTTTTCGGAATTTGAACTCCACATTCTCGGCTTTCATTTTTTCTTTAATGGCTACGATCGTGATGTCATCGTTCTGTTCTGCCCCGCGGGTGAATTGGGCGATAGCCTCGTTAAGTTTAGCCACAAACTCCGCGGGAGTGAGATTGGAATTTTCCTTAATAACATTGATAAGCCTATCTTCGCCAAACTGCTCGCTTTCAGGATTCATTGCTTCGGTAATTCCATCCGTATAAATCACCAACATATCATTTTTCTCAAGGCTGACCTTTTGAAGGGCAAGATTTTTAACGAACATATCCTCTTCGGGAAGATCAATCCCCACCGGAAAACCCTTGGGTTTCAAGAAATAGACTTCTTTTGTCTTTCCCCGATACAAGATCATTGGGTTGTGCCCGGCACTGGAGAAATTGATCGAGCGGTTCCGAGAATCTAGGATGATGTAAAACATTGTCACAAACATGCCCCGTTTCATATCTGCGGTGACATGCTGATTGACCTTTCCCAAAACACTGGAGGACGAACGGTTGCCCCGTGATTCCAGGCGCATGGCGGTCCGGATCATCGTCATGACAAGAGATCCAGGAACACCCTTGCCCGAAACATCCGCCACCACGATGCCAAGCGTGGTTGGATCCACCCAGAAAAAGTCATAATAGTCGCCACCCACTTCCTTGGCAGCCCGGTAAGTGGCCCCAATCTCATAACCTTCGATTTGTGGAAACTCTCCAGGCAAAAGGGTGTGCTGGATTTCTTGAGCCACTTGCATTTCCTTCTGCATTCGCTCGTTCTCCACCATTCCCTTCTGAGAATCCTGGATTTTGAGGGTCATATCATTGAAGATGCTGGCCAATTGGCCGAATTCATCCTGACTTTCTACGTCAATTTTGGCGTTAAAATTCCCTGTACTCATGGCATGAACCCCTTCCAAAATTTTCTGGAAAGGCTTAATGAAAATACGAGAAAGGAAATAAAGCCCAATAACACTGACGAGAACAATCAAACCCATCAATTTCGCTAAATCGATTTTTACTCTGGAAGCTATTTGCTGGATGGCGCTATCGCTCTCGCCCAAATGGACCTCGCCCATCCACTGGCCATGAAAATAAACGGCGGATGAGTAATCCGTTAAAGGCCCCTCGGCCGTTTTGACACGGAAGATTTGGATACCTGGTATCCGGCTTGTTTGAACGCCAGGAGGAGGCGTATAAGACTTGAATAGCTGGTTTAAATCCGAATGAGCTAGAAATCTCCCCTCGGAACTAACGGCAAAGGCATAGCTTAAAACCTTGTCTTTGTCTCCCCGAAGCACTTCCCTAATCAACCGGTCCAATTCAAGATCGCTTTTGCGAGCCATAAAAATACCCGATTCAGAAGCCATCGTCTCGAGTAAGGTAGTCACACTTTCCCTTTGTTGCTGGAAAACCCGCGCTTGTTGCTGTTTGTTCAGGTAAAAAAAGGCGGAGGCAATGATAAAAAATATCAACACTATCGATCCCAAAGAGAATTTAGTTGAAACCGAATAGCTTCCCTTTTTGAGGCCCAATTCCCTAGGCGGAGCTTTCGAAAGACGGCGGTAAAGGATCAGTTCATTGTGGTCTGGAAAAGCTTTATAACGGACATCAGTCATGACTTTCTTAATCAGCCATATACCTAGCCCTCCTTTTTTCCCAATGTCCACGTAATGGTTCAAGTCGGGATCTTTGACACCCCTGAAATCGAAGGGCTTGCCGTAATCAATGATTTTTATCATCAAGTCGGAAAAACCGATCCCCATCTCTAAATTGATCTTTCCTCCCTCTTTATCTTTATAAGCATGGCGAATAATATTGCTGCAGGCTTCGTCAATGGCCAGCTTGATATTGGATGTTTCCTTTGGCGTGCAGCCTGCCGAGTCACAAACCCTCTGGACAAAATCTTTGATCGTCAGAAGCTCGATATCTTTGGCTTCCACTTCCAGTCGGTAAAGCCTTCGTCTAGGCTCAAAGGGAAGGCGGGAAAGAATACGGTAAAGGAGGGGGGACAAGTTCATGGTTTGTTTTTAAGCTCCTGATTTTCAGTAGAAGTATCTTCCGGAACAGCCTTATCATTCACACGTCTTCTGGCATCCTCAATATTGCGACGAACGAGGAAGTTTTTAGGACTCTTGTTCAGCACTTGTTCCCAAGCATCGATGGCTTTCCGATAATCTCCGCCCATATAGTAATTCACTCCCTGGGCATAAAGCTCGGTTAATTCCTTGGGCATGGATTCCAAGGGAAGATAATGGCTTTGCGCGTCGTGGTAAAGATAATTGACATCCCGGTAATGGGAATCCACTTCGTAGACCATTTCCAAATATTGAATCGCCAGTCCGTAATCCTCACGGCTGTAAGCTTCCACCCCGCGTGTATAATTGGTGGAAACCAAGGTCTTTTTATCAATTTGGCTTAAGAGCTTCTTGGCATCCGGATTACCGGGATCCAAGCTCAAAACCTTGGCGATCAAGGGCAATGCCTTCTCATAATCTCCCCGGCTCATGGCCGACCGCGCCATCTGAAGCTGGTCCTGAACCAGATTTTTACGCTGGTGCTGAAGATCCTTGATGGCCTGCGGAGCTTCCGTGTCGTCCGGAAATTCCCTCAATACATTTTGCCAAGCTTTGATGGCTGGATCAAAATCGTTGTCCTTGGAATAGCTTTGGGCTACCCATTTCAAGAGATCAATTTTTTGAGCCTGAAGCGGGTCTACATAACGCCCGAATCGGTAAGTCAGCGAAAACTGGTTCAAAGCCCCCAAATCCTGCTGGTCGTAGGCGTAATCGAACTCGAAATCATAAAGCTTTATCCCTGCGCCTGCCGTGGGTCCCGTCCCGTCAAATCCGGTCCGGACGAAAACGGTATTGTTCCACCCATATTGAAGACCCGCCTTAACGAGCTTTTCACCGCTATAGGGAAATTCACCTTCCGCCATCACCCAAAAATCGTTTCGGGATCCCGGGAATTGATAATAGTAAGAAAAGGCGGGGCGAAAAACACGAGCCGGGTTATCCGCGACCTGGAAAAGTTTGGTTTGCGGTTGGAGAACATTGGAAACCGAGAACCCCAGAGTGATATTCCGGAATCCAACCTGGTTAAAATCCGCGTGGCTTCTTGAAAAATGGTAAAGAAGACCCAAATCCAACCCCGCGCCGCTTCCCTGATAAGTCAATAATTGCTCAAAGATGTATTTTACCGAAGCCCCCAAATCCAAATCAGGCCAAAGGCGAAACCCATAACTCAAAAGCCCTTCATACTCCTCGGAAGAAAAGGTGGAAATGGCTTCAATGTTATTTTGAGTTTGAAAGATTCCCGAAGTCCCCAATCGGGTTACAGCCAGACCGAAGCTATTGTTCGCTCCGATAGGATGGATATAACCGACGGAATCATAAAGAGTATCGAGGAATAAAGGAGCGTGAAAGGTGAGAATTTCATGTTCCTGAACCGTTGCTAAGGCTGCCGGATTCTCAAAAAAACTGTCCCCATAACCCGAGACCGCCGCCACAGCCCCGCCCATCCCCAGGGACCAAGCCGATCCCCCCAACTCAAATGGGGATTCGGTCCCCCCCGTACTCAAGACTTGAGCCCCGGCTAATGAAACCATTGCGAACGTGGCTATTCCTAAAAATAAGATCCCGAGACCTCCTCGGAATGCCTTGGGCCGAATATCCGTTGGGGCTGTGAGGTAACCGTGAATCATCAATACACCACCGCTATTTTTAGGAGATATTTACTCCCACCCGTGTTCAATTGAGCGTAGTAAACACCGCTCAGGACAGGTGTTCCGGCGTCATTCTTCCCATTCCATGATAATTGTTGAAGCCCTGACTGAGGCGTGTTCGTTTCAAAGGATTTTACTTTCCTTCCAAGAACATCATAAATGACCAGGGAATAAATCGAAGGGGTCGCCAAGTTGAACTCGATGGTAGTATTTCCGGTCTCAGGGTGGAATGGATTCGGATAATTGCCATAGGTGCTTGCCACGTCGGCAGAGCGGATCAACAAAAGATTGGAGGACATGGGAAACCCGGTTGGGTCGCCTTGGGCGGATACTGGAAGCGAGAAGGTGGGGGGATAGGTATCCAGATCGGAAATGGACCCCGCGTTATCCACAAAAATTTGGATGTCTTTTGCGCTAGCAGAAGAGGAAATATTCGCTTCCACCGTCACAGACAGGCTGCCAGGAGGACTGGTAAAAGAGCTCATAAAAGTCCCGGGAGGAATTGGTCCCAAAGTGACGGTGGCTAAATTAACCGAGGACACCGCTTGGGAATAAACGGTTACTCCACTGGCGTTCTTGCCGACCATCGATAGATCCTGGAAGGCGCTATTAATTGGGATGTCGGTACCGTTACCGTCTTTTGCGTGAAGTTGTAAATTCGTAAGCTCCACCTCATCCGTCCCATTAGGGGTGAATTGAAGTACCAAAAGGTTGACCCCGGCTTGTCCCAAGACGGCAGTCGAGAGGGTCGGCGAAAGATGGACCACGTTCAAGAAATTGCTTCGGGAACCAGGCAGTAGAGAAACTGGTGAACTAATACCCGTAATGCCACTAACCGACAAGTCAGTAGCCTGTAAGGTTTGACTTAAAGGCGAGAAAAGAGTCACTGGCTCAGGCCAGGTACCGGCCGCCAATGTAAAAGATCCCTGGGATAGGGCGCCTGTAGACGTCAAGGCAATCTGGTTGGAAATCGAAATGACATTGAAATAGGCATCCACTGCGTTCACCACCACCGGGAAAGGATTCCCTGAAGTTTGAATGCTGGGAGCGCCTGTTTTTCCCAATGGATCGGGTGTGGGCCAGCCGGGATAGGCGGTTTCCCCCGGCAACAGCACTTGCAATTGGGATAGCGCCCCCGTAGACACGGGCATCGAAAGAGTGGACGGAGTGATACCGGAAGGACTCGATGCCGTGGCAGTCCAATTTCCAGCTTTGTAATCCAGGTAATAGAAACTGATCACTGGAGTTGAGAAGGGCTGGACTACAAAGTTGCCATCCGGATTGCCGCCCAATGTTTGTGAAAACAGGTTCTCGCCCGTCGAATTGGAGGACAAGTTAATCGTCATGGGGGCATTTAATGTGGCCCCCGCACCAGAACTGTTCTGGATTTCAACCGTCATCGGGCCGGAACTGATTCCGGCAATAAACGTAGGAACGGGCGTGGAAACAAAAGCCAAACGGGACGCGGGCCAGGGCGTGTCAGTCGCCGTAGGCGTGTTCGTAGCCGTACTAGTGGTAGTTTGTGTGGTTGTGGCAGTAGCTGTGCTGGTAGCCGTATTGGTCGCTGTGTCTGTGGCCGTGTTGGTCGGGGTAACAGTAGTCGTATTCGTCACCGTACTAGTCGTTGTATTTGTCGCCGTATTCGTGGCTGTGGCGGTCGTAGTATTTGTGGGCGTATTGGTCTCAGTATAGGTCGCCGTATTCGTAGGCGTGTTCGTCGTTGTATTCGTGGCCGTATAGGTCGCAGTATTGGTAGCTGTATTCGTCGGGGTATACGTGGTGGTATTCGTAGCCGTATTCGTCGTTGTTTTCGTCGTGGTATTAGTCGCTGTATTCGTGGCGGTATTGGTAGTCGTTTTTGTGGGTGTATTCGTAGCCGTGTTGGTCGCAGTACTTGTGGCCGTATTAGTCGCGGTATTCGTTGCCGTATTAGTCGCTGTATTCGTTGCCGTATTCGTTGCGGTATTCGTTGCCGTTTTGGTCGCAGTGACCGTCGCCGTATTGGTCGGTGTATTAGTAGCGGTATTAGTGGCCGTATTGGTCGGGGTAAAAGTCGGAGTAGCGATGGTGATCGTCACACCAGTAACTGGCTGTCCTGAAACTACAAGTGGAAAGGTAGATGACACGCCCGCTCCTTGCAAGTTTGTCAAAACCGCCGCATAGTCCCCTGTCGGAGCCGTATTCGAAAAGTCAAAAGCAGCCGTATAGGTTTGAGCCTGACCGGCTGGAATTTCGTCCAGAAGCGGAGCACCCAATGTCACCACATTGCTAGCGTTATAAGGGCCGCTTTGGGCAAGGTTTCCCGCAGCAACACCGGCTCCCCTGTACAAACTCACCAGCGTTATCCCCGCGTTTCCGGGTCCATTCGCCGAAAACACTATGTCGACCAAGCTTATCGGCTCGGTACTATTATTGCTGACCAGTACTTCCAAGTCCGCAATGTTGAAAGCTCCGGGTATTTGGATTAATGGGCCTAATGTGCCAAATAAACCAACATGTACATCCGGCGTTGTATAGGTGGCAGTCGGAGTGGCGGTGGCGGTATCACTCGCGGTGTTTGTGGGCGTGTAGGAGTCTGTTTCCGTAGGTGTGTTCGTCATCGTAAATGTCGCCGTATTCGTTGACGTATCCGTGGTAGTGCTGGTGGCCGTATTTGTCGCCGTATTCGTCGCCGTAAACGTCGGTGTCGCCGTAGGGCCTATCACCGTATGCGTATTCCCATTGATCAGTGTTCCGAAAACCGATACCGGTAGCCCCGTATTCGCACCCACCGCCGTAATTGAGGAGCCGCTAATCGTATTGTAAAAAGTCTCCCCGCCGTTGGCTTGGAGGCTAAACACCAACAGCAGGGTTTGAGGCGCACCCGACGGATTCACCTTTAAATTCGTCAATCCCGCAAAAGTAACCGTTCCGCCAACAAAGCTTCCCGTCGCCACTGGCGTCGGACTAGCAGTTCCGTTATAAACCCCACCTACCTCATTCGCCCCTGAATCCGGATACAATTCCACGCTTCCACCCACTACCTCCCCGCTCAAAAGCGTTCCTCCCAACCCAAAAGCCAGTTGGTTCACCGACACCGGCTCCTGTCCAAGCGCCTTTAGCACTACCTGGATTCCCGTCACATTCGCCTGGTTGTAAAAATAGCTCTGTGATGCCGGTTCGTTATTCCACGAAAGCACCAGCTTCGATTGCGGTGTCGCCGTCGGCGTCAAAGTCGTGGTCAAAGTCGGCGTATCTGTGGGAGTTAAGGTATCAGTCAATGTCGCCGTACCTGTGGTTGTATAGGTAGCCGTATCCGTAGGCGTATCCGTCGTCGTATAGGTCGCCGTATTCGTTGGCGTATTTGTGGCTGTGTCGGTCGCCGTGGCCGTCGCCGTGTTCGTCGCCGTAAACGTCGGTGTCGCCGTAGGGCCTATCACCGTATGCGTATTCCCATTGATCAGTGTTCCGAAAACCGATACCGGTAGCCCCGTATTCGCACCCACCGCCGTAATTGAGGAGCCGCTAATCGTATTGTAAAAAGTCTCCCCGCCGTTGGCTTGGAGGCTAAACACCAACAGCAGGGTTTGAGGCGCACCCGACGGATTCACCTTTAAATTCGTCAATCCCGCAAAAGTAACCGTTCCGCCAACAAAGCTTCCCGTCGCCACTGGCGTCGGACTAGCAGTTCCGTTATAAACCCCACCTACCTCATTCGCCCCTGAATCCGGATACAATTCCACGCTTCCACCCACTACCTCCCCGCTCAAAAGCGTTCCTCCCAACCCAAAAGCCAGTTGGTTCACCGACACCGGCTCCTGTCCAAGCGCCTTTAGCACTACCTGGATTCCCGTCACATTCGCCTGGTTGTAAAAATAGCTCTGTGATGCCGGTTCGTTATTCCACGAAAGCACCAGCTTCGATTGCGGTGTCGCCGTCGGCGTCAAAGTCGTGGTCAAAGTCGGCGTATCTGTGGGAGTTAAGGTATCAGTCAATGTCGCCGTACCTGTGGTTGTATAGGTAGCCGTATCCGTAGGCGTATCCGTCGTCGTATAGGTCGCCGTATTCGTTGGCGTATTTGTGGCTGTGTCGGTCGCCGTGGCCGTCGCCGTGTTCGTCGCCGTAAACGTCGGTGTCGCCGTAGGGCCTATCACCGTATGCGTATTCCCATTGATCAGTGTTCCGAAAACCGATACCGGTAGCCCCGTATTCGCACCCACCGCCGTAATTGAGGAGCCGCTAATCGTATTGTAAAAAGTCTCCCCGCCGTTGGCTTGGAGGCTAAACACCAACAGCAGGGTTTGAGGCGCACCCGACGGATTCACCTTTAAATTCGTCAATCCCGCAAAAGTAACCGTTCCGCCAACAAAGCTTCCCGTCGCCACTGGCGTCGGACTAGCAGTTCCGTTATAAACCCCACCTACCTCATTCGCCCCTGAATCCGGATACAATTCCACGCTTCCACCCACTACCTCCCCGCTCAAAAGCGTTCCTCCCAACCCAAAAGCCAGTTGGTTCACCGACACCGGCTCCTGTCCAAGCGCCTTTAGCACTACCTGGATTCCCGTCACATTCGCCTGGTTGTAAAAATAGCTCTGTGATGCCGGTTCGTTATTCCACGAAAGCACCAGCTTCGATTGCGGTGTCGCCGTCGGCGTCAAAGTCGTGGTCAAAGTCGGCGTATCTGTGGGAGTTAAGGTATCAGTCAATGTCGCCGTACCTGTGGTTGTATAGGTAGCCGTATCCGTAGGCGTATCCGTCGTCGTATAGGTCGCCGTATTCGTTGGCGTATTTGTGGCTGTGTCGGTCGCCGTGGCCGTCGCCGTATTCGTCGCCGTAAACGTCGGTGTGAATGTCGCTGTATTGGTAAGCGTAGGCGTATTTGTTGGAGTATCTGTGGTTGTACTCGTGGCTGTATTAGTTGGCGTTGATGTCGGCAACTCAATTGTTATTTGCGCTCCGCCTAATGGCAATCCTGAAACCGCGATGGGCTTTCCGGTCGAAGCACCTGTTCCGGTCAAACTACCTGAGCCTAACGTCAATCCGTAAGTTCCCGCAAATTGTGCATTTGAAAAATCATAAGTCACCACGAAGGTTTGCGATGCCGAAGCCGAACCACTCATCCCTAACGTTTCCAGGGGTGCCAACCCCAACGTCACCGCCCCTGCAGTTTTAAATGTCCCGCTTGTCACCAGTCCCGTTTCATCATAAAGATTTACCTGTGCTATTTCGGTAGAGTCGTTCGGGTTGGTCCCGCCCAAAACAATGGACAAGAAAGACACTCCTTCCGTCATGCTATTGTTGGTCACCTGCAACTGTATAACCGTCACCCCTTCAATTCCCGGAATTACCGTCTGGTTCACGGGTGTTGCCGCCAGGATTATGTTCACCGGAGGATTGACCGGTGTATTGGTCGGCGTAAGGGTTGCTGTTGAAGTTGGAGTATTTGTGGCCGTATCCGTAGTTGTGCACGTAGTGGTAAAAGTCGGGGTCAAAGTCGGTGTATCTGTGGGAGTCAAGGTATCTGTCAATGTCGCCGTATCTGTAGCCGTATAGGTTGTCGTATCCGTAGTAGTCAAAGTCGCCGTCGAGCTCGGCGTGTCGGTAGGCGAATTAGTAGAAGTATCTGTAGACGTGTTCGTTGGGGTTGGCGTACATACGAATGGAAGTATTTCCACTGCCTGTAAATCTCCGCTGGTAGCGGCAGTGAGGGAATAGCTAAGGGCTGTCAAACCAGGGCTGCTGGTAGGAAGATAGTCACCTTCGGCGCTGATATTGGGAGTTATGAAGGGTGAGTTCCACATTTGAATCTGGGCAGCTCCCAATGCGGAAATTCCAATAGTCGCATTATTCCACAAAAATTGATCCACGATCCAACTGTCGGGAGTGGTGGTATCCAAAGAAATTGAAAAATCCTGGGTCGCCGTGGACTGACGAGAGAAATTGGTGTTCCAAGGTGCCGGAGCAGTTTGAGATACACCTGCAAAGCTGGTCGCGGCCGCAATAAAAGAAGAATTAGTTAAGGTCAACGTTATTGTATTGGGCCCAGAATCGGGGTTAAGTAGGTATAAGGATTCCAGTGTTCGACCAAAAACAGAATTAGTAACAATCGATGTTAAACTAGCTGTTCTACTGGAAGTGGTAGTAGTAGCATTCACGGCATTCGGGCTATTATTTGTGGACACCTGAAGCAAAAGAAGCCGATTCCCCAAATTTCCAACCGTGACGGGAAAAGTAGCCGTTGTTCCCGTCAAGAAGGTTACAGCCTCATTGTTATCATAAGAAATGCCACACTGGGCTTGAACCTCGGAAGCTTGAAAAGCAGAAGAAACGATAAAAGAGGCCAGAAATAAAATTTTAAAAGACTTCATCAATTAATCCGGTAGTTGGAATAGGAGGTACATAGGAATTTTGTTGAAATTATACCGATTATTTGCTCAAAACGACGAAAAAGGCAGATTTTTAGCATCGGTAATCCACCAAAAAGTGGATTTTTACATGTGGGTCAATTCCTGATATTTGGCCGTCAATTCCTTCATATCCTCCCAAACGTCCTTTTTATATCCATCAAACCTTAAAAGGGCAGCCGGGTGATAGGTCACACGAAGGGGAATTCCGGCAAAATCATGCCACTTGTTGCGGAGTTTCCCAACCGAATCCTTGGTCTCTAAAAGCGCCTGGGCCGCACTGGCTCCAAGAGCCATGATGAATTTGGGCTTAATAATACGAATCTGCTCTTCCAAATAGGGTCGGCACTGTGCCACTTCTTCCGGTTGAGGTGTCCGGTTTCCCGGAGGCCTACACTTGAGGACATTACATATAAAAACATCGGACCGCTTCCAGGTCTTGGTTGATTCAATGATCTTGGTCAAAAGTTGACCGGCTTTCCCAACGAAGGGCAAACCTTGGGCGTCTTCATCCGCACCCGGAGCCTCTCCCACAAACATTATCTCGGCACGCGGACTGCCACTTCCGAAAACAAAATTTTGGCGAGTTTTACCCAGAGGACAGTTTTGGCATTCACAAATGTCACGGTTAAAGGCCAAAAGTTCCATGGCTTGGACCGAGTCCGGAAAAGCCGTTAGCCACTTGGGATTAGCCTGATCAATATCGGAAAGCTTTTGCCCAGGAAGAGAATCCGAGTTGCTCGCACTTTCAATTAAACCGGGTACCGATTCGACAAAAGACGTCCTAGTTGAATAATCCGCAGTTCCTTCTTCGCCAGAAACATTCAAAGAAACATATTGGACACCTAAACGTCGACAAAGTTCAAGCCGCGATTTTAATGTTTCAGGATTTTCCACAGAACCTCGCCATAAGCCGCCTCAGAGAATAAAGGTTGTTAATTACAACGCATCTCAAAGAAATTTTCCAGTGATCGAAACCTGATGAAGAAAATTTCCTTGTTCAACACGATCTGTTAGAATCGTGTAATCCAATTCAACTAAGCTGTCCCCCATCGGAACAAAAATCCCAAAACCAGCTGTCGGGTTGATCAAAATAGCGCCGCCCGATGTTCCAGCCGTCAAATTTTCAGCCCAACATCCGCCCCTCAAGGCAAATGCTTCCGCTGGATGCCACTCAATTCCCAAATGAGGTTCTAACCCTAAATCCGGACTCCAGTCCAGGTCAAAATTTAATTTAGCGTTAATCCTCTCATCACGTTGAGAAATACCTGACTTAAAAGTAGGAGGAATAAAATCAGTGATTGAATTGTTATAACTGAAAAAAGTGATTGGGTCTTCGATCATGAAACCCAGGGTCGTGTATTGGGTGACGCGGTATTGAATCCCCAGGTCCTCACCCAGGCCAAAAGCGGAAAAGTTGTTAAAATTTTGGGTCAACACTTTGATATTCCAGCCCAGGGCCCATTGGGGATCCAGTTTGAAAGCGATCGAACCCAGGAAAGTCATTTCCGTATCCCCGAAAACACTGTCCGGCGCTAGGGACGGTCCCGTCCTTGCCTCGATGTCCCCTCCTGCGCTGTAATTAAACCAGGATAGTCCGTAAAAGAACGCATCTCGAAAACCATTGGCGAAAGTTATGTAATCCAGTTCCTGGCCCAACGACATCAGGGTTTTATGGCCCTCCACCTGAAACCCTCGGAGGCCGCTTAATCCTGCCGGGTTCCAAAATCCATTGGCTGCATCATTGCGATCGGCGACGGCGGCCCCGCCCATGGCGTTTTCAATCCCACCCGCTCCATATTCCAAATAGGCCGCGGGTCTTTGCCCTCCCTGCTGATCCGCCAGAACCGGCAAAGCCAAAAAAAAGAATAAGAAGCAAAATTTAATTTCTATACGACAAAAAGACCAACAAAACTTCAGAAAAGACCCAAGATCAATATAACAATTTTTTAAAAAAAAGTTTTTCTTTGTCTCCCAGCCTTGAGGAATTCGACTTTGATTCCTCATTTCGTTCCCTGGACAAGGGCTATCTTGTTTCTCCCAATTTGTCCATTCACCTTAACGCTGTAAAAATAAATCCCCGTCACGACTTTTTGCCCTGCCCCATTCCGCCCATCCCAAGAAAGATAATAGGATTTAAACTGCGGATTGGACGGATTGTTATTGAGATCGGAAGCATTGTAGTTCTTGCGAAAAACCAACTCTCCCGAGGAATCAAAAATAGTTAATTCCACTGGCGCCGGCTGGGAAATGGCGAGGGTGATATTGGTCGTCCCGGTAATTCCGGTATAAAAAGGATTAGGGCTGTTAAATGTTTGGACGTAATCCGTCATTTGGCCGCTTCCGTTCCCCGCATTCAGGAGCGCATTGTAAACATTCAGTCGGCCATAACCGGTTTTAGAATCCCAACCCTGATTGCCATTCAAACTATCTGTGTTATTGATGATGGCCTGAACAACTTGACTATTGGTGAGATTGGGATAAAGGGACCAGATCAAGGCTGCGGTCGCGGAGACAAACGGTGTTGCGGCGGATGTTCCGGCAGCCGTGCCAAAATTATAATCACTTGCTAGGAGCCAAAATCCACCTTCAGAATTCGCTGCTGGCGAAAGAGGGCAAAGAAACGACCCGAAAACATCACCGCCAGGATTGTAACAAGTGACGCCGCATTTTTGGCAATCGTTGGCTAAACCGCCTGGCGCCACCAAGTCCAAACCGCTCCCGCCGTTTGAGTAACATGCAACCTCGTCATTCGGACCAGTGGCACCCACCGAGAGAACTGGTGGATAAGCAGCTGGAAAATCAAGAGGCGCCAACGTTCCACCCTCGGATTCGTTGCCCGCGGCAGCTACAATCACACATCCATTGGCGATGGCGTTATCCAATGCGTCTTTTTCCGTTGGATCAAAACCATATGAAGGATCTGACCCCAGAGAAAAATTCAAAATTTTCGCCCCCTGGCTAACTGCAAAATTTATTCCATCCACTATGGATTCAGTAGTCCCACTCCCTGTGCAATCGAGAACTTTAACCGCCAGAAGAGTGATTCCAGGCGCCAAACCCGCAATGCCCGTCGTTGACATCATGGCGCCACAAGCCTCGGGATTCGCCGTACCCCAACTGGCCGCAATAATTCCCGATACATAAGTACCATGGCCGAAGTCATCCATACTGGCGGTAACGGGGCCGGAAACGGAATCGCTGACTGGCCCACCGCATGAACTACAGGAAGGGTCTGGCACTACCGAAGAAGGATCTTGTTCCTTAACAGCACAGACGGCGTTATAACCAATCAGCGGAACATTCAGAAGATCCGGATGGGAACGGGAAACACCCGAATCCAAAACCGCCACCGTCACTGAAGAACTTCCGGGGGGACAAATGGCAAACAAATTCCACGCCTGCGGTGCGGAGATTTTAAGAAACGGCCAGTCTTGGAGCGATATGTAATATTGATCGGTTGGCGGAGAACATCCCAAAGCGTAATAGCGGTAATTGGGTTGGGCATATTGGACCGACGGATCTTTTGCCATTTGGTTCACGGCGGTTGGAACATCTATTCCCGGTTTTAACTTCACCTTATAAAAATCAGAACGTTTCAAGGATCGGGCCGTTCCCACAGCGTTTAGGGCCTTGGCCCGATCACCAGGAGTAGCTCCCTCTTTCAATCGAACAATGATTTCGCCTGGAACAAAAACCGCCTTCCCGGCCAGGCTAGAAACCTTTGCCGAAACCGGAAGGCTAATTCCATAAAAGGCTAAAAACAAAAGAGAGGAAACTTTTTTCAGGCGCATCCATTTAAACCTTTTTATAAAGTTCAACTTTTATTCGTCATACTAAATCCAACAGTTTTTCCGCCAACCGGCTTTTTAAATCCTTCGAAAGGCGGATAGTTTTTTTCTCCTTCTTGCTAAAAACCAGCAATTCATTTCGGTCACCATCGAATCCCATACCTCTTTGCCCGACCAAATTAGCGACCAATAAGTCGCAAGGTTTCTTCTTCCACTTCTTTAAGGCGTTCTTTTCCAGATGGTCGGTTTCCGCCGCAAAACCCACAATAACTTGGGATGGCTTTTTCCTTTTCAAGACTTCTCCCAATATATCGGGGTTCTTTTCAAGCCGGAGGGAAAGCTCTTTCTCGCTTTTTTTGATTTTTGTTTTCGACATCCTTTTAACTCGGTAATCGGCAACCGCCGCGGCCATAAAAATCACATCGACACGGTCTAAAAATTTCAAAACCTGTTGGTGCATTTCCTTGGCGCTCTCGACCCCAATTAACTTACTCACGGGAGGCGGAATGATTTTGGTCGGCCCGGTTATTAGGATAACTTCGGCCCCCCGATTCAAAGCCGCCTGGGCCAAGGCATAGCCCATTTTGCCGCTGGAACGATTGGTGATCATTCGAACCGGATCAATAGGTTCTTGGGTTGGCCCAGCGGTAATCAAGACAGTCTTCCCTCGCCATGCTCCGAAATGCTTGAAATAGCTTTCCGCCTGAAAAGCAATCTCCACTGGTTCCGCAAAGCGCCCATCACCTACTTCGCCACAAGCCAAATGGCCGCTATCAGGCCCTAAAAAGCGGACCCCACGCTCTCTCAAAGTTTTTTGATTTTGAATGACTGCCGGGTGGTTCCACATCTTGACGTTCATTGCGGGCGCGACCCAAAGAGGGCAAGCAACGTATAAACAGAGGGTGGAAAGAAGGTCGTCGGCGATCCCCAAGGCCAACTTGGAGAGGATATCCGCCGATGCGGGCGCGATCAAAACTAAGTCTGCTTCCTTGGCGTATTCAATATGGGGAACAACAGCGAAAGGATGGCTGCCACTGGGTGTTCCTGGGGGAATCGGCGTCGATCCCTTAAATAAGCTGGTCCAAACGGGCGAATCGGAAGCTTTAGCCAAGGCTTTTTCAGAAACGAGATGAGAACCCGCAGAAGTCAGGACAACCTTGATATCGGAAAACTTTTTGAGGAGTTGGACTAGGGCGACGGCTTTATAGGCAGCTACGCTTCCGGTAACGCCTAAAAGGATTCGGGGTTTGGTGCGTGATGGATTCATCGGACCTCAGCCATCAGCTTTCAATCTTCAGCTGACAGCTAACGACTGATAGCTAGGAGCTGCCGAATCAGTCTTCTTTTTTTCTCTTCTTGGGAGGCACTGGGTGATTGGTATAAGTAACCTTGCCGCTCATGAACTCGTTGAGAGCCTGCAGAATCACCTTTTCAGTATCCACGGTCAGATTATGTTTTTCAGCCCGGTCCAATAATTGACGGGCTCTTTTGGAAGCCGCCAAAACGGACATATACTTGTTATCAATAGATTCCATTGTTTGGGCTTTTTTCTCTTCAGTCATGGCGACTCCTCATTCAAGATCGATTCAAAGAGGCTGGATTATACTCAAAACCGGTCAAAATCGTAACGGGAAACTGGACTATTTTAGCTGGTTTCCCGTATTTTTCGAATAATCTTCAAAACATCTGAAGTGGCAGTCGCCAAGCGGTCATTCACGACTTGATAGTCATAATGCCGACTCTGGCTTAATTCCCACTTGGCGTCCTTGAGGCGGACCTTCAAACCCACCGCATCCTCGCTTTGGCGGCCTAAAAGTCTCTTTTTAAGGACTGAGAATGAGGGTGGTTTCAGGAAAATCAACAGGGCCCCCGGCTCCTCGCCTTTAATGGATTTTCCGCCTTGGACATCAATGACGAACAAAACATCCCTTCCCTTCTCCAATTGCTCCGCAACCCAATGGCGAGGAGTGCCGTAAAAGTTTTGGTGCACTCTAGCCCACTCAAGAAATTTTTTTTGGGCCACCATGACTTTAAAACGGGCCGGGGTAACGAAAAAATAATCTCGGCCGCTTTTTTCTCCCAGACGGGGTTTTCGGGTGGTACAAGAAACGGACCGGATAATATTCTTGTCCCGCTTCAAAAGACGCTGGGCGATTGTCGTTTTCCCGCCGCCCGAGGGAGAAGACAAAACAATTAGCAGACCCTTCTTATGTTTTGATTTATCCACGTCGATACCCACCAAGTCTGTAGCTATTCAATATTCTGAATTTGTTCCCGGAGCTGTTCAAGCAACTCCTTCAGCCGGACCACGTTTTGGGCCATTTTGGAGTCCGCCGACTTGGAACCAACCGTGTTGGCTTCCCGATTCATTTCCTGGATCAGGAAATCCAGTTTGCGGCCCACGCTGTTCTTTTCTTTCAAAGTTTCCTGGAGGGCCACCAAATGGCTGTCCAGACGGGTCAATTCTTCCGCGATATCATGTCTCTGGATCGTGACACTTTCTTCCGTGGAAAGACGCATTTGATCTTGGAGGGGTTCGGGCAGGAATTCGGCAATTTTCTCCCGAAATGCCTTCAACCTTTCAATCATGATGGCTTTGTGGCGCTGGCGAAGTTGTTGGACGACAGCGGAGATATCTCGAGCGCGGTCCAACATATCCTTGCCGAGGCGAGCTCCCTCGGATTGCCGCATTTTTTCCAGTGCCTTCAAGGCTTCCTGGACGGCCTCGTTCAAGGCCTTCTTCTGGTCGCCTTCGGATCGCTCTTCCTCCTCCACCGAAAGCACATCCGGCATTTTAAGGATGGTTTCAATCGAAAGTTCACCCTTCAACTTGAAATGGCCCGCGGCTTTTTTCGCGGCCTTTAGGTATTCCATAATAAGCGGATCATTTATCCGAACCGTTTTGAGACGAGCAGGAGAAATATCCTTCAGAAAAAAATCAACCTTCCCACGAGTCACCGAAGCCAATATCAATTCACGCACTTCCGGCTCCATCGACTGGAAGGCGGATGGCAATTTCACGGCCAGATCATGGTATTTGTGGTTGACCGTCTTTATTTCGGCCACCACATGTACGGATTTGTTCTGTCCGACACCTCGGCCGAAGCCTGTCATACTGCGCATACTTATCCCTCGTTTCTAATTCTTATCCAGTGAAGCTGTAATCTTCCAAGCTCCTTCTTTTTTTGAAAGCTTAAAATTCTTCTCAAACTTTTCCGAATGGGAATCATTCTTTTCCTTGCGGATCAGTATAAAGGAAGCGGCAGCATAATCCCCGTTGATGACCAATCCCGAAAGGTCGGCCTGAAGTTCGAAGGTTTTAGGGTCGCCTGAAATTGCCTGTTGATACCAGTTATTCCACTTGGTCCGGTCCGGGTACATATCGTCAAAATAGGCTACAACCTTTGATGCGGACCGGCTCTCCAAAGCGCTTCGAAAACTCTCGGTAAATTGGCGCAATTCAAACCGATCAATGGAAATTCCCCGAGAGCCGATAGGGGTGTACCAATGAATTTGAGACAAGGCTCCCCGCAAATCCTTAAAGAGTTTTTGACCGGTTTCCGACTCCGCCATCTCCTCGGGCTGCATGGCGTGCGCACCAATCAAAAGATCGCCCTGATTCAGGGCCCATTCCTGATCGGTCCATGAGCCGCCTCTGGGATCGGACAAGAGGAAAGAAATCTCGATCCAAGGACCCGAGTCCGCCGTTTTCCACTCCTGAGCGGAATCCTTTTTTTGGATTTTAAACAAGTGGTTTTTCAAGTCCTGCTCGGCGGCTTCCTCCCAACTCTTTTTGGAAAGCGTTTGGGAATTGCCCAGCACTTGGACCGAAACCCGGACAAGAAAATTTTGGGAATTATCCGAAAACCGGGCTACCTCGTCCACTTCCTGTTCTGCCGAAAGCCTCAACCAATTCAATTTAGGCGGTAGCGGAAAAGCGAATCCATAATCTGTTTGGATGAATTGGCCGTCATAAATCCCGCTATCGGCGGAAGGGGGAAGGGGCAAAGTGTTTTCGATAAACCTGGATTTAGCCTTGCAACCAACCGACAGAACCAAAGCCAGCATTAAAAAACAAATTTGCAATTGGCGGCTCAGCGCCGGCGCGCGATTTTTAAAAAGTCTTAACAGCAAAGAGCAGATTATGAGCTTTGATCCGATTCTCAAGGAACCCGGACTTTTTGCAGGATTTGGGCGATCAGATCATCCGTCTTCAAGTTTTGGGCTTCAGCCTCATAGGTCAAAATCAAACGATGGCGCATGACGTCCGGCGCCAGGGCTTTTACATCTTCCGGTGTCGCATATCCCCGTCCATTCAAAAAAGCGTGAGCCTTGGCAGCAACCGTCAAGCCAATGGAAGCCCTTGGACTGGCTCCATATTCAATAAGAGGAGTCAGCTTTTCTAATTGATAGTCTTTGGGTTTCCGGGTGGCGGTTACCAAATGCACGATGTAATCCTTCAGGGGTTCACTCACAAAAATACCATCGACAATATTTTGGGACTTGAGAATAGCTTGGGCGGAAAGAATTTCCTTGGTCTTAATCCCACTTCCACCTGTCATCCGGGTGATGATTTCCTTTTCATCCTTGAATTCCGGATAAGTCACTTGAATTTTCATAAAAAACCGGTCGACCTGGGCTTCCGGAAGGGGGTAGGTCCCCTCGTGTTCGATAGGATTTTGGGTAGCCATCACAAAAAAGGGCTCTTCCAATTTGAAAGTATCAGGACCAATGGTGACCTGGTGTTCTTGCATGGCTTCCAACAGCGCCGATTGGACCTTTGCGGGGGCCCGATTGATCTCATCCGCCAGAACGAGATTGGCGAAGACCGGTCCTTTTTGGGTTTTGAAGTCACCCTTGGCAGGCATATAAATTCTGGTTCCCAAAAGGTCCGCCGGTAAAAGATCGGGCGTAAATTGAATTCGGCTGAAGGATATACCTAAGGCTTCGGAAAGGGTTCGGATAGCCAGGGTCTTGGCCAAACCCGGCAATCCCTCCAAAAGCAAATGCCCCCGGGCCAAAAGTCCAAGCAGTAGGCGGTCAAGAAGGCCTTCTTGACCCACGATAACTTTCGAAACTTCTTCGCGGACTTTGGCGAATTGCTCGCTGAGCCGCTGTCCTTCCTGCGTTAATTCCTCATTTTGGGTTGCCATCGATCTCTCCTTTTTTAACTTTAAACCTCAATATGGACTGCCGACTATGATTTGGGTATTTTCGGCAAAAGCGGCGAACAAAGGGCCCGCAAAGCATCCCTGCCCGTCAGATTTCCATCCGCATGCAGGACCCGGTCACAGGTTTTGAGAATCTTCTCCGCCGAGATTTTCTCATCCTCCGTAGCTTTGGATTTTGCCATTTCCTTTAGAATTTCCTCGGTGGTGTAATGTACCGCCGAAAAACCAAAACGGTATTGAAGGCATTCCCGAACCAGGCTCGAAAGTCCCAAGCAAAATTCTTTCGAGGACAAGTCCTCATTCGATAGTTTCTTCCAACTATCTCTCAGTTGGGCCGCCTTCCCTAAGGGAGCAACAGTGGGACTACTTACCGGACCTTTTTGCCGGAAGTGCCACCATATGAATCCGGCCACCAAGGCGGCAACGACCAGCCAAAAAAGCACTCGAAGTCCTGTATGAGAGTCATTCAAGAGAGGTTTTACGTCCCTGGGTTCATCCGACTCAGTTGGAGTAATCTCCGGAGTTGGGCTCGGGCTACTATTCTTTTTACCAAAAAGGGAAAAACCCGATTTTTCAACCACGGTTACGGTCACTACATTGGATTTGATTTCGTGCTTTTGTCCCTGCGGATCTTGGTAGATCAGAAGAGCCGGACCCAAGGTCTCGTCCCCGGCCTTGGTGGCCACAAGGCTCAAACGAGTCGTAGAAACCATAGCTTCCTGTTGATTAATAATGGTTACTTGTGTCGCGGAAGATTGGCCCTGAATCTCGAAATGCTCCGGCGTAGAGATTGAAGGCTCCCCATTGGCCGAATTACCACTCCCAACTTGTTTGAACTCAATACTCACCGTCAAATGGTCCCCCACCTCCACTTGGCGCTTATCCACATCCATCCGTAAACCGATGGTTTCGCCCCCCTGTTGGGCCATCACAGGTAGCGTCCCGAGGCTTCCCCAAAAAGTCATCGCAAAAAGGCCAAGTAGCTTAAAATTCATTTTCATTTCCTTACCCTTTGCCGTTCAAAACGGCCCTCAAAATACCAAAATAATCCTCAAAACCAAAGTCATTACCAGTCTTCCGGAACGTTATCGTCTTTCTTGGAGGGCTGGCCCATAAAACGCCTCATGAATTCCTGCTGTTCTTTCGGCATAAAATTCCACATCGGATCCTGGTTTTGCCGGTCCTTTTTAGGATTGGCCGAATAATATTGTTGGGTCCTTTCTTCCTGCTTTTGGAGTTGAGCCATGAGGTCCTTAACCTGCTTATCCGTAAGTTTCAATTCCTTTTTCGCCTGCTCTTGCCGTTTTTGATCTTCTTGCCGTTCCTGCGAAGCGGCGTTGGCGTCAGCTTGCTTTTGTTGGCTCTGGCTCGGGGACTGTTTATGTTGCGGATTCGGATTGCCGGAAGAATTATTTTTTTGATCCGGCTTTTGACCAGGCTGGTTTTGAGTTTGTTGATCTTTTTTCGAAGACTGATTTTGTTGTTGGTTTTGTTGCTGATTCTGCTGTTGGTTTTGGGCTTGCTGTTGTTTTTGTTGTTTTTTTTGATCGTCTTTTTTGGGAGGCGCGCTCTTATCCTTTTTAGGGTTCTTTTTTAATAATTTTTCGGCCAGCGCCATATTAAACTTGGCGTCCCCGTCATCCGGATTTAATTGCAAGGCTTTTTGATAGTCCGAAATGGAGTCCCGATATCGCTCCTGTTGAAAAACGGAATTCCCGAGGTTGTACCACCCCTGCTCCAAATTTGGTTTTTTTTGGATGGCCATTCCATAGGCCTTTTCGGACTCTTCGTATTTCTTCATCTGGTAAAGGACATTCCCCCAGTCATAGGCATCCGCGGCTGTGCCTGATCCAGATTGGGCTTTTTCACCATAATATTTTTCCGCCGCTTCATAATCTTTTTGGTCATAAGCCTGCTCTCCCGGCGACGCGGCCAGTACCCGCGAAGGCCCCCCAAAAGCCAAAAGCAGCCAAACCCCCAAAACCATTCGGGGAGAAATATTCAATTTATGATCCATCACATTTAAAAACACCATTTACTCCTATAAAAGAAATGAAAGTAAAAGGGTAAAGGCTGACCCGGCGGCAAGGGCGGGGGCCAATTCTTCCCGCCGCATTGTTCCCTTCCCTTTCATTTCGGTTTTTTGCAATTGATTCAAGTGTTCTTTAATAGATTCGAGTCCTTCTTCACTATCACCCTGAACAAAAACTCCATCGGTAAGGCCGGCAATTTTTTTCAGAGTCCCCTCGTCTAAATGGCTGACATGAATGTTTCCTGCCTCGTCTTTCTTGTAGATAGCCTCACCCCAAAAAGAAACTCCGTCGGGGATGGGCTTTCCCTTGGGTGTTCCGATCCCGACGGCGAGGATGGGTATATTCTTTCCTTTGGCTTGACGGCAGGCCTCAGTCACGTCGGAAGATCCCTCCGTCGTTTCCCCATCGGTAATGAGCAGGATGGCTTTTCCACGTTTTGATTGGTCATCCTTATCAAAAGCGGCCAATGCTGTCTTGATTCCCTCGCCGATATCTGTGCCACCCCGGTCAACGGAGTCCACATCTGCTTTGGAAAGAACCAGGGAAACGGCTTCCAAGTCCATTGTCAATGGAACTTGCACCAAGGCTTCTCCCGCGAAAATGGCGACACCTACCCTGTCCCCATCTTCATTTTGAAGCCAATTGAGAACCGCCCTCTTGGCGGCTTCGAGACGGTTGGGCACCATATCCTGGGTCAACATACTTTTGGAAACATCCAGAACCACCATGACGTCAATGCCCCTTAAGTTAAGGTCGCCCGGCACCGGCTTTCCTTGCAAACGAATCGCGCCCAAAAAGACAAGGAAAAAGCCAACTAAGATTAGAAATCCTTTTACCACTCTTCGGACCAAGACAATCCCTGGAGACAAAATCAAATTATGGTTTCCCAATAAGCCTAAATCCCTCTTATCCCGCCAAAAGGTATAGAAGGTGGCTACTGCCCATACCAAGAAAAGTGGGGCCAGGTACAATAACCAGTCGTCATTCGCAATATGCATAAACCATCCAAATTTAAAATTCGAACCTACAAAACATCACGGAAGAGTTCGTAACACAGTCGTTTCCAATCCAATGTCCAACGCTAGGATTAAAAAAGCCGCCAATAAAAAATAAGACGCAAGTTCGTTATATTCCCAGTGGGTCGTTACCGAAACATCCCTTTTTTCCAACCGGGCTATCTCGTCCAAAATTGCCTGAAAGGCGTGGTTGTCCGTCGCGGCATAAGCCTTCCCCCCGGTGATATTGGCGATTTCCGTTAAAAGAGCCATATCCACGGGATCGCTCATGGCGATTTGCCCGGTTCTCGGATCAATGGCTGGCGCCAAATGGCCATCGGGATACTCAAACAAAGCTGGCACGCTATGCTTAGCTCCCATTCCAATGGTATAAATTTTCACTCCCCGGCTGGCCGCGATTTTAGCCGCTGCCAAAGGGTCCACAGCTCCCGCGTTATTCCCTCCATCCGTCAAAAGAACGATGGCTTGGTTATTATTATCACTCGCTTCCCCAGAAGGCTTCGCCTCTCCCAGTAATTTGGATAGTACCGAAGGTTCGGCCGACGTCTGTTCAGCGCCCTTTCCCGTTCCGTTTTGGAGCCGGTTCAAACAAGACACCAAAGCATCCCCAATTGCCGTTCCATCCAGCTTAATGGAATGGGGAGCCGGTTCCACATTCGCCAAAAGTTGTTTAACAATACCCACGTCATTAGTCAGGGGACATTGGGTAAAACTGATTCGAGCAAAAATGGTCAACCCTACCCTTACATTTTGGATTTTGTCCAAAAACTCGGACAAAAAATGCTTGGCCGCGGTAATCCGGTTGGGTTTTAAGTCATTGGTTACCATGGAACCCGAAACGTCTAACGCCACGAACAAATCGGTGACGGGCATCTTCTCCTCGACCTTCTTTTGGCCCGATTGGGGCCTCGCGGCGGCAATCAGGCAAAGGCAAACGGCCAGAAGTCGTAAAAACCAGGGTATGAGTTGAATGGAAAAAAAGCCTGGCGCCCATTCAACCAGGCGGGGGTTGCCCACTAAAAGTGTGGAATGTTTGGCGCGGGAATGAAAGAAAGCAAGTACGAGGACCAAGAAAGCGAGAGGCAAGCCATAAAGCCAAATGGGATCGGCAAAATGAAAACCCTCAGGAGTCATCGTCGTCCCATCCGTTCTTGACGTTTACGAAAAAATTGGACAAGGCGGGGAATAACGTCTTGACCCGCCGTCAGGTCAAGGATGTCCGCGCCCTTGGAAACAAGAGCTCTCAATTGGGTTTCCCGAAACTGGTCAGCTTTTTGAAAAACAGCCCTGGAGCCGGGGGAAAGATATCCCACTCTTCCCGTTTCCGGGTCATGGACCGCCAATCGGGCGGGCAGTTTGAAATCCTTTTCCAACGGGTCCTTCACCACCGCCGCCATCAGGTCATGCCGTCGGGCCAGGACCGAAGCCGCTTCCATCGGGATGGCCTCGGTAAAATCCGAAATCACCATCAAAACGCTTCGACGCTTGAGAACCTTGGTCAGCATTTGGAAAGCCGGCTTATAATTCGTCTTTTTGCCGATGGGTTTAAACGCGACTAGATCCCGAAGCGCGCCCATAATGGCGGATTTCCCCCGCTTGGGAGGAATGTAATATTCCACTCGATCCGTGAAAACCAAAAGCCCCGCCCGGTCCTGGTGTTGGACGGCCGCAAAAGCCATGACCGCGCAAAGCCGAAGGGCGGTTTCTCTTTTACTCAGGGGCCCCGTTCCGTGCCAAAGAGAAGCTGAAAGATCAATGGCCACGACAACTTGGAGTTCCCGTTCCTCAATGTAGGTTTTAACAAAAGGTGCGTTTAGTCGGGCGGTAACATTCCAGTCAATGGTGCGAAAATCGTCTTCAGGGGTATATTCCCGGACTTGGTTGAATTCCAAGCCTCGGCCCCGAAATGTACTTTTATAGGAGCCTTTTAAGAGAGTGTCGACGGCTCCACGGGTGACAATTTCGAGCCGGCGGACTTCTTTTAAAATGGATAAAGGATCTGATTTATTCATGGGTGTTTAGACGTTTGGACTTATTTTTTGGGCTGGTCCTGGACTGCCAACTGCGGACTGCCATCAGATTTTACTTCCGGTGTTTGGCCGCTGACTTTTCCGGAATCCAACTGGGAATGAAGTAAAACAAAACAAAAAAAACAGCTCCGAGACCGATCGCGATGAAAAAATTAATCTCCAATGCCTTTAAAGAATCTAAACCATAATAGTTTTCGATGGAATTATAGACCTGCCAAAAGATCCAAATCACCGGACCAACAAGGGCGCATAATAAGCAGTTAGCCCAATGAAATGCCTTTTTACCTTTTTCCACTTTCGAAGATTGGTAAACCCCAAAACCCAAACTGACCAACGCCACCGCGATGGACAATAAAAGAATGACCAAGTTGGCCTGTTCTTCGGTAATAAGTTCTTTCATTCCCAAAAACCTTCCAGTTTCCAATTACGAACTGAAAAAACCCGGCACGGCCCAAAGTAAGACCGAAAGGAACATCAGAATGGTGCCGCCCAGCATAACCAAAGCCCAAAGGGTATCCTGGGGCTTGGGGGTAGAATCCGACTTCCAAAGACCCAAGTTAAACAGCACGTAACCTATAATTATCCCCACAATCCATCCTGGCGCCAATGTCCGCTCCTTAAACCGTTAATTATTCCCCGAAGGACAGGGATCTGGGCTCCCACAGGTGCCGCAACCGGGAACCGCGTCGGCCTTGGGTTTTTCTTCCACCTTGGCCGGGCTGGGCGTCTTTACTGGGGCAGTCGGAGCATTTTTATACTCATTTTGATAAAAACCTGATCCCTTAAAGACAAACCCCACGTTCGCGGAAATCAATCGTTCGACCTTTGAGCCACAAGTAGGACAAACTCCCAGGGCATTGTCCTTGATGGACTGCCATATCTCAAAAGAGCCACATTTTTCGCAGGAATATTCGTAAGTTGGCATCTAAAACCTCATAAATGATCTGGAAAAACCTAATGATAGGGTTAACCCCCTAGAGTGTCAACGCTTCCGGGCGCCCCTTTAATCAAGATTTGTTGTTCCTTGCGCCTGGGAAACCGCTTGGCCAGTTCCATTGGGCTGGTAGAGGAAAATCCAATCCGAATAATGTGCTGTCCCAGTGAAATTTTGGAACTCGGGGGGGAAGTTATCCTGTTTCTGGGGCTTCTCCTGGCATTGACTGGCCAAGCCTGTGATGCCGCTATCGGCAGAGCGGACCAAGGCCCATCCCGCGCCAAAGGGTTCCGGATAAAGGGCCCTCAGGTAGCGCTTGCGGGGAAAACGCGGATCAAAAAGGAGGTCCTCCAATTGACGGGGATAGGTGTGGGCTTTCCCAGCCGGGCCAGCCCTGTAATAGGCCCCAATAGCTCTCGCATAGGCGCCGCCGCGAAATAAAAGTTCCATCTCTTTATCGTGCCGCACTTCGTAAGATACCAGTTCGGAAACGGCCGCAGCCAGTATAGCAAGGACCGCCGCCGCTGCGATCACCATGACGTAGGCATAGCCATTCTGATTTTTCCCAAGAATTAACCCTGATGCACCGAAGCCCTCATTATGGATAGGCTTGGTCCGCCGCAGGCGGGATGTCACTTGGAAGCCTTTGCGGGACCCGTTTCCCAACTGTTGATATCCGCGTTCTCCCCTTCCCCTCCTTCTTTCCCATCCGCACCATAGGAAATAATCTCATATCCCCCATTATGGCCGGGCGACCGATAGACATAGGGATTTCCCCAGGGATCCATCGGGACCTCTTTTTTCAGGTAGGGTCCATCCCATTTTTTGGCCGAAGGGGGTTTTTCACGCAGGGCCTGCGTCCCTTCCGCCGTAGTGGGGTAGCGGCCCACATCCACATAATAATTGTCCAATGCGGCCATGAACTCCTCAATCTGGGCCTGGGCCACCGTTCGTTTGGCGGGCTTCAGTCGTTCCACCAGGGCAGGTCCCACCAGCGCGGCCAAAAGGGAGAGAATGACCAGGACTATCAAAAGCTCAATCAAGGTGAACCCTGATTGGGATAAGGCCCTTAACCTACGGTGGCGGTTCCGCCCCGCGCTTAATGTCGAAATCTTAAATTTCAAAATTTTTCCTCTCACCATTCGTTATAAGGCTTTCCATCACTTGTCTTTTCCTCCGAACCGCTATGGATGTCCACAATCCCTCCCTTTTGGGCCGGGTCTTGGGAAATCACCGCCTTCCAGGTGTCTTCGCTATCAGTCAAGGGGTCCACGGGGATGGAACGAAGGTAATGTTTCTCCACCAAGTCCTGCAGTTTCACGGGGTACTTCCCCTTATCCGCGTAAAAGTCATCAAGGGACTTTCTCATACTATGGAGGTCCTCTTTCAGTGCGGATTCCTTGGACTGCCGGATTTTCCCCATGGAGACCGCAACCACTAGGCTCGCCAAAAGCGACATGATGGCTAGGACAATCAATAATTCAATGAAGGTGAATCCATCCTCGCAAAGGCCTAGCCTTTGGCGGTTACCAATCATGGTAATAGCTCCCATCCAATGCCTTCTCATCCCCCGGGCAATAGACGTCGTAGACGTCCTGTCCCCCCCATTGGGTGGAATCCGATTGGTCGGCATAGCTGCGCCGTCCCCACTGCTCCTCCGGCGGCAGGTTTTTCTCGCCGAAGGGGTTTTCAGGAACCCGCCGCAGGTATTTTTGCTTCACCGGCCTGGGCCCGCTTTGTTCAACGCCTTTCACCAGGACATCCAGGTCCTTGGGAAAACCATCATCGCTGGTGCCCGTTCCCAACTTTGGAATGACCCCGTTTTGCCAGTTGTCATGGAACTGGTCAATGGCGGTGCGCATCTGCCTTAAGTCCCGGCGCAATTCCAATTCCTTGTCCCGCCGAACCGTGGTTTCGGCATAGGGCAGGGTCACGGCCGCCAGTATGGCGAGGATGGCCAAGACCACCAGCATTTCCACCAGGCTGAAACCCTGCTCGTCAAAGCGGCAGATCTTTTTATTTGACCACGATGCGAGAGGCATGGGCCTGCGCTTGCACGTCGTTTCCATTCTCGTCCTTGAACGTCGGATTGAGGAAGATCAAATAGGAAATACCGGGAGTGGATCCGTTGAGCTTGAGGTCGGCCAACTCGGTGGGGCCAGTGGCGGTCTGGTCGGGTTTCAAGGTCAGGGTCATCCGGACCATCCCGTGCTTCTCGTCCGAATCCGTTTCCACCTTTTCCACCGCCGCCGAGCCCGGTGTGGCGGAAGCGAATTTCAGGTAACTGGCGTTGAAGGCTACGGCCAGCGGAAAGGTTTTGAGCTTCCCCAGGTTTTCCCCGTAAAGTTTCAGCTCCACAGGCTGCCCCAAGTCAGCCTCATATTGAGGCTGGTCAAAGGAAAAGGCCACGCCTCCATTGGTTTGCTCTCCCTGAAACATCGGGACTGGTGTTCCTTCCGGCGCGGATGGACCGCCTTCTCCCGATGTCGGGCCCAAGGCAATCTTGGGTGCCCCGCTTCCGACGGCCTTTTGCTGGAAAAGGCTAAAAAGTGGCTTGCTGGAAAGGTTGTTCTGCGTTCCCGAATAAATTTCTTGCAGTTCCTTATGGGGAAAATTCCAATCCCGCACGATATGGGGGGTGATGGTCAAAAGGACGTCCGTTCGGCTGTCCGAGTTGTCGACATTGCCCGCCAGGTAATCCCCCAGGATCGGGAAATCCCCGATGATGGGAAGGTGGTTGTGGGTCTTGGAGTCGTTGTCCTGGATCAACCCCCCCAGCACGGCCGATTCCCCATCATGCAGCAACATGGTGTTGTCCGCGTCCCGGGTGAGAATCTCATAGGCGGGATTACCGCTCGTCCCGATGTTGGGCCCCAGGGAACTGACTTCCAGGGAGAGCTTCACCTGCACGGTGCGGTCCAAGTTGATGATGGGCAGGATATCGAGCAATACCCCGATGTCGCTGTAAGTATAGGTGGTTTGCAGTACCCCGCCGTTGGTCGGCTGGATATTGGACGAGGCCAGGGGCACCCGGTCGCCGATATGAATCTTGGCTTCCTTGTTGTCCAAGGAGCGGATCTGGGGATGGGCCAGGGTCTTGGCGTCCACGTCCTGCTTGAAATAATTCAACGTGAGGGCGGGCAGGGTGAAGGTTCCTTGTTCCAGGGTGCTGCCCAGGTTCCCACCGGTCAGACTCGAGAGAGTAGTCGGGGAGGTGAAATTGTATTGGAGGGACTGGCCATAATCCATTCCCAGTTGTTCGGCCTTGGTGCGGTCGACCTCCAGTATTTCCACATCCAAAAGCACCTCGGCGGGTGGACGGTCATTGGCCTCAATGACTTCCTGGGCCAGTTTCAGCTTGTCCGACGTTTCACGGATCGTGAGGGTGTTCAGCTGATCGTTCACGACCATGTGCTTCAAGTCAATGATGCTTTTCAGGAGGTTCGCCATGTCGGAGGCCCGGACCGAATTGAGTTGGATGTCCTTAATAAGGAGGTCGTCGTATTGGGCGTGTTTCTCCGGGCTGTCGTCCGCCACCAGGATGGTATTGGGGCCCACGGTTTTGGAAAAGGTTTGGGTGGTGTGGAGAATCAGGTCCAAGGCCTGGTCGAAGGTTACGTTTTCGACGGAGAGGGTAACGGTTTGCTCCTTCAGGTCCCCGTCAAAAAGAACGTTGATGCCGAAACCCCTTCCAATAAAATCAAAAGCAGCCTTGAGGTCGGTGTGGTTGAAGTGGAGGGAAACGGGCTCCTGGGAGGAGAAAACCAAGCCTCCCGTGGCTTCGGGCAGCTCGGCCTTGATCTTTTCCAACAGGGCTTTGGCGCCTTGCTGGTCCGGGTCCGCTTCCAGGGCCTGGGTCAGCAGGTTCTTGGCGTCCTCTTCCTTCCCAGCCTTATCCAAATCCACCGCTTGTTGGTAGAAGGTGCTGGCCTCTTTTTGTTCCAAGGCCTTCTTCAGGGCGTTGGCGATCTTCTCGTTGTCCGGCATGGCCGAAAGGCCCTCACGGAACTGGTAAATGGCGTCGTCCAGGCCGCCCTGCTTCTCCAGGGCCATGCCGTCCTCATAACAGGCCTCGGCGGCGTTCAACTCGGCTTCTTCCAGCCTCATCTTGATTTCGTAATCGGCCGGATGGTCGGAGTATTGCTTCCGGTATTCCTGCACCGCCCTCATCCAGTCGTTCTTGCTGGCGTGGTTTTCGGGCTTGGGAAGGGATGCGCACCCGGCAATGAGGGCCAGCAACAGCCAGCTCCATCCCAACGGACGCGGAATTCCCCTCTTCGCAGCGGATAAACTTTTTCGTCCCGGATTAGTCATGTTCATGAATGTTCATCCCCTCGTTGGCCTGGGAGGCCGGAATAGCGGCTGTCGTTGAATCCCAAATTCGAAGCTTCAAGGTGTTCCCCGTCGGCTTTTCGGTCAAATAAACTTCATCCTGGGTGATGGATTGGACCTGGTAACGGTCTTCCAGGTTGTCCCCCGGCCCCACCTGGAACAGCTGGGTCCCCCGCCCGATCAAGGCTTGACTGAAGCCTTCCCGGGAAACCACCCCCATCAACCGGTAGCCACCGGCCGCTTCCAGAACGGACCCATCCGGGAAGGAGGGCGTGGGACTCGCTGCGGGCGTTGGAACTGTTACTACCCTTACGATCCGTTTTACTCGGCGGCTTTCAGGGGGCCTGGAACCCAAGGCGAACAAGTTCCTTTGAACCTTTTGGTCCTCGGGATCCAGCGGGTCCGGAAATTCCAACCGCATCCATCCAGACGTTTCCCGTCCCTCCATGATTTTCCCTTTCCAAAGCACCGGCGCCCAACGGACCAGATTCAATAAAACCAGGAACCCCACAGCCGAAATCCAGAGAAGTCGGTTTTTTCGGAACATACTCATGCCCCTCCGGAGCTTTTCTGGTAGGTCAAAAGCAGAAGGTTGGCCCGAACCTCGCCCCCTGCCGCTCCCTCCCGTTCCAGTCTTGCCTGGCTCACTACCGTCAGGGTCGGCAGGCCGTCTAGGCCTCCCAGGAACTCCCGAAGGGAAGCGTAATCCCCAGCCAGGGACAAGTTTTGCTCGAAGGCCATACCGCCTTCGGGCAGGCTTTTCACCTCGAAATCCTGTGAAAGTATCCTGAGTCGGTGCCGGGCGGCGGATCGGGTCAGCGATTCCACCAAACCGGCCTGGGTCACGGGCGTCTTCCATTTGATTTCGAGGGCCCCGGCCAGACGGGAAAGCCTTTCATAGGCCTCAGTCGTTTCCCGGGCATGGGCGGCCTCTAGCCTAGCGGACCGGTTATCGCCAATGGCCTTTTCCAGCTGGTGGTGGCCCCAGGCCGCAGGCATCCAAAAGAAAACCAGGATCAAAAAATCCGCCAATGCGAAGGCTAAAGCGGCCCAAGCGGCTCGCCGGACCTTGCGGTGTTTCCAAGCATCCAAGATGAATCCTCCCAGCAGACGAACGGAGATCATGGGGCGTTCTCCGTAAGATCCACTGAAAATTGGATCCAATTCCTTGAACCGTCCTGGGCTTGGGTCTGCTTAGCCAGGTTCACACTGGAAAAGTTGTCGGACTTTTCCAGCCTTTCCAGAAAACGGGATAGGTCGTCCAGGTTCAGGGCTTCCGCTACCAATTGGACCCCGCCGCTGTCCCGGTCGTTTTGGAAACTGAGCAAGCGCACTCCTGGCGGGGTCATTTTTTCCATTTGCGCCAGTAACCCGGCCACGGAGGAGCCGCCCCCGGCCTGGAGGCGGTTCAATTCCTCCAGGCGGCGGCGCAAATCCGATAAGTCCCCCGCTGAAGGCAGGTCAGTCGGGGAGACCGCCGTCACGGGTTCCTCCTGTAGTTCGACTAGTTTTTTTTGAAGCGCCGGATTTTCCTGGCTCTGGCGAAGCCCGTCCAGGATTAGGCCCACCGCCAGTGCCAGCCCCAAAAAGGCCGCTCCCCATCCCATCCCGACCAATACCGGCAGACCCCGGTCGAAGGGAAAGGAAAAGTTCGTTGCGATTTTCATCGCCGCACCGCCGTAGCGGCGAGGGAAGGCGAAAAATTGGGGTTGGAAGAATCCTGAATCTTAAGAACTGCCTCAAGGGACAGGCCCGTGATCCTTCCTTCGGTGGGTTGTTGGAAAGCTCGAATAGCCCCATTCCGCCAGGCTTCCGGCACCAAGAGGAACAGGCTTTCCACCAAACGGTCTGGGCCCGAATGAACATAGGAACGGATGGTTCTTTCCGCTTCCAACACCACCTCGCCCAGGGGAAGGTCTGCGGGTTCCGAGATAGGCCCCCTCCACCATTTGGACCTTTGGAACCGGGGGCGGGCCTGGCCGTCCCAAATCAACAAGGTCCAATAATCCCGTTCCAGACTTACTAGGGCGCCTGGGCCTTTTGAGCGAAAAGTCTCGTGAAATAGGTTGAACCGGAACCAGGAGGACATGTCCATGACAGAGATCCTTCCTTTGGCCTCTTCAAAGGCCTTGCTGACCAGTTGAAGCCAAGCACGGTCCAGGGACTCTCCCAAGAGCAGTTTCTTTCCTTTTTCCTCGCCTAAGAATTGACTGGCAAAGACCAGGGAGGCCTTATCCGAACCATCCGGGCACAACCTCCAATGGAGGAATTTTTCCAAGGGAGTTCCGGCAGCCGGAATCTTTTCCAATTCAAAAACTTCCAACCGCGCGGCGGGATCCGGCAGGGAAACTTGAAGGATCCGGTAATTTTCATTTTTCTGGAAAAGCGGGGTTAAAACCGAAACAAGGGACGGAAGAACGTCCGGCGGAGGCACCCCCACCCAAAGCGGGACAGGCAAGGGGAAAATTTCCGAGTAACGGATTTGGATTTTATCCGGGGACTCCAGGGTCTCCATCACGCCTATTTCCTGCCGACCCAAGGCTATGCCTAAGCAAGAGGTTTCTTCAGGCAAGGGGCGGAAAAAGTCCACGGCCTTTTGGAGGTTCGGATTCTTCAAACTCCCCATCGGTTTATTCTTTCGCTCAAATTTTATCCTCGGTCCCTCGCGGAGGCCGCGTCTTACTCCACGAATGTGACCCGGTTGATTTCCTTGAGAGTCGTTTCCCCCGCCAGGGCCTTTTCCAGCGCCGCTTGGCGAAGGGTCACCATTCCTTCTTCCACGGCGGCGGTCTGGAGTTCGTCCACGGGCGCTTGGTCCACGACCAATTTTCGGATGCGGGGTGTCAGGTTCAAGAATTCAGCCACGGCCCGCCGTCCCCGGTATCCCGTGCCGGCGCAATAACCACAGCCCTTCCCAGCGTAAAAATCGTAGTCGGCATAGTCCTTGGCGCTCAGGCCGGAGGCGGCGAGTAATTCCCGGTCCGGCTTATCCTTCCGGCGGCACTTGGGGCAGATCACCCGTACCAGCCGTTGAGCCATGACGCAGTTCAGGGCCGACACAAAGCTGTAGAGGTTCACGCCCATGTGGCTGAAACGGCTGATGACATCGCAGGCGTTGTTGGCGTGGACCGTGGTGAAAACCAAATGCCCGGTGAGCGCCGACTGCACGGCGATCTGGGCGGTCTCGGTGTCCCGGATTTCCCCCACCATGATCTTGTCCGGATCGTGCCGGAGGATGGATCGAAGGCCCCGGGCGAAGGTCAGTCCCTTCTTTTCGTTCACGGGCACCTGCACGACGCCGTTCAACTGATACTCCACCGGGTCCTCGATGGTGATAATCTTTTCTTCCCCCGAGTTGATCTCACCCAAGGCCGCGTAGAGGGTGGTAGTCTTGCCGCTGCCGGTGGGCCCCGTGATGAGCACCATGCCGTAGGGTTCCCGAACGCTGCGGCGGAATTTTTTCAGGGTACTTTCCGGGAGGCCCAGAGCCTCCAGCTTGAGCTGGCTGAATTCCTCGTTGAGGGCGAACTTGTCGAGAACGCGGATCACCACGTCTTCCCCCAGGGCGCTGGGCATGACCGAAACCCTGAAGTCAATGTCCCGGCCGTTCAGTCGCAATTGGAACCGGCCGTCCTGGGGGACCCGGGTCTCGGCGATGTCCAGTTCGGCCATGACCTTGATACGGGATACGAAGGCCTTGTTGTGCCGGGCATCCAGTCTCTCGGTGGCCGGATAAAGGAGGCCGTCCACCCGGTACTTGATGACCGTAGCCTTCTCGTAGGTCTCAAAATGGATATCACTGGCCCGCCTCTGCAGAGCCGCCAAGAGAAGGGTATTGATGAGCCGCACGACGCCGCTGTCCTGGTCCTCCAGGTTGGCGGCCGAAACCGAACCCTTGGAGTCTGCTTCAAATTCCTTCGCCTTAAATCCATGCGAAAAATCACTTAAAAGGGCCGAGGTGGCTTGGCTGCGCTCCAAGGCCTCTTGAACGGCCGAGAAGTCGGCCAGGAGTAACTCCACCTTCAGTCCCGTCTTTGTTTCCAACTGGTCGGCCAACTTGTGGCTTTCCAGGGGATTGGAAACCACGACCTTTAGGATTCCATTGTCTCGCCCGTAAGGCAGGGCGTTGTGGCGGTAGGCTTCCGCCGCCGGAAAATGTCCGAACAATTCGGGGGCGACGGCGAATCCCTTCAAGTCCACATAGGGCAGTTGAAACTGTTCGGCAAGGGCCTGGGCCAACTGGGTTTCAGTGATAAAGCCCTTTTCCACCAACCAACGGCCGATCAACCCTTCGGCCCGGCTCAGTCCCTCTTCTAGTTGAAGCTGTGTCAGCCCATGACGGGCCATCAAGATGTCTCCTATTCGTTTGGAAGCAAAGGGATGTTTCGAGCGCAAAACCTTGCCGACGGGTTCTTTGGTTTCAGATTTCATCGGTGGGTTCACGCCTTTCCAGGAAGAAGAGTCATTTAACGACGTCGGACAAATGAACGATGGGAAGATACATCACCACGATGACCGTTCCAATCAGAAGCCCTGTTAAAAGTATGAAAACAGGTTCCACTAAGGACATGGCCCGCTGTATTCGGTGTTCCAATTCCCATTCGGAAGCGTTCGCCGCTTCCTGGAACATGGCCTCCAGTTGTCCCGATGCCTCCCCCACTTTGACCAGCTTGACCGCGGTTCGGGGGAGCAGCTTTTCCTCATCCAACGCTTTCGAGAGTGCCTCCCCTTCCAAAACCCGGCGGATGACCCGGTCGAACTGAAGAGCGAAAGCCCGATTTGAAAGGGATTCCCGCGCCACCTTCAGTGCTTCGGTCAGAGGGGTCCCCCCCGAAAGCAGGGTCGAAAGGGTGCGGGAGAGCTGGGAGGCCAAGAAGGGGTTGATGAATTTTTCCACCACGGGAAATTTTTGAACAGCGCCATCCACCCAAATACGCCCGGATTCGGTTGAATTCCAGGCCTTGAAAGCCGCCCATGAGGCGAGGCCGCCTCCAGCCAAAAGGCCCCCTATCCAGGGTAAATGGTGGACCGAAGCCATTAGGATGCGCGTGGGCAGGGGGAGGGTAGCGTTGAAATCGGTGTAAAGGGCCGTGAAGCGGGGCATCACGAAGGTAAAGAGGAGTCCCAATACCAAGGCCAACACGATAAGAAGGAAGGTGGGGTAAACCATGGCCTGGGAAACCTTGGCCTGCAAGCTTACCTTCTGGCGCAGGTAATCCTGATAGCGGGCCAGGGGTTTGGCCAAGTCGCCGGTCCTTTCGCCGGTCTTGAGGGAGGAAAGATATAGGCCGTCGAAAACTCGGGGGTATTTAGCGCAAGCGGTTGAGAAAGGGGTCCCGGTTTTGATTTCTTCCAGGACACGCCGGAGGATCAAGGCCAGGAACGGGCTTTCAGGCCGGTCAGCGGCTAGTTCCAAGACCTCAGGCAGAGTCAAACCCGCCTTCAAGAGGGTGGCCATTTCTTGGTTGGTCCTCAAAAAATCCCCCGGCCTGACCCTTTGTCCCCCCCAGATGCCGACGATCATCCGTTTAGGCCGGATGGCTTTTACCAAAACTCCTTGGCCCTCCAGTTCCTGGCGCAGCTCTTCCTCGTTTGCGGCGGTCGCTTCCTTGGCCGCTTCCCTACCATCCAACAAAACCGTTCGATAAATGTAAATTGGCATTGTGCGACCTTGGAGTTCGTGTTGGCTTTCTTGCGATGCGTTGAAAACTTCTTTGTCGTTTAGATTAAACGATCATTTATCCGGTCCACGTCAAAAGCGTGTAACAATCGGGAAAACCATATCCATTAGCAGTCCAAAACCCGATCAAATGTTTTTTCAAAAATCGTTCGCCGGTGGATTCGATACCACCTTCACGATAAACGTCCCCTCTCACACCGCGACATGGCGCACTAGGAAGTTTTAATTTTTTAATCGGACCCTAGGAACATGGACAACAATTTTGATTTTTAAATTTTAATAAATTTGGATGTCCGATTTCGATCTCGCGGTTTTCGAGAAATCGATTTGGAAGTTACCGAAAAAATAAATTTACAACTCTTTAACCGAAAACGTTTTTTAAATTTCGAGAAAAAAGTTTTCTGTTTGATTACATCCGTGAAAATTTTTTCTCTCGTTTTCCTGGAATAGTTAAACCTCGGTTAAATCACCTCAAGCCGCTTTATTTTTTTTTTTAATAGCAGCTATAGTCCGAGCACGTTACGCATCACATTCGCGAAAGGAGGCGCTTAAACCACCTAGGCGGAAAAAAATTTTTCCGCCTTATTCACCTTAAATCTTGGCTGCACCCAATTTAAAGGAGCGACAAAATGCATTTTAGTCCCGTGAAAAGAAAGAAGAAAAAAGTTGCGAAGTTTAATTTCTTGATGGCACCTTTGACGCCGTTTTTGTTTTTAAGCGCCTTTTTGCTTTTGGCGATGGTCGTAAAGGCCGCCGCCGATTCGGATGATAAGGGTCTAACAACGACTCCTATCAAACACGTGGTGGTTATCTTCCAGGAGAATGTGTCCTTTGATCATTACTTCGGGACTTATCCCAGTATTATCAAGGACGCCTCCGGGCATGTGATCTTCCAGCCCAAGGATGACACGCCGAGGGTGAACGGCATGACCAAGAACCTTTTGACCAACAACCAAAACTCGGCCCAACCTTTCCTCTTGACCGATCAGAACACCTGCGACCAGGGCCATAACTACACCCCGGAGCAGGAAGCTTACGACAAGGGCGCCGCCGATGAATTCGTCGAATTCACCGAAGGCTCCGGTTGCGCCGTTCCCTACGAGGTCATGGGTTATTACGACGGCAGCATGGTAACGGGCATGTGGAATTACGCCCAACACTTTGCCATGAGCGACAATTCCTACAACACCACCTATGGGCCTTCCACACCAGGCGCCTTGAACCTGATCTCCGGCAACACCGCGAACGCGACAGGAGTCGGTCTGGGAAGTTCCAATGTGAACGGCACCCAAATCAACGACGCCGATCCTACGGGGGATATCGCCTCCAGCACCACAAAAAATTGCGCCGTCACCGCCGGACTCAATGTTGGGGACCTGTTGAATAAGAAGGGCCTCACCTGGGGCTGGTTTGAGGGCGGGTTCCGCAACCCCACCGCCACCCATGCCTGCGGCACCGCCAGCGCGACCGCGGATTATATCCCCCACCACGAGCCGTTCCAGTATTACGCTTCCACCGCCAACCCCACCCACCTGCCGCCCACAAGCGTGGCCATGATCGGCCAAACCGACCAGGCCAACCACCAGTACGACATCACGGATTTTTGGGACGCCCTGGATTCCGGCCACCTGCCCGCGGTTTCTTTCCTGAAAGCTCCCGGCTACCAGGATGGACACGCGGGTTATTCGGGCCCGACCTGCGAGCAGGAATTTCTGGTGGACACCATCAACAAGCTTGAGAAGTCGCCGGAGTGGAAGGAAACAGCCATCATCATCAACTATGACGACTCGGACGGCTGGTATGACCACCAAGCCCCGCCGGTCGTGAACTTCTCCCACACCAGCGCCGATCCATTCACCTACGAGTCCAATACCCCGCCGTCGCTGGGCGGGATTCAAGGCCGCATGGGTTATGGGCCCCGGTTGCCCCTTTTGGTTATTTCGCCCTATGCCAAGGAGAATTATGTGGACCACAAGACCACGGACCAATCCTCCATCTTGCGCTTCATCGAGGACAACTGGAACCTGGGCCAGATCGGCGGCGGATCTTTCGACGCCATCGCGGGTTCGATCAATGGGATGTTCGACTTTGACGACGCTCCGCGCCAAGACCGTTTGATCCTGGATCCGGTTACGGGCCGTCCTGTTAACAACATTTAATTCAGGTTTTCATCTTTAACAAAGTAATCGTTAGGAAGGCCCGCTCTTGGGAGCGGGCCTTTTTTTAACCGGCTGGATTTCACCCGTCTTCCCACCTCATAACCCGATGCTGGATTTAATTTAAAAGGAGCCATTCATGATTACGAAGAAAAAAACCATGATCCCACACCTGTGGGCGCCTTTCCTCTTTTTGTCCCTTTTTGCCATTGTTCTATCCGTCTTGGGGACAGCGGCTGGGCCGAACCCATCCTGGGATACCACCACCCCTATCAAGCACGTGGTGATCATCTTCCAGGAGAATACTTCCTTCGACCATTATTTTGGGACCTATCCCAGCACTATTAAGGACTCCAACGGCAACGTCCTTTTCCGGCCCAAAGACGACACGCCGAGGATAAACGGCCTGACCCATAACCTTTTGACCAACAACCAAAACTCAGCCCAACCTTTCTTGATCACGGACCTGCTGACTTGCAACCAGAGTAACGCGTATAAAGGCGAGCAGGAAGCCTACGATCAGGGGGCTGCCGACGAGTTCGTCGAGTATACCGAGGGATCGGGCTGTACCGTTCCCTACGAGGTCATGGGTTATTACGATGGAGGTATCGTCACTGCCCTTTGGAATTACGCCCAGAATTTCTCCATGAGCGATAATTTTTTCGGGACCACTTTCGGGGCCACCTGCCTAGGCCACTTGAACCTTATTTCCGGCCAGACTCACGGGGCCGTGCCGGCGAGTGTCCCCTCCATGGTGTTGAACGGTTCGGTCATCGCCAACATCGACCCGGCCTTTGACAACTATTCCGTCGGGGCCACCATCGCCATGACAGGAAAAAACATGGGGGATCTTCTGAACGCCAAAAACATCACTTGGGGCTCCTTTGTGACCGGCTTTGCCAATCCCAACGCCACTTACGTCTGTAACGCCGGCACCACATTGTCCTACAACCCCCACTATGCTCCTTTCCAATACTATGCTTCCACGGCCAACCCAGCCCACGTGCCGCCCAGCAGCGTGGCCATGATCGGCCAAACCGACCAGGCCAACCACGAGTACGATATTACGGACCTCTGGAGCGCCCTGGATGCCCACAACCTGCCGGCCGTTTCTTACGTGAAGGGTAACCCCACCCAGACGGGCCATCCCGGCGATTCCAATCCGGCCTGCGAGCAGGCATTCCTGGTGGACACCCTTAATCGGCTCCAGAAGTCGCCCGAATGGAAGGATATGGCCGTTTTTATCACCTACGACGACTCGGATGGCTGGTACGATCACCAGGCCCCGCCGGTGGTTAACACCTCCCAAAGTTCGGTCGATCCAAGCTTCACCCGGGAGTCCAGCACCCCTCCTATGGGCGGCTATCAATCCCGGGCCGGTTATGGCCCTCGTTTGCCCCTCTTGGTCCTTTCGCCCTATGCCAGGAACAATTACGTGGACCATCACACCACGGACCAGACCTCCATCCTGCGCTTTGTCGAGGACAACTGGAACCTGGGAAGAATTGGGGATTATTCCTTTGATGCGCTGGCCGGTTCGCTCAAGGGTATGTTTGACTTTGACGACTCTTCGCGCCCCGACCGCCTGATCTTGGATCCCAATACAGGCCGTCCCTTAGGAGGCAATGGCATTTAAGCTCCAACTCTTCTTTCACCAGCAACGTTGAACAAAAGGTCCGCTCGAACCGGGCGGACCTTTTTTAATTTCGATTTGGAAAAACTAATGTCGGGTAATCCAGGGAATAAGAAAGTTCTACAAAATTTACACGGATGATACTTCCAACCCATGGTGAATCATCCGGACAAATGCTATCTAACAAGGCGTGTTTTCGTAACGAACACTATTTCAACAACCGGAGACACGAATGAATTTTTCGAATGATGCCCGGCTGTCAAAACTAAAAAGATGGGCTATTTCAATATTGGTGATGGCTGGATTGGCTTTTGGTTTCGTCCTGGGACAACGGATTCACCGAACACCCGGCGGATCTCCGCCCGCCCCTGCCGCGGTAACCGCCCCCCATCACGCCGACGCAGACGAGGTCATCCTTTACTCGCAATTGGACAATCCCTTCATCTCGCGGAAAGAAATCGACCGCCAGGACTCAGCTTGCAATAACATCCTACACGGACGGGGATTGCAACCCAGGATTCTGCCGGACGGAACCAAAGAATTCTTTTTGACGGCTTCCCCCTTCGTCTGGCAGCTTTACAACACCGCCCGAGTGACCGTCTGGGGCTACAATCACCAGGTACCGGGGCCCCTGATCCGCTGGTGGGTGGGGGATAAGGTCAGGATCATCGTGAAAAATGAGCTGCCTCAGGAAACCACCGTCCATTGGCACGGTTTAGCCGTTCCCAACTCGGAAGACGGTGTGCCCGACATCACCCAAAAACCCATTCCACCGGGAGGCAGCCACACTTACGCCTTTACGGTCACCCCCCAAATGATCGGCACCCATCTCTACCATACCCATTTCAACGATACTTTCCAGATGGACATGGGCCTTCACGGCGTCCTGATCGTGGACCCGGCGAAAAAACCTACCCGTCCCTACGACGTGGAGGCCCTTTATGAAATGGCATCTTTCAAGGTCGGCGGTGGCGACCAAGAGAACGTCTTTACCCTGGATGGCAAAGCCTTTCCCGAGGCCCCGGTCTTGAAGGTCCCCACCGGCGCCAGGGTCCTTTTGCGGTTGGTAAACGCCAGCGGTGAGAACGACCACGTTATGCACCTGCACGGCTACACCTTCAAGGTGGTCGCATTGGACGGCAACCCATTGGAGCATCCCTATGCGGCCAATACGGTGAACTTAGGACCCTCCCAGACGGCCGACATCGCCTTCACGGCCATCAACCCGGGAAGGTGGATGTTCCATTGCCATATCCTGGACCACATGATCAATCCTGGCCCCCAGGGAGAGGGGGACGCTTTAACGCCAGCCAACATGGGGGGGCTAATGACTTACATCGACGTAATGCCTCAAGAAGAGGTCAAAACAGACTATTTAGCGGCGGGGGCACTCTACTCAGACCCGACCTGTCATCCTTAAAAGCCTCTAAAAATGAAAAACCCCCGGTGGTTTCCCGCCAGGGGTTTTTTAACTTCCAACTAAACCTTACCGCTTCTAAATCGCTTTTTGCGATTAATAATCCATCCCACCGCCCATGCCACCCATCCCACCCGGGCCGCCCATCGGGGCCGGCTTCTCTTTCTCCGGAAGATCGGTAATCAGGGTTTCGGTCGTCAGCGCCAACCCGGCCACCGAGGCCGCGTTCTGCAGGGCGCTACGGACAACCTTGGCCGGATCAATAACTCCAGAAGCCACCAAGTCCTCATAGACCCCGGTTTCGGCGTTATAGCCTACGTTTTGTTTTTCGCCCAAAACTTTGGCCACGACAACCGAGCCTTCGCCGCCAGCGTTGAAAACGATCTGGCGAAGGGGTTCTTCCAGAGACCGACGCACAATGTTGGCGCCCACCTGTTCGTCATGTTCCAGCTTCAAAGCTTCAACCGCCTTAAGGGTCCGGAGCAAAGCCACGCCGCCACCCGGAACAATACCCTCTTCCACTGCCGCGCGAGTCGCGTGCAAAGCGTCTTCGACACGGGCTTTCTTTTCCTTCATTTCAACCTCGGTGGCTGCCCCGACATTGATAACGGCTACGCCACCAACCATCTTGGCCAGGCGTTCCTGGAGTTTTTCACGGTCGTAATCGCTGGTGGTTTCCTTAACCTGCTTACGAATGGTCTCACAGCGGGCGTCAATATCCTTCTTGGCGCCGGCGCCCTGCATGATGGTGGTATTGTCCTTATCGATAACCACCTTCTTGGCACGGCCCAGGTCTTCCAATTTGACGTTCTCCAGCTTGATACCCAGGTCTTCTGTGATCGACTTGCCACCTGTCAGGGTCGCGATATCATCTAACATAGCCTTGCGACGGTCGCCGAAACCCGGCGCCTTAACAGCAGCGCAAACGAAGGTCCCGCGGATTTTGTTCACCACCAAGGTTGCTAAAGCCTCACCCTCGACCTCTTCTGCGATAATCAGGAGGGGCGCTCCCTTTTGAACAACCTTCTCGAGTACCGGCAAAAGATCCTTCATGCTGGAAATCTTTTTCTCGTGAATGAGGATGTAGGGATTTTCCAGGTCTACTTCCATCCGGTCCGCGTTGGTCACGAAATAAGGAGAAAGGTAGCCTTGATCAAACTGCATCCCTTCCACCACATCCATTCCGGTTTCAATTCCCTTGGCTTCCTCAACGGTGATGACGCCGTCTTTGCCGACCTTTTCCATTGCCTCGGCGATGATCTCCCCGATTTTTTTGTCGCCATTAGCTGAAATAGTGGCCACCTGGGCGATCTCGTTCTTGCCTTTGGTGGGAGTCGAGATTTTCTTCAACTCGGCCACAACCGCCTCAACGGCCTTGTCAATCCCCCGCTTCAGGGCCATGGGATTGGCTCCGGCCGTCACGTTTTTCAACCCTTCACGAACGATGGCTTGGGCCAAAACCGTTGCGGTGGTAGTTCCATCTCCCGCCACATCGGAAGTCTTAGAAGCCACTTCCTTCACCATCTGGGCTCCCATATTTTCAAAAGGATCTTCCAATTCCACTTCTTTCGCCACGGACACGCCGTCCTTGGTGATGTTGGGAGCGCCATACTTTTTATCCAAAACGACGTTGCGGCCCTTCGGACCCAGGGTTACCTTCACCGCGTTCGCTAATTTGTCTACCCCGCGTTGCAAGGCCCTGCGGGCATCTTCTCCATAAATAATTTGCTTTGCCATGTCTTTAACTCCTTATCGAATGTTTAGTGAGTGATTTTTAACTTTGGTTTTAATTAAGCTTCAATGACTCCAACAACCCCTTCTTCTTTCAAGATCACGTACTCTTTACCATCAATCGTAATGTCCTCACCACCGTACTTTTCAAAAAGGACCACATCCCCCTCTTTTACATCCAGCTTGATAACTTCACCCTTATCGGTGACGCGTCCTTTGCCGACGGCCACGATTTTCCCTTTCTGCTGCTTTTCACGGGCCGCGTCGGGAATGATGATCCCGGTTTTAGTTTTTTCTTCCTCTCCAACTCGTTCAACCATAATGCGATCGTGCAACGGACGAAATTTCATGAACTACCTCCTGAAGATTAATCGTGACGGCTGACGCCACCACAAGTTTAAAAAATTAATTGTTTGGCAGTGGATGCTGCCGGGATTAGCACTCTCTTCCCACGAGTGCTAAGAGTGCGTTACTATAGGTAATCGTCCAAAAAGGGTCAAGGGGCCCTTTAATAAAAAAGCCCCTTAAAGAAGGGGCTTTTGACTTTTAACAAAGGAGATAAACGGAGTTTACTTGACCGCTTCTTTGAAGTTTTTGGAAGGCAAAAATTTAGGCGCCCTCTTGGCGGGAACCTGAATAGATTCCCCGGTTTTTGGATTGCGAGCTAATCGTGCTTTCTTGTCCTTAATCTTGAAAATACCGAGGCCCGTGATATTAACCTTATCCCCGGTTTTAATCGTTTCAATAATGGTATGAATGATCACATCCAATGCTTTTTGAAGATCGACTTTTTTAACTCCCGTGGTTTCCGCAACCTTCGCAACCAACTCATCCTTGGTCATACCTGACAACCTCCCTCTCGACAAAAAAGCTGTAAAAACAATAAGATTTCTAGCAATTATGCTCTTGCAAATTGGGAGCGACAAGAAAAAACCCTCATTTTTGTAAGTAATCTTGTTGAGGGTATTTCCCATTGAAAAATAAAGGTTTTAACGAATTTGACCCTGGTAAAAATGCCCAAAGAATACAGCGATATTAACCCACTTTCAGCTTCTGAAAACTTAACGGTAGATTTCCGGTCGAAAGAAAAACCGCCTTTGGATGACCTGTTTGATCTTTGGCATCTGGCGTTTGGCTTCCTTTTCACCCGCCGCTATGATTTCCTTCCCCGCGCTAAAATCGAACAAATCAAAAAGTCGCAGGTCTGGCTCAAGGACGACATCACTTTCTTCCCGCCAAGCCGATTCCTCTCGCACGAAAAAATACCAGACTCGCATCAAAATTTGGAAAACGTTGGAAGCGGGGGGAAACACTTGGTGGTGCCCGAAAAGATTCACCGCAATCACCACGTCGGCTCCTAGGCTTCTCAAGGCCTTCACGGGCACGTTTTCGGCCATGCCCCCGTCGGCCAATTGCCGCCCGTCTAGTTCCACCGGGCTATAGATTCCGGGGATTGAACAGGAAGCTCGTACCGCCTTATCCAGCGCTCCACGGGTGAAAATGACTTCCTCTCCGGAACAAATATCGGTAGCCACTACTGCCAAGGGTTTTTTTAGTTGTTCGAAAGTGTCGACCTTGAGGTACTTGCGAATATATTCTTCAATGGGGCCAGACGAAACCAGCCCCTTGCGGGAAGGCCTAAAGGAAAAAAGTTCTCCCCAACTGGTATTAATCCCGATTTCCTCAATACGGGAAACCGGCAACCCCGATGCGTAAGCGGCGGCGATAATGGCTCCCGCGCTGGTCCCCGCCAGGCAATCGATTTTGATTCCCGCCTCTTCCAGTGCTTTTAATACCCCGATCTGGGCGACGCCATAAGCCACTCCCCCGCAAAGGGCCAAGCCAACTTTATAACGGCTTTCCTCACTGGTTCGCCGCAGTTCAATAAGAGTTTGGAATTCTTTTGAGTTCTTTGTTTTTCTCGGCATCCCTTTTCCTTATTTTCAATTTTCTTTAGTTTCGAACTCACTATCGTTCTTAACCACGAAAGACAAATGAGTTTTATTGATCGGTAAATTGGGGCTGTCTCTTTTCCACAAAAGCCTTGATACCTTCCCTCATATCAGGTGACTCGCAACATTTGCCAAACCCTTCCAATTCAGCCCCCATAGCGGCTTCCATGGTTGACTGTTCCAAACCATTGTTGATGACCTTCAAAGCGGCGGCTATGGCTGCCGCTGGCTTCATTGCAATTTTCTTGGCCAATCCCTGGGCTTGACGAAGCACCTCGGATTCAGGCAAAACATGATTCACGAGTCCAAAAGCCTTGGCGTCAGGTGGCGCGATATTGTCCCCCGTTAAAATCCATTCAGTAGCCTTTCCTCTTCCCACCAACCGGGACATTCTTTGAGTACCCCCAAAACCTGGAATAATTCCCAAATTGATTTCGGGTTGTCCCAGCCGAGCGTGATCAGAACACATCCTTATATGACAAGCCATGGCCAATTCCATTCCCCCGCCCAGACAAGTGCCGTTAATGGCGGCAATCACGGGTTTCTCAAACCTTTCGATTTTAAGGAATATCCTTTGTCCTTCCCCCGCCGCTTTCTTGCCATCAACCACCGATTGAATTCGGGACATTTGCTTGATATCCGCGCCGGCGATGAAATGGGGGCCGGTTCCCGTCAAAACAATAACTTTAGCGTCTTTATTACCCTTCAATTCATCAAAGGCCGTCTCAAGTTCTTTCAAGACCTCCGGCGAAAGGACATTGACTGGGGGATGGTTGATGACCACCGTGGCGACTTTGTTTTCGATCGAAATACTAATGTATTGGGCCATAAATCCTCCTTAATAGTTAAAGAACCCGCGTTTTGTTTTTTGACCCAAATAATTGGCCGAAACCATCCGTTTCAAAATAGGCGCTGGCCAGAACCGGGTCCCTAAAGTTTTAGACAATTCTTTCAGCTTTTCCAATACCACATCTAGGCCGATTCCATCGGCTAGGTGCAAGGGTCCTCCCTTGTCCTGGGGAAAACCCGTTCCAGCCAACATGGCTAAGTCGATGTCCGAAGGGGACGCCACGTTTTCTTCCAAGCAATAGGCCGCCTCGTTGATCATTTGGAACACCAATCGTTCGGGTGAAAAGGGCGTCCCCTTCACCCCCGTTTTGACCTGGATGGCATCGACAATCGGTTTCAAATCCGCTTTTTTGGAATCGTCATAAACATAAAAACCGATGCCATTTTTGGTGCCCAAGCGGTTGGCCTTGTGCATCTCTCCCAAAATCTCTGCCGCCTTCATCCGGGGGCCAAAGGAATCGTAAAGGATCATGGAAACCTCGGCACAGACATCCAGCCCCAACATATCAAGAAGCGCGAAAGGACCCATCGGCATGCCGAAAGCTCTCAGAGCTTTGTCCATTTCTTCGGCCGGAGCTGAGCTTTCCTGCAAGGCATAAGCAGCTTCGTTCAAATAGGGAAGAAGCAGACGGTTCACTAAAAACCCGGCGCATTCCTTCACCCGAACAGGCAATTTGCGAAGTGACTCTGCAAAAGCCGCTGTATCGTCAACCGTCTCTGGTGAGGTTTGAAGTCCCGGGATCACTTCAACCAGTTTCATGACAGGAGCCGGATTAAAGAAATGCAAACCAATCACCTTTTCGGATCTTTTAACCGCCGAGGCGATCTGGGTGATGGAAAGAGCGGAAGTATTCGTTGCCATGATGGCGGTTTCCGGAAGGACTTTTTCGAGATCCTGAAAAACCTGGTGTTTTACTTTCATACTCTCGAAAACGGCCTCGACCACCAAGTCGCAATCCTTGAAATCATCATAGGAAGTGGTTCCGGTCACCAGGTTCATTTTCTGGTCCATCTCAGAAGCCGACATCTTGCCCTTGTCCACCCGGCCCTGATAGACCTTGCGGATCATCTCGATGCCCCTCTTCACCCGTTCCTCATCAGTGTCCTTCAAAACAACTGGAAGCCCGGAAAAGGAAATGACCTGCGCGATTCCTGCCCCCATGGCTCCCGCGCCAATGACGCCCGCTTTGTAGATAAACATGTTGAACTCCGTTCCATGAGGAATTAGGAATTTGTAGTTAGAAGTTAACTACAAACACCCTACTCAAGCGCTTATTTGCGCTCGAGCACCATTGCTCCACCAATTCCACCACCAATACACATGGAAATAACGCCCAAGGAAAGGTTCCGCCGGGCCATTTCCTTCAAACCCGTCAAGACCAGCCTCGCCCCGGTCATGCCAACCGGATGGCCCAAGGCAATGGCCCCCCCGTTTACGTTCAAGATCTCCCGATTCATCTTCAAAACCCGGTCATCGGCCAAAATCTGGGCCGCAAAAGCCTCGTTGATCTCGATCAACTGCATGTTGGATAACTCTAATCCCGCTTTTTTTAGGGCCTTCGGGATCGCATAGGCGGGCCCGATGCCCATCCTTTCCGGTTCCACCCCCGTAAAAGCGTAGGACCTGATGTATCCGAGAGGCTTATAGCCTAAGGCGTCGGCCTTCTCCTTGGACATGACCAACGTCACACAGGCTCCATCATTGATGCCGCAAGCATTGCCAGGAGTTACCGTGCCACCTTCTTTAAAAATTGTCGGATAGGCGGACAGTGTCTGCTCATTTAAGGCGGCATTGATGCCCTCGTCCTGGGAAACGGGCTCAGGGGTCACCGGTTTTCCCATGACTTTCTTGGGCACCATGACCGGCACGATCTCATCCTTGAATTTATTTTCCCTTTGGGCTTTAAAGGCTTTTTTATGGCTTTGAACCGCGTATTCGTCCTGTTCTTTGCGGGAAATCTTGAATTCCTCGGCCAAAACCTCGGCCGTCTGGCCCATTACCAAATGGCAGACCGGGTCGGTCAGACCTTCCATAAGGGTGTCGACCATTTTCGAATCCCTCATGCGCTTCCCGAACCGAAGGTCCCGGCTCACATAGGGAGCTTGGCTCATGGATTCGGTTCCACCCGCCAAATGGATGTCCGCGTCCCCGCACTGGATGTTTTGATAAGCGTTTACCAGGGCTTGCATGCCCGAGGAGCAATTGCGTTGGACCGTATAGCCCGTCACTTCCTTCGGGAGCCCAGCCAAAAGGGCCGCCACCCTTCCCACGTTGGGCGCGTCGGAGAATTGGCCCACGCAGCCCAGGATCACTTCCTCCACGTCGGAGGGTTTCAGGTTGTTGCGCTTCACTATTTCCTTCATGACGGTGGCGGCCATATCCTGCGCCGTCACGTCCTTTAAGGCCCCGCCCATATTACCAATGGGCGTTCTTGCCCCATCGACGATGACCACTTCTTTCATAAAAGCCCCCTTCACGAAATCATTTTTTCAATTTTGCTTTCTCTTCTTCCACCAGCAGCCGTCTCAGCATCTTTCCCACCATGTTTTTAGGCAAGGACTCCCTGAACTCCACTTCCTTAGGAACTTTGTACTTCGCCAATTTGTCCTTGCAGAAATCGATGATTTCCTGAGGCTCGGCTACGCAACCCGGTTTGAGGACGATGTAAGCTTTAATTTTATCCACCAGCTTTTCGTCGGGTATCCCGGCGACCACGCAATCCAGGATCTTTTCGTTCTTGAAAAGCACCTCCTCAACATCCCTTGGATAGACGTTCTCTCCGCCGACTTTTACCATATCTTTCTTGCGGTCCACGATGGCGAAAAAACCATCCTCGTCCATATAACCGATGTCACCGGTATAGAGCCAGCCATCTTTCAAAACCATGGCGGTTTCCTCAGGATGGTTCCAATAACCTTGCATAATTTGGGGGCCCTTAACCGTTAGTTCGCCGATTTCCCGAACCTTCATCTCGATTTTCCCAGTTTCCACATCCACGATTCGGCAATCGGTTCCAACGAAAGGAAGACCGATCATGCCCATCTTGCGCTTGCCGTAAACCGGATTGCAATGGGTGACCGGGGAAGCCTCCGTGAGGCCGTAACCCTCCACTAATTTACCCCCCGTGAGCACTTCGAATTTTTTCTGTACTTCCTGATGCAACGGCCCCGCTCCTGAAATACAAGCCTGGATGCTGCGAACCTTGTATTTCCCCACGTGGGGATAGTTATTGATAGCCACATAAATGGCCTGGACCCCGGGAAAAATACTCACCCCATACCGGTCCACGGCCTTCAGAACCGTTTCCACTTCAAACTTGGGAACCAGTACCATGGAAGCGGCCATGATGACGGACCAATTCATTCCCGCGGTCATGCCATAACAATGAAAAATGGGAATAGCCAGCATAAATACTTCTTTGCCCTCCGAAAGGCGGGGCAGCCAGTACTTGCATTGGAAGGCGTTAACCACCATGTTGCGGTGCGTCAGGATGACGCCCTTGGCCACACCGGTGGTTCCCCCCGTATATTGAAGCAGGGCGGTCTCATCCATCTTCAAGGGAACGGGCACTGGGGCGGGGGAGGACGCCGCCAGGTCCTTCACAAAACTGGTGAAAAGGGGTTCCTTTGGCCATTTCACCCAGCTCTTTTCCTTTTTCGCTTTCAGGGGATATAGCCACTTCAGGGGAAATGGAAAATAGTCGTTGATCCGGGTGACCCAGACTTTTTTCAACCCGCATTCCCCCGCCACTTGCCGCAGGATCGGCACGAAACGATCCAGGGAAACCACAAATTTCGCCCCCGAATCCTTCAATTGGTGGGCCGTCTCACTGGCCGAATAGAGGGGATTCAATTGGGTCAAAATCGCACCCGCTCTTAAAACCCCGAAAAAAGCGATCACACAAGCCGGACAATTGGGCAAATAGAGGGCCACTCGGTCGCCGGGTTTGATTCCCTCTTGCATGAGCAGGTTAGCGAAACGGTTGACCTTTTCATTCAGATCGCCGTAATCCATTCGGGAACCGAAATAATAAAGGGCTGGATTTTGGGGATATTTTCGTGAAACATCCTGAAGCAGTTCGGAAAGGGTCTTTTCAGGATATTCGAGGGTCTTCGGAACACCTTCATCATAGGAAGAAAGCCAAGGCCTCTCGCTCATGAATGCCCTCGGTGCGTGGGAAAAGTGGTAATTCAAGATCAGTTTATGCCCCTATTTCATGAGTGTCAAATGAAGGCCTAATAAATCCATCGCTCCAAAAAGCACATGGTTACCCCTCTTTTCAAAAGAATGGACCTTTCGAGGGGAGAAATTCCTATGCCATAATAGCCGCAGAGAAAAAAATTAAGGAAACCCGATTGACCCCTCTGTTAGTGCGCCTCTTGGCCCGCGAGTTGAAACAATTTCTTCTCTCGGCCCGCCTTTCCCACATTTCCCAGTCCGCCGCCGAAATCGTGGATTTAACCTTCTATCATCCGGACCGGCCGTCGCGCACCTTGGTCATCGCGATCACGCCTTTAAAACCCGTTCTTTTTTCCACAACCGAGAAACGCCCCGCCTTGCAAAAGCCGCCTAACTTTTGCAGGTCGTTAAGAAAAAACCTGGAATACGCTCAACTCATCGGCCTCGAATCCGAAGCCGGCGAACGGCTGATGGATTTCCATTTCAAAACTCCGGAAGGGGTCTTTCGGCTCATTTTCGAGGGGATTCCAAAATATCCCAATCTCATTTTGGTGGGCCCGGATAATCAAATCATCAGCGCCTTACGTTACAAAAACGACGTGGAACGTTTGGTCATGCCTCAAACCGTCTATCAAAAACCTCCCCAACCCTTGGATAAACCAAACCTATGGAATCTCACTGGACGAGAGGTTGAAAGCCTCTGGAACCAAGCGGGCCATCCCCCCCTGGGCGCTTGGATCAAAGAGAAATTCAGGGGAACTGATACGGAGTTAGCCGCCCATTTGGAAAAACGCGGGAAGGACTTTTTCTCCCAATGGGAAATTTTAAAAACTTCCTGGGAGGAAAAAGGCCTGGATCGCTATCTGCTTTTTCCTGGACCGCCCCCTTCCCTCAGGCTTTTTGATCTAGGCGTCCCCGAAAAAGAATTCCTTTCTTTTCCAACTCTCAGCCAGGCCCTCGAAAAGCTTTTCAAATTGGAATTTGAGAATCAAATCCGCTTGACCCGAAAGACAAAACTGGAATCGGAAGTGGCCAAAGCCATCAAACACGAGAAACGGATCCTGGAAAAACTGAAAAAAGACAGGGCTGAAGCTGAAAAATCCGACCAATACCAATGGTGGGGCGAACTTTTAATGGCCCAATTGCACAAGATCAAGCTGCACCTGAGGGAAGCCAGCCTGGAGGATGTGGTAAGGGGGAGTCCGGGGCGGGTCACTGTTCCACTCGATCCCGAAATCACCCCCTTGCAGAACGCTCAGAGGTTTTTTAAAAAAGCCCAAAAGGGTTCCCGGGGACTGGCCTTGGTGGAAAAGCGGGAGAAAGAAATCCAGGAACGGCTGAACCAATTAAAATCGGCCCAGCGAAGCCTGCCCGCCCTCAGAAACTCGGAAGACATCCAAAAAGCTTTTCTCGATCTTTTCCCCAAAAAGAAAGAATCCGAACCCAAGCCCAAGAAACCCAAGGAAGAAAAGGTTCCTACACCCAATATTATTCGCACGAAGCTGGGTAAGGAATTCGAGATCTGCGCGGGCACCTCGGCGGCGGCCAATGACTACGTGACTTTTCAATTGGCCCAACCGGAGGATCTATGGTTCCATGTGCGGGACCTTCCCGGCGCCCATGTGATTTTGCGCAAATTACAAAGAAACGCCGTCGTTCCCAATGAATTGATTCTTCAAGCGGCCCAACTGGCCGCGACCCACAGCAAGGCCGAACCCGGAACTAAGGTGATGGTCAGTTACACTGAGAAAAAAAACGTCAAAAAAATTCCGGGAGCGCCTCCCGGAATGGTTACCATGACCAAGGAAAAGAGCTTGGTAACCGAAGCATAAGAACCTTCGACCTGTGCATGATAGTTCCGCTGAATGCTTTTCGATCACTTTCATAATTTGAAAAGACTGGACGATTTTTCGTGACCTTCAACAGGACGGTTATCGAAAGCGGTTCCGGTTAAGGAGTTGGGGTCGCAGCGGGAACGGCGGTCTGATAACTCCAGACCGGGGTGGGCGTGGGAGTAGGCGCGGCAACGGGACTAATTGGCTCATTAAAAGCACGGTTCTGACAAGCCAATGGCAAGGCCAGTAAAATAATAAGAGTTAAAAAAACTAGTTGCTTCTTCACCAAAATCCCCCGTTAGAGAATGATTCCCCATTCCAATGGCATTTCCCATGCCATGAAAAAGCCTTGTTTTCTTTAATTAAAGGGAATGGAAAAAGCCCCATCAGGCCCCAAACGTTAGATATTTTGCGGTTTTATACGGTTTTTTAACATTCCTAATAAAAAAGCCTAAAAGCCAAATGGGAGAAAGTTAACCGTTCTTACGGTGATCATCGATCCAATAGGCCCAAGCTACGAACAAAAGCTGGCTGAAACCCATGAGTGAAACAATATAGGGATTTGAAGACGGTGTCGTTTTGAGATCGACAAAAAAGAAAATCACTAAAACAGCGCCGAAAATCCAAAAACTCATGTCGCCAACCTCATCCAAAGCTTTTGTGGATTTCTGGTAAAGCCAAAGACCCGCGGCGAAAAGAGCGACTTCCAGGGGAATAGCCGCCCATGCGTGATTCCAAAGGCCGAATCCAAACTTTTGGATTCCGCTGGGGTCTCCCGGCCACAAAGGAAGATCTTGCCGATGGACGATCAAGTCTAAAAACCAATGGCTCAAGACCAGGGCGCCAATCACCCAAGATCCCCTGGTATCTTTTTCGGCTATGAGATAGGCCAATCCAAGGAAAGCGGACCAAGCCAGAGCCATGAACAGGCTATGGCTCAAGGGATAATCGTAAAAATCGAAGGGGACCATTTGGGTGATTCCCTGAAGGATGCGGAAATGTTCCAAGTCCAACAAAAGGAACAGGGGCCAAACGAGATCGAGCCAAATGGCCGCGGCCACTAAAGTTCCCAAGGACGCTTTCGGAGCCCACTTTTTAGCCGCCAACCCCACCGCGTAATGACCAATAAACATAAGGCCTCCTTGATTATTTTCGAGTCAATGAAACAACCAGTGCGGCCAGTCCAACGGCCAGGGCCCCACCCGCCAGCCACTTGGAATTCAAGAACTGGTCCAAGGGATTTTGGCCCTGTTCGGCGTTTGTCTTATCCAGTTTAGCCACTTCTTCCTTCAGAATCGTCACATCCTGAGAATTATCCCTCAAATCCTTATGCAGGATGGTTAACTCCTGTTCCAATTCGGTGTCCGTAATGGCCTTTTCATTGGCCTTTTGAGCCACTTGGTCCAAACGATCGCCCGTTTTGCTGAGGTTATCCTGAACTTGGTCCAGAAGTTTTTTCACCAATTTCAATTGTTCCTGAAGATCGGCGTCCGTGATTTTGAGTTCACCGTTGCTTTTCGCCACATCATCCTCAATTGTCTGAAGGGACTGGATTTTTTTATCATAGTCGCCCTGGAGGCTGGATGTTTTTTGGGCCAGGTCCTTCACATCCCCCTTCATCTGGTTCCATTCCTCCCGTGATGGGCCAGGGATAGGCGTGGCCGTGGGAGTTGGCATGGGTAATTCGGTCGGCTGGGGCGAGGGGAGGGCGGTCACTTCGGGCGTCGGGTCGGCGGAAGCCGGGGTGAGGGCGGCGATCATCCTTTCGACCCGTTTTTCGAATTTCCACGCCGACATCTTGCGCGTGCGGATATCCTCCGACTTTTCCTTGATCAGCGTCAAAAGGGCCTTCAGGTCGTCCACTTGATAGTTTTTATCCCCGGGTTGAAGGGTTTTTAAATCCACCTGCGAAAGCTGGTCGTCTATTTTCAACAGTGCGTCCGTGACATCGTCCTCCGTCAGCCCCTTGGCCGATAGATAAAAATCTTTTTTATCTCCCACATAACCATTTTTCGCCAAGCCTTGAAGCGTCTGAACTTCTTCCGGCGAAGCCGAATCCGTATCTTCCTGGGCCAATACCACTTGAACCATCCGGGGGCTTAAAACAAGAAGGGAGGCTAAAAAGAGGACCAATAAATTCCGCGCGAAGTTTTTCATTTCTTCATCTCTCCTGAGGGATGACCGTAATATTTCTCATAGATATAATCCATCGCCGAAACCAAAGTGAATCCACCGCCCAGGATGACGAAAATAAACTCCATCACCCCGGAGGTGACATCATCCCAAACGGCGCCGCAAACAAAAAAACTAATGATGGCCAGGGCCACCAAAAAACCCCAAAAGAGAAGGTTGGCATAGAAATATTCTTCGAATGCGGATAGCCGCTTTTCAACTTTTTTCGAACCCTGCTTGTTCTCGATCATGTTCCCCAGACTCGTTTTAAGCTTTTACATTTGAGTTCTACGCCAGGCCTCATTTCAATTAAGCCTTCAGATCGTATTCTTCATCCACTTAAAACCTATCCATCAAAACTTGGCTCTCGACCCCGGTTTCACCACCGGCAAACCCTGCTTGCACATGGGGCAATCTTTTTCTTCCCAGCTTTCCACTTTCATCGACGTCAAGGATTTCACGGGAACGTCAAAGGCGTTTTCCCCACCGCTTCGGTCGATCAGGCACCCCACTCCCACCACCTCGGCCCCCAAGGCCCGAACCACCTGGTAGGACTCCTTGACGGACTTCCCGGTAGTGATGATATCCTCCACCGCGAATATCCTCTCCCCTTTTCCAACCGTAAATCCGCGCCGCAGTTCCATGGCATCTGTTTCTTTATTTCGTTCGGTAAAGATGGACCTCACCTTCAAAGCCCGGGCCAGCTCATGGCCCACGAAAAGCCCTCCCATAGCCGGTGATAGGATCGCCTGGGGGGTTAAAACCTTCACTTTTTCCGAAAGCGCCTGGCAAAGTTTTTCGGCATGCCAGGGATATTGAAGAACCAGGGCGGATTGGAGATAGCGGTCGCTATGGCGCCCGGACGACAGGCGGAAATGCCCCTTGAGAAGGGCTCCGGTTTCCTCGTAAATTTTGAGTACTTCCTCATTGGTCATCAAACCCCTCATCGGTCAGTATCTGGTTTTCGGCTGAAGACGAAAGCACAACAACTCTCAACTAAAGTATGGTTTCATCTCGACAACCAGCTTTTGGGCCTGTTCCCGGGCCGCGTCAGCAAAGTCATTTTCGGTGGAAGCATACAGGATTTGCCGGGAAACATTCACCAGTATTCCGAATCCTTCCTGATTCCTTCCTTCTTTCAAAACAGCCTGGAGGTTGCCGCCTTGCGTTCCAACTCCCGGCACCAGGAATGTCGTCGAGGGGGCCAAAAGGCGCAGGTCTTTTAGGTATTGAGTTTGGGTCGCGCCCACCACCAAGCCGATTTCCCCTTTCTTCCCCTCTGCCCATCCCACCGCCGTTTTGGCCACCTTCTCGTAAAGTTTTTCCCCGCCTTGGAGGGTTTGCAACTGGAAGTCGGCGGCGGAAGGATTAGAGGTGAGGCACAAGACGAAAGAACAGGTTCCCGAATATTCCAAGAAGGGCTCAATGGAATCCTTCCCCATATAGGGGGAAAGGGTCAGTCCATCCGACTGCAGGAGGCCGTAAAAAGCCTTGGCATAAGCTTGGGAAGTATTGCCGATATCCCCCCTTTTGGCGTCCATCACGAAGAGGACGTCATGGGGAATGGACTGGCGCAAAAGCTCCAGAACCTCAAAACCTTGTACCCCCAAGGACTCAAAAAAAGCCATGTTGGGCTTGTAAGCCACCGCCAAATCGCGGGTGGCCTCGATAATGGAACGGCAAAACTTCAGGGCGCCCTCACCGTCATGGGGCAGGTTCTTGGGCATTTTCGCCGGATCCACGTCCAGCCCAACGCAAAGGCATCCCCCAGTGCGGCGGATCGCTTTTTTCAGTTTTTCGGAAAACAAGGCCATTCTTTTCCGTTCCGATTGTCGCTGTGTCTTTTTCGTCTAAACGCTGTCCGGTTTCGTGCCCCAACCCCCATCTAGGGACCCATTGTAACGAAAGGTTACGTCAACCGTTACAGATATTTAATAGCGCGAAATTAAATTGCTCCTATTAAAACACCGGAGCCAAAATGTTTTCAGCAACCGACGAATCTATTTTCATGAATGTGATTTATGTAAGCTCAAGGGCGTGTTGGAAAAAAGCATTTTTAAAAAGGAAAGCTGGCATTTCTGTAAAGCCTGCCTCACCGAAGCCGAATATGAATTAAAAAACTCAAAAATGAAAAAGGGCGCGATGGATGCCGGTCACTTAATGGCTGTCGTCAGGCCAATGAACCACCTCTAATTTCACTTGGGCTGTTCCGGCTTCCCTCATACCGATAGCCCGGCCTGCCGTTCGGGACAAATCGATGATCCGCCCTTTCACGTAGGGCCCCCTGTCGTTGATCCGCACCTCGACGGTTTTTCCGTTGTCCAGGTTGGTCACCTTCACTACGGTTCCAAGAGGAAGCGTCTTATGGGCCGCCGTGAACTTGTACATGTCGTAGACTTCCCCATTCGCGGTCAATCGGCCGTTGAAATCCTCGCCATACCAGGATGCGATCCCTTCCATCTCGTTTTTCCAAGCGTCCTTACCCAAGTTCTTGAAATCGTCCGGATTTTCATACTCCGCTGGCGGGGCGCTTCCGGCAGGATGGTCACCCGCACGAGAGCCGGGAAGGGCTTGCCGAATCGGCACACACCCTCCAGTAAAGGAAAAAATTACCACCAAGGTTCCAAAACACCAATAACGGCAAAAGATTTTTATTTTCCACAATGGGTTCATGCTTGCAGTGAACGAAATTCTTTTCATCTTTAATTTCCAGGTTTTCTTGGCGCCTTGGCGCCTTGGCGGTCAACTCGAGTTTCTTTCAATAATCCCCGGCATAATCTTGAGGGCAGTCCCGGCCCTTCATAAATATACCCCGTGTAAACTTGCACCAGACCGGCGCCCGCGTCCAATTTATCCCTAACATCCTCCGGCGTAAAAACGCCGCCGACGGCGATGAGGGGCACCTTGCCCCCTGTGAAGCGGGAAAGGATTTTCAACACATGGGTTGATTGTTTCCTTAAAAGTTTTCCCGACATCCCTCCCTCGGGATATTCCCCCGGGGGCAATCCTTCCCGCGAAAGGGTGGTATTGGTGGCGATCAACCCGGCGCAGCCGGCCGACAAGGCCGTCTCCGCCGCCTGCCGCAAAGGCTTTTCCCCCAAATCGGGCGAGAGCTTTAATAGAACCGGTTTTTTCCCCGCCTTTTTTACCAATGCCGTCAAAAGTTTTTTGAGTGGTTTGGCCTCCTGAAGTTTCCTTAAACCGGGGGTATTAGGTGAACTGACGTTGACCGCCACATAGTCGGCATAGGGCTTCAATAATTCCAAGGATTCCAAATAGTCCTCGACCGCTCCTTCCAGGGGCGTCACCTTGCTTTTGCCGATATTGATCCCCACCGGGCTGGAAGGCCAGCTTCCGCTTTCCCTCACCGCTTTCAAGTTTCTGGCAACGGCTTCCGCGCCCGGATTGGGAAAACCCATGCGGTTGATGAGGGACCCTTGAGCGGGATAGCGAAAAACCCTGGGCCCCTCGTTCCCTGGCTGGGGTTTGGCGGTAAAAGTTCCCAGTTCGGCAAAGCCGAATCCCACCTTTTCCCAAACCTCCACCTGTTCACCCTTCTTGTCCAAACCCGCCGCCAACCCGATGGGATTAGGGAATTTCAGGCCGAAAAGAGTTTTGGCCAGCCGGTCATCCCGGGTCCGCAGAAAAGGTGAAAAGAAAGGGAGAAACGGCCTGGAAAGCTTCAGGACACCCAATGCCAAATGATGCGCGGCCTCGGGTTCCAGGGAAAATAGGATCGGCTTGAAGAATTTATACAAGGTGGTTTTAGAATAATTCCCCTATCCCATGGAATCAACTAAAGATTCCAAGACTGGCCTTGGTAAATGGATAAATTTCAGAAAGGGCGAATCACAAGGGTTCGGTTGCTAGATAATCCTTCAAGGCCTCCCGCCAAGGACGGAAGGGGTTTCGGGCCACGGCTCTAGACTTGGAAAGGTCGAACCTCGAATTGAAAGGCCGCTTGGCGGGCCGGGGAAAACGGCTGGAAGGAATGGACTTGACCTCGCAAGAAAGACCCAGCTCTTTCCGAATGGCATCGGCAAACCCATGCCAGGAAACGTAACCCTCATTGGCGAAATGATAGACGCCTTTGGCTGGCTTCCCTTCCACCAAATCCAGAATAAAGCGGGCCAAATCTCCCGTATAAGTGGGCCCCCCGATTTGGTCCTCCACGACTTCTACCGACGTTTTTTCCCTCATCAGTTTCGCCATCGTCCGGACAAAATGTTTTCCCTGAGGGCCATAAAGCCAGCTGGTGCGGACAATCCAACCAGGACAACCCTGTTCCTGAAACAGCCTTTCCCCCTCCGCCTTGGTTTGGCCGTAGGCGTTCAGGGGTTGGATCGGGTCTTCTTCCCGCCAGGGTCTCTCCCCCTTCCCGTCAAAAACATAATCGGTGGATACATGCACTAGCCACCGTTTTTTTTCTCGAGAAAGTTTGGCCATTTCACCCACGGACTGGGCATTCACCTTTAAAGCGATAGGATATTGGGCGGGGTCCTCGCAGGCATCCACCGCCGTAAAAGCCGAGCAATTGACCATTCCATCAAAAGTTTCGTTCTTAAAAAACGTCTCCAGGCCCGCCGGGTCAGTGATATCCAACAAGCTCCTGACGGGAGAAAGGACCTGGTGTCCCGAAACCCTCAAGAGGGTCGCCATTCGGGAGCCCAACATTCCTCCCGCCCCGATCAAAGCGATCCGCACAATTTACCCCCTAAAATTCTAGGCGGATTCCAAAACGCGGCGGGCCGCGGCCCAGCTCATGTTTTGGATATCCTTGGCGGAAACGATAGGCGCCTTAACCGGCCACTCCACCCCCAAATCAGGATCATCCCACTTGACTCCAAAAGGATCCGTGGAATCGTAAAGAGCCGAGCATTTGTAATGCACAAGGGCGTTTGCGGAAATCACGCAAAATCCGTGGAGAAACCCTTCCGGAATGAACAACTGCCGCAGGTTCTCGCCCGAGAGATAGTCCCCATGCCATTTCCCATAAGTGGGCGACCCGGGCCGGGCATCCACGGCCACGTCGAAGATTTCACCCATCAAAACCCGCACCAGCTTGGCTTGGGGTTTTTTGACCTGGGCATGCAACCCCCTCAACACGTCCTGGCGGGATAAGGATTGGTTGTCCTGGACAAAGTTGGAAAGTATCCCCGCCTCCCGGTATTTTTCCGAATGATAAGTCTCGGCCAGATAACCCCTGTCGTCCGGAAATCTTTTGGGGCTGATGACCAAAAGCCCTTCCAGTGGAGTCTTTTCAATCAGAAGGCTCATAAATCCCTCTCGATAAGTTCCTTGAGGTAAAGGGCGTAGGGACTGGATCCAAGCGCCTTGACCTGTTCGAGGATTTCTTTTTTACCGATCAATCCCAAGCCGTAAGCCACTTCCTCAGGACAACAAACCTTCAATCCTTGCCGTTCCTCGATGGCCTGAAGGAAGATGCCCGCTTTCAACAAGGCTTCGGGAGTCCCCGAATCCAGCCAAGCTGTTCCCCGGCCCAGCTTGACCACGTTCAACTTGCCGTCCCTCAAATAATCCCGATTAAGATCGGTGATTTCCAGTTCTCCCCTCGGGGAGGGCTTTTGCCGGGCTGCCCTTTCCGGGGCCGTGGGATCATAAAGGTAAAGGCCTGTGACAGCCCAGGGCGATGGGGCCTTTGCCGGTTTTTCCAAGATATCTTTCACGCTTCCATCTGGGGAGAATTCCAACACGCCATAACGCTCCGGGTCCCTAACCCAATAACCGAAAACTGTCGCTCCCCCGGTTTGGGCCGAGGCTTCCTTCAGATTTTCCGGAAGGCCATGTCCATAAAAAACGTTGTCGCCCAAAGCCAACGCGCAAGAATCCCCCGCCAGAAAATCACGGCCAATCAAGAGCGCCTGGGCGATCCCGTTTGGCGCGGGCTGAACGGCATATTGAAAGCGGACCCCCAGCCAGGAACCATCCCCCAGCAACCGTTTAAAGGAAGCTTGGTCCTCGGGAGTGGTGATAATGAGAATTTCCTTAACTCCCGTCCATAAGAGGGTGGTCAGGGGGTAATAAACCATCGGCTTGTCGTAAAGCGGCATCAATTGTTTGGACATCACGCGGGTCATGGGGTAAAGCCTGGTCCCCGCCCCGCCCGCTAGTAGAATTCCCCTCATTTTTCGGCTCCTTTGGTAAGGCCTAACCGGCCCCGGTCATAATTGTTCGCTTGAACCCTTGTGCACCAATCCCGGTTGGAAAGATACCACTCCACCGTGGCCCGGAGGCCCTCCTGAAAGGAATAACGGGGCCGCCAACCCGTTTCTTTTTCGGTGAAAGAAGGGTCAATGGCGTAACGGCGGTCATGGCCTGGCCGGTCCGCCACGAATTTTTTTAACTCCGCGTATCGAGAAAGGCCACGGGCCTTCATCGCCGGATTTTGGCTGGCGGGACGCAGTTCCTCCAAAAGTCCCAAAAGGGCGTCCAAAAGGTTCAGATTGGTCATTTCGGATCTTCCGCCGATCAAATACTTTAGGCCGGGTTTGCCTTTGTCTAAAACCTGAAGGATGGCCTCGCAATGGTCTTCCACGTAAAGCCAATCCCGAATCTGTCCCCCATCGCCGTAAACCGGCAGGTCCTTGGCTTCCAGAGCGTTCAAGAGCATGAGGGGGATGAGCTTCTCTGGAAACTGGTAGGGACCGTAATTATTGGAGCAGTTCGTGATGAGGACGGGAAATTTGAAAGTCTCATGGTAGGCCCGAGCCAGGAGATCCGCCCCGGCCTTACTGGCCGAATAAGGCGAATTCGGAGCGTAGGGGCTGTTCTCGGTGAAGGCTCCGGTAGCTCCCAAGGCCCCGTAGACCTCGTCGGTGGAAACCAGGATGAAGCGAAAACCATCGGGCAGCCCGGACTGGCGCCGGGCCGCGTCCATCAGCTCGAAAGTTCCCATCACGTTGGTCCTCAGGAAGCTTCCGGGGTTTTCGATGGAACGGTCCACGTGGGATTCGGCGGCGAAATGAACCACCGCTCCGGGTTTGTGCTTTTCGAAAACCTCACGAACCTGTTCCCGGTCCGCCACGTCCCCTTTAATGAAGGTAAAGGAAGGAGATTTTTTCACATCGTCCAGAGTGGATTCATGCCCCGCGTAAGTCAGCAAATCCAGCACCACCGCTTGGTGCCCTTGTTTCAGGGCAAGCCTGACGAAGTTGGAACCGATGAAGCCCGCGCCCCCAGTGATTAATATCCTCAAAGTATCCTCGCAATCATTATTTGACCGTCGTCAAAAAAAGTGGGCTTCGATCCCACATACCTTGAAGGTTTATGGAAGAGAGGGGTGAAGCCCGCCCCCCGGTGATAAGCATTTTCATGGATGAAACTCTTTTTCTTAATTCAAACAAGGCGCAATTCTACCCTCAATTTGAGCTTTTTTTTGTAACTTTTTGATGTGAAGGTGAGCGGAATAATGAAAAAGCGCTCTAAATAATCATAAAATCTGGCGCCCGAAAAATATTCGAAGATTAACCCTTCTTTGCCTCGACTCTTTGCCGGTGGTAATCCCCCCGGGAGAGCCACTTCTCGATGAGGCAATAAAGAACGATAAATAGATAGCGGGAACCCATTTCCTTGATCTTGAGTTTGGAAATGCCCGATTTGCGGTTGGTCCAGCTGTTGGGGACCACCACGTATCGGTAACCCCGGACGATGGCTTTCAGGGGAATTTCCACCGTCAAGTTGAAATGATGGGAAATCAAGGGTTGGACGCCAGCGATGACATGGCGCCGGTAGAGCTTGAAGGCGTTGGTGGTGTCGTTATAGGGAATGGCAAAAAGAAGACGGATCAATAAATTGGCCCCTCGGTTCAATAAAAGCTTGTGAAAGGGATAATCCACCAGCTTTGACCCTCGGCTGAAACGGGTGCCGAAGACGCAATCCACCCCTTTCCTCTTCAACACCCGGTAAAAGACCACCAAATCTTCCGGGCTGTCCGAGGCATCGGCCATGTAAACCGCTATGGCGTCCCCCCGGGACTCCGCGAGGCCCTTGCGGACGGCCAAGCCGAATCCGTTGGGCGGACGGTTATTGACATAGCGCAAAGTGGGGATATCCCGCCGCAGGGACTTTAAAATATTCTCGGTTCCATCTTTGGAATTGTCGTTGACCACGAGGATTTCATGGGGAATCCGGTGGTGTTTCAGGTGGATGTAAAGATTTTGGACCGTCCCTTCAATCTCCCCTTCCTCATTATGGGCGGGAATGACCACCGAAAGCTTCATGGGGTTCCAATCCGTTCGCGGCTGGCTTCCACGATTTCCTCCATGATTTTTTTCAGGTCATAGCGGTAGGACCAGCCGGGAAAGTGGCTTTGAAATTTGGAAACGTCGCTGATCCACCAAATATGGTCGCCCGAACGCGCCTCCCCCGAAACGGTATACTTCAGCTTTTCACCCGATAATTCCTCGGCCAGGGTGATGGCTTCCAGCATGGAACAATTGCTCACCCGGGAACCGCCCATGTTGTAAACCTCGCCGGACCTTGGGTTTTGGAAAAAACGCCAAAAGGCCTGGACCAAGTCGTAGGAATGAATATTGTCCCGAACCTGCTTGCCCTTGTAACCGAAAACCGTGTAGGGAATCCGGCCCACCACGCATTTCACCAGGTAAGCCAAAAAACCGTGAAGCTTCGCGCCCGAATGGGCCGGCCCCGTCAAGCATCCTCCGCGGAACACTCCGGTCCTCATCCCAAAGTATTTGCCATATTCCTGGACCATCAGGTCGGCGGCCGTCTTGCTGACCCCGAAAAGGCTGTGCTTGGACTGGTCAATCGACATTTGTTCATCGATGCCTTTGGCGTAATAAGGATGGAAGGCTTCGATTTCCCACCGAGTGGGGGTTTCCACCAAGGGGAGCAGGTTCGGGGTGTCGCCATAAACCTTGTTGGTGGAAGTGAAGATAAAAACGGCCTTGGGGCAAAATTGGCGCGCCGCCTCCAAAAGTATCAAGGTTCCATTGGCGTTCACGGTGAAATCGGTCAAGGGCTCTTGCGCCGCCCAATCATGGCTGGGCTGGGCCGCCGCGTGCACCACCAGTTGGATATCGTTTCCGTATTTTTTGAATAGCCCGAAGATCTTATCCTGGTCGCGGACATCCAAGGCGTTGTGGGTAAACCTGGGAATGCTTTTCTTCATGTTTTCCAGGTTCCAAAGGGTGGAGCCGTCTTTCCCAAAAAAATATTCCCTTAGGTTGTTATCAACCCCGACCACATCCAGGCCCTGACTAGAGAGGAATTGGGAGGTTTGGCTTCCGATCAGGCCCGAGGAACCCGTCACGATGGCGATGGACATATTTTCACCTGGATGGGATGGAAAAAACGGTCAAGAAAACAGGGGTTTTAATTGGGATTCTTGAGAGTGAATCCAGTTATAAATGTCACTTATGATATTTTCAACCGTTTTTTCTGGGGACCATCCAAAGGCTTTCCGTGCCTTGGAAAAGTCCGACAGGTAAAGCGGAATGTCCACGCCCGCCGTCCGGGAATCCGACTTCACTTCCATTTGACGTCCCGTGACTTTCCGGCAAAGCGCCGTCATCTCCTTGAGGGAAACGGACACTGGACGGCCTCCGCCCACATTGAACACCTGGCCCGAATGCGGGTCCATTTTCTCCATTTGTTTCCGGATGAGCCGGTAAAGGTCCCGCGGATGAAGCAGGTCCCGAACTTGTTTCCCACGGCCCCTGAAACCGGTGTAACTCAGGGGTTTTCCAAAATAGTGGTTGGCAACCCAAAGAGCGAAAACGCCTTGGTCAACTTTCCCGAATTGTCCCGGACCGGCGATGACGCCGCATCGGTTGATGATGGCCTTCATGCGGTAGGTTTCGACATACTCCTGAAGGATCAATTCGGAAGCCAGTTTCGTGCTCCCATAGATGGAACGGAACCCTTCAGTGGGAAAATTCTCGGCAATGCCTCGCGCGCCGTATCCTTTGGCGGATTTGGCGGGCTTCATCTCAAAGCGGTCTTTGGTCTCTCTCAAGGGGATGGCCCGCAATGCGGGGATCGAATAGACCCGGGAAGTCGAAAGAAAAATGGTTTGGGCCGCTTTTTTCCGGGCGAACTCCAGGCAATTCAGGGTGCCCACCAGGTTGGTTTCGATGACATAACGCGGAGAAGCCCCCACTCCGGCGTGAACGCTGGGTTCGGCGGAAGCCTCAATAAATAGGTCGTAAGAACCTTCCAAGTCTTCTAAATCCGAAGGTACCCGGATATCCCCATGGACAAAGGAAATCCCCAGGCGCTTGAACTCCACGAGATTGATTTCCGAACCCCGGCGGTGGAGATTGTCGAAAGCCACGACTTGGGCCCGCGGAAAGGACCCCTTGAATTCTTTGGCCAGGTTCGATCCCACGAACCCCGCCCCGCCGGTGATCAAAATTTTCATCGTTTTAATCCTTTTTCATAAAGACTCAGGCTTTTACCGCGAAGGCGCGAATGCTTAAGGGAATCCCGCAGTACCAAGTTAAAAAAGAAAGTTTTATAAGACTCAAAACCAAAACGACGAATTTTATCATGGACAGCCTAACTATAGGATTTTCAGGAAATTGGGCGAATTCATTATTTGGATATTTTGGTAAGTTCCAACCTCTAAAAGTACCTTATCGCCGGAGACAATGAAATCAGCCCTTCCCGTTAAGGCGGCGGCAATAAACTTATCATCATCCGGGTCTTTGCAAATGTTCCGGATTGGTTTAGCGGCCACCAAGTCGCAATTCAGCTTGATGATTTCCATAATGGGGTCAATCGGAACGGTGGGAAAATCGTTGGCCAATTTACCTAAAGCCCGATGGTATTCTTGTAAAATTTCCGGGGAAACCAGCCAACGGAAAACCCCCTTCCTCCAAGCCTCCAAAACAAGGGCAGGAGGCCCTTTCCAAAAAGTTCCGGAAACGACAATGTTTGTATCGACTACGACTCGAATCATTTCCCCCGGGACCGGGCCCAGGCAATGGCGGCCTTTGCGTCGGACCGGCGGAGCCCGGCTTTACGGGCTTGGGTCCTCACCTTCGCCAAAAGTCCGTCCAATTGGTCCAAAGATGGGGGCGAAATGGTCTTAAAGATGACGGAATCGCCCTGGCCGACGACGACGAATTGGTCCCCTTCTTTAAGATGCAAGCTCTTTCGGATGGATTCGGGAATAACCACCTGTCCCTTTGAGGAAAGCTTTGTCGTAGCTACAGTCATAAGTCACCTCCGATAATCTTACTGGTAAGATTACACAATATCACCGGCCATTTCAATGCCTGTCCAACTTGGCCCACCCCATGGGCAATATTCGGGTTAATAAAAGATAACATGTCTTCAATTTAACAGGATGCCGAAAATACTTTTTCAGCACCCTGTTAAATAATCACGGAGGTTTACCGCTAAGCTACCAGCCGCTCTCCGCAATGCTTTATCTTCGGTCACCAAAGGGACATCCAGAGTTCGAGCTAAGGCGAGATATTGAGCGTCATAAAAACTTATTTTTTTCTCGTCCGTCAGTTGCAGCGCCAAAAGAGTGTCGGCCTGAATTTCGCAAGGCGTAAAAAAGCCTTTAGCCGCTTGGAACAATTGAGCCGCCATCTTTCCCGTCAAATGCTTCTGGTGGATCATCAAAACCAACGCGTTTCCAAATTCATATTCCCAAAGCGGCGAAGTACGCCAGTCTGGGTCTTTTTCCTGCAAACGTAACGCTTCCGCCGTCCTATCCCCATCCACAATCCGGTATACCAGGATATTGGCATCGACCACGATCATTGGCGTCCCCAACGTTTCGCTTTATCCAGCCATTCATTCGTTATCCGAAACTTCAATTTAACCGGCGGGGGAAGCTGGCCGATACCCGGCCTTGCCAAGGCCTGCTCCAGGATGGAAACCACTTGTTTGTTCATGGAACGGTGGTTGAGCTCGGCCTGTTCTTTTAATTTTTTCCGAAGATCCTCGGGAATATTTTTAATCAGCAAACTGGACATGCGGGCCTCCTAAAAGTGATACCATTATGATACCGTTCTGGTATTTATCGTCAAGAACGAATCTTCAAAAGGGGCGTCGAAGGCCGCCGTTCGGGTAACTATTCAAAATTCTCGTTTTTATGCAAAACCATCTTCAGTTTTTTATCTAAGGTCCAAACCTTTGATCCTGTTTCCCGGGCATAAAAAATCAAGATTGCGTCAATCAAACCAATTCCATGATTCAGCCATTTATTTTTGGAGGATAACTCCCCCGCCTTTACCCAATCTTCCAGGATGCGGTTTTTAGGCAGGTTTTCCCAAAAATCTAAAAGGACACGCCGCTCACGGTCATCCCGGGCACCCTGAAGCAATTCGCCAAATACGGGTTCAACCGCCAGAACCTGGCGGTCCTCCAACATTTTTTTCATTTTATCAGGATAAGGCTGATGACCCTTGAGGAACTCCACCCAAACGGAAGTATCCACCAGGATCATGATTTGCGGTTAATGGCTCGAACGCGGGTGGCTGAAAAATCTTTTGAGAAACTCAAGGGGCGGAAAAGAACCGATTGATTCAATTCCCTGATTTTTTGTTGTTGGTTCCATTCCGATAAGGCCTTGACAAGCGATTCCGTAAGGTTTTTGCCTTTGGCGAATCCTTGAACTTCTTGGACAAGTTTATCGGGTATGAGCGCGGTGACTTTCATAATCTAATTATACGATGGCTCATCGTATTTTTCCACTTCATATTGGTATTAAAGCCATAAAACGATATTCAAAATTATCACTATTTAGGTTTCTTATTTCCTTAGGAAATCAACCACGCTCGTCACCTGTTGCTCAGAAAGCTGGGGCCCCATGGGAAGGCTCACAACCGTCTTGGCGAGCTTCGCCGCGATCGGAAAACTATTTTCCCGCCATCCCCTCTCCGCGTAAGCCGGGGTAAGGTGGGGCGGAACCGGGTAATGGATCAAGCTGCCGATCCCCTCCGCTTCCAAGCTTTTTCGCAAAGATTCACGATGTTCGCTCCGAACTACAAAAAGATGCCAAACAGGTTCAGCCCATTTCGGCACCTGCGGCAAGACCAAATCCGAAACCTTTTCCAAACCTTCGAGGTACAAAGCGGCTAAGTTGGCTCTTTGTCGATTCCATTCATCCAGCCTCTTCAACTTCACCCGCAAAAAGGCCGCTTGAAGTTCATCCAGCCGGGAGTTGAAACCTTGAACCTCGTTATCATCTTTTTTGACCGAACCATAATTGCGAAGTCGTTTGATGCTATTGGCCAAAGCGTCATCATAGGTCGTTACCGCTCCCCCGTCCCCTTGCGCCCCCAGGTTTTTGGTGGGATAGAAACTGAACCCGGCCGCGTCCCCGAGGGACCCTGTCTTGCGCCCTTTATATTGGGCCCCATGGGCCTGGGCGGAATCCTCGATCACTTTCAGGCCATGTTTTTTCGCCAAATCCAAAATAGGATCCATGTCCGCCGGTTGGCCATAAAGATGAACGGGAATAATGGCTTTGGTTTTGGGGGTGATGGCCGCTTCAATCCGGGAAGGATCAATATTATAAGTTTGAATATCCGGCTCAACCGGCACGGGTTTCGCGCCGCTGGCGGAAACCGCCATCCAAGTCGCGATGCAGGTATTGGAAGGAACAATCACTTCATCACCCGGACCAATTTGGTAGGCCCGAAGAATCAAGTGAAGGGCTTCCAGTCCGTTTCCGACCCCAACGCAGTGCTTGACCTCGCAATATGCGGCGAATTCAGTTTCAAAGGCGCTTACTTCTTGGCCAAGGATATACCAGCCCGATTTCATGACCCGATGATAAGCTTCGTCCATTTCTTCGCGAAGCTCGGCATAGGACGCGTGGAGATCCAAAAAAGGAGTCAAGGCTTTTTCGAGTATTTTAAATATTCATCGTAATTAAGAATGAAGTCGGAATCGTCGTACAGGTGGGACGCGAAAACGAGGAGCATGGCGTCTTTGGAAAAGTCGAACTGGCTTCCCCAGACCCCAGCCTGAAGGTGCAATCCGCAGAAAGGATTATCGAGTTTCACGTTCGTCCGGTTGACCCCGTCATCCAAAAGAACGCTTACTTGCCCTACCAAACATGTCAGGAATAAATGACAGGCCTTATGGGCGTGGGCACCGCGAATTTCAGTGGCCGGAACATTGAAAACCCAAAAACTTCTTTTGACCGGCAACGGCAAAAACTTTTCAAATTCAACAATGGCTAAGTTGCCCTTTGGATTTTGAACCTTCGGCAACAGGTAAAGACGGCAATTCCCCACGCCCATATCCGCCCATCCGTCAGGGGTGGTTTCGAGGTTGACCGACTTTGAATCTTTCGTTTCCACAAAAACCTTTCAAACCTCAGTAATATTTCGAGTTTAAAGATTTTTTAAAAAAAACCATATTTCTAAAAAAGCTTTTGTTTATATTAGCTAATAGAGAATAAAGACAATCAACGTAAACAACAAGTCTAGGATTCAGGTAAATTGGTGATTACAAAACGCCTCTAATTACGAAAACCCGGCGACCAAATTAGCTTATTTTAAAACAGAAGCGATATTGTCTGTGTGCCATAAAACCAAACCCGTTAAAATTATGGATTAAATCAGGATTTTGGTTCTATCGCCAGTACCTTTTATTGGTTACTCGTGATTTACTTTAATTTATTCAAACTATTCATTTCGAGGTTTTCTCTTTGAGTGCGTTTCTTGCAAGTATATTGCCAATCATCGTCACTTTATTCATCGCATTCGTTACCATTTTTTTATTAACTAATTTTTTTGGAGAATCTCTGATTCAGGAAAGATTTGCAACAATTGATGGTTTAAGGGGCTTTCTCGCTTTTTTTGTTTTTATCAGCCACTCTAGAATTTGGTATTTTTATTTACGAACCGGCATTTGGGAGGGCAGTCCCCCATCCCTTCTTTATGACCATATGGGATCAAGTTCCGTGGCGTTTTTTTTCATGATCACCGCATTTTTGTTCTTTTCTAAACTTATTAGCGGAAGAAAAAACGGAATCGATTGGAAAAAACTCTACGTCTCGAGGATTTTACGGCTCGCTCCGATTTATTGGTTTTCGGTTCTCATTATTTTTATTATTGTTTTCATCCTATCTAACGGTGCTTTAAAGGTTCCCCCGATAAGCCTAGCTAGGGCGGTGACGCATTGGCTTGCATTCTCAGTTCATGGTGCGCCGGACTTGAATGGAATCGAAAACACTGCAACCATTGATGCGGGGGTTACATGGACATTGCCTTACGAATGGTTTTTTTATCTATCGCTTCCTTTTTTCGCTTTAGCAGTCGGAGTTTTTCCTCCGTTACCTTATCTCTTCCTCAGCCTAGCCACTTTGACATTTTTAATGATATTCCACCCCGACATATACCCGTTATTATCCTTTTGGGGTGGAATCATCGCCGCTTACCTCGTTCGCCTTGAGGTCATCCGAAAATTTTCCGAAAGGAAATACTCGTCTCTTCTCATCCTATGTTTTATTTCTGCAGCGGTGATGAAATTCCCTTCCGCATGGGGACTAATTCCGTTACTCCTCTTGTCATTGGCATTTGTTCTTATCGCCTGCGGAAATACTATGTTTGGCCTCTTGATCCATCCTATTTCACGAACATTGGGCGAAATGACTTACAGCGTTTATTTACTTCACGGGATCATTCTTTACGTCACTTTTAAATTTATAATTGGTGTGAATAGGGCGAAATTATTTTCTTTGCCTATGCATTGGACCGTGATTAGTGTAATTTCTCCAATTCTGATCACGGTATGTTTCATGACATTTCGCCTCGTCGAACGTCCCATTATGCAGCGAACATCTCTTGTCACAAATTGGCTTCGGAAACGTACCGCTAATTAAAAATTGCATAAATCCGCTTTCGTATTAGAGAAATAATTTGTAGTCTATCTAATCGAAGGCCTCGAAACTTCTAAACAGGAAATAAAATGGGAATCAATCTTTCGTGAAAGATTTCATTTTTCAATCGACATATCGGCCCTTTCAAGGCATTTCCCTTTACCTCAAATGGCTGATCGCGATAGCCACCGCCTATGTTTTCTCTATTTGTGTTTATTTTGTCTTTTTTGGGGACAGTTCCACTGATTTGTGCTTAAGTTGGATCAATGCCAAGAATCTTTTAAACGGTTCGGATATTTATGATGATTCAATTTATAAGCAAGTTTCAACGATGGCCAGCGCCCAATATGGAGTCGACTCCTTTGATATGGCTCCCCACTATTTCCCCAGTTGTTACGCCTTATTGGCTCCTTTCGCCTTGCTAAATTGGCCGGCGGCAAAGGCATTTTGGCTATTGATAAATTTATGGTTGACTCACGTATTAGCAAAAGAAACCTCAAATTTATTTTGTTCAGGAAAGCATTATTTATTTCTCTTAGCGGCGTTGATTCTTTCCCAACCATGGAGAGTAAATATTTGTTTTGGCCAAACTGCTATTTGGAGTTTTGGTTTTTTTCTTTTATCTCTTAGATTCCAGGAACAAAACAAAATATTTTTTTCAGGGATAACTTTGTCTCTGGCTTTATTGAAATATAGCTTAACCTTACCTCTTTGCCTTTATTTCCTTATTTATAAACGAGTTTGGAAAAACGTCATTCTTGCTCTTGGAATACATTTTCTGGTCCATTGTGTTTTTTCCTTGTATTTGCACAAATCGATCTTCTATCTGTTTATGGCCACCCTTAAGTGGTGTGGTAACGGCATTATTCAAGTAGGCCGATTTGATCTTTTTCATTTTTGGTTCTCAATCAATCCAAAACTATATTGGATGCCCTATTTTTGTGTTGGAATTGTTTTTCTGATTTATTTATTCGCTTTATATAAAAAAAAAGAACAGCCACAAGATGATTTTGCTGTCTTCGTTTTAAGTTCGATGGTTTCCACCATTTTGACTTATCATAGCGAGTCGGATTACGTCATTGTTCTTCTTCCCGTTGCGTGGATTCTAACAAGGAAAAACTTAAACCTTTCAATTATTCTTTTTTCGATCGGCGTTTTTTTAACCGGTTATCTACGTAATTATTTTCCCCCCGTCTGGAAAATCAATCCTCATCAAGTAATGGCAAAAACCAATCTCATGTCCACTTTAAATTCTTTCGTTTTTCACAGTGACATGCATACCGTTGTCGAAATCACTTATTCGCTCTTTTGGTATTTTTCCATAAGCATATTAAGCTACCAGTTGATCCGCCAAAAAAGCGAAGCCCCTTTAAGCAATGATCAACGTACAGATATTTTTCTCAAAAAATTTTAGGGAGCCTCAAAAATATACTATAGAGACGGTTGGTATTAACTAGCTTAAATTGGGGTCGAATATTAGGGCAGGTCAAGGTTAAGCACCTGGAATTCAAACCGGCAGGATTAAAAAATGATCTTTCACGGGCGAACCATTACTAACTCCCATTCAAAATACAATTTTTAATACTTAGCTACTCTTTAGCCTAAAAAAAGTAGCTGCTAAGTCCATCATCCAAATAATAAAAAAAGACAATAAAATGATGAGCAAAATATCAAACGGAATTCTCATCCTTATTGCGCTGATATAAACCATAAATGGAATGCTATAAGCCGCGAAAAGGATTAAGAAAAATATCCCCAGCCTTTTTTTTTGTTTAAAAAGAATCACTAGACCTAAAGAGCTCAAAAGAAACAAAGGAAAAGTAATCGCGAAATAAGTAAGATTTTTTAGTTTGCTCTCCTCAGGACTTTCACCCGGATTTTGATCCAAGGGGGAATATTCCTTTTCTACGGCCCACAATCGGATAAATTTCAGGTAAGCATTTTCCAGAAACACGATGGGATTACTTTCGATAAAATTGATTGCTCTCCGCGTAAGCCACTTCCCTTTTTCAACTTCATTCAAATTCTCAAAATACCCCAAATCCTTTTCCTCCACTTTCTCGAAATAAACATAATCCTCAATGTGAGCTACAACTCCCATGGATAAATATTTATTGGTTAATTTGTTATTCCCTAACCACAGTGTATAGGGTCCGTAGTAAGAGGTAATGACCGGTTCTTTTAATATCAGGTAATTACGCGCCAACCACGGAGAAATAAATAAAAAAGTAACCGAAAATAAAAGCAGGTATTTTCTAAAGACCAATCCTTGTATTTTATCTTGGAAAATAAAAAGATAAAAAAGGGGGAAAACCAGGATAACAGATAAGAAGTTCTGCCTCGTCAGCAACCCCATTGCGTTGACGGCCCCAACAACAAAGAGATGTTTTGTGCTATTTTCTTGGGCGTAAATCAAATTAAACAATAGGATCAATCCAAAGGTTAAACAGGCCAAACCCGTATCAACCAACTGATTGGAAGAATATACAAAATAAGGATAAGCACAACAGATCAAGGCGGAAACCATAGCTGTTTTTTTATCGAAAAAAAGATTTTCGGCTATGTGGTAAACCACAAGGGGCAGGAACGAATAAATGAGTGATTGCCAAATTGACAACAAAAAAATATGGTTCGAAAACAAAGCTATAAAAAAAGGATATAGGGGCGGACAATTCGCCCAATAGGCCCCATTCCAGGCTTGACCCACGCCATGAGTTTGGATAACTTCAAAAAACTTTCCATGATTTATTAAATTTTGGGCGAAACCAAGGTAACCCACGTCTTGGATTTGAAACCTAGTTAAAAAAACCGCCGCAAATCTAATGAACAAAGCAAATGAATAAATAAAAGCGAATAACTTCCATCTGGGTTTCATAACCGAAGGTCTTTCTTCCCTAAGCTTCAATTGAATTCATATCACAGATATAAAGTTCCGTCCCCCCGCATATTCACGCACAACAACTGTAATGGTTTTGTTTAAAGTGCAATAAAAGTCGCAAAAGAATGTCACGGATTTGAACGAATAATCTCAAGAACATCTTTACTTTGTCCTTCAGATTTTACCGGTTGGAATTGAACAGGAACATATACCGAGCAATTCTTGCACAAATCAGGAAGTATTCCGTTAACAAAATTTTCCCTCAGCTGATTAATTTTCGCCGAATTTCTTTCAAGGAGCGTTTCAAGATTGGGATAATTTTTAAGGGAATCGATCCAAAAAGAATCCTTTTCAGTTTCAATGGTTGAGTCGTAAGCGCAGGGGCATAACCGCACGTCGCCGTTCGCTAAAACCGCCACCGTATAAAGCATTTCACAAGGATGAACCTTTTTAAACGGGGCGAGGGATTTCAGGGGAATGACATCAATTTCCATCTTCCCAACCATATCACTTTTCGAAATCCCTCCTCCCCAATTCCCGAAGAACTTTTTCGCTTGGGATAAATGGACGTGCTCACCAATGAAATCGGAGATGAAGCCAGTATAAAATTCACTTCGTTTCAACTCTTTTAAGGTTAGATAGCTTCGTGGCTCAAAATATATTTCCACAGCGGATTTTAAACGCCGGTGGGTTTCTAGTAGTTGAATGATTGATTTTTTAAAATCGGGATAAGTCCGAACGCCAAAAACCGTTTCATATAATTCATCGGAAAACCCGGGGGTTGAAATATAAAGATGGGTTAACCCTGAATTCAACAGGGCCTCCAAATTAAATTTGTGCATCTGAATTCCGTTGGTATACGTGAAAATGGAAATGTACCCCGCCTTTTTTGCGGATTGAATGATCTCCACTGCTTTATTGTTGGTGAAAAACTCGCCCGTCAGGGGTGTCAAATTGAGGTGCTTGAAGCCAAGTTGGATGCCTGATTTGGCGACGGGTTCAAACCATTCCAGCGTGGCGACAGTCATTGTGCGGAACCCGGATTTGTAGGGACAAAAGACGCATTTCGCGTTACACACGCTTGAGACTTCAATATTAAAAAACGGCTCGGGACCCACGTGGAAAAACGACGGAAGCATATATTTGGAAGGAAAAAAAAGATTTCGAACGGAATAGGCCACAAATCGGAGCATCCGAAAGGAGAGGATAAAATCCCGTATATAAACATAAGAAGGCGATTTTTTTAAAAGCATGGATAAAATCCATAATTTGGTATCATTGCACTGTGTCTCAAATCCAACCTCTGTTTTTGAACCTTTTTGTCTTTAAGCCTTAAGCAAAAACTTATAGTACCTTATCTTGGGAATTATTTGAATGAACCTTCCACAACACTTGAAACAGAATTCATTTATTTAGGCCTAATTTTCCACGCCTATAGCGCTTGATATTGGGCCACGAAAAAGGAATGCTGAATTCAACCAGTAAGTGCAACACCTAGACGAAAGACCTGCTCCGGCGTTTTGAAGCGAAGGCACTTGCGTGGACGGCTGTTGAGAGCCCGCTCCACACGTCGCACGTTCGCTGGAGTTATGGTAGCAAAATCGGTTTTCTTTGGATAGAAGCGCCGCACCAAACCATTAGTGTTTTCGACGGTTCCCTTTTCCCAACTGTGGAAAGGAAGACAGAAAAAGGAACGGGTTCCTAAGAGATTGTTAACTTGAAGATGCTCGATGTTTTCAGAGCCGTTGTCGTAAGTAATGGTCCGGCGTAACCCCTTCGGAAAGAGGGTGAGCCGTCGATTGATAGCTGCTCGTGTTTTCGAAGCGGACTTTTGAGGCAACCAGGCGAGTTTCACGAGGCGGCTTTTTCGTTCGACCATCACCAAAAGGGAGGCTTTACTTTTTCTGGAGATGATGGTGTCCGCTTCCCAGTGACCAAATTGACGCCGCGTCTGCACGATGGCGGGTCGTTGAGTGATCGGAGTTCGTTCTGGAATATGGCTTTTTCGATGTTTGTGCGAATGCCATCGGCGAAGCCGCTTTCGATGGGAACGAGCCAAGAGAGGGATGAGGTTTCGGGCTTCGGAATAAATGAACTGGTAGACGGCCTCGTGGGAAATGAATAGTTTGGAGTTCTCAAGGCGAAGCTGACCAGCAATTTGTTCGGGAGAAAACCCCTGATGAAGCTTACGCAAAACATGTTGTCGGATCCCTGGTTTTTTGAGACGCAGATGGGTCCGAGAGAGTTGGTTACGCTGGGTAGATCGCAGGTGAGCCCGAGCTGGTAGATAACGGCCAGGACGTAAAGGTGGTGCGTTACGCTTCAACTCTCGGGAAACACTGGACACATCACGTTCGAGGCGTCGGGCGATTTCTCGTATGGAGAGGCCTTCTGCCTTCCAAACTGCGATTTCTTCACGTTCGGCCAACGACAGGTGCTTGTAGGATTGTTTCATAAAACTTAGGATAACCCCCGGATTCTGCCGGGGCTAAGTGTTGCACTTCGCTATTGAACTGGGGAATGAAATTTTTGTTTGGATCAAAACCTAATAATACAGAGGCCGAATTCACGGAGTAAGTGCAACACTTCGCCGGAAGACTTCCGCCGGAGTTTGAAAGCCCAAACATTTTTTGGGCCTGTTATTAAGCCATCTTTCAATGGCTTTGAGCTCTTTGAGAGACACTTTAGCAAGGTCGGTCTTTTTAGGCAAATGGCGGCGGACAAGACCGATAGTATTTTCCACTGTGCCTTTTTCCCAACTGTGGAAAGGAACGCAGAAAAAGGATTTTGTACCAAGCACATGGTTGGTTTCCAGGTGGTTGGTGTTTTCGGTTCCGTTGTCGTAGGTCAGGCTCAAACGAGCCTCTTGAGGAAAGCGGCATAAAGAGCGGTTGAGGCTGTGACTCATGTGGGAAGCGGTTTTTCGTTTCAGCTTTCCCAATTTGGAAAAACGGCTTTGACGCTCGACAAGTGCCCGGAGAGCAACTTTACTTTGACGAGAAACCATCGTGTCCGTTTCCCAGTGGCCGAACTGCTTGCGTTGGTTGACGACCTTGGGCCTTTTGTCGATGGAAACTCGGCCTGGGATATGGTTTTTGGCGTGCCTGTGGCTGTGACCGAAGGTGAGCCGCCGCCGGTGGTGACGGACGAGGCAAGGAATCAGATCAGTGGCCTCAGCGTAAATCCACTGGTAGATGGCTTCGGGGCCAATGGTTTGCTTAGGCCGCAGGTGGCCTAAACGGCCTGAAATGAGTTCGGGAGACCAGCCTCGTTTCAATTGGCGACGGACGTAGGCACGAATTCGTTTTGTTTTCAGGCGTAAACGACAAGCCCGTTGTTGGTTGCGGGTCACATACCGTTGATGGGCCCGATGGGACAGATAGTAACCCGAACGGATGGGGGGAGCGTTGCGCTTGAGTTCCCTGGAGAGGGTGGAAGGAGACCTCTTCAAGGCACGGGAAATGGCCCGAAGGCTGAGGCCCTTTCCCTTCAAGACGGATAAATGATCTCTTTCCTCAACACTTAAATGCTTGTAGTTCTTTTTCATGGCCGCATATCCTATTGATGCGGCCTTCTTCAGGCACTAAGTGTTGCACTTACTTATGGAACTCGGGGAGGAATATTTTGGTGCTTTTTTCAAAATTAGAAAAATTTAATTTTAATAATAAGATCACTTCTTCTGTTTTATTAATTCTCTCTACCGCATCAGTGATTCACGCGATACATCAAACGATTGTTTATGATGGATGCCTTACTTTTCAATGGGATTCGGCAAAAATTTTGTTGAATGGTCTGGATCCCTACAAAATGACTTTATCACATACAATCCCGGAAACAGAGAAATTCAAAACTTTTGCCGGATCCCCTTACTTCCCTTCTTGTTTAATGCTTTTATGGCCCTATGCGTTGATTCAGTGGCCACTGGCTGAATATTTATGGATCATTTCCAATATCTTATTTACGTTTTTATTTCTTTACAATATTTTTAACCTTTTTTTACCCAATCGACCTTACCAAACGTATTTATTAATCATTTCTTTGTTATTGCTTGGATTTCAATGGAGATATTTAATTTATACGGGAGAACAAACACTTTTTGCCCTTTGCTTTTTCTCATTTGCGTTAAGGTACGTAAACAAAAGGCCCCTTCTTTCCGGCCTCTTTCTGGCGCTTTCTTTTTTAAAGTATCCACTCACGATTCCGCTTTCTCTTTATTTCCTCTACAAAAGAAAATATCTTCCGTTACTTATCGCGTCCTTTATTCATTTGGGCTTGCACATATTTATTTCTTTTTGGATAAAAATAAATCCCATCACTCTTATCACGGAAACTTTAAAAGTAGACACACTTTGTATAGGGGTTGGGTATTTGGATTTTGTTGACGTTTTTAGAAAAATTGTCCCAAGCATTCCGATGATTTACCCTGTTTTATTATCCTTATTTTTGCTTATGGCCGCTATTTATGTATGTTGGCTTAAACCAAATATCGATGATTTGTTTATTTTGAATATGCTCAGTTTTATTTCTTTGGCCGTTGTTTATCACGGACGCTACGATTACATAATTTTAATCTTCCCGATTTTGCTTTATTTTAAATTTCCAGTATTGGATTTACGATTTAAAACTTTGGTTTTTCTAATCGTTTTATTAACGTGGTATCTTGACCACGAAGGAATGATAAATTACTTAATTTCAGTCCTCCATTCGAAGTATTTTTTATTTTTTTTAAATATTTATAACTGTGTTTTACCAGCCCTCTTTTGGTTAACAACGGTTTGTTCTTTGATTTTGGTCTTTCGGAAGTCCAGCAATGATGAAATAAATTTAATGAGCTAAAGAAGGCGCGAAGGACATATAAATACCCGAGGCATATTTTGTAAGTATGACGACAAATTCAGGGTATTTAAGATTAACCCAAATAATGGTTGGAACGGTCCGTGAACAAAAAAATAAAGCTCTTACGAAATACCTATGGTTTTTTAAAAGGAATCATGGGACAAGCGGAATGGCTGGCTTTACCCAAGTTAACGTCGCTTGGTTCCCAGGATATAGCTTGGTCTCACGAAAGTATTGTCAGCACGCAAAAGAGAAAATGGCCCGCCCTCAAACATGCCCTTGAATCAGATCCAGTCGCATTGTCCATCAATCATGAGGCACCCCAAAGCGGATGGGGAGATGATGTTTTTTTTCAACACCAGATTCTATGCTTCGGTCACGCTTTGGCTTTGGCCTCGTCGGGCCGGTCGCGGGTATCTTGGTTGGATTATGGTGGCGGTTTGGGCCAGTATTATCTTTATGCCAAAGCACTTTTTCCGAAATTGACCCAAGATTACACTTGTTTTGATTTACCGGCATTTTGCGAGGCCGGAAATCAGTTGAACCCAAAAGGCAGTTATTTTTCCAACAAAGAAAAAACATTATTAAAAAAATACGATTTCATTTTCGCGGGAAGTTCTCTTTGGTATGACGATAACTGGACGAATTTATTGGGCCAATTGGCCTCTTGCGCTTCCCCTTATTTAATGGTTGCTCGGCAATTGATAATCGAAAAAGGCCCCGGTTTCGTGGCGCTTCAAAGGCCCGCCAAATACGGTTATTTAACCGAATATCGTTGTTGGATTTTGAACCGTCACGAATTTCTGAACAAAGCAAAAATCAATGGACTTGAATTGGTTCAAGAATATATTTTGGGGGATGGCCCCTATATCCATAAAGCAACCGAGCCAAGCCAATTCCGAGCGTTTCTCTTCTCAACAAAAAAAGAAAGATCAGGCAGGCTCGAATGAGTGAACCCCATTGAGATATTTTTGTTCCTATTTCGACCGGAACTATTTGGCCAGAGCTTTGTCATTATACGCTTCTCTCAAGACACATGCCGGACCCTTCCGTCTTTATGTCCTTTGTTGGGACGAGGAAACGGTCACGGCCTTGAAAAGCTCCAAGTTGGACGGCGTCATAATTGTAACACCCAAACAAGTAGAGAAATTTGAGCCAAGATTAAAGGAAGTTCAATCGGGAAGGACAAGGGTAGAATATTATTTTACTTGCGGTCCGGCTTTGCTGGAAATGGTATTCAAGCTCAATAAAAATATTGACCTTTTGACTTACCTGGACGCCGACTTGTATTTCTTCTCGAATCCCGCGCCGATCTTCAAGGAAATATCTAAAGCCTCCGTTGGCATCATCCCCCATGATTTCGCCCCGCGATTCCAATATCGAAAAAAGAACGGAATTTACAACGTGGGTTGGGTGACTTTCCGCCGGGACAAAAACGGTTTGGCTTGCCTGAAATGGTGGAAGGAGCGTTGTATCGAATGGTGCCACACCTACATCGATGGGCCGCGTTACGCCGACCAAAAGTATTTGGATGAATGGCCTGACCGCTTCAAGGGAGTGCGGATCATCGGCCATCCCGGCGCGAACCTGGGACCTTGGAACCTTGGCGGCCGTGCTTTATCCGTCGAAAATAAAAATTTAATGGTGAACAACCAGCCCCTCATTTTTTTTCACTTTCACGGTTTTCGCGAACTGAAGCCCGGCCTCTATGACACAAGCTTGGGCGCCTGGGGAGTGAGATTGAATGAATTACTGAAAAAATGGATCTTCGTTCCCTATTTAGACGAATTACATCGGCATAATAGTGGTTATGGAATTGCCCAAAACAACCAGGTTTTTAATCTCAGCGATGGTTTATTACTAGTTTTCAAAAAAATTATTCATTCCCTGCTGGTATTCGTTAGCAGCACTTACATCACTTATCGTCCAAAACGCAAAAGGTTCAGGCGCCTTATCCCCTCTTGAATAGGCGATATTCTCGAAAATCATAAAACGCTTTTAGAACCCGATAAAATTCATGGCGTGAATTCAGCGGGTGATGAGATGATGAAGGGTCCAGACCCTGGCGGAAACTGAAATTAGGGAGAATATATGCCGGAGGACACTAAGATTTACTTGTCGGTCATGAGCGACGATTTTGGAATGTGCGACGCGGTCAACGAGGGCATTGTCCAAGCCTTTACGAAAGGCCTCCTGACTGATACCAACCTCATGGCCCCCGCGCCTGCGTTTCCGGCTGCGGTTCAGTTGGCCAAAACTCATAAAATCCCCGTTGGAATCCACGTGACCTTCACTGCCGAATGGGATGTCCTGCGCTGGAAACCCTTGACCCCTTTGAAGTCCATGACACTACCGGATGGAACCTTCCCCTTTACCGTCAAGGAAGCCTGGAAAAAGGCTGACATGCGTGAGGCCGAGACGGAGCTTGAGGCCCAATGGAACCGCATTGAAGCCGAAGGCTTGAGCATTACCCATGCCTGCGAGCACATGCATATGGACCGCTGGGGAAAACTGGCCGGCCTTCTCGCCCAGTTTCTCAGGCGAAAAAAGACCCCTTCCCGAAACAGGGAATATGCTAAGAAACATCACATTCCCCGGACAGATTGGGTTTCAGCTTTCGAGTCCAGCGGGGTATCACTGGACCGGGAAGTCGTAAAGAAAAAGCTAAAGTCCTGGATCGACTCCCTGGGCCCGGGTCACCACTTGTGGCAATGCCACTGCGCGATGGATGACCACGCCCTCGATAAAATGTGCGGTCCTTCCCATCGGGATTTCCATTGGGCCCGTACTTACCGGGTGATTGATCAGTCGCTGGTGACGGATCCCGAGGTCCGGGGGTGGATCGAAATGCGGGCTATTCAATTGATTTCTATTTCTTCGTGCCCCACCTCGGGTTTTGAGGAAGTGGGGACACCATCCTCTTTCTCGGCGGACTTAAAAACCTTCTCGTTTAAAACGAGAAGGAAAATTTCGAAACTTTTGCCAAGATTTATAAAAAAATCCATCAGAAGAATTCAAAACCTATGGAATCAGGCTTATTATTCTGGAAATCAAAGATTCTGCCCGGTCTGTGGAAAAACGTCCCGCTGTTTTCGAGCTTACACCGACGGTTTCGTCCCCTTTGAGGCTGTGGAATGTGCTTTTTGTTTTTCCCATGGCCGTCATCGCCTTTTGTGGTTATACCTCAACCAAAAGACCAATCTTTGGGATGGAAAACCCAAGAAGATACTGCACATAGCGCCGGAAAGCTGCTTTGAACCCTCTCTCTCGATAACTTTCGAAGAGGATTACGTAACCGCCGATTTACATAATCCCAACGTCAGGGTCAAAATGGATGTCACGGACATCCAATACCCTGATCAAACTTTCGACGTGATCTTTTGCAACCACGTATTGCAGGAAGTGAAGGATGATCGGATGGCCCTAAGGGAATTTTACCGGGTCCTCAAAAAGGATGGCTGGGCCATCTTATTGGCGCCGGTTTACGCGAAAAAGACCCATGAAGATCCCCTTCTCCAGAAACCCGCAGACCGGCTTAAAGCCTATAGCGAGGCCGATTCGGTCCGGGTTTATGGCCCCGATTACGCAGAAAGGCTTCGTGAAGCGGATTTTAAAGTAACCGTCACCAAAGTGGATGATTTTATCGGGAGAGATGACGCCGTTAGAATGGGCTTATTAACCCCTGAAACGGGTGAAATTTATTTCTGCGAAAAATAGAAATGAACTCTTCTATTCTTTCAATGTGCCACTGCTATTGAACCGGCTCCGAATAGGATCATATGTCTCTCAAACATAATGTGGTGGCGAACTATATTGGCAAAGTTTATACGGCCATCATCGGTATGGTCATGGTACCGGTTTTTTTACGTTACTTGGGCAAGGAAGCCTATGGCCTTGTCGGTTTTTATGCCGTACTGAGCGGTTGGTTGGCCTTGCTGGATTTAGGTTTGACGCCAGCCTTCGCCTGGGTGGCCGCCCGTTACCGTGGGGGGGCCGTGAAGCCCGGCGAATTCCGGTCGCTTTTAAGGCTGATTCTTCTCTTGTTTTCCGGAACCGGTTTGGCCGTCGTTCTTGCCGTGGCCGCTTTATCAGGGTTCATCACGAGCCATTGGCTGAAGATTGAGGCCCTCTCATGGGAGGAGGTAAGAACCGCGATCGTACTCATGGGCCTTGTTTTCGCGTTGCGCTGGCCCGCTGAAATTTACCGAAGCATCCTGGCGGGTTTCGAGAGACAGGTTTGGCTGAATATCATCAATGTCATCATGGCAACCTTGCGTTTCATTGGCGTTCTCCCGGTTTTCATGTTTATTGGGGCCACGCCAAGGAACTTTTTCCTGTTCCAGGCGCTCATGGCGGCCATTGAATTGCTTTTTTTGAGATCGGTCACTCATCGGCTTCTTCCGGGCTGGCCCCAGGGAGAAAAACGGTCTTGGTCCCTGGCGCCCATTTTGGATCTCCGGGGTTTCGCCTTAAGCTCATCCGCTTTATCCTTGATTTGGTTGGCCACGTCCCAAACGGACAAGCTGATATTAACCCGGCTGTTGCCCCTGTCGAAATACGCCTACTACTCCGTGGCGGCATTGGCGGCCTCCGGGGTTCATATGATGATGGGGGCGATCACCCAGGCGGTTATTCCCCGCTTGACTCTTTTAGCGTCGAAAAAGGACGATTCGGGTTTTTTGTTCCTTTACGGAAAAACCACGCGGATGGTCGCCGTCCTCGCGGGTTCGGCCGCGGTGATTTTGGCGGCATATCCCCAGAGTATCCTTTGGGTCTGGACGGGCGACATGGACCTTTCAGTCTCGGCGGCCCCGGTACTGGCGTTCTCCGGGTTGGGTTACGCTTTCTTGGCGATTTCGGACATGCAATATGTCTTGCAAGTGGCCCGCGGGGATCTACGCTTTCTCATGCGGGGATCCTTTTTTTTCCTCTTGGTCCTGGTTCCCGCCATGACTTGGGCGGTATCCCAATACGGCATGCGGGGGGCCTCCTTTGCTTGGATGTTGGTCAACCTCCTATATTTATTAGCTTGGGTACCCCTGGTTCATCATCATTTTTTGCCGGGCCTCCACAAAACCTGGATGCTTCATGACCTATTGCCGGTTGCGTCGGCTTTAGGTGCCATGGGCATTCTAATGGGTTTCTTTCCCATCCATTGCGATTCGAAACTGGGGGTCATTGTAAGATTGGCGGCTTGGTCCGGAATAACCCTCATCGTTTCGGGACTAGCCACAAAGGAAGGCAGAACCGAGGCGGCGAAAATCAAGAATAAATGTTTTTCATACTTCCGGAGACAAAATTATGAAGGATAGTGGCAGGGGCCGGATTGATTAAATCTTATGGTGTGAGATGAGAAAAGCATAACGGAGGCCGGTCAATATTTTTACAGTGGCTACATTTTCCAAGAATCGTACTTTTGTCGGGCGGATAGCCAATCAGGAACTGATAAACATTCATTCTCGATCCAATTATCCATCGATTTATATTGCGTACAACCTTTGCATAAATTCCGATTACTTAAATATTCCCAAGAAAGTTTGTCTATATCCATAATATTGACTTTTTTCGAGGCCCCGAACTGATCGAGACAGCAAATAACTAAATCTCCGTTCGCCAAAATAGAAGCGGAACGCGTTTTATACCAATTACATTTCTTGGGATCGATTCCCTTATTCTTAAGTGAAATGAGTTCCGGCCAATCATGGGCTTGTATGTAGTTAATAGGCAAAGAGTCATCAAAATAGTTGCTTTTTAAGAACTCCGAATAGTTCGCCGCTGGGCTGTCCTCATTCATCACGAAAGTAACGACAATTTTACAACCATTGTTCCTAAGCTCCCAATTTAACCGTCTCACCTCGTGTATTCTCTTGAGCATTTCCTCCAGATCAATCTTTGTAAGCCCCGCGCTTAAGTGGATTACAAACTCGTTTAAACCCGCCTTTAAGACATCGGCTATTTTCACCGGGTTAAAGCTAATTAAGTTAGAGGATAAATGCGCGAAAAAACCCGCTTCTCGGACAACCTTTACCATCCCCGCTAATTCAGGATGCAAAAAAGGTTCGCCGGCATGGTGAAGCACCATAACTTTTGCGTTACCTTGTTTAGCCAATTCCAAAGCGCGGTTTAATATTTCATACGTTAAAAACCTCTTATTCATTAATTTCGGAAATACACCGCGCGGACAATAAGAACAAGTCGCGTTGCAGGTACTAATAGTTTCTATTTGAATGATATTGATATTATCATTCTTTTTTAGGTCGGATTTATCGGATGGGTTTATTGTTGATTTATAATAATTCTTGGGTCTTCGTGAAATCTCATAACCCAATTTATCGGACAATTTCTTTATGATATTTTTGGGTGAATCCACTGGTTTTCTCCTGATTTCGCTCATTCAAATGAAGGCGTTGTGGTTGAATCTTCGTCAATATTCCCGGAGAAAGTTGAAAAAAGCAAGGTTTTTCCCGGATAGTCCCATTCGCATTCTTTAATTATATCAAATCCGGCACGGTTTCCCTGAATCGGGTTTTTCTGAAAGCAATTCCTTGCGATTTGATCCTGGAGGCCTTTGCAAAATTTGCGGTTTTTTCCGGAATAGCCCTTATCGATTCAGGATTTCCCGCAACCGAATGCGGTGCGGCGGCGGAAAACAAGAATAAATATTTTTCGTTCTTCCGAAGATGAAATTCCGAAGGATAATGGCCGGGCTAGAATTAGTCCATCAACTTGCGGGCGGAACCTTTTAAATGCCAAAAGTGTCGGTGATCATTCCAACTTATAACCGCGCCTCGATGATTGAACGGGCTTTACTAAGCGCTCAAAATCAAACCTTAAAAGACATCGAAATATTCATCTGCGATGATGCCTCGACCGATAAAACGGGACAAGTCGTCAAACCTTACCTTGAAAAAGACACCCGAATCAAATGGCTTATTAACCCGAAAAACCAGGGGCCGGGAGCCGCCCGCAACCTTGGGTTGAAAGCGGCTCAAGGTGACTATATCGCGTTTCTTGACAGCGACGATGAGTGGCTGCCCGACAAATTGGCCAAGCAGGTGGAAAGAATGGAGAAGGAACCGCCGGAGATAGGGGTTTGCTTCTGTGGGGCCAAAATCATCAAAAACGGGGATACCCATCATCCGGCCTTTTACAGCCCCCGAAAAGCTTGGGAGCGGGATACGCTTCGTCAATTCGTCCTGGATAAGATCGGATTTTTGACTCCGATCGTATTATTCCGGCGAATTTGCCTGATGAAAGCCGGTTTGGTAGCCGAATTTCGTGACAGCGAGGATGATGAATTCCTCCAAAGGATATTTTTTGATTTTCAACTGGCCGTGATCCCTGAAGTTCTGGCCCTAGTCCACCTCGATACTTCTTTGAACAAAAACGCCTATGAATATAAGACAAAGGCTTTAGAAAATTATCTGCGCCATTATGACCGGATTCGTGAGGAACTCGGATGGCGCGCGGCCGTTTATTTCAAAGGCAGGCGTTATACCAACTTACTCGTGGAGGCAATTCATGAGCGAAAATCAGCCGAGGTAATGGCCCTTCTCAAAAAACGCTTTCGGCTCATTCCATTTCTATGGCCCAACGAAATCATTTCAATCGCCAAAGCCTTCTTTAGAATTTTATCCCAGCGAAGCCGATCTGATTAAAACGATCAATAAGATGAAGCCAACACCGCCCTGACTGGGCGGATGATGTAATTTGACCGTTAGAAAACTATTCTCAAGGGGATGATGGTATTATCCTGTTAAGGTTTTACCGGTGGCCATCATCAAAAATCTCGTGGAGATAAAAATAGGTTGAAATCATCAGTGGAAAACATTCTGGGTGATGCCTTGGATAACCGCTTTGCTGGAAGTTTTCAGATTGACGGTCATAGGAATGGAAAACAACTGAATGATGCCTGAGAAAGTTGATGCAATTATTTTAAAATACAAATTCATCATTCCGGTCATTTTAATTTTTCTGGCAACGATGGCCGGCACAAAAGGAATCCACGACGCAACTTCGAAACCTATTGATAGCATGGATTTTGAATGGGACAAGGCCCGAATTTTATTGGATAGAAACGATCCGTATCAAATCTGCATCTCGCATCAAATCTCGGAAACCACGAAACGCAAGGGATTTCATGATCCAACTTATCAAGATCCGCATTTTCAGGATCCACACTATTTTCCATCCGGCTATATGCTTTTATGGCCCTACGCGGCCTTCCCCTGGACTGCGGCGAAATATTTATGGTTGGCGTCCAATCTTTTGTTCACCTTTTTATCCCTTTTTAATGTTTTCAAGACCTTTTTAGGGAAAAGACCGCTCCAGGTTTATTTATCTATTTGTTGTTTGTTCTTGATAGGTTCCCCCTGGAGAACCGTTGTCGGTTTCGGTCAACAATCAATATTTTGTCTTTGCTTTTTCTCTTACGCGTTGAGGTATCTCGACACCAAACCGAACCTTTCCGGGTTTTTCCTGGCCCTATCATTCATTAAACCGCAAGTCATGATTCCTTTCTCTCTTTATTTCCTTTACAAAAGGCAATTCCGCCCTTTGCTGATCGCCTTAGCGGTTCACTTGGGCTTGCACTTGTTCGTTTCCTTTTGGATCAACGTCAATCCATTTACTCTGATCGCGGAAGTTTTAAAACTCGATTCAGACATGTTAAGTGGAGGCTATCTTGATTTTTTTGCCTTTTTTGCATCCAGCGGTCTTCATGTCCCTTCGTATTTACCTTTCTTACTATCCGTAATTCTGCTTTCTGCCGCGGCCTGGATTTGTTTCTTGAATAGAACGACGGACGATCTACTAATCTTGAGCATGCTTTCTTTTGTGGCGATGACCGTTGTATACAATGAAATTACGAATTATGTGTTTTTGATTTTTCCGACCTTGCTCCTGTTTAAGTCCTTCTTTAAGGATCAATGGTTTAAAATTTTGCTGATTCTCGGCATATTCTTAACATGGTGCCCCGATCGGTTTCGTTTAGCCATGGTTGGGGGACAGCACGACGCCGTTTTTCACACCTATGACTGGGTGGTGGCGGGAACCTGGTTTTTAACCACTTTTTGTTGTTTAGTTATGGTCGTCCGGACGATGGAAGTTAATCCTATCGCCCGGCCGTGGAAATTTTAAAACGGAATTAAGCGTTTGATTAACCATACAATCCTTTTAATGATTTTCCGCCGGGCCATCATCAAAAACCTTGTGGAGTTTAAAAGCGTTTGAAATCATTCGTGGAAAACATTGTGGGTAATGCTGTGGATAGCCGCAGTTTAGTCGTTTGCGTGGACGAAGCGGCGGAGTGTATCACCCCGAGGGGGACCATTGCCGCTGGGTGGCCAGTATGAATCCCTAATTATTGGGCATATCATCAAAAAACTGGATAAAAATTAACAGGAGGACAGGGGCCCCACCTCGCAACACCGTGGGGTTTAGAGACTCGCCCAAATGGCGACCCGAATGGGTCGCCATTGACGACAAATGTTTACTTCGAAAAGGAATATTGTTCAGCATTGATTTTATTTGAGTTTAAACAAAATGAAATCATTTGAATTACAAATAAAAAAATAAATCCGAGCAAAAGCAAGCTTTCCAAATAATCTTGACCTAAAAAGCTTAATGTAGGGAATAAAGGGAAAACTTTATGCATTTTTATTAATGCTAAGTAAAAAACAAAAATGCTCCGCCAAGGATGTAATACCATCCAAGCCAAAAAACATAGGTTAAATTTTTATGGCCCATGATAACCAAAGACGTTAATACCGCCATATTGTAACGGTCCATGCCTCCATCAATAAGAAGAACCACCACGAACAACAAAAGTAAAGACGCTGTTATTATTTCCAAGGAAAAAATCCGACGCACAAAGCCATATAAGATCAACCCCATAAAAAATAATGAAAAAAATAATTTTATTTGAAGCCATAGGGTTGGCGTTAATTCGCAAAATATCCTCCACATGGAAGCGGAAAATGGGCCCTCAGAACAGGAAAGACCCTTTGACAAGCGTACTTTTATCATCGTAAATTCATCTGGGAAAAAGGGGGTTAAACTTATAAGCACAATGGAAAGGCTAATCATTAAATAGTTTAAAACATTCTTCGTTTTCGCATTATTTTTTTCAATAAAGACATAATACAAACATATTGGCGCGATAAAAATGCCTATTGCTTTGAAAGCGACGCTCATACCGAGAAAGATTGGGCTTAGATATAACCTGATCATTTTATTCGAGGAGCGGCTGTAATAAATTGCCATCAACATTAAAAGGATTTGAACACCTTTATCCTCGCCCCACACGGTTCCCTCATAAAGAAATATCAGCGGACAACAAAGCCCCAGGATAAATAATTTATTTTTAAAATTTGGAACAATTTCCCAATACCTAATGATATAAAGAAAAATAAATACACCAGCCAGGGAATCGGCTATTGCAAAGGCTATGCGAAATATGAATGGGTTATTGGGAAATAATTTATCTAATGCTGCATCAAAAATGAGTGTCAACGGTAAATTGGCACTCGTTTGAAAATTCCACTGTTCTTGCGAAGTTGGAATCATTGGATCGTTTGGAAAAGATTCCATATGAAGCTTATATCTTTCCTGGGGATTATCATTCCAATTATATGGATTAATACCATGGTTGATTAACTGTCCTCCGTGAAAAAACTCACTGATGTCATAACTTTTATCGCTGTAGTATTTGTCACTCATTGGCTGCCATAAAATGATGAGTAATCGTAAACTGAACATAAAACAGAAAAGAACAAACACGTAAAATTTTAATTTCGAATGATCAATAATAGTGTATGTCTGTTCGTTTTTTAACATGACAAACTCCGGTTCATACTGCGGTAATCAGTTTTGAAAATTGGTCCTGAAATAAGTACTGCGATTTTCCGCCCGCTTTTCATGGGTCGCTTCGATTTTCCATTAAGGTCAAAAATTTATACCCGTTCAGTCCCGCTTGGCAGAAAAACGTCTCATGGGATGATAACAATCCGTGAACCATACACCAACTACTCTTTCCGCCCATCACCCCAAGTACGCCCCTTTATTCCCCCAAAGCGGCCATAAACCCGGAGGCCACCCCGGGCATATAAGCTATCCCCACATTAAATCTTGATACCGCTTTTGAGGCCGCAATGCAAGTGCCGAAGACAGCCACGTCTTGATTCGTTAAGCTTCTCGTCAGGTTGTTGATTAGCAGAAGTTTCCGAATGTTCCGAAGATTATAACTACTCTGAAAATCGGTGTCCGGCCTGGCGAATCCTTTCTACCCGGACCAATGGGTTAAAAGGAGCGAACCCCTTCAGCGGGGGTTCGCGTCCCAAACGAGTCCTTTAACCAAAATTGAAGTGGTCTGGTCAAAAACCATTTCCTTAAAACGCTCGTTTCAAAAACCGTCGTATGATTTGCTTAATGACGGTATTAATCGCTGACTTAAGGTCTTTCCAAAGGTTGCCCTCGACGGCATCCACCACATCACCCCCATCCATGCCGGTCTTTTGCTTCAGTATTTCCGCGATTCGAACCCATAGGCTTACCCGGGATGTTTTTTCCACAAATCCCTCCCCTTCCCCATTTGTCAAAGTGGGCTTGGCCGAATCGGCTGTTGTTTGCCTACCCTGTTTCCGTGCGGCAGCTTTCTGGGCTTTCGCTTCCACCTTTCGGGCCTTGGCTTGGGCCTTCGCTTGAAGGGCCGCCTGGCGTTCCGCTTCCTGTTTGGCCACCTCTTCCCTCGCGGTGATCCGGGCTTTTCTCCCCTCTTCCATCACCCCTTCCAGCTTGCTTCGGAATTGCGGGTCATGGGGTTCCTTCGACAACAGTTTGAGGTGTTCGAGGTTCGACAACATCCCATAAACCACCGGTACTCCCTCGTTATGGGCCAGGGAGGCGTGCACTTCATATCCCTTTTTGGTCCGGGTTACCTTGACGTTTGGGGGGAGGGCCGTCCAATAAGAGGAATGGGGGTCGTTGGGGTCCTCGTTAGGAACCTGCTCAGCCTTATCCTCAAAACTTTCGGGGCTGTTGCCCTTTTCAATCCAAACGACCAGTTTTTCCACCTGGGATTCGCTCATTTGACGGTCAATGACCACTTTTAAGGCTTTTAAGATGAGGTCCTGGATATCTTCCAAGGACATTTGAGGGTTCGCCAGGTCCATGAGGCAATAGACGGGGGCTTCCGCCAGCTCCCATGGGTCTTCTGGCGTCTCCATGGTGTCCGCAGTGCGGACATCTGAGGCTTTTGAAGGTTCCGTAGTGTCCGCACTGCGGACACTTGAGGTCGTAGCAGGCTCTGTTATGTTCGCAGTGCGGACAACCAACTCCCTTGCGGATGGATTAAGGAACTTTAATAGTTTTAAACCTTCGTTTATGACGGTTTTGCTCATTTCCAGCCGGTTGGCCAGCTGTCTTTGGGAGAGGTCCGGGTATACCTTCAACAAGACTTCGATATCCAGGTACTTACAGAACCAATGCCTTTCCTGGCCCTTGTTGTCCATGATGCCAGGCAGGACGGCTTCGGCGGGGGTATAGGCAAAGACCAAAGCCCTCAAGGTTTCCCAGCCCAGGCTTTTGGCGGCCTCCAGCCGGATATGGCCCCCGATGAGCTCATAGTCATGCTCCGGGTCGGAAGCCTTTTCCTCCTGGGTGAGGGGTCGAACCTTGATGGGGTCCAACTGGCCGTCGGCCTCGAGTGAGGCTTTCTTGATCTCGATCATTTCGTGGGTAATCACTGGGCGGGAGTTGTTGGGGTTGGGTCTTATCCTGGCGACAGGGATTTGAAGCAAAATCGGTTCCATAAACGTTCCTCCAGAAAATAAATTTCAAGCCCATGAAATTTTTAAAGAAGCTTGATGGCGGGGAGGATATTTCCAAAAAATGTTTTTCGTCAAATAAAATTTTAGGAAAAAAAGGTTTTCGCTTTAACCCAAGCGGTTCATAGCCCATAAATTGTCCGTTTTTTAATGGTTGGCGGTTACCCAAAAGGCGCGAAGCTGGCGGGGGGTTATCAACGAAAAGGAGCACCTCACCAAAAACTAGCCGTGACGGACCTAAAAGTCCGGCGTCCCCGGCTTTCATCACATTCGGGCAATGGATCCTTCATCTTTTGATGTCTCATTTTTCTTGGTTGGTGAGTGGCGTTGGGGAAAGGAGGGCTCTCAACTCATAATCCCACTTGTCCATGACGGCTTTTTTGGTGAAATGGGCTTGGTAGATTTCATGGCAATGTTTGAACATGTCGTTTTTTCGGTCTTGATTTTTCGAAAAACGAAGAAGTTCTTCCGCAACGAAATCCAGGTTATCCGCCTTTAAAACCCAGCCCAACCCATATTCCTTGATCCACAAGGCGATGTCGGAATCCTCGCTGCCCTCAAACAAAACGGGCCTGCCCACGGCCAGGGCGCCAAAAAACTTGGACGGCACCATCATCCCGGACCATTCGGGCCTTAATGAAACAATCTGGACATCAGGCGCGGATAACCGCGCTAAAAGGCGGTCGGGTGGCGCGAAGGGGGCGAAACGGATGTTGGTGTCCTCCGGGTTGACCGCCCCTTTCAAGTCATTCAGGCGGCTTCCCCGGTCGCTATAAGTGAAAATGGCGGAGCCACGCATCAGACGGGCCAACTTTAAAGTCAAATAAAAATCATGTCCCCTTCCAAAACTTCCGGAATAAAAGAGGCCTAAGGAGCTTTCCCCGAAGATTTCCCTTCTCTCGGAACTCTCATAAGCCAAGCGCTCGGGAGGTTCCAGCGTGGACCAGAGATTCAGGGTCACGCTTGGCTTAGTGGAATATCGGTTTAAAAGCCGCCCCATGCAGGGGCCCAAATCCGCGACGAGATCACAGGAGCGGTAGGCCCTTTTTAGGAAGAACCGGATCACTTTGGCGATGATTCCCTTTTCGGCAATCAGGCCGTCGCCGATCGCGATTTCGGGATAGAGGTCGAAACACCAATGAACGATCCGGGCTTTCGGCCTGAGAAACCTCAAGAAAGGGGAAAGCAGGATGCCGAAAAGAGGGGCCGTTCCGGTGAGAATCACGTCCGGCCTGACGCCGAACGAAAAGGCGAGCCGCCACCACCAATATTTTTGGGTCCAAAGGGAATTAAGGATGCGGCCCCAAAAGGAATGTTGGCGCCAGGCGGGACGCCAGATCCGCCTGACGACGACGCCATTGCGGTCTTCCTTTTGAAGAGGATATTGGTCTTGATAATGGTGGCAGCTGCGGTTCGCGGGCCAAACTTCCACTTCCCAGCCTTTATCCGTGAGGCCCTCACAAAAGTCCGTGTAAAACTTGGCCGCCGCGACATCGTCCGGATGATAGTATTCACATAAAACCAAAATTTTAGGCATTGCCTTTTGTTCCCATCCGCTTATTTGTTTCCAGAAGCATCATATGACACTCGCCTCTTTCCAATCACCCTTCCGCGCTGGTTTCGGTTCGGCACGGCGGGTTATTTAAAAACTCCATTTCCCCAAATGTTGCGGCCATTCTTCGATTCCAAGCCCGGCTAAACCAACCCTGAACAGGCTTCCCCAAAACTTGATCATCTCAAACCAAAATTCTTTCCGAAGCCACCAATCGGCCGGTAGACCGCCGAGAAAAACTGGCGTCACTTGAATGCCGCTTCCCCGGAGGTAAAGCCTCGTCAAAAAAAGGGCCCGGGGCAGGTGAAACCAGGGACGTAACAATACTATCGAATTCACTCCCGAAGTTCGAATGAGAGGAGCCGAATACCTGGCATTCTGATCCGTGGTTCGGGCTCGGCCCTCCACCAAAAGTTTGGGAGAGATCCACTCCTTGGGCCGGGTTGCCGTGATTTCATTCATGGGCCAATCGACTCCTGAAATCAGGAGTTTGGCCGGTTTAAATTCATTGGCTTTATCCCATACTTGAAAGAGAGTCGTATAGCCGCTGTAAACCACCATGAGTTCGACGGAAGAAGAATTTTGGACCACAGAAGAATAAACCGACACGAAATAACCCCATTGAACCAACAACACTGTCAGGAAAAAAAACGCCAGCGCGCCTATTTTTTTGAACAGGCTCACTCCGATTTTTCCTTCAACTTTAAGAAAAGCCGAAAGAAATCAAAATCCATGGTGTCCCCGCCAATGTCTAGGATCTTTCATTTTCGGACCCTTTTAACTTTCGAAAACCCCACTTGAGCAGGAAATAGAAATAGCTCCTGAGATGGTGGAAAGCGTCCTTGGAAAACAGGTTCTTACTGGCCCTTTGCTCCAAATGAACACAGGTGGTTTCCCCGTGATAGGCCACTTTCCAGCCCGCGGCCCACATTCGGGCGCAATAATCCACGTCCTCAAAGTATTTCTGGAATTTTTCGTCGACCGGTCCGATTTGCTCGAAGGCCTTTCTCCGCACCATCATGAAACAGCCCGAAACCCAGTCACAATCGAAACTATCCTTTTGGTCCATATGTTGGTAAAGATATTCGGTCACTCTCTTTTCGCTGTTAAAAAAGAAAGGAAGCCTTCGAGACAAAACCGTGCCCAGTGTTTGGTATCTCCTGGCGGGCCACATAAACTGGCCTTCTTTTCCGATGAGGCGGCAGCAGGAAAGGCCACAATCCGGGTGGGATTCCATAAAGCGGACCATTTTGTCCAAGCAGGGGTCCCCTTCCACGAACAGCATGTCCGTGTTCATGAGTAAGACATATGGAGCGTCAGAGTTATTGAGGATCACGTTGAGGTTTTTGGAATAATTGAGGCGGGCTGGATTTTTAACAACTTTAACCGGAATCGGATGCGCCATCGTCACATACTCGGACAAATCCGCGCCCGAGTTGTTGTCGACGAGAATCAGGCGCGACGGTGTGCTTCCGCAAGCCCCAGGAAGGCTTTTTAAAAGCGGAACTAGGAAATTCCGTTCATAGGTAAAGATAATCCCTACATCGACCAGTGCGTCCATAGAAGTGAATCCATTTACTTGTTTTTGAGGCATTGTTTAAAAACATTTCAAGCTTGATGAGTTTTCCAACGCCACTTTAATAGTTTCAACGATCTTTGGAAAAAAGCCATCAAGAACTTGATTCGATTCAAGACAACTTTATTCATTTTAAGCCGTCTTTCCTTGGTCACAGTCCCTAAATGCCGGCGGTAATAAATCAGAGGTTCTTTAAAAAAGAAAACCTTGCCCACAAAATTACAAGTAACTCCCACCCACTCATCGTGCATCGTAATGGTTTTAGGGAAGGGCAATATCCACTCTTTCACCTTAGAATCAAAAGCCATGCAAGCGCCGATATAGGTATTTTTATAAATATTTTTGAAAACTCCGGGGCCACTATTTCTCATGGAAAAAAAGGATTTTTCGATCACTTTTTTTTGGGCGTCCACCAGAACGGCATCCGATACTACCACAAGGGGCTTAAAGCGCTTAAAGACCTCGAGTGTTTTGGAAACTTTTCCCTTAAGCCATACATCATCCTGATCCGATAAAAACAAGATATCGCCGTCCGCAAGGGCTATGGCCCGTTCAAAACTTCGAATGAGCCCCAAATTTACGGGATTATGGAACAATCTTATTCTTTTATCCCCTATCTTTTCGATAACCTGCCAGGAATGATCCCGGGACGCGTCGTTCACGATGACGACTTCATCCGATTTTTTAATCTGTCTTAAAATGGAGGTCAACTGTTCTTTCAAGAACTCGGAACCGTTATAAACCGCCATGCAAACGCTTGTTTTCATTGAGTTTTCACTTTTCGATGGCGAGCTGCCCTGCGTTTTAGCCCGCCAATAAAGGCCATATTCTTTTCGATAAACCGCCCCATTCTAAAAAGGGTTTTAAGCGGAAGACTTCATGTTAGGCATGGACCGCCCTTTGACGAGATTGCCAAGCGTCCTTTTCATCAAGGCGGCCATCCAGAAAAAATTCCCATAGCAGGAACGCACGATGGATGGCATGTCTTTCATGAAAGCCCAATCAATGGAGGAAGATAAACCCTGGTGGGAAAAATGGACGACAATTTCAGGCCGCCGGAGAATCTCCGTCCGGGCATCCGACACCAGTTCCATGTTGAATTTATGGTCGGATTGTATTTTATACTTTGGATCGAAACGTTTATGTTTAAAAACATCGGACCGGTAGAGCAATCCTTGCTGGCACCAATTCCGGAATACCAACCCCCACCTAAAGCGGCTGGGCCTTGAAATTCCGACGTTTTGCATCAAGGAACAGGCGGCTATCAGGTGAGGCTTTCTATCCTGTGGGATCGCGTCAATCACATCGTCAAGTCCGGGCAATAGGAGATCGTCACACCCAATGACCATGACATAATCGGTTTTGACGTAATCCAGCCCTTTGTTGTAGGCGGAGTAAACACCCTCAGGCCTTTGCCGAATTACCGTTACCTTATGCAATCTTTTCTTAACCGTCGGGTTGATTTTGGGGGTTGTTCCGGCCGATACGACGATTAAATCAAAACGGGACGAGTTTTTTAATGCCGCCATGGAACAAACGCAGGCATCGAATTGGGCTTCGATGGGATCTTTGATGGCAAGAACAAAGGATAAGATCGGCCCGCTGGAACGTTTCATGTCTTCCTTTAACGCGTTTTTCCCGGACAAGCGCCAACTTCCTCAAATTCCAAATTAACTTTAAATACTAAGCGACGCCAAAACACATAGCCATCAAACCGTTTTTTTTTGCTGACGGAAGATGGAGGGATAAGGGACAAGGGTCAAAAGTAGAAAAACAAACCATAAGAAGAATACCCCCGGGCTATTCCCCACACCATCCGGTTCGATCAAAAGAGGCGAGTGATAAATGAAAATAAAAGAAAAAACAGCCGTTAATAACAGGACAACCTCTAACCGGATAAACTTATTTTTGAGGTCGTTCAACGCGAAGGATAGGGCGATGGGAAGCAAGGAAAAAAAGAATTCGCTTAATCGAAGGGCCGCGACGGAAACCGAGGAAAATAACGCCAGGCACAAAACACCGGTCAAAAGGCTGATCGCACAGGTAATTTCGAAGTTATTACGCCAAAACCCAGCACTTTCTTCCCAATGTTTTCGGAAAATGAACCCCGCGGTTACAATCGCCAGAAGGGATACGACGCTAAAAGGGTTGGGGCGGACCCAAATTCCTTGATTGCTCATTTTTAAATAGACACCCGCGCGGGCGTCTGGAATATGCCCCAGAAGGGTTTTACCAAAACTATCAAAAATCATGGTCGGTGACAGTAAAATCATCCCAAGGGCCAAAAACAGAAGGATAACCCTTCCTCTTTTGGTGGAAAATAAATACTGCATCAAAGGAATCAGAACGGCGACAGCGACCTGCAAGTGAATCAACATGGCCAAAAAGACCATCCCATAATAAATTCGCTTGTTCGAGATCAAATAAGGCAAGCCCAACATCCAGAATCCAATCGCGATAGCGACTCTTATTTCGGTGAATTCATGGAGAAAAAAATAGGACGAAACATAAAAAATGATCGCGTAAGGTGAGTGGCGGCTCAATTGGGATACCACTCCCAATTTCAATCCCAAGGCAAGGCATGCCAGGCTCAATAAAAAAAAACTCGCCGGTACGCCGGAACTGGAAAAAAAATAGGTAGTCAAAGAGAACAACGGGTCTTTGGTCACCACCTTATCCAGGGTGAAGTTTTTCACGAAATCGTAATCGATAACGTAATTTTTAAAATCCTGGCTGCCATTCGGGGCCAATAAGCAAAGTAGGACGGACATGAATGACCAAATCCAGAAAAGACGAAACGAATCCATCCGCGAACTCAAAAACAAGGTCAAAAAAGCGGGCAGCAAGAATAGGAGGTATAAGGCCATTTATTATCCAGTGAAAATGTTTGTACCAGTAGCTATCAAACTAAACCTTGCGGAAGTTTAAAGAAGAGGCTCCTACATTCGCCCAAAATCTCCACAGCCACAACACCTTTATTATTTTTTCTTTGAATCTAAGGTTCGCCAAAGAATCCTAGGGATTAACGAAAGGCATTATAAATTCTCTAATCCTGGGTTCTACTATTTAGTTAGTTTTTCCGGATTTTCAGGCCAAAAAGAATAGGATTTTCCATAGGGGGAAATCCCATAGGCCCAACGCTTGATCTGATAACGCATTTCCCGTGGCCAATAAGAAAAGGCATTAGATTTATAAACGCCTCCCTTCGTGGCGGAAAAACCCTTTATACGGGGTAACCAGGGCAAGGGTTCCCATCGCCCTCCCGTGGCGATCTCTTGATGGACCGTCCGGGCGAGGGCATGCTCAAAAAATTGGCCCCGGCTGTCATCAAGCCAATTTTGATATCCACTTAGTTTTTGGAAAAAGGGCCTTTTAAAAAAGAAAAACCTTGAGTCCGCGAAAGCCAAATTGGCGGACAAATCAGAGGAAACATCCGGCCTATCCTGTTTCGCGAAGAATTGTACAAACCGCTCAAAATTCCGGACATGAAGCCGGCCGGTGCATTTGACGAACCATTCGGAGGATCGAATCAGCCGCGACCGTTTGAAAGCCGTGGTAAGTATCAACATCTCTCCGTAGCCTTTGCCTAATCGGCGGGGAAATTTCGGGCTTTTAAAACTCAGAAATTCAATTTCCAACCCGGGCCGGCTATGCGATGAAGCCGCTTGCCGCAATTCCTTTAGGTCATGCCCGCTGTTCTCGCAAAAAACAATCCGATTTACCGCCTCATCAAGGAGAAATAGACGAAATGCCTCTCTGTATTGCCGAAGTCGTATTTCGGGATTTGTTATGACCAACTGATCCATACCATCGGGATCAATGGTGGCAGTCAATATTAAACAGGTCTCTTTCGGCATGGCGCGCCCCAATTTATAGCCTTTCTTGAATAAGCCCAGGCTTTCTTTTCTTAGTATTGGATCTTTTAAGAGAAAGCCTTAAGTTTTAAATTCCTTCAAAATGTTCGTCATATTTTGAATAAGGGCCGTCCGGTCTCTCGCCTCATACAACTTAAACCAGATTAAGGCGCTGGTAACCGTCAAACAAAAAACTCCTACCGCGGTCCGTAATAAAAAACCGGGGACCAAAGCGGAAACGGTTGAAACGACAACCACGAAAATCAACCACATCCATAGCTGCCGGTGAAAAATCTTGAGTGGCTTTATTTGTTTTTCCAAAATCCCAAAAAGCAACAAATCATCAAGCAAAATTCTCCCCGCCCAAGCCCAAGCCGCGCCCACTATTCCCAGCCAATTAAGCAAGATGACTAAAAGAAGATAATAGGCCAGCATTTCAAACAATAGCCTTTTTACAATCAGATCCGGCCTTCCCATGCCCTGCAAATAAGCGAAAATGACTTGGGCCGGGACATTAACGAAAATACCAACACCAAGGATCTGCATGACCATGTAGCTATGATTCGAAAAATCCTTGCCCAGCCAAAGGTTTAAAAGATTAGGCGCCCAAACGACCGCGAAAAAAGCGGGAATAAAAATGATTAAAAACAAATATTTAATACTGGTTTTATAAAGATTTTGGGCCTTTGTGGGGTCAGCTTGGTGGCTCGCGGAAAAGGCGGGAAAAAGCACCTTCATAACGGCAGCCGATAAAAGCCAAAGTTTAGTAATAACTTGGTACGGAACAACATAGTAAGTGACCGCGGCGATGGAAACCATGGAAGCTATCACGTATCGATCAAATGTGACCATGGTGGGCCCTATGATGTTTTCAATAGTCATCCACCCGCCAAAACCCAACAGACGTTTAAGGGTGTTTCTATCGGCAAAAACGGGGCTTTTCAACCCGGGAATCCAAGCAAAACAAAAATACCCGTAACAAAGCATGCCTATAAACCTCACAAGGACAAGTGAAAAAACAATCCAACCCAGGTCTTTCGTATAAGTTAAAACAAGAAGAGGCCCCAGAAGGTTCAAAATTCCCTGCGGAATAGCCACCAGATTGATGGCTTTAAACCAATGGTGGGCGGTTAATACCCCATTGAGAACATTGGACATCATCACCAGCGGAAGCCCAAAGGCCATAACCCGAAAAGCTCTTAAGCCTTCATTTTGAAAGCCCGTGTCCACCTTTAATAAATGACTTACGATCAAAGGGCTTGAAAGGAAAAGCAACACGCCCGCGACCACGCCCGAAAAAGTAAGTACCCAAAAAGCGTTCCAAACATACTTATAAGCCTTAACTTCTTCCTTTCGGGCGATTCCGTCCGCCACTAATTGGGTGACAGCAGACCCCAACCCCAAATCAAAAAAGCTAAAATAGCCGACCGTTGCCCAGGCTAAAGCTAATATCCCGAAACGGTCTTCACCCATGCCTCTTATAAGCAATGGGGTCAAAAGCAGCATAAAAATGGCCGGAATTAACTGCCCGAAAAGATTCCAAAAAACATTCCCCATGAGAAAACGACCCGTCAAGTTGTTTTCGTTCAAAGTGCTTTCCAAGTTGGCATTGAATTTATTTTTCATGAATTTTCGATTTAACCATTCCAATTGCGATATTAAAGCCTTTTTGCCGAAAGACTCGGAGCAGACCTTCAATCTTCGCGCTATTTCAAGAGCGGGGTTCTAACGACACAGGCATATTGCTGGTATTGCGTTTCTTGAAAAAGCCCAAGTGTTAAGAGATTGAAAAGAACGAACTTCTTTGAACGGCTCGGATTAATGCCCTTTATTTGTTCGATCGAATATCCCAAATTGCCGAACATTCTTCGAAGTGATTTATGGGTAAAAAACCTCAGATGAGTTCGGTCAAGAATTCCGGATGGGGCATATTTCCAATCCCTATCAATGAGCATTCCCTTGAGAATCGAAACATGCAATATGTTGGGAATGGAGCAGACGATCCAACCGCCCGGGATTAACTTGTCCTTTATTTGTTCCAATACCTTTTCAGGGTAAGGCAGATGTTCCAGGACATCGTTAAAAATAGCGCAATCAAAATTAGCTTTCGGAATTTTTTTTAAGGCGATTTGAATATCCCCCACAAACACCTTGCTAAGATTTTTTCGAGCCTCCATCGCGGCCCTGGGATTCATTTCCACGCCCCAAACAACAGCTTTATTTCTTTCCCTGACCGTTCTCCCAAACTTGCCTTCGCTGCACCCAATATCGATTATTTTCTTCGCGTCACTTGGCACAAAGGGCAACATTTCAGGCCTGGTTTGGCTGAAATATTCCAATGCTTGCGTTTCGTTTATCGCTTTCACGGGGGAATCATTGGATTTAAACCGATTAGGCATATATTCGTTTCTCGTTCTCGGACGTTTTTTTCACTCGAATAGATTTCAAACAAAATATTTTTCCAACAGCGGCAGAGTTTTATGGCATCTGATGGTCTGGTCATCCATCGGGCTTTCGAAAAGTTCCGCCAATCCAACTCAGGGGTTTTATAATCCCCGCGAGATTTGTTTCAGTCTTCACTTTTTCACAAAGCGGCTAAAACCTTAAATCGCCGAACCCTTTCGAAGTATAAAATGAAATCGCTGAAAAAGTGAAAAAAGGTTAGCCGTGAAGTGGAAAGGGATAATCCAACGACAGTTACACTTAATTAATTTCCATAGTTCATTTCAGGGAAATTCGGAGTAAAGAGCGAATCCAAAGGTTTAAAACCTCAATTTTTCCTAGCGTGCCTTCGGCTCAAAAGACTCGACCTGACTTTACCATGGGCAAGTCCGTTCAGTTGGACAACGGGATTGTCGCTTTTATTGCCTTTCAGAACATAAAGACGGTCCATAGCTTCCTTCATAAACTCGCTGACTAGAACCCGGTATTCGACATCAAGGTCCCTTTCCTCGGTGTGGGGCTCGAAAATCCAAAAAGCGTCGCAATTGCCCCCTTCCAAGCTCAGCTGTTCCTTAAAATGCTCAAAATTCCCCTTCACGATATCCGTTTTAAGATAGTTTAAATATTCCCGGGACATCTCGTGGGACCTTTCCCAAGAGTAACGACAGGGGCTGTTGCCGTGGCCGTTGGAATTGACGTTGATTTTGAATCCCTGGACCCCGAACTCCGCGCAGGTCTGGCTAAGAAGGGCCAGGACTTCCTCCCGGTTTCCCGCCAGACCCAACTTGCCTCTTTGCATCGCGATGAAGCTATTGGCGATCAGGAAATGGGGGCGATTGCGGGCCACAACGTGGGGAAGCAAGAAATTTAAAAATCCAAGGAAGGAGAGAACCAACCCCAAGAAGAGGCTGGAAACCGCCAAGAGCCAGGTCGCCTTTCCATATTGGTGGGCCAATAGGGCCACCGGCACGCTACCCATCAGGAAGGTGACGCCCAAGGCGGCCAAACAAGCTCCCTGCTTGGCCCAGCCTAAATTGAGGAGACGGTGGTGAATATGTCCCTTGTCTCCCCGGGAAATGGGCCTTCCCTTTAAAAGACGCCGGAAAACAGAAAGTAGAATTTCCAAAGCGGGGTAGGAGACGAGAAGGGTAACAACGAAAACCTGATAAGGGAAAGGCTGCCCAAACCCTTTGACTGGAATAGAAGACCCCGGAAACCAACAGTTGTTTTGGCCGAGCGCCACCAGGGAAGCCGCTAACAGCATGCCCAGGCCGTTGGAGCCGGCGTCCCCCAAATAAATACTAGCCGGAGACCAGTTATATCGCAGAAAGCCCAGAACCGAACCCATCGCGGCCAAACTCAAAATCAGGATTCCACTATTTCCAATCATGGCCGAAGACGCGCCGAGTAGGAAAAGGCTGCCCGCCGTGACGGTGCTCGCCAAGCCGTCTAAACCGTCAATCATGTTGAAAGCATTGATGACGGATAGAATCCAAAAAACCGTAAAGGGTATCGAAACCATACCTAGATCCACCGGGTGGAACCCGGGAACTTGGAGGGTTTCGAATCTGTAACCAAATGTGACGAAAAGGCTGGCAAATACCAATTGACCGATGACTTTGTCTCGGGGCCGGATATGGAGGACGTCGTCCCAAAGCCCCACCAAGAAAACTCCGAAGCTGGCGGAAAAGATTAAAAAGATTTTTTCATTTTCGGGGGAGAGGTAAAAGGAGTGAACCCTGAAGAGCCAAAAGAGTCCGAGAGTGAAGGACAAAGCCGCGAAAACAGCCACCCCGCCGAGGTAAGCCACGGGTTTCGCGTGGGTCTTACGGTGCCCCGGATTGTCCATCAGTCCGAATTTCTTCGCGGCCTTCGCGAAAAACGGGGTCAAGATAAAACCCGCCACCAAAGCCGATAGGAAAGGCAATGATAATTTCAAACTATCCATTCCTTACCTCCGGTTCAACCCAACTTCGTGTCGGTTGGGTCGTCAGCACCTTTGGTCGGACCGCTTCCGTATCCATAGCCATATCCATAGTATCCATATTGACTGCTTTTCATATCCACGCAATTTAATATCGTTCCTAAAAGCGGCGCGTTGACGGCCCTCAGAAGCCGCAAAGCGCGATTGACTTCAGTTCGGCGGGTTTGGTTATAGCGGGCCATCAGGACCATCCCATCCAGAGCCGTGGAGAGCACCACCGAATCGGTCACGGGCAAAATGGGGGCGCCGTCGATGATAATATAATCATATTGCTTTTTCAATTCCTGAATCAAATGCTTCATGGCTTCAGATCCCAAAAGTTCGGAGGGGTTAGGGGGAATGACATTGTTAGGAAGCAGCCAAAGATTCTCAAACTCGCTTTTCACCGCCATTTCAGCGATTTTTCCTTTGCCCGCCAACAACATCGGCAAACCCGTATTTGATGGAACCTTGATACCGAAAATCATACCGATAGACGATTTCCGAAGGTCCGCGTCAATCAAGAGGACTTTTTTACCCGTATGAGAAAGGCTCAAGGCCAAGTCCGAATTGACCAGGGTCTTCCCTTCCTCTGGATTAGCCGAAAAAACGCTAATCGCTTGAAGTTTTTTATCGACCTGGGAAAAAGTCAAATTCGTCCGAAAAATGTTGAAGCTTTCCTGATAGGGTGAATGGTCGAATTCACGGTTTTCAATCAAATGCTTGGGCGAAAACCTCTCGGCCGGCGAAAAAAGGGTTTTTCCTTCTTTAATCCGAAAATTCGGAATAAGTGCCAAAGGCACCAAGCCCGTTTCGTTTTGGATGTCCTCCTCGGACTTGACCCGGTCTTGGATTTTTTCCAACAGGAATGCGGATTGAACGCCCAGGAGCAGGCCAATGATCAGCCCTAAAACCAATCCCAATTTCTTCCTGGGTTTAATTGCCATTTCTGGAAGGGTGGCTTGGTCCACCACGACGATGCCGGGATCCTCTCCCTTGGCTTCGATTTTCGCGGCTTGATCCTGTTGAAGCAGCATCTTATAAACCAGCTGGTCCGATTCGGCCTCATTGGAAGGGTCCAGGTAGTTTTGTTTATTGCCCTTATCCCCCTCCAATTTGGACTTCATGTCCTGGAGTTGGTCGTCGATGAATTGGTACTTAGTCTGGGCGCTTTTTCGGCTTAGTTCCAAATTCACCCGGATGAAATTTTGGGCCCAGGCATTGGCCAAATCCATAGCCGATTGGGGGTCATGAGTATCGGCCGTAATAGTAAGGATATTGGATTCTTTGTTGTCGAAAACACGCACCTCACCCATAAGCATATAGATCAAACCCTGGTCATTCACATCCTTAAACTCGGGATTTGATCTCAAGCCGAGGGTTTCAACGGTATATTGCGCGACGATCTTGGACTGAGCCAATTGTAGATAGGTCTCTAAATCATCGCCCATGGGTGACAAGGCGGCCATTTCACGGAGGGCGTTTTGGGTGGCTTCAGTGGACTGTGGCACCTTGACTGTGGTAAAGGCCTCATAGGTTTTTGGGAATAAAAAAGCGTAGAGCACCCCAGCTAAAAAACAAAATAGGGTGCACCCAAGGATGAGTTTTTGGTGGTGAGTCAAGACACGGAATATTTCCCTGAAATTAATTTCCCCGGAATTTTCTATCGTTTTGTTTTCCCGGGGACTTCGGGATGGTTGTGGGTTAGGGGAATTCGAGGCCATGAATTTCTCTCTTAATTTCCGCTGTTATTGGAATTATTGAGCGGATGAACATAAGTGAAAACAATAACAGCGCTGGAGAGGATGCCCGCGATCACGGCCCATTCGGCGACGGAAGGCCATCCGCTCTTGGGAACCATAATGATATCGCCCGGATAGACGTAGGGATCCACTCCATTAAAATTTTTGTCTAAGAGATATTTGCCCAAGTCCAATTTTGTTTTTTTCCCTTTGTGGATGAGGATCGTACCGCCCAAATCGGCGTTTTCGACCGGCCCCCCCGCCTCCGAGATGGAGGAAAGGAAAGTAGCCTGCCCTCGGATCAAGTATTCACCAGGATGGGCAACTTGGCCCAAAACCGAGATGTTATAACTATTGGTCGACTTGATCAGGACGGTGACCTGGGGAAACTTAAGGAATTGGGATAACTTTTTCATGATTTTATTGCTGGCATCGATTTGGGAAATCCCTAAAAGACTCACTTTCCCGATAAAGGGAAAAAGGATATCCCCGTTGCTGTCCACCAAGTATTCAGTCGGGAGATCCACGCTATTGTTAGTAAAAGCCGTTGCCCCGCTCATTCCCCCATGGTTTTGATAGCCTACAACCGTAATGGTAAGCATGTCGCCCGGGCCAATGAGGAGGGGGGGGTAATCAAGATTAGCCTTCGCCGGGCTATCATCCATCTCGGCGGCCCATAAGGGCAGGATAGGGGTGAAAACCATGGAAAAGGCCAAGAAAAGGGCCAGAAAACGTGTAAGGTGTAGTGTGGTCATTCTCATTTTTCAGCTTTAAGCCTGGAGTTTTAAAAACCTTGAAAAGTTAATGAATATTACTGTGTTTAGCCCTTTTAAGCAAGGAAATAGGGCCTTTTCCCTATATTTTCGCGCGGGAAAGGGTGGTTCGACCTCAAAACTAATTTACTGCAAAGAACGTGGAAAAAAAAGGGAACCCATCTGCGTTTGAACGAATATCGTTCTTCGAGTTAAGTTGAATTTTAATATCACACTTCATAAATTCCTCTGGACCTGCTCACGATCCAAGCCACGGGCATGACAATGATATCCCAATGTATTTCAAGGCAAAAATGAAATTTCAATTCCAAAATGATTATCCCTTTGCAAATAAAACTGTCCGTATTCGCTATTCCCATTGTAATAATCCAAGACCAGATGAAGTTCAGAAAGACTTTCTTTTGATGGCTTCATTTGGATTCCCAATTTAAAGTTTTGGTCGGTAATCCCGCTCATAAGGTCTCCCCTTTTCAAGTCATAGGCAAAAAAAGCACGCACAAACACTCCGATGATTTCACTGTAACCTGAAAAAGCCTCAACTTCTAAATGCGGGAAAAGGGCTTGAATCGTGGGAGTTGCGTAAAGCCAATCACCCAATCCGCCACAAACCCTCAAAAAATCAAAAGGCTGGTAAGAAGCGGTCCATTGAATTAAATCGCGCTCGTAAGGGAAAGCTTGTTCTTCCGTAAAAGTCTGCCCATAAATACTAAAGGATGTTCCGGCGGTTCCAAAAAGCCAATCCCCCAAATGGGAGCTTCCATGTTGGTATTCGAATCGGTTGGATAGCTTTCCGGAGGATTGGCAGATATAGAGGCCATACCACAAATCGCTGTCCTCAAGACGGTAGCTCGCCCAATCATACCGGGCGATCAACAAATAACCCGCCCCCATGATTCCCACACCCCAGTGATTATCCTGGGCAAGATTCCATTGAACGAGATCCATGGAGCCACCCAAGGATAAGTCATACCGGGTCGTATCCCTCGAAACCTCAAGGCTATTGTTCGGTTCGCGGGGATCGGCTAGCAAGGGTTTGAAGAGATTAGAGGGTGGCAAAAATGCCCAATTTCCTTCTTGGGCCATGGCAAACCTAAACGCGCCAGCGTAAAAGCCGAAAGTGAAGAGGAGCAGGAATATTTTAACCATCGTTTTTTCTTTCACGGGTCGATAAATAACCCGAAACCAAAATAGTGGGTATTGGGTTGATCCGAAAACAACCCGTAATCGGCATGTCCTAGATAATAAAGGACGGCCAAACGCAAGGCCCGGCGCTGATCCGCGTCGCCTTTAAACTGCAGGCCCAATTGAAATTCTTGGTCAACGATACCGCCGTCTTGGTCCTGGTATTTGAGGTAGTAGGTTCCATAAGCTCGGCAGAAAGGGCTTAAAAAAGGGAAAGGGTTGGAATAAGCTTCGGCCCCGCCAAAAACGAAAGCCAGGCTCTCGGTTGGATCATAAACTTCCCAAAAAACCTTGGCCCCGCCGCCAGCGAAAAGTCGAAATTGATCGGTTGGATTAAAGGCCACCGTTAAATTGTTGTTATGCCAATCATAAGAAGGCAGGGCATTTGTGGATACATATTCATACTCGTCGCCCAGGTCGGACTTTTCATCCTGGAACTCGGCGCGGAAAGAAAAGAGGCCGGTTTTTTCGCTCAAATAAAAACCGCTGGTCCAATCAACGACTCGTAAGGTGGAAAGGCCCGCGTCCTGAAAAAGAAAAAAAGCCCCGCCAAAAACCCCCACTCCCCATTGCATATCCTCCGCCGATTTCCACCGGATGAGCTCGGCGGTTCCGCCCACATTCCCCTCAAAAGCCTGCTCGCTCAAATGGGGGATAACACTGACATTGGGTTCCTGGTAATCGCCGATCAATGGGGCGAATTGGGGCTCCAGGGGTAAAAAGGTCCAGGGACTTTCATCGGCAAAAGCAGGAAGAGGCGCAAAACCGCCCCATGAATAAAAAAAGAAAAGGACAACCCAAAGAAAAACCGGTTTCAGGGATAGATATCTAAATCGAACCTTAACTTTATTTGAATAGAAAAAATTTTCGATTTTAAACCGCATCATTCCCGGATTTTGCCCGTGGCTTTTTCTTCCAGGTAATCCCGGTAGGTCTGCTTGATGCCATCTTCAAGGCTGATCTTGGCTTTCCATCCCAATTGGGCCAGCCGGGAAACATCCAGCAGTTTCCGGGGCGTTCCATCGGGCTTGGAGGAGTCCCACTCGACCTTTCCCTCATAATCCGACATTTGAGCGATCAAGTGCGCAAGGGATTGAATGGTCGCGTCCACGCCCGTCCCCACATTGGCCCAATCCGGGGGATTTTCCAGCTTGAGGAGAAAGGCGCAGGCGTCCGCCAGGTCGTCCACGTGCAGGAATTCGCGTTTCGGGCTCCCCGTTCCCCACAAAGTCACTAGGGGCGCCTTCGTTTCCCAGGCCTCGTGGAACCGCCGGATCAGGGCCGGCAAAACGTGGGAGTTTTTAAGGTCGTAATTGTCCCCGGGGCCATAGAGATTGGTGGGCATGGCCGAATGGAATAGGACGCCATATTGCTTCCGGTAATATTGGCAAAGCTTGAGGCCGGCGATCTTGGCCACCGCGTAGGCTTCATTGGTGGGTTCCAGGGGGCCGGTTAAAAGGCAATCCTCCGGCATGGGCTGGGGCGCCAGTTTGGGATAGATGCAGGAACTCCCCAAAAACAAAAGCCGCTTCACCCCAGCCTGGTAAGCCCCTTCGATGCTGTTTACCGCGATGGCCAGGTTTTGGTAAAGGAACTCGGCGGGATAAGTGTTATTGGCCATGATCCCGCCCACCTTGGCGGCGGCCACGATGACGGTATCGGGTTTTTCCTTTTGGTAAAAATCGAAGACCTGCTTTGGGTCGCGAAGGTCCAGTTGTGAACGGTCCCGCAAAAGCAACTCCACACCCTTTTCGTCCTGGAACCGTCGCACCAGGGCCGACCCCACCATGCCCCTATGCCCCGCGATGAAAATCTTCATTTTAATAAATTCTCCTTGAGATGATAAATCCAGAACATTCAGCTCAGTAGTTTGTGTAAATCCAGGATCAGTCGGTTCAAAGTTTCCGCCGAAACATGCCCGAGTTTTTTCCGTATCAGCCTTTGGTCCAAAGTAACAATTTTTCCCAACCGGACAAGGGATGGTTTAGGAAGCCCTCCTTGCCGTTGGTCCTCAGGAGATAACGGATAATCGGTTGAAGGGATTTTTTTCGGAATTTGGGAGGTAATACCAATTAAAACAACATCCATACCCGATCGCTGGAATGAATCAGCGGAAATCACCAATGCTGGACGCATTTTTGCTGTAGTCAAATCCGTAAATGGGAAAGCCACAAGGACGATATCCCCGCGCTTAAAGGCGGTCATAAACAGCGTCTTGGGGGTTATCCCAAAAAGCGAATGATTTTTCGGCGGCCTTTAAGCGGGCCATGTCGTCGTGGGGCAGACGGATGATGGCAGGAAGATCCCTCAGGAATTTACGTTGTTGCTCGGGTTTGAGTTTCCGAACGGCTTTTTCAAGGGCTTTTAGTGTCATGATTTTAGTATATCTTCCCCGCTGACACCGGGCAATAGGCCTTGAGAAAACTCAATCATGGACACTATTACGCCACGAGAAGGCCGACCCCTAGGCGTTCAACGGTAACGCTGGCGTTCTTCCGCGGCGTAGCGGACCACATCCACCTTTTTCTTCATCGGAGCCGGCAGTTTGACCTCGCCGGGAGAACGAAGCGCCGGACGCACGGTCAGTTTGCCCGCGTTCCCGGAATAGGGCACCACCAACGCCACCGGCATGTGCCGGTCAAGGAGGGTAAGGCGGAGCCCATGCCGGACATCCCGCATATAGCGGCTCAAATGCGCCTTAAAGTCCGCCATTTGAACCGATGATTTCTTACTGTGTTTCATGACCTTATGATGACCTCTTGAGTTCGTCCGGTCAAGCGACAGAATCCCGCCTTGGAAAAGCCGGGATTAGGAATCCCGCTTCTTTTCCCGATGGGCCAATTCCAGGTCGTGGTCCACCATGCGCTGGATCAAGCCCTCGAAGGAGGTCTCGTTTTTCCAACCCAGAACCCGCCGGGCCTTGGAGGAGTCCCCTTTCAAGAAATCCACTTCCGTCGGGCGCAAATAGCGGGAATCGAATTTGACGAACTTCTTCCAGGAAAGTCCCACGCGATCGAAAGACACTTCCAATAGTTCCTTGATCGAATGGCTCTCCCCCGTGGCCACCACGTAATCATCGGCCTTGGGTTTTTGCAGCATCAGCCACATGGCCCGCACGAATTCCTTGGCGTCGCCCCAGTCCCTCTTGGCCTCCAAGTTCCCGAGAAACAGGTCCTTTTGCAAACCCACCTTAATACGACCCACCGCCCGGGTGACCTTGCGGGTCACGAAGGTTTCGCCCCGGCGCTCGCTTTCATGATTGAAAAGGATGCCGTTGGAAATGTGAAGCCCATAGGCTTCCCGGTAGTTTTTGGCAGCCCAAAAAGAGTAAATCTTGGCGACCCCATAGGGACTGCGGGGATAAAAGGGGCTGTTTTCGTTATAGCCTTTCTTGGGGCAATCCAAGCCGCCGTAAAGCTCCGAACTGCTGGCCTGGTAAAACCGGGCCTTGGGACAGGCCGAGCGCATGGCTTCCAACAGTTTGATGGTACCGACCCCGGTGGCTTCTCCCGTATATTCGGGCTGGTCGAAGGAAACCCGGACGTGGCTTTGCGCCCCCAGGTTGTAGATTTCGTCGGGTTTGATTTCATGCAGAAGCTTGAAAAGCCCTGAGGAATCGGTCAAGTCCCCATAATGGAGGAAAAACCGGCGGCCCTTCTCATGGGGGTCCTGGTAAATATGGTCCACCCGGGCGGTGTTAAAGGAAGAGGAACGGCGGACCATCCCATGGACTTCGTAGCCCTTTTCCAGAAGAAAATCCGCCAACCAAGAACCGTCCTGGCCGGTAACACCGGTGATAAAGGCCTTTCTTAATTTACTCATTTGATTTTAATGCCTTTCATAAGTTGATATCCATAGCGCCATGAACCACCGCCAAAATGTCTATCTGATCCGTCTTGATCTGATAGATGATACGAAAAGACCCTTCAATGACTTCACGGATTTGATCGGCCGCAAATTCAGGAACTTTACGGCCCGAGGCGGGAAATTCAGCTATTTGGCGTGACTTGGTGGTAAGCCGGTCGACCATTCTTTGGGCATACTCATTAGAATCGCGGGCAATATGGGCATGAATAGCGTCGAGATGGCCTTCGGCCGTACGCGTCCAGCGGACATTCATCCCGAAAGGCCGTATTTCGCCCGAACCTCCGCCACGTCCTTTGTCAGTCCGGCTTCGCTGTCGGCCAACCCCCGTTCAACGGCTTCGCGAACGTAAATCTCATGCATCAAATCATCCCATGTGGCGTTCGCCGGCATTTGATCGATGAGTTTGTGGGCTTCCTCTTTTTTCATAGCCTTGGACAAAGGTTCTCTCCTTGATTTTGGAAAACTAGTTTAGCAGGAAGGAATGCCCGAATCAATTTGACCCCGAATGGGTAAACCCCATTTTGCCAAATTCCAATGGGGAAAGCGGATTTTCTAAGGGGTCTTTTGAGAATCAACCATACCGGACAAACAACAAAACGCATGAACCATCATGATTGGATTATTTCAGGACGCCAACAGGCCGTTTAATTCTCTTTCCCAAATATCCACCACTGTCTTTTTGGTGAAACGTTCCTGGTAAACCTGATGGCAATGCTTGAATACCGCCGCTTTTCTCGTGGGACAGCTGGAAAATTTTTCCAACTCCGAAACCATTTCCTCGAGGTTGCCCGAATTGAGAACCCAACCCAGCTCATATTCCCTGATCCATCGGGCGATGGAAGAATCCTCGTCCCCCTCAAAGAGGATAGGCCTGCCGACGGCCAGCGCCCCGAAAAACTTGGAAGGTACCGCCACGCCCATGTAGGAGGATTTCAAAGAGACTAGGTGCACATCCGGCGCTGAAAGCCTTACCGCCAGTTTTTCTTGGGACGCAAATTCCGTAAAACGAATATTGGTATCCCCCGGTTTCAAGGCGGCCTTTAGATCGCTCACCCGGTTTCCCCGGACGCTGAAGGCGAAAACGGCGGAGTTCCCCATTTTCCGGGCCAGCTCCAAGGTGAGGTCGAAACGGTGGGGATGGCTCAGGTTGCCGGAGTAGAGGATGCCCAAGGGCGAATCCCCGAACAGCTCCACCCTTTCTTGGGTGTCGAACGGAAGCGGCTGGGGCGGTTCTTCCTGGGCCCAGGGGGTCAAAGTAGCCGAGTGGCTGATGGGATAAAGGGATAACTTTTCCTTCATGCAGGAACCCAGATTGGCGATGAGGTCGCATTTGGCGTAAGCGGGCCTCAAGAGAACTCTTAAAACCCGCACCAAGAACCCCTTTTCCTTGACCATCCCTTCCGCGATGGGATATTCAGGGTAAAGGTCGAAGCACCAATGGGCGATCTTGGTTCGGGGCCAGCGAAGCTTGAAAAAAGGAACCAGCAAGAGCCCGAAAATCGGGTCGGCCCCAATGATGACGGTGTCGGGGGCTTTTCGCGCGAAGAGGGCGCGAAGGGCCCAGGCCGCCTCCATCCAAAGGGCGTTCACAATCCGCCCCAAGAAACGGCCCTGGTTGAAATCAGGCCGCCATACCCGCCTTACGGTGACGCCGTTGATTTCGGTCGGCTTAAGCGTGTAGGAATCTTGTTGAAGATGTCGGCTGCGGTTGCAGGGCCAGGTTTCCACTTCATACCCCCGCGCCGCCAAACCCTCGGCCAAACCCGTGAACTGCTGGGCGCCGATCACATCATCCGGGGCGTAATATTGGTAGAGAACGAGGGTTTTCATTCTGACTCCAAATCGATCACCACAAATTCGTGGAACGGGAAAGGCCCGTTCTTCCTTAGACAATCGAGGATTTATTCAGGAGTTTATCATTAAACTCCAACCCTGAAATTATATCTAATTATATGGGCAGTATGAATTCCGATCAAAAAATAAAACCGATCAGGACGATTTTTTTTATGATCTGGGTAAAAATGACACAGTCGTGCGAATCAAGCTGTATTCAATCAGAATAAATGCGGGATACTTGCCCCAACTATTTCTGAAAACATCCAAAATTTTGTTAAGGCATCCATTCAGGAGGAGGCCAGTTATCTATTCCAACCTCATGCAGAACGATCCGGCCCAGGCTTCCCCAGAATTTGAAAAGCTGAATCCAGGCCCGTGAGTGACGCCACCAGTCTTTGGGGGGCGGGTGGTTGGCGTAGGGGATCACGGTAACGCCAGATCCCATCAAGTAAAAGCGGGTCAAAAAAAGCGCGCGGGGAAGGTGGTCCCAGCCGGTTAAGAGCAGGACACGATGATAACCTTTCTCCCGGATGAAAGGGGCCGTGTACCGCGCGTTCTGGTCGGTAGTTTGGGCGCGGGGGTCGTCAATGAAAGGCAGGGTTCCCATTATTTTTTGGGTTTCGAATAAATTTTGTCCGAATTCAATCGCGCCAGATTCGAATAGGGGTGTGTGGCCAGCCAATGCTAGGTCAATACCTTCTTTACGGTTGCTGGTACCGGTATACAACAAGACCAGGTCATAATCTTTAGACGGTGGAACCATCAGTTCCGAATAGACCCCCGAAAAATAAAGAAGCTCGGCCATAAAGGCGGCAAAAACCAGGGCCAAGATCATTCCAACCGCTTTATAAGCGGTCAGCCTAAAGGATTTCATTGGTTTCTTTTCATTTTCAAGCCGGAATCCCCTTCTTCCGAAGCCTCGATTCCCGCATTTTGACCCGAATCATGTATTCATAGATACTCTGCAAAACGCAATAAATAAAACCGGCACTCCCGTCCAAAAATTTATTATGGCATCCATTCAGGAGGAGGCCAATTATCAATTCCAACTTCATGCAAAACGATTCGGCCCAAGCTTCCCCAAAATTTAAATAGCTGAACCCAAGCCTGTTGATACCGCCACCAGTCTTTAGGCGCCGGGCCGTTGGCGCAAGGGATCACCGTAACACCCGACCCTATCAGGTAAAAGCGGGTCAGAAAGAGAGCGCGCGGCAAATGGTCCCATCCGGTCACCAGCAGGACACGTTGCCAGCCTTTCTTCCGGATAAAGGGGGCCGTATAACGGGCGTTCTGGTCGGTGGTGAGGGCACGGGGATCATAGATGACGGAAAAATTCCCCATAATAGTTTGAGCCTTTGATATTGCCAATTCGGATTCACCCGCGCCTGACACAAAAAGAGGGGTACGGCCCGACAAGGCTAGGTTCACAGTTTTTTTAAGATCGCTGGTTCCGGTGTACATCAAGACAAGGTCGTAACCTTCCTTCGGTTGAGCCTCAATCTCCGAAAAAATGAAGAAACAATAAAGAATCTCACCAAAGAACCCAGCAAAAACCAGAATAAGAAAGCACCCGGCCACTTTTAAAAGAAAAAAAAATTTATTTAATTTCATGGTTCTAATTACTCAAGGGCAAATAATAAATCATAAAACAGATAACTAACCGCGAACTTTTCCAGGAACAAAAACCATACTAAGCATGATAAAAAACGAAATATCTGCCGATACAAGGTAACTACAAAATAATCCGTAAAGAAGACAGGTAACGAAGACAGATTTATTTACATTCCAACCACCACGATATTTCCATATGGTAAACATTAATAACCAAAATAATGAAAGACCGATTGCTCCACTTGCATCAAGCATTACCAAATAAGAATTATGTGGATCATTTTCCCAACTGTAGCCAATTTTAAGATTATCTTCTAACCCATAACCCCCATATTTAAATGAGAAACCATGCCCAATCCATGGACTTTCTTTAAATTTCTCCCACCCCATCGCCCAGGGAATGTCTCTCGATTCGCTCAACTTTCTTTCATCACTGGGATTTAAAAATTTACCCAATGCCAAAGAAAATTGATTTTCAAATCCTATAAATAAGCCGAGGATTCCCAGTGTTAAGAAAGCTAAAACTAAACCTATTTTTCTACTCAATTTAATATACAAATTCAACAAGGACAATAAAACGACCACTCCGAAAGCCGCCCTTGACCCACTGATGAAAATCAAAAAAAAGGAACAAATTAATATTATTATTTCAATTTTTTTAGGACGGATACCAACTCGAACAGAATTAAAAAACAAGAAAACATTTAATATTTCTAGATTAACAGCGTCCCACAAAGAAGAAAACGCCCCGGAAAAACGCAGTCCACTCGATAAAGATAATCCATTCGTAACAAGAAAAAACACCTGAAACAAAACCACCACTTGCGTAATTTTATAAAGTCTTTTATTTAAAATGCCATTATCACTGCCAAAAGAAAACGTTCCAATCAAAGTAATTAACAATAAAAGACAATGCATGTTTCCAACAGCAAACCCAACCATATTGTCGTCGTTTAAAAGCCAAACAATATTTACAAAAATTAAATAAAAAAGCCAACCGAGAGGCTTAAGGTTTACCTCTCTTATTCTGATTGTCTTTTTAAAATAATACTGAAAGACAATCATCGAAGAAAATAAAACCCCCCCGTAGAACAACGCTTGCCAAATTTGGTGAGAAAAAAAATAAGACTTTTCAAAACGACAAAAAACATAAACGATAAGTGTTCCGGGCAATGTCCATTGTGTTAAAGGCAATGATGTTTCTTTCAAATGTTTTCCTCGTCAACTGTTAAGGATGATGCTTACACAATCATTTTTCCTGAAGAGCTCTCATCTCTTTTTGCACCCAGTTCTCGTACCGGCTGATCATAATGCTATAACGGATACCTGGTATTCCGTCCAAAAATGCAAAATAGAATAACATCAAGTACAAAAAGCGGGCCACGCCACGAAAAGGAAAGCGATAAGATAAAGCTTTCAAAGTTCTCTGAATCCTGCCTGGTTCGTTGCTCCGTAAACCACTCCAATCAATGGGTTTCTTCAGCATGGCGGTCGCTTCTTTGGCCTCCAACTTGGCATACCGGCGGTGCTTTTCTAGCCATTCCGGAAGGCCTTTATTGAATGAAAAGTGAAGCAAATGCCCATTTAACTTACCAACACTTCCTTTCACAACGGGGTGCTCGTGCACGGAGCGAACTTCATAGCGAGTTTTAGCAACTTTAAAAAAATGAAGATACCAGGTGGGATAACGGGTTGATCGGGGAATCCAGCGACCCAGAAAATGATCTTTTCTGCGGATTAAGAATCCCTCGAAACCACAATTTGAATCCATTGAAATGGCTTTTAACTCTCCGACCAACTCCTGATCCACCCTCTCATCCGCGTCCAAAACCAAAAGCCAGGGGTACTTGAAAGCGCCCTGTTCTAAAGCCGCCTGACGTTGTGAGCCATAGTTATCAAATGGACGGGTTAAAACCCTGGCGCCCTTCGACTTTGCAAACTCAATGGTTTTGTCAGTGCTTCCGGAGTCAAAAACAAGTACATCGTCGGACCAAGCCACCGAATCGAGACAATCGTTAATATTCACTTCTTCATTAAAAGTAATGATAAGTACAGAAATCACATCGGACGCTTTGCAACAACAATCATTGATTTTGCCAAGACGGGTATGCGCCCCACGTAATAGAATTTAAAATCTTTAAAACCGACTTCTTTTAACAGCAATTTCAAGGTGCTTGGTGACCAAAATTTTATATGCCCCCCATCCCATAAAGCCGTGAAATGCTTATCCCATTTCCCTGTTATAGAAATGGCCAAGTTTTTGAAATACCCGTGAAAAGGTGTTGAAAGGATGGCGGTACCTCCCGGTCGCACAAGACGAAATAAGTTCTTCGCGAACAACTTAGGGTCGAAGAGGTGTTCAACCACTTCCAAGCTTAAGCAAACAGGATATTCGCCGTATTGCTCAGTCAAGCTGTCATAAACAGACCCAAGGTGTAAATCGAGATGAGGATATGCTTTACGGGATTTCTCAATCCCCTCTTCACTTGAATCAATCCCTGTCGTTCTCCAACCCAGGCGATCAAGCTCAAAATCCACACTCCCATTCCCACATCCCAAATCAAAAATCTTTTTTTCCATTTCATCGGGAAACGATTGAAGAATTGAAATAACTTTCGGCATTAAATAGGAATGGGCGCACGTGAGAGAAGCATTTCCCCATTTAAACCTGTTTGTTACGCTGTCAGACATTTTGTTTTACCAAACTTCGTTTTCCGATAATTTTCGCCGGATTCCCTCCGACAATCATCCAAGGTTTGACATTCTTAACGACTACCGCTCTGGCACCCACAACTGCCCCTTCCCCAATTTCAATCCCCGGACCCACAAAGGCATCCGTCGCTATCCAAGCATTTGCCCCGATTTTGATTGATTTAGTAAGCAATAAAAAGCTCTGATGGCGAATGTCGTGGGTACCCGTGCATAAGTGTGCAAATTGGCTGACAGTAACATTATGTCCGATAGTGATCTTATCCATGGAATAGCAAATTACATGCGGGCCGAGGGAACTTTCGTCCGCCATTTCCAAATTCCAAGGCGCCCAAATTGTTGCGGAAGGATAAACATGAACCCCTTTTCCAATTCGGGCGCCAAAAAGACGTAAAAGAAAATTCCGCCAAAAATAAAAAAAAGAGGGCGAGGGACGAAATAAAAATATCCAAACGGTGTTCCAAACCAACCGAAACAACCGATTTACCAACGGCATCTTGTCAACATACGAAACTTCAGAAATTTCCCGTTTCATCCAAGCCTCTTCCAATCAAAACAATACGGATAGTAATACTTAATATTAAAGTTACTTAAACGGTTCACGAATATTATAATTCGACTAATCAATGACGAATTCCGGTTTTTGGCCTTTTCCCAAAATCCAGTCGTAAATTTTAAGCATTTTCGAAGCCACAATCGGCCATGCAAATCTTTCTTTAACCAATTCTCTTCCGTTTAGCCCCATTTTTTCTCGTTCCAAATCATCCATGTGAAAGAAACATTCAAGAGCGGTTGAGATTTCACTAGGAGTTAATCCCGTCTCAATGGCCGCACCCTTTGAAAAACCCTCTGATAATCTGCATTCCCTGCTCATGAGTACTGGAAGGCCATAAGACCAAGCCTCTAAGACAGCCATGGGTGAAGCCTCACTGAATGACGGAAGTACGAAAGCAGAGGCCTCTTGGAAAGCTTTAATTTTTTCATCTCCATAAAGGGACCCGATAAAAGTCACGGATTTGCCGGCAAGGTCATTTAATCTTTTTTGATAAGTTGCGTCACCCCAACCTGCCATGATTAAGCGCCACTCGGAAGTACGGCTCACTGGCAAAGATTTCCAAGCTTGAATAAGTGAATCAAGGTTTTTGATGGAATGAAAACGACCCAAGAAAAGTAAAGTTCGAGGCCGGGAGTCACGAATTACCTTTTCGTTCGCGGAAATATCCGGAAGGTCAACGCCATTAGGTATTACGGCGATGGGCTGCTTCAAGTTGAAAGCTTTAATAGATTCCGCTTCGAAATGTGATAAAGCATGGAAACAGGCGCATCTTTCCAAGTTGTGTTTTTCATAAAAACGCAAAGCCAGCCATTTTTTCCAAGCAGAAGAATGAAGGGAAATTGGATTAAGCATCCCATGGGGAGAAATAATTGTCGGCCGCCCTGTTTTTCGCTGCCAGAGTTCAGTAACCCTTGAGGGATACATCCAAATACCGTGCAAATGGGTCAATTTGGGTTCGGCATTATCCAACGAAGAAAAAAAACCAGGGGCATAACCAATAGCCTTTGGCCCGAAAATTCGAAAGTTGTTCAAAGGGATTGCACCCCATTGATGCCTATCCTGATTCAGGTATTTATCTTCCAGCCCCCAAACTTGGGCATCGGCCCCAAGAATTCTTTGGCTTTTTACGAAACCGGAAACGGAATAAAAAAGGCCACCGGCGATACGAGAAAGACTGGATATTAAATGAGCGAACATGTCACACCGTTCAAAGCTTTTGAATATTCCCCAAGTCCGATTCTCCCATATTTGGAGCTTCAACAACATTAATTTTCGGTTTGATTAGATTACCGGCGGGTTGCAACCCAATAAGTAAGATCACGCTTTAACAGTTTTGATAGTTTCACAACATTTTTAAGATAAAAAGAGTTCAATTCAGATTTAAAATCCTCGCCAACGATTCTTCGAATCCCTGGTTCGGTATTGAGTGAAAATATTTTGGGTAAAAATCCCCAACCGTACCCAATTTTAATGCCAAGCTTCGCCCGAACACCTCTGACGACATTTGCCAAAAAAGCTAATTCCGGCTGTAACCAAGGCAATATAAGCTTTTTTCTTTCATTAATAATCGGAAAGTCTTTTCGGTTATCAGTGGGAACCTCGAGGAACTTCAAAACTTCTTCATAAACCTTTTTCGTGTCCGAAACAAAGTCATCAAAAATAATAATTTTTATTTTATTTTTTTTAACAAACGAAAATAATTTTTCAACCTGATCCCCTAACATTCCCCATTCGGAATACATCAGTTTGCTCACATCCCAGCAAGAAGCGGGGATATTTTCTCCTTTTTTTCTTTGTTCTTGAGCCAACCAAGCTTTTTCAAAGTCTGAAATGTTCTCTAATCCCTCATAAAACATCTCACCGTGCCAGGCTTGGACTAAATCAACCGGATTTCGCAACATAACAATGAATTTGGCATCCGGATTAAATTTTAGGATTTCAGGAATGGCGCATTTCGAAAATAAATAACCAGTCGAACCTTCGCCGATGGCTTTGTGTATTTTCGGGTCGGCTTTATAAAACAGAGATAAATAGGTTTCGAAATTGGTTCTGATTTTAACAGAAGCGTCAAAATCAAAATAATGTGGCTCTTTTACGGGGCTGAAGTAAATATGGGAATTTTCCTTTAAATATTCACTCAATGAAGTCGTACCGGATTTTGGTGCGCCGACAATGAAAAAGTTCGGTTTTATCGTAATCTTGTGTGTTCCATTTTTCGGCGGCAAGAAATAAGGATTCGACCTTTTAGCCCATTCTACGGCTAATTTCCTAGGCAAACTGGAACCAGTCAACCTTTCGGCTAAAAGTTGATAAATAAACCCGGATCGAGATACCCGGGCTCCAAATTGTAATATACCCAAAAGCAAATTTGGTTGCGCCAGGTAAGCAGTTCGGGCATCTTTCCAAAATTTTCGGCGTTCGAAAGCTCCTATCATATTTAATCGCTTTTCTATCCAATTGAAATATTGATCAAGGTTATTTTTTTCACCAACACTTGTGGGATCCGTGACACCATAACGTCGAAGAAAGTAGCTTATAGACGCAGCCCACGAATCAATTAATTGTCGCCGTCCCCCATCATCATTGGAAATTTGCGACTGGTGTTTTCGAATTCGGACTAATTGATCTGGAAGGCAAGTCAGTTCCCCGCGCTCCGAAAGGCGCAAAAAAAAGTCTTTATCTTCAGCTCGCGTGATGCAACTACGATAACCACCAATACTTCGGGCAAGTTTCGCTGAATAAAAGGCGGATGAATGCGGAAAAAACGCGCCGTGCCTTTCTAATCGCTTTACAAGTCTTTCATGTGTCTTTGGATAATGATGAATTTTGATGGGTAGGCCAGCGGCATCGATTTCCCGAGAACCAGTGCCCAACAAATTTATGGCAGGATTCTCTAAAACATAATTAAATTGCTTTTCTAAACGTCCCGGTTCACACAAGTCATCTGCGTCAAGCCTAGCAATCCATTGACCTCTCGCAATGTGAATCCCACGGTTGAGTGAGTCCGCTAAACCGGTATTTTTTTTGTTCACCACAACAATTCGAGAATCCTTAGAGGCATAAGACCGAATGATTTTTAGTGTGCTATCCCGTGACCCGTCATTTACTATAACAAACTCGAAATCAGTAAAGGTTTGGAATAATACACTTTCAATTGCATCCCGCAACCATTTCTCCGCGTTATAGCAGGACATAAGGACAGTAACTCGAGGCTGGCTCATTTTTTAAATCCCCATTAATTCATTTGGTTTAAGACGTCATTTTTTCAAACCCTAATCCAGTTCTTTGGAACAAAATCATCAGAATTTATTTTTTCGCTTGCCACCCATCTTTTGGGAGCAATTACTATTTTATCTTTAGACGAGTTAAGCCAGGCTGCCCACCACGCGAAAGTACTGTTTGGAATCACATAATGTTTACAGGCACGCATGAGCCTAAAATAATCAGAGTATTTTTTGCCAACATAAACCCCATCAACAAAGGTTGTGGGCAAAGAACTTTTGAAATTATTCTTGCACCAATCTATATCATCGGAGAATACAAAAAGACGGGGATCATTGATTTTTTTCCTTATAATTTCCAAGGCCAAATCATAAAAATCATTTTCAATACTCCCATGAAATTTTTTAGCTTCCTGGCTTGTTATATAGTCGGTCCTTCTAAAATTTAAACATATGGAATTTTCCCCGTTAATTACCCGAGACAGTTCCTCGGCTTTTTCCGATAGCGGATATCGAAAGGACGAGAATTCATCTTTAATAATTTCTTTTATATCGTAAAAATATTTTTCATTTTGCCAATATCCGACTAGGTAGCTCCCATTCGGGGAATTCAGAACCTCGAAGTCATATTCATACGGCTTTAGTTCCTCTATGAAATTTTTTTTATTTATTTTTTTGTTTAACTTATTGATTAAAGTCTGAAATAAATAGGTCGAATTTTGAAAAACCTTTGGGTTTCTTGATAAAAAAGTTGAATTTTCCTCTATGTTAAAAACATCGAGGTCATAATTCCTATACACATAATTGGCCTTTGCCTGTCTAAGATTTAAAAATGTTAGATCGAACACTAAATTAGTTTTGTTTCTAATGGCTATGTTTTTTGCTAAGGCATATTGGAACATTTGATTCCCAAGTCCACCCATAAGTTTAACTGTTATCATTTTTCTCCGAATTTTCCCTTATGCTTTAGGCTCTATCAGATTTTTCACAGCCACGCACTGCCATCCAAAACATGCCAGGTCATCAGCTTTTATAGACCTGTTCCGAATTTTAAAATATAAAGCACCAATAATTTCAAGCAGATAGGCCATCGGCCAACTCCAATCACCATATTGTCGCGCCATATTACCCAAACGCATCAATTCCTGATGGCAATAGGAAAACCAATCCCCATTAGAAGTCATCTCCTCTATCCTGAAACAATACTTGGTAAGGTGATATTCATACCAGTACCGGCTGAACCCGGTGCAATAGTGGTAAGGAGCAAAATGCACCAGTGAGGAAAAAGGCGCAGTTAAAATTAATTTCCCTCCAGGTTTTAATAATCGTGCAAATTCGGCCAGTGCCTTTGTTGGTTCGGGAACGTGTTCTAGAACTTCACTACAAAGGATGAAATCAAAAGAACCGTCTGTTTCCGGAATAGCAGTGATGTCACAAACTAAATCGATCCGGCTAGTGTCCCAATTGGTTGTTTGCAACCCTTTACCGTCGCCGCTTCCGTCATATTGGCAAAAATCTTGGGAAATATAAGTAAGATGGTTACATAAAGATTTATTACGTAATTCTCCAGCCCCGGCATCAAGAATGCGGGAACCTTGGGGAATCAATGAAAGAGTTTTCTTCAGCCATATTTGACGGTTTTCTTCATTAATATTTCTGTAAAACATTTATTGCATAACCTTTTTGAACTACGAAATTCTTTCAAAAGTAAAAATTCCTAGGGCATAGTTTTTGCCTGCAAGAAGATCGAGTTGTAAATCTTCAAGATCAAACAATTCCACCTTGCCTCCTTGCCTTATTACCGTAAAACCTGATAAGCGAAGGTTATTTTTTATGGCTAAATTGATAACTTCCCTAGGATCCAAAACACGATTTGCGTTGAATTCGACTCGGCCAATGCCGATAGGAACGGATAGGTAGAAGACGCCACCTTTCCTCAATAAATTTGCCATATTAGCAAATCCGCATTCATACCCTTTAGGATCAATTGGATCACCATAGCGCCCTAATCCAAAGTGTTCCAACGCATGTAGGCAGGAAAGTGAGTCACAATAACCAACAAGCCCTTCTATCGGCTTCATAAGATCGGCTTGTTTAAATGTTATACCTGGTATCTGCGTTGTAACTGGCCTAACGTCAAAAACCTCAATATCCCGAAAACTGGCGACATGGGCAACAAAGCCGTCCACCCGAGAACCAACATCAACATGTTTTTTCGGTTTAGACTCAAATATTTTTTTGGCAATCAACAAATCTTGCAAGAAATATTCGTCCTTTGTAGTTCCTCCTTCTTCGTACCAATCATTAAGGCAAGGAACTAAATCAAGTCTTCCATTATATTTGGCGTTAAAACGGAACAAATCAAACATATACCTTGGAATGCCTCTCAGAAAACTGAACATTTTCCTCGGATCAATTCCAAATTGTGCACTGAGAACCCAATAGATTTTTTTTAAGATTCGTTTCATTGTTTACACCTTTTTTATTTTTCTCGCCCAATATTTAAATGGTCTTTCTTAGACAGAACAACCATCCAAAGAAAATAAACTAAGGAAAATAATATATTTGCAAAAACGACACCCTTAATACCATACCTGTAAGCACCTGCGACGTTGAACGCAACACCCAAAAGTGACGTAGTGATTTTTGAGACCATCATTTTATGCGTTTTCATTTGGCTCATTAAATTAAGAGCAATAGTTTGTCCTGCGGCGAATACTCCACTTGCTAACATCATCCACGGCAATAAAAACGATACGGTTCTAAACTGCTTGGCTACAAAAACTTCATATATCTGTTCATGAAATAAAAGCGCTGCCAAGAAAGCTATGCTAGTTACTCCCAGGAACAATACTGTTAGACGCCAACTAAAACTACTCACGTTGGCATTGCGTCGGCTGTCGCTAGCATCCCCCGCCCGCTGGTAATAAATAGGTGCCAAGAGTTGAACGGCCATCCCAGTGGCCATAGAGATCGGATAGTATCCCATCTGATAAAGAACTGCGTACAAACCCAACTCTTGCATCGTTGAAAACCATCCCAAGGCCCAACGGTCAGAAGCAAGTTGGGCCCAGGTAAAAACACCCCAGGTCGCAAATGGCCAGGAATAATTTAAAATTTTTTCGTGCCATTCTTTTTCTTTAATTTCCCCAATTACACGAGAAGAGATAACCTTGCGAAAGAATAAATATTGAGAGCCATTCATAAGAAGAATGGCTAGGGCATAGCCAATCATTGCGATGGTGCTAGTGGAACCTAACCAAACTAACAAGCCAGCCGCAACCAGATATTGCATCCAAGGTTGCAAACCCTGATGAAAGGCTACAATAGATCGTTGGCGAGCCGCATTCTGAATACCAGTAAAGATTGAATTCGACCCACTCAAAACAGAGAAGAAGAATGCACCGATTACAATATTAATCCATTTGGCCTGACCCGCTAACAACAGTCCTACGATTGCAAACGGAATTATGAAAATGATGACACCTATAGCCCAAATCAAAAGCCGTCGAGCCGCTTTTAAATAACCGCCGAGATCTCCCCTTTCCACCGCAGGTGCATAGAACCGTGTTACACCATTTGCCAAGGGTCCGAGAATTGTTTGACTAATAAGTGTGGCTATAGTCATCCCCAGAGCAAGTTGGCCATACGCCGCGGGATTCAGAAATCCCGTCAGTATCCGCACGCCTACTAACGAACCGACAGCGGCCATGGCTTGACCTAAAACAATCCAGAAACCCTCTTTTGAAAGACGGCGAAAACGTTCAGATTTAATTTTTTCTGTTAGGGGGGTTGAACGGCCATTAACCATTTACTTGTTGACCCTTATTCACTATTTGACCTTTCGCCTATTTGATCTCGATTTTACTCAGGCAAGCCATTCTCAAACATTTCTGTTTTGAGTTTTAAAATAAAGAGTTTCTAACTCACTTCCCTTTTAAGCCAATCCAATCCTCAAAACCATCAGACCGGCTATTTTTTAGGCTATGGTTTCTCATGGTTAAAGCAAAATCCTTTTTTGTGTCGCTTTTAAATTGACCCCCGCATTCTCTTGGAATATCTTTCGGCCATCAATGCCTCACATCAGTAAGTTAGGAATGAGGAGTGAGAAGTTAGGAGTTACGGATACGGCCGGTCACTTCCCTTTTTTCCGCCGGGTCTTCAAGCCCTTGACTCGGGAGGTTTTCGCCTTCGTCTTCTGGGCGCCGTAAGGGGCGGGGGTTTCTTGGAGGCTGGAAGGATTGATATCCTCGAGCTTTCGCATTAAATCTGGCAAATCCTTTTGGAGAGTTTCCCAAACCACATCTAAATCCACGTCAAAGTAAGCATGAATCAGGCGGTTCCGCATGAAGGCCATATCGGACCAGGGTATTCCAGGATAAATAGATTTTATTTCAGGGGAAACTTTAGAGGCCGCTTCACCGATGATCTCCACTTCTTTCACCAGCGAAAGAACAAGCATTCGATCCTTGTCCAAATCGGACCGCGACTTTCCCCTGGCGAACCCAAGGGCTTCACGGCAGGCATCCAGCATATGCCGGATGCGGACGAAGTCAGGATTTCGCATATTGAACGACGGCGGAGGAAAGCACTTCGTCCCTGAAATAAGGGCTCAATTCCCCGGGTGTTCGGAGGTCCACCCGGCGTCCTCCCATAATCCCGGACAATTCGCCTTCCATATGGGCTAGTCCGAGGAAACCCGCACCCTTGCCTGTTTCAAACTCGATGAGCGTGTCGATATCGCTGTCCGGACGGAAATTTTTGCCGAGGACCGATCCGAAGAAGGATAGTTTGCGGACGTGATAGCGCCTGCAAAAGTCTTCGATCTTTTCCGGTTGAACCCGGATTTTGGAATTGAGTCCCACGGTACCATCTCCTTATCCGGAGATAGTTTAACAGGACGTTTTGGGCGAATCAACGAAGGCTGAAGTGGGATAAGAGTTGCCTCGATGGGATTCCGTCAGGGGATACCTGAAGCCAACGGTTCACCCTCGCAGCCCAAGGGGATAAGCCGTGGGCAAAAGGGAGGTAAATGAAACTTTTGGCCGGGTCTGCTTCCGGTCTCAACTAAGGGACTTGGGGGCCCGCCGAAGGATATGGCTACTGACCGTTTCATGGGCCGCGGGGGCGACATGGGGAATCTCTAAAGTGGCCTGATGGGACCCCAGACGCAGGGCGGTTTCCAGGGCCTGCCTCATGAAATCGCTGACCAGCACGTGGTACTCCACGTCCAGATCTTCCTCCTGGGCCTGGGGTTCAAAGACCCAATGGGCCCCTCCCTTCCCTCCCGAAAGCTTGTAGTGGTCGGAAAAAGATTTCGCAGGTCCCTTGGCCTCGTGGATGAATCCCAAAAACTCCGAGGGCTTGGCCATGTCCCATTCGTGGAAATAATCGGTGCCGCCCAGGCCATTCTCGTCGGGCTTGATGATCAGCCGGCAGCTTTTGACCCCGAATTCCTGGGAGGTCTGGCTGACGAGGGCCAGGACATCCTCCCGGCTGTTGGCTAGTTCCAGTTTCACCTTCTGCATGGAAATGAAATAGTTGGCCACCCGGAAATTGGGCCTTTGCCGGGAAGACATCTGGAGGAAATTGAAGAAACCGAGTTTGGGGCCGAAGAAGGCCGCCAGGATGAAAAGAGGCACGAGAAGCCAAAGCACCAAACCGTTCTTGTGGGCCATGACCAACAGCCCGGCCCCGCTCAGCGTCAATTGGATGGCGGCGGCGGTCAGGCAGATTTGGTTCACCGACCATCCGGCCTTCAGCAGGACGTGGTGGATATGCTCCCTCTCGGCGGATCCCATGGACCTTCCCATCGAATAGCGCTTGAAGGCCCGGCGGAAGGTGGAGAGGGCGGCTTCCAGCGCGGGGTACCCGACCAGGAGGGTCACCGTGAGCAATTGGTAATGGATGGGCTCGGCCTGGGCATTGTGGCTGAAAAGCCGGAAGTCCAGAAAGCCCGGCCGGGAACTGCCCAGGGCCACCAGGGTGGCGGTGATGAAAGTGCCCAGGGCGATCGACCCGGTGTCCCCCAGGAAAATTTTGGCGGGTTGCCGGTTGTAAAAGAGAAAGGCGGTAGTGGCGCCCAAAGTGGTCAGCCAGATACCCCCCGGCCCGTGGCCGGTGGACAGAAATTCGGCCCCGCCGATTCCCAGCAGGATCACCGCCGTCACCGAACCCGCCAGTCCGTCGATGCCGTCCATGAAATTGAATCCGTTGAGGACGGCCAACATCCAAAAGATCGTGAGGGAAACGTCCAGGAAGGAAAGGCCAAAAGGCTTGAGGCCCGGCAGGTGGAGGATTTCAAAGCGGAACCCCAGGAAGACGAAACAACCCATCACGAGGGCCTGGAGAAGAAGCTTTTGAAGGGGCTTCATTTCGAAAAGGTCATCCATCAGGCCGATGGAAGCGGCCGCGAAGGTGATGCCCAGGATAAAGGCGCTCTTGATGGTGCTGATTTCGTCGTAACCCATCGAGCGTCCGAAGAGTTTGATGCTAAAGGCCGAGGCCAGGAGGACGGAAGCCACCAGGGCCAATCCTCCGGATTTCGGAATGGCCTTGGCGTGGGTTTTACGGTGGGCCGGATGGTCCAAGAGACCCAGGCGGGGGGCGATGCGGATAAAGAGGGGGGTCAGAAAAAGGCAGGCCGTTAGGCCGCTCAGGAAGAAAAAAAGATAAGGTTGAAAATCCATTTAACAAATCCTTAGGCAAACAAAACCCCGTCTGGTTCAGCCGACGGGTTGAGTATAAGTATAAAAGCAACAGTTATGCCAATCCCATCATACCTAACGGACGGTAAATGTGGGAAAACCGCAAGACCGGAAGATGTGAAGCGGGTAATCTTTACTCATATAGGAAACTTTACCCGGAAAGTTTTGATGGAAATGCTTCATCGTAAATTTTTCAGACTTTTTTTCTTTTACTTTTGGGCTTGCGGATTCGATAGGAAGCTGGGGATTCAAGGAGGGCGGTCCCCCTTTCAGGCTCGTCCTTTATCAGCGCGTCGACCTTTTCCACCAAGTTGCCGATGACTTTCAAGGTGCTTTTACGGTCCAAATCGGGCTCGGACGAATCCATGGTTTCATAGCGGAACTGGACGGCATAAGGGTTCAACCCGCTGAGTTCGCCATAGGCGGAAATTTTGATTCCCAAACCCCTCAACTCCCGTAAAAGTTGGTCCAGGTTATGGGTGATGGGATATTGTTTCCCCAGAAGGGCCAGCCAAGCCTTCAGGGCTTTCTCGGCGGCCTGTTGGGCGAGAAAACCAAATATTTCATCGGCAATTCGGCGATTTTCAACCAACTCCCTTAAGGCCTCCAAATCCACCAAGGCCCGCGCGATTAGCTCCCGGGCGGCTCTAGCGTCGCTCATAAAGAATCCGGCCTTCCCGGACGGCCCGTCCTACCACGTGGTTGATGGACTCGGACCAATACTCAAATTCTTCCTGCGAATAGACGAGTATGTCCGTTGGAAAATCAAAACGGGAGAGGGTCTTCCATAACCGGACCATTTCCTGCCGGCGGCTATGGTCCGGGCCGAAGGGTTTCTTCTCGACGACGACAAAATCGACATCCGAGGTTGGGCCTGCCGTGCGTCGGGCCTGAGAACCGAAAAGAATAATCTTTTCCGGATGGGCTTTCCGAACAAGAACGGCCGTCATTTCATTGATTTTTTTTTCAGTTAAGGCGGTCATGATTCTTGACCCGTCACTTTTTGGAGTTTTTCCCGGCCAGCTCGGCGTCGTGATATTTTCCGTAGCCGTAATTGTATCCATAACCGTAGCCATAACCATAAAGGCCCTTTTTCACGGGAACATAATTGAGTACCGTTCCAACCACGTTGGCCCCGACCCGGTGTAGATGTTCCAGCGCGTGTCCGATGGCCGAGGAACGGGTTTGGTCGAAGCAAGCCAGCAGTACCACCCCGTCCAGGTGGGTGGAAAGCACCACCGAGTCCGTGACCGCGAGGATCGGCGCGCCGTCGAAAACCACGAAGTCGTATTGGGTCTTCATTTCCCCAATGAGTTTTTTTAGGGCGGCGCTTCCCAAAAGTTCCGCCGGATTGGGAGGAGTGACCGTGTTGGGCAAAAGGTCCAGGTTTTCCACACCGGAAGGCCGAACCAGTTCTTTCCAGGGCTTTTGTCCGGTCAAAGCCAGGGGCAGGCCTGTTTCCATTCCATTTTCCAGGCCAAAAGATTTGCGCACGGAGGATTTTCGGAAATCCGTATCCACTAACAGGACCTTCTTGCCACCTTGGGCCAGGGAAATAGCCAGGTTGGAATTGACGAGCGTCTTTCCCTCCTCCGGGCCGGGCGAAAGAACGGCGATCACCTGGAGGGGTTTGTCCGCCAGGGCGAAGGTGAGGTTGGTGCGAAGAACCTTGAAACTTTCCCGGTAGAAGGCATGCTCGAAGACGGGATTATGAATGAGGAACTTAGGGCTGAATCTTTGCGAATAGTCGGGCTTGCTCAATCCTTCGGGATAATCATCCCGGAAATCCGGCACCACCGCGTAGTTGGGAAGGCCCGAGACCCTTTTTAAAACATCCTCACTCTTCACACGGTCCTGAAATTTTTCCAGAAGGAAGGCAGCTTGAATTCCGGCGGCGAGGGCCAAAAGCAGGGCCAACAAAAGGCTTCGGGTCTTGCGCGGGCTGATGGGCGCGAGCGGCTTCTGGGCGCTGTCCACCACCACAATGCCCGTGTCGTCCACAGTCTCGGCTAGGCGGGCCTGTTGGAGGTCGGCCAGGAGCTGGGTATACATGACCTCGTCGGCCTTGGACTCGTCGTTCAGGCGCAGGTCGGGGTTCTCCAGGTGCTGTTTGATTTGCTTGACCTGTTCTTCCAGGAATATCCGCTTGGACTCGGCGCCCTTATGAGACAAGTCCAGGTTGGTTTCGATGAAGGCCTTGGCCCAGGCATTGGCCAAATCGGCGGCGTCTTGGGCGTTTCCGGCGCGGGCTTTAATGGAAAGAAGGTTGGACTTGAGTACGTTGGTGGCCGTCACCCTTCCCAAAAGGCTTTGGGTCAATACTTGGGAAGTTTCTTCCTCGTACTCGGGACGGGAGGACAATTGAAGAGAGGCAATGACCCGCTGGGCAACATTTTCGGAATGGCAGATTTCAACGTAGGTTTGGATGGGGTCGCCGCTGCCGGAATAAGGAACCAGTTCCTTCAACATGCCGGTAGGCGAACCGGAGGCGTCAGGGACTTTGACGGTAGTGATCGCCTCATAGGTCGGCGGCCAGAAAAAGGCGTAGAGCAGGGCTAGGCCCAGGAAGACTACCACTGTGGTTCCGATGAGCCGCAAATGGGACAAAACCACGCGCAGGATTTCCTGAAGGCTCAAATCTCCCTCGTTGTTATACTCGGCGCCGTTGGGTTGAAGTTCGTTTGTTTCTATCATGATCAATGCCTCAAACTGCTGATTTCCACCGCCGCGATCGCGCCGCTGGCCAGGATGGAAGCGATGACCGCGATGGTTCCCAGGTCGGGCCAGGGGCTTTTCTGCACCATCAGGAGGTCGCCGGGATAGAGGTAAGGATCGGGCTGGGTGGGGCCCTCGCCCTGGAGGAATTTACTTAGGTCGATCTTTTTCTTGAAGTTGTTATGGACCAGGATGGCGCCTCCCATGTCGGTACCGGGCAAGGGGCCCCCCGCCTCGGCCAGGGCCGAGAGCAGGGTGGGCTGGCCCACGATTTGGTAACGGTCCGGTTTCGCCACGTTCCCCATGATGGAAACCCAAAAGGTGTTGGAAACCTGGATCAAGACCGTCACTTTTCGCGGCTTGGAAAGGAGCCCGGCGATTTTTTCGCTGGCTTGCGCCGCCGTCAAACCCTTGAGCTTTACCCTGCCTAAGAAAGGAAACACGATAACTCCGTCCGAGTCCACCTGATAGGTGGTTGGCAGTTGGTTGTTGGCGCTCATCGAGGAGGTGGACACGCTGCCGTTCTCACCGTAAACCTGGATCACCAATAGGTCCCCGGAGCCAATCACCAGTTTGGGATAAGAGGGGTCTTCCCCATCAACTGATGGAGCGGAACTTTTCGCCTCTGCGGCACAGAGGGGAAAGACCGGGGTAAAAGCGAACAGGAAGGCCGTCAAACCGACCAAGTAACGCATTAGGTATGGATAGGCGTTCAGCGTTTTTTTCATCAGGTTATTTTATATCCTTTGCGGCGAAATTTCCTCATCTTAACGGAAAACACGTGGAAAAAGGCAGGGCTTGCGCCTCTTCTGTTTAAAATTTAACCTAAAAATGTCTTATCGATAGATTTACTTCTTAGTTGAAGGGACCCTGTCTCGAGTCGGACGGTTTTCCTTAATTGGGAACCGCACCAAAGAGCCAAGTCCAACCCACCTTAACGCCAACCGCTTGAAGAGGTTTGCTTCGGGGTGAAAAGAAATCATATTGGGCGCCCAAGTCGAAGGCATTGCCCGGATCCAGGAAAACCCGGTAGCCGGGGCCGAGGGTCCCGTGAAAATTTCCGGGCCAAGTATGTTCAAGCCCATAGGTGGCCAAGTTTAAGCCGAGAGTACCTTGCAGGTACCCTTCCCCGCCCTTACCTGTCCCAAGGGGAAATATCCGTCCGCCCAAATCCCAGGAAGCCGTCTGCCAGGAACCAAAATCCGAATGCAGTGTGAAATCAAAACCCGTGCCGATGGAAAGATAGGGCAAGGGACGCCAATCCCCGAACAGGCTCCCGCCGGCTCCCGGTGAAAAGGCGGGACCGCCCTTGGCGAAGGCTCCGTCCCCCACCAAGTCCAGGCATACGCTGAATTGCTGTTGTTCCTCTTGGGCTTGGCCAAACAGGGGAAACATAGCGAGGAAAATAGCGAGCACCAATATTTTTTTCATCGGGTAAAGTCCATTCGGGTGAAGTCTGGGAAGGAAACAGAAAAACGGACGAAACGAAAAGGGATCGGAAAACGGTTAGTGATTTCCTTGGCTGACCGTTTTCCACCAGATGTAATAGTCTTTCTGCCAAGCCCGCTCGTGAATGGTTTCCACCCACTCGTCCGCCGGTGGCGCGGGCACATCCAATACCACACCCAACACCAAGTTGGCGGGATGGATCAGACGCTTTTGGTTGGCGTCGACCAGGACGGGATAGAGATCCTCGTCGTTATAAAGTTTGCTGGCCACCGACCTCAAGTCGTCGCCTTCCTTCCAGACATAATGCTTGGGACCTTTCCAGCCTTTGAGGGTGTCGTAAGGAAGTCTCGTACTATATTCCTCCAAGCGGTTATAGGAAGAATCAAGGGTCTTCGCATGGATGCTTTCCAGCTCATCATCGGAGAAATTCGCGTCTGGAACCCGTAATTTCATGCCAACCCTCAACCTGGCGGGGTTTGAAAAAAGCCCAGGATTGGCGTCCACGAGGGCGGGATAAAGGCCCTCCGCCCCCAAAACCCTGGCGGCGATAGTTTTGAGGGTATCGCCCGGCTTCCAGGTATAGAAAGAACCCGCGGGATATTCCGGCTGGTGATTGATGTTTTCCGAATTGAAATCCGTGCTGGGCAAGGGCCATCTTTCCCGTCCAAAGAGGAAAGTGATCCCGACTTTGGCCCCGACGCCGTTAGAGGGTGCGTTGATGGGGGAGTAAAAATCGTATTGGACGCCTCCGTCCAGGGCCATATCGTGGGCCAAGTAATAGCGATAACCAATACCGGCATATCCGTGGTAATGGCCATAGGTGGTGGGTGGTATGAGATTCAGATTTAAGCCTAATCCACCCTGAAAATAAACTTCGCCATCGGCAGTAGCAAAAGGAAAAATTCGTCCGCCCAAATCGAAGGAACCCAGTTTATAAGTTGGGTTGGAAGGTAAATAAAAATCCTCCAAGCCCACTCCAAAGGAAATCAACCGTACCGGGCGCCAATCGGCAAAAACAGCCCCGCCAATAGCCGTATAACTTTGATTGAATGAATAAGGGGGTAGACTTGAAAAACCAGGAGGCGCAAGAACCTCACCCTGGGCGTCCAGGCTAAGGCTGAACTGGGAAGAATCGTTCCCCGCTTTCGCCTGGAGGGCGAGGAAGAGGACCGAAATCAGTGTCGTAAATGTAATGTATTTTCCGGCTCGCAACATGGGTTTCATCTTAACATCCGCGCGGGACGGGAACAATATTTTTAGCCGGGTTGGGCGGGGCCGAAAGGAAAAACGCCAAAAACCGCACAAGAGACAGCAGGATACCCGCGAATAATCTATCTCAAAACCAGGATCTTACCGGTTTTAATGATCGGCGAGGCCCCCTCCCCCACTTCCACTACATAGAAGTAAAGGCCGCTGGCCACCTCCGCCCCGGAAGCGTTTTGGAGGTTCCAAACCAACTGGGAGGACCCGGCCCCTGCCTGCGATTCATTGGAATAAATTTCCTCGCCAAGCAGAGTGTAGAGGGTAATTCGAACTTGGGCGGGAGACGCCAATTGAAGCAGGAACCGGATAGGTTGATCGTCGCGGGAAACATTGGGCGCCGCGACAACTTGCGGCCCATGGGAGAGGCTTTCATTGGGCGTAGAAGTTCCTTCCGAAATAAGGGAATTGAAGGATTTCAGCTTGCTTCCCGTTGAACAGATCGAGATGGAGACGCTTCCGATAACGGTGCTGCCGCCGCAGAGGTAGGTGCTGTCCTGGATGCCCACCACATCCAAGCTCGTGTAGGCGCCGCTGGTGACCGTGGCCGGAACCGCGACCGATTGGACGACCGTAACCGGTTTGTCGGTCGAAAGGGAGCCGGTGTTGTAGGAAGCGGTGCAGCCATTCCCCCAAACAATCGTGGTGCCGTTCCCAAAGCCGATGCTGTAGTCGTCGGTCTGGTTTTGATCGTTGGTCGGCCCGAAGACGGCCGTGACGGAAAGGGATTGCCCCACCGTGACGCAGGCGCTCGCCGAGTCGGAAACGGCGATGGATTTGAATGGAGTCGGGAAGAAGGTCAGGATGGCGGTGGGGGTTTTGGTGGGCGTATTCATCGCGGGGGTATAGGTTGGGGTAACGGTCTTGGTGGGTGTGGGAGTAATTGTTGGAGTGAATGTTTTAGTGAAAGTTTTGGTCGGGGTGGGGGTAATCGTCGGAGTTGCTGTTCTAGTGGAAGTTTTGCTGACGGTGGCAGTCGGGGTTTTGGTGGCGGTCAAGGCAACGGTTTTCGTGGGCGTAAGGGTAGGGCTGTTAGTGGGCGTATAGGTGGCCGAAGGGGTTGGGCTTTTGGTCGCGCTATTCGTGGCGGTCAGAGTGATGGTATTCGTCGCCGTATGGGTCGGGGGAACCGTAGGCGAATTGGTGACCGTGTTGGTTGGGGTGTTAGTGGATGTGGAAGTAGCTGAGTTAGTGGCTGTGTTGGTCGTGGTGTTCGTAGCGCTGTTAGTGGCTGTATTGGTCGGCGTATTGGTGACTGTACTCGTGGCTGTCAGAGTCGAGGTGTTGGTGGGGCTGTTAGTCTGCGAATTCGTGGCGGTCGGAGTGTTGCTATTGGTGGCCGTGTAGGTCGGGGGAACCGTAACCGTATTGGTAGTGGTGGAAGTGGCCGTGTTAGTAGCGGTGAGGGTGGCGGTATTGGTGGGGCTGTTAGTCTGCGAATTCGTGGCGGTCGGAGTGTTGCTATTGGTGGCCGTGTAGGTCGGGGGAACCGTAACCGTATTGGTGGCGGTGGAAGTGGCTGTAGAAGTCGGGGTATTCGTTGGAGTTTCCGTAGGATCAGGAGTCGAGGTGTTGGAGAGCGTGAATGTGGCCGTCGAAGTGGGCGTATCGGTTGGGTCGGGAGTTGAAGTGCTGGTGGCGGTATTCGTCGCCGAACTGGTGGCGCTGGGAGTAGCCGTGGCAGTGGTGGTACGGGTAGCTGTGTTGGTGGCACTGGAGGTCGCGGTATTCGCAGGGCTGTTGGTGGGGGTGTCGGTGAGGTCCGGAGTGGAAGTATTGGTTATTGTGCTCGTAGCGGTCGATGTGGCCGTGGATGTCCCGGTATTGGTGGGTGTATCTGTCGAATCGGGAGTGGCAGTAGTGGTCGCTGAATTGGTGGCGCTTTGCGTCGAAGTGAGGGTCAAAGTCGAAGTTTGGGTGAAGGTTGGGGTAGGGGTGCTCGTATAAGGGACACAGACCCAGGCTCCCACCTCGTCGACGTTCGAAGCCCCAGGACCCTGTCCGCCCATGGCGTATATCTGTTGGCCGATTACCCCACCGTAAAGATAGTTCCGACCGGTGATGAGCGGGGAAAGGTTAGACCAAGTATCGGAGCCGGGGTCATAGGACTGGACATTCTTAGAATAGCTCACGCTCGGAGATGTCCCACCCAGGACGACCATCTTTCCCCCCAGGGAGACCCCCATCGAACCCCACTCGGCAGTGGGAATGGGAGATCTCTCGCTCCAACTATCGGTCGCAGGATCATAGACCTCCAAGTTGTTCAAGAACCCGGAATTGACCCCCGCAGCCACATAGAGTTTATTATTAATAACCACCGTGGCGGTATTCCACCGTCCCGTGGGCATTGAAGATCTCTCTATCCACGAATTAGTAGGAGGGTCATAAGCCTCGACGGTATTAGGTGTGTTGACCCCCCCGATCACGTAAAGTTGACCATTGAGGACACCGGCGGATACCACATAACGGTAATTCGGCATCGGGGCCAGGGTAGCCCAGGTGTTCGTAGCGGGGTTGTAAGCCTCGAGGGTGCTATAGGGCCACCAGACATTGTTGTAATTGCTCTGCCCCCCGGCGACATAGATGATCCCGTTAATGGCACCGGCACCAAAGCCATTACGGGACGTGGGCATAGGAGCCAATTGGCTCCACGAATTCGACGCAGGGTCATAGACCAGGGTCCCGCCTTGCAAGGAACCACCGGGGAAAAAAATCTTTCCGTTCACCACCACTCCCTGCCCCCCTCCCGGAGGGGTCGGGATGGGCGACATCGAAATCCAGTTGAACAGGAGGGTGGTCCCAGGACCGCAAACGATAGGGGTATTGGTGCTGGTCGGCGTACCGCTAGCCGTCGGCGTGGCTGTATTGGTAGCGGTGCTTGTCGGAGTAAAGGAAAAAATCGGGGTGTTAGTGATGGTCACTGTGGGGGTCGAGGTGGCGGTGGGAACAGGCGTGGGCAAAGTATGCCAATCAATTGTGTTCGGAGGACCCATTCTTAAATCAAAGACCATGGAGGAGCCAGTAGAGAACTTTGTTTTTATAATATTCGCCCCGGGAATATAACTCTCGAATGGGCTGTAATTGGACAATTGGAATATGGAAAGTGTGGTTCCGTTACTGGCGGTAAACAATTGATTATTAGGGCTGAAATGGCCGCAAGCGGGCGGACCACCGGCCCCAATTGAGCCCTGAATGGTGGTCAGGTTCAAGGGACTGTAATCATTAAGAATGTAATTATAAGGTGGTGTTTGGTCATTCCCAAATGGTGTAACAACCAACAGATGATTCCCGTCCGTTGAGACATCCAGGTCCCCAATAGCTGCCTGGAATTGGACGTTTTGTTGCAAGGTCAAGGAGAGGTTTGCTGAATTGTAGATGTAACGGATCAAATTGGACGGCGTGTACGCTGACGCCCCATAGAAGAGCTGGTCGTGGACTTTGTCATAAGCTAGGCAACCCGGGTAGGAGATGGGAGGTTTGCCCAAACTCACCGGGGCTGAACCCGAGGGCCCGTTCAATTCGGAAAAAAGGGCGTCGTTTTGCCCTTCGGTAAAAACAGTTCCGTTGTTTCCAACAACTACTTCATAGAGCGGCTCCGTGGATGGAAGATACTGGATGGCGTCGCTGACCAAATTGATTTGGGCCAGGAAAGTGGAGCCATCCAATGTGGCGTAAAGATATCCGTTAACGGAGTCCAGGCTAAGGTTTAGGGGGGAAGCCTGCATCTGATAGCGGCGGTTCACTTGGCCTGTCGTCACGTTTTCCACGAGAATCTGGTTTAAGGTGATATCGGGAACAATTACCCATCCGCTGCAAAGCGGTATGAAATCCTGTCCCGGATTAACCGAGAAAGAACCTGACGTTGGAATACCGTTGAGATTGTCCGTCGTGCAGTTGAACGCCACCGGAGTAGGGGCTGGCGTCGCTCCCACGGTGGGGGCTGGCCGAGTAAAAGTATGCCAAAAGAGACTGCTGGCCGAGCCTGTGTTTTGAAGGGCGTAAACCACACCCTCCCCCTGGGAAAACCCAACTCTCGTCAGGGAACCATTGGTCGTGTTGGATTGAAGAAGCACATGGGTATTCGCGTCGAAAACCATAAAGTTTGTCGTGTTGGTGGCCAACAAATATTTGGAATCAGGGCTGTAGCGAGCGCCCCAGGGATAACTCGAAGTATCCCAAGCCCCATTAGTAATTGTGAGGGCGGAACTACTGTAGTCGTAAATTTTTTGGTCTCCCCCGCTCGGGAAAACCACATGGTTTCCATCAGGGGAAACAGTAAGATCTTCCCCAAACCCGGTCGTCCCGACACCCGTTAATTTCGTCAGGGTGAGCATGGTGGGATTGAAGCTGTATTGGTCAAATTCAGAAGGCTCAGTTGCGTGGGCGCCAACAAAAAGTTGATTATGAACGTTGTCATAAGCCAAGAATCCGCCGGAACCGAAATTGCTGATGTTTTGAACGACGCTACCGCTTAGCCCATTAATGATTTGGATTGTCGGCTGATAACCTCCTCCCGCTTCCACAAAGACAAGGCCATTGTTGCCGACCGCCAAGAAACTAGCGGGAGCGCTCAAGGCGATGTTATTGACCTGGCCGGTAGTTAAGTTAACCTGCGCCAAGGCGCTGGTATTGTTGAGCGTGGCATAGAGAAAGCCGTTGGTCGCGTCTAGCCCCAAGTAAAGGGGAGACGCCTCCAGACTATAGGTTTGGTTGACTTGTCCCGTGAAAACATTTTGGATAACGACTTGATTCGTGGCCTGATCCCCGTAAATCACCCATCCACTACAAAGGGGGATGAAATCACCCGATGGGTGGATGCTCAAGGAACCAGATGAAGGAACGCCAGAGAGGTTGTCGGAAGAACAGTTCACGGGAACCATCGTGATGGCGGGAGTCGGGGTATTGAAGGGTGTTGAAGATGCTGTACCGGTGGGCGTATAGCTGGATGTGTCCGTCGGATCGGGTGTAAAAGTCGAAGTGAAGGTTGGGGTATCAGAAGGATCGGGAGTGGGCGTAAAGGTGTCACTCGAATCCTGGGCGAAAACCCGGAAAGCAAATAGGAAAAGAAAAACGGAAAGGAAAAATTCAGTTCTGGCCGACAATAACATTTGAAATAATCCTGAAATAGTACTGATTTTATATAAAGGCGAAAGATAGGTGTCGAGTGCTTGTAGTTTACTGGCAGCCATAAAAAAGTCATCCAAAAAGCACGTCAAGAACGAGGCGGTTCATAACTAAAAGCGATATGTTTAACGAAAAAAGCTGCGCTCATTTCTTTTTACAAGTCATTAATGTCTGGAAGGGTCGCTTAGTCCCACAGTTTTGAAACCTTTCTCTCTCAAAAGGCATGAATCGCATTTTCCACAAGTTTGGCCATTGGGCCGGGGGTCATAACAGGAATGGGTGAGTCCATAGTCCACTCCCAACCTCAAACCGGTCTTGATGATCTGGGCCTTGCTCATACGGATAAGCGGGGTATGGATTCTCAACTTCCACTTCCCCTCTACTCCCTTTTTGGTGGCAAGCTTCGAGAGTTTTTCATAGGCCCGGATAAATTCGGGACGGCAATCGGGATAACCGCTGTAATCCAGGGCGTTGACGCCAATGAAAATGTCATCGGCCCCCAAAACTTCCGCCCAGGCCAAGGCCAGCGATAGAAAGACCGTGTTTCGGGCCGGGACATAAGTGGAAGGAATTCCCTTCCCCATCTCTTTCAAGCTTCGCTGTTTCGGCACCTTGATTTTCGAATCCGTTAGCGCCGAACCGCCGATCGTGGTTAGGGGCACTTCCAGTTCCAGGTGTTTTTTCACCCGGTAGACCTTGGCGATTTTCCGGGCCGCCTTGATCTCCACCCGGTGCCGCTGGCCGTAGGAAAGCGTCAGGGCGTAAAGTTCATAGCCCTCTTTTTGGGCAATAGCTAGACAGGTGGCCGAGTCCAACCCGCCCGACACGAGGACGACCGCTTTCTTTTTCATCATCTTCCCTTCGTGTCTTTCGGCCAAATGGTTTTATGAAGCTGGAGGTTCAACCGCACCGGTAATTTATCCCGAAGAATCCACTCGCTCAGCCGGGAGGCTTCCAATTCCTCATGGGAAGGCGAGAAAAGCAGGGTGAATTTCCCGGCCAAGCCATAGTGACTGACGACATATTTGGCGAAGTCGTAATCCTCTTGGTCACGGATGACGAATTTGATTTCGTCTTGTCCTGGAACCAGTTTTTCCAGGTTGCTCCAGAGATTCCTTTTATCCTCGCCTGATCCGGGGCATTTGACATCCATGATCTTCACGACGTCTTTCGGCGTCCGGCCCAAATCCACGGCGCCGCTGGTCTCCAAAAGCACTTTGTAGCCTTTCTTTAAGAGGGATTCCATCAAAGGATAAACCCCTTCCTGTTCCAGGGGTTCCCCGCCCGTAATTTCCACCAACTTCACCCCGAAAGAATCCAGCTTGGCCAAGACCGCCTCTAAACCCTGGTCCTGGCCTTCGTAAAAAGCGTAAGCCGTATCGCACCAGGTACAGCGCAAGGAACAGCCGGTCAGCCGCACGAACGCGCAGGGCAGCCCCGCGTAAGTGGATTCGCCTTGGAGGCTTGGGTAAATTTCATTGATCTTAAGTATGGTTTTGGATTCGGTCGCCATTATTCCGCGCTCTTGGGTTCTCCGCTGACTAAGTAATAGGAACTATGGTCCGCGGGCGAAATCGTGAATTTCAATCCCCCTTTTTCCATGGCCGTCTTCAAGGGCTTTCCTTCGGCGCCCGATTCGTCCAGGGGAACCACTTGATATTTCATCGCGGGATTCACCACTATCGAAACGACGCCTTTCACGCCCTGCATCAGGACGGGCGGGACACCCGGATTTTTGAGGGCCGTGCGGGTCGCGTTATAAGTTTGGCCGCTGTTCTCGGCTCTCGCGTCGGCGATGACGATGAACTTGCCGGATTGATCCAGGGGTTTCTGATCCAGGGAGACCGCGAAAACCGCCGCCCAAGGATCGCGTTTGGCAATCTCAACCCACATCCCCGTCGTTCCCAAGGTTTGCCCGTTGCCGATGTTGCCCACCAGCCCTTGGGCACAAGGGCTGTCCAATTTTAAAACGCCAGTCCCGAAATAAAGGGTTTCTTCCCCGGTCGAACTGTCGATTTCCTTTTCGTCCTCGCTGTAGCGTTTCTCGATGCCGCTCAAGTCCGCCGGCGCCTCTTCCTTGGCTCCCGTGAAACGTTTTTCCACCTTGGCCACGTAAGGGAGCCAGGCATGGTCGAAAAGCCATTGGCTCTTCATGCCGTTGGCGAGGACCGCCTTGTCCGAGACGGGTTCCACCACCGTAACCGAGGCGGCCTTCAAGTAACCCAGGCGGTAGATCAGGGCCCCCGCCTGGTAAAGGGGCTGGTCATCCACCCGGTTGTTGATGTCGAAGTTGCTCATGCGTACCGATCCCGGCATATCGATCCCATGGTCGAACTGCAGGAGCCCGTCCCAATCCTGGAGGCTTCCATAGGCCGCCATCAGCACCGGTCCCTCGATGCGGTACTCATTGGGGAAGCAGTCGTTCCACTCGGTCACGATCAGGGGCTTGCCCTCGACTGCGTCGTTGGACAATCCGGATAACAGCGATCCTTGCAGGGGGGACAAAAGCTGAGAGTTGTTGTTCATGGGCGCGACGGCCACGTTGCTCCACCCGCCTTCGATGTTCCATATCTGCGGATGATCCCAATAGGCGTGGGTATCCATGAAATCCAAAGCCGCGTCGCTTTTGATGTTGCCTAATATAGGAAGGCCCATATTGCTGCCGGTCAGGAGGGCGTGGGGGCTCAGCTTTCTTTGGAAGGCTTTCATTTCGAGGTCGGTCTTGGTCACCTCGTGAAGAAGGAATTTCAAAGACTGGTCCGCGTTTTCCGGGTTGGCCACCGGCAAAAGCTTTTGGGTTTCCCAATCGAACTTGAAGCGGGTGATCTCCCCTTTCCCTCCCCACCTTTCATAAAGCTTTTGAAGCTCGTCCCAATAGGGCTCCGGGAACTTCTGCTCCCCGAAACCGGAGAAGATGGAGGATTCATTGACGATTTCGTTGCCCACGTAGGCCGGATCATCCTTCAAGGCCATCCCCGTGTAGGGATTGACCTGGCCGATCAGCTCTTGGGCATATTGCTGGGTCAATTCGATGATGCGCTTGGAAAAATGAATGACGCCCTTGGCGCCCGGGTCCAGGTCTTGATAGGCTTCGACGCCGTCCCCTTTTCGGAATTTCCGGTCCACCAACCAATCCGGGTAAAAATAGATCCCGTTCTTTTTCAGCGCTGATAAAAGGTAGTCGAACTTATCTAACTGGTCGGGTTTCAAGGTCAGGGTGTTATCCGCCTCCGGATCGAAGAAATTATGGTCGCTCCAACTGCATTCGGGCATGTGGAAGCGGATCATGTTCACGCCCAGTTTGGCCAGCCTTAAAGCCAAGGCATCGGCCTGTTCGTGGGTCGGAAAGTTGTTAGGCCCCACCAGGTCGGTGCCCCAGAAGCGTATCCGGGTGCCATCCGCGAAGGCAAAATGCCCGTCCTTCACGGTGACGAAACCATGGGTTCCGGCGGGTTTTTCATTCAGGAAGGACAGGTCCAAAGCCGTATCGGAATAATGGGCTGGCGTCGGATAGGCGTACCAATCGGAAGTGTCCGAAACCTGTTCGCTCTGGAGGAGCGTGGTAATGGGGTTTCCCTGGGCGTCGATGAGCTTCAGGGATAAATCGTCAAACCAGGCTTTTCCCACGCAGTTTCCCAGGCCCGCGTCCACATGCGCCTGGGCCGTACCGGGAGGAAGTGGAAATTTCTTTTCATAATAGGTCCAGTCGGTCGTACCGGTGACCTTGCAAACCTCATCCTGCCAGCCGCCCACTTGCTTGCCGTTGGCGTCCCGAAAGTCGATGCCCAACCGGGCGGCCATGTAATTTTCGGTTCCTAAAACCACATTCTGTGTTTTGACCCAGCCGCCGTAAACGACATAAGCCGGCGTCTGGCCCTTGAAGGAAATATCCTGGGACGGAAGCGTCCAGCCCGGAGCCTCGTTTTCCACCACCAGGCAATGCAGAGACTGGTGCCCATCCAGGGTGATATGGCCGCCCGACCAATCCCGGGCGCCGGGCGTTTCAAAGCCCGGATTCAAGATCCAGTTGTCGCTCTTCTGGGTCACCGGGGGTTTGAGATTGGGATGGGTGGGTTGGCCAGGGGCGATGGGTTTCAAATCGTAATCGTAAACGATCATTCGAAGATCCGAATACCAGGCCTTCCCGGTGCAATTGCCCAGGGAAATTTGTAAGCTTGCGTAGGCCGTGCCCCGGGGGGGCGAATATTGGTTGTCATAAAGGGCCCAATCATGGGTGCCTTGGATTTGGGCCACGGTTGGGGGCCAGTCTCCCAAACGGGTTCCCTTGGCGTCATAGAAGACCACGCTGATGCGGGCCATTTCCCAATCCTGCTGTCCCTTCACCACGTTCTCGGTCTTGAGCCAGCCGGAAATCTCGATCGCGGGCGGAGAGGGCTGTGGAAAGTTGATGCGTTGGTCCAGTTCCGTCCAAACCGGTTTGGTGTTTTCAAGATAAGCCGCCGGCTGGCCTTGATAACCCGGCTGGATCACAAGATTGCCCGTCCATCCACCCGAACCCTTAAAGTCGCCGTTAACGGCCCAATTCAGGTCAGTGACGGCCCAGGCCGTCGCTCTCAAACCCCAGAGGGAAAAAGTTAAAATGAAAAACAATTTGTAATTTTTCACGGTTACCTCTTTTTCTTCAAGCCACTCAGGGTTACGATTCTAGCTGGATTGGGGTTAAAAATCCCCCGCCAAAAGCTATGATAAACCCGATGGTCAATGGCTTCCGGCTGTTCCATTTTACAAACGGCGGTTTTCCGATGAAACTCAAATGGGCCTGGGCCCTGGCGTTCTTTTGGGGGTCCCTTCCGCTCCAAGCCGAAATGATCCAGGGTGACGGCTACTCTTTTTTGCTTTCGGCGCCTCTCGGCTGGGTTCTGGACCAGCATTTGGCCGCCGAGGCCGAGGCGGACGTGGTCCTTTATCCCCAGGGAACGACCTATCAAAACGCCGCTTCCGTGCTGACGGTCAATGCTACCTTCCAAGGAAAAGACTTCAAGGACTTAAAGAACCTGATCCAGCAGGACGAGGAGGATATCCGCCAGCAAAACCCGAAGTTCTCCGCTCAACAGGGCCCGGTTCTTCAAACCCGCTATCAAAAACCGGCACCGCTCTTTTTTTACCTACACCTAAAGGGCGGCGGTGGTGAGGCGGTCGCCTACGTTGAAGAAAAAGACCGGGTGATGATTTTCACGCTGTCTTCCTCCAGCGAACAAATCTTGCGCGAGGACCTTCCCGCCCTTCAAGAAACGGTGGAATCTTACGAATCCATCGGCGGGGAATCCGGGGAAACCCTTGAATAAACTAAAGTTTAACCTTATGGTGAGGTCCTGCCGTTACGCGTTTTTTCAAGGTAAATCCTAGGTTTTCCTATTATTTCAAATGAATTCTTGTATGATGGCAACCGTCTTCGGGGCCCTAAACCCCGGGATGATGAAAATTTTATTAGTAGAAAGGTTGTTGCAGCATGGCACAAGGTACCGTCAAGTGGTTTAAGAACGAGAAGGGTTTTGGTTTCATTTCCCAAGATGGAGGCGAGGACGTATTCGTCCACTTCTCCTCTATTCAGTCGGATGGATTTAAGACCCTCAATGAAGGTGACAGGGTTGAATTTGAAGTCACCCAAGGCCAAAAAGGTTTAAAGGCCGAGAACGTCCGCAAAATCTAACGATTGAGCGACGCCGCGAAAAGCCTCCGGGGATAACCCCGGGGGCTTTTTTATTTTCACTGGTCTGAGGCCACGTGCCGAAGACCGGACTTGTGGATACCCAGCCCCTCCAAAACCAAAAGCTGGGTGCAGCTGTTCTGAGACCTCAAGTCGAAGAATGAGCTTTGCTTGTGCCCATTTCCATATGAAATGGGCATCAACGGTTATTTCTCTTCCCCCTAATGGGATTTCCGTCATATTATTCGCCGGATTAACCGACTATATCCGGGGGGAACATGAAAATATTCTTGAAGATTCTAGGTGGCTTGGCGCTGGCTCTGGTCGCGGCACTGGCGGGCGGAATTCTTTATTTCAATACGGCCTTTCCGAAAGTCAGTCCAGCGGAAAACATCCGGATCGAATCCAGCCCGGCCCGGCTCGCCCGGGGCAAGTATCTCGTGGAAAACGTCACCGGCTGTCTCGGCTGCCATTCAAGCCGCCAATTGGATCAATTCAATTTTCCTTTAAAAGAGGGGACCCTCGGTCAGGGCGGTTTTCTCTTCAGCAAGAAACTCATGGGCCTTCCGGGCGATCTCTATTCCCGCAACATCACCCCTTACCATTTGAAGGACTGGACGGACGGTGAAATCGTCCGGGTCCTTCGAACCGGCGTGAATAGGCAGGGTCAGGCGCTTTTTCCCTTGATGCCCTACCAGCATTTAAGCCAGCTGAGCCAGGAAGACCTCTATTCGATCGTCACCTATATCCGGACCTTGAACCCGGTCGCCTACGATCCGCCGCCGACAAAGCTGGACTTTCCCGTGAACTTCATCGTCAAAACCATTCCCAAGGATGCCGGATCCTTCGCCCCCGCCCCGGACCCGAAGGATAAGGCCTCTTATGCCCGTTACATGGTGAACGCGACATCCTGTTACGATTGCCACACGCCGGTGGATGACCATGGCGCTCCCCTGGCGGGCATGGATTTCGCCGGAGGAATGGAATTCCATTTTCCCGACGGATCCACGCTGCGGACGGCAAATATCACCCCGGACCCCAAAACGGGCATCGGGGATTGGACCAAAGATTACTTCATCAAGCGTTTCCGCCTGGGGAAACAAATGGCGGACAGCCACGCGCCGGTCAAGCCGGGGCAATTCAACACCTTGATGCCCTGGGGAGAATATGGCGGAATGACGGACGAGGACTTGGGGGCTATTTACGATTACTTGCATGAGCAGGTCAAACCGGTGGCCCATTCGGTGGAGAAATTCAGCCCACCGTAAATTGATTTTTTACCAATCTCGGCATCTGGCTTGGGTTCGCGCGTAACTGGCGGGCGTATCAATCTTCGCGTTTTCCCTTCGATCCTCCGCCTGGAAGCGCTCTTCCAGCGGCGTCAAAATCCCCTTAATGTTCCGATCCAGGATATCCTCCCCTTCCTGTTCGGAGGATACCCGCAAGGGATGCGCCCGGGTGGGTAGATTCCGGTCCATTTTCAATGCCTGGATCAAAAGCGCCTTGTATTTTTTAAACACCCTTTCATTGATGGCCACATGAGTATTCTCGTGGGCCAGGATGGTCTGATATTGGCAGCTTCCCTTGGCATATTGGCTCGAAATATAAACTTCCATCCTCGTGACCGAAAAGCTAACGTCGATGGATTTGGCCCAAACCCGGAGCGGGCCATTGGGATCACGCCCCATTTCGGTCATTTCATATTGGGAGGATATCTCATACTCGAACAAGGTAAGTCCCGGTTCCTGGGCCGCCCGGCTGGGGGCCCGAAGGCCGCTCATGGCCTGGATTTGCGCGGTGCCGTACTCGTGATGATAGGTCGGCCTCAAAAGCTTGGCGGTGACATGGATGAGCTGGGGAAGGTTTCTCGAAGCCGAAACCCCTGGGCCGCAAAAGAATCCCAAAACAGCCATTCCGGCGAAAGCCAATCCTTTCCAGAACGTTCCATAGCCGCTTCTTCCCTGGCAATAGAAGTTTCCGATTCCCTCAGGGGGCATCATCGCTTCATTTCCGCAATGAATTGGGACATCCGGCCTTTGCCGGCCATCAACTCCGCCGCCCAAGCGTAAGGGTCTAGGCTTTTCCCCTCTTTTTGGATCGTCGAGGTTAAATAGCTGAACTGGCGCAAAGCGGGGTCGGCCCTGAAATGCCATTGCCATTGAAAATTCCGGCAGGCGGCTTCCCCTAAATAGACCCCCGCCACGCCGAGGCGGATAAAAGCGTCCTCTTCGCTATCGATTTCCTCCAACAGCTTTGGCAAAAACTTTTCCAGGCGCCAAAGGGAATCCTCGGAAAAATCCGGGGTGATTTCCCTCAAATCCTCGTCCACATTCCGGACCAAGCGGGAAATAAACCTGGTGGCGGTGGCTAAGTCGTTATCCAAAGGATGATCGGCGGCGTGGCGGGAGCCGGCCACCTCCAACACCAAAGCCTTGGCACGCCCCCCCTTTTCAAGGCGCGCCCACAGCCTCAGGAAGCCCAGGGTAGCCGCGGCGATTCCGGCAAAAGTGGATAGGACTTCCGTCCCCCAAGGGGAAAATCCGGGAAAAAATTGGGCGGGGTACTTGTTATTCAAAACCGGAACAAGTCCCAGCAAAGCGACCAGGATGAAATAAGGCAGGGATGAAGGGAGTCGGTTGGTCTTCACGTTTCCGCCTTTTGGAGCCTTACGGCCAGGGGTGAACGGCTAAAAACGGCTAGTATTCAATTCCCTCTTTGGAGGACATCTTACTGTCGAAGTAATGCTTCTCCTTGCGCATTTCCGTCACCAAATCGGCTTTTTCGACCAGCTCGGGCCAAACCTGGTGCCCGGTAATGGCCATTTCAAATCGCCGGTTCCGGCCATAGATATCCACCAAGTCCATGACCTCCTCCCGGGTGACCAGTTTGGTCATGACCGCCGCGAGCAGTTCGTCCAGGATGAGCAGGTCTTGGACACCCGAGAGGATGAGCTCCCTCGCTTTGGCCAGGCCTTTTTGGGCTTCCTCAAAATCACCCGGTTCGTTTTTGAAGCGAAAGGCGTTGGGACCCAGTACCCTTTCCTTGCCAAAGGGGAAAAGTTGGAGGCCCTTCAATTGGCGCAAAATCTTCCGCTCGGAATAATGCTCCTTGACTCCATCGTAGCCCTTGTCGAATTGGACCATCGCGACCTTTTGGCCGGCCCCGAGCGCCCGAATGGCCAAACCCACGGCCGTTGTCGTTTTGCCTTTGCCATATCCATAGTAAATGTGCAGGCGGTTTTCCATAGCGGTCAATTGTAAGGGAAACAGGGAGGGAGGGGTAGCCTGGTGGAAAGGTAATGCCGGTTAAGAAGGGGGGAGTTCAAACTTGTCTTCGTTTTCGCCTCAACAAAAAAGGCGGGGCTGATGCCCCGCCTTTTTTTGCCGCTTCGGATCAACACAGAATGGTTTACCGATAGCAATGGTCCCAGCCGTCATAGTAAGGACGGACGATCCGGTGGCGGTGATAATCCCTCATCCAAACAACACGCCGGTAAGGAACGGCCTCCCTGACAAAGGGCCTGTTTCCCAAAACCAAGCGGACACCGGGAACCGGGCAAACCTCCGCGTTCACGACCACCGCGGCTTTGGCCGTGCCAATCATGGCGAAAGAAACAAACAACGCTGCGAAAAGTAGTTTTTTCATTTTCATCCTCCTAGGAAACTTTCACAAACGGCTCTTGTAGATAAGACGCTCCTCGGAAGCGGAAGGTTGCAGGACGAAAATAGGCTTATTTAAACCAGGAAACGATCCTTTGGATCGCCCGCCCTAATTGAGGACAAGGACTTTGCCGCGCGGGTCGGGGAAAGGGAAACCCTGGGCTATATCGATGAAATAAATATAAAGACCCTCGGTAACCTTTTGTCCGGATTGGTTTTGAAGGTCCCAAGAAATATTGTTCGAGCCTACGTTGCCTTGGATACTTGTTTTATAGATGAGTTCACCCGCCACATCGTAAAGACTGAGGGTGATCTCCGATGAACTGGTCAAGACCACTTGCCAGTCGATAGGTTCCCCTCCATGGGAAATCGTTGGGCGAACCGACCAACTCGGAGTCGGAGCGCCCGGCAAAGGAGAGGATGTCGGAGTCGGTGTTACCGTTGAAGTTTCTGCCGCTGTCGGCGTGCTAGAGGCGGTGGGCGTTTCGGTGAAAGAAACAACCGGGGTAGGGGTAATGCTGTTGGTGGGCGTGTTCGTTTGAGTCGCGATAACCGTACTGGTCGGGGAATTGGACACCGTTCCGGTAAGGGTTGCGGTCGTTGTGTTCGTCGCCGTCCAAGTCGGTGTGTCCGTAGTCGAATTGGTCGGCGTACTGGTAATCGTAAAGGTTGGGCTGTTGATGGGACTATTGGTGGCCGTGAAAGTGGCGGTATTTGTGGCCGTATTGATGGGTGTTAGGGTGCCCGTCGGGGTAGGGGTGTCGGTAGCCGTAATCGTTGCCGTACTGGTGGGCGTGTCGGAAGGCGTATTCGTGGGCGAAAGAGTCGGCGTGGAAGAGGCCGTGTTGGTGGGTGTCGTGGTGGCGGTATCGCTCGGGCTATTCGTCGTCGTATTTGTCGCCGTGGCCGTAGGCGTGGATGTCGAAGTATTGCTGGGGCTGTCCGTGGGTGTCGTAGTTGATGTGAAGGTGGGGCTTTGAGTGGGAGTATCACTTGATGTGCTTGTGGGGCTATTGGAAGGGGTATTCGTCGGGGAAAGCGTGGAGGTGGAGGAAGCCGTATTAGTGGCCGTGTTAACCGGCGTCGTGGTGCCCGTCGCGCTAGCCGTGAAAGTAGCCGTAGTCGTTGCCGAACTGGTGGGCGTGGCGGAGGGCGTATTCGTGGGCGAAAGGCTGGGCGTGGAAGAGGCCGTGTTGGTAGGTGTCGTGGTGGCCGTATCGCTCGGGCTATTCGTCATCGTGTTGGTCGCCGTGGCCGTAGGCGTGGATGTCGAAGTATTGCTGGGGCTATAGCTCGGCGTGGCCGTGGTGGTGGCCGTCGGAGTAGAGGTCGCTGTGCCGCTAGCCGTATTGGTGGGCGTGGTGGTGGCGGTATCGCTTGGGCTATTCGTTGCCGTGGCGGTAGTCGAGAAAGTCGAAGTGTTGCTGGGAGTATAGCTCGGCGTGACCGTTGGACTGTTGGTCAGTGTCGGACTGGCCGTACCGGTAGGGGTGGTGGAAGGCGTACCCGTCGGGGAAAGGGTGGGGGTGAAAGAAGCGGTGTTGGTTGGGGTATGGGTGGAAGTATTGCTAGGCGTATTTGTCGTGGTGGCGGTAGGCGTGAAGGTCAAAGTGTTGCTGGGAGTATTGCTGGACGTGGCCGTTGAAGTGGCCGTCGGAGTAGAGCTCGGTGTTCCGCTAACGCTATTGGTAGGCGAGGCGGAAAGAGTATTCGTGGGTGAAAGGGTTGGCGTAGCGGTTGAAGTACCCGTAGGGGTACGGGTGGGTGTGCTACTGGCCGTAAAGCTGGCGGTAAGCGTGGGCGTATTGGTCGTGGTTTGGGTCGGACTGCGGGTAGCCGTATTGGTCGCGCTATTCGTCGTGGTTGAGGTGGGAGTGCTTGTCACCGTTTTCGTAGGGGTTATGGTAGAGGTGCCCGTCGAAGTCTGGGTCGTTGATGGGGTTGTCCCCGGAGTTTGGGTACAAGCAGTAGCCGACAGCCCGGTCAGGTCATTGATCAGTTTTTGCCCCGTAGGCGAACCCCATCCCGTGGCTAGGTCATAACCGGTAATGGCCTTATAAAGATTAGGATTTCCGGCGAGGTTATTGGTGCTGCCGTCCTTGATATCGTTGAAATCGGCGTTGTAGTTCCCTCCCAAACCGATAGCGTAAAGAGCCGGGTTGGCGAATCCCACGGTCACGCCCCCGCTCGCCCCCTGCTCGTTGGCCAGGGCAAGAAAACCAGCCCAAAGAGGCGTCGCTGCGCTGGTTCCGACGACGGTGTAGTAGCTGTAATTCGTGGGGCTCGTGTAGGTCTTATTCCCTACGACAAAAATATTAAAAGCGTCCATGGAAACATCCGGGATGTTTCGCAGCACCGTGGACCCGCCGTCGGCCGTTATATAGGCCGTCATGGAGGCCCCCTGCTGGTAAGTCGGAATGGGAACCACGGAACAAACTCCCCCTCCACCCGCATAGGTGACTCCGGCCAGGGGGGCGTTCCAGGTCGTTTCCGAAAGGTAGGATTGGCCCGACCCGTTCATCGACAACTCGGTCCCTCCGACCACCGTCATCTCGATGTTGGAGCTGAAGTTGGTGGGAATCGGAACGGTCGTATCCGGGTCTCCCGTCACGTAAGCGCCGTTGTCGCCCGCCGCCTGGAAAAAAGCCTGCCCCTGCGTGGCGAACTGCTCGAAATAAGTTTCCGAGGTGGTGTCGCCGAACCCGGTCCAGGAACAGCTGATTTGATGGATCGAGGTGGTTTTACCGTCTGTCGCGATTTGGTCCAGCATATCGTCGGCGTCGTTGGCCGGCGCGCTATTAGCTACCTCATAAACCCGCACCTGGGTCAATCCGGGCGCCATGGAAATGGCCATCTCGATGTCCAGGGATACCTCGATAACGCCGTTGGAGTCGCCATTATGGCGGGGAGGGGTTCCACTAAACCCATCAATCAGAACGTTGGTGACGGGGACGTTCGGCAGGCCCGCAAGGGCCTCATAGCCAAGAATATCGCTGTCGTAATAGCCCTCGAACTCCACCAACGCGACCGATTGGCCGGTTCCGGTGAGACAGACACCGGGAACATAGGCGTTGCGGAAATCCGAACCCCAAAAAAGACTGCTAGGAGCCGATCCTGCGTTTGCGATGGCCTTGGGTGAGATTCCCCCGGTGGAAGGGTGGTAAGAGGATTGCTTTGGCACCCAAGCCTGGGGAGCGGAGGCATGGAGCATGGGTTTTGGAACCTGGTAATTGTCCAAACCGCCCACATGGAGAACCGGCACGTCAAAGTCGATGGAGGGTTCGTTTTCCGGCGCGAAAAAGAGGCTGCCATCCGGCTTTTGATATTGGTTCAAGCTGACATTAAAAACCTTCTGAATGTTCTCTACCGTCCCGCTGACTTTCAATAACCGGCGACTGGACCTGGTACCGTCTATGGTTAGGTGGTTCGATTGGGCGAAGGAAACGAGGGACTGGTAATCCTCTTCGGACGGACCAAACCTAGCTTCAAACTGGTCCACCGTGAGGAAATGGCGGTACTGAGGGCTTTGAGAATCGTAGAGTTGTTTTAAAAGTTCCTGAAGTTCCGCGTTGTTGCGCAAGGGTAGGCTTATGACCAAGTTCAGTTGGGTGGAGGGGTCCAATGGGCCTATTCGGGGAGCCGTTGCCAGAGCTTTCAGAATATGGCCATGAAGCTGTTGCCTTCCCGCCGCCCAGGCAAAGGTATCGGGATAACACAGCAGAAGTGTCAAACCTAAAAGAGGCAAAAGCTTTCGCAAAACAACCACCTTGAATGTCACGCCGCCTCGTCAAAGAACGGCAAATTCGATGTCGGTTTCGTTGGAATTTCTTCAAAATTCCAACGGGAAATGATTCGAATTATACCCCCTCGGCCTAGAATGCATTAATCGAAAAAAAGGCTTTTTTCAAAGGTTTTACAAGTAAAAAGGGATGAAAGAGGCTTTAACTAAGAACCAACAAAATTCTGAAGCCCCACGGGGAGGATGGCGTTAAAGGGCGTGATATTCCTGTAACGGTTTCACCTTGATTTCCCTTTTCTTCATGGCCTCAATGCCGTTGGCGGCGGCCGCACAGGCCGAAAGGGTTGTGATACAAGGGACGTTGTAGACTACAGCTGTGCGGCGGATTTGGAAGTCGTCGGACCGGGGTCCCTTCCCCGCCGGGGTATTCATGATGAGCTGGATTCCCCCGTTCTTGATCAGGTCCACCACGTTCGGCCTTCCCTCATGCACCTTCCGCACTACTGTTACTTCCAATCCGTTGGAGGTGAGCGCCTGGGCCGTGCCTTGGGTGGCCACCAGTTTGAAGCCCATGTCGAAAAGCCGTTTGGCGATGAAGATGACCGTGCGTTTGTCCTTGTTCTTGACCGACACGAAAACCGTTCCCTTCATGGGCAAAGCCGAGTTGGCCCCCATCTGGCTTTTGGAGAAAGCCATGCCGAAGTCGTTGTCGATGCCCATGACTTCGCCGGTCGATTTCATTTCCGGACCCAGCACCGTGTCCACCCCAGGGAAACGGTTGAAAGGGAATACCGATTCTTTAACAGCGATATGTTTGAGATAAGAAACTTCCTTCACCCCAAGCTCTTTTATGGTTTTCCCCGACATGAGCCGAGCGGCCACCTTAGCCCAGGAGGTTCCCGTGGCCTTGGAAACGAAAGGCACGGTGCGAGAGGCCCTCGGGTTTACTTCCAACACATAGACCAAGTCATTCTTAATGGCATATTGGACATTCATGAGGCCCTTCACCTTCAGGGCCAGGGCCATTTCCTTGGTGTACTTCTTAATGTTGGCGATTTGGTCTTCCCGCAAGGTATAGGGAGGGATGACGCAGGCCGAGTCGCCGGAGTGGATGCCCGCTTCCTCGATATGTTCCATGATGCCGGCCACAAGTACTTCCTTGCCATCGCAAACGCAGTCCACATCCACTTCCAGGGCGTCCTCGAGGAAATGGTCGATCAGGATGGGTTTATCCGGTGCCGCTTCCGCCGCCTTGACCACGAACTCGTCCAGAGATTCTTCGTCATAGACGATTTCCATGGCCCGCCCGCCCAACACATAGGAAGGCCGTACCACCACCGGATAGCCGACTTTCCTGGCTACCGGCTTGGCCTGTTTGACGTTCATGGCAATGCCGTTGTCCGGCTGGCGGATTTTGAGCCGCTTGAGCATGGACCCAAAGAGCTTGCGGTCCTCGGCAATGTCGATGGATTCGGGTGAGGTGCCGATAATGGGCGCCCCGGCTTTTTTCAGGGAAACGGCCAGCTTCAAGGGGGTCTGGCCCCCAAACTGTACGATGACGCCCTTGGGATGTTCCCGGTCCAGGATGTTCATGACATCCTCAAAGGTGAGGGGTTCGAAATAGAGTCGATTGGAGGTGTCATAGTCGGTCGAGACGGTTTCGGGATTGTTGTTCACCATGATGACCTCGAACCCGTCTTCCTTCAGGGCGAAGGCCCCATGGACACAGCAATAGTCGAATTCGATACCCTGGCCGATACGGTTGGGCCCACCACCTAGGATCATGATTTTGTTTTGCTTGGTCGGTGCGGCTTCCCCATCCTTCCCCGCGAAAGAGGACCGACCCAACTCGTAAGTGGAATAGAGATAAGGTGTAAAGGCCTCGAACTCGGCGGCGCAGGTATCGACCATCTTATAAACCGGCTTTACGCCCCGCATCTTGCGGTAATTACGGATGTCCGTTTCCTTCGCCTTGCAGAGGAAGGCCAATTGAGTGTCGGAAAAACCCATAGCCTTGGCCCGGCGCAAAATCTCTTCGGGCAATTTAGCCTTGAGCTTGCCCGGCTTGGAGGTGGCTTTCTCCAGTTCCTTCTCCAAATCCACGATCTCTTTCATCTCATTCAAAAACCAGGGATCAATGGTGGTGAGCTTGTAAAGTTTTTCCACCGTATAGTTCTGCCAAAGAGCCTGCCGCACGAAGAAATGGCGTTGAGAGGATGGTTTACGCAGTTGGGCGTCCAGCACATCATGGGAAAGGCCCCGGGGCTTACGGGCACCGGTCTTCAGCCAGCGGCCTTCTTTCCATTCCCGCCCATCGGCCCCCAAGCCGATAGTGCCGGTTTCCATGGAACGCAGGGCTTTCTGGTAGCTTTCCTTGAAGGTGCGCCCGATGGACATGGTCTCCCCCACGCTCTTCATGGAGGTGTTCAGGAGGTCGTCGGCATCCGGGAACTTTTCAAAGGTAAACCGGGGAATCTTGGTGACCACGTAGTCAATGGAAGGCTCAAAGGCGGCCTTGGTATAGCGGGTGATGTCGTTAAAGAGTTCGTCCAAGCTGTAGCCGATAGCCAGCTTGGCCGCGATCTTGGCGATGGGGAAACCCGTGGCCTTGGAGGCCAGGGCTGAGGAGCGTGACACCCGGGGGTTCATCTCAATGACCACCATTCGCCCTGTCTTAGGGTCCACGCCAAACTGAATGTTGGAGCCACCCGTATCCACTCCGATTTCCCGGATGCAGGCGATGGAAGCGTCCCGCATGCGCTGGTATTCCTTATCGGTCAGCGTCTGGGCCGGGGCTACGGTGACCGAATCCCCGGTATGTATTCCCATAGGGTCCATGTTCTCGATGGAGCAGATGATGACCACGTTGTCCTTGAGGTCGCGCATGACCTCCATTTCGTATTCTTTCCAACCCAAAGCCGATTCCTCGACCAGACATTGGTGGATAGGCGAAAGATCGATGCCCTTGGAGAGGATTTCCTCAAATTCCTGCCGGTTGTAGGCGATGCCACCGCCGGTGCCCCCGAGGGTGAAGGCAGGACGGATGATGACCGGATAACCGTTCCCTTCGGCAAAACCCAGTCCTTCTTCAAGGGTGCGAACCGTCAAGGATTTGGGCAGGTCCAACCCGATCTTGAGCATGGCTTCTTTAAAGAGTTGGCGGTCTTCCGCTTTCTTGATGGCGGCCAGGTTGGCTCCGATGAGTTCAACTTTAAACTCATTCAAAGTGCCATTTTCAGCCAAGGCCACGGCGGTATTAAGAGCAGTTTGCCCTCCCAAAGTTGGCAAAAGCGCGTCCGGACGTTCTTTTTCAATGATCTTGCGACACACTTCAGGCGTAATGGGTTCCACATAGGTGCGATGTGCAAATTCAGGGTCGGTCATGATGGTGGCGGGGTTGGAGTTGATGAGAATAACCTCAAAACCTTCTTCCTTCAGGGCTTTGCAACCCTGGGTTCCGGAGTAGTCGAATTCGCAAGCCTGCCCGATGATGATGGGCCCGGCTCCGATGACCATGATTTTTTTGATGTCAGTGCGTTTAGGCATTATTCCAAATCACCTTTCATTCCCCACCCACAATTCAAGCATTTATCAGTTAAAAGCGATCTACGCTGTTGCCCAACATAAAATTGCTTTCCACATCGGGGACACATAAACACCAAAGACAACATCCCTAACAACGACAAAAGCACACCGTAACCGACCAAAAAGTAAAAGCCAAAAATCAAATCGAATTTACTTTTAAAAAACAACGAACCAATCCCAAACAGAAGAAAAAAAGTGAGCCCCGAACAAAGAAGAAAAATCATTAACTTTCGAGACCAACCGGCAATTTTTATTACTAATAACGAATTTTTTTCAGCTTTCTTCAAGCATTCTTCTCCAGCATTTCCCTGAACTGTTTAAACAAGCACCTTGAATCAGGCGGCCAACTTGTCATTGCGCGCAAGCATCAAAACAGCTTGAACCCGCATTTGCCGCAATGGATGCTGTGCGCGAACCCGAAGATCCATCCCATTCCCCCGAAAAAACGGCGCCCACAGCGGGGACAGACACTCAAGGCCATGGTCAAGAAATAGACCGCCGCCAAGACCGCGCAAGGGCCCCAAACCGGCCAGGTCCGGATATCCATCCCCTTCCATAAGCAAAAGCCCAGGAAAACGGCGATGATCAGGGGCACCGAATGGGACCGGTGGACCCGCCGGATGAGCCGTTCCTTCATATGCTCGACCTGCGCCCGCTTTACGCTATCCTTCCTGTGGAAGGGTATCTTTTGCTCGTCACCCAAGGCAGCCTCCTCCTATTTGATCAACCGGTCCGCTCGACCATCTCGCGGAATTGTTTAAAGAGATATCGAGAGTCATGCGGCCCTGGCGAAGCTTCGGGGTGGTATTGCACCGAAAAGACCGGCTTATGCTTCATCGCCATGCCCTCGCTGGTGTTGTCACTCAAATTAATGTGGCTCTGGTAAACCAGGCTCTTGTCCAAGCTGGCAGGATCAACCGCGAAACCGTGGTTCTGACTGGTGATTTCCACCTTATAGTTCTTGGTGTTCACGACCGGCTGGTTGCCGCCCCGATGGCCGAATTTCATCTTGTAAGTCTTCCCCCCTAAGGCCAAACCTAAAATCTGGTGCCCCAGGCAAATGCCGAAGATAGGCACATTTTTTTCGATCAAATCGCGCACAGTTTGGGCCACATAGGGCACACCTTCCGGGTCACCGGGACCATTAGAAAGAAACACGCCCTTGAAACCCTTGTTCATGAAGGCGTCGACCTTGGTGGTTGCCGGGAATACCGTCACGTCGAAACCTTCGGCGGTCAGCCGCCTTAGGATGTTGTATTTAATACCGCAATCCAGAGCCGCAATCTTGATCCGCTTTTCCGGAGGCGTCAGGCCCGCCAAATTCATTTGGGTATCAGCCTTGTCCGTGGGTTGATCCAGGTTGTAGGGAAGCTCGGTCCAGTGATATGGTTTTTCGCAAGTGACTTCCTTCACCAAGTCCCGGCCCACCAAGCCTGGACTATCTTTGGCCTGTTTCACCAGTTTCTTGGGGTCCAGTTCAGTGGTGGAAAGCACACCGTTCTTAGCCCCGTGGGTGCGCAAGTGGGATGTTAGGGCGCGGGTATCAATACCTTCAATACCGATAATGTTGTTCTTATTGAGGTAATCCCCCAGGGTTTGGGTCATACGATAGTTGGAGGGATGCTTACAGTATTCCTTCACCACGAAGCCGGAAAGGAAGGGTTTGCGGGATTCGACATCCACATGGTTCACGCCGTAATTACCGATGAGGGGATAGGTCATGGTAACGATCTGGCCCCGGTAGGAGGGATCGGTGAGGATTTCCTGGTAACCCGTCATCGAAGTATTGAAACAGACCTCGCCGAACGATTTTCCTTCGGCCCCAAAAGACAGACCTTCAAACCAGACGCCATCTTCGAGCGCAAGAATCGCCCTTTTCAGCTTGTTGGATTTCATTTTAAACCTTTGTCAAAAAGGTAAATAGGGCGACTTTCCTTTTTGATGTTGATTTTCATCATTAGGCATTTCATTTATCTTTTCCACAATCGTCTTCAAGTCCTCATTTTGATTTGAAGGATATTTGACCTCGCCACTCACGATTGTCGTCACCGCCCAACCCTTTAGGTTCCAACCGTTGAAGGGGCTATTCTTACCCTTGCTCTTGAACTTGGCCGCATCCACTTTCTTCTCATTCTTAATATCAAAAATGGAGACGTCCGCGTCGGCCCCTTCCGATAATGTCCCTTTGGGAATTCCAATGATTTTGGACGCCGCGGTGGTCAGCATTTCCACCGCCCGGGATAGGGAGATGACACCCGGCTCCACCAGGTGGCTGTAGGTTAAGGGGAACATGGTTTCCAACCCCACGATGCCGAAGGCGGCCTGGTCGAACTCGCATTGTTTTTCCGTGGAGGCGTGGGGCGCGTGGTCGGTGCAGATACAGTCGATGACGCCTTCCTTGATGCCTTTCCTTATAGCCGCCACATCTTCCTCGCCCCGCAAGGGCGGGTTCATCTTGAAGTTGGCGTTGTAGTTTTTAATCGACTTGTCGGACAGGGTCCAATAGTGGGGGCAGGTTTCGGCGGTTACATTGATTCCTTTTTTCTTTGCCTGGCGGATGAGCTCCACCGACCCGGCGGTGGAAACGTGGGCGGCGTGGAACTTGGCCCCCGTCATTTCGGCCAGGAGGATGTTGCGGGCCACCATGACAGTTTCCGAAGCGGCCGGGATTCCTCTTAGGCCCATGGCCGTGGAGGCTTCCCCCTCGTGCATGACCCCTTCATTGGAAAGATGCGAATCCTCGCAATGGTCGATAACCGTCAGATCCAGCATCTTGGCGTATTCCATCACCCGGCGCATCAGTTCGGCGTTCATGATGGGGGCTCCGTCATCGGAGAGGGCTACCGCCCCAGCCTTTTTCAGCTCGCCCAACTCGGCCATTTCCTGCCCTTCCCGGCGCTTGGAGATGCAGCCGATGGGATAGACGTGGCAGTAGCCTTCTTTTTCAGCCTTACTCTTGATGAAGTGAACAATAGCTTGGTCGTCAATGGGCGGGTTGGTGTTGGGCATGCAGGCCACCGAGGTAACCCCCCCGGCCACGGCAGAATGGGAGCCGGTCGCGATGGTTTCCTTATATTCAAACCCCGGCTCACGAAAATGCACGTGAATGTCAACTAAGCCCGGCGTCACGATCTTTCCCTTGGCGTCGATGGTTTGGTCCGCCTTCACCTTCAGGCCCTTGCCTACTTTCTCGATTTTGCCATCCTTGATGAAGACATCGGCATCGCCGTCGATTTGGTTGGCCGGGTCCACTACGTGGCCGCCCTGAATCAGGATTGTCTTCATGGGTTTACCCCTTCCTTGTTTTCGCCTTGGAGCAAGTAGAGAACCGCCATACGAACCGCCACGCCGTTGGTGACTTGATCGTCGATAACCGATTGAGATCCATCGGCCACCCCAGACGAAATCTCCACCCCCCGGTTCATGGGGCCGGGGTGCATCACGATGGCGTCCTTCTTGGCACGCTTAAGTCTCTCGTTATTGACCCCAAAAAGAAGGCTATATTCCCGGATGGTCGGAAAGAGGTTGTTCTTTTGCCTTTCCAGTTGGAGCCTGAGTACATAAACCACATCCGTTCCGTCGAGGGCCTTGTCCAGGTCGTGAAAAACTTCCACTCCCATCTTCTCAATGCCCATCGGCAACAGGGTGGCCGGGGCGCAAACCCGCACCTTGGCGCCGAGCTTCAAAAGCCCCCGGATATTGGACCGGGCCACTCGGCTGTGGGTGATATCTCCCACGATGGTGACGGTCAATCCCTCTACCTTTCCTTTGTGTTCCCGGATGGTGAAGAGGTCGAGCAGACCCTGGGTAGGATGCTCATGGGCACCATCGCCAGCATTGATGACCGTGGCTTTGGTGATATTGGCCAGCATCTGCGGCACTCCGGAGGACTTATGCCGAACCACCAAGGCGTCGATAGTCATGGATTCCAGGGTCTTCAAGGTGTCGATCAGGGTCTCCCCTTTGACAAGCGAAGAGGAGGAAGTTTGGACGTTCAGGATATCAGCGCTGAGTCTTTTGGCCGCCAGCTCGAAGGAAATGCGGGTCCGGGTAGAGGGCTCGTGGAAGAAAAGCACCACTGTGCGGCCCCGCAAAGCGGGCACCTTTTTCACCGACCGGGTAGAAACTTCTTTGAAAGAAGCGGCGGTATCGAGGATATGGGTGATCTCCTCCGCCGAAAGTTCCTCGATGGTCAAGAGATCCTTGGATTTCCAGCTCATACTTCACTCTCCGCGATAACCACTTCATCTTTGCCGTCATTTTCCTTCACATGAACCAGAACCTGCTCCTTGGAGGCGGAAGGTATGTTCTTGCCGACATAATCCGCGTGAATGGGAAACTCCCGATGGCCCCGGTCTACCAGGACGGCATATTGGATGAAGGTGGGACGGCCGAAATCGATGATCTGGTCGATGGCGGCCCTGGCGCTTCGGCCCGTATAAAGGACGTCATCCACTAGAATGACCTTTTTCTTGTTCACGTCAAAGGGAAGGTCAGTGGGAGAGGGTGCCTTCTCGGGTTTATGGATTCCGGCATCGTCGCGGTAAAAGGTGATATCCATGGCCCCAAAAGGCACCGCCGTACCTTCAATGGACTTGATCTTGGACGCCAACCGCTCCGCTAAAACATCTCCACGGGTCTTGATACCGATGAGGACTAGGTCTTGGATGCCCTTGTTTCGTTCGAGTATTTCGTGGGCGATGCGGGTGAGGGCCCGGTCCATGTCTCGGGCTTCCATGATGAGGGCTTTGATTTTGGGGCTCATGAAGCCGCCAAAACAAAAAACCCTTTCACTCCAAAATGGGGAGGAAAGGGTCTGGGATTTTCAGTTTGAGCGCAAGCATGCTTCATCGTCTTTTCCTTGAGGGTCTCTCTGGACCCCGTTAAAGGTGGACAACTGTTGGAATTATACGGGTTAAAGGCCGGATGTCAAGATGGAGTCGGCGGAAGTTTGTTATCCAAAGCGGAAAGGAATTCCCGAATGTTTCGTTTATTCCTCCCAAAATCACCCTTGCCACCTTGGGCCCTGGAAAGGATTTCCAACTTGGTCACGCCATCCAAACCTTGCACAATATAAATGTCTACATCGTCTGCGAAAGGAAGAAACCGAGCGGCGCAAGTCGCCCGGATGCGTCCCTGGTTTTCCCGATGATCAACCACCTTCCACCGGGACAGGCTCCCGATGACTTCCAAAGTGGCTTTGACAACCTCTTCCTTGGCATTGGAATATTTACGGGGACGAAAAAAAAGGTCCGTGTCTTGGGGGGTTGTCACATAAAGATTCTTGGTCAGCAAATCCTTCCAACTCAAGGCTTACTCCTTTTCGGCCATTTCAGTGGGAATTCCACCCTCGATAATAGAACGAACTTTTAGGGAATGGGCGCTCAATCGGGACAATTCGGCGCTCATTTTTTCCGATTGTCCCAATAAAATCTTAGTGGCTTCCACCCCTTGTTCAAAAGCCCCCAATACTTTTTCAGCGTCTTTAGCCAATCGCAGAGAAAGAAGCAGGGCCGTAAAACCCCTGAAATCCATGACCATCAGACGCTGGGACTTTAACCCCTCCATCCACTCGGACTTTTGAAGGCAGGCCTGATATTGGCTATCGTCTCCCAGGTAAAGAAATCCACCCGTCGCCGGGTTTTGGCTCAAGGCCCGGCTTAAAAGATTCAAAGCCAATTTCATATCGTCGTCCGCCAATGAATTTCCTTGTTTTCCGGCCTCCAAGCAAGGCATTTCTCCCAACGGCGTCCTTAGGAAAATAAGGGAACCCTCCCCACCGTGGAAATCAGCCCCATCCAAATAAAGCCGGGTTAATTCCAAAAGGTTTTTTTTGTGGTCCACGGGGTTATAAGCGCCCGCCAGGGATTCGCGGACCGACCTCAAGCCCTTGACCCCCTGGGGAAGTCGGCCCGCTTCCAAGCGCAATTCCAGAAGCTCATTTTGAGCGGTCCCCAGCGGCTGTTCGGACTTCTTGTAGAGGTCTTCCAATTTTCGTTGGGATTCGGAAAGCCACTGTTCCGCCAGGCGGTAGGCGGGCTGCAGATCCTTGGGAGCCAACCGGGCCCTATTGCCCTTGCTGATCCGCCAAAAGAAATAGGACCCGGACGTCCATACCACCAAGCCCGCCAGGGTCAAACCGATCAAAAAATAGGGGTTCACGAAATCCTCCGTTTAAAGTTCGCCCATTATAGTGGCCTCTTCATGAAAAGTGACGGCTACATTCTTCCTTTTTATGACCCGCGTCATCTTGCGTTTCCGGCGGATTCAATATTTTAGAGACATGAAAACTCTCGACTGGATTAAAAAACATTGGGGCTTATCAATCCTGGCCTTAGTGGTTTTATGCGGGGTCGGTTTCGCCATTACCGTACTGCGATCTATTTCTAACGAAGCCCATCCCAAGCTGGGCCCCGTAGTCGAATCGGTGTATGGAATTGGAACGGTCACGGCCCGGCACACCTATGACTTGAAATTGGGGGTCATGGACACTTTGAAAAAACTTTATATCGACGAGGGGTCCACAGTTAAAAAAGAAGATCCTCTTGTCTCCTTCATGGACAACCACCTGATCCGGGCTCCTTTCGACGGGGTGGTCACCTCCCTCCCTTACAAAGAAGGCGAAACCATCTTTCCGCAATTGTCCGTCCTGACCTTGACCGATTTAAAAAACCCTTATGTCGTGGTTTCGCTGGAACAATCGGGCGCCATCCCGGTGCGAAACGGGCAAAAAGCTTTCCTCAGTTTCGAAAGTCTTCGAGGGCAGAAGCTTGACGGCGCCGTTTCAGCTATTTATCCCAAAGACGGTGAGTTCTACGTGAATATCGAGGCGCCGGGTTTACCCGCCGGAATTCTTGTCGGCATGACCTGCGATGTGGCCATCCAAGTCTCGGCTAAGGACAATGTTCTGCAGATCCCCTTCGTCGCGGTGGACCAGGGTTACGTGACAGTCCTGCGAAGCGGAATCCCGAAGAGAATTCCGGTGAAGTTGGGGATCACCGACGGCACTTGGGCCGAGGTGGCGGACAAGAGCATCCAAGCCGGGGATACGCTTATCCTGCCGGGTAAATAGCCGTGTTTTTCCTGGCCATCAAACAATTGTTGTCGAAACCGGGCCGGACCGTGCTTGCTTTGTTAGGCATCACCTTCGGTACCTCGGCCTTCCTCATCCTTTCCGGAATGATGCTGGGTTTCCGGGAATATTTCATCCAACGGCTCATCAACACCACCGCCCATATCAGCATCAAGGCCGAGGAGCCGGTGATCGAGGAACATTCCCTCGATCCTTATTTCTTCCCCGACACCCTCGTGAAATGGGTGGTTCCGCCTGTCAGCCACGACGAACCGCCCCATCTCGAATATCCCCAGGGGTGGTTTGACCGCCTGGACGCGGATCAAACCGTTCTTGCCTACGCGCCCCAAATCACAGCCCAAGTTTTGGTCAACCGGGGAAAGTTGACCCGCACTATTACCCTCATAGGGGTCGAGGCGGCCAAACAAATATTGGCTACAGATGTGCAGGACGACATGACCGTGGGCAATTTCCTGGATCTGGACAAGGGCGGGTTTCAAATCATCATCGGGGAGTCCCTTGCCCAAAAATTGGGAATTCACGTCAACGACACCTTGAATATTGTCGACATCCGGGGGGACGTGATTCCGGCGAAAGTGGCGGGTTTTTTCGCTACGGGAATGACCCAGGTCGATGACGTCACCGCCTACGCTCCCATTCATTACGTGCAACAGGCCAACCAGACCCCGGGGCAAGTCTCCCAAATCATCGTGAAGTTGAAGGACATCACCCTGGCCAAGAAAGTGGCCGACCAATGGGCCTCCCTCAGCCGGGAGAACGTCCAAAGTTGGGACGAAGCCAACGCAAACTTTTTCCAGGTTTTCAAGATGCAGGACATGATCCGCTATATTTTGAGCTTCGTCGTCCTGATGATCGCCGCTTTCGGGATTTACAACATCCTCAACATGATGGTGATGCAAAAGCGGGGCGAGATCGCCATTTTGCGGTCGATGGGCTTTGAACCGATGGACATCGTCCAATTGTTTCTTTCCCAGGGGCTGATCCTGGGGTTCATCGGCGGAATCCTTGGGCTGGGCCTGGGCACCCTGGTATGCCTTTACGTCCAAACCATTACTTTTTCCACTGGGGTCAGCATCACCCGGATCAATCACATGTTGATCGCCTGGCATACTTATTTTTACGTGACCGGCTTCCTTCTGGCCTTCCTTTCCGGTTTGTTGGCTGGCTTCATTCCCGCGCGGGCCGCCAGCCGCATGGCACCCATCGATATTCTTCGCAGTGAGGGGGGATAAAATGGGATTCACCGCCAAAAACATCATTAAGTCGTTCGGCCAACCTCCAACCGTGGTGTTGAAAAACCTTTCGTTTGAAATAACCGACGGCGAATTTGTGGCTATCACCGGACGATCTGGTTCGGGCAAGAGCACCCTGCTCTATTCCCTCAGTACCTTGGACCCCCTGTCTTCCGGCCACCTTCTTTTGGATGGGCAGGATACCCAGGGGCTTTCCTCTAAAGCCCTCCATCGTTTCCGGAACCTGAACATGGGTTTCGTATTCCAATTCCATTACCTTTTGCCCGAGCTGGATTGCGAGGAGAACGTCCTTTTCCCCGCCCGCAAAACCAACCGTCACGAGGAGTTGAGAAAATACGCCGTCCAGCTGATGGAAGACTTCGAGATCGGGCACATCCGCAAAAAGCTTTCAGGGCAAATTTCCGGGGGCGAGCGCCAAAGGGTGGCAATTGCCCGGGCCTTGATTATGCGCCCCAAATACCTTTTGGCCGACGAACCTACCGGCAACCTGGATTCGGTCAGTGGGGAAAAAGTGATTTCATTGTTTGAGCGGGTTAACAAGGACCAAAAAACAACCGTCCTCATGGTAACCCATGAGCCGGATTACGCCGCCCGGGCCGGGCGACAGATCGGCCTTAGGGATGGAGAGATCGAATTCGACCGGAAAAACCGTTATTAAAATCTCCCTTCCCCTTTGTGGAAGCCTACAATTTCGTTAAATGAATTATTTTCATAGGAAAAGTTATCAAAAATCGCTCGGCAACCCTCTTTTTTTGTATAACTCGCCGGACAAGGCATCCTTCGCGCCAGAACAAACTCAAATTTCATAATTTTCAAGAATGAACAATTCCATAACCGACAAAGATGTACCGTTTAACTTTACTCAAACCAAGAGTTTCCAGGCTTTAACTGGCACGCCCATTGCAATCACATAGGCAAAGAAAAGCGGAAAGGCCTCAATGGAAAACCTAACGTCCCCTGAAAAACCAGTGGAAACACCTTCTATCCAGCCCTTGGATCTTATCGAACAAAAAAGCGTGGCTTCCTTTTTTCAGCCCATCGTTTCAATAAAAAAAATAAGTGTTGTTGGCTTGGAAGCACTGGGCCGTGGCGTGGACCCGGAAAATCAAAGGCTGATCGAACCCCAGCATCTTTATAAACATTTGGAGGACAAGGAGCCCCGGTTGGCCTTGGACCGGCTTTTTCGGGACAAGGGCCTGGAGGGCTATACTCAAATACGCTCCAAAATTCCAGGATTACTTCTCTTCCTGAACATTGAATCCTCCATCCTGACCTCGGACACCGTCGGTTCGGGCTATCTGTTGAGGAAAGTTCAGGAACATCAGCTGGATCCCAGCACGATCGTTATCGAGATTTCCCAGTCCGAAGGGGCCGACAAGGTGGCGGTCCAGAAATTCATTGAAAGCCAAAGAGCCAATGATTTTTTAATTGCCTTGGAAGACATCAACAACAGCCGCGAAAAGTTAAACCAAGTCCTCCATTTGAATCCCGATGTGGTCAAGTTGGAAAGTGTCCTGGTTCAGGGAATGGCCCACGACCCCTATAAACGCGAGGGAATTCGGACGGTGGTGAACTTGTCCCAAAAACTGGGGGCCCTGGTGGTCGCCGACGGCATTGAAAACGAGGAGGACGCCTTGGCAGCCCTGGATTTAGGGGTCGACATGCTCCAGGGAAACTATTTTTCCAAACCTCAAAAAAATGATTCGGCGACCTTGGGATTGAAGGCCCGTATCGTCTTCATGGCTTCCCGTTACCGGCGGACCATGACGGAGCGCATGAGCCGGGACAAGGACCGGCGTAACCGATGCCAGACGATCGCCGTCTCTATTTTCGAGGAACTCAACGAAGTGGACTGGGATGACCAGGAGAAAAGTTTGGGGAATTTCTTCTTCAAACATCCCCAGTTGGAATGCCTCTACCTTTTGAACCAGGATGGGGTCCAAATCAGCGAAAGCATTTGCAATCTAAATAAGGTACCGGCCCGAAAGCAGTTTCTCTTCCAGCCCGCGCCCCGGGGAACGGATCATTCTTTGAAGGAATATTATTGCGGCATGACTTACAACAACCTTAACCGCTATTTGACTGAGCCCTATATATCCCTGGCTTCGGGCAACTTATGCATCACCTTCACCGGGACCCTGACCAATCCCGAAACAGGCAAAAGCCATATCCTTTGCGCGGATATCGACGTTTCCCAGGTTTAAAAATCCTGCCTTTTAGAGGATTTCTTTCAACCTCTCGGCGGGGCGGGCCAGGATGGCCCGGTTTCCCTTTTCCACGATGGGCCTCTGCATCAAATCCGGATGTTGAACCATCAGCTTAACGGCTTCCTCGTCCGATATTTCTTTCTCAGACAGCTTCAACTCTTTATAGATTTCTTCTTTCTTTCGAAATAATTCCGAAGCTTTGATGCCCATCTTTTTCACCAGTTCCTTCAACTTGGCCTCGGACAAGGGTTCGATATAGTAATTAACCGCTTCCATTTCCACGCCGCTGTCCTTCAACGCCTGATAAACCTGCCGGCAGGTGGTACAAGTGGGTTTCTGATAAACCGTTATTTTCATTTGATACCCTCTTTTTTCGAGAATTCATGCTCAACCGCGCGCGCGATTTTCGCCATCATTTCCACCGTCTCCACCGGATATTCCCCGATGGCCGTCTCTTCCGAAAGCATGACGGCAGTGGTGCCGTCCAAGATGGCGTTAGCGACGTCACTGACTTCCGCCCGGGTGGGACGGACGTTATGCACCATGGATTCCAGCATTTGAGTGGCCGTGATCACCGGCACCCCCCGGTGCCGGGCCTTCTGGATGATGCGCTTTTGAACGATGGGTACTTCTTCCAAGGGAATTTGCACGCCCAAATCCCCCCGGGCCACCATCACCATGTCGGTCACCTTCAGGATTTTATCCAGGTTTTGCACCGCTTCGGCCCTTTCGATCTTGGCAACCGTGTGAATTTTGCGGCCCTTTTTTTTGGCATAAGCCTTCACTTTCAAAATATCCTCGGCCCGTTCCATAAAAGAAACCCCAAAGATATCCACCTTGTGCTCCAAACCAAAATCCACGTACCGAAAGTCCTCCTCGGTGACTGGTTCCACGAATAGCTTCCCATCCGGAATATTCAGCCCCTTGTAGGAAAGGAGGCTTCCGCCGACCACTACCTCGCATTTGATCAGTGACGTCTTCACTCCCTCGACCTTCAATAAAATGAATCCGTCATTCAGGTATATGAGGGACCCTTTATGAACGCTTTGGGCCAACTGGGGATAGTCCACGGGGATGCTTTCATGGAAAAGCCGGAGGATTTTGCGGCTGGTCAAATAAACCACATGGCCTTTGCGCAAATGGAGGGGTTCGTGTTTCAACTTACCCACGCGAATCTTGGGGCCCGGTAAATCAATCAGGATGGGGCATTGGGTTTGCTCCCGCTTCGCCACGTCACGGATACGTTTAATATCCGTAGCGTGCTGGGCCAGCGTGCCGTGGGCAAAGTTGAGCCGGGCCATGCCCATGCCCGCCCGCATGAGCTGGGAGAGCTTCTCCTCGGAACGGGAAGCCGGGCCGATCGTACAAACGATTTTTGTTTTCGGGTGTTTTATTTTCATTTTTTCTTTCCAACGGCGTAGCCCAATTTTTTTAGGATCTCTTCATCTTTGCGCCAGTTTTTGAGGACCTTCACCCAAAGCTCCAGGAAAACCTTTTGCTCCAACAACTTTTCAATCTCCTGTCGGGCCGCGGTCCCTAAAGCCTTTAGCTGTTTTCCACCGGTGCCGACCACGATGCCTTTTTGGCTGTCCTTCTCAACATAGATGGTCGCTTTAATCACAACGGGCTCTGGCGGCGCCTTTTCTTCAAATTGTTCGATCATCACCGCCACGCCATAGGGAAGTTCCTGCCGCAATTGCAGGAAGCACTGCTCCCGGATCATTTCGGCGGACAGTTCCCGAAGGGTTTTATTGGTTAAATCCTCCTCGGGAAAAAGAGCCGGCTGGTGGGGCAGGAATGTCTGAAGCTGGCGGATAACTTCCGGCACTCCCTTGCCGGACAAAGCCGACATGCGGAAAAGCAGCCAATCTCCCGCCAAATCCGCTTTGATCTTGCCCGTGAGTTCCTGCACCCGGCCCTCGGGCACTTGGTCGATCTTATTGAGCAGGCACAGGACGGGCTTCTCGAATTTCTTCAGCCATTGGGCCACCAAATAATCCTCGTCGGCCAAGCCCTCCTTAGCGTCGATGAGAAACAGGGCCGCGTCCGCCCCTTCCAGAACATCCTCCACTTCGCGCAGCATGTACTGGGAAAGCTTGTTGTGGGGCTGATGAATTCCGGGAGTATCGTAAAAAACGATTTGGGAATCGGCGTCCTGAAAAATCCCGGCCATGGAACCTCGGGTGGTCTGGGGCCGGGGGGAGACGATAGCAAGCTTTTGATTAAGGACCTTGTTCATGAAAGTGGACTTGCCCACGTTAGGCTTGCCCAGGATCGCTACCGCGCCGCAAACGAATTTTTCGGAAGTCATTTAGGCGGCTTCAATTTTTCGGGGAATATCGAAAATCCGCTCAGGCTTGACTCCGAACTGATCAATCATCTTTTTAGGGAAATCCAGAACACAGGTTTTGAGGGTTTCATGTCCGTCGGAGCCTACCGAGAACTTCACACCCGCGTCTACGGCCTTTTTCATGAGACGGTCATAAGGCGTCAACCAGCGGTTGGAAATTTCCATGGCGACGTTATACATGATCAAGGTGTTGATCAAATCCTCTTCCCACCACTCCGGAAAGACTTCCTCAGGCTTGCCAAGCGCCAGTGGCGGAAGCATGGTGCAATGGCCCAGAATGCTGTAATTTTGATCGCTGAATTCTTTTTTTAAAACTTCCAGGTGGGTTCGGAAGAAAAGATCCCAATCCTTGATTTGAGCGCCGGGATTGTAGTCCGGCAACCCGCCTTTGAGGAACTTGATCAGGGGACTGAACCCGATCCGAAGACCGTTCAGGGTGATGCCATGGATGCTCCCGATCATGTAATCGAATTTTTTCCGGGCCTCGTCGCTGACGGTGAAACTACGGCCCAAGTCCATCTCCAATCCACGGGCCACCGGGTATTGGGAAAGAAAATCGGAATAGGCCAAAAGCCGGTCGTTGGAATTGAGATAGTCCCCCAGACCCGCGTGATCGGACAGCCCCACCCGGACCCCTTCTTCCTTCGCCCTTTGAAGGATTTGCTCGATGGATTGGCGCCCATCGGACCATTCAGCCGTATGATTATGACAGTCTAAATAATTCATTACTTTCAACATTCCCTCTTTATTGACCTGAATGACGACCTGACGGTCCGCCATTCCGCCGTATGATTGTGACAGTCCAGATAGCTCATCAATGTTTTTCCACCTTTGTTTCCACCGGCATTTCCGCGGCCGCGCTTTCAGCCACAGGAGTTTTTATCTTCTTACGCCTTGGTTTGGGTGCCGCGGGCGATCCCTCTTCCGCCTCCACCGATACCAAAGGCACCTTCCGCTTGGTGACTTTGACCTTCACGACGCTTTTTTCGCTGGCTTCCAATATCTTGAAGATCGCTTCCCGGTCCTCAACGACCCTTCCCTTGCGGGGCATTTTTCCCAAGGTTTCCATCAAATAGCCACCCAAACTGGCCACTTCTCCCTTGGGGGTCAGGTGAAGCCCCAAGGCCTCGTTCACCTCGTCCAAGGCCACATCGGCCTCGATGACCCAGGAACCGTCCTCCAGCCGGGTGATCGCCTTATCTTCTTCGGTTTCGTGTTCATCCCGAATCTCGCCTACGATCTCCTCCACCAAATCTTCCAAAGTCACCAGCCCAGCCGTGCCACCATATTCATCCACTACGATGGCCATGTGAAACCGCCCCTTCCGGAATTCACGCAAAAGGCGGTCCACCCTCATGGACTCCGGAACGAAATAAGGCTTTCGAAGCAGGTCCTGCAACACGATCAGGTCATGGTTTTTCCAAATGGAGAGCAGGTCCCTGGTGTTGATGCTTCCCACGATATTATCAACGACCCCTTTGTAAATCGGCACCCGGGAATAACCATTTTGAACCACCAGGTCCAATAGCTTCTCCAGGGGCGTGGCAATATCCACGCAGAACATTTCCGTCCGGGGAATCATCACATCCTTCACTTGGGTATCGGTGAACTTGAAGATGGAATGGATCATCTTCTGTTCTTCTTCCTGGATCGTTCCGGCCTTTTGGCCCATCTCGATTAATTGTTTGACGTCTTCTTCCGTGACCTGAACCAGGGAGGCTTGGCCTAAGCTGGGCAGAAGCAGGGTAACGAATTTGCCGAATGCCCAGGTCAAAGGGGTCAGGAGACGGTCAAAAAGGTAAATCGGAACGATCAGCCAGGTGGCCATAGCGGTGGTATGGCTCCGGCCCGTGATTTTGGGGATGGCTTCGCCGAAAACGACTAGGACAAAAGTCACGGCGATGGAGGCTACCGTTCCGGCCGCCCCCCGGCTGAAATGATGCAGATCCGCGTATTCAATCGCCATATAAGCCACCAGTGTCGTGGCGGCGATATTAACCGTATTGTTGCCGATGAGGATGGCGGTCAAAATGCGGTTCGGATGGTCATGCCATTCCTTGAAAGCCGCTCCTAAAAGTCCCGGTTCCTCCGCCTTGCGCTGAAGCAGAAGCCTGGGAAAGGAAAGCAGGCTCGTTTCCACCGCTGAAAAAAACATGGAAACAAGAACCATCGTAACTAAAACAATTAAGTGGGATAAAAAATAGGTATCCATGAATGGTTTAAGCTTTCCACTTCTTCACAAGCCGGTTTTGAAGACCGAACATCCTTTTTTCCTGGGCCTTGGTCACATGATCATAGCCCAAAAGGTGGAGAATTCCATGCACCAGCAAAAGGGCCAATTCTTCATCGAATTTCTTGCCTTGTTCGGCGGCTTGACGGCGGACTTGGGGAAGGCTGATAACCACATCGCCCAAGGGAATGGTCTTGCCCAAGCCCGACTTCATCTTTTTTCCTTCCAAAAGCGGAAATGAAAGGACGTCGGTGATCTTATCTTTTTTCCGGTAGGCCTTGTTTAAGGACTGAACTTCGGCATCGCCGGTCAATAGCACCGAAAGCTCGGCCTTCTTTTCAAAAGCCACACCCTTCACGGTTTTTAAAACGAGGGAGGAAAGGCTTCGCAGTTTTGCGGGGGACAGTGACTTTTCATTCCCCTTTTGCCGAAGCAGAAATTTCATGAAAACAGAAGCTCGTTTTTCATCAAACCCGCTTATCTTTCTTTTCCTGATCGTGAACATGGTAGGCTTCCAAAATATGCTGTACCAAATAGTGCCGTACCACGTCCTTGGAGCTGAATTGGATAAACTCAACGCCTTTGACTTTGGAAAGAATCTTTTGAACTTCAATCAAGCCTGAACTTTTTCCCTGGGGCAAGTCAATCTGGGTGACATCCCCCGTCACCACCATCTTGGACCCATTGCCCATGCGGGTCAGGAACATCTTCATTTGTTCCGGGCTGGTGTTTTGGGCCTCGTCTAGAATAATAAAGGCATTGGAAAGGGTGCGGCCCCGCATATAAGCGAGGGGCGCCACTTCCACCGTTCGCTGCTGAAAAAGCCGCTGTAATTTGTCATATTCCACCATGTCGTAAAGGGCGTCGTAAAGTGGGCGCAAATAAGGATCGACCTTGTCCTGCAGGTCTCCCGGCAGGAACCCCAATTTTTCCCCGGCTTCCACCGCGGGCCGGGTGAGAATCAGCCTTTCCACCTCCGCTTCCCGCAAAGCCATCACGGCCATGGCCATGGCCAAGTAGGTTTTACCCGTGCCGGCGGGGCCGATCCCGAACACGATATCGTTTTTCTTGATCGCGTCCACGTATTTTTGCTGGTTAGCCGAACGGGCATGGATTGGTTTTTTGTGGGAGGACACCAGGATGGTCTCATGGACTTCTTCTTCCGGTTCCGGCTGGTCGCCTTTCGTTTCGGCTATCATTTTCCTCACCGCCCCGGCTGGCAAGTAGCCGTCTTTTTCCTGTTTCAAATGATGCCTTAATCTTTCGATGACTTGGCTGGCGCGGGAAACCTCCAGGGGCTCACCGGAAAGGATAATCTCGTTGCCGCGGGCCACCAGGGTCACGGTAAAGGAATCCTGGAGAAGCTTCAGGGTCAGGTCCTTTTCCCCGAACAGTCTCACGCATTCCTGTTGGTCTTCCAATGTAATCCGGCGGCTTACGGCCTGGACCAATGTTTACTCCCTGAAACTGAATCGATATCCTTCAATCGGCTTATAAATAAAAACTCCCTTTCCTTAATTCTCAAGAAAAGGGAGTTTTTAAAATCAAACGCAAAATGTCTAAAGGTCATCCCACTCAGAAATAATTTACCGGCAATGTTTCGCGAGGAGCGGTATGAGGCACGTATTTAGGCGTGTCATTCGCGTCCTTGTGCGCCTTATCAAGGTCTTCCTGGGTCCAATCCCTACGGATGAGGAATTCCTGCTTAGGATAAATTAAATCCGGATCCTTAATTTGATCCCGGTTCTCCTTGAAAAGCAAAGGCCATTCGAAGTTATCCTTATAAATAATCGACATGCCCGAGATGCCCCAGAGAGTATCTCCCTTGACCACAATGTACTTCTCCAGAGCCTTCTCCACCTCAGCCGGCGGGGCGGGTGGAGGAGCGGGGGCTTCCGTAGGAACAGGCGTGGCTACGGCCATGGCAGGCGGGGCCTCTGGCGCGGGTGGAGCCTCCGGCATGGCTTGTGCCGGCATCGTCACGTCATTGGTTTGAGGCTGGGTGGGGACTTCCGTTCCTTCGATTCTTTTCTTCCCCGTACAACCCGCTGCCATCCATCCCGTCAGCACCGCGGCAACTAAAAGCATTTTCGAGTAATTCATCGCTATTGCCCCCTTGGGTAGTTTCAACCACCGCTTGAAACATTATCGAAGCATTTAAAGACCCCGTCAAGGCGATCGGAGGAGCCTGAAACACCCCCTTAAAAAGGTTTAGCGGGAAAGGGCTCATTTAACTTCACTCCCACATCGGTTAGAATCCTCAAAACCTCATTTACCCGGGCTCCATGATTACTTTCATTCAAGATCAAAACTATTTTCTTCTCGAGGGAAAAGACTTTTCTTACCTGCTCGGGATATCTCCCAAGGGTGATTTGCACCACCTCCATTGGGGAGCCCTGCTGCCGCCCCATTCCCTGATGACTCTGCTGACGGAATGGCGAACCCGATCCGTCGAAACCACCGTCATCTTGGAAAACCAGCGTCGGGAATTCCCTGACTTTGGCCACAATGACTTGCGAAACCCGGCTTTTCGCCTGGAACATGCCGATGGGTCCCGGATCAGCCATTTCACCTATCGCTCCCACGAAATCCTTCCCGGTAAGCCGGTCTTTGAGGGACCCTGTTCCTATACGGAGGACCCCGGGGAAGCGGAAACTCTCCACATCATTTTGCGGGACGAACTCAAGAACCTTGATCTTTCCCTCTATTACACCCTTTATCCCCAATGGAACATCTTGATCAAGCGAGCCGCCCTTCAAAATAGCGGAGCGGAAGCCCTCCATGTCCTGAAACTCATGAGCACCGGAACCGACCTGCCCGGTGGCGATTACCAGCTCATCAGTTTTGCCGGCGCCTGGGCGCATGAGCGCCGTCTTCAAAAGCAATCCCTCCTGCAAGGAACCGTCCGCCTGGAAAGCCGCCGGGGTATTTCGTCGCATGAAATGAACCCCTTTATCATGGTTACCCGGGGCGAGGCGAGCGAGGAAAAAGGCGAAGTGTACGGCCTGGCCCTGGCCTATAGCGGCAATTGGGTGATGGAAGGGGAAATCCAGCGCAATGGCTGGCTGAGGTTGGGAATGGGCTTGAACGACTTCGATTTTAAGTGGCGGCTGGAGCCGGGCAAATCCTTCTTCACCCCCGAATGTGTCATGGCCTATTCCAACAAGGGCTTCAGCGGCTTGAGCCGTAACTATCACCCTTTCATCCGCAAGCGCGTCACCCGGGGCGAGTGGCGGGACAAACCCCGCCCCATCCTTATCAACAACTGGGAAGCCACTTATTTCAACTTCAAGCACGACGACATCCTGCGCATCGCCAAAACCGCCGGGGAAATGGGCGTGGAGCTGATGGTTTTGGACGATGGCTGGTTTGGCGAGCGAGACAAGGACGACAGCTCCCTGGGCGACTGGTTTGAGGACCCGAAGAAACTGCCTCGGGGGGTGAAGGGTTTGGCGGAGGACGTCCACGCCCTCGGAATGAAGTTCGGTCTCTGGATCGAGCCCGAAATGGTTTCGCCCCGGAGCAAGCTTTACGAACAGCATCCCGACTGGTGCCTCCACGTGCCGGGCCGGGACCGGCTGACCTTCCGAACCCAGTTGGTGTTGGATATGAGCCGCAAGGAAATAAGGGATTATCTTTTCGAGACCATCGGCAAGGTGCTGGAAGAAGCCAAGGTCGATTACGTGAAGTGGGATATGAACCGGGCCCTGACCGAAGTCGGCAATGAAATCCTGCCCCCCGACCGCCAAACCGAGCTTTACCACCGCTATATGTTCGGCGTTTACGAGCTGATGGACCGCTTCAACAAGCGTTTCCCCCACATTCTTTTCGAGGGTTGCGCGGGCGGCGGGGCCCGTTTTGACCTGGGAATCCTCAGTTACCACCCCCAAATCTGGACCTCGGATAACAGCGACGGCCTGGACCGGCTTTTCATCCAATATGGCACCGGCTTTTGTTACCCCCCCATCACCCAGGGGGCCCATATCGCCGCTTCCCCCAACCACATCACCAAGCGAGAAACCCCGTTGAAGTGGCGGGCCTTGATGGCGATGTCGGGCAATTTCGGGCTGGAACTGGATGTGACCAAGTGGACGGCCAAAGAAAAAAAGGAAGTCTCGGGTTATATCGCCCAATACAAAAAAATCCGCACCTTGGTGCAGTTCGGGAATTTTCACCGCCTGGAAAGCCCTTACGATTCGGACCGGGTCTCCTGGATGTTCGTCAACGAGTCCCAAACCGAGGGTTTACTTTTCGTGTTTCAGGCAAAGCCTTTCAAGAAGGGCTTAAAAGCCAAATCTATTCGCTTGCGAGGTTTAAACCCTGGCAAAAAATATGAAATCCAAGGCGAAAAATTAAAGGTGGCGGGAAAGAAACTGATGAAGGAAGGCTGGCTACCGAAAGAGTTTAAAAGCCCAAAGAAGAATTACGTTTGCAACCTCTTTTATTTCAAGATCCAAAACTGAGTGATTTCCTATTTGGCTTTTCTGGTTTTTCCGATGGTCCTTTTATCTTTTTCCGCCAGTTGTCCCATTTTCCTGGTAATAGCTCTGCCGATTGATTCAACTTCTTTCCAGTCCCAGCGCCCAGGATTTCCCATTTCACGCATGGTCGAATACCAGGCTTCCGCCCGCTTCTGAGAATTACATGAAATTCTACATCCGATCAAATGTGGTCTTTTGTAATCAAGATAAAGGTGAAAAAGGGCCCATCCCCTTACTTGAAACCGAAAGGTATGGCCATCACAAGCTTCCGGGACAAGATTGATCTTTCGGAAGTCTAGTGAACCTTTTGTTCGAGGGAAATAAATGGCCAGGATACTGTTTTTGGGATTTCCTATGACCTCCCTTACTTCTTTCGGAGAATGGAACTCTTTCAACTTTTGGCCATAATCGGAATATTCTTGCCAAACTTTGGGACGTTCAAATTCAAACAAAAAATCAATGAAGCGGTCCAGATTTTCTTGATTTAGGGCTTTGATGGTTTGCATTAACATCGCCTTGAGAGGCTTAAGTCAGGTCTTCCAACTCGATCTTGATCTTGAGCTCTTTCATCAATTCTTCGTCAATCTCAGAAGGTGAACCCGTCATCAAGTCGGTAGCCTTGGCCGTTTTGGGGAAGGCGATGACGTCCCGAATATTGGGGGCGCCGGTTAATAGCATGGCGATACGGTCCAACCCAACGGCCATTCCGCCGTGGGGCGGCGCGCCGTAAGTTAAGGCCTTGAGCAGAAAGCCGAAACGTTCCTGGGCTTTTTCCTTCGAAATATCCAACAGGCTGAATATTTTGGATTGTAAAGCGGAGTCATGGATACGGATCGTCCCGCTTCCCAATTCGAGGCCGTTCAAAACCATGTCATAAGCCCGGGCCGTCACCTTGGTCGGATCGGTATCCAAAAGGGGCGTGTCTTTTTCACGGGGCGCGGTAAAGGGATGGTTCATGGAAAAGAGCCTTCCCTTCTCATCTTTTCCGAACATCGGAAAATCCGTCACCCAAGCGAAGGCCCATTTGGGCCCCTTCTCAATCAAACCCTTACGGCGGGCGATTTCAACACGCAGTGCTCCCATTGAATCATTCACGGTCGAAGCCTGGTCCGCGCCAAAAAGAAGCAAGTCCCCTTCTTCGGCCTTTAAAGCTTTAAGAAGTTCAGCCTGAACCTCCGGCTGAAAGTATTTGACGATATTGGAATCGAGTTTGCCATCCTTCACCTTGAACCAAGCCATTCCCTTGGCGCCGTATTTACCCACGAAGCCGGTAAGGTCTTCTAAGTCTTTACGGGAAAATTCCGCGCAGCCCTTGGCGTTGAGCGCCTTCACGATATCGCCGCGGGCGATCACGTCCTTGAAGACCTTAAAGTCGGACTTGGCGGCGATGCCGCCCACGTTCACCAGCGGCAAGTCAAACCTCAGGTCCGGTTTGTCGTTCCCATAACGCTCCATCGACTCGTCATAAGTCAGGCGCTGAAAAGGGGTTTTCAAATCCTCACCCAAAGCTCCCTTGAAGATGGCCTTCATCAGCCCTTCCCCAACCCGATAGATGTCTTCTTCGTCGATAAAGGACATTTCAATGTCGATCTGAGTAAATTCAGGTTGGCGGTCGGCGCGAAGGTCCTCGTCCCGGAAGCACTTTGCAATTTGGAAATATTTGTCCAATCCGGCGATCATACAGGTCTGCTTCAATTGTTGGGGGCTCTGCGGAAGCACGAAAAATTTGCCGGGGTTGACCCGGCTCGGCACCACATATTCGCGGGAACCTTCCGGTGTGTTTTTGATGAGGATGGGCGTTTCGATTTCCAGGAATCCCTCTTCGCTCATGTAATTGCGGGCCGCCATCGCCATCTTGTGCCGGGCGATCAGCTTGTTTTTCATGTATTCGCGCCGCAGGTCAAGATAGCGGTATTCCATGCGGGTTTCCTCAGCCACATCCACGTCATCCTCAATGGGAAATACGGGGGTCAGGGATTCGTTGAGGACCTTCACTTCGGAACAGCGGATTTCAATCTCGCCGGTGGCGATCTTGGAATTGATCGTCCCCTCAGGGCGCTTCGTCACCTCGCCCTTGATCGCCAAAACCCATTCACTGCGAATCAGATGGGATTGTTTATGCACCTTGTCGGCCAATTGGGGGTCAAACACAATCTGGGTTACGCCATAACGGTCGCGCAAGTCCACGAACACCAGCCCGCCATGATCCCGGCGGTGGTGCACCCAACCCATCAGGGTCACGGTCTTACCGACATCAGAGGCCCGCAGGTCCCCGCACTTGTGTGATCTTTTCCAGCCGCCGAGCATTTCCGCCACGTTAGTAACTCCTGTATAAATGAAAAAAGCCCCCAAAAGGAGCCGTATAATAGCACAACTTTTTAACCGCTCAATACCCCGATTTAGTCTTCCACACCCTCCGAAAGACGTTTCATGATGTCGTAAAGTTCGGCCAGAGGCATTTCCCTGTCCTGCCGGGTGGAAAGTTGGCGGACTTTATAGGACTTGTGGCCCGGCTGAAATTCGGTGATGGCGTATTCAATACCGTTCTTCTGGGCGGCTTCTAATTGCTGACCAATCTTTTTGTTTTCGAGGGAGGTTTCTACTTGGATGCCCTCGGAACGCAACTGCTCCCCAAGAGACAATATATCCTTTTCGGATTGGCCGTTATTGACGATGAATACCCGTGGATGGTGAGCTTGGGTGGCCGACTTCTGCTTATCGGCCAAGACGAGGAGAATCCGCTCAAAACCCAATGAAATCCCGACTGCCGGGGTGTTCTTCGGGCCTCCCAATTTCTCAATGAGGCCGTCATAGCGTCCCCCACCACCGATAGAAAAAGTGAAATCCTTGTCTTCCACATTGATCTCAAACACCGGGCCGGTGTAATAGTCAAAACCTCTTACCAAAAAGGGGTCAAACACAACATTTGCATTCGGATTTATTTCCAGCACTCTATTTTGAATCGAAACAATTTCATTTCTTAATAGAGTCATTTCCTTCGAAAATCCTAAACTAAATCCCATGTTTTTGTTAATTGCATGAATTAATAGTTCCGATAATTTCTCCTCAACTTCGGGCGACAACTTCAGGTCGTTTAATCCTCTTGTTAATTCTGCCAGTGATGCCTTGTCAGACTTATCAAAAATAATCGCAACTTTCGGAATAAGTTCATCCTGAACGCCCAATTCTTTAAACCACATTGGCAAAAACAATTTATGGCTAATGCGAATTTTGAATTTACCGACATTGAGTTCCTTAAGAACGCGGTCCGTAGCTAGAAGAAGCTCAACCTCATAGCTATCTGAAGCCCCGCCAATAATGTCGATATCGCATTGATAGAATTCACGGTAACGACCCTTTTGCGGCCGATCGGCCCGCCAGACGGGACCGATGTGATAACAGCGGAAAGGTTTGGGAAGGTCATTGACGTGATTGGCGTAATAACGGGCGAGTGGGACTGTCAGGTCAAAGCGGAGACCATAATCTGTTAGTTCCCCCATTATTTGCCTTATCGTATTTGGCATAATTTTTTGAAGAATTTCTAACCGTTTTATCTCTTCTAACCCACCTTCAAAATCTTCTCCTCTTTTCACAACTTTAAACATCAACTTCTCATTCTCTCCCCCACCCTTGCCCTGTAAGACCTCGATGTTCTCCATAACGGGCGTATCAATGGGTTGGAACCCATAAAGCTGGTAGTGGTGTTCGATGAGCCGGATGAGCTTTTGGCGCAGGAGGGTCTCTTGGGGAAGCCAGTCGCGCATGCCCTTGGGCGGGCCGAATTTGGTGTTATCGCTCACGGAGAACCCCTGAAGTTTTGAATTTTAAGTTTTAAGTTCTAAGTTATGGTCAGTTTATTTTAATCAAACATTAAAACAAATTACCGCAACTCAAAACTAAGAACTCAACACTTAGAACTGCCTTATTGAACCTGCTGGTACTTCCCATCCTTGATTTGGAGAACCGGCACCAGCTTATCCGCCTCACCTTGGCCCCCGAAGGTGGTCTTGCCGCTGACCCCTTCGAAGTCCTTGATCTGCAAAAGGTTGGTGTGGATGTCGTCCCGTGTCGCGGAAAGATTGGCGGCTTGGAACAGCAGCCTTGCCGCGTCATAGGCCTGCGCCGCCAACAGATCGGGCCGCTTGGCGAACTTGTTCATGTAATCGTCCACGAACTTCTTGACCGTTCCCTGCTGGCTGTCCACGTAAAACCCGGTCACGAAATAAGCGCCCTCCATGTCCTTGGCCGCCTCCTGGAGGATGGTGTCGTTGTCCCAAAGATGCCCACCCAGGAAAACCGGGTTCAAGTCGTAGTAATGGACCTGGGAAACCAAAAGGGGCACTTCCGCCGAGTGGGCGGGAAGGTAAAGGGCTTGGTAGGCATTATTGCCCCGAGTCATGGAAGGCGGTTTGAATATGCTGTAGGTTATTTTGCTCTGGTAAATCTTCACCATCGTGTTTTTATTGGGATCCATCAGGAAAGCTTCAAAATGGATGTTGTAGTCCCAGGTAGGAAAGAAACTCCAGTCGTTTTCCGGCGTGGGTTCGAGGATATGGCCGGTGATGATCAAAGAGGTCTGCATATCCTGCGCCACCTCACCCCATTGGTCGGCCGTGGCGGTCACGGTTGTCCCTTTCAACTCTATTGGCAGCCGTTGTAAGGATTGTTTAATGATATCGTCCGTCCGAAAGACGTAGCCGGTTTGGGTTTTCAAGGAATCTTTCACCGCGGCGTCAATGTCGCCGACAATCGAGGGGCAAATGGTATTCGAAAGGCTTTCCACCAAGGGAACGAAAGCCGCCACGGGAGTAGAGGCCGCGACAACCCCTGAGGCTTCGGACGAATCCTTAACCTTCAGGAAAATCTTACCCACTTCCTTGGAAATGTTGTATTTCAACTCATCCATCTGGCGCATCTGATCCCGTTGCATTTGTTTGAAACCTTCCGGATCCAGGCCTCCCAGATCTACCATCTGTTTCTTGAAATCCGTTGAGCCAGGAAGATAGGTTTCCGGCGTCACCACGGTGGCGCCCATGGAACCAATGGTCTTTTGGAAACTATCCGAGAGGGTCTGCCCATATAGGTCGTCCGGCGACAGAATGGCGAAGCGCTTGAAGCCCAGGCGTTCCACCGCGTATTGGGCGATGGCTTTCCCCTGCATCTCGTTGGTCATGCTGTTGCTGAAGATATAAGGCCCCAGGGTTGAGAGGCCCGCCCTGCTGGCCGCGGGACAGATCATGGCGATCCGCCGCTCGTTGGCCAGTGCCGCCACCGCCTGGATATCCGCCGGGGCAATCGGCCCGATAATGGCATCCAAGCTGTCATCCTTGACCAAATCTTGGAACTCAGTCACCGCCTTCATCCCCTCGCTTCCCGTGTCCTTCACCACAACCGCCATATGTTTATTCGAACCACCCGCCTGGTTGGCCTGTTCCACCGCTAAAGTGATGCCGTTCAAAACAGAGTCGCCAAAACCCTGGAACCGTCCTGTCCGGGGGATCAACACACCGATCTTCCAGGTCTTCCCTTGCGTTTGGCTTTGCATGGATTGGAGTAAAAGCTGGGCTGCCGACACCGAGGGATTCTGAGGGCACTGCTGGACAAATTTATTTAAATGCTCGATGGCGTCATTTTGGATTCCCGCCTGGGCTTCATGGCTTCCCAGTTGGAAAAGGGCCGAGCACTGAAGGGGTGAATCGGGGTAATTGTCCACGAAACGCTTCAAGTCATCCAAATTCAATGAATAACTGAGCATAAAGTCCATCATTTGCCGGCTCTGAATGGCGTAGCCCGATTGGGGGAAGTTAACCAATACATTTTGGAAAGAAGACAAGGCAGGCAAGAAATCCTGCTTCTCGTAGTAAATCTGGCCCACCATGTATTGGGCCTTGTCCGCTTGCGTGGAAGCATTGGCGGCCAAAAGGACCTTTTGATAGGTCTTCAAGGCATCCGCCAAATTGCCATGATTGTATTGATATTGGGCAATGAGGAGGAATTGGCCGACATTATGGCGGTCAACTTCGGAAGCCCCGACAGCGGCCACCGCTTGCTGATAATCCGTGTCGGTCACCGGGGTTTTTAAATCCACCAAGGAAGGCGCCTTCGGCCCGGAAGGCAGGGGGGTGGAAGCGACCGGAGCCACGGTAACAGCTGGAGGCGTTCCACCCGTCTTCACCATTTCCCGCCCGCCGCAACCCGCCAATAAAAAGACCGACGTCAATAAAGCCATTCGAAATTTCATTTAAATGCCCGCTTTCAATAGGTTCAACATTTCCTCGTCCAGTGGTCCGGTTTTTCCGTCCCCGGCCGAAGGCCAAATCCCAAAATCCAGCCATTTATAGTTCCAATAGCCCCAACCCACCTTCATCTCGGAAAAAAGGCTTACCACATCCCTCGTCCAGTTTAATCGTGTACTCCGGGCCACCCCTTCATAGACCCCAAACTCCCCGCAATAAAGCCGGTTCCCGTCTTTCGATAACTGGGCCACTTGTTTCAATGTTTCCCGCAGCCTTTCTTTGTCCCAAGGCCTGCCACCCTCGAAAGCCAAAACCGCCCTTGTCTCTGGGGGTAAATCCTTGGCCAGGTATTCCTGGTCCTTTGGAATTGGCCCGGGATAAGCCACTTCCTCCTGGTAAGGCTTCCCATCCGTCCACCAAGGGGCTTTTTGGTGCGTCACCAACATAGGCAAGTAAAAATGAAAACTATAGACCAGGTTTGGGCCTTGGACCGCCTCCGCCAAATCCTTCAGCCGGAGAGCGGAACCCCAAAAGGCCGACTCGATCATCACAACCCGCTTCGGATCTTCCATACGAAGTACCCGGTAAATCCGGGAGGCCACATGGTTCCAGTCATCCGAATTCCGGGCCGTCGGCTCGTTTAAGACGTCAAACCAGATGGGGGCATCCACCCGCTTCAAAGCGTGGGCCAACTCCACCCAACCCTGGCAAAAAGAGTTTAAATCTTCCTCGTTTTTCCATAAATTTTCAAGTTCGGGTTTGCCGAAGGAATGCCAGGGAACCTGGTGCAGGTCCAGGATGGTGAGCAATCCGGCCTCCTTGGACCATTTCAATATTTTTTTCAAAACGGCCAGGCGTGTTTTCGAAAGCGGCCCGCGTCCCTCCTCCTCGAAAAGCCAGGGGCCATCCACGGGCAGGCGCACCGAGTTAAAACCCCAGTCCGCGATGATTTTAAAATCCTCTTTTTTGATGAAGTTTTTGGTGTGATCGTCCGTCAGGGTGGATTGGGAAAGCCAGCCGCCGAGATTGAAACCTACGGGGCGGATCTCGTTCATACTGTTCATGACCTTAACGCGCTTTCGCCATCAAAGATTTTTATTAAATTCCCGTATGACCGAACCCACCCGCCCCGCGAGCCGTGTCTTCCACTTGTTCGACTTTGACCACTTGGGCTTGGGCCACCGGCGATATGAGAAGTTGGGCGATTCGGTCGCCTCTTTTCAAAATAACAGACTCCTGGCCTAAATTGATGACCAACACTTTCACCTCGCCCCGGTAATCGGAATCAATGGTTCCCGGAGAGTTTGTCAGGGTCAGTCCTTGCTTCATGGCCAGCCCACTGCGGGGCCGGACACAGCCCTCAAATCCTTGAGGTATGGCCATTTTAAGCCCCGTGGGAACAACGCCCCTTTCCCCCGGCCTCAAGGTAAGCGGATCGGACAAGGCGGCTTTCAGATCTAATCCCGCCGCCCCTTCGGTGGCGTAAGCGGGCAGGCCCAAATCTTCCTGACCGGGTAATAGTTCAATTTTCAAAACAGGTCTTTCCATAGAGAACTTTCTTAAAGAGGGATTAGGCGGAATGGGCGGCGAGCCGGATTTTTTCCTTCATGTCCGTAAAGGTTTCGGGCGGATAGCAGAAGAAAGGATATTCCCTAAAGGAGAGAACGTCCTTGGTGTCTTTTACTTTCCCAACGTCTAGAAGGCCCTTTTCCAGGGCTTTCAACACATCCGTATAACCGTCGTACAAAGCGAAATTCACTTCTTTAATTTTTTTCGAAGCCTGACTGCGTTGGGCGGGGTCCTTTAGAAGACTAATGAGCCTTTCTTTCTCGGTGGCTAGTTTCCGCAGGCCGGGGTTATTGGCTGTTTCCAGGAAAATGGGGTGCATGAAACTCGGCAAATCCCGTTTCCAATCTTCCGGCTTGGTAAATAAGTACTCAGGATTTTTTTCCAAGGCCCTTTCCCAAGCCGCTATTTTTTCCTCATAAGTCAGCACCACATCCACCCCATGGCTTTCTTTCGGATCCACTAAGTAAGTACCGGTCGCCACCCCGAACGAAAGGGGCTTCAGTCTGAAATACCTGGAAAATATCATGTCTCCAACTTCTTCATAAACCGCGCCCCCGGTTCCATGGATAAAAAAATCACAAAGGTACATGCGGCAAAAAAGAGTCTGGGGAATGGCCTTGGGCCAAATCGAGATATTCAAGGCGCTCAGTTCCTTTTGCGGATCATCCAAAGACAAGGAATAGCTGCCCTCCCCGCCTTTGATCTTGAGGACGATGTGTTTCCCGTCATTCTTGGCCCAAAGGGAATGGCGCTGGTGATATTTTGTCGCTCCCCAGAAGGGTATCTCGAACCACCAATCCTCAAACTTAAGGTTTGGCATCGGTTCCAAATCATGGGTGATCCCGTGTTTTTTCCGGTATTCCTCCAGGGATTGGTTGTAACAATCGTTTAATTCAGGCAAGTTCTTAAGCCATTGGGCCACGAAAAAGTAAAAAGGCTCAAAAGCCCAGACTTTACTGGCCTCTAAATAAAGGCGCTGAGTTCCGCAGATCTGATCCAGGATGCTCATGACCGAAAGATGGAAACTGTTCCAAGTGGCGTTCTTATGGATGCCTTTAAAAATTTTTTCTTCATACTGCCGGATGTTGTTTTTAACCGGATCAGGGCAATAAACCTGCGCGTCCGAAAAGATTTTCTCCAAGGCGGAATAGTCGGGAGGCGGAAGAAAGCAATAAGGCGTGATTCTTTCCTGCTTCTTCAGGTCCTTATTCGTGAAAAACTCGAGTATTTTCTTACGGGACTTGCCGTTATCCTCCACTTCCGGAAGATAGTGCAGGTGTTCCGGGGCCAGGGCGGTGTCCGTTATCTTGTGGATAGCCGTTCCTTGGACGGCCTCGGCAAGAGTGCTGGCGGCCAGGCATTTCACCCAAAGGCCAGGGTGGAAAAAAACCGGTTGATGGCCGGAGAAGATCAAAGGATATTCCGTTGGAAGGTTCATGGCCGCCCTGACTTTGAGCGCCGATTGTCCCCAAAAAGACTCCTTCACCAACCTCTCTCGATTTCGGAGAGCATCTTCTTTCCATTGGGCTAGGGGTGGGTCAAAAAAAAGCTCTCCGTGGCCTTTTGGGATCCTATCGGTTAATGCGGTCATGAAAGACCCTTCGGTACAGGCAGTATTTGACGGATGGCTTACTTATTCTATTTTTTTACGGCGGAAAGAGAAGAAGAAAGGCCTAATTTTTTGGCTTCGCTTTCCATGACCTGCAAATAATGGTTTAAACGTTCATCTCGGTTGGCAAACTGGTTGTTGAAATTGCGGCTATGATCCTTATAAATCAGCGGAACGGCACATTCGGTCACCGTCAACCCGGCTTTGGCCGCTTGTAGCCAAAATTGGATTGGAAAACCATAATTCATCTCGGTCAATTGGAGTTTCCGCAATCCATCGACCCGGTAACCCTTGAAGCCGCAAAAACTATCGGTCAAATTAAAGGGCGTGAGCTGGCGCAATTTATCCGTAATCACCCGATTGACTTCCAGGCGCTCGGGTGGCGGCACATCCGGGGACAGCGAGGGATTCAGATAACGACTGCCGGAAACAATATCGAACTTTTCTAATTTTTCAATCAAGCAAGGAATGAACCCGGGTTCATGTTGTTCGTCGGCGTCCATCGTCACGCAATAACGATAGTCATGAGCCTTGGCGAAATCGAACCCGTCGATGAGGGCCTTCCCATATCCCACGTTGTCCGGGTGCCGGATAATAGCCTTCACCGCCAGACGTTCCAAAATGGAAGGGGTTGCGTCCGTGGAGCCATCATCCACAATGACAATGTCCGCTTCTTTGAAGGCGGATAACTTTTGCACGACCCTTTCCAGGGTGGGAGCCTCATTGTAAACGGGCAATAAGACTGCGAATTTCATTAAATCTCCAATACTTTTAATATTCGCAATCTTGATAACTTCAGGTGAATTTTTCAAGCCTTGGAATTCGATTATTAGCGAAATCGAAAGGCTGATGGCCGATCATTTTCGTCACTTAGGCAGGACGCCCATTTCAGCCGTAGGAGTAGCCGACACCAGTTCCACCGGCACCAACTGGGTGGAAAGCGTAGGCGTCGCTATCGTTACGGCCGGAGGCGGCGCCGGTTGATTGGACCCCGACGAGTTGGCCTGGGAGTTGTCAACCGGGGAGGTTGCCGAAGTTGTCGAACCCTTGTCCATTGCGGTCGTATCCTGGCTCTGAACTACCGGGGCGGACGGTTTCACGTTTCGAACAGCGGGGACTTGGGTCGGGGTTGGAAGCATATGGGCTTGGGCAAGTTTATTGTCGAACTGTGCCATTTCCTTGGCTTGTTTTTTTGTCAATATGGGTTTTCGAATGTCACTGATGTGCTGTTTGGCCTCAGGGTCGTTCGGGACTAATTCCAAGTACTTGTCCCAGTGGTAAAGCGCCAAACCCACTTGATCATCTCTTTCAAAAATCAAGGCGACCTGTTTGTGAGCGCGGGCCTGTTGGCCATCGTTGGCAAGGATCAGAAGATATTCCCTGCGCGCGTTGTTCCAATCCCGGATGCTCTCATAATGGTCAGCCATCTTGTAACGGGAATCGATGTTGCTGGGCTCCAGATCCTCGGAATATTGGTATTGTTCAATGGCCTTCTTTTCCTCGTCCTCATCCAGGTAAATATCCCCCAATTTGGACCGGCAACTGGCATCCAAAGGATCGGTTCGGATCGCCAAATGGTAATAGGCGATGGCCTCTTCGTTTCGGCTTTGAGCCCGATAGGCATCCCCCAATCTCTCGTAAATTTCAGCATTATCCGGAAAAGACTGAACGGATAGTTTCAATTCCGAAACAGCCGCGGGATATTGGCCTAAAAAGAAATAAGCCATTCCCAGGTTGTAATGGGCTGAGCCAAAATCCGGATTTATCTTTAAGGATTCTTTGGCAAAAAAAACGGCTTGGTTATAGACCTTTTTTTGAAGAAAGGCGAAGGACTTGTTCGAAAGAGCTTCCACGTACCCCGGTTGGATTTCCAGCGCTTTATCGAATTGCGACAGGGCGTCGTCGATCATGTTTTTCCTGGCATAAAGCTCGCCTAAATTGTTATGGGCTTCGGCGTTATAGGGATTTTCTTCGATGGATTCTTTGTAATACTGGATAGCCGTTTGCATCTTTTTTTCATTCTTATAAATATTGCCCTTGTCGAGAAAATACTGGCTTTGTTCCTGATCCGCCAAAAGGGAATTCAAAGGAATCAGCGAAAGAAGGGTTGCGCTCAGGACAAAAAATTTAGAAAAGAACATCCTGGCTCCTTCTTAAAATGGGAACGGCAAGTTGGTGAGAATCGATTTTACGGGAGGGCCTATAACCCGTCAACGGACAAAAACATACGGCAACTCGCCGTTAAAAGCCGCGATCCTTGCGACAGTTTAAGCCTATTTTAACAACAAACCACTAATGGCTTTTAAGCGCCACTTTTTTTGCCTCCCCAAGGAGAGTTTGAACCTCTTTAACCGAAGGAGCTTCGGCATAAAGACGAAGAAGAGGTTCGGTCCCAGAGGGGCGGAATAACAGCCAACCATTTTTGAATTTGAGTTTTACCCCGTCCAAAGTCAGGATTCCCGTAACTTTCTGCCCGGCCACTTGGGCTGGGGGATTTTTTTTAAAACGGGATAAGATCATTTTCTGACGTTCAAACGAGATGTTTTCCAAATCAACCCGATTGTAATAAAAAGGCCCAAATTCATTCTGCAAAAAATCGACTGCCTCAGTAACCGATTTTTTCAACCATACCAGTGCTTCCATCAGCAAAAGCGCGGAAAGAAGGCCGTCTCTTTCGGGAATATGGCCCTTGATGGCAATACCCCCACTTTCCTCAAGGCCCAAAAGAACGTCTTTTTTTAACATGACGGCCCCGATATGTTTAAAGCCGATGGGAGTTTCAATTAGGGGTATCTTCCAGCGCTGGGCCATGCGTTCCACCATAAGGGTTCCGGAAACGGTCCTTACCACCGCCCCCCTCATGCCTTTATGGACCCACAGGTGGTAAAGGAGAATCGCGTGCAGCTTATGAACATCCACGAACCGCCCTTTTTCATCCATCATGCCGACCCGGTCACCGTCCCCATCCGTGGCGAATCCCATATCCGCCTTGGTTCGCAGAATGGCTTTGGAAAGCGGCCCTAAATTCGGCCCAATCGGTTCAGGTTGGCGGCCTCCAAAATTGGCTTTCCTCTTGGCAGCAAGGGTCGAAACCCTCGCCTTGCCTCCCGAGACAAGATTCTCGAAATGGCTCTCCCCCACCCCATGCATGGAATCCACCACCACTTTAAGCCCCGAACGGCGAAGGGCTGGAAGATCAACTTTGGCTTTCATGGCTTTTAAGTAAAGTGAAAGCCAATCGGATCTTTTAATCTTCCGTGGGAACCCTGATTCGGGCGCATGGCGGGGAATGTTTTTCTCGACTTGTTCGGTGAACTTCGACGGCGCCGAAACCCCTGGCGGCAATTTGATCTTGAACCCGTTATAGGCTCCCGAATTGTGGCTGGCCGTAATCATGATTCCAGCCTCGGCTTTTTTTTCTTTCACCGCCAAAGAAAGGGCCGGAGTCGGCAAAAGCCGGGAGGCCAAGGTGACCCGGTTTCCCATGGAAACCAACACTTCCGCGGCGGCTAAAGCAAACCGCTCGGAATTCAACCGCGTGTCATAACCCACGAAAACAGCGGAGGACTTCTTTTTCTTCCGGAGTGCAAGACCCAAACCATAAGCGACCCGCCGAACATTGGGAAAAGTAAAAGTTTCGGACATCTTGGCCCGCCAGCCGTCTGTTCCAAAACGAATCGGATCCACAATACTCCTCCGGACTAATAAAAAATAATGCCCGTTACTGAACGGGCTTGAATGGGTAATTGAAGGGGCTTGTCAGTTTTGAATGCCCCCCGATAGGGAGGAATCGTATTGATAGGAAATGGGCCACCTCCACCCAGAGGCCCCGCTTCCCCGTTCCAGGAAACTTGGGTTTCATTCATGTCCGCGCCCGACAAAACCCAACCCATGAGCTTGCCTTGTGGGGTGAACCCGCTGAAATTAAAGGCGAGAGTCCTGTTTTTCTCGTTCTCATTCACGATAACAAGTCCCACTTCCCCGCCAGCGAACCGGCTGGCATAAACCTTCACGCTCGGGTCGGAACTATCCGAGGTGATCATCCTATCGCCGAAAGCACGGGAATAGAGGGCATAGGTGTAATAGGAAGGATGCGGAGTCCCATCGGCTTCCGAAGGATCGTCGGAGGCCAAAAGGGCCATGTCCCCTCCAAGCTTTTTATCCAAACCGTTTTTCAAATCCCAGTAATTGGAAGCCACGTAACCCGCTTTGATTTGCTCGCCCAGCACTTCTGCCGTAAACAAGCCGTTAATGAGCTCAATGGTGGGTTTCGGTGAGGCATTCATAAGGTTAAATTCGGTCAAAGCCGTCGGAATGCCTTTTTCTCCGGCCGCGTATTTATCGATCATCGCCCCTTCCGCCGTGTAGGCATCGGAGACTTTATGAAGGTTTCCGAAAAGAATGTCGTTTCCGGGATTGGTATAAGTATCGCCCGTGAAAGGCCACATGAAATACTGGTGCAAAATAAGGTAATCAGCTTTTCCTTGGAGTTGGGGGAGCAAATCCCTCATCCACCAGTGATAGCCCGTCCAATCGTCACCACTGTCCGTATCCACCGCCACCGCCCCGATGCAGATATCCGGGTCGACTTTCCGCATGGCAGTTGCGATCACTTGAAAATCCTTGCCGTAAGCATCCCCCGTGAGCTGGGGTTTACCGTCCATTTTATTTCCCTCTTCCCAAGGACCATAGACTTCATTGCCGATTTCCCAGTAACGCACCTTGAACTTCTTGTCGATGTTGAAATGCTGGACCCAGCGGGCGGCCATGTCCGCCGCGTACTGCACGTCAGCGTAGCGTGCCGAAGCGTAATTGACCGTCACGATAGCTTCGGAACCGGTTTGGCGGCAAAACTCGATAAAATCATCGCTGGAAACAGCCCAAGCCCCGTTCATGTGTCCCGGGTCGCTTTGGTCCTTCGGGGGACGGTCATACTTGTTGTCCCAATGGTATATATCGGACGCGCTTCCGCCGGGCCAACGCCAGAACCGGATGCCCGCTTCCTTTGCCTTCTCAACGCGGTCCGGGTCTAGAATCCAGGCTTTGCCATCCCACCAGGCCGCATTGCTGCCGAACTGGTACGGGGTCACGTTGTGAAGCACCTGGGTCGCGTCGATTTTCACCTGTATTTCTGAACCCTTAGAACCATAGGTGAATTTCCACTGCTTTCCGATAGGCTGAAAAGGGGGCGCGGCCTTGGAAAAGGTAGTCGGGGCCGCGTCATTGGTGGCAGGCCAGAGTTCGAAAACCTTAGGACCGGCGGCTTGAACCCATGGACAAACCAAAAACAGCAGAAGAATCAATGGCAATAACATGACGATCCCTTTCTAACGGAATGACGATTAGAAACGTTAAGGTCTTTAAAAGGATGTTCGAGAATCAATAAAGAACAACACCGGTTGCCGATGCGGCTGGTATGCTCAATTGAACCGGCTTCTTCGGATTGAATTTCAGTTTGTAGGCCGGAATCGTGTCGATCGGAAAAGGTCCCCCGCCCCCTCGTGGTCCATCCACGCCGTTCCAGGAAACCTGATTGCCGTTCAAGTCTTTCCCTGTCAAAACCCAACCCATGAGTTTGCCTTGGGAGCTGAATCCCTTTAAGTCCAAAGCAAGGGTTCGGGCCTTAGGGTCTTCATTGACGATAACCAGTCCCACTTCCCCGCCGGCGAACTTACTGGCATAGACTTTGACTTGCGGGTCCGAGCTCGCGGAAGACACCAAATGATCGCCAAAGGCGCGGGAGCAAAGAGCGAAAGAGTAATAAGAAGGCCGGGGGGTGGCGTCCGGCACCGAAGGATCGCCCGACGCCAAAAGGGCCATATCCCCTTTCAGTTTCCCATCCAGCCCGTTTTTCAAGTCCCAATAATTAGTAGCTACATATCCCGTCTTCGCGGCTTCACCCAGGACTTCCGCCGTGAAAAGGCCGTTAATGAGTTGGATACTCTGTGGCGGCGAAGCGTTGACCAAATTGAATTCGGTCAAGGCGACCGGAATGTCGATTTCGCCCGGCGCGTAATTGTAGACCATCTTCTCCTCGGACTCCTTCGCGCTTTCCAACTTTTGAAGGTTTCCGAAAAGAATCTCGTTTTTCGGGTTGGTATAGACATCTCCGTTGAAGGGCCACATGAAATATTGGTGCAGGATCAGGTAATCGGCTTGGCCCTGAAGCTGGGGCAAGAGACCCTTCATCCACCAATGAAAACCTGTCCAATCGCCACCGTCATCCATATCTACAGCCACCGCGCCGATATAAATATCCGGATCGGCTTTTTTCATGGCCGCCGCTATTACCCTGAAATCTTTTCCATAAACTTCCCCGGTAAGTTGGGAAACACCTTCCATCTTATTGCCCTCTTCCCAGGGGCCATAAACCTCATTGCCGACTTCCCAATAGCGCACTTTAAATTTCTTTTCGATATTAAAGTATTTCACCCAGCGGGCGGCCATATCCGCCGCGTATTGGGGGCTGGAGTAACGGGCGGCGGCGTAATTAACGGTCACGATCGCCTCGGAACCGGTTTGGCGGCAGAAGTCGATAAAATCATCCGTCAAAATCATGCCCGATCCGGTCATGCGGGTCGCGTCGCCCCCATCGTGCTCCTTCAAGTGCTTGCCATAGTTCCCGTCCCAATGGTAGCTGTCCGAACTGCTTCCCCCCGGAAAACGCCAAAACTTAATGCCCGCTTGCTTTACCTTCTCGACGCGGTCTTTATCGAGCGCCCAATCCTTGCCGTCCCACCAGTCGATATTGCCGCCCATTTGATAGGGCGTAATGGCCCTCGAGACTTGGGACGCGTCGACCTGAATATCCACCTTGGAACCCCTTGGGAATTTCCAGGCTTTGCCTTTCACCGGGTATTCGGGAGCGGTCTTCGTATAGGCGGTCGGCGTAGCGTCGTTGGTGGCTGGGTAAAGTTCAAAAGCCTTGGGTGCGGCCAATAGGGTTGAGGCAGGGAAGGAAAGGAGGGCAAAAAGTAAACCAGACTTACGGAAGCTCAAAAGGCTTTTAACGGGTTTCAAGGAGGGCACGGGGTTCCTTTCAATGTTTAATAGGGCGAGATTCTATCATCCTTTCAATGCAACTTCACCCAGACTTCACCCTTTTCCACTATGGTCGGATAAGTGGGCAGAAATAGGTCGTCTTCATTAAGACATGCTCCGGTGCGGATATTCATGCGGTAACCATGGGCGGTGCAAAGAATGGTGTCGCCGGAGCAATTGGCGGGATTGAGCCGGACATCCTGGTGGGCGCAATAGACTCCAGTGGCGAATACTTGATCGCCCCGGCGATGCAACAGAAGGGGCAAAGGACCCACTTCCACTTCGATGGATTGACCGTCAGTTAGGTCCTTCATGTCGGCGGCTTTTTGATAACCGGTGTTTTCCATCAAAGTTTCGTCTCATCCCCCATCACGGTATTCTCTGGCACCCTGGCCTTGCTTTGAACCTCGCATCGACGCCCCAACACCGTCTCCATCACTTCCGCTCCCTCTCCAATGGAAGTTTGGTCCCACAAAACGCTTTTGGAAACGACCGCCCCTTTGCCCACTTCGCATTTTGACCCCAACACGCTCAAAGGAAGTATTTTCGCCCCCTCGCCGATAACACAACCATCCCCCAAATAGGCGGGCCCTTTGACGACGGCCCCTTTGGCGATCTTAACGCCCTTGCCGATATAAACACGGCCTGGTTTTTTCTTCATTTTTCCAAAAACTGGAAAAGCGCCCTTTAACACATCCCAATTCGTGGTCAGGTATTTGCGGGGAGTGCCGATATCCTGCCAATAGCCCTTCCATACAAATCCGCCGAAACGTTCCTTGGCGGCCAAGAGTCCCGGGAACAATCCCCTCTCGGCGGAATAATTCTGCCCCTCCGGAATGTAGCCGAACACCCCCGGCTCGAACACATAAACACCCGCGTTAATGGTGTCGGTCACCGCCTCATCCGCCTTCGGTTTTTCCAGGAATTGGGTGATTTGTCCTTTTGAATCCAGCAAAACCAAGCCATAGGCGGTCGGGTCCTCCACCCGGAACAATCCCAAGGTAGCGATGTTCTTATTCTTGCGGTGAGTGGCGATCATCTTTTTCAATGGAATGTCGGTCAGGATATCCCCATTCAACACCACCACGGGAGACCCTTTGACGTAGGACTCGGCGAACTTGATGGCCCCGGCTGTGCCGAGGGGTTCTTTCTCCACGACGTAATGAATTTTGACTTTCAGCTTTCGACCATCCCCATAAACCTTTTGGATGTCGTCCGGACGGTAACCCGAGGAAAAGACAATCTCCTTAACCCCCGCTTTTTTCAGATATTCGATCTGGTAAGTCAGAAAGGGAGTGCCGCAAAGGGGCACGATGTTCTTGGGCAGATGGTCGGTCAAGGGCCGCATACGGGTCCCCTGGCCGCCAACGAGAATAATGGCTTTCACATTAACTTCCAGTTCTTAGTTTTGAGTTTTTAGTTTTAAGTTTCGGTAAGTTTTGAATTTGAAATTTCAAAACTTTTCATCAACTCAACACTTAAAACTTAGAACTCAAAACTTCTTGTAGTATTCCACCGTTTCCTTCAAACCAGCCGCGAGATCATACTTCGGTTCCCACTTCAAAAGCTTCTTCGCCTTGGATGCGTCCAAAACGCTCTTTTGCAAGTCACCTAAACGAGCCACAATTCTTTTGGGAGGCTGCTTATGGCCCGTCGCCTTGGCTAAGGTTTCGAACAACTCATTGGTTGTAGTGCCAACACCGGTTCCAATGTTGAACACGTCATTGTGGGGATAGTCGATTGCGAGCAAGTTGGCCTTGGCTAAATCCTTCACATACACATAATCCCGCACATTATAACCGTCGCCAAAGATTACAAACTCCCCGCCATGGAGCATGGAGTGGGTGAAGATGGCTACCACGCCACCTTCGCCCAAGGCGTCCTGACGCGGGCCATAAACATTGGCGTAGCGAAGAATGACAAATTCCAAGCCGAAATTCTGGGCGAAAACATCGGCGTAGATTTCCACTGAGTATTTACTGGCCCCATAAACCGAAAAAGGCCGGGAGAGATGGGTTTCAGGAAAGGGGACTTTATCCATTTCCCCATACTGGGCCCCGCCCGATGAGGCATAGATAAACTTCTTTACCCCAGCCCTACGGCAAAGGTCTAAAAGCAGGACCGAGCCGAGAACATTCACTTTGACGTCGAAGTAGGGGTCTTCCAGTGAGGCTTTCACCTTTATCTGGGCGGCATGGTGGTTGACCAATTCAATGCCCTCATCCTGCATCAAATGCTGGAGCTTATCGTCCAGGATATCCATTTGGTAGAACTTGGCTTTGGAGTTCAGGTTTTCTTTTTTACCTGTGGAAAAGTCATCGACAACAACCACCTGGTGGCCGACCTCAAGATAAGCGTCCACCACGTGACTACCGATGAATCCAGCCCCACCCGTCACAAGTATTTTCATTTATATCGGCTCCCCATTCCGTACGATTTGCGAACCATTAAATTCCAAGTAATTCGCTAAAAGTCCACATGGTTGGTATTGTTGAAATGAGACTCACTTCAAATCAAATAGCTTTGAGTACTTGTTTGGAATCAATATATTAAAAGGGCAATTTTTATATTCAAAAATAATTCTAAAGCACATAAACCGAGTCCAAAACATTGAGGAACCACCAATTCCTAAAACTAAACCCAAATTAAATTTCCATAAAAAATAAGGATCATTTGTAGTTTGCGTTGAAGACAAATAGCGAAAAACCGCGAAGAGTGCTAAAACAAAAATCAATAAAGACTCTATGATGAACATATTTCCAAATAAGTAATAAGCGTTTTTCCTTTTGAATATATTGATTTTATTTTTATTAATCGAAAATCGCTTTTTTCCATCGATAATAACGATTGCTCCTTTCCTCCCAATCTTAATTTTTCTTCTATTCGCCCAATTCAAAATATCTTCCCGAATAAGGAAGATGCCAAAAGCAATAAAAAAACCAAAAGAAATCCACACTATGGGGGAAGAAAGGTTCTCAAGCAAAAAAATCGGAACAATAAATATAAAAAAAGCACCCCAAGAGCTTTTCCACCATCCAAATGTTTCTTTTACAACAGCCATAATCCATTTCCCGTATCAAAAAATTTGAGAAAATTTTCCAAATGACTCCCCGGATTGGACTCGAACCAAACTGTCAAATTCACCATCAACGCCTTTAATACGCATGCTCATGTTCCAAGATATCCAACACCGTCCTCAGGATGATCTTTATATCTAACAACAAACTCCAGTTTTCGATGTAATAAATGTCATACTTGACCCGTTCATGAAGGGACGTATTACCCCGAAAGCCGTTCACCTGGGCCCAACCCGTAATCCCCGACTTTACCTGGTGCCGCTCGAAATAACGGGGTATTTCCTTCTCAAACTTTTCCACCAACCCCGGCACTTCGGGCCTTGGCCCCACCAAACTCATGCGGCCCGTCAAAACATTCAAAAGCTGGGGCAATTCGTCCAAGCTGGTCTTGCGGAGAAAGGCACCAAAAGGCGTCACCCGAGGGTCGTTTTTCTGGGTAAAGGCCACCGTTTCCGACCCTATGGTCATCGAGCGAAACTTCCGCATATGGAATACCCTGCCGTCCCTTCCCACTCGCTTTTGATGGAAAAGAATGGGTCCAGGCGATGAAAGCTTAACCCCGATCGCCACCAGGATCCAAAGTGGGCACAATAAAACAATCCCCAATAGCGCCAGGATGAAATCAAAAATCCTTTTGATGGCCCGGTTGTGCCAAGCGCTCAAAGGGGCTTCCTTCATCTCAAAAACAGGCAAATCCAACAATACATCGCTTTCGAGCGGGTTAGTGATGAGGCCGAAAAGGTCCGAGACGATTTTGTATTTCACCAGGGTGTCCTGAAGGGTTACCAGCATGGGAAGCAACTTTCCGTGGGCCGAGGAAGGAAGCGCGAAAATGACCTCGTGAGGTTCGTGTTTTTGGAGGAGCTGAGTGAATTGGGGAAGCGTCCCGACGATCTTAAAACCTTCCACCGCGCCCGAAGATTTTCCTTCCGAAACAATGCCGGCCACCCGGTAGCCCAACCCGGGGTTGTTTTTGAGCCTCTGGAGCAATACCCGCGCCGTTTCCCCGGTCCCCACGACCAAAATGCGGGTCACCCCAACACCCCTGCGGCGAAGAACTATCTGAATTCTACGTAAAAAGGTCCGCCCCAGCCAAACCGTGACAATGACCAATCCCGCCGAGATTCCGATGACCAAACGTGAAAAAGCGAAAAACTTTATCAGGAAAGTAGAGGAAGAAATAAGAATGGCCGCCAGCAATTCGCCCTGGATGACCTTCGACAACTCATCCACCCCGGAAATCCCCCGTCTTTTCCGGTAGAGCCCCAGATACTTGAAAACCACCCAGTGGATAAGGACAACAAATAAGATAAAAGACCGGTAATGGCTGTAATGGGTTACCGGCCCCGCGGGAATCCACCCTGAATAAAACCTTATCCAATTGGCGGAAATGAAGGAAACGGCAACCAACAAACCATCCAGTCCGAAACTAAGAACTGAAAAAATGGAAGGAATTCTGATTTTCATGGGTTCCGATCCGCGAATTGGAAAACAGTTATAGTTTAACCATTGGGCGCTGGGGGGGCAAATGGGAACGGGAGTTTAAAGACTAAGATTCTCCTCTTGGACATTGATCCCATAAAGGCGCCTGAAATAGACCTGGGCCCGGAACAAAAAACGGGCCTTGGAAAATTGATTGGCCTTCGTCCTTAAGGTTTCGGGGTTAAAGCTCATTTTCTCAAACCGTTCAATGGCCGCTTCCAGGGATGCCGCGGTTTGTTCCTTAAAAAAAACTCCCGTTTCCCCGTCGGTCACCGAATCCAAAACCCCACCCTCCCCAAAGGCGATCACGGGGCAGCCCGAAGCCAGGGATTCCACGGGCACAATGCCGAAATCCTCTTTACCCGGAAAGAGCAATGCCTTGGCGTTCTCATAATAAGAAGGCATCTCCTCGTCCGAAGCCCATCCTTTGAACGAAACCGTGGGGCCCGCCATAGCCCTCAAACGCTTCTCCTCACTCCCCTTCCCCACCACCACCAAAGACCAGTTACGTTCGGTGCAAACCTTCACCGCCAGATCGACCCGCTTATAGGGGACCAAAGCGGAGATCACCAGGAAATAATTCCCCTTTCCGCTTTTCAATTTGAAACGGTCAATCTCTACGGGTGGATGCATGACTTGGGATTCCCGCCCATAAATCCGTTTGATCCGGCCCTGAACCTCGGTGGAATTGGCCAGGAAGTGGGTAACGCCTTTATTAGATTCCAAGTCACACTTTTGCAGGTAAGAGCGGAAAGCCTTGGCGGACCAACGCACGGGAGCGGAAGCATGGGATCCAAAATAATCCTCAAAAAGGTCCCAAATATAACGCATGGGAGTGTGACAGTAACAAACATGAAGGATCTTCTTCGGGTTGCGAACCCATTTGGCGCAGGCCGAACTGGAGGAAACGATGAGGTCGTACCCAGAAAGATCGAACCCCTTCATGAGTTCCCAATAAAGGGGCAGGTAATAGGGGTAACGAGTTTTCCCGAAAGGCAGGCGCTGTAAAAAAGAAGTGGTGACTTTCCGGCCCTCAAAAAGATCCCCAAATTTTTCAGGCTGGTAAACCAGCGTGAAAATATCCGCCCCCGGAAACAGTTCCATCAGGGACAAGAGGACTTTTTCCCCGCCCCGCATGCCGGTTAACCAATCGTGAACCAGGGCGATACGCAAGGGTCTTCCGGATCAGAAAACGAAAAGATTTAAAAGAAAGAAAAGGATTCCGATAGCCAGGGCCCCCAAAATCAGGGCGAAAATCACCCGGGGCCAATCCAGTTGAAAACCCCGATTGGACTCTTCCACGGGGTTCAATGTGAGGCCGTCATTGGAAACCACATGGGAACAAGCTTCGGCGGCGAAGGCCTTAGTGCTCCAGGGAGCTCCCCAACACTGGCGGCAGATATTCCTCTGGCAGTGGGGGCAAGAGGCGAAATCCTTCGGATAGAGAGTCAGGGTGGTGTTGCAAACCTCACAACGCTGGGGATCATCGATAAAAGTGGATTCTTTTTTATTAAGTTTCGACAAGGAGCCGGACCTCCAACACTTTCCTGGATTCGGGGCCCTATGGAAACCCCTGGGGAGCACCGAGTGTACCCCGAATGAGCGGCAATTTTAAGTTTTAAATTGTCTTTATTGCCATTCCAACACCCGCAAGCCTGTTATCCGGCAATAGAGCAGCGAAAAAAAATTAAGCATTCTGGAAAAACCTCCCCGGTCCCGAACCACGCGGCCGCTGATGTATTTGAGGATATCCCTATCCCCCACCTGGCGTTTTTCTTGGATCTCCCTGCGTTTTTTAAGGATGAGGGCCAAATGGAAACAAACCCAAAGAATGGCGGAAAAATTTCCCCAAAAGAAATCAAACCCAATCCCCAAACTGGCCAGCAACCGGACCAAAGCCTCCCCCAAAATCCAAGGCGAGACTTTCACTAAAGTTCCCGTTTCATAAAAAAGTAAAAGGTTCATCCAGCGATTGCGGGTTTGATAATAGACGGGTTTCCATTCCGGACCCTCGGGAAACTCCTCCTCCGACTTGCGGAAAATTTTAGCTTCCAGTGATTTTCCCGCGCGATGGCGGCCCAAACGAAACTTCCAGCCCAAATATACGTCCTCTTGGTATTGGGAATAATCCGAATCGAAAGGACCATCCGGAGCGAGAAAACGGGGATAAATCAATCCCCCGCTTTCGGGGTTAAAAACTTCCTGGGGCTCCGCCCAAAAACCATCCACGGAGCGGCCCATGAAATTAAGTGTTTGGTTTGAGCCTTTCCCTTCCCCTCCGTCATCTTGTTTTTCATCAAGGGGGGAGGACATCACTCCAATACGAGGCCAATTTTTCTGAAAATCCTTCACCAAATGACCCAGCCAATTCGGCGGCACCACCACACCCGCGCTAACTACCGCGACTAAATCCCCTATCGCGGTTTTCGCCCCCAGGTTCACGCCCATGGCCAAACCGAAATTTTCCTGGCATTCCAGTATTTTGACCTGGGGATAATTGGTTTTGACAAAGGAAACACTGGCGTCGTCGGAAGCGTTATCCACGAGAATAATTTCGTGAGGGGGATAGTTTTGCGTTTTGAGGGCGAAAAGGCAGTGCCAAAGAAAATCCACGCCGTTGCGATTGGCGATGACCACCGAAACCTTCGGCCGGGACAGAGCCATCTCAAATTGCTCCTCCATCCGCCGCAGGGCGGAAATGCGGGGAGCGTCGAAGAGCTCTTTTGGGGGGACCTCTAGGGGAAAGGCCCGGTAAATGCGGCTGGCTTTCCGAAACAGCCTGAGCTTCGGGGCGCGAACCCGTTTGGCGGGCCTCACCCTTTTGCTGGGGCGAATGGGTTTGCGCCGGCGCCTTTTTTGTTTCTTAGCCATGGTTTTGAACGGCCATTTTCAAGGCGGCCAGGGTCTGCTTTGCGGTGTTTTCAATCTGGAAAAGGCTCACTCGGGTTTTTCCCTTTTCCCGTAAAAGTTGGCCGAATTGTGGTTCCGTCGCGATCCGGTTCATAGCCATCGACCAATCATTGACATTGGAAGGATCCATCATCCAAGCCGCGTCGCCCACCACCTCCGGTATAGCCGCGCTGTTGGAACAAAGCACGGGTACGCCGCAGCCCATGGCTTCGAGTAGCGGCATCCCGAATCCTTCTTTTAACGACGGAAAAACAAAAGCATCCGCTCCGCTATAAAGGCCGGGCATATCCTCCTCTTGGACGTAATCCAGCCAGCGCACCTTATCGGCCAGCTGAGGAGAGAGGATAAATTGCATGAACTCCTCGCCGATCCATCCCTTGGGTCCGGCCAAAATCAATTCGTGACGGGTTTCGGACTTTTGCTTGAAAAGCAGGAAGGCGTGAACCAGACGCAAAAGGTTTTTGCGGGGCTCCAAGGTTCCCACATAAAGAAAATAGGGATTGGAAAAATGATGCTTTTCCCGGACGGCCTTTACCCGATCGGGGGCTGAAGGCTTTCGGAAAGGCTCCCCTAGGCCATGGGGAATCACCCTAATTTTGGATTCGGAAAGATGGGGGAAATGTTTGATCATCTCATGGCGGTTGTACTCCGAACAGGTCAGGATCAAGTCGGCTTTCTCCTCCTGCTTTTCTAATTGGGATCCTAGCGTCTTGATGGATTCCTGGGAGGCCAAATCAGGGTTCGTCAGAAAGGTCAAGTCATGGACAAACAGTACTTTTTTTCCCTGTTTTTGGGGCAGCGGAAGGTAGTTGGGATAAAAATAAACGTCGGCGGGACGTCCGACGAGACTGTCCATGGCGGGTGTTCCTAGGGTGTTCCAAGTGAGTTTCAGGGCCGCCATAGGATAATGGGTGGCGCTCACAACGATGAAACGGTTTTCCGAGACCCTCGCCCTTTCCTCGGACGTGGGGTTGTTCATCCACACATAAACCTTATCCTCTTCCAGCACGTGGGACAGGGCTTCCAAGAGGTGGGTCAGGTACCACCCCACTCCGGTTCGGACGCCTTGAAGGCAGGTTCCGTCAACGCCGATGATCACCTTGTTCGCTCCGAAAAAGCTTTTACTGGGCCTGGAAACATTTTGTAGTATACAGAGGGTTCGAGAGTTTTGAACTGATAATAAAATACATAAAAAATCGGGGTACCTTTTTTTGTCCACACGTCCGCCTGTCGCTCTTCCTGTTCCCCGAAGTTTTAATGAAAGGGGATCAAGGCGCGAGTCCCAAGAGGAAAATTTACTTCCAACTTTATTCTGGGCTTGTTTCTTTTTTCTCGCCTGCGCCGACTTGGTTTTCGCCGTTCGAATCCATGGCTTTAATTTTCGCTGGGGCCAGCTTTTGCTTTTGGGAATGGCCGCCTTCTCCCTGATTGATCTTCTTAAAAACCGGGAACGTTTTCCGGCTGAATGGAACCGGATTAAAAGAGTGGGCTGGGCCTGGGCGCCCTTCGCCCTGGTTTACGGCTTGGCGGTTTCCTTCTCGTCTTTCCCGACCCTAGGATTCATCAAGTTGGGCTGGGCCGCTTTCAATATCGGTGGAGCCGCGCTGGTCCTTCTGAACCCCCGCTGGGTCTCCTCCCTTCGGCGGGGCTTCCGATGGGGCCTGCTGGCCCTGGCCGCCTTCATCATCCTTCAGGTTTTCTGTCTATACTTTTTCAAAATAGCCACACCCGAACCCTACCAAAGCAAAACCCTCCTCACTCTGAGTCTTTGGGGTCTACATGTCCCCTTTGGTATCGCGCAACTTGGATATAGCTATTACGGGGTCTTCCTCTACCGGCCTTGCGCCTTTTATTACGAGCCGGGTTACGCCGGTTCCGCTTTCATCTTCGCCCTACCCTTGGTCTTTTGGATGGGAAAAGGCCATAGGCGTTTTCCCGGCCTTGTTCCAGGTTTGATAGTGGCCGCGTCCTTTCTGACCACTTCAAGAACCGCCATCCTGGGATGCGCTATAACGCTTTGTTTCCTATTTGCCGCGTCCTTCTTCAAGGACCTCGGAAACATCCGAAAGTCCGTTCTTCAAAGCCTTCTCATGTCGGCCCTGGGAGTAGGCCTTTTATTTCTTTCCCCGGACGGGAAAAACTACCTGGGCCGCCTTTCGGGAACCATGGGTGTCAACGGCATCACCACCCGCCTCGCGGTCTCCCACACCAGCGAAGGGGATCGGGTGGACAGTTTCAAGAAGGGGTTGAAGCTCTGGGGGGACCATTTTTGGCTGGGGCAAGGCTATCAGCCTGTCAAAGATTACGGGGGCTTGACAACCGACGTCATGAACACCTGGCTTGAAGTCGGCACGGAATCGGGACTGATCGGCTTGTTGGCTTTCCTATTTGCCTTATTTTCCATCATTCAGTTTTCAATTCTTCAAGGCGCCAATAAAGGGGCCCTGCTTTTTACCGGCCTGGCCTGGGTCATCCATTTCCTGGTTAACTACAACCTAACGACAACTTTCCCCCGTCTGGATTATTGGCTATTGTTCTTCTTTTCCATTAACCTGCTGGTTTTTAAATCGGTCGAAACGGAACCGAACCAACCATAAAGTTTTACTCGGCCTTTAAAAGAAGCCGCTCAATCACCTGGATAATTTGGCCCGCGCTCTTTTTCCAGTTGTACCTTTTGGCCCTCGCCCAACCTCTCTGAATTAGCCTTTGACGAAGCTTTCGATCCTTGGATAACTTCAATAACTTGAGCGCGATATCTTCCGGGTTATGGGGATCGCAATAAAGCGCGGCGTCCCCGTAGACTTCGGGAAAAGCCGCCAAGTTCGAGACTAAAACGGGAACGCCACAGGCCATTGCCTCCAGGGGTGGAAGCCCAAAGCTCTCATACAACGATGGCAATACTAAAAAATCGGCCCAGGCGTAATATTGCCGGAACAAGGGATCGTCATAGTGGAAATCCCCGGTAAAGAACACCCGGTCCCCCATTTTCTCGGCTCTTCGGATGACTTTTCCGTCTCCCGTGATGAAACCTTCCTTTTTACCAACGATGATCAGGTCCTGGGGAATTTGGTTTTTTACTTTCTCAAAAGCCTCAAGGAGTCCCGTCAGGTTTTTATGCGGCTTCACGCTACCGACATATAAAAAATAAGGTTTCGAATGGGGATTTCTTTTCTTGCGAACCTTGAACCAGCTTTCATCCACCCCGTTATAAACGACTTGGGGCTGGCAACCCGCCGGACCGGTATATTTCAAAAGTTCATCCTTGGAAAACTGGGAGACGGACAGGATGGCCGCCGCTTTCCTGCGCAGGGAAGAAAACATATACCAGGCGTAAAGCTTTTTGTGGATGCCTCCTGTGAATTGGGGCATGGCCAAGTGAAACACATCATGGACAGTCACCAAAAGCTTGGCCGGACAACCCAACGGGATGTTGTAATGCGGCGACCAGAACAAGCCAGTTTGAGGAGGCGTTTTTTGGGGAATTTCAACTTGTTCCCGAAGGCCATAAATCGACGAATCGCAGGAGATGACTCTTACATTTTTCAATCTTGCCCATGGAAAGGCCTCCAGATCAGACGACTTTCCCAAAAGGTAAAACTGATACTGCGGCCTTCGGCCAAGGATCAGAGGAAGAAGGCTTTGCAAATAGGTCCCTATACCCGCCGAATAAATCATGCGGGCGTCGATCGTGATCGTCGGTTTCATTTAAGGCCGCCCAGGAACTTCAAAAGACCATCCACTCTTCCAGACCAATCCTGTTTGCGGGCATAGTTGCGGTAAAGGGTCTTGCTTCCCGGCCGGGCGATGGCTTTTTGGAGACCTTGGATAAACTGGACTTCGGTGCGGGCCAGAATAGCGGGACTTTTGAGCCGTTCCAATTCCTGCCAAGCCGTAGCGACCACCGGAAGCCCACAAGCCATGTACTCGTAAAGTTTCAAAGGATGGATACTATTCACCAAGTCGGCATGGCCCTCCAGATCAAAGGGTATGATCCCAACTTGTGCGTGCTTCAAGTAGGCCGGAATGGCCGAATAGGGCCGGGGGCCTAAGAAATGGACATTGTCCAGTCCCGCGAATTCCCCCGCCGCGCGGGTGGAACCGATCAGCACAAATGAAACCTTATTTAATTTGTCCGCCGCCCGGCGAAGCCATTTGAAATTAAACCATTCCTCCATGGCGCCGACGTAAACAACGATGGGCTTGCTCAACCTGTCGTATTCGGCGGGAACCGGTGGCTCCGGCCCTTCAAAGTGGAGGGAATTCACGCCGTTAGGCAGGTGAAACATATGGCGAGGCTCCAAGGATTCGATTCCCTTTTTGAGGCTTTCGGCCGTATAGACGACGGCGTCCACCTTTTGGGCCAGTTCCTTTTCCGCGTGGCGGGCCGCTGGCGTGCTTTTGCCGAACCCCGCGTTGTTATCGGCGATGCGAAAAAGAGTCTTACCCGCCTTGATATATTTAAGCCAAAAAGCCTGGGCCACGCTGTCAAAGTAGAGAAGGTCCACTTCCCCAAATCCTTGCTGGGCGGCTTTCAGAACCAGATTGGGCAAAGAAAGAATGGGCCAATTTTTCTGGATCCATCCGGACCGCAAAAAGGGCTTGTTATGGGGTGAGGCCAAGGCGAAAGGTACATAGGTCCACAACTTTCCGTTCAAATCCCTTACGCCGCCCTGCCGGTAAATTCGGAATCTTTCCCGCAGTTCCCCACCCTTTCCCCCTAGCAGATGGAAAGGAGAGATGGGATCGGAAAGGAAAGCCACTTGCCAGCCCCGGCGCGCGAATTCGCGGGCCAAGTGGTGACTCCCCACTTGGTAGGGCGAGGTCCAGAAATTGGCGCAAGCCATCAGTATTTTTTTGGGCGTCATCACTTTTCCCCGGCCATGATGGACCAACTGATTATCTTCGCTTCGGATTTCAAGATCAAAACCTCAGCCCTTTCCTTATTACCATATTCACCGGAATAAAAGCCTTCCTCGACCGACCATTCCCCGTCCGGGGATTCAAATCGCGCGGTTTGACCGCCAATAGAAAGCCGGGCCACCTTGGCAGAAACCTTTTTCGCTTTCCAACCCGGTGCCGCGTGGAAATAAATCGACTTTATTCCTTTTCCACGGCATTCATCCAAACCGTTTAAACCTTTTTCGTCCAGTTTCAGCGTCCGGCGGTGAACCGAACCGAAACCTTGATGTTCCCCGACAAAGAGGCCTTCTTGAAAATCCATCACCCGCGCGCGCGCCATGTCTTCCAGCCGGAACAGTTCGGGCCCAAAGGGATTTTGTTCCAGGCCTTCAAAGGACAGGGTATTGTGCATGGCCGTCGAACGGAACCTGTTTCTTTCTTCCGGCAGGGGCGTGTAAAGGTAGGTTCCAGGGTCCACTAAAAGGGATCGGCCCTCCAAGCACAACTCGAAAGAAAGCTGGTCGTTATGGGCGTGGCCCCCGTTGCCCTTTTGGCCCACCGAACCACAGCGGACGCACAGCCACCAAGCTCCTTGGGTCATTCGGTAAAGGCCGAAATCAGGATAGGAAATCCCATCTAAATGAGCGTCCGGCATATGGAGTTCTTTTATCAACGTCTCGCCCGCCAATTGACGGATCACCTCGGTTTCGGCCTCGAAACCCCTTGCGAATTCACCAAGATCGGCCCGGTTCAATAAACCGTTAAAAGCCGCGATTAAATGGCGATGGTCCAGTGTGTTTTCCTCCACCGGGATTAACTTAAAAAAACGGCCGCTATCGTTGTCCCCGACCTGGACCGACTTTCCGTCAGGTTTAGCGAAGGCTAATGTAAAGTCGGCCATGGGCTCTATTTTTTCAACGAAACTAACAGGGTTTTTTTCCCCCAAGCCCATTCCCAGGGCCGCCGCATAAACCACCATCTCCGAACTTAAACGATGGTAGCTGGTGGAAGCCTCGAAATTCGCCCCATCCGGGCCAAATTGAGACCGCACTTCCTTTTTCAATTCCCCCGTGGCAAAGGCGAGCCACCGGTCATGCTCCTTCTTTTTCGGCAAATGGGCCGAAGCCCAAAGAAGCCCCGCGATATCCGCCAAGTAATGGTTAGACCGCAGCAGGGGGTCCCATTCCAAATGGTGATAAATGTGGTCGGCGTGTTCAATGACGCTTCGGGCAAAGGTTTCCTCAAAGCCCGAATCGAATTTCGTCCCCAGGGAATGGAACAAGTCATAAGCCAATATCCAATTGGCCACCCGGATGCCGACGTCCATCGTGCAAGCCCAATTCACCCCATAACGGGGCGGGCTGGTCGCAATGAAATCAAGGATTTGATTTCGAAATTCTTGAGCATAAACTTCAGGCGCTTCAAACTCTGCTATCTTTTGAAGAGCGAGCCCAAATGCCCAGGCCAGGGTGGGAAGATGCTGCATCCGGGCCAATTCCCAGGGGACCTTTACATCCTGCCCCCGTAAAGCCCCATAGGCGATATCCCGGCTCAAGGTTTTTTCGAACCAGCGATAACCCGACTTGAAATCCAATTGCCAATCAATGGGCTCGTAGTTTTGTTCGATTAATCCCCAAATCCGGCGCGACTCGGGCAGGTTCTTCTCGTTGATCCGCAGGGACAACCATCGTCCTTCCGAATCCGCCGTCACTCTTTCTCCAGGATCGAAGAAACTTCCTTCCAGCCCGGCGCATTTCGCCCCATGGCGGACCTTCACCCAACCCGATCCCAAGAGGTCAAACTCATGGGCCAATAACCGGCGGCTTTTTTCCAGAACGGGGCCGATGGGAAGAAGCGTCAGGACTTTGGTTAAATCCATCTTGCGGGGTGTCAATGTCCAGCCTTGGGTAAAACCCGCCAGACCATAAGTGGGAAAAGCTATGTCCCGCTTTCTTTCCCGGGCCTCGGTATATCGGCGAAAAACCTTCGCGACGGCTTTTCGCACCGCGATATGCGGAGGGATGGAGACGGCTCTCTTTAAATAATGAAAAAGATTTTTCAACCGCATCTCTCTTTAAGCTTTTCGATAATCTTACGGGTATGTTCTTTCCAGGTGTATTTGGCCACGCACTCTTCCCTGGCGGCGCGGCCCAACTTTTCCCGCAGGGCCTTATCCCCCATCAAAGCCTTCAATCCCTCTTTTAAAGAATCCTTGTCACCGGGCTTGACCAGCCAAGCCGTTTCATTGTGTTTTAAGATCTCGCCGATCTGGTCCAGGTCTGAGGCCACGATACCCTTGCCCATGGCCATATACTCGAAAAGCTTGGTGGGCGATCCGAAAAAAGGAGTCCCGTCGGGGTTGGGAACCGTAGGCGCCGCCAGGATATCGCAGGCCGCCAAGTGGGCGGGCCCTTCGGCCTGGGGCAGGGTGCCGGTTAAAACGCAGAAATTCAACACTCCGTATTTCTCGAGAGTTTCTTTCACCAGAGGCATAGTGATTCCATCGCCCACCATCAAAAGCCGCGCCTTGGTTCGTAATTCCGGAAATTCTCGCATCAACTCCCCGAAAGCCTGGGCCAAGACTTCCGCCCCGTGCCAGCGGCCGAATGTGCCGATGAACCCCAAAACCGTCTTCCCCTCCAAGCCGTATTTTTGGCGGACAATCGAGCCATCCACTTTGGGCGAATATAATTCGGTGTCCACACCGTTGGGATTGACCAGGATTTTTTCGGCGGAAACACCCCTCTTGACCATTTCATCCTTCAGCGGCTGGCTGACCACCACCGCCATATCGCATTCCCCTAAATTAAGGTCCTCGATTTTTTGCGACATGGCCTCGTACTTCAAAACACTTCCCCAATTACGCCCCACCCATATTTCCGATCCGTTGTATTCCAATAAGAAGGGGACCCTGTAGTGTCGGGCCAACTGGAGCCCGGAAAAGTTATTCAGGCTGTAGCGCTGGTAAATAAATGAAATTTTTCTTTCCCCCAATAGCCGCAGGGCTTCAACGTAAAACACATGGTTGTAATGGAAAGCCGGCATTTCGCTAAAGTCCCAGAATTGGTCTCCTGGTAGAACCTGATGAGTTTCCAAATCGGTCCGGACGGTGGGAATTCGGTCGGTGGTAAGGAAAATCGGTTTTCCCGTGAACTGGTCCAGTTGGTTCAATACGCCCGCGATATGCCCCACCGATCCACCGGATTTCAAGCCAAAAACCATGTCCGTGCGCAGGTAAACCGGCGGAAAAGATAAATCCGGCCGCGGATTCGCTCCAATCTTCCCCTCCCAGCAAAGAGACTTCACTTGAAGCTCCAAATCCTTGAAGAATCTCTCTTTCCCCCTGAAATCCTTCATGAACTTCCTGAACAAGGACAAAAGCACGCCGATCCCTACTTCCTGGACAGCGCCTCGGTCGTCCCGCATCACTGTTCTTTTACGGGCCAACAACCACAGCAGAAGGGTGGTCACGAAAGGCTTCGCGATCAGCCTTAAATCCGCCGTCACCATGACGGCCTCGTCATAGCGGAACAAATGCCCCCATATCTTCCCGCTTTTCAGCCATTGCTTTAGTTCGTCAAAGGAAACCACCGTTTGACGGTTATCAGCGGGCATGCCAGTCTCAACGACATAGGGAGAGGAACGGTAAATGATAATTTTGGAGGGAGTCATGGCTTAACGGGTTCTTTCATCTCTTTTCCAACGATAAATTGATATTGCAAAACAAAAACCAAAAAGTACCCCACCAGGGAAGCCCAAGAGGCGCCTGCGGGTCCGTATCGAGGGATCAAAAACAAGTTCAAGCCGACATTCACGAAAAGCGCCGCGATCCAAACGTAAACCGCGAACCAGGGAAAACCCGTAGCCGCCAGGAAATTGGAAAGGACCGTATTAATACCGTAAAAAATCATGGCGCAAGCCAGGATTTGGTAAGGAAAAACAGCGGGTTCAAAGGCCGTTCCATAGAGCAAAAGAACGATGGGCTTGGCCAGAATAATGGAAAACAAAACACCCGGAATAAAAACTAGGGTCAATATTCCGCAAACCTTTTTCGTCCTTTTCCACATTTCCAGCTTGGAAGGCAGCGAAGAAAGATTGGGAAAGAGAATGGTTCCCACCGTCATCGGCAGCAGGTAAAGGTAATCGGCCATGGTAGAGGACATGGAGTAATACCCCGTCTCTTTCGGCCCGGAAATATATTGCACCATCAGGATGTCCACTCTCAACAGCAGGAAACCGAAAAAAGCGGCGACATAAGCCTTAAAACCGTACCTCAAGTGGTCTCGGAAAATATCCCACGAAATATTTAAAGGGCCCTTTAAATGTCCCGCCGACTTCACCCAGTACCAGACCAAGGTGAAAAGGGAAATTCCCAAGCTTAAAACCGAGACGGAAAGCACATCCACCCGGTGCCACCAAAAGAGGAGTCCCAAAACCAAAACGGTAAGGATTTTCCCGAACAGTTCGATCAGGTTGAAATAGCGCACATCCCCCAATCCCAAAAGAATGTTTTGAAGGAACATTCCGGTCAACCCGAGGGGAATGGCCGTCAAAGACAAGATCAGGAGGGTCGTGGGCAAGGGTGAAAGCTGGGGCCAGATCCAAAAAAAGAGGCCCGCAAAGAGAGAGGTGAAGGCACCCAGCCCTAAGCCGACCGCCAGGCTATTGCCCATGGTCTGGGGCAGGATGGATTTATCCTTGGCGATGTAATAGGTATTGGAGGATTGGAGACCAAAGTTGATGAATTGCACCCCGACGCCCGCCACAGCCCAAAAGGTGCCCAAGTAGCCCCTGCCCTCTGGCCCTAAAAGCCGGGCCGTCAGCACGCTTCCCACCAGCCCAAAACCGATCATCAAAAGCCGGTTGCCGTAAGTTTGGAAAACCTTCCGGACAAAATTGGAATGATAGAAGTGGTTCCCGAAATAACAGAGGGCCGCGCCGGGAGTTCCCCCGTGATCAGCGATATATTGACGGATCATTTGGATCAGGCGACATATTCCTTCCACCATAGCGCAAAGTTCAGCAGGTACCAGACTTGGGGGCCTTCGCCTTTCTCAATATACCGAAAAACCTCGTCCCGATCGAGGAAGTCGGTCTTGGCGCAAAATTCCTCCAGTTCCTGCCGGGTTTTCTCGCCCAACTTGTCGAAGAACCACTCGTAAATCGGCACGCCGAAACCTTGCTTGGGCCGGTCGATAATCTCGTCGGGGATAACCCCGCGCACCGCTTTTTTGAGGATGTATTTAAGGATGCCGTCCTTGGTTTTCACCTTTTCGGGAATGCTCATGGAAAGTTCGACGAACTTGTGATCCAGAAAGGGCACCCGCCCCTCCAATGAGACCCCCATGCTCATCTTGTCCACCCGCATCAGCAAAAGCTCGGGAAGCCTTAGATTAAGATCCAAGTAGCTCATCCATTGAAGGGGTGTTTTTTCCCACGCCATCTTCTCAAAGCGCTCCCGAATAGGCTTAAGCGCTTCCCAGGAGGTGAAATTTTTGAATTTTTTCCTGAGCCGAGGCGATAAAAGTTTCATTTTTTGCGTCTGAGTAAATGCCTCGGCCCCACCCCAGAAGATGGGCTGGCCCAGGGAACTGCGTCGCAGTCTTTCATAATGGGCCGAATAGCGGCGTCCCATCAACTTCAAGGGAAGAAGCCCCAGTTTTTTCAGGAAAGTGGGGATAGGCTTGTCCATGATGCGTTGGTACTTTAGTTCTTTTTTCCAGCCGTTGTAACCCCAGAATAGCTCATCCGCGCCCTCCCCCACCTGACAGACGACGACCCCGTTTTCCCGGGCCAGCTTGGAAACGTAATAAACCGGCACGCAGACCGGGTCGGCGATGGGCTCGTCCTGCAGTTGAACCATCCGGGGCAGGAAACTCATCAGGTCGTCGATGTCCAAAAGCAAGTCGTGGTATTCGGCCCCAACGTAATCGGCCACTTGCCTCGCGTAGTGGAGCTCGTTCTGGTAGGACTGATAGGACCCCTTGTATCCGATGCTGAAGGTTTTGACCTTTTGGCCCGCCCCGAGCTTCGTCGAGGGGTTGTCCCCTTGCGAAAAAAGGGCTGCGTTGGTCGAGGAATCAATCCCGCCCGAAAGGAAAACTCCCACAGGAACATCGCTGACCTTGCGAAGCTTGACGGCTGTCTTCAGCTCCTCTAAAAGCCGCTTGGCGATTTCATCCTCGGAAACCCCCTCCAGGGAACGGGCGTTATCCCAAATGTCCCAATAGCGCTTTTCCTCGGTGGTTCCGTCTTCCCGGATTCGCAACCAAGTCCCCGGCGGAAGCTTAAGGATGCCATCAAAGAGGGTTTGGGGCGCCGGCGTTGTGAGGAAGGAAAGGTAATGGAAAAAAGCCTCCTCATGCACGGCCCGCTTTTGGTCCGGGTCCTGCAGGAGCGCCTTGATTTCGGAAGCGAAGGTGACGCGGTTATCGTGAATGCTGTAGTAAAGGGGTTTGATGCCCAACCGGTCCCGGATCAGCCAAAGTTCCCTTTTCTTTTCGTCCCAAAGCCCGATTGCGAACATCCCGCGGAACTTGTGGAGGCACTCGATCCCCCATAGCTCGAAAGCGTGAAGGATGACCTCGGTGTCCGAATGGTCGGTTTTCCATTGGAACTTCCCGGCTTGGTTGAGTTCCTTTCGGATATCGGCGTGATTGTAAATTTCCCCGTTGAAGACCACCTGCAAGCTTCCATCTGCGTTGGCCATGGGCTGGTTGGCGATGGTAGAAAGGTCGATGATGGACAGCCGCCGGTGCCCCAGTCCCACCTTTTGGTCTTGGGAGATCCAGGCCCCCACCCCGTCAGGCCCCCGGTGCGCCATGGTGTCGCGCATCTTGGCGATATAAGATTCGGTAATGGGGAAAGAACTATTTTTAAAGCCGAAAGCCCCGACAATGCCGCACATGGCAGTTCCTTTGGGTCAAAATGGAAAAGCCAATTATAGCCATAACGGGAGATAAGTCAGTTTTTTTTGGAAAGAGGCAAAAGCGAGGTCGAACAGGCGTTTTTTATTTGGATTTCTTTTTCTTCTTGGGCTTGTCCTTCACGGAAGAAGCGGACAACCAGGACGAGGCCATTTCTTCCAGGCTCACGGTTTTGGCCCACTTGAAGCCGTCCTCCACTTCCGTTCGGGTAAAGTTCGATTCCAAGCGAAGAACCAGATCAACCATCCGGTCCTTCGTCTGTTGCCGGCAGGTGGGATGGGAAAGCACCACCATGAGCAGAAAGATGGCCTTGCGTTCCTCTCCCTGGGCCTTCAGGATCTGGGCCACACCGGTCAAGGCGTCCGCCAAGAGGGGTTTGCATTCGGTGGGAAGAACCATCTGAACGGCTTTACGGAGATCTTCCTCCGCCTCAGCCAGGTTTTTCTGGGAGCAGGCCAGTTCCCCCAGATGCACCAGGGTGGCCACTTGCCCCAGATCGTCGTTCACCCGCACGAAAAGCTCGAGGGCTTGGGTGAAGCCTTCCTGGGCCTCCACGGTTTGCTCCCGGAAAAGCGCCACCGTCCCCAGGTGATAATGGTTCCAAGCTTCCAACGTCAGGTTGTCCCCCAGCTCTTTGGCCAGGGCATAGGCCGACCGGTAATGCCTTTCGGCCTTCCCGTCTTCGCGCATGGCCAGCCGCAAGTTGCCCATCAAATCCCGCACCCAGGCCTCGCCCGCCACGTCATGACCCACCTGGTAAAAAGCCAAAGCCTCCCACAAAAAGTTGGAGGCATCCTCGTAATCGCCCGTGGCCCAACCCACGTTGCCCAAATGGGCTTTGCTTCGCGCCATACCCTGCGGGTCGCGGGATTCCTGGAAAATCCTCAAGCTTTCCTCGTAGTTTTGGCGGGCCTTCCCATATTCGCCCAGGATTTCCAGCGACCGCCCCAGCCGCAAAAAGCAAAGCGCGGCTCCTTGGGAATCCCCGGATTCTTGGTAAGCGTCCAAACTCTTTTGGAAAGCGACCGCGGCTTCTTTGAACCGGCTGGAACTAAAAAGAGCGTCCCCCTTCCGGTGGAAGAAATAAGCGGCCTTAGCCGGCGCCTCCTCGGCCCCGGAATTTTCGGGTTTGACCGGGTTAGTGTTATTGTCGCGCGTGAAATCGATCATGAGATTTCCCCCTGATTCTGAAATCGATGATTAAAAAAAAGATTGTTTTATGTTTGATTGGACGAAGGAACCCAGGCAGGCAAGCCTTGGGTTGATGAAGAACTATGCGTATATTTTACACCCATCCCCACTGAAAAATTCAAACATTTGGGGACAGGTCGTTAAACCTGGGGATTTAATAAAAAGGCAACCACCTTGTCGGATAAATTGGCGATTTAGTTTCGATAATCCAAAAGCCAAAAGATATAGTCCATACCACACCAGATATTCGCCGCCCTTGGCTTCTGGATAAGGCCACGGCTAGAGATTGAGGACTATTTCACGTCAGGATGTTCATCTAGCAACTCATTCAAAAAATTTTGTGCCTGAATGAATTGGGGGTTAAAGGCCAGCGCCGCTTGCAAATCTTCCTTTGTTTTTTTGAAATCATTATTTGTGTAATCGGTTTTGGCTAAACTATAAAAAGCATCCGCCTGCCCCAGGTTTAACTCCACCTTTATTTTTTTCCTCTCCATCCCCACAATTTTCTTTTTCCAAAAGGCCAGTTTTGGAAAATCCGGCGATAGATTAGCGATCTCGTTTAGGGCATCCTGAGCCACCGCTTTATCCCCAGCCTGATATGCCTTTTTAAGTTCCGCCAATTTTTGCTCGACCGGATCGATGAGGCCTTTCACCCTTTTCAAACCCTCCTGCGCCACCGGATCATCGGGATTGATCGCCAAGGCTTTTTCAAAGTGCTCTTTAGCGTCGGTAAAATCATCCTTATCTTCATCCCTTTTGGCCTTATCCAATTCGGCCTGGTCGCTTTCCTTTTTTTCCTGGTCGTCGGTTTTGTTCATCTGGGCTTTGAGTGTTAGAGCTTCCTTACAACTGGGTTGTTGCTTGAGAACGTTATCAAGGGTTTCTGTGGCCGTATCCTTATCCCCATCTTTCAATTGCTCCCGGGCTCTTTGGACTTCTTGCCCGGCCCAAATACTGTCGTAATCATCCCGGATGACGGCTTCGAATTCATTAAGTTGAATTTGGTCCGGCGCCATCAGTTCGGCCTGCCCAAGCACTTTCAGGGCTTTCTCGTAATCTTTTGCCTTATAAAGCTCCACCGCTTGGTCAAAATAATTTTTGATCAGATTTTCATTGTCGTGGTGGGGATCGAATTGAAAGTTCTCAAGCGTGATCTTTTCACGGAGTCTTTGGGAGCGGGAATCGCCTGGGGCCACGGAATCCATCGTGGCTAAATACTTCAAGGCCAGATCGTAGTTTTTCCGGTCATAAGCGTCTTGGGCTTTCGAAAATAATTCAGCAGACCTTTCGTTTTCATCCGACTTTGTCGCCGGTTTGGATTTTTCACCGGAAGCATTTTCCAAATTATCTTTAGCTTCTGTCAGATCGGGATCGAGGTTCAAGGCGATCTTCCAGTATTCTTTGGCCTTTGCGGTTAAACCATGGCCCGCAAAATCGTTCCCGCGGGCCAAGAACTCTTTCGCCCTATGAACCTTTCCAGCATCCACCGTTATGGGAGTTGGGGTTGAATCCAAATCATCCGCCCAGGAAAAAGGAAGGGACAACAAAGAAGCATAGAGGAGAGAAATATTTTTGTTTTCATCTGAGTTTCCCGTTTTTAACCAACTTTAGAAAAATAAGTCAGCCCCAACCCGGTGGGTGTTCCCTAGTCCGTCCGACTCTAATGCGAAAGAATAATCCAGATTGCAACCGGAGAACTTAAGCGAGACCCCAAAGGTGGGATTTTGATCGTCAATTCCTGCCCTGATGGCTAAAAATTTCGCCAATCCCAACTCCGCGCCTCCATGGTTGATTATCGTAAGATTGGACTGCATCAAGCTTTCCGCGTCATAAGAGAGGATGAGGGTCTGGTCGAATAATTTTTCGCTTACTCCAACCCGAAGATCCGGAGTTAGGTATTCGGTGTATCCTGCGTCCCAAGTGAGAAAGCCACCTAAATGACGTATACTTGCGCCGAAGGTGAGGTCGTACATAGTGGATGGGACAAAAAGAAACCCAATATCAACTCCCCCAAAACCGGGTGCCTTTACATTGTCCACATTTTCATAAAGGAAACTTGCTGTGATACCTACTTTGAAATTGTAATCCAATTCGTAGGCATAGGAGCATCGGAACGCCAATTCAAGATCGGTAAAATTTGATGTAGGAAACCCATCAATATCGGCACCTATAATTTGGCCTACTCCATATTCAATCAAGTCGTATCCGATATAGCTGTTGGGAGGTAGTTGTTGGGAAACGCTCAAGGAATTATGAAAACGACCCTGAGTTAAAAAACCGTAAGAACCGGTAGCCTCCAACTGGTTTGTTCCCATATTAGTTAATCCGGCGGGATTGAACAAAGTTGCGTTCCCGTCATCGGCTAAAGCTGTAAAAGCAGAACCCATACCCGATGGTCTGGCCGCAGGATCCAAATCCAAGTAAGTTGCCGGATTTGCCAAGGCAAAATTAATCCAAGAAAAAAAAGAAAAAAGGATGATGGACCATTTTAATAAATAATTCATCGCACTCTCACAAAGTTGAATAAATTCTTTTCAAATTTTCTAAGGGAGATAAGTTAATTTCGTAGTAACTTTAGTATTCCCTGATTGGAAAACAACAAAATAAACTCCCGAATTAACAAGCTTGCCGTTGTCGGTCATGTTCCAGATGAGAATATTGTCCCCCGAGACTCCATTCCCTTGATACTGAGCAACCTGGATTCCATTGTCGTCCTGAATTGTAATAGAAAAACTCAGGGAAGTCCCAAGTTGAAAGGCAATCTCAGCATTCTCACCACTACGTATTGGATTTGGAAAAATACCAATAGTATTTAATCCAACATAATTATTTGGCTGATAAATAATTTCAACCCGTTGATTACCTGAATCCGCGACATAAAGATTACCACTACCATCCAACCCCAGCCCTAAAGGAAAGTTGAATTGTCCCAACTTTCCGCCAGCAACCGGCGCACTACTTCCAAATTGCGAAATATAATTTCCAGTGCTGTCAAATTTTTCCACGCGGTTATTATTATCATCAGTAACATAAATTACGTCGTCCGAATCAATTGCTATTCCAACCGGACCATTGAATTGTCCATTCCCACTACCGGGAACGCAACTTCCCCAATGCATGATGAAATTTCCATTGGTATCAAATTTTTCAACTCGGTTATTATTGCCATCCGTAACATAAACGTACCCATTACCGTCAACAGCAACATGCTGAGGATGGTTTAACAGACTTCCGTTACAGCTCAACCCCGTTCCACCCCATTGAGTAACGGATTGGTAATTGCCAGTATCAAATAAATCCAGACGATTGTTTCCTGAATCAGCTACGTAAAGAAGTCCTTTTCCGTCCAGCGTAAGGCCGACAGGAATTTGCATCTGATTGGCGCCAGTCCCGCCACCCGGAGTTCCGATAACAGCTATTACAGTTCCATTCGGATCAAATTTCACCACATCACTATGACTTCCCGCATCTGAAACAAAAACATTTCCATCCGCGTCGACCGCAACACCTAAAGGTGCGATTAATCCATTGGTCCATTCCAGTTTATAATTTCCAGTCAAATCGAATTTTTGAATCACATTCAAAGTGAAATCAGAAACATAAATAAAACCGTGAATTGAATCCACAGCAAGCGCTTGATCATTTTGAAATTGTCCCGTCCCGCTCCCTTTTCCGCCAAAAGTTACAAAATCATTTGGAACTGTCAAAGTGAATACCGAACCTGAAGGAACGACGGGGCTGTTATGACAGGAGCCAAGAAAAAAAAACAAGGATAAAATAAGGAATAATAGGTTTTTCATAACACGACCTCAAAATAAAATTTATTTTTTTCTTTAAGAACCATTTTAAGCGGTTCAAATTATATCCTTTGTACTAATCAAAAAAATTATTTTATTACCTCAACCACAATGAACCATCCCCACCGGTCCGGCAGGAATTTTCGCACAAAAGCTGGCCACTTTTGGACGTCATGCCAGGTCAGAATTTGCGTTCCCTCGAAATTTTGGAATCCCGAAAAAACACCCCTAAGTTCTTCCACTGTGTAGGCCTTGGTGCCGACGCTTTCCATGTGGTGCCAAATGACGTCCGAAAAACTCCGCCAGGGCTTGCCTTTCAAGAGCGCGTATTTGACCCAGCGCTTGAAAGTCAAAACCGAATAGCGGCCGTAAAACATTCCGATAAAAACCCCGCCGGGTTTTAAGACCCGCCGGATTTCCTGGATGATGACTTCCGGCTTTTCCGAATGGTGGATGACGCCCCAGGAATAGACCACGTCGAAGGTCTTGTCCTTGAAGGGCAGTTTTTCGGCGTCAATGCGCCTCAAGTTGGATTTTAACCCGTGATAGGCCAGGTGTTTTCTGGTGGTCCTGATGGCGGCATCCGTCAAATCCACCCCATAACACTTGGCCCCGGCCTTGGCCCATTGCAGATGGTCGGTTCCCGCCCCCACCCCGATCTCCAGAATCTTCTTTCCCTTGTACCGGGTAAAACCCACCACATCAGGAATAAAGGGCTCGACCTGGTAGCGGTATTCCTCGACCCTGTCAAACCACTTTCGGCTCAGGGGCTTCGCGTCGCCGATAATCTCTTCCGCCGTCCCGCAGGGTTCTTTTTCCCAGTAAGACCTCACCCGGTCGTTGAGTTTCATGCTTTCGTCGCCTCCCGGCCCTGGAGATATTTCTCCAGCCCCGAGCTGACCATGTAAACGCCAAAGACAACCGACATGCTGATCATGCCTAAAACGTAAGCATTTATGGGGATGACTAGCAGTCCCGGCAGTGAATAAAAAAGCCCGCCCGCCGCCATGGGCAGGAGTTCCCGCCAGGAAGGCCGGACGTAGAAAAGAAAAAGAATCCCCAAATTAGCGAAGGCCAAAAAATATCCGAAAATCTTGCGGGCTTTCAACAGAACGGTTTTCAAAAAAAAGAATGGGTCTGTTTTTACGATTCCCAGCGTCGAGGCTTTTAGGATTTTTTCATACTCAGGGGAGCAATAGGCCGCTTTCGGGTCTATGGAGGCCACCTTATCGGAGGCAGATCCGTCCCGGTATTCGATGCCGTATTTATTTGGAAGATAGCCCAGCCCGATATAGACGCTGTGCCAAAAGGGATGGCGGATGTTCAGGGGCCGGTATTGGGAAACGGCCTCTTCAAGAAAAGCATCCCTGGTTTTTTCCATCATTTTGAATTGCAGGGTGGGAAGGCGGAAGCAAACCAAAAGAACGAAAAAGAAAGCCGCCTTGCCCTTCCAGGAAATTGAGTGGTTGAGGATCAGCCAAACGAAAAGAAACAGCACGATGCCCGTGCCGGCTTGGCTACGGATAAAGTTGCAATAACCCAATACCAGGCCGCCTAAGGTGAACCAAGGCAGTAATTTTTTCCAGTCCCTTTCGCCCGACCGGGAAAAAGCGATGAAGTTGGGGACAAAAGCCGTCACCGCGAACATCATGACCACATAAACGTCTGAAATTTTGGCGAAAGCCAGGTAGGCCAGGAGAAACAAGCCCGCCACCGATAAAAGGCGGGCCGTAGCATTCTTGAAAATTCTAAGAAAACCGTAACTTCCTAAAAGCCATCCCGAAAGGATAAAAGTTAACAGGAATAGGTTGAGGGCGGTTTGGAGGGGAAGGCCCAGCCCCTTGGCCAGCTCGGGGACGAAATAATAAATCCCCAGGTCATCCGTGAACCCGGACGCGAAAAAACGGCCTCCCGACTTCGCCACCAAGGGAACGCCCGTTGAATTCAGCGCCTCCAGTGTTTGCCCGAGCGTGGTTAAACGCCAGCTCAAGATGATCATACTTGGCCCGCGACGTAATATTGGGCGCCCAAGGGAAGCCACCCCAGCGCGCTATCCACCCATCCGAAAAACTTTCCCCCGAAGGGGGTGAAAAAAATGAACCGTTTTTCGAGAACCGGGATATCCCTTCGGGAAATCAGCCGGCTGGTCTTGGCCATTCGCAGGAGGATGGCGTCATTGTCCAGTTCACAATGATTGACCGCGCGGTTCGTCAGGGGGTTCAAGGGATTATGTTCCATAATGACCACCAACCCGCCCTTCCGGGTGACCCTCACCAACTCCCGAACAAAACCGTTCCAATTTTCCGGGGGAACATGGTGGAGGACGCAGATCGCGAAAGTCAAATCCATGGAATGATTGGGAAAAGGCAAGACCCGCCCGTTATAGGCTTTGTAGGAAGCCTTGGGATTAAGCTTGGCCGCCTTTTGGACCAGCCCCTTGGCGATATCCAACCCATAGACCTTCCCAAAGTGGCTGGTTAAATACTGGTCCGTAATCCCGATGCCGCATCCCACGTCCAGGATTTTCAGTTTTGCCGGATCCCCCACGTGTTTTTTCGCCAGGTTCCAGAGATGTTGGGCTTTTTTTTCGATAAAGAAATCAAGCTTTTGGCCGATGAAGGAAATCGAATCCTGGACTTCCTTTTGATATTGGTCTTTGTATTTATCGAAGTCGATAGGGGCGAATTCGGGCGTTTCTTTTTCGCCATTGGCGGTTGGAAAGGTTTTCGTCTTTTGAATCCGTCGGTTGCGGCGCTCGTGTAAAAAACGGCGGACTTTTTTTCTTCCCGACAGGCTCATTTCATTCCTTTTAACCACTTCATTTGTAGCCGATGACCGCCATATTCCCGGCGGGGAGTGGAAGAGGAATATAGCCGATTCCGATTTTTTTGAGAACCGGGATTAAAAGCTTTTTAAAAGTCTTCGGAAAAGGCAAAAGCTTCAGCCAATAGTGGAGTGGGTACAGATTAAAGAGGCTCTTAATCTCCACCCGTTGAAACCCCGCCTCCTCAAACATCCGCCGGGCGCTTTGGGGCGAAAAAAGCTGGAGGTGTTCAATGTCAAAAATGGGTGATTTGCGGCCCAGGATCGCCGCCGAAAGGGACCGCCGGTTATGGGAAACCACGAAAAAGGCTCCGCCCGGCTTCAGGATTTGGAAGGCCCCCCGGCACATATCCTTGGGTTCATAAAGATGCTCCAGGGTTTGAAAACAGGTCACCAAGCTCACGCTGTTTTTCTTGAAGGCCTTGGGCTTGAACAAACCATGGACGATCAACGGCCGAATTTCCTTTTTGGCGGCTTGAATAGGCGCCTTGGAAGGTTCCACCCCCACCACTTTGGAGAACCCATGCTTCAAAAGCTCTTCCAGAAAGGCTCCGTCGCCGGTTCCGATATCCAGGGCCCCCACTCCGTCAGGGATGTTCGAAAGAATGCCTTTCAGGAAAGACCCATAGGTCCTGGCCGCGTAACCCGCTTCCTCGGCGCTATCGAAAGCCGCCTCGTGATATGCTTCCGAAATGGCTTTCAGGGTCGGCAAAGGATTGGCGTAAAGCAGGTTACAACCTGGGCAGACCACCAGCCGGTAATGCATGTACTCTGGTATTTTGCGAGAGGCGAAGGCAAATTCGTCCAGCCGGGCGGGATCATAATTTTCCTCAGCGAAAACCTTCGATTCGTCCCGGGAGGAACAAACGGGGCAGGCCCGACGGACCATCTTTGTTTTTTTATTCATCGCAAATTCCTTTGTCGCATTCTCTCACCCCAATGTTGTTTGTTCACGACGGGCCCCGTCGTAAACAAGAAGATTCCCGTCACTCCGCGGCTAAAAATTGTAAGAAAATTGGATGCCACCTTTGAAGCCGCTCAAGTCCACATTCAAAGGTGTGGAATTGGGGGCAGGCGTTCCGGGGATCCCGGGGTAATAGGCGGGGTATTCTTGATCGTAAAGAACCCGCTCCAGGTTGCCGTTCTCGATCGGCTCGATGGCCGCTCCTAAATTGGTCTGCACCACATCCAGGGCCGTTCTCTGACCCCCCGATGTCACCTGGAAGTTGCTGGCAAAGACGAACTGATACCCCACCGAGGGGGAAAGGGCAAAACCCTGCCCCAAGTCCCAATCGAATCCCACCTGGACTTGTCCGCCGAACCCCAAGGTCCCGAAAGTCTCATTCAATTTTTCGTTTTCAAGCCCGGAGCCGGCGTCGAGGAAATAGACATCGTTGACGCCATAATTGATCCACATGGGAACCACCCCGACACCCCCGGAAACGAAGGGTCGGAAATTTCCGTGCGCGAGCGTGTACCTCCCTTGCAGGCCCACCTCCATGGCGTTGATGCTATAGGCATCCTGCGACCTGAGGGTGACGGCAATGGCCGACCCATCATAATAAGCAGCTAGAACCTGGAAATTGTTCGTCACTGTACTAACGGGAAGATAGGAAAAGAACAAGCCTCCCTCTAATTCAGGGGTGAGCCGGATGGAAGCCTCGAGGTCCACCTGCGGCAGGATCAACCCGGGGACATTTCCATTGTAGGTGCCCCCCGATTCACCCTGGGAACTAAAAAATTGGGACAGGGATTGATAATACGATTTGTTGTTCTTGAAATCCCCCAGCGTGATCAACGATGTCCCGAAGTTAATCCGGATGTCGTACATTTTAAAATAGGTGATGTCCTTAATCGGGGGAGGCGTGATACCCGAAAGATACGTGGGAGGAGGCCGGTATCCCAACTGGGCCGCCCATTTTCGCAAATCTGGGTTGTTCGGATGGATGCCCAGGCTGGATTGAACGGCGCTGATCGCGTCAGCTTGGTCGCCCACTTGGTTATAGCTGAAAGCCAGTATCTGGTAGGCTTGCCAGGATTGGGGGTCGAGCCGGACCGCTTCCTTCAGACTCGCGATGGCTTGGTCGTATTTGCCTTGCTGGTAAAGTTGTACCCCGCTGTTGTAGGCGTCCAGAGATGTGTTGGCCCAAGCGGTTAGGGTTGAAAACAAAAAGATGAACCCGAAAAAGAGGGAGATAGGCCGCATTTCAAATACCTTTCCTCTTTTTCATGGAGCCGGATCGTCCTTTCGGGGCCTTTCGGCCCAAACCGTGTAGCCGAGGCAATCCGCCCATCCGTCAAAACCCATCGTTAGATTGGCCAGGACCGCCGTCACGAATAAAAGCGGAAGACTCAGCGCGCCCGCGAAAAGGGATAAAAAGCGGATGGGGAAATGCGGGCTGACCGGATGCAAAAGGGCGAAGACCACCGCCATGACCTTGTAACAAGCCACTGTAACCTGATTGCCGCGGGCGAAGACCCGAATGGAGGAAAAACCAGCTTTCCCTAAAAGAATTTCCAATCCCGAGGGAGTATAGCGCCAATAGTCGTAGGGAATGAAATGCCAGCGGGCCGCGAAGGGAACGGTCAATAACAGACGTCCGCCGGGTTTTAGACAACGGAAGGCCTCCCCCAGAAAGGGCGCGGGTTCAGGAATATGCTCCAGGGTTTCGGTGCAAAGAATGAAGTCCGCGGCGCCATCAGAAAGGGGCCAAACTACCCCCGAATAATATAGGGTATCGGGTGTTTCGTAACCGAAGTGTTCCTCCGAATTCACAGAGTCCAGGCCGATGTAACGCGTCCCGGCGGAAAGAAGGTTTCGAAAAGGCTGAATCCCGCATCCCGCGTCCACAACCGTTCCTTTGACTTGGGGAAGCTCGGTCCTCAAGTCCCGCCAGATAGTCCCTGCCTGCAGGTCTAAAAAACGAAAAAGGCTGAGTTTTATTTTTTGAACCAACCCGGGATGGTTGGAATAAACGGGAGGCTTCCAATATTCCTTCCCGCCTTGCAGAAGGTTGCGCCTTTGATCGGCGGGATTGATTTTCGTTTCCACCTGAAGCCCCTAGGGTTTTATTTGAATTTCAACTTTTTTGGGTTTCCGAAACGAACCGAACTTCCCCGTCTTTGATGATACTGCGGCGTACGAAAGCGGGCCTTTGTTTGACTTCCTCGAAAATCTTGGCGATATACTCACCGATGATGGCCATGGCGAACAAATTGATGGAGCCGAAGAACAGGATCAGAAGAAGGGTCGTCGTCACGCCTTTGGGGGCCAAGTCTGGATACAGAAGCCTTAATGCCACCTGGATGCCCCCCACTAGTAAACTCACAAAAAACAACAATGTTCCCACAAAGCTCAATATGGTTAAGGGGGTATAGCTGAACGAAAGAATGCCCTTTTTTGCCCAATCCAGGTTCTTCCCCAAATTATTGGTGGAGCGCCCGAACATCCGTTCTGGCCTCACGTAATCCACGCCGATTTGCTTGAAGCCCACGTAGGCCCGGATCCCCCTCAAAAAGAAATCCCTCTCTGGAAACTGCAAAATGGCCCGAACTACCCGCCGGTCAAGTAGGGAAAAGTCCCCAGCGTCACGGGGGATGTTCAAATAGGAAAAATAATCGAAGACCCGGTAAAAAAGCTTATAGGCCAACTGCATGTAAAATGGGGCATCCCTCTTCACCCGCCTTCCAAAAACCACATCATACCCCTCGGCCCATTTTTCTACGAATTGCTCGATCAGCTCCGGCGTGTCCTGCAGGTCGCCGTCCAAGAGCACGCAGGAATTTTTGGTCGAGATCTCCATTCCGCTTCGGAAAGCCGATTGGGAGCCGAAATTTCTCGAGTGAGAAACCCCCACAACCCGCCTGTCCTTGCGGGAAAGCTCGGTGATCACTTCCTCGCTGTTGTCCGGGCTGTTGTCGTTGACGAAAATGATCTCATAGTCGATCTTCAACTTTTGAAAGGTAGCCTTGAGCCTTTCGTACATGATGGGAATGGCCTGCCCGTCTTTATAACAGGCGATGATGGCGGAGACGCTGTGCTTGGTATCGAGCTGGAATTTCTTGGAGGATTGGAAATACTTCTCTTGGCTTTCCAGGCCCGCGTACCATTGAGAGGTGGCCTTCAACCCTTCGGCGAAGGAGGTCTTGGCCTCCCAGCCTAAAAACTCCTTGGTTTTTTCCGTATTGGCGAACCAGTCTTTCACGTCCCAGGAACGGTTTTCCATGGATTGGAAGGCGGGCTTCCCTTTGATCTGGAATAGGTCTCCCGAAACTTTGGCAACGTCGGCGATGGTGGTCTTGACCCCGCTTCCGATATTGAAGGAATCCCCGTATTGGGCCCGCTTCAAGTTGAGCGCCGTATCCAGAAAGGCTTCGCAGACATCGTCGATATAAATGAAATCCCGGGAAATGTCGGGGTTCACAAAGTCCGGATACTTCCCTTCCAGCCCCGTCTTGACGACGACGGGAACAAGACGGGAGGAATCCTCATAGGGACCGTAAACCGAATAGAGTCTCAAGTTGGCGCAGGGAAGCTGTTTCTTCTTTCCGTAATAGTGAATGGCATTGGCACTGGCCACCTTGGAAACGGCGTAATCGCTGTTGGGTTCGGGAAGAAGGGTTTCCGAGGGGCCCGAGGCCTTGTCCCCATATTCGGAGGAACTTCCGGCGTGCACATAGGCCGCGATGCCCTTTTTTGACAATCGCTTCAGGATTTTCGTGGTGAGGTTAAAATTGGTCTGGTAGATAAGGTCGCTTTGGGTCTCGAAGGAATAGGCCCCATAGGCCACGCAATTGAAGACCGTCTTGGGATCGGTTTGGGCGAGGAGGTCGTCGAGGTTCACGTCCACCAGCAGGTCCGCCTGGAGAATGTTTTTCGCGGGTAAACCATCCAGCCGCCAGGCGGGGGTATGGAAAACCGTCCCGTATACATCTTCCCGATATTTCAAAAGCGTCCTCAAAAGCACTGCCCCGATAAAACCGCTGGAACCGAGAATGAGAATAGGACCTTGAAGAAGCTTCGCCTTTTCTTGGAGGTTCATCAGGCGCCGATCTCTTTCAGGATATTTTCCGAGGTCAGGCCGCATTCCTTGCGGTGAAAACCTTGGGACCCATAATAACCCGAGAGATAGCCTTGGGCGCAGAAATGGCTGAATTTCTTCGGCGCCCGCCCGGCGAGAAGCAGGAACCGCGCGATCATTTCCCCGGCGCTTCCATGGGCCACATGTTCCTCCACCACCGCCAATTGGCCGTTGGCTTCGATATCCTTCAGGAACTGGCCAGGAATAGTTTTTTCTTCCAGGGGAAGTTCAGCCAGTACCCAAAGATTGGGGCGCTTGGATGTTTCCAAAACGGCGAAGTCTTGCATCAAGGCTCCGGCAATAGGGCCCACCACGGCCATCACTGGACCGCCACCCGAAAGAACCTTCCGCCAAGGGGCGTAAGGACCCGGATCCGCTTCCTTGGGTTTCTCGTCCCTTCCCAAACGCAGATATGCGGGATGGCCCAATTGGAGGATGCGTTCAACGGCGGGTTCCACATCCGCCCCGAAGGCGGGCACGAAGACCCGCATGTGCTGGAGCGATAGCAAGATTCCATAATCCTCGATGGCATGGTGGGTGCCGCCCATGACACCATAGGCGTAACCGCCGCCGTTTCCTACCAAAGTAACCGGCAGGTCATGCAGGCAGACGTCGTTGCGAACCTGTTCCAGGGGCCGGGCGTAAATAAAGGGGGCGATGCTATAGGCCCAAGGCCTCAGGCCCTGGCTGGCCAACCCCGCCGCCACCGAAACCATGTTTTGTTCCGCCACTCCGGCGTTGATAAAGCGGGCTCCCGCGGCTTTCTGGAGAGGTTCTAGGGCCATATAGCCCAGGTCCCCAGTGAGAAAAACGAAATTGGGATCGGAGGCGCGCTTGACCAGGCTGTCGCAGAATTCGTTTCTCACGCTTCCCCCAGTTCTTCGAGGGCTTTTTTGTATTGATCTTCTTTTAAGGGGAGGTAATGCCATTCCATCTTGTTTTCCATGAAGGAAATGTTTTTGCCCTTAGTCGTATGGGCGATAACCACCCGGGGCCCCGGCCGGTTTGAGCTGAGGACCTTTTCCAGCGCCTCCGTGTCATGACCCTCGACCTCGCTCACGGGCAAGCCAAAAGATTTGAATCGTTCGAGGAGGTTATCCATACCGGCCACTTCTTTGGTCGTCCCAAAACCCTGCAGGCCATTGGCGTCAACAATGAGGGTGAGATTCGATAACTTTTGATGGGCGGTGAAGATCAGGGCTTCCCAATTGGAGCCTTCCTGCCATTCGCCGTCGGAAGTCAGGCAAAAAATTCGGCCTGGTTTACCTTGAAGCCGCTTGGCCAGGGCCTGGCCCGCCGCCAGGGAAAAACCGTGACCCAGGCTTCCGGTGGCGAAGGGGATTTCCTCTTTCCAACGGGGGGCCGGATGGCCGCTCAATTTTGTGGGTTCTTTGTGGAAAAGCTTGAGATCCGCATCCGTGATCTTGTCCAGGGACCAAAGGGTGATATAGAGGGCCCCGGCGGCATGGCCTTTGGAAAGGATAAATGTGTCCTCGGGTTTCATGACCCGATGGTGGAGGACCATCAGGATATCCAGGCAGGAGAGGTTCCCCCCGATGTGGCCCACCCCGCTCTCATAATGCATTTGGAGGAGTCTTCTTTTGCCCTGGTGGATGATTTGCTTTAAGGTTTTCATTTTTCCAGAATTGGTTTTAGGTTCAAAATCAGGCTTATAATAAAGAAAAAGACAGAAAATGAATAGTTTTTAGGGGAGAAAGCACGGAAGAAACAAAAGAACAAACATAATTCAGATTAAATCTTTAAAAACTCTTCGACTTTCAAAGCGATTCGACTGGCCTGCAATTGCTGCCAGAGAGGGATAGGCCATTCCCCGCCCTTTTGGATCGTGTGAGCGAAGGCTTCCAACTCTTCCTTCTGCCCTTTATCCGAAACCTTCCCCAAAAGCCGTGGAACCGAAACCCCGGAGGCCGTGATTTCCTTGTAATCGTTCAGAGCGATTACCTTGCCGTCTACATATATTTCTAAAAGTTCCTTGGGATAGTCCTTGGAACCAAGGGCCGTATAAGTCAAGGTCGCAACCGACCCATCGTCAAACGAAAGAGTGGCCACAAAATTATCCGAGGCGCTGTAATATTCGGTTGTGGGCTTGATCATTTGGGCTTCCACTTTCACTATTTTGGCGCCCGTGAGATAGGTAAAGAGATCGTAGATGTGGCAGGCTTCCCCAACATTGCGCCCTCCGCCCTCCTCGCCATGCACCCAATGGTCCAGGGAGATATGGCCGGCGTTCATGCGGTAATTGAGGATCATGGGATTGGTCCGCTTTTGGACGGCCTCGTGCAATGCCCTGGCATATTTTGAAAAGCGGCGGTTGAACCCGGTCAGAAGCACGGGCTTTCCCTCGGACTTTTCGTAAAATTTTTCGATCGACGCCAATTCCTTTTCATTCAAACCCAGCGGCTTTTCCACCATGACATGCTTGCCTGCTTTGAGGGCTTCCAGCGCCATGGAAGCGTGCGAATGGTGGCGGGTGGCGATCAAGACCGCGTCGGTTTCCTTGTCTTTCAAGACTTCGGCGAAATCCGTGGAGGCGTAATCAGCCCCGAATTGCCGTGCCGTCGCGTTGGCGTTGGCGCCCGTGCGGCTGATGACCGCCCTCAAATGGTAATGGTGGGAGAGTGCCTGGAGGTTGGGTAGGTGCATACCCTTGGCGAAACCACCGGCCCCGACGACCGCCAGGCGGATTTTCTTTTGGGAGGATGCATGGGCCATGGGATTCGGGATGACCCGGGTGATTTCCTTCCCCTTGTCTTGGGGATAAGACAAAAGCACGATCATGGGGCGTGGCTTCCCCGAACTTAAAACGTGATAAGCCTGGGAAGCCTTTTCCACTTGGAAAACCGAGTGGATGAGGGGTTCGACCTGTAATTTTTGGTCGGCCAGGAGCCGCAAATATTCCCGCATATTCCGGTTTTCGGTCCAACGGACGTAGGAAATGGGATAATCCATCCCCTTTTCCTCATAAAGCGGGTCATAACGGCCAGGGCCATAGGAAGTGGAAATGAAAAAATCCAGTTCCTTGGAATAAAAGTCCGCGCGTTTCAAATTCAGCCCTACGTCCCCCACTAAAACCACCCGTCCCTTGCGGCGGCACAATTGGAAGGCGGTGGAAACCACCTCGCTGGAGGGCGTGGCGGCGGTGATCAGCACCCCGTCCGCACCCGTCCCATCCGTGAGGCGGGAGATTTGTTCCAACAGGTTTTGGCCGTCGGTGGCGATTGCGAAATCCGCGCCCATTTTCCCGGCTAGGTTCAGGCGGTCTCGGTCCAGATCCGTGCCGATGACGCGGCAACCGTTGGCCTTCAACATCTGAATGGTCAATTGGCCGAGGAGCCCCAGGCCGATCACTACGAAGGTTTCACCCATGGTGGGATGGGCGCGGCGGACACCTTGCAAGGCGATGGAGCCTAGAGTAACGGTGGCGGCGGAAGGGAAATCAAGGCTTTTAGGAACAGGAACGGTCAGGTTTTGGGGGACCAGGATCATTTCGGCGTGATTCGCGATTTCGGCGCCCGCGCAAGCGACGCGATCACCGATGGATAAACCCGTAATGCCCTTCCCCTTCTCGAGAACAACCCCCGCTGCGGAATAACCCATGGGTTTGCCGGTTTGGAGCTTTTTACGAACCCGGGATTGGGTGGACCAAAGACCTTCTTCCTGGACCATTCGGAGGACCTGTTTGACTTTCTCCGGCTGGCGAAGGGCTTTTTTCCAAATCGGCAGGCCGCCGTCCTTGACGTTGCTCATTTCCGTACCCGCCGAAACACAGGAATGGGAAACCTGAACCAACACCCGCCCCGGCTCCACCATGGGGGCCGGTACTTCCTCCACCACTATTTTTCCCTGACGGATAAGAACTTGTTTCACCGCCATACTCCCCGGGTGTCGATAATCTTTTTGCCTTCCAAAACTTTGCGGTCCACATCATAGAAGGGCCGGTGATTGACCAGAAGGAGAACAACTTGGGATTGCTTCAATGCCTCATCCAGTTCTACTAATCGGACATTGGGAAAAGAACCCAGCGAAGATGGCAGAGTTTCCACGTGAGGTTCTACCACCAAAAGATTTCCGACTTTATCCTGGGCCAAGTGTTGGGTGATATCCATGGCGGGCGATTCCCTTAAGTCATCGATATCCGCCTTGAAGGCCAATCCCAGGCAGGCGATGGTGGGGTTCTTGATCCCCATGACCGCTTCCTTCACGCGGGAAACCACATGCTGCGGCTTTCCATCGTTCACTTCCCGCGAAGTCTTGATGAGCCGGGCCAATTCGGGTGCCGAATCCACGATGAACCAGGGGTCCACGGCAATGCAATGTCCGCCCACGCCGGGGCCGGGCTGGAGAATCTTCACTCGGGGATGGTGGTTGGCCAGTCGCACCAATTCCCACACGTTGATATTAAGCTTCTCGCAAATCAGTGAAAGCTCGTTGGCGAAGGCGATATTGACGTCCCGATAGGCGTTTTCGGTCAATTTGCACATCTCGGCGGTGCGTGCGTTTGTCACCAAACATTCGCCCAAGACAAAAATCTTATAGAGCGCTTTGGCTTTTTCGGAACATAAAGGGCTCAAGCCGCCGATGACCCGGTCATTCTCCACAATCTCTTTCAAGACATGCCCCGGCAAAACCCGCTCCGGGCAATAGGCTACGCGGATGTCGGAATCACTGCCCTTTTGATGAGGAAAAGAGAGGTCTTTTCGGGCTTCGGAAAGCCAAAGCGATAGTTTTTCGGTGGCCCCCACGGGTGAGGTTGATTCCAGAATGACCAGGTTGCCCTTGGCCAGCACCGGGGCGATGGACCTGGCTGCATCCTCAATATAAGAAAGATCCGGCTCATGCTGGCCTTTGAAGGGAGTCGGCACCGCGATGATGAAGGCTTCCGCCGATTCGGGTTTGGAAACAGCCTTGAGTTTTCCCGCGGCTACGACCTGGTGGACAACCGCGTCCAAGTCTGGCTCGACGATATGGATTTGGCCCCGGTTGATGGCCTCCACCGCTTTGGGGTTCACGTCCACGCCGGTGACTTCCACGCCCCGGCTGGCCAAGGTGGCCGCCGTCGGCAGGCCTATATAACCTAAGCCGATGACCGATATCTTGTTAAAAGCCAGTTTCAATGAGAGGCTCCGAACTTCAGGATTTGTTTGACGATTCTTTCGGAAGCGTGGCCATCACCATAAGGATTGTGAGCCCGGGTCATCTTTTGGTACTGCCGAGGTTCGTCCAGAAGCCTTTGGGTTTCCTTGACGATTCTGCGCCGATCGGTTCCCACCAAAATCACGGTTCCGGCTTCGACCGCCTCAGGGCGTTCTGTCGTATCCCGCATGACCAGCACGGGCTTCCCCAGCGAAGGCGCTTCTTCCTGCACACCGCCCGAATCGGTGAGAATAAGATAGGCGTGGCTCATTAAAAACACAAAGGGTAAATAGTCTTGGGGCTCGACCAGATGTACGCGCTTGTGGTTGGAAAGGATGCGTTTGACCGGTTCTTGAACATTAGGATTTAAATGAACGGGATAGACGATCTGAATGTCTTCCCTTTGAGCCAATTCACCCAAGGCCCGGCAAATGTCCTCGAAGCCCTTCCCGAAATTCTCCCGCCGGTGTCCGGTGACTAGGATAAGTTTGCGTTTCGGGTCCAGATAAGGAAAGCGCTTGGCGAAGGATTTATGAAGGTCCGGGTTTTTCTTGAGCCTTACCACGACTTCTAAAAGAGCGTCAATGACCGTGTTTCCCGTCACGAAGATACTCTTCTTTCGGACTCCTTCCTTCAAAAGATTGGCCTTTGCCTTGGAAGTCGGCGCGAAATGAAGCCGGGCGATGGCGGTGGCCAATTTACGGTTCATCTCCTCCGGCCAAGGTGAATAAACATTTCCCGTTCGCAAACCCGCCTCCACATGGCCCATGGGAATCTTTTCATAGAAAGCCGCCAAGGAAGCCGCGAAGACGGTGGTAGTATCGCCCTGCGCCAGAATCAGGTCCGGTTTTAATTGTTTCAGCACCGGTCTTAAGCCACTCAAAACACCGGTCGTGATATCCGTCAGGTCCTGCCCCGGCTTCATGAGATTCAGGTCGTAGTCCGGCTTGATCTTAAAAAGATCCAGGACTTGGTCCAGCATGTGCCGGTGCTGGGCGGTCACGCAAACATAAGATTGGATGCCCTTTGCCGCTTTGAGGCGTTCCACGACAGGAGCCATCTTGATGGCCTCGGGCCTGGTGCCGAAGACCGAAAGAACTTTAAGCTTCATTCTTTTTCCTCAATTTGAAATTCGCAGGATCGACTTCAAACCCGCCCAATCCTCGGGCTCAAGTGCCCGGAAAACAAAGAGGCCTATAGCATAAACAATCGGTCCCAGGACGAGCCAATAAAGATAGGGCGAATAGTAGATCCCCAATCCCATGACGAGGCAGGCTGTCATGGATGCCAGCAAGGGCTTCACCCAGGTAACCTTCCCCATTTGTTTCATATAAGGCGCCGCCAGGGCAAACCCTAGGAATACCCCCAAATATTCGCAAATAACCGTAGCCCAGGCCGCACCTACGAATTGCCAACGGGGGATGAAAATAAAATTCAGGACCACGTTGAGTAGGAATAATAGGACAAATTGGAAATTGAGTCGGACAGTATTCTTCACCGCCAAGACGTCTACGTAAATATTGGCGAGAAAAAAGGGAAGGACGGAAAGAGCCAGGACCGAAAAGGCCGGGCCCGAGGCAACATATTGCGGACCCGCGATCAGGACCAAGAGTGGTCCAGCCAAAAAGTAACCGCCTACCGTAACGGGAAGGCCCAAGAAGAAAAGGAACTTGGAACACTTGAAAGCCAACATGCCAAAATCCTTCGGTTTATCCTGAACCGAGGAAAAGACCGGGTAAACCGCTTGGGAGTAAAGTTGGGACAAAGACAATGTGACGAGCAAAACCCTCGTCGCCATGTCGTAATAACCGACCGCTTCGTTGCCCGACAAGCTTTTCAAAATGACCGCATCGACCCGGTAATAGAGCGTCTGCAAAGCGCCAAAAGTGGCCAGCGGAAAAGCCATCTTCAATACTTTCCATGAATCATTCAGATTGTATTCTTTTAACCCCGGTTTCCACCCCCTTTTGCGACCCATAAACCACATCATCAGGAAAGCCACCGCGCTCGCCAGCACCCAAATGGAACTGGCCCCCACGATCTGGGCGCCCGCCGACACGACCAGGATAATCCCGGTGAGCCGGATGGCCGCGCCCAGGATATTCACTAGCGCGTAAGGCCCCATTTCTTGATGGGCTTGAAAGAGGTAGATATAGCCGCCTTCCATCGAATCCAGGATGAGCCTTAATCCCATCACCCCCATAGCCATCGTCAGGAGCGGCTCATAATGAAGCACCAGGGAAATGCCGATGAGAATCCCCCAAAAGAGAAATGAAAAAGTCGAGCGAAGAACCAGGACATGGCGAAGGAAGAAGGAGGCTTTTTGCTTCCGGTGGGCCACCTCCCGGACCGTAAGGGCGTTTAAGCCCAATTCGCTGGCCACCGCGAAAATGGCCACCCAATTAATGGCCACCGCGTATTGGCCGTAAAGGGAAACCGCCCAATGGCGCCCCAGAAAAGCGATGAGGGCCCAAGTGGAAAAGCGGGCTATGATTTCACTCAGTCCAAGAAAAAAGGTGTTATGAGCTATTCGACGCGCGCCGCCTGGTCGGGAGGACTTCAACGATGTTCCTTATTTCGCCGTCGGCTTAGGCTCGTAGCGTCCCTTAAGATCATTCCAACGAATGGAAATGAGCTCGATGAGGGTCAGGACATAATCCCCCATCCTCACTTTAGAAAAGGGGGAGTTGAACCACTGCACCGAAATTTCCTTCATGGAAAAGCCCAGCTTGTGGGCGAGAAAAAGCAGTTCAAAATCAAACCCGAAGCGGTTGATCGTTTGAAGGGGGAAAATGCGAAGGGACGCTTTACGGCTGAAAGCTTTGAATCCGCATTGGGTGTCCCAAATGCCGGGAACCACCATTACCTGGATCAAAAGATTGGCCATCCTTCCCAAGGCCTGGCGATAAAGTGGCTGGGGAACTTTCACTTCTTTCCGATTCACCGCCCGGCTTCCCACAATAACTTCAACCCCTTCTTTCAAAAGAAGCCTGAATTTATCGAACTCCGAAAGCGGCGTCGCGTTGTCCGCGTCCATGAAGAGAACAGTATCACCTTGGGCGACGAGGGCCCCCGTTTGAACAGCCGCTCCCTTGCCCCGATTAACCTCATGTTGAAGAATTTTTAATGTAACCCCTCTTATTTTTCGTTTGATTCCGTAAACCACTTCCAGAGTTTTATCTTTGGAACCGTCATCCACCACCAGGATCTCGGCCCGGATTTTCCTCTTTTTTAGATAAGCCAAGGAATCCTCAAGGGTCTTACCCACCCGAGATTCTTCGTTGTAGACGGGAATGACTACTGAAAGTTCAGGCCGTTTCACTTTTGTATTCCTTCGCCAAATATTCCCTCAAGGCTTCCTGCCAGGAGCGAATGGGATGTCCGACCGCCTTTACGGCTTTCTCCAAGTTGAAGCGGGAATTGGCCGGTCGCCGGGCGGGCCGAAAAACGTTCGCGCTTAAAACCGGAGCTACTTCACAGGAAGAGAATCCCAGCTGTTTCTGAATTTCCTTGGCGAAACCATGCCACGAAACATACCCTTCGTTCGCGAAATGATAAAGTCCCGGCTCCGCCTTCTTTTCCAACAGTTCAAGGGTAAATTGGGCCAAATCGCCTGTATAAGTGGGGCCACCCACTTGGTCGCCAACGACCTCAAGCCTTGGCTTCATTTTCATAATCCCAGCGATCTTATTGACGAAGTTGTCCCCATGAGGCCCGAAAACCCAGGAGGACCGGATGAGGTAATAAAAAGGTTTTTCCATTTCGATCAGCTTTTCGCCCTGCCTCTTGGTTTTTCCATAAACATTAAGGGGATCAGTTGGATCCGTTTCCAAGTAAGGTTCTTTCTTCAAACCGTCGAAAACGTAATCCGTGGAATAATGGACGAGAATCCGATTTTCTTTTTTGCAAAATTGAGCCAGCCATCCCACGGACGTTCCATTGGTATTAAGGGCCATGGAAAACTTGGCCGGTTCCTCACAGGCGTCCACTCGGGTAAATCCGGCGCAATTGATGAGCGCCTCAAAAGAATTAGACTGAAAGAATTTTTCCAGGGTATGGGGATATTGCAAATCGGCGTCCAAACGACCGGGCGTCAGCAGTTCGTGGCCTCGAGCTCTCAAAAACTCCGCTGTTTTCGAGCCCAGCATTCCGGTGGAACCTAGTAAGGCTATTTTCACTTCGAAACTCCCGCAGGCCGGATTTGAACCCTTGCCGGACGGCTAATGGCCGATCGTAAACGGCTCAAGTTCAAAACTGCGAAACCTCGCCCCGCCCCATGCCGTGATAGGTAAAGCCTTTCTCCGCCATCTCTTGGGCGTCATACATGTTCCGTCCGTCAATGAGGATGGGTTGTTGTACAATCGTTCGTAATTTTTGAAAATCAATCTGCTTGAATTCATTCCATTCCGTCAGGATCAGCACCGCGTCCGCCCCTTGGGCGGCCTCGTAGGGGGTCCGGCAGAATTTCATATTTTTAAAAAGCTTCCGGGCCTTACCCATGGAAACCGGATCGTAAGCTCGAAGCTTGGCTCCCTTGGATAGCAAAGCGGGAAGAATGGTGAGGGAAGGCGCCTCCCGCATATCGTCCGTATTCGGTTTAAAAGAAAGCCCCCATACCGCCAGGGTCTTTCCTTTTAAGTTTCCCAAGGTTTTTTGGACTTTTTGGACGAATAACTTCCGCTGGTGACCGTTGATCTCCAAAACATCGGGGAGAATACGAAAGGGGTAACGGTTCGTTTTGCCGATATGGATCAAGGCGGCCACATCTTTCGGGAAACAGCTTCCCCCGAACCCCAGGCCTGGATTAAAGAACTGGCCACCGATTCGTGAATCGTAACTCATGCCCCGGGTAACTTGCAGGACATCCGCTCCAACCTTATCGCAGAGATTGGCTATTTCATTGATAAAGGAAATTTTCGTGGCGAGAAAAGCGTTGGAAGCGTACTTGATCATTTCTGCGCTTTTTAAATCCGTGATCAAGATAGGACAATGGAGAGGTTTGTAAATCTCCGCCACCTTTTGGGCGGCGGTGCGCCGGGTGGCGCCGATGACGATCCTTTCGGGCCGAAGGAGATCGGCCACCGCTGAGCCTTCCCTAAGGAACTCAGGGTTGGAAACCATGTCGAAAGATACATCTTTGGGGCCGTGCTTGATGATGATTTGAGTGACAATATCTCCCATGCCGATAGGGACAGTGCTTTTATTGATAATGATTTTGTACTTATGAATGGCTTTGGCGATTCCTAAGGCCACTGCCTTCACACTGGATATATCGGCTTCGCCACTTTTCCCAGCGGGAGTACTAACTGCGATAAAAATAAAATCTGAGGATTGAACGGCTTTGGATAAATCCGTCGTGAAGGCCAGCCTTTTGCCTCGGTTACGCCGAATAATCTCCTCAAGCCCAGGCTCAAAAAGGGGTACGTAACCTTTTTTGAGCTGTTGGATCTTCTCACGATTCACATCCACACAGGTTACGATGTTGCCCAGGTCCGCGAAACAAGCACCCGTGACCAAGCCCACGTAGCCAGTTCCAACTACCGCGATTTTCATGAGTTCTCCTTGGCGTAACGCTTAGGGAAGGTCAAAGTTACCATAAAACTCAAAAACCGGGACGGAAAGCCGCCCCGGTTTTTAAAAATAACTTCAGGTTAAAACCCAGCATCAATTGGTCAGACACTTTTCCGTTTCTTTATCGAAAATGTGCGCCTTTTGCATGTTGAACACCAACTCGATGTCCTGGTTGATCTCAATTTGCTCGTGGCTGTCAACCTTGGCGATAAAGGGACTTTTACCCGTCGTCAGGTAAAGATAAGCTTCCGCTCCCAAAGGCTCGATTATTTCGACGGTTGCGCTGATCGTGTTGTCGGGAGAAGCGTTGGCGGCGTCCATCTTATCGTGGATGTCCTCCGGCCTGACTCCCAGGATAACTTCACGCCCCACATGGCTCTCCACCTGTGCGGTAAAACTGTCCGGAAGCTTAATTTCGAAGTTTTCCTCATTGAAGAAGATACCCATTCGTTTCTTATTAAGCGTCCCTTCCATGAAATTCATCGCGGGCGTTCCGATGAATCCAGCCACGAATTTATTGACGGGTTTTTCGTAAAGGGTAATGGGATCGGCGATCTGTTGGACGTAACCGTCCTTCATGACAGCAATACGGTCGCCCATCGTCATGGCTTCCAGCTGATCATGCGTAACGTAAATCATGGTCGCTTGAAGGCGGGTATGAAGCTTGGAGATTTCGGCCCGCATTTGAACACGCAATTTGGCGTCCAGGTTTGAAAGGGGCTCGTCGAAAAGGAACACTTTAGGTTTACGAACAATGGCCCGTCCGACCGCCACGCGCTGCCTTTGACCACCGGAGAGTTCCTTCGGGCGGCGATTCAATAGTTCTTGGATGCCCAGGATGTTGGCCGCCTCGTAAACACGTTGCTTGATTTCTTCCTTGGGATACTTGCGGAGCTTCAATCCAAAAGCCATGTTATCGAACACGGTCATGTGGGGATACAAGGCGTAATTTTGGAAAACCATCGCAATATCGCGGTCTTTGGGAGGAACGTCGTTCACCAGGACGTCGTCGATTCGAATCTCGCCACCGGAAAGTTCTTCCAGGCCGGCCACCATACGAAGAGTCGTGGACTTTCCACAACCCGAGGGACCCACGAGAACCAGAAATTCCTTGTCAGCAATTTCAATGTTAACATTATTGACAGCTACGACATTATTTGCGTAAACCTTATTCACGCTTTTAAGGACAACTTTCGACATTTCAATATCCTCCATGACCAGGGACCAAACCGTCTCGAAAAAACGCGGGAACGGGTCAGAACCAAATTCGCCACCGGCACTTATTTCCGCCGCTCCTAAAAGGGAGCCCGCATCACCAAACAACGAATGAAGCGGGGAAGACGACCAAAAGCACCGTTATTTAAACATCGAAGGTTAGGCCTGTCAACGAACAAGCGGTTCAATTTATGGGGTTTTTTAACCGAAGAAGGTTGGCGAGTTTTATAATCAACCCGATGGAAAACCAACTTTCCTACACCCGTCCCCTTTTTTGGTTGCTTCTGGCCTTTGCGGCCACTTCAGTCGCCTCTATTGCTTTGCAAAACATTATTTGGATCGCGGTCGTTCTTTTTCTTTTTGACCACTATAAAAATAAAAAAAAATTCGAGTGGCCCAAAGGGCTTTTTGCCATTGCTACGCTTATTTTTCTTTTCACTTTTTTTCTTGGCGCCGTTTTAGGCGTCAACCCCTATAACAGTTTTCATGCCGGGCGTGTTCATAAATACCTGACCTTTCTAATGATCTTTCCTATCGGGGCCATCACCCTAAATTCAAGGGAAATTGAAAAGATTTTGTCGTTCTTTCTTTACGGAAGTTCCGTTTGTGCCATTTTCGGAATTGGAAAACACTTTACTCTTCATCAGGACAGGATCGATTCCTTCTCCGGGGACAAAATGGTTTTCGGCGGCCTTTTAATGGTCTCGTTCTTGATCTTGGCCTATTTTTTGAAAAACAACCCAAGAACCATCATCTGGTGGGCTATGGTGCCTCTTTTAGGAACCGCACTGCTCCTAACCCAAACCCGCGGCGCTTGGCTAGGTTTAGTCGTCGGCTTCGCCTTTTGGGCCTGGCGTTTCAACAAGAAGTGGCTCCTGGCGGGAGGGGTCATCCTAGTGTGTCTTCCTTTTTTATTGCCTTCGGCTCTCCAACAAAGGTTCAAGAGCATCGGCGATATATGGGTCCATTTCGGATCCGATCACCAAGTTCAAAGCGCCAATAACGAACGGGTTTTCATATGGACATCGGGATTTAAAATCATTAAGGATTATCCCTGGGGAATTGGCCAAGGAAATATGGAAGATATTTTTCCGAAGTATCGCAATCCTAATTCCACAGAATGGATCATTCCCCATCTTCACAATAATTTTCTCCAAATCCTGGCCCAAAATGGTTGGATCGGACTGGCGGCCTACTTTTTTTGGATAGCCGTTTATTACGGAACCGCTTTGCGCTTTCAATCTGACGACTTAAAAGCCCAAACCCTGAACTGGACCTTTTTATGTGTCTTCACCGCGATCTTGGTCTGGGGGATGACCGAATATACCTTCAGCCATCAATTCATGAACGTCCAGTTTTTCCTATTGGGATTACAGACTGGTCTATGGCAACCGCGGATTGCCGCTCAGCGTTTGCATAATTCCACCAGGCTTCCATCGGGCAAAACGTACTTTTGAATTAAATAATAACCTTCGGGCACGGTGGGTTCGGTTGCGCCCCTCAACACTAGGAAGGCCGGCCTGTCCTCGATCGACCTGGTTTGAACACCATATTTCTTCGCGTAAAAGCCCATGCCGCAGCCGTTAAACCACAGCGTTTCCGGGCCCGGGAACGCCTCTTCCCTCTCCTCGGGGGGATAGCTGGCGATGGCCTGGATGATTTCTTCCTGGTGCCAATTTTCATGGGTAGGCGCGCCGATGAGATAGCCGTGGGCGGAAAGGAAGGTTATCCCTTTAAAAGCCAGGTTCCCTTGCCCAAAGCTGATGAAATAGAAAGCGAAGGCGCAATAAATGAAAAGCAAAAGGGATGACGCCATTTTCAGCATCCCATTTTTAATCAGGCTCAAGGGAAAAACCGCGATCAAAGATACGCCCACCAGCATCGGCATCGTGTAACGCGGATCCTTATGAAGCGGGGTGAAGAGGAGATAATTCCCGATAAGAAAAAGCAAAAGGGGGCGGTTCCGGACCCGCGCCTCTTTCCACAAAAGGGTGATAAAAAGCCCCAGAATAAAAAGGCAAAAAGGGATCAGGTAAAGCTGGTACCACAATGAACGCCAATAGTATGAAATCGAATACCAGTAATAAACGGGCGGATCGCCCGAGGTTCTAAAGTGATACATGTCATAAAGCAATTTTGGCGGATGATGGGCGTACCAGAAAAAAAGCGATAGAACCGAAGCGATAACGGCGGCATCCCTCAGGTTCAAGAGCTTTTGTTTTTTTGAATCTTGATTTTTACTCCAAATCCGGATGACAACATCCAAAAGGGGGAAAGCCATGCAGAGGAAGAACACCCACTTCGTCAACATTCCCAGCGCGAACGAAAGGCCAAAAAGCCGGGAAGTTCTTTTTTCGGAAAAATCGTTGGTTTTAATGAGGAGATAAAGGCTGAAAGCCGCCATTGCCCCCAGGGGGGCATCCAATTGATACTCCTTAAACTGTGAAACATAAAAAGGGGAGGCTAGGATGAAAACCGAAGCCAAGAGACCGGTCCAACGGTTCCACAATTCCCGGCCGATGCCGTAAATCGAAAAGGCCAAGAGGGAGATGAAAAGAATGTTGGTATCCACAGCCACCCGCACGGTCTTTCCGAAAACCAGGTAAAAAGGGAGGGTCGTCCAATAGCGGAACGGCGGGTAAAAAAGGTAATCCGTCCAAAGCCTGTAAAACGTCCTTAAATGAAGCGTCGCCAGGTAACTAAGGCTGTTGGAAAGATGCCAGCCCATATCCCAATGGGGCGGGCGGGTTTCCTCGCTTATCCACCGATCATTGAATAGGACAATCAACACGGTGATGAGGGCGAGGATTGCGTAATCCACCCATGACCTGTACCTGACATTGGTACGACCACCAGCTGACGTTAAATTGTCTTCAGCCCTTTTAATCCCACCAAGCATTTCCGGCATGCCCCCACTAAATAAAGTGATCCCGTGATCAAGAGTCCTAAATTATTGGCTTGTCGCGTTTTAGACAATGAAAAAGCAAACGCTTTTTCCCAATTCTGGATCAGAATAGTTTTGACCCCGGATTTTTCCCAGGCTTGAAAAACGTTACTTCCCTTTTCCGCGCGCTCGCTGAAAGGCGCGGTTACAATCGACAAGTCTGTTAGCGGCGCCAGTATCTTGGTAAAAGACCGATAGTTTTTATCGCTCAAAAAACCGCTCAAAACCACCCAATGCTTATTCGGGTACCGATTTCGGATAGACAGCAAAAGAGCTTTTGCCGCTTGAGGATTATGAGCCCCATCCAGGACAACTAAAGGTTTTCGACTCACTTCTTCCACTCGGCCAGGCCAACGCATAGCTTCAAGCGATTTTTCTATTATTCCGGACCCTTGGGAAATCCCAAAAGTTTTCAAACATTGAATCCCTGCCACTGCCAGGGCGGCATTGGGCAGTTGAAAATCGTCAATCTCGGGGAGTTTGAACCGGCGTATCAAACCCGGCCCCTCCCAAGAAAAGCCTTCCGACTCTTTACGAAAAATGAAGTCACGCCCAGCCAGCCAAAGTTTGGCGCCTTTTTCCCTGGCTGTCCCGTCGATAGCTTTGGCGGCTTCCTGATGGTACTGAACCGTGGCGGCCAAACAGCCTTCTTTCAAAATACCGGCTTTCTCTCTCGCGATCTTTCCGAGAGTTTTTCCAAGTATGTTTTCGTGTTCTAAGCCTACAGGCGCAATGAGCGAGACTGCCGGGGACGGAATAATATTGGTCGCGTCTAGTCTTCCGCCAAGACCCACTTCTAAAACCACCCAGTCCACTTTTTGTTCTTCGAACCACGAAAAAGCGATTGCGGTTAAAGCCTCGAAATGCGTCGGAAGATGGCCCAGTTTTTTTTGGACTTGAAGACAAGCCCGCAAAACCCTCTGGGCATGGCGGTTAAAATCATTTTGGGAAATCCATTCGCCGTTCAAACGAAACCGTTCGCGGACATCACACAAATGGGGGGAGGTATAAAGACCGGTTTTATAGCCACAAAGTTTAAGGAAGGAAGCCATAAAAGCGCAGGTAGAGCCCTTGCCATTGGAACCGGCCACATGAACAACTTGAAGGGTGAGCTCAGGATGGCTTAATTCATCCAAGAGGGCTTGGATGGTTTGAAGGCCAAACCGCCAGCCTAATTGTTCAAGGGATTCTAAGTGGAGCTTCGGTTTCAAGACCGGAAGAACTTCAGGTACTTTCCAAGGGTTTGCTTCATTTCACTACGGGGAACGATGACATCCACAAAACCGTGATCAACAAGGAATTCCGCGCGTTGAAAACCTTTGGGAAGTTTCTGCCGAATAGTTTGCTCGATAACCCGCGGCCCAGCGAAACCGACCATGGCCCCCGGTTCGGCCAAGTTTACGTCGCCCAACATACTGTAAGAAGCCGCCACCCCGCCGGTGGTGGGGTCCGTCAAAACGGAGATATAAGGCAGTCCCGCCTCACCCAGGCGCGCCAAAGCGGCCGAGGTCTTGGCCATTTGCATCAGAGAAAAAATTCCCTCCTGCATACGAGCACCGCCCGAAGTCGAAACAATGATAACCCCGATTTTTTTTTCGATGGCGCGTTCAACGGTGCGCGTGATTTTCTCACCCACTACGCTGCCCAAACTTCCGCCCATAAACTGAAAATCCATAATCGCAATCGAGACAGGTTGGCCGTTAATTTCACCCAACCCGGTAATCACCGCGTCGTTCATTTTGACCTTTTCCTGGCCTTTTTTGAGTTTGTCATCGTATTCAGGAAAACCCAGGGGATTCTCTGAAAGCATTTTTTCGTCAAATTCCTCGAAAAATCCCGAATCCAAGGTCAAATAAAGGCGCTCCAAGGCGGAAAGCTGGTAGTGATAACCACACTTAGGACAAACCTTATAGTTCTTATCCAGGTCTTTGTTATAGAGAATCGCCGAGCAGCCTTTACATTTTGCGTAGAGGCCTTGGGGAACTTGGACCTGCTTTTTCCCTTGGACTTTGGTGATTTCTTTTTTGGGCTTTTGATACCAGGCCACGAAACGCTCCTTCAAACCTTAACTAAAAACCGTCAACTGCCTGCCGATAATTGTTTTACGACCTGCCGACAAAATACGCCAACGGCTCTTCCGATTTCGGGGAGCTTGGTTTTTGAAATCAATTGCACCAACGCACTCGCGATGATCACTCCATCCGCAGTCTTTCCAACCTGCGCCGCCTGGGCCGGCGTGGAGATGCCGAATCCAACTACCAACGGCGTCCTCAACTGGTGCCGTAAACGTCCCAAGGTCGCCAAAAGATCAGGCGCCAGCCTTTTGCGGGCCCCGGTAACCCCGGTAACCGAGACATAATACAAAAAAGGAGCCCCTTGGGCATCGGCCTTTTTGATCCTTTCATCATTGGAAGTGGGGGCAATAAAGGGGATTAAGGCTAGGTTTTTTCGGCGCAGCAATAAACGAAGAGGGGCAAATTGTTCCAGAGGCAAGTCAGGAATAATTGCTCCATCGCCCCCAGAGTTCGAAAGAACTTCGGCGAATTTTTCACGGCCCATTTGTTCCACCAAGTTTAAATAAGTCATGACCAACAGGGGTTGGGAAAAATTACTCTTTCGCAAATCTTTGATCATTCGGAAGACATCTGAGAAACGGGTTCCGTTTTTGAGAGAAAGGTGGGTAGCTTTTTGAAGCGTGGGTCCATCCGCGATCGGATCGGAAAAGGGTACTCCCAATTCCAATGCTGCGGCACCGGCTTCCAGAGCCGCTTTTGCGGATTCCAAAGATGCCTTATAGTTAGGATACCCCAAACAGATATAAGGTAAAAAAAGAGGCTTATGATGATCTTTTGCCTCTTGGAACAGGCGATGGAGTCGGCGGCTCACTTCTTTCCACCTTGAAAACCGGGACCTAGGCGTTCCAGAACGGTATTAACATCTTTATCCCCCCGTCCTGAAAGGTTCACGATCAGAATCGAGTTTTTTTTCATCCGGGGCGCTATTTTCATGGCCTGGTAGACCGCATGGGCGCTTTCCAAAGCCGGAAGGATGCCTTCATTGCGGGCCAATATTTGAAAAGCTTCCAAAGCCTGTTTATCCGTCACCGAAACATAAGATGCTCTCTTCGTATCTTTCAACCAGGCGTGTTCAGGTCCCACCCCGGGATAATCCAACCCCGCTGAGATGGAATGGGTCTCGGCAATCTGGCCGTCTTTGTCCTGCAGCACATAGCTATAGCTGCCATGCAGAACGCCGGGCTTCCCTTTCTCCATGGTGGCGGCATGCCGGCGGGTTTTGACCCCGTCACCAGCGGCTTCTACCCCAATCATTTTCACCTTCTTATCCCGAATAAAGGGATAAAACAATCCGATTGCGTTTGAACCGCCGTTGACACAAGCCACTAAAGTATCCGGTAGCTTTCCTGCCTGCATTAAAATCTGGCGGCGGGCTTCCTGACCGATCACCTTCTGGAAATCCCGCACAATCATCGGATAGGGATGGGGACCAGCGGTGGAACCGATCAGGTAATAGGTCGTCCTAACATTGGTTACCCAATCCCGGATAGCCTCGCTCATGGCGTCTTTGAGGGTTTTGGTGCCGGCGGAAACAGCGTGGACCTGGGCTCCTAATAGCTTCATGCGAAAAACATTCAAGGCCTGGCGGCGGACATCTTCCTCACCCATATAGACTTCGCATCGCATTCCAAACAAAGCGCAAACGGTGGCGGTGGCCACCCCATGCTGGCCCGCTCCGGTCTCGGCAATGACGCGTTTTTTTCCCATTCGACGGGCTAAAAGGATTTGGCCAAGGCAATTATTTATTTTATGGGCCCCAGTGTGGTTCAAATCCTCCCTTTTCAGATAAATCCGGCCTCCCTTGAGAAGCCGTGTCAAATTCGCCGCGAAAGTAAGAGGTGTGGGCCTTCCATCATATTCGGACAGGTAATACTGGATTTCTTTCTTGAATCGGGGGTCTCGGCGAGATTGGTCATAGGCGGTGATCAATTCGCGCAAAGCCACCATCAGAGTTTCAGGCACATACTGACCCCCATAGGGTCCGAAGTAACCTTGATCGTTCGGGATGGAGGCCACCTTACCCATCTCCTGGAGGCTTGGTTTGCTTGAGTTCATTTCGCAATTGTTCCAGTTTCCCCTTGGCGCCCTCATGGGCCGGATCCAAGGTGGCCGCTTTGACATATTCATTTTCGGCCTTGTCCACGTAATCCAGGCGATTATAAAGATCGCCCAAGGAAAGGGTATAGGAAATCGCTTCGGCAATTTGGTTATGTCTCAGGTAAAGATCACGCAGATTGGTCATGGTCTCCGTCGACTCCGGCATTTTTACTAAAATTTCTTTATACAAGACAATAGCCTTTTCCAAATCTTGGGGTTCAATCATTTTCTGGATCAAATTGGCCATCTCACGATAAGCGCCCGCGGCTTTCTTGACGTTCTTTTCCCGCAAATACCCATTGGCGGAAAGTTCGAATTCCTTGAAAGATCTTTCCAAATCCCCTTTTTTTAAATACAACTCACCCAAGGTCACGTGGACATTAAAGTCGGCGGGGTCCATGGCGATAATCTTCTCGTACTCCACAATGGCTTTGTCCCAACTGCCCGTGTGATAGTAAATATGTGCCAATTTGATGGTGAGCGACTTCTGGTCGGCCATGGAGCCTCAATTTCCTTTAAGAGTACGAAAGGCACTTTGCGCGCGACGAATGAAAAGGGAAACTTTACGGGGATCTTTGAGGCCGGGCCGGGCTTCCACACCGCTGGAAACATCCACTCCAAAAGCACGGGAAAACCGGATAGCCTTTTGGACATTGTCAGATGTTAAACCACCCGCTATCAAAACCGGGGCTGGAAGTTTTTGAACGGCCTTCCGGGCCCATGAGAACTGAAACATTTGTCCGGTTCCACCGGGAATGTTTTTATTATAGGAGTCCAACAAAAAGGCCGCAACCCGAAAGCCCTGGAAATCATTGTAAGCCATTGCATTTTTCATCCGAATGACCTTGATGACGGGAACATTGATTTTCTCGCAATAGGACTCCGTTTCCTCTCCGTGTAATTGGACAACTTGGAAACCGCAAAGTTTAATCAACCTTTTTACCTTGGAAAGCGCTTCGTTAACGAAAACACCGACGGGCGTCACCCAAGGCGGAATCCGCTTGATCAACCGCTTGGCCTGCAATGGGGTAATCTTGCGGGGGCCCATGGACATTTGGAACCCAATGGCATCCGCCCCGGCTTTGGCGATCATTTGAACGTCGATCGGGCGGGTGACCCCGCAAATCTTGACTCGAAACATTCAACCCTCCAGGGGGAACAAAGCCTTTACCGCGGCTTCCACGTCAGGAGCGCTCATGAAGGCCTCGCCAATGAGAAGAGTCGAAGCCCCCGACTCTTTCAGCAACAAACAATCCTCCCGGGTGAAGATACCGCTTTCACTGACGATGGGTAAATCCTTTGGACATTTCTTGATTAAATCAAGGGTGGTTTGGAGGGTCACTGTGAAATCATTCAGATTCCGGTTATTGATCCCCATCAATTTGGTTCCGACACGAAGCGCGACCTCCAACTCCCTTTCATCATGCACTTCGACTAAGGTCGTCATCTTCAATTCATCTGCCACCGCCAACAGCTCTTTTAATTTAGCGGAGGGCATCATGGCCACAATCAGGAGGATGGCATCCGCGCCCGCTTCACGCGACTCGTAGATTTGATGCTCGTCGATCAGGAAATCTTTCCGCAAAACGGGCAGACCCGACACTTCTTTGGCCTTTCTTAAATAAGAAAGGTGACCTTGAAAATACTGTACATCCGTCAGGACCGAAAGAGCGTCCACACCCGCCTTGGCATAGGACTTCGCCAAAGGTTCGATTTGAAAATCTTGTCTCAATACCCCTTTGGAAGGACTCGCTTTTTTAAGTTCGCCGATCAGGGACAGCTTCCCGGGCCGGTGGACGGCTTTCAAAAAATCGCGGGGAGCCATTTTGGATTTAGCGCCTTCCTTCAGGGAGGACAATCCCCGAGTCTTTTTCAGTTCGGCGATTTCCGTTCTTTTGGTTTCGGCGATTTTTTGAAGGATGCTCATGAATGGGATACTTTCTTCAGGGTTTCAAGGGCCTGCAAAGCCTTGCCCGAATCCAGGGATTCCTCGGCTAATTCCCGACCGGCTTTAAAAGTGGGGCCTTTGCCGGCGACATAAAAGCCAATGGCCGCGTTCATGACAACCGCTTCCCGGCGCGGTCCCTTTTCGCCATGGAGAATTTCCGTAAGAATCTTCGCATTGGCGGACGCGTCACTTCCCTTCAGTTCTTGCAGATCGTGACGTTGAAAGCCGAAGGACTCCGGCTGGATGACCATTTCCGTGACATCAACCGAAGAATCCGGTCCCTTCTCGGCCAAGAAAAGTGAGGTCGGGCCCGCGCAGGAGACTTCATCCAACCCTTCCTGACTATGAAGTGTGATGACCCGGTCGCTTCCGGCCTTCACCAGGACTTCGGCCATCAGCTTGGCCTTTTCCAGGTCGAATACCCCGATGACCTGGCGCTTGACCAAGGCCGGATTGCACATGGGACCCAAAATGTTAAACAAGGTGCGAATGCCCAATTCTTTGCGAACCGCTCCGACGTTCTTCATGGCCGGATGAAAATGAGGCGCGAACAGAAAGGCGATCTTCGCCTCTTGCAGGCATTTCTCGATGACATGGGTGGTCGGGTCGATTTTGACCCCCAGGGTGTCCAGGACTTCCGCGCTGCCGCATTGGCTGGATGCCGCCCGATTGCCGTGTTTGGCCACCACCACATCCCCCCCGGCCAGTACGAGGGCCGCGCAGGTTGAAATATTGAAGGTCCCCCGGTGGTCGCCCCCGGTCCCGCAAACATCGATGGCCGCGAGCCCTTCGGCGTTGACCCGGACCATCTTTTCCCGCATGGCCTTGACGCTCCCCACCACTTCCGCGGCTGTTTCACCTTTGTAATTTAAAAAAGAAAGATAACCCGCCACTTGAGCCGGCGTGGCATGGCCCTCCAATATTTCCAGCATGCAATCGTAGGTCTCTTTTTCGGCGAGAGATTGCTTTTGCGATAGTTTGACTAAAGATTCACGAATCATGGCCCAGCCTTTCAGGGTACCCTCGTTTTTCCTAACCATATCGGGCAAAGCCCGATTAAAGGAATGAGGGTGACACAGTTCTCAATTTGGGGCCGGGGGCCCCATTCACAATCGAAGAACTGCGTAAATGGGAGGGTTATTTTACTCGGAAGGGCTTCAAAGCCAATAGGAGGATTGGTAAAAAGCGGCAAAAACAACATAATCGCCTTTCGAAACACGAAAAGCCAAAATCACCGAAAAAATCCCCTTTGTTATAATTGGCCGATGAATTCAACACCCTCAATCCCGGTTCCGATTTCTCCAACTTCTTCTAACCGGTTTCCATACTTAACCCCTTGGCTTTTACCCCTTCTAGGTTCTTTTCTTTTGCTGATTCTTTTTGGAACCCATCGCCTCAACGATTCCGATGTGGGCTTCCATTTGCGAACCGGCCAATGGATATTACAAAACCACCGATTTCCAAATATCGATACCTACACTTATACCGTCGCCGGTCACGAATATCTGGACATGGAATCCCTTTACCAGGTATCGCTCTACCTTCTTTACCGGCTAGGTGGATATGAATGCCTTTCCCTTTCCCACATCCTCTTGGCCATCGCCGCTTTTTTCCTTGTTTGGATTCGTTTGCGGGAAAAGTCCACCCCCTTTGGCCTATGTGTCCTCCTGTTCGCGGCGGCTGTTTTGGCTTCCGAAACCCGTATCAGGGTGAGGCCGGAAGTCCTCAGTTGGGTTCTTCTAGGCTTAACGCTTTTGATATTGGAATGGAGGACAACGGCCAAGAAAGACCTCTTATTCTTACTTCCCCTGATTCAATGGATTTGGGTCAATACCGAGGGGCTTTTCTTCATTGGTTGGGCGGTAATGGGATTTTACGCCCTTTCAGGACTCTCCCCCTCCTCCAAAACCGATAGGAAACTCCTAAAATATTTCTTCCTATCGCTGGCCTTATGCCTTATGAACCCTCATTTTATCCGGGGATTTCTTTTCCCCTTTTCTTTCCTCGGCACCCTTGGTTCATCCGAAATCTACAAATTTATGGCCAAAGAATTCCAGCCGCCCTGGTCCATTCACGACCCCTCTTCCTGGGTACCGGCCCTATATCTGTTCGCCTACAAGACTTTCAGCCTCTTTTTGCTGGCCTTGCTGGCCGCCACCTTCCGCCGCCGGAAAATTCGTGAATGGCTTCTTGTTGTCTTTTTCTTCGGTCTGTCGGTTGTCGCCGTGCGGAACATCCCTTTATTCATGATCTCCTCCGTCCCGCTGGCGACTGTTTGCTGGACAGACTTGGAATGGCCCTGGCTTCAAAAATTGCAGGATCGCTTTATAGCCCTGCCCTTCACCGCCTGGGTCTTAGCGCTGTTTCTTTTGGGGTTCGGACTTCGGGTGCTCACTAATGCCCATTATGTTTCGGACAGGCTTTCCGACCGTTTTGGGCTTGGGCTGGATCAGGAAACCTTGCCGGTCCGGGCCTGTCAGTTCCTGGCCCAAAACCATTTGGACGGAAGGATTATCAATACCCTGGACGCGGGCGATTGGCTGGACTGGCAGGGGCCGCAAAAAACCTTTATGGATGGCCGTTTGGACGTGATGGGCGGAGAATTCCTTGGGGAATATTCGGCATCGTTAGGCGAAGCGGGCCCGCAAGCCCTGATCGAAAAGTACAAACCCGACATTTTTTTCTTCAACCCGCTCTATGCTATGCAATGGATAGTCTATCTCAACCAAAGTCCCGATTGGAGACTGGTCTACCTGGATGAATGTACCGCACTCTATCTTCGTAAAAGCTATATGGACCAAATAACGGGGCTGGATTACGACCGGCTTTTGGCAGAGAGGGGACTTTCCAAAACCATTATCTCCCAAGCCCCATCCCTACTTTCGGCGACTCCAGCTTCGGACTTGAGCTGTTTTGGGAGGGACTTTTACGAACCTTCGACTTATTCCAACGGCCTTTTGAACCTTGGGATTTTCACAACCTACACCGGTCACCCCGAAGTGGCGGAAACATGTCTGTTGGAGGGGATTCAACGGACTCAAGGCCGGTATTACGACTATTACTACAATTTGGGTTGTCTTTATTACTATGGCAAACGGTACAACGAGGCACTTACTTGTATGAGGCGAGTCTTAAGGGACCGACCCCAAAATCCCGTTGCCCTTCAAATGGTACAATCCCTCTCGCCACAATAGTTCTCAGATTCCGAAAAATTTCCTGGCGTTTTGGGTGGTGGCATCGGCCAATTCCTCAAGACTCACCCCTTTAACTTCGGCGACTTTCTCGGCGGTGAACTTCACGTAAGCCGGTTCGTTACGCTGACCCCGGAAAGGATGCGGGGTTAAATAGGGAGAATCGGTTTCAACCACCAATCGATCCAGGGGAATTTTCACCACGGCGTCCCGGTGGTCCTGGCCGTTCTTAAAGGTTACCGGTCCCGCGATAGAGAAAAGACAGCCTAAATCCATAAACCGGTCCACGAAACCCGGCCCCGCGGAATAACAATGCATCATGATTTTCAAGCCTTTCGCCTTATCACTCAGGATTCGATGGATATCCTCGTGAGCGTCCCGGTCATGAATAACGATGGGAAGGGATAAACTCCGGGCCAGATGGATCATTCGTTCAAAAACCACGGCCTGCTTTTCCCGGTTGGAATCATGGTAATAATCCAATCCGATTTCGCCGATTGCCTTAGGCTTCGTTTCCCTCGCCAGCCTTTCGATCTCAACCAATTCGGCCTCTCCAAACCGATCCACATCGGAGGGATGCGCTCCTACCGTGTGGTAGACCCTGCCATTATGGCGGGAAGCAATCTGGGCCGCCGCCGCCGAAGTCTTCTCGTCCGTGCCGATGGTCACGAGGAATTCCACCCCGAATTCCTTGGCTTTCCGGAGGATAGTTTCCTCGTCGGCCAAGAGGCGCTCGTCATCCAAATGGCAGTGTGAATCAACGAGAACTGTCATTATTTCTTCTTTTCCTTTTCAATACGCGGAAACAGAGGCGGTCCCTTGACAATCTTTTGTCCAACCGGAATCAGGCCCCATTCTTCGGTTTCTTTGAGCGAATGTTTGTGCACATCATCCCTATAACCCAATTGGCTCCAAATGGCCTGGGCCGTAAAAGGCAAAAAAGGCGCAATGGAAATAGCCGTTACCCGCAAAGATTCCATGAGTGAATATAGGATCGTTGCCAGCTTTTCTTTGCTCACATCCCCTTCTTTGGCCACCTTCCAAGGTGACGTTTCCTCAATGTACTTGTTGGAGCGTTTGACCAAGTCCCAAGCCTGGGTCAAAGTGGTGTGAAATTCCAGATTATCCATAGCTGTCCTCGATTTGGAAGGATAGGCCTTGGCAATTGCGGCTAATTGGTTTTCAAATTCTCCCGAAGATCCCGGTTTAGGGACAACGCCTTCAAAATACTTCTCCAACATGGTAAGACTACGACTCACCAGATTACCCAGGTCATTGGCCAGGTCGCCGTTGAAACGCAATTGGAAGGATTCGTCGGTATAGTTTCCATCCAAACCGAACGCTATTTCTCGAAGCAAGTAATAGCGCAAGGCGTCCGGACCATAGGCGGCCACCAATTCGAAAGGGTCCACCACGTTCCCAAGACTTTTAGACATCTTCTTGCCGTCTTTGTTGATATACCCTGTCCCAAAAACTTTCTTCGGAAGCGGTATGCCCGCGGCCATGAGGGCGGTCGGCCAGATAGTGGTATGGAACCGCAGGATGTCCTTTCCAATAATATGGACATCGGCGGGCCAGAATTTCTTATAATTTTCCCCATCCGGCCAACCCAATGCCGAAAGGTAGTTCACCAGAGCGTCAAACCAAACATAAATGACCGCGGTTTCCGGCACGGGAGCCTTTACGCCCCATTTAACAGAGGACCGGGTAATGGATACGTCGGCCAATCCTGGTTTGATGAAATTATTAATGAGTTCATTTTTACGGGACGCAGGCTGGAGAAATTCAGGGTGTTCTTCTAAATGTCGTTCCAATTGTTTCTGAAAGGCCGACATCTTGAAGAAATAATTTTGTTCCTTGATCCGTTCCACTGGCCGACCGCAATCCGGGCACTTTCCATCCACCACCTCGGAATCTAACAGGAATTTCTCATCGGGGAGACAATACCACCCCTCATAATCAGCCTTGTAGATAAACCCCGCATCCATCACTTTTTTGAAGAAAGCTTGGGCGGCCCTCACGTGATTTTCATCGGTCGTCCGGATGAAAGAATCATTTGAAATGCCTAGTTTAACCCAGGCTTCCTTGAATCTTTCCACAACTCGGTCGGCCAATTGTTTGGGTTCCAAACCTTCCTCTTGGGCGGTCTTGGCGATCTTCTGGCCGTGCTCGTCCGTGCCTGTCAAGAAGAAGACATCGTACCCATCCATACGTTTGAATCGGGCAAGGGCATCCGCACCCACGGTGGAATAGGCATGCCCGATGTGGGGCACGTCGTTCACATAGTAAATGGGAGTAGTGACGTAAAAGGTTTTTTTGGTTTCAGACATCCTGTTCTCCGTTTAGATTATGCTAAAGTTGAACCGACATTTCCGAAAAGGAACGATTAAGAAGTTCGCCCCTCTTGAATCCTTCCCGTAATTCCATGAATAAGTGATCCAGTATCATCCTCGAATTCAAATTAGTCGGTATCATATCTTGGTGTTTTTGCAGGCACTTTAAGACTACATCCGATGGCAAGGAAACTAATCGGGCGGGGATTTCCGCGCCACCCGACAAGCGTCGGGACCACAAGGCCAAGTAAACCTGGAACGCCGCCGTCAACACCTCGCCCTTTCGTTGAGTGGCCGTCATTTCCCTATCGCCTAAAAAGTCGGGTTCCCACTGGTCATATTCACTGACCAAGGAAAGCCACTCCTCATCCGGCCCTTGGAGAGCCTTGTCAAAATCCCCGCATACCTTATCCCGAAATTCGGCCCAGTTTTCATCAGCCAATTTCAACGCCAGGGCCAAATTGCCATTGGCTTCCTCGGACGTTTTCAACGCCTCGGGCTTTTTCCATCCATAATCCCTCACCAAGATTTCCTCGATGGTCTTTGTGTGCACAGCGGGAAAACGCACCAAACGGCAACGAGAAAGAACAGTAGGAAGGAATTCGCCCGTCTTTTCGGCCAATAAAATCACAAGAGAGTTGGCCGGTGGTTCCTCGAGGGTTTTCAAAAGGACATTTTGGGCGTCCTTGTTTAATTCCTCCGCATTGGGAATGACGGCAACATTGAAAGGCCCCGAGAAAGGCGCCCGGTTGAGCTTTTCCGAAAGGCGTTTAGCCACATCCACCACGATCCCTTGTTTTTTCTTATCGTCCGGATCATCGCTCCAGAAATGGTCCCGATGGACCCAAAACAGATCGGGATGGCCTTTGCTGAGAACCTGCTTGCAGGTTGCGCAACCTTCGCAATCCACCCCCTCCTTGCAGAAAAGGCTTCGCACCAGGGAAAGGGCGTAGGTTTTCTTGCCAACCCCTTCCGGCCCAACCCAAAGAAAGGTTTGGACGCCGGGATGGTCCAGAAGGCCCTTTAAAAGCTTCTGGACTTCCGGTTGGGAGTTAAGTTTTTCCAAACGGGGAATGGAATATTCAGCCACGTTGCCCGCCTTTTTTTCGCAAAGGCAGCCGGTCAATCAAGCCTTCCAACATTTCCTGGTACGCGAATTCCCGGCTTTGGTTGGCGTTAACGACAATAAACCGGCCCTTTTCCTTGCGGGCGGTTTCCAAGTAAACCCGGCGGACCGCCCGGTGGAATCTCAGGCCCTCGCTTTCCATGCGGTCCTTCCCCTTGCCTCGACCCAGTGCCCGCCTGAGTCCTACTTCCACCGGCAAGTCGAAAAGAAGGGTCAAGTCCGGCTTTAATTCGCTCGCGGTTTGATTCAGTGTTTTTAATAACTTCATCTGGAAACCCCGGCCCCCGCCTTGGTAGGCCAAGGTGGAATCGGAGTAACGGTCGCAAAGGACCACTTTTCCCTGTTTCAAGGCGGGTTCGATCACTTCTCCCACGTGCTGAGCCCGGTCCGCCAGGAACAATAACAATTCAGTACGAGGCATCAGGTTGTATTCCAGTTTGTTCAGAATCCAATGCCGCAACTGGGTGCTCAAGCTCGATCCACCTGGCTCACGTGTAACAATGTGGGGGATTCGGTATTCCTTGAGGACGGCGGCCAGCAGGTGCAACTGGGTGCTTTTACCGGAACCTTCCGTGCCTTCGAATGTAATAAACAGGCCTTTGTTCATACGAATTTGGACTCTCCGATCGCGTAGGCATAACCGATGTAATCGGTCCCGGGGCGTTTGCCCCCTCCCTGGTGCACGAGAGGCGCCAATTGGCCGCGATGATAGTGCGAATGGGTGATTACCTGAAACAGAACGTTTTGAACCATGTGCTCGGAAAGTTTTCCCTGAGTGTTTGGGGCGGAGAACTTTCCCGTCAACTCCTCCGGCGCCAAAGACGACAAATACCCTTTCCATTTTTCATGAAGGTCGTCCAATTTTTTACGGCATTCAGCCAGTGTGTAGGAAGGGTTAGGGTCGGTGAATTGGGAAAGGTCCTCCTTCATCAACCGGGCCAGCCAAACGTCCAACGCGAATAAGATGTGAGCGAACATTTTAACGGCCTTTTCAGGCGGCTGGGGCATTACCAAAAGGGCCTTTAGGTATTGGTCGTTAGCCCAATAATCGTATTCGAAATTTTTACGGATTTGTTTTAAGAGAGCGTCTTCCATGATTTTACCTCCCCGTTTTTGTAAGGGTGGCCTATGTTACCTTTTTTAACAAGACCACAAAACAAAAAAGCCCTGCCCCGCTCCGCTCACAGTGGAGTTTCCCCCTGTGAACCCCACTCAAAAACCTAAGGGGCGCTGCCCCTTAAACCCCCGGGGCCGGAAAACAAAAAGCCCTGCCCCGCTCTCGCGGAACAGGGCTTTAAAAAGCTTCTTACTTGATTTCGACTTCGGCGCCGGAATCCTTGAACTTGGCGACGATTCCATCGGCCTCAGCCTTGGAAACGCCGGTCTTGATGGGTTTCGGGGCTCCATCGACCAAATCCTTGGCTTCCTTCAAGCCCAATCCAGTGACTTCGCGGACGACCTTAATGACGTTGATTTTCTTGGCGGCATCGACCGTCTTCAAATTCACGTCGAACGAGGTCTTTTCCTCGACAGCGGCGGCAGCGGCTCCACCAGCGGCAACAGCTACGGGAGCGGCGGCAGACACGCCAAACTTGGTCTCGAGGGCTTTCACGAGTTCGTTCAAGTCCAGAACGCTCATTTGCTCGATGGCGGCGATAAACTCATCTTTCGTTAAAGTAGGCATTTGAAACTTCCTCCAAATTTTATTTTTCTTGTATCCGGCCAAAAAAGCCAGAGTGGGTGATTAAGATCAGGCTGTTTTTTCCTTCGCCTGAGCGACGGCATTGAGGGCATAAACCAATTTGCTTGCGGGACCGGCCAAAACCCGGACAATTCCTGAAATGGGCGACTTCATGCTGCCCAAGGCTTTCGCCAACAGGACTTCGCGGCTCGGCAAATTAGCCAAGGCCTTGATATCCTGAACAGTGATCTTCTTCCCTTCCATCCATCCGCCCTTGACGGACAACTTTTCGTGGTCCTTAGCGAACTTGGAAAGAACTCGTGCCGGAGCCACCGCGTCTTCCATCGCCAAAGCGATGGCCGTGGGGCCGGTCAAGAGATCGTCGAGAACCGTGATATTGCACTGGTTCAAGGCGATACGGGCCAGGTTGTTTTTCACGACATGGTATTCCACCTTGGCATGAAAGAGCTTGGCGCGTAAGTCCGTGACTTCCTCCACCGTCAACCCGGTGTAACCCGTGATGACCGCTGATTTAGACGCCTGGACCCTCTTGGTGAAATCTTCCACCACTTGAACCTTTTCCGCCTTTGGTTCGCGCTTCTTATGTTCTGTCAAAAAAATCACCACCTCTCGAATCAATTTTCAAACTTGGGATAAGGGAATTTTGGACCGGATTCGCTTCATCAAATCCAAGGCCGCAAAAAGAAAAACCCCTCATCCGAAACGACCGGATGAAGGGTATTGGAATACTCTTTATCTTCCGATTCGTCTCGGCGGGCTTGCATTAAGTCCCTTTCAGGACGCCCGCTGTCTTAGACTACTTCACTGCCACAGAAACGCCCCAACCCGAAGGTCGGGGAGCGTTGAATACTATCACTTTGCTACGGTTTTTGTAAACTCCCCAGTGTCCACTTTAATTCCAGGACCCATACTTGATGTCAAATGGGCCGAAATCAAGTAGGTCCCCTTAGCCGAGGCGGGTTTTACTGACACCAGGGTTCTGATCAGGGCCTGGGCATTTTCCAGGATCTGCTTCTCTTCGAACTTAATTTTACCGACTCCGGCGTGGCAAATTCCTTGGTCATCCACACGATATTCGATCTTACCAGCTTTGATTTCCTTGACCGCTTGGGCCACGTTGGGAGTCACCGTTCCAGCTTTCGGATTGGGCATCAGACCCTTGGGGCCCAACACCTTACCCAATTTACCGGTTTCACGCATGATATCGGGCGTAGCCACCAAGACGTCGAAATCCAGGAAACCACCCGCGATTTTTTCAATTAAATCGGTGTCACCAGCAAAATCAGCGCCGGCCGCTTCGGCTTCTTTAATTTTTTCACCCTTGGCCAAAACCGCGACTTTGAGAGTTTTACCTGTGCCGTGAGGAAGGGAAACCGTGCCGCGAACCTGTTGGTCGGCTTTCTTGGGATCCACTCCGAGCTTGATATGAAGCTCGACCGTCTCATTGAACTTGGCGGGAGCCGCCTTCTTGAGGAGCCCGACCGCTTCGGTCAGGACATAAGACTTGGTTTTATCCACCAACTCGACATTCTTGCGATGCCTTTTGCTTGCCTTCTTAGCCATATTTTCCTCCCGTGGTTCAAGCGCCCCACCCTATCGATGAAGCTCCCACAGTTATTTTAAACCAAAAGAAACCCGAAGGTTACCTTTGAATTTCGATTCCCATGCTGCGAGCCGTTCCTTCCACCATTCGCATGGCGGAGTCCAGCTTTTGCGCGTTTAAATCCGGCATTTTAGTTCTTGCGATTTCCTCAACCTGCTTCAAAGTCACTTTCGCGACTTTTTGCTTGTTGGGGACCGGCGACCCCTTAGCCAATCCCGCCGCCTTCAACAAGAGAACGGAAGCCGGGGGCGTCTTGGTGATAAAAGTAAAGGAACGATCCTTATAGATAGAGATAACCACCGGAATGATCAAGCCGTCCTGCTTTTGGGTTGCCGCGTTGAATTGCTTGCAGAACTCCATGATATTGACACCGTGCTGGCCCAAAGCCGGGCCAACGGGAGGAGCCGGATTCGCCTTACCGGCCGGGATTTGAAGCTTTACCATCGCGTTTAATTCTTTTGCCATAACCTTTTCCTTATTCCTTCTACTTGCTTCTTAAAAGCAAGCTATTCTTTTTCGATTTGATGGAATTCCAGTTCCACCGGCGTCTGCCGGCCAAAGATGGTCACCATGACCTTCACCCTCTCACGCTCCGGGTTGATTTCCTCAACCGAACCCGAGAAATTCGCGAAAGGTCCATCCATCACCTTTACTAAATCACCCTTATCAAATTGGCTCTTCAAGGCCCTGCGCTCACGACGCTTGCCAATGTGTTCCAAGATAGCCGTCACTTCCTCGTCAGGAAGCGGAATGGGCTTATTACCCGACCCCACGAAACTAGTTACCTTAGGGGTGTTGCGGACGACCGACCAGGAATTCTCATCCATATCCATTTCCACCAGAATATATCCGGGGAAAAATTTCTTATTCGTGATGCGTTTCTTGCCGGCACGGGTCTCGGTGACTTCCTCCGAGGGGATCAGGATCTGGAAGATCTTGTCTTCCATTTTCATGCTCTTAATCCGATTTTCCAGGTTGGTCTTCACCTTGGCCTCATACCCGGAATAAGTATTGATCACGTACCAGCGCTTGGACATTTGCAAGACTACCTCTCTTTAATTTACTTAGGAACTCTCATAACAAAATTAACACAAGGCTCAATAACAGTGTCATATGTAAATAGCACAACCATCAAAAAAATGATCGTGACGCAAACCACGGCCGTGGAGCCTTTGATCTCATCCCAATTGGGCCAAGAGATTTTCTTAAATTCCGACTTCGCTTCCGCGAAAAAAACCTTTAAGTTCTCGAACATTCCTCACCTTTTTAACCGTCTGTTCTTTCATCCCAATGGCAGGGCGGCCATTGGCTTCCTGCTCAATTTAATAATTTACATAGCTGGCAGGGCAGGAAGGATTCGAACCTTCAACGCGCGGTTTTGGAGACCGCCGCTCTACCATTAGAGCTACTGCCCTAAGAAATTTCGGCTTATTTGGTTTCCTTATGCAAGGTGTGCTTGCGGCACCACCGACAGTACTTCTTGACCTCCAGCTTATCCGGAGTCTTCCTTTTATCCCGCGTCTTATGGTAATTGCGGCGTTTGCAGTCCGAACAAGCCAATGTAATTTGTTCACGCATGGGTGTCTATTCCTTCGGTTTCTTTATTCAACGATCTGGGTTACGACGCCGGCGCCTACCGTGTGGCCGCCTTCTCGGATCGCGAACCTCAGCTCTTTTTCCATCGCCACCGGCACGATCAACTCGATGTCCATCGTGATATTGTCCCCCGGCATGCACATCTCCACCCCTTGCGGCAGTTGCACCGATCCCGTCACGTCCGTCGTACGGAAGAAGAATTGCGGCTTGTACCCGTTGAAAAACGGCGTATGCCTCCCGCCTTCCTCTTTCGTCAACACGTAAACCTCTCCCTTGAACTTCGCGTGCGGCAGGATGCTCTTGGGCTTGGCCAAAACCTGTCCCCGCTCAATATCCTTCTTCTCCACACCTCTTAAGAGTACGCCGATGTTGTCTCCCGCTTGGGCTTCATCCAGCAATTTGCGGAACATTTCAACACCCGTCACAACCGTGTCCTTCGTCGGCTTGATCCCGACAATCTCCACCGCTTCCCCAACCTTCACCCGGCCTCTTTCAACACGACCCGTCGCTACCGTTCCACGGCCAGTGATCAGGAACACGTCCTCCACCGCCATCAGGAAGTCCTTGTCCACATCTCTCTTTGGCTCGGGAATATAGGCATCTACCGCTTCCATCAATTTGAAAATCGCTGGTTCCCCAAGCTCACTAGTATCCCCTTCCAAGGCCTTCGTCGCCGAGCCTTTAATCACCGGCGTCTTGTCTCCAGGGAATCCATACTTGGTCAAGAGTTCACGCACTTCAACTTCCACCAATTCCAACAGTTCTTTATCATCCACCATGTCGCACTTGTTCAGGAAAACAACCATAAATGGTACCCCTACCTGGCGGGCCAGCAAAATGTGTTCCCTTGTCTGCGGCATCGGGCCATCGGCGGCCGAGACCACCAGAATCGCACCGTCCATCTGCGCCGCTCCCGTCACCATGTTCTTGATATAGTCCGCGTGCCCTGGACAGTCCACGTGGGCGTAATGTCTATTTGCTGTTTGGTACTCCACGTGCGAGGTATTAATGGTAACTCCACGCTCCCTTTCTTCCGGGGCGTTATCGATGTCCGCATATCCCTTCGCGGTCGCCCAACCCTTCTTCGCCAAAACTGTCGTGATTGCCGCCGTCAGCGTCGTCTTTCCATGATCGACGTGCCCGATCGTCCCAATATTCACGTGCGGCTTATTGCGTACGAATTTCTCTTTTGACATCTTCCGTTCCTCCAAAAAAATATAAACTTTGGGTTACCACATAACATGGAGCCCAAGACCGGGATTGAACCGGTGACCTCTTCCTTACCAAGGAAGTGCTCTACCAACTGAGCTACTTGGGCGGGGGGTCATACAAGAGTAAGGTATTGTACGTTTGAAAGGTTACCTGTCAAGGAGAAATGGCTATATTTCAGGCCGTTTTTCCCGCTTTCGGATAACACCATCCCCCATTAGAAGGTAACATCAAAATATACTCCGTCATTCCCCGGCCCTTCCGTGCGGATCGACTATTTTTTCCAATTGAACCGCTTGATTATATTTTTCCTCGGTCAATATTTTTTTCTCCAAAACGACCTGGCGAACTGTCTTCCCCTCTTTCAATGCGGCTTTTACCACTTCAGCCGCTTTCTCGTATCCAATAACAGGGTTCAAGGCCGTGGCCACCTGAGTACTCTGATCCGCATAGTAGCGGCACCTGGCTTCTTCGGCTTTCACACCTGAAACGCATTTTTCATCAAAGGCTTTGAGCATATTGGTCAAAAGAGTAATTTCCTGGTTCAAGTTATAGGCCAAAACAGGCATCATCACATTCAATTCCATTTGACCCGCTTGGGCGGCAAAAGCAACTGTCGTATCGTGTCCCAATACCTGGTAACAAACCATATTAAGGCACTCAGCCATCACCGGATTAACCTTGCCAGGCATAATCGACGATCCTGGCTGCATCACCGGCAAAAGGATTTCCCCAAAACCGGTGGCCGGACCACTCGTCATCAAGCGGAAATCGTTGGCAATACGAATCAAGTCCAAGGCCAAGTTCCGGTAAGCATTGGAAAGGGATACAAAGGGAGACATACTCTGCATCGCTTCAAAGAGGTTGGGATGGGGCGTCAATTGCAATCCCGTCTGTTCGGAAAGCAACGTAGCCATTCCCTTGCAATAATCCTTATGAGTGTTAAGTCCGGTGCCCACCGCCGAACCGCCAATACCGAGTTCAGTTAAATCCCCGGACGCCCTTTCGATTCTCAGGCAATGCCTTTCCAGGTTTTCGGCATAAGCATTGAATTCCTGGCCTAATGTCATAAGAGCCGCGTCTTGTAAGTGCGTGCGTCCCGATTTAAAGACTTTCCCAAATTCCTTCCCTTTATTTCGAAAAGTAGAGGCTAATTTCTTAAGGACGGGAAGAAAATCCCGAGTTAGCAGGAGTCCCGAGAGGCGGATAGCGGTTGGAATCACGTCGTTGGTGGATTGGCCCATATTCACCATATCGTTCGGGTGGATAAGTTTGTAGTCTCCCCGCTTCCCCCCTAACAACTCTATCGCTCGGTTGGCCAAAACCTCATTCGTATTCATGTTGTGGCTGGTACCGGCGCCGGCTTGGTACACGTCCACCACGAAATGATCCAACCATTTGTCCTGCTTTAAAATTTCATCGGAGGCCGCGGCAATGGCTTCGGCCTTTTTCTTATCCAGCATCACTACCTCGGCGTGAAATCTCGCCGCCGCTTTCTTGATATGAACCGTCGCTTGGATAAACACCCTATGGGGTTTGATGCCGCTGATGGGAAAATTTTGAACCGCCCTTTCGGCCTGTACTCCCCACAAAGCCTCTTCGGGCACTTTCAACTCACCGATGGAATCATGTTCGATTCGAAAATTCAAAACCCACCTCCAAGAATGAATTTTTACGGATTTATCCGAGTACGAAGTCTAGCCAACCGAAGCCGAGATCTTTATGACGACCGTCAGCTTGTCAATTGCGGTTAAAGATTTTTGGTGATGTATTGGAATAGGGACTGGGCAGCTTCTTCGGGGCCCTTGGTTTCGAAACCTGAAATCCCCAAACGGGTCCGTAATTGGCCGACTTTTTTCCCATTCTTTAACAATTGACCCAGGAATTTTTTGGCCAAAGGCTCGTGTTTATCTTTCTTCTGTGGCGCCCCAAAAGGATTGGCGAAATAAGTGTGAACCAGTCCTTTTTCATCGGTGGTTCCTTTTGCTAAGCGAGCTCCATTGGCAAAGACTTCATAGGAAGCAGCCTCATCTGTCATCAATTCTAAATGAGTATGCTCCTCATCCACGTTGTCGTAATTGTTCGCGTACAAAAAGAGATCCACGGGGTAACCCGCGACCACATGACGGTATTCGGTAATCGGCATAACCAATCGGGCATTATTTAAATGGGGATTCATGAAAACGGACCTGTCAATTTCGGTATAGGCATAGCCAGGATGCAAATCATCCAATCTGACAAAAGCCCCCACTTCGGTCCCACGCCCCACCACTTGTCCATCCGGATTGATACTTAATGAACCCATGTCATCAAAAATAACCGTCAATTGACGAATATATTTGTCGGCCAGAATTCGGAAGGCTTCTAAGGATTCGGACTTCCCCGCTCCAGAATCGCCAACGATTACCACATGGGCGCTTTTACCCGACTTTAAGTCGATCTTAGCCATGGCGCCATGAATAGGAAGGTTTCCTCTTTCGATCATGATCAAATTGTGGATGGTTAGGGCCATTTTTTTAAAATACCCGAAGTAATCCACATCCGGGGTTTGGTAGGCCACAGCGCCCACCAATACTCCACTGGCAATGTCTTCGTAATAGCCGACCAACTGATTGTCCATCAGCAACGGATCAACTCCGAACAACATGATTCCATCGGGTTTGTGGTTCGCGATCTCCTGCGCGCTGGCTAACTCGAAAAGGTTGGAAAGGCCCGCCGCGTGCGAAATGAAATCTTTATGAAAATAAATAAAGACAATAAGGGTTCCGATTTTGGCCGGGAAACAAAGCCAGCGGGAGGAATCGAGTTTGACTGATTCCATCGGATTTTTGGCCAAAGGATTGAACTTGCCTTTGCGTTTGTTGCTCTTCGTATAATAAATAAGAGGGGGATAGATGAGCGACAGCCGGATGAAAGGGATGTTCTTGAGTTTTTGGTAAGTCTCTGAAGGAAATTTCCAACTTATTTTTTCAGCCAAGAAACCAACGCCAACACCTGCGGGCAACTGGCGATAAACCTTAAACCAATCTCCCGCCACATGGGCGGAAATATGCCGGTAAGTACCAAGCACCAAACTCTTAAATTCCTCATTAGCGCGGACAAAGATTTGGTGGTATTCCTTCAGGTCAATCCCGCCATCCTCCACATCCCGGTCGAAAATAACGAAGCGTTCACGGCGGCGCCAATAGCTGTAGAGCTCTTCAACGAAATCCTTCAACAAGACCAAGTCGGTATTGGCGAAAACAGTCTCCTGCACATCCTTAGTCAAAAGGTCCTTCAAAAACCCGGCCAATTTAGGGGTGTCGTATTCGCCACCCGTCTTGAAGGACGAGATACAGTTCAATATAGGAGAATCTTGGGTGGTCATTTTTTTCAGAAAATGTTTCAGGATCATTTGAAACCCGTCGCTCGAAAGGAGTTCTTCCGGAGTACGGCATAAACCCGGATGCCCGTAAAGGATAACCCTGTCATCCATGAAGGTATTCATTTCTGTAACGGGATTCGGGTTCCCTGGAATGGCTTCCGATGGGTTACTGGTGGCGAAAGTATCTTTCATTTTTTCAATTTCCAATCGATTGACAAGGGAAACAAGTTATGGAAGGTTTAGGTTTCATCCCTCGACTTAAAAAATAATGGAGCGGGAGACCGGATTCGAACCGGCGACGTCCACCTTGGAAGGGTGGCATTCTACCACTGAATTACTCCCGCACCGATGAGCCAAAAGTATCCCAGTTTTCGCTATAACAGTAAAGATGCTCCCAGTTGGTGCATAAAACCGCAAGAGAATCGGACTATCCGTTTCCCTTTGGCCAAAAAATATGGTGGACAGGGCAGGATTCGAACCTGCGTAGGCCGGACGGCCGGCAGATTTACAGTCTGCTCCCATTGACCCCTCGGGCACCTGTCCACTAACCCTCACGAAAAGCCGAGTCTTTTCCCCCCAAAAAAATGGGCCAGATAGCTGGAATCGAACAAGCTACCCATCACCCACCAGCAAGATACTTACCTTTTCGAACTTCAAGGCGGATATTAATAAAACCCTTTCGACGAAAGGGCTTTACATACTTGCTTTCTCCAAAGGGAGATTGATTTTCCACGAGTGTCATATGCGTGTCAATCAAACTTTCCACTTTTCCAAGTCTATATGGCGGTCCACCCCGGCTCACTTGAAGACATCTCCCAATGACAAAATGGGTCTTAGGGTTCGATATCGACCTGTGTTTTATCGAACGCCAACGATCCTATGCTTTCTTTTCGAATAAGAGCCCCTTAGGATGTTGCCATGAATATGGACTCCAAACCCCTCGCCGACCGTTCCCATGACTTTTTGCGTACCCAGCCCAATCCCCTGGAGGCTTTTTTCCGCCCAAAGAACGTGGCCGTCATCGGGGCCACCGAAAAACCCGGGACCGTTGGCCGAACCCTTCTTTCTAACCTGCTAAAGACACCTTTTGGTGGAGCTGTGTTTCCCATCAATCCAAACCACCCCAGCGTCCTAGGAGTCAAAGCTGTTCCCCGAATTTCTGATTTACACGATCCAATCGACCTGGCAGTCATCATGACGCCGGCGCCCACTGTTCCTGACTTAGTTACCCAGTGCGTGGAAGTGGGGGTGAAGGCCGCCATTATCATCTCAGCCGGCTTCAAGGAAGTAGGCCCCTCGGGTGCCGAATTGGAACAACAAGTGCTCGCAAAAGCCAAACCCGCCAGAATGCGCATCATTGGCCCCAACTGCCTGGGGATTATGAATCCCCTTTCGGGATTGAACGCCACCTTCGCCAATACCATAGCACGGCCTGGAAACGTGGCCTTTGTGAGCCAAAGCGGCGCGCTCTTAACCGCCGTATTGGACTGGAGTTTCCAGGAGAACGTAGGTTTTAGCTCCATTGTTTCTCTAGGCTCCATGCTGGACGTGGGCTGGGGGGACATGATTGACTACTTGGGAAATGACCCCAAAACCCAGAGTATCGTCCTATATATGGAAACAATTGGCGATGCCAGGGCTTTCCTCTCTGCGGCAAGGGAAGTAGCCCTCACTAAGCCCATTATTGTTATTAAAGCGGGCCGTACGGAGGCCGCCGCCAAAGCCGCCGCTTCCCACACTGGGTCGCTGGCCGGAAGCGACGAGGTTTTGGAGGCTGCCTTCCGCCGCTGCGGGGTCTTGAGTGTGGATCACATCTCCCACCTTTTCTACATGGCGGACATCCTTTCCAAACAGCCCCACCCCAAAGGCCGACGCCTTTGCCTGGTCACCAACGCAGGCGGGCCGGGAGTCCTGGCCACCGATGCCCTCATTGAAGGCCGGGGCCAATTGGCGGAACTTTCTCTAGAAACAAAGGAAACCTTATCCTCCTTCCTGCCTTCCGCTTGGAGCCATGGCAATCCGGTGGACGTGTTGGGTGATGCAGACCCAGGGCGCTTCGCCAAATCGGTTCAAATCCTGTCCAAAGATTCGGGCAACGACGGGCTTTTGGTCATTCTGACCCCCCAGGCCATGACCGACCCCACTGAAACCGCCAAACAGGTGGCGGCCTATGCGAAGTTGGGCGACCGGCCCATTTTCGCCAGTTGGATGGGAGGTGCGGACGTGGAAGCGGGGCGAACGATCCTTAGCCAGGCCAATCTGCCCTGTTTCCCTTTTCCGGATACCGCCTGCCGGATGTTCAATTACATGTGGCAGTACAGTTACAACTTGAAGGCGCTCTACGAAACCCCCGGCCTTTTGGAAGGCGGTCCTTCCCCCGACCCCGAAGGGGCCCACGCTCTTTTGACGAAGGCCCGACAGGAAGGCCGTACCCTCTTGACCGAATTGGAATCCAAATTGCTTTTGGCGGCTTATGGAATCCCGACCACAAAGACTCTTTTGGCCCAAAGCGCGGAAGAAGCGGCCAAAACCGCTTCCGAATTGGGATATCCCGTGGTGTTGAAGTTGCATTCCCTCACCCTGACCCACAAAACCGATGTGGGCGGCGTGAAGCTGAACTTGAAAAGCGAAACCGAGGTCAGACAAGCCTTCGACGGTATCAAGAATTCGGTAACAAGCCTGAAGGGGAGTGAGCATTTCCAAGGCGTGACGGTCCAGCCCATGGTTTCGCTGGAAGGGTATGAAATTATCCTTGGCAGCAGCCTGGACCCGCAGGTGGGTCCGGTTTTGCTCTTCGGTTCCGGCGGACAGCTGGTTGAGGTTTATAAGGATCGGGCCTTGGCGCTTCCTCCCTTGAACACAACTCTGGCCCGCCGGCTCATGGAACGCACGAAAATTTATGGGGCACTACAAGGCGTTCGGGGCCGGGAACCCGTTGATCTGGCGGCCCTAGAACAACTGCTGGTTCGCTTCAGCCGCCTGATCGCCGAACAGCCGCTGATAAAGGAATTGGACATTAACCCCCTCCTGGCCTCCCCCCAAGCACTGGTCGCCCTGGACGCCCGGGTGGTTCTACACGACCCGGCTACACCGATTGAAAAACTTCCCCGTCTCGCGATCCGCCCCTATCCCAGCCAATATGTCGCCCCCTGGAAATCGAAGGACGGAAAGTCTTTTACCTTGCGCCCCATCCGCCCCGAGGATGAACCCATGCTGGTGAAATTCCACGAGACCCTCTCTGCCCAAAGTGTTTATATGAGGTATTTTCAGGACATCAAGTTAAGCACCCGCACCACTCATGAAAGGCTGACCCGGACCTGTTACGTCGATTACGACCGGGAGATCGTGCTGGTGGCCGAATGGGAAAATCCGCAAGGCGCTAAGGAAATCGCCGCCATCGGCCGCTTGAGCCGTTCCAAGTTCGGCCCCGACGCCGAGTTTGCCACCCTGGTGGAGGACCGCTGGCACAAGATAGGGCTGGGAACGGAGATCCTGGGGTCGCTGTTGAAGGCGGGCCGTGCCGAGAAAATCGAGGGGGTTTTCGCCTATATTCTTCCGGAAAACCAGGCCATGCGCGCCGTCTGTCGGAAATTCAACTTCAAGGAAACGCAAAAACCAGACGATGACTACGTAACAGCCTACCTTGATCTGAAATAACCAAAGGTGAAATGAACCAATCGGTCTGGTTTATTGAATTGTCCCTTGCCGGTCCATGAGATCCCGAACATTACGCACCGTAATTTTTCCGCGGGTACTCGAAACCAGTCCTTCTTTTTCCAAATGGGAAAAGGTCCGAATACAGGTCTCCACCGTCGTGCCGCACATCTCCGCAATCTCCCGGCGGGTCAAAGGGATCGTGTTTCCGAATTCTGACACGAGGCCGACCAAAACATGAAGTATCCGCTTTTCCACGCTTTCTTGATCAAAAACCTGCATATCTTTGGATTGACGCAACCTCTCCGAAAGCGCCCGAACAACCGCCTTAGCCATCCCTGGGTATTTTTCCAGCAGATCCAAGAAATCTCTCATGGGATAAGCCACCACCGTGGTGTCAGTTTCGGCCATGCTATTACAGGGATATTGACCACCCCCGAAACAGCAGCACGTCCCGAACATACTGTTGGCACCCACCATGCAGAGGGTCATGTCCTTGCCCCCCGCGGAATGGATGACCGCCTTCACATGCCCTTCCTTCACAAACCAAACATATTCCGCCGGGTCACCTTCCAGAAATATCGGAGCCCCTTTGGGGTACTTTTTTTCGATCATCTTTTTCTCGAATTCGGCCAACCGATCCGCCGGCAGATTCTTTAGTACTTCCATGGTTGAAAGAAAGCTTTTCGCATTCATAGATCCACCTTTTTGCGTGAAAAAGTGCCTCATTTGGCCACCTTCACTTGAATCAAATTAAGTGGCCTCTCATAGGTCCTTTATGACCCCCGTCATAGAAGGCTAAAAAGAACCGGACAATGCCCCCAATTGCGTCTTCGGCTGTTCCAATCGACAAAAAGACCCGATAAAACCATAAAGGAAATATTCAAGAACTCCTTCATTACAAAAGAACGGCTTGTCGCTGTTAAAATAATTTCATGGATCAAAATGTCATAAAAGCTATGGTACTGAAATCCCAAGGAATGCCCTTAAAAGCGGCTACCATTCCCAAACCCATCCCCATGACCGGCCAAGTCCTTGTCCGGGTTAAGGCCTGCGGGGTGTGCCGTACCGATCTTCATGTGGTAGATGGAGACCTTAAAGAGCCTAAATTGCCCTTGGTTCCCGGCCATCAGGTGGTGGGCGTGGTGGAGGCATTAGGCCCGGGGGTAAAAACGATTAAGGTTAAGGATCGGGTGGGAATTCCTTGGTTGGGCGGCTGCTGTGGTACCTGCGATTACTGCAGAAGCGGCCATGAAAACTTGTGTGACCTCGCCCGTTACACTGGTTATCAATTGGATGGTGGCTTTGCGGAGTACTGCCTAGCGGATGAGCGTTTTTCTTTTCCTATTCCCAAAAGCTATCCCAACATACAGGCGGCGCCCCTGCTCTGTGCCGGTTTGATTGGTTATCGGTCCTTACGGATGGCGGGTGAAGGAAAGCGGCTGGGATTTTATGGCTTCGGAGCGGCGGCCCATCTTTTGATTCAGGTCGCGAAACATCAGAATCGTGATGTTTACGTCTTCACCCGTCAAGGCGATTTCGGAAGCCAGGCCTTCGCGAAAAAGCTGGGAGCGGATTGGGTAGGGGCATCGGGTGATACCCCACCCGAACCTTTGGATGCCGCAATTATTTTCGCCCCCATCGGAGAATTGGTTCCCATGGCCCTAAGGTCGGTTGCCAAGGGAGGAGTGGTTGTCTGCGCCGGAATTCACATGAGTGAGATTCCCTCTTTCCCTTATTCCATCTTGTGGGGCGAGCGGCAAATCCGATCGGTCGCCAATTTGACCCGTCAGGACGGAGAGGAATTCCTGAATCTGGCTCCTCAAATTCCCGTCGAAACCCATGTTAGGGTTTATCCCTTGGAAATGGCCAATGAAGCCCTTGCGGACCTCCGTGCCGGACGTTTAGAAGGGGCCGCCGTTTTAAAAATAGAAGACTAGAATATTTTTTAATAAATCTAAGTAATCTTGATCGGTTCCGGACTGGGCTCTTCATGAACATGAGGCCACCAGGTATCCACCCTGGTTCCCTTCTTGGGTTCGCTACGCACCTGAATCTTTCCCCCGTGCAAGTCGATTATCGATTTGACGATGGAAAGTCCTAAACCCGTTCCAAATTTCTCCTGTCGCTTGGCGTTGGAGCCACGATAGAACTCTTGGAATAAATTTTTCTGGTTTTTGGGAGAAATGCCTATGCCTTGGTCTTCCACGGCAAACTCCATCCAGTCCCCCTCCATCTTAAACTCCACGAGAATATCCCCCCAACCTTCCGGAGTATATTGGACAGCGTTGGCGATCAAATTATCCGCGACTTTCTGAAAAGATTCCTGATCGGCCCTTAATCGGACTTGAGGCTCACCGTGAAGTTGGAAATGAATTCCTTTTGCTTCTACCTCGGCTTCTTTCGACTGAATGCATTTCCTTAACGTTTCGTAAACATCCACCCAATTCCTTTTGAAGGAACTGTCCTGGGCCCGGGTCCTGGAAATCCAAACCAAATCCTCGATCAGCTGCAAAAGCGCCCAAATTTGCTTTTTGGCCGTATCCAACGCTTTTAAAGAAGGATCATCGGGATGAGTCAAAGATTTCTCTACTTTTCCCAATTCCAACCCCACTTCCATTAAGGGATCCTTAACCTGCATTACCACTTGTTTGAGGAAGCGGTTTTTAAAAACATCCAGTTCTTTTAGTTCCTCATTGGCCAAATGCAGCTTTTCCCCCGTCTCCCATAGGTTCCGTTCCTTTTCCCGAAGGTCCTCAGCCAAGTTAGCCAGGAAAAACCAAAGGCCAGCCACGGTCAGGGAATAGGCTAAAAGAATTGCCTTTTGGTGCTCAGGTTGTATTTCCCCGAGTCCTTTCCAAAGATTCTGTGTTGGATTGGTCAAGGGTTCTACCCAATAAAGCATCCAGGGGATGGCAAGAGCGGCCAGGGCATAAGGCAAGCTCTGCTTGCGGTCGAAAAGAATGGCGCCAATAGCGAGGTGAAAAAGAAAGAAAAAAACGAGGGGATTGTTGGAACCACCACTGAAAAAAAGGAGCAAGGTGAGGGCTAAAAGATCCCCACCCATTTGAATATGGAGGAACCATTCCGCCTTTTTAGTCCATTCCGTTTGGAGAAAGCCCCTTTGCTTTAAGCGATTCCAGTACCAAAGATAAAGTCCATTCAACACTCCCCCAAAAAGGAGAACAGCCACAAGCCTTTCATATCTAATATTCAAAGGAACCAAAAAGGGGGCGATTAGCAGGATCAACAATCCACCGGCGATAGCCATCCATCTCAATCCGATGAACCAGCCGCCTTTTTTAGCGTAAATTCCTTCTCCCCAAAATGGCGGCACAGACTTCCTCCACTTGAATTGTGAATATCGTCCAGGAATATGATCCTACAAAAGCAGAGCGACAATATGACGGAGATCATATTGTCTTGTTTTCTTTCTTCATCATGTTGTTTTGACTTCATTATGAAAAATCGGTTGTGGAAAATGGACGAACCAAGTCGGGTTTTCGCATGACAAACCTTGATTGATTGGTGGCGGGTGGCCTCCCCCGGGAAATCGAAAGCGCCAAATAATTTATCCGCACATAACCCAAGGACTTTCCATATTGCCCGACGGAGGTTTACTTCTAAGTGCATTCCGATTCAATTTTCGCTTTTTCAGACCGGAATCTATGACGCAGATCATATAAATTATTTTTATGGGGACAGACTTTTTTATCCAACCGCAAGTCATTATGGCGTGAACGCTATGGCGGGGATGCCATAACTCCATAAATATAAAACTCGATTCTCCTTTAAAACCCGCAATTTCAACCTTATTCGACTGGCACTTCCCTTGCTTTTCAATTTAATGCCGACGGAGAACAAGCGAAATAAATTTTTTATATGACTTAGCTCATAAATAAATTTTGAGATCGTCGGCATGATGCGCAGTGTCGATAAAAAATTTTCGGTACCATTAATTACAAAAGAGGAGACACAATGAAAAGATTAACACTGACTTTAATCACGACGATGGGCCTGGCAACGGCCTCAGCTTTGACGGTTTTGGCCGAAGGCCAAACCACCCCGGGGGCGGCCTCCTCCAGCGGAAACCAGCTGATGCAGGGCTATACCCCTTGGTACGAAAAGGCGGCCACAATTGTGGGTCCCGCTGATTCCCAGTCCAAGGAAGGATTGGTCCTCCAAGCGGGAAGCGTGCTCTATTTGGAAGGCGATTCAACCCTTCACAAATACCAAATGCACGCCAATAGCCTTTTAGGCTCAGCGGTCTTGAAATCCCCCAAGGGGGATCTAGCCAAATCCCTTAAGAACGATGGGGTGGATTCGATGACATTAGTGGTTCCTGTGACTAACTTGAAATCTCGGGAATCAGGATTGGATGACAATGCCTACAAAGCTCTCCTAGCCAAAGATAATCCCTCCATCGAATTCGAACTCGAAAATGAGACCCTCAAGGATAATCTCATGACCGCGGAGGGAAACTTGACGATCGCCGGGGCCACGGCTCCCGTTACCTTGTCCGCCGAAACGGAGATTAAAGGGAATCAGATACATCTCAAAGGGGTACAGAAACTGAAAATGTCGGATTACAAGGTGAAACCCCCGTCTATCTCCCTGCTGGTGACGTCTATCACCTGCACGGATGAGATTGAGATCCATTACGACGTTGTTTTCGCGCCCGCCACGAAATAAGCGACCAGGGCGGAAAGGTTTGACTCCGGGTAACCGGCGGAAGTTGAGTTGTAGGGAAGTTTAAAAAGTTGCTGCAGTTAAATAAAAAGGAGGAGTGGTTATGAAACACTTTAAGAAATGGATGATGGCGTTGGTGATGCTTCTGGGCTTCACCACCCACGGGAAAGCGGCCGAAATCTTTAAGAACGACGATCTTGACCTGTCGTTCGGCGGACGGATCCAGGTCATGGGCGATGCGGAAATCGTATCGGATGACAATGTCCGGGACCATTTCCGGTTATACCTGTGGGATGAGGAAGACCGCCTCTTCACCAGCGGAACTTATAAAGACATCAAGTGGAACTTCGAGGTAGCCTTCGGCGGCGAAGCCATCAACAGCAGCAACAACCAGTTGAACCTGTTGGATGCCAGTATCGACCTGCCGATTATCCCCGATATGATCACCGGGAAAGTCGGGCAGTTCAAGGTGCCGGGAAACCTGGAAAGCGCTGTCTATGAGGGCAACCAGCTTTTCAGCGAAAAGGACCCGATGTTCAACCTGTTCTTCAACCAAGGCTATGACACGGGCGTGGCCCTCTTTGGGCACCTGGGCAGCTTGGACGGGCAGTTTGGTTTGGTCCAAGGCGGGCCGGATGTGGTTCAACGCTACTTGCCGGAAGTCTTGAACTTCCCCACCCCCATGTTCCTGCGGGTTGGGATCAACGACGGGATCACCGACGACCCCTTCCATCCCAAACAAACCGGTTTCGACAAGCCGACCAAGCTGGAATGGGCCGGCCATCTGACCGGTTATTTGGCGGCGGACAGCAACGCGGGACATAGCGACGATTTGGCCTTGGGTGGCGGTTACCTGGCCACCTACAACGCCAACAGCCAATACGGGAACGTCTTGATTTCCTCGGTGTTCAACCCCTACCTGGGGAACGCCGGAGCCAATCCCGTCCACGCCAACTATTGGCAATATGGGGCGGACCTCCAAATCCGGGCTCCCTTGGCGGATACGACCTTCACCGCGACGGGCCAAGTCATGGTCGCGCATTATGACATGACCGTTACCTCGGCCATCCCTTATGAGGCCGCCCCGGCGGCGGTCAACGGCGTTCCAGTGACCGCCGGCCAGCAAAACTCCATCAACATCGGCGGCGGCGAAGTCATCGTCTCCGTGGGCGACAACCCCTGGGAAGTGGCCGGCCGTCTCTCCGTCGTCGTTCCCGACACCAACATGGTGGGCACTTACACGAAGCGGAATTTGAATGGGACCCCGATTGCCGGCACCTTCTACGCCCCGATCTTCGTGAACAGCGACCCCATCTTTGACCTGACCCTGCCGTCCATCACCCTGCACGTCAACAGCGACTTGAAACTAGTGGCCGAGACCCTGTTCATGTTCAACACGCCGGAAGTGCACAGCGACGACGGCAAGTACCTGGTGGCCGAAATGCCCGGATCAGCCAACTCCGGCATCAACAGCCCCAACACCCGCATTGGCTTCGTGCCCGTGGGTCGGATGCAGCTCCAGTTGCAGTTCTAAGGCTGGGTTGAAAGGCGCCCCGGCGGGATAGCCGGGGCCCCTAATGGAGGGCCCCTCTTCGGAAGGGCTCCCCTTTAGGGGAAAAATAAGAGAGAATGAAAACAATGCCCTCCACGACAACAAAAAGAATTCATCGTCAGCTTCTTCTCAGGGCTGCGATGGTGGCCGTCTGCGTCGCCCTCTCCTGCGGCGCAGGCCAAGCCGCCGATCCCGTGTCACTCGCCTTCCAGGAAAAGGACCATGCTTATGACATCAACGGTTCTTTTTATGTCGCCAACGATACCCCCTCCGTTTGGGATGTTTTGACAGGTTACGAACATATTCCCAAGTTCGTGGGAAGCCTGAAAAAAAGCCATGTAACCGAGGATTTAGGCCCCTACCATTTCCTTTTGGAACAGGATTTTGAGGGCGGCTTCCTTTTCTTCACCAAGCGGGTCCACGTCCTCTTGGACGTCCACGAATCCTGGTACCAATCGATCAATTTCACCGATACCGACCACAAGGACTTCGCGTTTTACGAGGGCTCCTGGCAATTGGTTCCCGACCCCGTCAAGGGATTGGAAATCATTTATAGCTTGAAAGCCAAGCAAAACTTCGACGCTCCTTTCGCGGGCGATTACATGCGCGGTGGTGTGAAGGATTTATTGGACGCCGTGCGGCGGGAAATCCTGCGCCGCCAAGCCGAAGCATTGAAAGAACGCCCGCAACCGGTCCAACTGGCCAGACAGACCGAAACAACTCCCGTTCCCTAAAACATAGGGCGACGCTCAAGATGATTAAATTCACCGAGGATATTTAAAAAACTAGTCGCGAATCAATATTTTGAATCATTCTTGCTTTTTTCTATACAGTTGTATAACTATACAATCGTATAGAATTCTTTATAGGCTCAAAGAGGAAAAAATGTCGAGACCTTCTGGAAACACCGACCAGCGGCTCATCGAGGCCGCCAGGAACCTTCTATCCCAATCCGGCATCACCGGGATGAACCTTCGCCAGGTTGCTAAAAAAGCCGGCGTCAACTTGGGCATGTTCCACTATCACTTCAAGACCAAGGACCAGTTCACCCGGACGGTTTTACAGGACACTTACGAGAAGTTTTTTCGCGAGTTTTCCCTGGAAACCTCAGGGGATAGCCCTGCCCTGGAAAGGCTCCGCTCCGCCCTCCTGACCTTGGGCCATTTCGTGGGTGCGAATCGCCGGATGCTCCTGGGAATCCTTCACGACATATTGAACAAGAACCGGGTGGTTTTGGACTTTGTGAAATCCAACGCTCCCCGTCACGGCCTGGTCATCGTGGGACTGGTGAGGCAATGCCAAAAGGAAGGTTCGCTTCGCAAAATGGCCCTGCCTTCCATCATGCCGGTGCTCATGGGGGCTTGTCTTTTTCCGTTGATCATGGTGGCCCTGCTGGAGCACCTGGAGGTAAAAAGTTTGCGTTTCATCCCCCTGGCGGTGGTCAAAGTCGCCATCGCCTCGGATAAGGCGCTAGCGGCCAGGATAGATCTGATGCTGGAATCGCTCGCCCCTCGGAAAGGACCGAAGTCATGAAAAAAACACTGGCATTTCTGATCTTGATCTTCCCGGTTCGGGTTTGGGCTCAAATCCATCCCAACCCGACTGAAATTTCCACTCCCGCTCCCTTCATCCCGATGGGTCAGGTGGAGGCCTTTGCCCCTCAAAACAACCCAAATCAAAGGCCCGCCACCCGTATGGCCCTGTCGCTTTCCGATTTGGTTCAACTCGCTTTTAAAAATTCCACCCAACTTCAGGCGGCTAGGTTGGGCTACGAAACCGCCCGAAGTGAAGCCGGTTCCATGGGTGCGGCCGAGTTACCCCGGCTGGGGTTGAGCGGAAACTACTTCTACCAAACTTATGTCCCCGAATTATCCATCATTCCGAAAGGCCCCCAGGAACCTTTTGGGAAAGCCAATAACTGGAGCGCCGAGGCCACTTTGAACTGGAACCTGTGGGACTTCCGTTCCCAACACAACCTGGCCAACAGCTCCACGGCGGCTTCCCAATCGCAGGAACAACAATATCTAGCCGCCCAGCGGCAGTTGCGCTTGGCCGTCCGGTTGGCCTATTTCCAATCGAAGATCAACCTGGAACAGGTCCGTCTCCTGGGGGATTCGCTCAAGGTGGCCCAGGCCCAGTATGCCGACATTGTCCACCAAGCGCATTTTGGCACGGCCAGCCGCCTGGATCAGTTGTCTTCCCATCAAGAGGTATTGAATTACCAGCGGCAGTTTATCCAGGCACAAGCCAACCTGGCCCAATCCTTAAGAAATCTTTTCGATTTGGTGGGAGAAAAAGAACCGGCGGATTTTACCCGGCCTCTCGATAGTCATATGGAAGGGGGACTCCCGGAGGGAGTTCCAAACCCCACGGCTTGGCTTTCCACGGATTCCGTGAAGGATTCGCTAAATTCCCTTCAAAAGGAAGCCACCGTTCCACCCGACGAATCGGTCCCCCAGCTCAAGACCTACGCTTACCTGGCTGATTCCACCCGTTTCGCGGCAAACGCGATAAGTTCGGAGCTTTTGCCCAAAATTACGTTATCGGCCCAGGCCGGTTTTGAAAATCCCGATGGCCCGATATTGGAAACCATCCAACAAAATATTATTTCGGTTTCAGCCAGCATGCCCCTTTTCGATTGGGGGGCCATCGTGAAAGATTCGGATTCCAAGCGCCAACAATCCGAAGCCTATCTGGCGGACCTAGACCAGGCCAAATCCGACCTTTGGAGGGACTGGAACAAGGCGGGCGATTCTTTAAGGTCACTGGTATACCAACAAACCTTGAATGAAACTGCCGTGTCCGAGACGCAGCAACTGGCCAACCTTACCTATGGGGCTTATAAAGCCGGGACAGTCCGTTTCCTGGAAGTCCAGACGGCTAATTTTCAAGCTTTGGACGCCAAGATCCAGGATGCTTCCAACGATGTTCAAATACTGATGCAGTTATCTGTTTTATCGTCCCTCGCGGGAAAGGAGTAAATAAATGAAAAAAAGGCTGAAGTTCATTATTCCCCTGGCCGTTATAGGGTTGGGGGCGCTGATTTACTGGAGAATCCAAAACAACAAATTCGCTTACGCCGGAACGGTGGAAGCCACCGAGGTGGATGTGGCCTCCCAGGTTTCTTCCACGGTCAATTCCCTGCAGGCCGACGAGGGGCAGGCCGTCACGTTGGGACAGTCGCTGGTCACGCTAGACGGGCCGGATTACAAAGTGGCCCAAGAAAGCGCCAATGATGATTACGCCAGGGGTTTGAAGCTTTACCAGGCGGGATCCATGCCGGTGGAAACCTTCAATCACTTGAAAACTCAAAAAGCGCTGGCGGATTTGCATGTCCAGTGGTGTTCCGTCACCGCCCCCTTGACGGCCACCATCCTCACCAAATACCACGAACCGGGCGATTGGGTGGGCCCCGGCGCCAAACTCTTTACCTTGGCCGATCTGCGGCAGGTTTGGTGCTACTTTTACGTGCCCCAGCCGATCCTGGCAAAGCTTTCCTACGGCCAAAAAGTGAACGCCTCTTTACCGGAGATGAAGGGGAAAACTTTTCAAGGGGCGATCACCCATATCAACGACGAGGCCGAATTCACACCCAAGAACGTGCAAACCGAAACGGAAAGAACCAACCTGGTCTACGCCGTCAAGATTACTTTTGATAATCCGGATGGCTTGTTAAAACCCGGCATGACCTTGGAGGCAGGCTTGCCGAAGGAATGAGTTCTTTTAAAAGCAGGCCCACTGCCCCTCGGTGGTGAAAAGGGTTACATGAAAAATCCCAAGATCAGCATTCAAATCGAGAACCTCACCAAACTCATGGGCTCCCATCAGGCCCTTCAGGGCGTGAGCCTTTCCTTGGAACCAGGCCAACTACATGGCCTCATCGGCCCCGAAGGTTCGGGCAAAACCACGCTGTTGCGGCACCTTATCGGGCTTTTGAAGCCCACCGAGGGCCGTGTGATTTTCCGGGACCATGGAAAACCCACGGCATTTAAGAATATCCGGCCCCTCATGGCCTATATGCCCCAGCTTCAAAGCCTTTACGCCGATTTGTCCGTGTCCGAACACCTGGATTTTTTCCGGGACCTCTACCAAATACCAGAAAAAACCTACCGGGAACGCCGTCAGGAGCTGCTGCACATCACCCGCTTGGAACCCTTCCAAGACCGTCCCGCCGGCCAGCTTTCCGGCGGAATGTACAAAAAACTGGGCCTCATGTGCGCCCTGCTGCAATCCCCCAACCTGGTGCTTTTGGACGAACCAACTACCGGAGTGGACCCCATCAGCCGCAGGGAATTCTGGGAAATGCTCTACCGACTGCGGGAAGAAGGCATCCTCATCGTCATCACCACCGCCTATATGGACGAGGCCGAGCGATGCGACCGGGTGCATGTGTTGGAGCAGGGCAGGCTTTTAGCCACGGGTGAGCCCAAGGCAATACTGGAGAAGGAAAAGGTGGAAAGCTTCGAGAAGCTGTTCCTCAAATACGACATCCAAGAGACGAAAAAACAACTGACGGCCGGTCAGGGATCGGCTAAGGGATAAGAATGGCTTATTCGGTGGAAGTAAAAAACCTAACCGTCAAATTCGGCGCCTTCACGGCGGTGGATAACATCTCCTTTGCCGTCAACCAGGGCGAGATCTTCGGCTTCCTGGGAGCCAACGGGGCGGGCAAGACGACTACCATCCGGGTGCTTTGCGGCCTGCTCATCCCCACTTCGGGTGAGGTGGCGGTGGCGGGGCTGAACCCCAAAAAGGGACTGGAGGCCGTCAAGGCCAAGGTGGGCTACATGTCCCAGAAGTTCACGCTTTACCAGGACATGACGGTCGATGAAAACCTGGATTTCACCGCGGCCCTTCACAAGATACCCAAGAACCTCTACCTCAAGCGTCGGAAGGAATGGCTGGGCTTCATCGCCTTCAAGGAAAGGGAGGACCGGCTGGTGCGGGAACTCTCCGGGGGCACCAAACAGGAGGTCTCCCTGGTCGCCGCACTCTTGCATGATCCCGACATCGTCTTTCTGGACGAGCCTACCGCTGGGGTTTCCCCCGTTTCCCGCAGCCGCTTCTGGTCGATCATTCAGGGCCTATCCAAGAGGGGCAAGACGGTTTTCGTGACCACCCATTACATGGATGAGGCGGAGCAATGCGGTCGCATCGCCCTCATGCGGGACGGCCGAATCATCGCTATCGGAAGCCCTGCGAAGCTGAAACGCCAAGCCTTTCCCGAACCCATTTACGAAATCACCCCCCGGACCCATTCCCGCCATTGGCTGGAGAAACTGAAGAAGGAAAGCTCCGTGGAGGAAGTGAATCCCTATGGTATGCGCTACCACGTGGTAGTCAAGACCGCTGCCTCTTGGCGCCGTACGGCTTCCCGCATGTCCAAAGATTTTGAAAATAGGCCTATCGCCCCTTCGCTGGAAGATGTCTTCATCCGCCTGGTGGAAGGGGCGCAAAAATGAACGGCTTTTTCAATATCAGAAGGGCTTTTTCCATCGCCCGTAAGGAAGTCCGCCATATTGTGCGGGACCCCTTCACCCTGGGGTTGGCCATAGGACTTCCCCTGCTCATGGTGCTTTTCTTCGGCTATGCCATCGACTTCAACGTGCACGATATCGACCTGACGGTGTACGACCAGGACCATAGCCGCGCCTCCCGCCAATTGGCGGAGGCCTTCCAATCCTCCGGCTATTTCAACCTTCATTACCGGAGCCTGGACCTTAACCCCGCCGCCACGCTGGATTCCGGAGCGGCCAAGGCGGCCCTTTTTATCGACCCCCATTTCGCACGGGACATTGACCGGGAAGGAACGGCCACGGCCCAGGTTTTGATCGATGGTTCGGACAATTCTACAGCCGGTGTCATCGGTGGCTACCTCTCGGGCATCCAAATGGCGGCTGCCCAAAGGATCACGGGGCAAAGCGCCGCCCAGCCCGTAAGCTTGGTTACCCGCTACCTTTTCAACGGTGAGCTCAACAGCCGGTGGTTCACTGTCCCCGGCCTGTCGGTGGTCGTGCTGGCGATCATCAGCATCATGCTGACCGCCCTGACGGTGGCCCGGGAATGGGAGAACGGCTCAATGGAGATGCTCCTCTCCACGCCCGTTTCATCCCTGGAAATCATCACCGGCAAATTGGCGCCCTACCTGGCCATGGGTTTCATCGGCCAGGCCATCATCTACCTGGCGGCCCGTCTCCTTTTCGGGGTACCCTTTCAGGGCAGCCACTTGCTGCTTTTCGCGGGGACCCTTCTTTTCCTGTCGGCCAACCTGGCCCAGGGTCTCATCATTTCGGTCACCACCCGGCACCAGATCGCGGCTATCCAATTTTCCCAAATGGCGGGTCAACTGCCTTCCCTCATGCTTTCCGGTTTTATTTTTCCGATCGAAAGCATGCCGGTTTTTTTCCAGTACTTCACCATGATCTTTCCCGCGCGGTGGTTCATGGTGGTCATGCGGGGCCTTTTCCTCAGGGGCGCCGGATGGGCTGAACTGGCCGGACCCCTTTTGGTGCTCCTGGCCATGGACGTCTTTTTCATCGCCCTTGCCGCCAGGCTCTTCAAGAAGGACGTGGAACCATGAGAAAACCAAAAAAGAAAGATAATTTGAACCACCAAGACACCAAGGGCACCAAGAAAGACAAAGCAAAGATTGGATTTTCATTATATTTAAAACGTCTTGATTCTTCGTTGTTCTTGGTGCCTTCGTGGTTAAACAGCCTTAGGTGTCGGCTATGAAAATCAACCCCATCCTCATCGGATTCATCAAAAAAGAAACGGCCCAGACCCTGCGGGACCCCCGCATGCGCATCCTGTTGTTCGTGGCTCCTATCATCCAACTGACCCTTTTTGGCCTGGCCATCAATACCGACGTGAACAACATCAAGCTGTCTTTCGTCTACAAGCCCAACGACGTTCTGATGCGAAAGATCGAGGACCGGTGCAAGGGGTCGGGCTGGTTTATCCCCGCTCCCCGCGAGGACGACAATCCTTTCCATCTGATCCAATCCGGCCGGGCCGACGCGGTCTTGATCGCTCCGGAAGGCGGCCTGACTCGGGCCCTGGAAGATGGTAAGGGCCGGGTCCAGCTTTTGGTGGACGCGGAGAATATCGTGAAGGCCCAAAGCATCGAAGGCTATGTGCAGGCGGTGCTGGGGGAAGCGGTACAGGAACAAACCAACCGGTCGCCCCGGCCACCGCCAGTGCAGTTCTCCGTCCGTTACCTTTACAACCCCGAATTGGTAACGTCCGTTTTCATGGTACCGGGCGTGCTTTGCATGGTGTTGGTCATCATCACGGTAGTCCTGACCAGTTCTTCCATCGCCAGGGAGAAAGAACTAGGAACCTTCGAAACCCTCATCGCTTCCCCGGCTAAGCCTTATGAAATCCTCTTGGGCAAAACGGTTCCTTATGTGATCTTTGGAATGGTGGATATGTGCCTGGTTTTGGCGGTTGCCGTTTTTGGATTCCAAGTTCCCATGCGGGGGCCGCTTTGGATGCTGTTGCTGGCGGCCCTGGCCTTCGTGATCAACACAGTGAGCCTGGGGGTGCTTCTTTCCAGTTTCGTCCAAAACATGCAGCAATCGGCCATGTTCGGGTTTCTTTTCATTTTCCCCGCCATCCAGCTTTCAGGCCTCATCTACCCGATCGAGAACATGCCCTGGATCCTCAAGCCCTTCGCTTATGTGGACCCGGTAATGTATTTCGTGGCGCTCTTGAGAAACATAATGCTCAAAGGAGGAGACCCCACCCTAGTGGGCTACCTATACGGGAATCCTATTCGTCATGGCGGTTTTTATGGTTTGGGTCAGCTCCCGGCGGTTCCGGCAGACACTGAATTAGCCTCCCTCTTAAAAACAACCCGTCCTAAGTTTCTCTATCTTTGGTATTGGGTTAGACAAATCGTTTATTTCCCCCTCAAAACAATGATTCTTTTATCCAATTTTCCGGCTCGACATGTTTAGATTTTTAAACAATCCAAAAACCTTTTTATGAGGGCGGTCATACCAGCCAAAGAAGGACGAAATTATCATTAAACTGCTGAATAAATAAAATAAGGAAAAATCATGACGACTTCCCCACCGAAAAACCTATCGGACTTGAACAACATCCACAAAGAACTGGATGACTTGTTCTTCCGTCATCAAGTGGCCGTCCTGAAAGCGGATGGCCGGGAAGCCCGGGCCTCGCTTCAAACCTACGCGGAGGGCCTTCGAAGCCATCTAAAGGAAGAGGAGGAGATCCTTTTGCCACTCTACCGCGAGAGGGCCACCCCCATCAGAGGAGGCGACCCGGAAACTTTCACTCAAGAGCACCAAAAAATCAACGAATGGCTGGGTCGGCTCAAGCTGAGGCTTTCCCGCCTGAACTTTATCCCCGATCCCAAAGATATCATTTCCGTTATGGATGACGAGGCCCACTACAAAAAATTCATAGAGCACCATTCGCTTCGAGAGGAGCGGATTTTATACCCCGAATTGGACCGAGTGATCAGCGACCAGGAAAAATCCGCCCTATGCCGGCTTCTTTCTTTTTCAATGGATTCTTTCGAAAAGGACGCCAAACCCAAAAAAGAAATTGGTATATGATGGTCGGCACTTGGCGCGAAGGAACAATTTTGGATTTGTCGCGAGCCTATTGGAAAATGCCACCGATCAATTCAGTGGCCATGAGTAGGTCCGTAGAGAAACCTTTACCACCGGACAAGGCTGATCGCTATGAAAAAATCCATTTCCTATCTTTTGATCGGCGTTTTACTCGGCTTGGGCGCCCCATTGGGTGCCTTGCTGATTCACACCTTCTCATCCAACCTTTCCCTGGATTTTTCCTCCCGGGATGAATGGAATCTTTATTCTTTTTTCTATACTTACATGACCCTTGGAACCTGCTCGGCCTTCGGCCTTTTCGGCCATCTCTTGGGGCGTAAATCCGATGCCATCATTAACAAAAATATCAGATTGGAGAAATTGACTCAAACCGATCCCCTCACGGGTCTGGGTAACCACCGCTTCCTGCACGAAGTTTTCAAAATCGAGTTCCGCAAGCACCTGGACACTCGTCAACCCATTTCCTGCCTCATGATGGACTTGGACCTGTTCAAGCGGGTTAACGATGCCCATGGCCATCCTTTCGGAGATATGGTCTTGAAAATTTTCGCCCAAATCATTGAGGATTCCGTTCGGCAAGGTGATATTGCGACGCGATATGGCGGGGAGGAATTTCTTTGCATTCTCCCCAATTGCGACGAAGCCAACGCCCTGATGGTCGCGGAACGTATCCGCAAGGAAATGGAAAAGGAAAAATTCCGTGCCGAACCCCACGACGTGAGTGTGACGGTAAGCGTCGGGGTGACGACCGTTTACGATCCCTTAGAATCCAATTACCACCTCATGATCGACGAGGCCGACAAGAACCTTTATGCAGCCAAGCAAAGAGGGCGAAACCAAGTGGTCCAAACAACCCTTGCTCCCGTTAAAAAACCTTCCAGGTGACGAGAACAATGACCGTAAAGACAAGGGAATGGATCATCTCCCGGACACCAAGTTTCATTATAGGCAATCCCATCTTTCCCCATAAAACTCCCGTCAAAACCCTAAATCCGGCGTAAAGGGGGCCAAGAAACCATAGCCGGGATGGTGCCAACCAAACGATTATGAGAACAAGCAGGAAATGGATCAGAACCATTATCCAGCCTTTTGAAAGCCTTTGTGCCCAATTCAAATTCACACCCTTCCTCGATTGTGCCAGCCATCCCTGCCGCGTTTTGACGTAAAAAAGGGAAAGGATGAAGTATCCCGCAAAAAAGGCGTAAAGCCACAGGGCCTTCGTTGGGTCAGCCTTGGGGATTGTGAGAAACAAGGTTGGCACCAATAAGCAAATGCCGGCAAAACCAAAAATTTCTGCCGCGAGAAATCGCAAAGACCTATGAAAGACTGTCAGGACAAAAATTACCGCTCCTAACGGAATGGCCAACGATTCAACCAACCGAATGTCCGCCACCGGAGCCGTTTGGTAAAAAACAAGGCCGGATAAAACCAGGGTAGCCACCAGAAAAACAGCGAATCCTAAAGCCAGCCGGGACTTCAAGGGATCGGCTTTCTTATACTGGCAATAAGTGGAAAAAGGTCCCCTCAGGATGAATCCCGAAATCCAAAAAAAACTGGCGGCCAGGGCGGCAATGTTCCATTCTCCAAGGATTATCCAACCCGCGAAGAGAGAAACTAAAAGCGCATTCCAGGCGCCATGTTCTTTGGGAAGCAAGGAGAATCCCTTTCAATTCCCGGGGACGTAAGAGTGGGTCCCCGAAGGATATCTTTGATGTCGAAAAGGATTTTATCCATCTTCAGTGATTGAAAACACCCTTTGGCGTCACAAACTTTCGCCATTTTGTGCATACAAGTGATGTTTCGGCAGGAACTTTCAAATTGATAGGCGTGGGACCAGGATTTTTGTTCCGCTTCCAGGAAGTCCCATCGGAAAGAATCGTAGCCGGACAGACGGGGTGGGGTCGCCCCAAAAACGCTAAGGACCGAGGTCACGTTTCGAAAAGAATGACGCGCACTTCGGTCCCTTTTCCAAGCCGCCGCCATATGCAAGGGGCCCGTGTCCCCTGAAACAAAAATATCGCTCCAATCAATAAGGGCCGCATAAGTGTCCAAGGACATGCTGGCGGGGGCTAGGGTTATCCGGTCCCTTTTCCAAATCGGGACGGTCAACCGCAATCGTTCGGCCAATTCCTTATCCACCCTCCCCTCGCCAACGAGAATCCGGCAGGGCATCTCCACCAAGCCATTCAGAAGCTCCGATTGGGTGGCAAAGGGAATTTGGGTAAAGGCGGACGCCGTTTCAGGATTCAGGAAAACAATTTTTTCCTTTTCTTCCCCCATTGTACCTTCGATGAAGCCATGGGCTTCATGGATGGCTTCCGGGGAAAGAAATAATCCCGGCCCCTCAAAAGGCCTGGCCCTTTGAATCGAAAAAAGAGGATGAAACAAATCGTAAATAAACTTATGGGATTGATAGGAAATATGGTTTATCCCCGTTCCTTTCCATTCGTTTCGGGCAAAATCCGCCACGTAAGTCATGAAATGAAAGGTCTTCCATCTCTCAGAGAAGGATTCCGGCTTGATAAAGGGACAAAAGTTGAAAACCGCGTCATATTCCACCGACAGCTCTTGGATATTTCGAATATCCGATTCATTGGGCAACCTGTCTCCCGTGAAAACAGGCCACAGTTCTGAGACATCCGGGTGCCCTTCCAGGAGGCACGCCGCGGACTTCTTGACCATGTAGTCGATTTGGGCATTTGGGAAAAAATCCCGCAGGGCCGAAACCGCCGTTTGGATCAAAACCGAGTCGCCAATATGGATATCCGAAATCACGAGAAGGCGCTGGAAGGAGGAAAGCTTTTTCAATTTTCTTTGGTTGGCCTTGTGGAAAGAATCCACCAGCCATTGGTTTCCCAAAATAGGAAAAAGGACTTGGTCAAGAGCCTTTGCCCCCTTCCGTGGAAACCAACGAGTAATCTGGCTGGTCAATTTGAAAAAAGCTTCTGTCAAGGAACCAGCCTCCAAGGAATTAATTCCTCAAAAATGATTGAGCCTGGGAAAAGCAAAGGAACTTTTGGTCAAATTCCTTCATTTCGGCCATTTTGGAAAAGCATTTGTGGAGGATATATTCCGGGTCCATTCCTACCTGATCCCCATAGGGTTTCAGGGCGCGGATTTCCTTAACCGCCAATTTCACGAATAATTTCCACCAGACCTTTAAAATCCAGGTCTTGAAAGGTCCACAATGGTCCATCAGGGTCTGGACTCCCAGCTTGGTGCCCGCGATATGCCGGGATTCGTCCTTGAGCTGGAGCCGGATCATCTCTTTGCCTGTGGGGTCAATGGCGGGAAGTTCGAGGGTCTTCTGGAAAATAGCCCCTGCCATGGTCTCGGTGAAATAGGTTCCCAATATCCATCGTTCCACCGGCATAGGTCCGCTGGTGGCCAGCCAAACCAGTATGTCGAAAACCTTTTGCTTGGCGGGCGGCGAGTTCAATTTGTGGAGATATTTCCGGAATACCAGCAAGTGTTTCGCCTCATCAGCGCATTGGGTTGAATAATAAGTCACCATTTCAGGTTTATTAAACAAATGCGCCGCCTTGTTCATGAGCCGCTGGATGATTTCCAGCCCCTGCCATTCTCCCTCGTAAAAGTAATGGAGAATATTGATCCAGCCTTCCCTAACGTTTCCCAACTCGATGGGCAGGTTCCAATTGACGGCCGTTTCAGGGTCCCAATTGGCGGCGAAAGCCATCCGCGAAAGTCCGTCCCAGGTTTTGGCGCTGGGCTTGTCCAACCCTTCGGATTTATCCGTGATTTCATAATTCTTGTTTTTCTCGATGGTCGGCATTCCGTCTCCTTTTATTTTTTTGAAAAGCCCGCTTAGAGGGGCGGGAAAACAGGTTTCATTAGACGGCCCAGCCACCTTAGACCCAAGAGCGCAAAAAGAACGAAAAGGGAAAGGAGAAAGGCTGGCCTCGGAAACTCCGTGGTGAAGGGAAAGATAATTGCTGAAAGTATGGCAAGAAGGCCAACCCACCCCGGCTTCATCTCAAATCTTCCGGATGAAATCCACCCGCACATGGGCAATATCGGGCATCAGGAGAAATACCAAAATGACGAAGAGGACCGAGGGAATGATGACAAGCCACACCACGAGCGGCCCCTCTAAGCTCAACCCCATATATTGAAACACCACCAATCCGGCCATGATCGTAGCGATTCCAAATATGCCCAGATTATTCAAAAGTGGTGAAAGGTGGAGAAGGCTCAAACCTACCGAAGAAAATACAAATATCACCAGCAATGAAAAAATCGTGCCGTGATTGATCGGTGTTGATTTCGATTCCATAAAATCTCCTTAATAGGACGGGAAGTTTGATTAGTATAAAAAGAGCCTCTCGGGCCCAATATGATCCAGCTCATAGAAGGCTCACGACAAAGAAAGCCTGGAAATAGCGGGTTTTGTGAGCCGAATCATAGTGGGAAGGAGAACCCTTCTTTTAGAGTGAGCCCTCCTAGGAGGGCTCATGGTTCTAAAAACCTCTTCTATTGAATTTCCTATGGCCGAAGCCAAGCGGATCACCCAGGATCTTTTCAACCCCAACCCCTGGATTTATTGGGTGGATTTTTTATTCAGCGTCGCTTTGGGATGGGCCGCTTTTGTCATATCGGTAAAGTCCGTCAATTTTTCTCTGATTCAACGGGGGGCCTTTTTAGTGGCTGGTTTCGCCCTCTACCGGGCGGTCATCTTCGTGCACGAGCTGACCCACCTCAAAAAAGGAACATTCCAGACATTTCACGTGGTTTGGAACCTGCTCTGTGGCTTTCCCCTCATGGTTCCCTCCATGCTTTACATGGGGGTCCATATCGACCACCACAAACAGAGGCTTTACGGTACCAAGGACGACCACGAGTATTTTGACTTTGCCCTAGAAAAGCCTTACCGGATATTGATCTTTTTGCTGACGATGATTCTGGCCCCGGCGGTGTTCCTCATCCGGTTTCTGGTCGCGACCCCCTTGTCCTACGGTATCCAGCCTTTAAGGAAACCCCTCTGGGAACTGGCTTCGTCATTGGCGGTTGGGGTGGGCTTTAAGCGCCCCCTGCCGGACGAAAGGGAAAAACACATTTGGTGGGCCCAGGAATTCATGACCTTCGCCTATGCCGCCATGGGAATGACCTTGATGGCCTTGGGAATCCTGTCTTGGAAGGTTCTGGCGCTTTGGTACCTGGCGGCGGTCTTCATCCTCTTCACCAATGGCCTGCGCACCCTGGTGGCCCATTGCTACCGTAATCCGCCCAACCATGAAATGAGCTTTTCGGAGCAATTCCTCGATTCCATCGACATCCCTGGCAACCGCCTCACCACGCCTCTTTGGGCCCCGGTAGGCCTTCGCTTCCACGCCACCCACCACCTCTTTCCCGGCATGCCCTACCACCATCTCGGCGCGGCCCATCGCAGGCTGATGCGCCAATTGCCACCTGGCAATCCCTACCCCCTGGCGGTTCGAAAAAGCTTGGTGAGCACCCTGTTCCAATTGTGGAAAGAAGCTACCACCTCCCGGCCAACACCTTCTTCCAATAAATAAGACTCAGCAAATTCCTTGTATGACCTTCGTCATACAAGGAATTTCGAAAAGGCAATAACCTTCTTTTCGAACGGATTAAATCCGTTCAATTTTTTCAGGAGGAGAGAAAATGAAAAAGTCGGCCTTGATGATTTTTTTGGGAATCGGTTTGTTCCTGTGCTTCTCGCCAGTCGCACAAGCCGTTCCGATGTTCGCCAGGATGTATAGTTACAATTGCTCGACATGCCACGACCCGGGTTACGGCCAGTTGAACAAGTTCGGATACAATTTCCGCGCGGCTGGATACCGGATTCCCAGCGACATCGGAAAGGACATGAACGACGGGAAATTCGAGATTACCAAATATATCGCGGCGCGGTATAGCGCCGGCGCAAGCGCCACTACCACGACCGACGCGAATAAAACGGCCGTTCCGGACAACGGAAGTTTCACCTTAGGGAGTGGAAGTATTTTCATTGGCGGGGGGATAAGTAAAAACTTTTTCTCGTATAGCGAATTGGGCTTAGGGAACGGCACCGGTATCTTCCCGGGATCGGTTCCCAGCTTGTCCAGCCAGAAAATGGGATATGTTACCGGCAATGAAAACGAGTTCTTTACCGTAAGGCTCGGTAAATTCAGCGCCGACGGTTTCGGGGGATCGGACCGGGGCCCTATCGGAAACGCAAGCATCGCTTCCGCCGTGAAACCCACCGGCACCGGATTGGAATTGGGATATACCCACCAGGACACCCGGGTCACCCTGGGTTTTTACGATGGGATTCAAAATGCCCAGGACACCGGTTTGATCAACACGTCCAACGGAAAAGCCGTCACCACCTCCAGCCTCGCGGCCCCCACTTCCGACAGCAACAACTCAAAGGACATCCAGCTTTTCGTCAACCAATTTATCGGGGACGACGGGTTGGCGGTAAATGCCACTTTCTATAATGGCTATAACGCCGGTGTGGTACCAGGCGCGACGGGCAACATCGTGGGCCAGGAATACTACAACACGGCCTTATTCGCGAGTTCCCCCATCGTCAAGAACCTGGATATCAAGGTAGGCGGCGAGCTGGGCCAGACGAATACGGGAATATTCTCGGGCACAGGCACTGTTGGGCCCGTCGGGCCGACCACCGGCGGTTTCTTCGGGGAGTTGGATTACGAGATGGATGAAATAACGCCTTTGGTATTCCGTTATGACTACACCTCCTCCAATCTCAACGTGCAATACACGGACACGCAGGTATTTACCCTGGGTGCCCTGACCCCCTTCGTGGAACAGGTTTACATGAACCCGACGTTTAAATTAACCAGGACGGATCAGGGAGTCATTGGTTACAACAATGTCTACGCCCTTTCAGATTCTTTGGCTGTATTCTTTTAAGAATTGCGCGAGAAAAGGGCCGCTCCAAAAGCGGCCCCTAAATTTATTGAATTTCGGAGGATTAAATGAAACGACATGTCAGAGAGATTGTTGGCTTTTTGGGAATTTTTTTATCGCTCTTTTGCTTCGTAACCGCCTTCGCCTTGGCCGATGGCGACGCCTTGTCGCCGGGCCAAAAACTTTTTGAGTCCAAATGCGCCCAATGCCATGGCAAGGACGCCAAGGGGAACGTCAAGATGGCCAAGGTCCTCAAGGTCGACCCGGTCAATGTGGACCTGACCCGGGCGGCGGCGGTCACGCTCTCCACGGCGGATAAAATTAAAACGGTCACCAACGGAAACAAGAAGATGCCGAAGTTCAAGGGCAAATTGACGGATGATGAGATTCAAACCGCCGTCAAGTATCTGGAATCTTTGCAAGCTAACGCCGCAGGCTCAAAATAAGAACTCATCACCTCTCTCCTTAAGTTTTGAAAAGGGGCTAGCCCAAAACTGGCCCCTTTTTTATTTTTCAACTTTTAATCCCCTTTCCCCCTATTGCGGCGCTGCTATGGCGCCTATGCCATAACTCCCGCCTTATCCAATTCGATGGTTTCGAAAACCCGCTTTTTGAGAGGCTTTTCCAATGGCATGCCGCTTGCCCTAAGGAATGCGGTTGTTTGAAAGAACAACTTATATGACGGCCGTCATACGGGAAAAGAGGCCTAAAAGATATCTTTCCGGGGACGAGTTCAATCGAAATAAGGAGACTTCCATGAGGATCAGCAAAAAAGCATCTTTAAAGGAAAATAAGCCAAGCCTTCGGGTTTTGGTGGGTGAGGCCGTCATTGGCGGGGCTTTGGCCCTATTTCTGGCCTCCTTCGCCTTCGCGGCGGAAGCCATGCCTCAACCGGGACAAAAGCTCTTTGAGGCCAAATGCGCCCAATGTCACGGCAAGGATGCCAAAGGTAACGTCAAGATGGCCAAGGTTCTTAAAGTGGATCCCGTGAATGTGGATCTCACCCGGGCCGCCGCGGTCACACTCACAACCGATGACAAAGTAAAGACCGTCACTAACGGCAAAAATAAAATGCCGAAATTCAAGGGCAAATTGACGGACGAGGAAATTAAAACCGCCGTTAAGTACCTGGAGTCGTTACAATCCACGGCCTCGAAATGAACCTGGGTAATTTCCATTCCCCTTTTGGGGCCATCTTGGAATCCGGGGTTATGGGAACCTCCTCGCCTTTATCATCCGTCAGCCGCTTTAAAATTCGAAAAACGTCACAAGGAGTTTTGAATGTGCCCAGAAAATAAAACCCAAAGCGAGCCTGAAAATCCACAACGCCGGACGTTCCTCATCATTCTCATCACGGCCATGGGTAGTTTCATCAGCTTTATTTTGGGTGGGTCTGGCCTTTTATATTTCCTGTCACCCGCTTGGCGGGCAAAAAAGGAAGATTGGGTTGAAGTGGGCCCGGTCAGCAGCGTCAGGGAAGGCGAGCCGATCAAGTTGGATTACGTCAAACGAAAGAAGGACGGCTGGGAAGTCATTGAAAGCCCCAGTTCGGTATGGGTCATCCTCCAAAAAGGGGAATGGGTGGCCTATGATCCCCACTGTACCCACTTGGGATGTCCCTATCGGTGGGACGCCACCAAACAAGCTTTCCTTTGCCCCTGCCACGGCGGAACCTTTGCCAAGGATGGCAAAGTTATTTCCGGACCTCCTCCCAAACCCCTGAACCGTTTCCCGGTGAAAGTGGAAGGCGGGGTGATTTATGTCCTGCCGGAGGTAACCGCCTAATGAAACCAATACTGGATTGGCTCGACGAACGAACCGGATGGAGAAAGCTGAAGGAAGTCATCCTGGACCGCCACATCCCCAAGGGGGTGGATTGGCGTTACACCTTGGGAAGCGTCACCCTTTTCTTTTTTCTCCTTCAAGTGGTCACCGGCATCCTTTTGGCTATGCATTATTCCCCCTCGCCTGAACACGCTTATGACTCGGTGAAATACATTTCCTCCGAAGTACCCATGGGCAAATTGCTGAGGGGCCTCCATAAATGGGGCGCCACCGGCATGGTGGTTTCGGTGTTCCTCCATCTTTTGCGGGTTTTCTTCATGGGCGCCTATAAGTACCCGCGGGAAGTCACCTGGCTTTCCGGCATCCTGCTCTTTTTCTTCGTGATCGGTTTCGGATTCACCGGTTACCTTCTTCCTTGGGACCAGAAAGCCTATTGGGCCACCACCGTCGGGGCCCACATGGTGGAACAAGTTCCTTACATCGGAGATGCTCTTTCCAGGGTCATGAAAGGCGGGCAGGATTTGGGCGCCATCACCTTGGCCCGTTTTTACGCCATTCACGTGCTGGTTTTCCCCGTCCTGACCGTCCTTTTCATGGCCATCCACTTGTTTCTTGTGGTTTGGCACGGCATCTCCGCCCCCCCGATCGCAGCGCTTCTTTGCCCGACTCGAAAGACCCCAATTGGAAGGCCCGGCTTAATGCCCGTTACCTGGACCTCAAGGCGCAGGGCAAAAGCTTTTGGCCCTATATCATCTTCAAGGATACAGTGGCCGTAACCTTGGTCTTTCTCATTGTGCTGGGAGTCGCCCTTTGGAAAGGCGCGGAGTTGGAGGACTTAGCCAATCCCACCGATACGACCTACAACCCCCGGCCCGAGTGGTATTTCCTTTCAGTATTTCAGTTACTGAAATACTTTCCCGGCAAGTTGGAGGCTTTCGCCATCGTCCTTTTGCCCTTGATCGTTGTTTCCGCTTTATTCGCCCTTCCCTTTTTGGATAAGGGGCCCAAACGCCATCCGGCCGACCGCAAATGGCTGGTGGCCGCCGGTTGGACTTCCGTCCTAGGCCTGATATTCCTAACCGTTCAAGGCGCCCGAACGCCCCTGACCAACCCGGTAGGGGAAAAAGATCCCATGGTCATGGAAGGAAAGCGGCTTTTCGTGGAACTTCACTGTGAATATTGCCATACCCTGCACGGCCACGGTGGAACCGTGGGTCCGGTTTTGGATGACGTGGGTGTGCGCCGCAATCGGGACTGGCTTGCCAACCATTTCCGAAACCCTAAGAAAATCACACCCAACACCAAGATGCCTAATTTCAACCTTTTGGACGGCGAAGTGGAAGCCTTAGTAGCTTACATGAGCAGCCTGGGAGGCGGTTCTTTCACAGCCGCAGCCCCTAAACTTTATGAGGAAAATTGCGCCACCTGCCATAAATTCCATGGAGTCGGCGAGGAAATAGGCCCCGATTTGACCCACATAGCCGGAGTCCGAGATTCCGATTATATAGCAGCCTATATCAAGGATCCGGTCAAGTTGAACCCCGACGCCGCCATGCAGGGTTATTCAGACCAATTAACCCCAGCCCAGATTCAGGATTTGGCCAACTACCTTTACCAACAAGGGAAATGAAGAGAAGTGGGGTTTATGAGGTGCTGATTATATTTTTCCGCACCCCGAAGACCTCCAAGTTAGTCAGAACTAATAAGATTAATTTCCAACTATCCCTTTGCGGGCAAAACGTAATATAAAATGGCAAAGTAATGGAAAAGGCTTCCCACCAGCACAAAGAGGTGCCAAATAGCGTGGCTGTAATAAAGCCTTTCCCGGTGGTAAAAAACCGTCCCAAAACTGTAGCTGATTCCCCCTAAGACCAGCAAAACCATCCCGCCCATTGAGAGGGCGGATATTAGGGGTTTAAAAGCCAAAAGCGCCATCCAACCCAGTCCTATATAGAGAAGGGTTGAAAAAATCCGGTGGCGTCCCGTGAAAAAGAGTTTGTAAACAATACCCAAAAGGCTGATTCCCCACACCACGCCGAATAGCGACCATCCCCAGGCTCCCCTTAAAGTCACCAAAGTGAAAGGAGTGTAAGTGCCTGCGATTAAGAGAAAGATCGCCGAATGGTCCAGTTTCTCAAAAAATCTCCTGGCCCCCGGTGACCGGAAACTGTGATAAAGGGTCGCGGTCAGGTACAGCAGGAAAAGCGTCCCGCCATAAACGCTAAAACTGACAATATGCCAGGCGTTTCCCTTGAGGCAGGCCAGGACTATCAGCAATGCCGTTCCAGCTCCCACCAGGACAGCTCCCAATCCCGCCGTTAGGCGGTTGGCCAACTCCTGTTGGGGGGTATAAGTGGATATTCCATAAGTTACGGCGGCCATCTCGCCCTCCCCAACCGGGTTTTATCCCGAACATGATTCGGGTCATATTTCATCGAAGTTCATTTAATGTTTAATACAACGGAGGTTCATTTTCCCTGTAAAGGCATGAACCCACAATCAACCCCCGGGGTGGAAAATGATCTCATGGTTTAGTGAAGCCTTAGGAAAGAACCGCACCAGTATTTGCCTCTTGAGGATGGGAAATCATGTTCATTTCCAAAACTCGGCCTGCAAGAAACTTTGCGGGAATTTTTCGGGAATGGAGTGCCCTCAAACCTGCGTCTTATCCTGCGAAAAAAACCTAAATCGGCCTATCGGAGAGGAGGGTATCCGCTCCTTCTCCAACCAAAAGGTGGGAAACCAATTTTTCGACGTCTTCTTTTTCAGCGCGGCTCCCTACCGCATGGTGATGTTGTATCCTTTGCAAAAGAAATACGACGCTTGGCTCCAACGATTCAAGGACAGGGATTTAAGCAAAAGAGAGTTGGAAATCGCCAATCTTTGCATTCGAGGATTTACAAACTCCAAGATCGTCCGCAAGCTGTCCATTACCAGGGCCACACTGAAAACCCACTTGAACAATATTTATAAGAAGATGCCGGAAGCCAGGACCGAATCTTGGCGAAATAACCAAGGAATTTAGGGCTTTTTTAAAAGCTTAAAAAATCCAAGCCAAAGTTTCCATTACCCAAAAATAATCACCTCTCTTCCCGAAAAATCTCACTCCCACTATTGCACCAACGCTATGGCGTCACCGCCATAACTCCATACTTCCCCCAAGAACCGCGCCTTGAATATCAGCTTTTTTCAGCATTCCCTTCTGGCATGCCGCTTGCCCTAAAGGACATTGTTACTCAAGTTAGCTGACGGGCGTCATGTTGTTATTCAAGTTAGGTGATGGCCGTCATAGAGGGATTAAAGGCGTGAAGTTATTGTTGCAAAGCAGCGCAAGTCCAAATCGGTAAAGGAGATTCCCATGAGGATCGAGAAGCCCGAGTTCCATAAGTAAGTGCAACACTTAGTGCCTGAAGAAGGCCGCATCAATAGGATATGCGGCCATGAAAAAGAACTACAAGCATTTAAGTGTTGAGGAAAGAGATCATTTATCCGTCTTGAAGGGAAAGGGCCTCAGCCTTCGGGCCATTTCCCGTGCCTTGAAGAGGTCTCCTTCCACCCTCTCCAGGGAACTCAAGCGCAACGCTCCCCCCATCCGTTCGGGTTACTATCTGTCCCATCGGGCCCATCAACGGTATGTGACCCGCAACCAACAACGGGCTTGTCGTTTACGCCTGAAAACAAAACGAATTCGTGCCTACGTCCGTCGCCAATTGAAACGAGTCTGGTCTCCCGAACTCATTTCAGGCCGTTTAGGCCACCTGCGGCCTAAGCAAACCATTGGCCCCGAAGCCATCTACCAGTGGATTTACGCTGAGGCCACTGATCTGATTCCTTGCCTCGTCCGTCACCACCGGCGGCGGCTCACCTTCGGTCACAGCCACAGGCACGCCAAAAACCATATCCCAGGCCGAGTTTCCATCGACAAAAGGCCCAAGGTCGTCAACCAACGCAAGCAGTTCGGCCACTGGGAAACGGACACGATGGTTTCTCGTCAAAGTAAAGTTGCTCTCCGGGCACTTGTCGAGCGTCAAAGCCGTTTTTCCAAATTGGGAAAGCTGAAACGAAAAACCGCTTCCCACATGAGTCACAGCCTCAACCGCTCTTTATGCCGCTTTCCTCAAGAGGCTCGTTTGAGCCTGACCTACGACAACGGAACCGAAAACACCAACCACCTGGAAACCAACCATGTGCTTGGTACAAAATCCTTTTTCTGCGTTCCTTTCCACAGTTGGGAAAAAGGCACAGTGGAAAATACTATCGGTCTTGTCCGCCGCCATTTGCCTAAAAAGACCGACCTTGCTAAAGTGTCTCTCAAAGAGCTCAAAGCCATTGAAAGATGGCTTAATAACAGGCCCAAAAAATGTTTGGGCTTTCAAACTCCGGCGGAAGTCTTCCGGCGAAGTGTTGCACTTACTCCGTGAATTCGGCAAGAAAATATTTCAAGGCGGAAAAAAACAAGCACTCCGGGTTTTAGTGGGTGAGGCGGTCATCGGCGGGGCCCTGGCCCTCTTCGTGGCTTCCTTCGCCTTCGCGGCGGGTGGCGGAACGATCAGCGGAACCATTCACGTGAAAAAGGCCTATGTGGAAACCACCGGCCCCAAGAGCGACAAGGACGTGGTGGTGTACCTGGTGCCGGTTGCCAAGAGCGATTTTACGGCTCCCACGGAGCACGCCAAAATGAACCAAGTCAAACTCAATTTCGTTCCCCACATTTTGGCCGTTCAAAAGGGCACGACGGTCGACTTCCTTAACGAGGACGCGGTCAACCACAACGTCTCCTCCCCCGCCGCCTGCTGTTCCTTCGACTTGGGCCAATGGGGCAACGGAGTGGTGAAAAGCTATAAGTTCGACACGGTTGGCACCGCCCCCCTTCTTTGTACCCTCCACCCCGAGATGGGCGCTTACGTGATAGTCGTGGACAGCCCCTATTTCACCACAGCTTCCCTCGTCACCAATAACGAGGAAAAGAAACAATACGCCAGTTACTCGATCAAGGGCGTACCCGCGGGCGATTACACCTTAAAGGCTTGCAACGGCAAACTGGTGTCCGTTGATCAAAAAGTAACCGTTACCGACGGCGCGGAGACCAGCGCGGATATCGACATTCACAAAAAATAAACTCGGGGTCATAGCGGGAATGTCCCCAGTGAGGGGACATTCATTCATCAGCGGCTAAACATTAAAAGCCTTTTAAAAAACGGAGAGAAAAAATGGCTTCAAGAAACAACGGTAAATGGACTTTGGCGGTGCTGGTCGTGGCGGCGGGATTCGTCCTGCCAGCCTTCACCACCCCGGAAGCCCCCAAGCCCCAAAGGCGTGATTTCAACATCCTGGCCCACAAGTACGCCTACGATCCATCGATCATCAAGGTCAACCAGGGGGATGAGGTTCACATTAAATTTTCCTCCAGGGACGTGACCCACGGCTTTTACATGGAGGGTTACGATATTGACGCCATCGCGGAAGCCGGAAAATCCGGAATCCAATTGCGTCACCCTTCCCAAGCCTGGGCCTTTGCCCCCGCGGACGAGATCGTCTTTACCGCCGACAAGCGTGGGAAGTTCCGGTACCGCTGTTCCATGACCTGCGGCTATATGCATCCTTTCATGATGGGCGTGATGCTGGTGGAACCCAATTCCCTCTTCGGCCAGGCCCTGGGGCTCATGACGGGTCTGCTGTTGGCCGGGTTCATCCTGGTTTGGCCTTCCGCCAAGCCCCAAATTCCGCAAGGAGCCCAACCATGAAAAGGAAACTACAGGACCTTTCCCCGAAGGAAGTGTTGGCCCTGGCCATCTCCATCGAAAGGTCCAACCAAAAAGCCTTGCACAACTTCTCGGAGATGTTCGACGGTTATGACGATGAGGTTTCCCGGAACTTCGAGGAAATGTCGCAGGAAGAAAGCAGCCACGAGGAACTCCTCCAGTCCAAATTCCAGAAGCTGTTCAAGGGCCCCGTTCCCGAGGTCGATAATTTCGACGTGGAAGAAGTGGTTGAGGCCTTTGACATGGACGACTCCGAGCACCTGATTTTCGATAGTTTGAAAGCCAAACAGGTTTACCAGTTGGCTTACGAGGCGGAAAAAAGAGCGAAGAGTTTTTACGAAAAGGCGATGAAAACCGTGAACGACAAGGAACTGGCCTCTCTTTTCAAGGATCTAGCCGCTTTGGAAGGCGATCACGCTTCTTGGTTGGAAAAGAAAATAAAGTAGGAGAGAGAACATGAGCGAAGCGATAAATCCCAATCCAATTTCCCAGCCGGTCCCAAATCCTGTTCAGGTCTCCCGATCCCTTCCAACGCCTTTAACTCCTCCACCCCCCCCGGAGGGCTGGCGATTTGACCTGTTAAAAGCCTTTCCCCCGCTCAAGTGGCTGGTCAAACAACGTTGGTTCCAATTCGCCCTCATCCTGCCCAACCTGTTTTTGTTCCTCGTCTTTTTGGCGGCGGGGATTTGGGGCACGCCTGTCGGCAACCGGAATATCCTCATCGTTTTCGTGTGGATCTTCTGGTGGTTCCTTCTCATCAGCGCGCTGGTCCCTTTCCTTTCGCGCATATGGTGCACCGTCTGTCCCTTTCCTTTTTTCGGGGAATGGATTCAACGGGGGTCACTCACCACCCCTAAGATGGCCACCCCTGGCGCCCGAGGCACCAAGGTGGGCATCAACCGTTATTTCGGCTGGAACCTGCGCTGGCCCAAAGCCCTTTCCAACATCTGGATGCAAAACATCAGCTTCCTGCTTCTTTGCACCTTCAGCGCCTTTTACCTCACCCGGCCCATCGTCAGCGTGGTGGTATTGGGCACCCTCATCGTGGTCGCCACCATCCTGCACGTGGTCTTCCGGCAGAGGGCCTTTTGCAATTACGTCTGTCCGGTCTCGGGTTTTCTAAGCCTCTATGCCATGACCTCAACGGTCGAGGTCCGGTCCAAGGACGCGGATGTTTGCCTGAAATGCCATGACAAGAGCTGTCTGGTGGGCAGCGAGCGGGGCTGGGGCTGCCCCTGGTTCAACTTCCCCAGCAAAATGGAGCGAAACAACTACTGCGGCATGTGCATGGAATGCATCAAGTCTTGTCCCCACGACAACATGACGGTGCGTCTGCGCCCCTTCGCCACCGACACCAAACTGAAAGGCTACGACGAAGCCTGGAAGGCCTTCATCATGCTGGCCCTGGCCCTGGCTTACAGCGTCATTTACCTGGGCCCCTGGGGATTCTTCAAGGACGTGGCCAATTTCACCGAAAGCGGCAAGGGCCTTCCCTATTTCATCGGCTATGCCCTTTGCTTATGGGCCCTTCCCATGGTGATCATCCCCACCATCTTTTCGGCTTTCCATTGGTTGGCCCGCCGGGTGGCGGGGGCTCCTCCCAAGCCCTGGAAGGAATCCTTCCTTCTCATGGCCTATCCCCTGGTGCCCCTGGGACTCTTGGCCTGGATCGCCTTCAGCCTGCCGCTCATCTTCATCAACGGCAGCTATATCCTGGTCACCATGTCCGATCCCTTTGGCTGGGGTTGGGATCTTTTCCACACGGCCCATACTCCCTGGTCCCCCATCGTTCCCCAATTGATGCCCACGATTCAGGTGGCCATCATGGCCTTGGGACTGATTTTGACCTTGAAATCCACCTTCAAACAAGCCGGTAAGGTTTATGAGGACGCCAAAGCCAAGGTGCGGTTCGCCGCCCCCATGGCCATTTTCTACACCGCCATTGTTTTGTTATTCATCCAACTTTACGTGAACTGAACCAGGAGGATCGTAATGAAAATCAGGGAAATAATCTCCAGCGTCCTTGCCGTGGCAGCCGTGGTGGGCGCCTTCGCCATCCCCTTTGGTTATCAAAAACAAAGGATGGAGAGCCAAAAAAACGCCAAGACCATCGTATTAACCGGAATCGCGACGAAAGGCATTTGGACCGAGGATGATGTCACGGGATTCAACTATTGGATGGGTGATTTCAAACCCGCCGAAATCCGGCTCAAGGCGGGCGAGCAAGTCCACCTTATCCTTCGCAGCGCCGACGTCGTCCACCGCTTTTATATGCCCGAAATGGGGATCGGCCCCATCGAGTTGATTCCCGGTCATACCGAAGTGGTGAACTTCCAGGCGAAAAACGAGGGGGTTTATCCCTATTACTGCACCGCCGTTTGCGGAGACTGCCATTTCCACATGCTGAATATGAGAGGCTTGGTGGCCGTCGGGAAGGACATCGACACCAAAACCGCCCCCATTATTAACGAGCCCCTTTGCATGATGGGGTCCATGACCTCCCCCCTGCCTTCTTTCGTGGACATCACCCAAAAGGGCCATTTCCTCTTTCAAACCCGTGGTTGCGTCACCTGCCACGGAGTGGAAGGGGCAGGCGGGGTCCCCAATTTCAACTATGCCCGGGGCACGGTCCCGGCCTTGAACACCCTGGCCTCGAAAATAAATCTTCAAAACAAGGATGAAGTGGAGGCCTTCACGAAAGTGTTGGAGAAAAACCAGGACCCAGACCAGATTAAAACCGCGGAAGGTATATCCGACCCCACTCTCGTAATAGCCAGTTATAAATCAGTCGTAAAGACCATCCAAGGCGGAAGCCCTCCCTTGAAAGCCGATCCCAACGGGCCCGAACCTCCGCTCTTCATGCCCAGTTGGAGGGATAACCTGGACCTCGATCAAATGAATTCCATCATCGCTTATTTAATCTCCCAGCAGAAGTTCGAGGAACATACGGGCTGGGGAAATTAAAAGCAGGGACCGGGCGCGGGTGGCGCGTCAATGAACAAGTAATTCGGAAAAGTCGGTTGAATAAAAACCTTGGAGGTGGTGACATGCGTATCACATCGGTAAAAATTTGGACTGGAGCCGCCCTGATGGCCCTGTGTATGGCGGGACTGGCCCCAACAGCCCAAGCCCTTCCCAGCTTCGCCCGGCAGACAGGAATGTCCTGCTCGGCTTGCCATACCATTTTCCCGGAATTGACGACCTACGGGAGAACCTTCAAGCTCAACGGCTATACCACCACGAACACCGACGAATTGAAGGACGCCTCGGATGCCGACGGGACCCGTCTGGAGATCAACAACACCCCGCCCCTGGCCGCCATGCTCCAGGTCGCCGATGTCTTCGTGAAGAATCCGGCTTTAGCCGGTTCCGCTTCCGCCGGTGGTCCCGGGACCGCCGATATGGCCTCGGACAAGAGCGGCAGTTTGGAATTTCCTTCCCAATTCAGCCTCTTTTACGCGGGTAGGATTTCCCCCCAAATGGGAGCCTTCGTCCAGGTCACTTACGATTCCGCCTCAGGGACCCTGGGCGCGGATAACACCGACATCAGGTTCGCGGACCGAATCCAGGTGGCCAACACGGACTTGGTTTACGGATTGACCGCCAATAATAATCCGACCGTCCAAGACGTCTTCAATACCGTCCCGGCCTGGTCCTTCCCCTATTTCACCGGGCACTCGGCCCAAACCCCGCTTGCCAGCACCCAGGTGGAAAGTCTTGGCACCAACGTCGGCGGCTTGGGAGGCTATGTTTTCTGGAACCAGCTTCTTTACGCTGAAATTTGCGCCTACCGTTCGGCACCCCAGGGTTTTAGCGGAGCCGCGGTGAACAGCTATAACGCCATCCAGGGATTTACTCCCTATTACCGGGTGGCCTTGACCAAGGATTTTGATAAAAACTCGGTGGAAGTCGGCCTTTTCGGCCTGGATGAGCACTCCATTCCCGATGGCAACCCGATCGTGGGGCCCCAGGACCACTTTAACGACCTTGGAATCGATGCCCAATACCAGTACGTGAGCCAGCAAAATTGCTTCACCTTGAAGGGGTCAGCCATTTGGGAGAACCAGACCTTGGATTACACCAACGGATACCTTCAAGCCACCGCCAACCCCACCGATACCCTGACAGCGGTCAAGTTGGACGCGACTTATTATTACGACCGCAAGATCGGCCTGAGCTTGGGTTATTTCTCCACCACCGGCTCGGCGGACGCGATGACTTACGCGGGCAATCTCACCAACACCCCCGATACCCAGGGTTTCATTACCGAGCTTAATTTCGTCCCCTGGTACAACACTAAATTGGGCCTTCAATACATTTACTTCACTAAATTCTCCGGCTCGACGGGTGTTTACGACGCGGCGGGCGATCAAGCCACCGACAACAATACCCTGTCGGTCGTGGCTTGGCTGATGTACTAAAGTTTAAGAAGAAAAGGCCGGGCCCTGTTGGGGGTCCGGCCTTTTTTGTTTGCCTCAAGATGTTACCTGACCCCTTCGCGGCTTTCCCTAACGAGCCTGACGACATCGGCTTCCTTAAGGTGTGAAAAACCTTTCTTCTTGGCCAAGGTTTCCGCCCAGCGGTAAAAATGGGAGTCTCCCGGCCTTGCCATGACCCCCTTTTGCTTTAAAAAAAGTTGTAAGGACTGTTCAATCACTTCTCCCAGCGACTCGTCCCTCTCGATGGCGTACTTTTTCGCCCGCCTTAACAGTTCCCCGTCCAGGCGCAAGGTGGTCTTCAGTGAAGCGTTCATGGTTGCCTCCTTTTTGCGATATTGCCGTAGAAACGGCAAATAATCAATATTCCGCCAGTTCCAACGGCGCGACCCGCGCCGGCTGATGTACTAAAGTTTAGGAACAAAAAGCCGGTCTCCTTTGGGGGTCCGGCCTTTTTTGTTTAAGCTATTGCCTGATCGAAGACGCCTCATGGTTTTTTTTCATCCTCATAAACAACCTTCACGAAACCGCAGGAGCCCCCGGCCCAGACGCCCTCCGGTTTGTCCAGCCGGTCCAAGATGCCTGCCTGAACATATTCGGTGTAATCCTTCTTCCAAAACGGCTCACTTCGAATGTGGTTTCCCCGCAGAATATCCTCTACCTCCGCCGCGGCGATCCAGCGCAGGGGTTTTCCCCCGACCTTCGTGATGTAAAAAACATAAACCGGCTCCTCGATCCTTCCGGGCCCCGGGTCAAACAGAGGAAACCGGTGGTTTTGAGCCGGGTCGTACCAGGCCATGACGGACCTGGCGCCCCATTCATAATTGTTCTTCCGGGAAGTCCCCAAGCCCTTGAGCCTCAGGCACCGGTGGATGAATTGGACGTAAGATTTTAACCCGCCTTCTTGGACGACCCTTTGGTCGTAGGGTGACTCACGGATATTTTCCGTGGGTATTCGCTCCTCCCGTCCCCCGCTCTCGCCCACGGACCCTTCGCCTTCCCCGGCGGGCTTCCGGCTGACAACGATGGGGGCCACGGTCAGCGTCGTACCGTCCGCGGGTTTGATCCATTCGGCTTCAGCGCTGTCCCGCTCCTTCCAACTTTGCAGGGGTTTGCCATTGTTCTCTTTGTCGTAATCCTCCGGGTAATAGCCCTGCTTGATCCATTCCACTAATTTATAAATATGGAACGCCTGCATCCCCTCCTTGATGCTCACCTCGATGGCCCTTTCCACCAGCTCCCGGGTCAGGTCCAGGTCATGGCAAAGCCCGGTCAAACCCGCTAGGGCGATGGCCTCGTGTTTATCAATCGGCTCCATGCGCAGTTCCATAAAATCCTCCTCCTCGCTCAGGATGCTTTCCCGAACTCTCTTGCGGGCCCTGGGCGTCAAAAGGTCCAGCGCCTCCAGCAAAGCCTCAACCTCGCTCGGGTCTATGTCGTTGGCCTCAGCCGCCCGCCTTGCCGTCAGGGTGGGATGTTTCTTCATGTCCTCCCAAAGTTCCTCGTATTGATTGATCCAAATGGTGAGGGGGTGCCGGTTATCGGATATAGCCTCGTAGGCTTCATCATCCGGGCCCAGATCCAGGATATGGGCGCGGATTTGGGTCCATCCGATTTGAAGCGCCGCCAGAACCCTTATCTGCCCGCCGACCAGCTTGTGGTCGTGTTCCGGGTCATTGGCCTTTTCCGCGGGCGTCAGGGGCCGCACCTTGATGGGTTTGAGAAGCCCCTCCCGGCTCAAGGAACGAGCCATCCTTTGGACCGAATCGGGGTTGATATATCTTCGAATCGGCTCACCCAACTGGATGCGGGCGATGGGAACTTCCACCGCCGCCGGAAGGCGGATGTGGCTTTTCATCGGCGAGGCGTAAAAGCGGGTCTTATCCAACTTTTTATGGCGTTTCCGCGAGTAATATTGCCGGATGTCCTCTATCAAGGCCTTCCCGAAATGAAAGGCCAAATAGCCAATGCCAAAAGCCAGCCAAGCCAACCCCACCCTCGCGGCCCAAAGCAAACCAAAGGAAAGCCAGTTGGGCGTTGGCCAAATAAAAGTGGCAACGAAAAGAAGAAACAGCCCCAAGCCCCATCTCATGCAGGTAAAACTTTTCCGGTATACCCCCGGATTGTTTTCGGGGAAAAACTCAAAGAAGTACTTCCAATATAAGTAAACTTTGTACGCCATCCTCATGTTTCATCCCTTATTGAATCCTATTTGGCAGGACGTATTTTATAACTTTTTCATTATGGCTTTGAAGAGCAAATGGGGATTTTGATTCGGGCTGACGATGCTCGGGAGAAATCTGATTTTTCAGGAAATGACGCCTTGACGTCATAACACCATGATGATAATTTGATTTTGGAGGTGATTCCATGAATACCAGAGCAACCCTTTATTTGGATCCTAAAATTCTCAAGGCCGCGAAGATTAAGGCCGCCCATTCCGAAAAAACCCTTTCTTACCTGGTGAATGAGGCTTTGAAATTTTCCCTGCGGGAAGACGCGGCTGACTACGAGGCCTTTGAGAAACGCTCCAAAGAACCCTCCCGCAGCCTGGAATCCGTCCTGAAAGACCTTAAGCGTGACGGACTCCTATAAGGTATCGCTTAAAAAAAGCGCCGAGAAAGAACTCCGGTCCATTCCGGCCCGGGACATTCAAAAGATCGTGGAAAAGCTGAAAAGTTTGGCCCATCAGCCCAGGCCCCACGGCTGTGAAAAACTGGAAGGCCAGGAAAGATACCGGCTCCGACAGGGCGATTGGCGGATGATCTATTCGATAAACGATGAGGAAAAATCGGTGATGGTGGTTAAGATCGGCAACCGGCGGGAAGTTTACCGGTGAAAACCAAAGGCTCATCACCATCATTCCAAGCCGAAAGGCCTTACAACGTTACCTGAAAAGGGGTGGACAAGATGAAAGATAAGTTAACCAAGGACGAACAGGAAATCCTCCGGGCCTACGAGGCCGGCGAGCTGAAGAGCGTTAAAAACCTTTCCGGGGAAAAAAGGAAATACGAGGCTTATGCCCGGGAGACGCTCAAGAAAAACCAGCGTATCAACATCCGGATTTCCGAATACGACCTAAAGGCCATCCAGCTCAAGGCGATGGAGGAAGGCGTTCCCTACCAAACCTTTATTTCCAGCGTGCTTCATAAGGTCGCCGACGGAAGAATTTCCCACCATTCGTAACTAATCCGGTATACCCCAGGGTTGTTTTCGGGGAAAAACTCAAAGAAGTACTTCCAATATAAGTAAATTCTGTACGCCATCCTCATGGAGTACATCACGCGAAGTGTTTTGGCAAACCGCCGGAAAAGCATTTTATAACTTTTTTTACCCTTGTGGAATTTTCTAACCAGACTTGGCTTTCTTCGTTTCCAATAGTTTTTTCAGGGTAATAAAAATTTCAAGTCGGCGGGCCAAGGGGTCGTCAAAGGGATAGGATTTCCCATCCATCGCAGTTAATTTAACTAGAAAGTACCGGCCATGTTGAACCATTTTAGATTCTTGATCGATTCCAACCAACTTGTCCCAAGGAATGAATATTTTTCCGAACACCTTATAAAGCGTCAAACCTTGCCCGTCCAAGCTGATAGTTTTTACAAGACGGGATTCCCCGTAAAGAATCAACGCGTAAAAAATTATAAGCATGAGTTCAATGAACACAAAGGCCCAAGTCTGGTGCCGGGTGTCGTTCACCCAAGCCAATATAATTAAGCCAACGAAGGTAGCGATGAATAAAAAAGGCAGAGAGTTGGGAAACACCGGGAGGGACCCATAAGTCACCGGCATGGAGGGAAGTCTGAATCTTTTCTCGAACTCGTTCAAAATCCTGTCTCTAATTTGTTCAAACCTTTCAAATTGAAAGTCGACCATGACTTTCTTGTTGTCAGAAAGGCCGTAAACCCCGATCTGTTTCATCCTTTCCCTTTTCGTCAGCCTCGCCACATCATCCCACCGGATAAAAACCTTACTGCCATCCTTTTCTAAACGGGCAATCCCCGCGTCGCTCAGTTCAATCTTACTTTTGCTGACTTTCAATCCATGAATGAGGCAGTAATAAGCACACCCTGCCCAAAAAGGGCATCCAACGTAAAGTATCCCCAGCATCACCCATGGATGAGCAATATGGGATGATGGATGGAAGGTCTCATAAACAACATCCGCAACCGTGAAAATAAAGAAAAGGAGAAAAAAGACTCCGCCGAACATGAAAATTGTCCGAGCGGATGAAGCCATGGGATAAACCAAAACATTTGCATTAGACTTGGGATTCCTTTTGTCGAATTCGTCATAAACCCGATTTTTAAGTTGTTCAAACCCCTCCACTAGCATCGTGGAAATGGTGAAAATCTTCTTGCCAGCCTTGTCAAACAGAGTTAAAGCCCCCTCCGTCCATGGGTTCCTTTAACTGCCCAATCTGATCCCATGGAGCCACTATTCTTTCCCCGTTTCCCTCAACACAAGTAAGTCCGTCAGAAGATAGTTCAAAACGTCTTTGACGATTCTTAAAACCATAAATACTTATGAATAAATAAAAAAACATTAAAACGTTCAAGGAAACAAGAAATATAACCCTGGGGGTGGCGCCAACTCTTTCATAGATCACCCACACTCCCCAACTCGCAAATGCTAAATACCCTAGAAAAATAAAAGGTATAAATTTCATGGTTCGTTTGGATTTTTCCGAAGAGGCAAAAATTCCATTTTCGGCTTTAGATTTTTCTTGAGGGCTCATATATAGATCGCTTTAAAGATGATTCAAAATTGGATGATTATCCTACCGAATGAACAAGATGACACGCCCAGAATAACTAAGAAAAACGAGATCGGACCGCATGGGGGAGAGGGCAATTTCTAAAGTACAATCTATATGTCTGGCCCCCTTGACTCCAGAAAGGAGCAGAGCTTTTTTATTCGCCTTTATGCAACGCATCTCTTATCTTTTTTTTAAAATTATCTATTAAGGGCACCTCTAAAAATTCCTTTTTGAAGGCTTTACGGTCACCTCAAACCAGTTTGCAACACTCCACCAAGGGAATTCGTGGAAATTTATGGCCCGGAATCTCCCCTTGGCTATTCCCAGAACCTTTCCTTGGCCCCCAAAGTCCTTGAAATCTATGCGTTCACTGCCTCTGGACGCGTTCGTCCCATTAAGTACGTAAATCGTTGCATGTTGTAAAAAAAAGGTGCCTGGCTTCCATTTTCCATTTCGTTCCAAGCCCTCTTGAAACGATCTGATTCTATCCCCTTTGGGGGCTATACAGAATGCCTTGGCCTACGGAGTGTCAGACAAAGCCCTCGCATTCTCAACCGGAACAGCACCGTGCCTTTTTTACCTATGGCCTGGCGCACCCAAAGCTAGTGCCTCAACTGGTGGTTTCGGCACAGGGGCCAAGCCCTGTCCGTCTATCGGCCAAATCATTCCCATAACGGCCATAATCCTATCCGAGTCACGGCAATTATGGTCGTTAGAATTATGGCCTTTATGAAACCCTTAAAAAGGGGGCATTTCTATCGGACAGTATCGGACACTATCGGCCACGTTGTCCGATAGTGTCCGATAGACGGGTGAGGATAGGGTGGCTGGGTAGCTATGTTCCACCGGAATAAGAAATTGGAACTTTCGGGAGCCAAAAGTTCCCCGCGGGAACTTTTTAAAGTCTGGTTGCCATTTATTGGAAGGATAGGGGTGGCAGTTCTTGCAATTTGCAATTCTCAAAATAAGGGAATTTTCGGTATTACGGGGATTGAGCCTCCCGGCTGGCCGCTCTGAGGTGAGGTAACCCGGGTAGCGGGGTTCCCTCCCCTCTTAAACCCCGGAGCTAGGGTTTTAATTGTCCGACACTCGGACAATTAAAATAAGGGAATTTGGCCTAAGCCGGAGGACAGGGTGGAAATTGGAAGAATAGGGGGGGTAATTGTTAGCGACGCTAACAATTCAAATAAGGGAATTTGAGGTATTTCGAGTATCGTACCTCCCGGCTGGCCGATAGGGGTCTGCGGGAGAAGCCGAAAACACTTAAGCGGTGACGGGTCCTAACCCCACCGTAAAAGCCCCCAATAGGTATTGGATGACATCCTGGGCGCTGTAGGAAAGTTTGTCTCCCTTGAGGAAGGTGACGATGCGGGCAAGGTCGTCCCCCGAGGTCACTAAAGGCTTTTCCTGGTATCCGCCCTTTTGTTTTTGGCCTAGCCCGACGCCGGCCATCAAGCCGTTGCAGATGCACTTGCGGCCATCCATATCCTCTTCCTTGCCCTCTTTTTGGAGGTAAACTTCCCTTCGGTTCCCCCGGACAGCGGTAACCCACCGTCCCGTCTTTGCGCTTGAAGGCGGTCCGAAGGTAACCCAGGTCACAGGCCCTTGGCCGGGCCTTATATTCTTTCTCCTCGGATAGGGTTCCTTCCAAACTGCACAATCTTAAAGGGAAAGCCCGTGGGAGAAGCCTGGGGATCGGTGAAAACTTCCTCCCTTCCCCTCAAGGTTTTCGCCAAAACTCTGTGTTTGATCCGGTCCATAAGCCCCGATTCCTCGCAATAGGCGAATACGGTTCCTACCTGGATACCGGTGGCGCCTTGGGAAATGGCGTCCTTGAGTTTTTTGGGATCGGCGCAGGATCCGGCCAGCCAGAAAGGCAAGCCCAGTTTTCGGAAGGCTTCCAAATCCACCTTATCCTTGGGCCCGTAAAGCGGTTCGCCCTTGTCGCTTAAATGGAGGGGCCCTCTTGGGGGAGCGTTGTGTCCCCCAGCGCTGGGGTCCTCAATGACAAACCCGTCTACCTTTCCGGATGATTTTCGGGCCAAGTTGATGGCCAATACTTCGGAGGAGACGATGGCGATAAATTTGGGTCTTTTCAAGACCGCGCCGGGCGATTCAATGATGTCTTTCGGATCGAAGGTCGCCTGATAATCGTCCTCCGCGGCGGCGCCATGGACATTGATCTTCAAGGATACTTTCTGGTGCAAAACCAGCTGATCCAGAATGCCGGGAATGGATCGGGGTATTCCCGCCCCCATCAGCACATAATCCACACCCGCCAAAAGCGAGCCATAAAGCGAGGGCAGGGTGGGAAGCTGGATTTTCTCCAGATAGTTGACACCGACCGGCCCCCGGTGCCCTTCTTTCGCCAAGAATACCTCGACGAAATTGGCCGCGACCGTCAGCTCAACCAACTCCCGGGGTGAGTTCAGGGAAAACATGGGCGAGTTCTTGAAAGCAACCCCCTCGGCCTTTCCGCCGGGAATGAAGTAACGGTCTAATATCCTTTGGGCGATGGCGGGGTTTGGAAAATGTCTCAGGGCACGGCGAAGAGAATCATCCGGGTCCCCCAATTGAAGCCGGCGGGCCAGGACATTTTCGAGGGCCGTCCCCGAGACCACGCCTAATTGTCCCGTTCGGGACACGGCCTGGGCCAGTCTCCAATTGGAGACTGCCACTCCCATGCCGCCTTGGATGATCATTGGTTCTGTCATTAAAACTCCTTTGAAATTCAAAAAAGAACATGCGCATTTGGAAGCCGTCCTTCAAAAAATACCATGCCTAAACAAAGACCCATTAAACAGTCATTCCCGTTAAACCCTTTATGACGCGAATCATAGATGAGGTATCCCCGCGGATTTCCTTAATTTCGAAGGCAGTTCGGGAGGTTCGGTATGGACGAAAACCTCTTTAACTCCCGGAACGGCCCTTTTGACCGCTTCCATCGCCTGATGGGTGAGGCCGTGGGCCTTCAAGGTGGTTAATCGGGGCGATACCTGGACATGCAGATCCACGAAAACATTTCCCGGCATTCCACGGCTCCTCACCTTGTTGCAGGAAAGGATTCCCCGTACGGCCTTGACGGCCCGAATAACCCGAGCGGGGTCCACCATGATGTGGTCGGCCAAAACCTGCTGGGCCTGGTTTAATATTCCCCAAGCAGCCCTCCCTACCACTGCCACCACTAGGACAGCCGCTCCCAAATCGGCCCAACCCCAACCCAGTTTTGCTCCCGCCAAAGCGGCCAAGACCGAAGCCGATGAAAGCAAGTCGCTTCCGTTGTGGGCGCTATCTGCCGCCAGAAGGGGGCTTTGGAGTTTCTGGCCCTTCCGGGACTCGTACCAGGAGATCCAGCCATTGATGACCATCGTTCCTCCCATAACGAAAAAAGAAAGCGGACTAGGGTGGGGCAAGGCCGCAGCTGTTCCAAGATGCCTCAAGGCGTCCGCCAAAATCTCAACGCAGGCCACCCCCATCAAAACCGCCGTTCCCAGGGCCGCCAAAACCTCAAACTTTTGATGACCATAAGGGTGGTCTTTGTCGGCGGGTTTTGCGGCGATCCATACGCTGGCCAAACCCAACCCATTGGCCATGGCATCCATCAGGGAATGAAAACCATCGGCCACCATAGAAAGGGAGGCCACGGACCAACCTACTATCAACTTGCCGACGCAAATCGTCAGGTTAAGGCCCAAGACAAGGAGGAGGACGCCCCGAACTTCCCGTAAAACATCGGACGGAACCCACGAATCGCCCTTACTTTTTCGCATGTTTTCCCGCCTTTTTATTTACATTCCATGATCATCTCAACACCGCTTCGGAACTCGGATTATGACGGGCATCATACTGGCGGCTCCTTTAGTCCCTTAAATTAATTGAAACCTGTTGATAACCCTTCAACACATAGGAGCTCAAAATGGAAAAATCCTCCACCTTACAAAAACCTTCCGCCCGTTACGCCGACCGCCCCTATATCGCCATTTGGGAAGCGACGAGGGCCTGCGATTTGGCCTGCGTGCATTGTCGGGCCGAAGCCCAATCCCAAATCTATCCCGGTGAACTCGATACCAAGCAGGCCCTCGATTTGATCCGCCAGTTGGCCGACTGGGGTGTCCCCCTTTTCGTCATGACCGGCGGGGACCCCTTAAAACGGCCGGACTTGACCCGGCTGGTCAAGGAATGCGCTAAACGCGGGATGAACTTCGCCTTGGCCCCCTCCATCACTCCGCTTTTAACTTATGACCGTCTCAAGGAATTACGGGACGCGGGCTTGAGCCGCATTTCCCTTTCCCTGGATGGAGCCGACGCCGCCACCTTTGACGCTTTCCGGGGCGTCCCCGGGACTTTTGACCGGTTTTTGGAAGCCTCCCGCCAAATCCGGGAACTGGGCATCCAGCTTCAAATCAACACCACCATTAGCCGTCACAACCAGGGCCAGGTTTGGGATATCTCGAGGGCCATCGTTCCCTTCTCCATCGCCCTATGGTCTGTTTTTTTCTTGGTCCCAACGGGCCGCGCGCAAAAAAGCCAAGCCTTGAACGCCAAGGAAACCGAAAAGGTGTTGAACCAACTTTATGACATCTTGAAGATGAATTGGTTCGACATCAAAACCACCGAGGCCCACCATTTTCGCAGGGTGATCCTCCAGAATTATGGAATAACGCCCCGGGAGCTTCCCGAAGCCCTGAAGTTTCAACCCGATCCGGTTCTCTTGAGGACCGCCCGTGGGGTGGGTGATGGCCGGGGGTTCGTTTTTATTTCCCACAAGGGGGATGTTTGCCCCAGCGGTTTCCTGCCCCTTTCCGCCGGCAACGTGAAGGACCAGCCCCTGAACGAGATTTACCGGGAAAGCCCCCTCTTTCAAAAACTGCGGGACACGGACTCCCTCAATGGCAAATGCGGAAGATGTGAATACCGCCGCCTTTGCGGCGGCTCCAGAGCCAGGGCCTACGCCTTGACCGGGGATGTGATGGGCGCCGACCCCTTTTGTTCTTATGTTCCCGCTGAAATCCTCGCGGCCAGGGAATCGGTGAATAATTGACGGGTCTTTTCAACAAGTGGGTTTTGTTGATAAATTTTTATTTTCCGATAGAGGACGCCACGCTTTTTAGGTTTTTTAACACTTCCTCGTCGCTTACCTGCCGGAAGTCCTCGAAAAATTCACTGACCATCGCGAAATCGGTTTGGACGGTCAATATCACCAACTCATCGGCCTCCTGGCGGATGATATTCACGGCTTCCGGGGGCGCTACGGGCGAGGCCACCACCACCTTTAAGGGCCCTTTGTGGCGAATATCCCGGATGGCGGCCATGACGGTGGAAGCCGTGGCGATTCCATCATCCATCAGGATGACCACCCTCCCTTCCGCTTTGTAAATGGGCTTGCCGGGAAGATAAAACTTTCGTTTTTGTTTTAAGGCTTCGGTTTGAATCCGAATTTCTTTTTGAAGCGATTCTTCCGAAAAGCCCAAGGACCGGGCAAAGGGCGCCTCGTAAAATTCCCCGTTTTCCCCCACCGCCCCCAAGGCCGATTCCGGATTTTCGGGCGACCCCACCTTGTGAACGAGGACCAAGTCCAATTCCCCGCCCAAGCTATCGGCAATAATCCGACCCATCGGTACCGCTCCCCGGGGAATGGCCAATACTAAGGGATTTTGCCCTTTGTAATCCACCAGCCTTCCGGATAGAAGCTCGGCCGCTTCCTCCCGGTTTTTGAAGAAAGGTTTTTCCCAGGCGTAATGCTCGCTCATCGAATTCTCCCTCGCAAAGGAATGGCGTCCACCGAAAAAACCGGTTTTGGACGCGACTCCTCCGCCAATATCCGGATGACCTCGGTGTCAGGAACCTCGGAAAAGTCGTTGAAAAACTCACCGATCGTTTGAAAATCAGGACGCACGGTCAAAATCAACACTTCATCCGCTTCCGTCTTTAATTTCTCAACGGCCTCTGGAGGGGCCACCGCGGCCGCTACCACCACTTTGGCCGGCTTATGAGTATCCAATTCCCCCATAGCCGCCAATAAGGTGGAACCCGTGGCGATGCCGTCATCCACCAGAATGACGATCCGGTTGGCGGGACTATGGGCCATATGATGCGGTGTATAAAGTTTTCGTCTCTGTTCCAAGGCGTGAAGCTCATTTTGGATTTCCCGTTCCAGGTAATCCTTGGGGATCCAATGATGCTGGGGAAAGGGCGGACGGTAAAGGGTTCCTCCCTCGGATACGGCTCCAATGGCGTATTCCGGGTCACCTGGGGCGCGAAGTTTATGGACCAAAACCACGTCCAATTCCCCATGAAGTTCGTCGGCGATGATCTTTCCCATGGGGACGCCGCCCCGGGGCACCGCCAAGACCAGGGGATTCCATTTCCGGTAGGGCGATAGTTTCCGAGCCAGGAGATAGGCCGCTTCTTCCCGGTTCTTGAATATAGGCTTTGCGCCCCAGTTTTTTCTTCCGATTTTCATGGCTCCCTCTCAATCCAAAAAGCCCGTGAAATATAAATTCTTTCTCACTTCTCTATGTAATTTTCTCTCTCATCTTCCACATGGGACATGACCGGGGTCACATTCGAGGTTTTATAGGCAAGAACCCTGGAGTCGTTGCCCATAAATAAAAAAGCCCCGGGACCCTGTACCCCGGGGCTTCAACCACCATCAGCGACATCTTCAGCAAGGTTCTTTGTTAGTTTTGGGCCTTTGCCCCGCGTCATTGAAACGCAACCCGTGAACCTTTCCGACGATTGTTCCGACATACCTCCAAAAAATACTTCGTAAAGTCCCAGCTTCAGGACCTCAACCAAGAAGCCATAACCGTTGACATCCAAATCCCGCGGATCTCACCGGCTTCGCCAGGCCGGGTTCCTTCACGGTTTGGGACCTCAGTCCCCGCAGCGGCCTATAAGGCGCTTAAAACCGGAACCCTTACCAGTTCCACCAGCTTTCGACGGCGGTGCTCCTTTTCGGTTTGGGACCTCAGTCCCCGCCGCACCCAAGGGGTGCCTCACCTTGGAACACCTTCTACAGTTCTATTGATACAACAGTACCGGAAATAGAACTATGATGGGAATCACATTCAAAAAATTGGTTTTTAAAATCCGCGATTAAATCACCAGTCGGCTCTTGCCTCGAGCCTACTCGTAACGAAGAGCCAGGATGGGGCTCAGGCGTGATGCCTTATAGGCGGGCCAAAGGCCGAACGCGATTCCCACCACCGCCGAAAAAAGGGTGGAGATGATGACGGAGAAGGGCGTAATAATGGTTTGCCATCCCGCGAAGAGGGAAATGGCGATGGAAGAACCCCATCCCACCAGGATTCCCGCCACTCCTCCCATGAGGCTGATGGTCATGGCCTCGATCAGGAACTGGGAGAGAATGTCCAGGCGGCGTGCGCCGATGGCCTTGCGAAGGCCGATTTCCTTCGTGCGCTCGGTGACCGAAACCAGCATGATGTTCATGATGCCGATGCCCCCGACTAACAGCGAGATGGCCGCCACACAGGATAAAAGCAGGGTCATAATCTTGGTCATGTTGGTGAACATGGCTTGGATGTCCGCCATATTGCGGACCATGTAGGCGTTCTCGTTGCCCGGCAGGTTGGGGATGTTCGTGAGTTTCATCATATACGCCTTAGCGGCGTCCCCGCAGGCGTCCGTATCTTCCAGTTTGTCCACCTCGATATCCACCTGGTTGACGTAAAGCTTTCCGAAAAGGCGGTGCATAGCGGTGGTATAGGGCACCAGGATCAGGTCGTCCCGGTCCTGGAAGCCGTTGGAGCCTTTGACCGGTAATATCCCGATCACCTGGAAACTCACCCGGTTTATTTTTATCTCTTCTCCAATGGGATTGGCCTTGCCGAAAAGTTGTTTAATGACCGTCATGCCCAGCAGGCATACCCTCTTGCGCCGGGCCACGTCGTCGTTATTGATAAAACGCCCGTAGATCGGTTCGGCATCCCTCATCTCGGCGTAACTGGGCGCGGTGCCGCTCAAGAGGGTGTTCCAGTTCTGGTCCGCGTAAGTCGTTTGGACCCGCCCCGTGACTTCGGGGGCTACCGCCTTGACCATGGGAACCTCGGCCATGGCCAGGGCGTATTGCGGCAGGATGCGGCTCCAGGAGCCGGTCCCCTGCTGGATTCCCCCCACCTGGATGGACCCCGGAACCAGGACGATTAAATTAGTTCCTAGGGAGGCCATTTGCTCCTGCATGGATTTTTGGGCACCCGTCCCGATGGCCAGCATGGTGATAACCGCCCCCACCCCAATGAGGATGCCCAGGAACGAAAGGGCCGCCCGGACCTTGTTGGCCATCAGAGCCCGGAAAGCCTGGTGAAAATACTCCTCCACCCTTTTAGGGTTGAAGGCGGTAAAGGCCTTTGTTTCAACCGAAACTTTCGGCGTCCGCCCTTCCGCGGTTTTGAGGGTGGAACCGGAACCTTTGAGGTCCTCGACGATTTTCCCATCCCGCATATGAATAATACGGTGGGCGTGCCGGGCGATATCCTCCTCATGGGTGACCATGATGACGGTGATGCCTTCCGAGTTCAGTTTTTCCAGGAGCCCGATAATTTCAAGGGAGCTTTTGGTATCCAGGTTGCCCGTCGGCTCGTCCGCCATGATCAGTTTGGGCCGGTTGACCAGGGCCCTCGCCAGGGCCACCCTCTGTTGTTGTCCTCCCGAAAGCTCGTTGGGCCGGTGGTCTTCCCTTTTAGACAAGCCCACTTCTTCCAAAAGCATTTTAGGATCGTCGTGGGGATCATGGGGATCGGCATAAAGCAGGGGCAAGGCGGCGTTTTCAAGGGCGTTGGTGCGGGATAAGAGGTTGAAAGTCTGGAACACGAAGCCAAGGGTCTGGCTTCGGATGACCGCCAGTTCATCCTCAGTAAGGGTGGAAACTTCCTTTCCCAACAGCTTATAGGAACCCGAATCAGGCGTGTCCAGGAGGCCCAATATTTGGAGCATGGTGGACTTGCCGGACCCGGAAGGACCCATGATGGCGAGGAATTCACCCTCTTCCACCGTCAGGGAAACCCCATCCAGCGCCCGCACCTCATTCGTGCCCAGGTGATAGATTTTGAAAAGGTCCTTGGCTTCGATCAGGCTCATCATCGCCCTCCTAAAATTAAGTCTAAGAGGACAGAACAAAGAACCTTATGACTCTCATCATAGATTTATGAAAAGAGTTCTTAAAAATACCGCCTTGAAAACAAACTCACCGCCCGTCTCCCGCGCTCAAGAGGATAATCTCCAACTCCTCGGTGATGCCTTCCTGCCTGAGGGCGTTCGCCCGCAATTTCATCCGATTCCAATCCTTCTCGATTTTCCCCAGCGCGCCTTCCATGTGGCGAAGCCTTTCCCGGTTTTCGACCATGAAAGAAAGGTAAAAGAGGCTGTAGAGCACCGCGAAAAGGTGCTGTTCCAGCAATAAAGGGTACAGTTCATTTGAAGGCAGGTTCAAAAGCGGCGGAAAAGGAAAGAGGGCCTTGGGTTCCTGGCCCCTGACTTCCAAAGGACAGGTTTCCAGGGTCTTCAGATTGGCCTCACCCCCGTCATTATGAATGATCATCCAACGGAAGCCGGGGAAGTCCTTCAACCGGTCGCAAAGGGTGGAGATGGTCGCGGGAATTTCCTCAGCGGCGCTGGGCCCCTCCATCGTCCCCGCCAGCCGGGGGTCCCCCTCAAACTTCAGCGCGAGTTTCCGGCCCACCGTCAAAATCCGCACGGCCAGATAACCGGCTCCCACCTTTTCCAAATGGGCCGCGATCTTCTCATTGAACCCGCCGCAAAAACCCCGCTCGGACCCGATCAGGACGCAAAGCAACCCTTCCCCAGGCGGGTTTGACCCTAATGTTCCGTAAAAAGACTCAAAATCCGCCAAGGCTTCCTGGATGCTTTCCGCCACCTTCCTTTGGGTAGCCAAGAGGCGTGAAATTTTGGTCATTTCCACGATGGAAAGGTTTTTCATCGCGTTCAAGATGCTATTGATTTCCCCCAAGGTATGGAGCTGGGCCTTGAGATCGGAAAGTTTGCTCATGGCGGCGCCTTTTCCCCTCTCCAACCCGCCAGGACCTCGCTCCACCTTTCGCGGGAGTCGGAAAGCTTCAACTCCCGGGAGCCGACCCATTGGAATAAACGGTCCAGTTGAACCCCGATTTCCTCCGGGCTGACACCATCCAACAATCCGTTGTTGAATGCCACAAGCCAGCCCATCTGGCATTCCACCGAAACCGGGGTAAGGCGGCTTTGCTTGAGGATTTCCCTCAGCACGCGGCCCCGGTTAATTTTTTTCTGCATACCCGCCTCCAGCTTGGCGCCAAAACGGGTGAAAACCTCCAGTTCCAGGAATTGAAGGTAATCCAGCTTCATGCGCCCGGCTTCCAGTTTGATTTCATTCGGCTGGGCCGCCCCGCCCACCCGGGAAACGGACTTGGTGACGTCAATGGCCGGCAAAAATCCGGCTGAAAAAAGGGCAGCGTCAAAATAAATCTGGCCGTCCGTGATGGAAACCAGGTTGGTGGGAATATAAGAAGCCATTTCCCCTTCCTTGGTTTCGATGATGGGCAGGGCGGTCATGCTCCCCCCGCCTAATTCCGGGGACAGGCAGGTGGACCGCTCCAAGAGCCTCGAATGCAGGAAAAAAATATCGGCGGGATAGGCCTCCCGCCCCGGCGGCCTTCGCAAAAGGAGGGAGAGTTCCCGGTAGCTGTCGGCATGGGCCGTCAAGTCGTCGTAAACGATCAAGGTATCGCGTCCCCGCCTCATCCAATATTCGGCCACCGCGCATCCGGCGAAGGGCGCGATATATTGCAGTCCCGGGAGGGCGGTGGCTTCGCCGACGACCAGCACCGTGTTGTCCAAGGCTCCCGCGTCCTTGAGCATTTGGATCGTATTCAAGATGCTGGAGCGCTTTTGGCCGGTCAGCACGTAAACGCACAAGACGTTCTTGCCCTTCTGGTTGGCCACGGCATCAATGGCGAGGGAGCTTTTTCCCAAGCCGTTGTCGCCGATCAAAAGCTGGCGTTGGCCCTTCCCGATGGGAATGAGGGCGTCGATGATCTTGTTTCCCGTCAGGAGAGGCCGGTTCACGAAATCCCTCGCGGTGATGGGGGGCGACGCGACGTCGATCTCATTTTCGTCTTCACAGAGGGGAGGAGCCTTCCCGTCCAAGGGCATCCCCAAAGGATCGATCACCCGCCCCAAAAGGGCGTCCCCGACCGGGATTTTCAGCCGCTGGGCCGCGTGCCGGGCCCCCGTCCCAGCCGTAAGATTCTCGGTTTGTTTGAACAGGATAGCCCCCACCAGTTTTTCAGTCAGGTGGAATACCAGACCATGACCGCCGGTTTCCAAGTCCAGCACCTCGTCAATGGCCGCCGAGGGAAGCCCTTCGATCCAAACGATGCCGTCCCCCACCGAAACCACCTTTCCGACCTCCCTGGCCCTGGGCGCGAAACGGTACCTTTCGATCCACTCCGAACGGCGGGATAAGGGTGACGTGGCAAGGTCATTCATGGCCGCTCTCCCCCTCGAAAGCCCGCAATTCGTCCCGCAGGTTGGCCTGTAAAACCACCGAACCGCAAGTCACTTCGAGCCCGGCGAGAAGCTCCGGCGCCGTCGCGAAAAGCACTTTCACTTCCCTCCCCAAGGCCGCCTTCAAGGCTTGCGCCAGCCGGTTCCTCCAATCCTCGTTCAAAACAAAAGCGGATTTGACCGCCACTTCGGTTCCGGTGCCTGCGAAACCCGAACGAATCAACCCGGCTTCCTTGGAGTCCTTATCGGAAATGGCTCTCAGGGTGAACTCGATCATTTTTAACTCGATTTCCGGGCACGCCAAAGCCTCCAAAATGCGGGAGAGGAATTTCAAGGACTGCCGGACGGCTTCCCTTTCATTTTTTTCCAGAATTTCGGAAAGTCGCTTTTGTTCCCTGGCTTCCACCCTTTCTTTTTCCTTTCCAAGGGAATCCTTCAACAGTTTCATTTGCCGGTTCTTCTCCTCATCCATTACCTTTTGGAAGTCTTCCCTTTGACGGGCCTTTTCCTGTTCCCAGTCCTTCAGGCGGTTTTCGTACTTCAAGCGCAGTTCATCGGCGTCGGTCCGGGTTTTTTCGGCGTCCTCGATTTTTTTCTCGATCGCGCCCCGCCTTTCGGCGATGATGCGCTTCACCGGGGCGTAAAAAAACCGCTCCAGGATCCAAACCAGGACCAGGAAATTGACCGTTTCCAAGAGAAAGGTCGTCCAATTAAATTCCATGAAGGGCCTCGCTTTTCCTACGGCTTCAGCAGGTACTGGAGCAGGGGGTTGCGGAAAAGGATGATGAGCACCACCACCAGGCAATAGATGGTCAGCGACTCGATCATGGCCAATCCCACGAACAAAGTTCGGGTGATCGACTTTTCCGCTTCCGGCTGCCTTGAGAGGGCGTCCAGCGCCTGGCTGATGGCTTTTCCCATGGCCAGGGCCGGAAACATCGCCCCCAGGGCGATTCCAAACCCCGCCACCACCGTTGAGACGACGACAACCCATGTCATTCCATTCATGATTTTCCTCCTTCTTTTTGATGCCGGAGTTCCTGCGATTGAATACCCCCGGCGATGTAAATCAAGGCAAGCATCCCGAAGAGGTATGCTTGAATCACAGCCTCGATGATGTGAAGCATTAAGAGCGGTATGGGAACCAGGAACCCCGCCACCATCAGCACCAAGGCCGCCGCCATCTGCAGGCTCATCACGTTGCCGAAAAGCCTGACCGCCAGGGCTAAGGTCCTGGAAAACTCGCTGATCAACTCGAAGGGAATCAGGACGGGGCTGGGGCTCGTATAGTGTTTCAGGTACCCCAGCCAGCCCTCCGACCGGATGCCGAACCAATGGACCGAGAGGAAAACCAGGCAGGCGAGGCTTGCGGTCACCGAAAGGTCGCCGGTGGGGGAACTGAAGCCCGGCAACAGGCCGATCAGGTTGGCCAGGCCGATGAAGATCCACAAGGTGGCCACAAAGGGAAAAACCAGCTTGGATTTGCCGGGCAAAACCTCCTCGATCGCGTCCTCGATCAAGGTCACCACGGCCTCAAGGGCGGCCTGGAGGCTTCCGGGGCTGTCCTTCAACCGGCGGGTCATGGCCCAAGCGGCCACCGCGAGGACGGCCATAATCAGCCAAGTCACCACCAGGCTTCCGGTGATTTGAAAAACCCCAATATGAATGAGAACACCTTGAAAGAGGCCGGTGGACATCATGATTCCCCCCTCCGGATGAAGAAATAGGCGTTGGTCGCGCCGATAAAGACCCCCAGGACGATCAGGCAGACCGTCCAACTGAAGGAAAACCCGGAAAGTTTCTCATCTAGCCAATGTCCTAGATAGGCCCCCGCCACGATGGGCAGGGCGATGACGATCCCTAAGGTTCCCAGGTAGGCGGTTTGGGCCAGCAAGGTGGGCCGGTTCTTTTCGGCCCCCTTGATCCGGGAAACATCCTTGCGGACTTGGGTCTGGAGTTTTTCCACGTCCTTGGGGGGCGTCATGCTTCGCCTCCCTTCCCCATATGGAGCATTCTTTTGAGGATTTCCTCGTCGAGGCGGTGGATGCTTCGCTTAGTTTCGAGGATTTCCCTCTCTTCCGCCTGGACTTCCTTCTCCAGGGCGGCCGTAATGGCTTCGTATTTGGAATCCCTCGCGTAGTTCGACGTGGAAAGCCGGAGTTCATTTTGGAGGAAATAAAGCAGTCCCCCCGGCAAGGCCAAGTATTCGGTCTTTCCCCCTTCGGTCCTGTATTGGGCCAGGCCGAATACCAAGGCGGTCACACGGCGGGAGGCGTTAGCCAGGATATTGAAGCTTCCCGAAAGGTCCCGACCGGTGAAGCTCACCACGCCCTCGATCCTTTCCTCCCTTTTCGGGCTCATCAAATGAAGTTGAAAGGTTTTCATAAGGCGCCCCTCATATAGAAGAAGTCCTCGGGGGAATCGTCGAATTTCCCGGCCACGATGGCCTCGCAATCCGAAAGGGTCTTGGGAAGCGGCACCGCCACTCCCTTGATCCCCGAATGTTCCTCGGTCACGTGGAAAGGCTGGGTCAGGTAGCGCTGGAGTTTCCTGGCCCTCTCCACGATGGTCCGGTCCTTGGGGGCCAGCTCCTCGATCCCCAGCATGGTGATGATGTCCTCCAGTTCCTTGTAACGGGCGATATGCTCCCTGACCGTTTGGGCGATGGAATAATGCCGGTCGCCGAGGAAATACCGGTCCATGAACTTGGTTTTGGACAGGAGCACGTCCACCGCCGGGTAGATGCCCTGGCCCGCCTGTGACCGGGAAAGGACCACGCTGGTGTCTAGGTGGGTGAGGATTCCGCTCACCGCGGGATCGGTCATGTCGTCGGCGGGCACATAGACGGCTTGGACCGAGGTGACACCCCCCTGGGACGTGGAGAGGATCCGCTCCTCCAGTTCGGCGATCTCGGTCATGAGGGTGGGCTGGTAGCCTACGGCGGCGGGCATGCGCCCGAGCAAGCCGGAGATTTCGCTCCCCGCCTGGACGAAGCGGTAGACATTGTCCATCAGGAAGAGCACCTCGGTTTGCAGGCTGTCCCTCAGGTATTCGGCGTAAGCCAGGGCGGAAAGCCCGACCCTGAAACGCACGCCCGGCGATTCGTCCATCTGGCCGAAAACCAGCAGGGTTTTGGGCATCACCCCGGCGTCCCTCATTTCGTGCCACAGTTCATGGGCCTCGCGGATGCGCTCCCCTACCCCCCCGAAAACCGAGACACCCCGGTGCAGGGTCACGATGGAATGCATGAATTCCATGATGAGAACGGTTTTGCCGACCCCCGCACCGCCGAAAAGTCCGGTTTTCCCCCCCCGGATGAAGGGGCAAAGCAAGTCGATGACTTTGATGCCGGTTTCGAGTATTTCCCGGTTGGAGGAGGATTCGGAGAGTGGAGGCGGGGCGCCGTGGATATTACGAAATCCCGTGGGGACGAAGGCGGCTCCCCCATCCAGTGGGGTGCCGAAGATGTCCAGCACCCGGCCCAGGCAATCGGGGGAAACGGGAACATGGATGGGGGCGCCGCTGTCGGTGACTTCCAATCCCCTCCTCAAGCCCGAGGCCCGGTGCAGGGCGATTGCCCGGATGTGTTTCTCATCCAAATGCTGGTATACCTCAAGGATGCAGGTGGCTCCCTCCAGGTCCGCCTTTAAGGCCCGCCGTAAGGGAGGCAGGGTCCGGCAGGCGATATGGACCACCGGGCCTTGCACCTCGGTGATGACACCAATAGTTGGTAATTGATCCCTCGAATCCATGTTCGACTCCCCTTCCAGAACCTACCGTCCCAGGATAATTCCCATGCCATGCCATGGATGTGACAGCGATCATAATCTCCTCGTAATTATTAAAGTACCTTTAGCGGAGAAGCCGTTGGAACAAACTGGGTCCGTAATTTTCGTTTCAAGGAGTATGCGATGAGGCTAAACATCAAAGCATTCGGTTTAACTTTTAGTTTAATATGGGGGGTAGGGCTTTTCTTCCTGACTTGGTGGGTCATTCTTTTTGAGGGGCCGACCCACGGCCTCTTTGGAATTGGGCATATTTACCGGGGTTACAACATAAGCCCCATGGGAAGCCTGATCGGTCTGGTTTACGCCCTGGTGGACGGGGGAATCGGCGGAGTTCTCTTCGCCTGGCTTTATAACCTCTTTGCAGAAAAGTTTAAGTGATTTCCCTTCGGGAACCGGAGGACCGGGTGCGCCGGGGAACCATGGAAAAAGGGCCTCCACAACCCAGCGTCCTTTATGGATCATGCTAAAAGTCGGGCCCTCGATCGAAAGAAATGGGAAAATCTATTACCAAATCCTGCAAGTGGAAAATCCTTTAACAACGTGCTGGCTGGTAGCGGTACGCACTAATCCAACAGGCCCATTTGGGTGGCCTTCTTGAGCAAGATATTATTTTCCAGGTGGATGTGCTTTTCGTCGTCCTTTTCCAGTTCCTTCATGGCCTCATAGAGGGGGCGCAGCATTTTACGCTGGGAGGCGGGCGGCTCGAAATGATGGGTCAATTGCACGATGTCCCTCCATTCCCGGTCCATCATACCGTGCTCAAAGAGCAGGGCGCGGATGGGATGGGTAAAACTGTTGTAACCCGTGAAGGGGCGGGGGATGGGCTCATTGCGCTGTACCGCCCTTTCGGCTTGGATCAAGTAGGGGAACACCGTTTCCTCCTCCCGCAACAGGTGGACCCGCAAGTCCTCGGCCATCTTCAGGAAAAGACGCCGGACGGCGATCAGCTCGGGGTTCGACTTGCCCTTCTTCGCCGTCAGGGCATCCAGCATTTCCTCGATTCGGTTCAGTTGCCCACGGGTATAAACGTGGTGGACGCCCACGATATAGACGATCAAATCCGCCATGGACTCATTCCACCAGTCCGGTTCCTGCTTGTACCATTCCTGGTGGCGGTGCTGGACTTCTTCCAAGGCCGCCGCGATGTTCTCCATCGGCACACCCGCGATATAGCAGGCTTCCCGCAAAGTCCTATTGCCTTCGCTATAATAATTGATGTTGAATTTTTCGAAAACAGGAATGGCTTCCTTGAATTCGACGGCGATTTGCCCCACCGCCTGGGCTGGATCGACTTTCATTTCACTCCTCCTTCAACCCAAGGCCCCTCTTTCCCCTATTGATTAATCATTATCTTTATTCCTTGAGATTTCACGCATGACAGGGCTCATATAATTTCAAAGTTCGGGATTCGGTAGTCCGCAACATGACCCCTGTCATAGCGGCAAAATTATTCTGGGTGCATCCTAATAAATAAGTTGAAAGCATATTGTTTGGAGGTCGGTCATGGAAAACACAAATCCTTTTGACATAACAGGAAAAGCCGCCATTGTCACTGGCGGGGCCTTGGGTATCGGATTCGGAATCACCGAACGGTTGGTGGAAGCGGGTGCCGAAGTGATGGTGGTTGACGTGAATCCAAAAGCCCTGGAGAACGTGCCAAACCGCTTAAAAAAGGGAAAGGTGCGGACCCTGGCTCTGGATATATCCAAGGACGAGAGTTGGGAAAAGGCAGTAAAGGCCTGCGTGAGTGATTTCGGGAAACTGGATATTCTGGTCAACAACGCTGGTATTTACCCCCAAGTTCCGATGCTGAAAATGGACTCCGCCCTCTTCGACAAGGTTTACGCCATCAACCTTCGGGGTATGGCCTTCCTGTCCAAGGCAGCGGCGCTCCAAATGATGAAGCAGGAAAGCCGGGGCCGGATCATCAACATCGCCTCGATCGACAGCGTCCACCCTTCCATGGTGGGCTTGGCGGCCTATGACGCTTCCAAAGGCGGAGTCCTGAGTTTCACCAAGAACTTCGCGGTGGAAGTGGCCCCCCATGGCATCCTGGTCAACGCCATCGCGCCCGGCGGGATCAACACCGAAGGCACCGCCCAACCCCTGGCGGGAAGCGGTATGACGCCGGCCCAAATGAAGGAAATGATGGACGGTTTCATGAGCCGGATCCCCCTCAAGCGCATGGGGGTTCCCGATGACATCGCCAAAGTGGTGCTGTTCCTGGCCTCCGGCGCCGCCAATTACATGACCGGCGCATTGGTGGTCGTGGACGGCGGAATGCTGCTTTCTTGAGGAGGAGAAAGCATGCCCTTCATTCACGTCAAGACGATCGACAATAAGAATTTATGGCTGAATCTCGACCAGGTTTCAGCCATCTCCAGTTCGGCGGAAGAACCCATCTGCTTGATTGAGGTTTCCGGCGGCCAGCCCCACCAGATATCCCTTGAGGAGTTTGCCAGGATCGAGCCCATCCTGGAAGTCCACGAGGAAAAAGAAGGTTCAAGAAATAAAAAAAACCAAAGCCAATACGATCCATAGGTTGAAGCGACAGTTTAACCTATTTAGCCCTTTGGATGCCCGGTAGGATGCTAAGGGGTACCTGGCCGATACTACCGGCGCCTTTTTTTGAAATATATATAACCCAAAAAACTATGAATGGAATAGCGCCAAAAGAGACTCAAGAGAATGAGGACGACCACCAATAAAAGGATGTAAGAGCTCATATGAACCATCCAGACATTATGGAGCCCCCATTTGGACCCGAACCAATTCCCCGCCAGGGTATAAAGCAGGCTATAGACCGCCGCACCGGCAAGGTTGTAAATGAGGAAAGGACCTTTCGGCGTTTTTCCGACGCCTGCCATAAGGCCGATGAGCGGATGAAGAAAGGCCACGAACCGGGCAAAGAAGACACCTTTTGGTCCGTACCTTTTGAAAAACCGTTCCATATGCTTGATCCGTTGATGGGTGAGGTGGAGCCAATGGATCTTGCCCAAAAGAGGGAGTCCAAACCTCAGGCCCAGCCAATAACCGCAATTGCTTCCCAGGAAACAGGCTGCCGTGGCGGTGACGACCGTCATCCAAAAAGAAAGAATCCCTTTCCCCACGAAAAGACCGGCCCCCAAAAGGATCGAAGTCCCGGGAGCGGGAATGCCGAGGTTGTTCAGGAAAAGCACGAAGAAAAGGGCCGAATAACCGTAGTGCGTAAGTAAGGACTGCAAGTAGTCGAGCAAAACAGAAACCCCGTGTTGATCTGAAGCCGCCCCCAAAACTCAAGGACGATTGGGGATCATCATACCCGTTATCAGCCCTCTTCAGTCCAGCGGAGAAAGAAAGAACCGTCCACAGGCCACGAAAACCGACAGGAACAGCAGGAGGAAGGTGAGCCCGGCGGCCTTGGCTTCATGGCGTTTTAGGCGGAAACGGGCGGCAAGAATCATGATCATGGCGATCCCCAATGCGGCCAAAGGTATTAGCCAGGAAATCCCACGCATGAGGGCGGGAAGAAGTAAACCCCCCGCCCCGAACATCTCGCATAAACCGATGAAGAGGAGAAGTCCCATATCCTCCAAGCCCTGCGCTTTCATCGTTTCAGGCTTGTAATACTTAAGGTAACCGTCCCACAGAAAGATTCCAGCTAACAAAAATTGTAAAATCCATAAAATAGTGTTCATTAACTCTTCCTTCGGCCAAGGGACCTCTCCCCTCAAAATTTCACTCGCAGGTTATTTGCAACCCGCACAGCAATAAAACTTGCCACGCGACATCATTCCCTTGCTTTTCAATATTTTTCCACCGCATCCAGCGCAGGCTTTATAAACTTTTTTAGCTCTCGCTTTAACTTTTTTCATTTCTTCCTCCATGGTTTTATTTTTAGGGGAGGCGAACGCCTCCCCTTTTAAGATTCATGCTAAAGAAAAGTCTTATTTTCGTTTACGATCCATAACAGATTCAACGCGAGGTTGGATTGCCGACCGCGGGTGAAACTGCTGGGGCGGCCCCAGGCGTGGGGCTGGGCCACACCGAAGGGTCAAAATGTTCGTTAGGCACGGCGTTCGCGTCGTCCAAATCCAGGGTAAGGCTCTTTAAAATCACTTCCTTCTTCGGGAGAGTCGCGTGGTAATCCCGGTGGTCGCGGACTCGGCCGCTCACCACAATGACATCCCCCCTTTGCGGAAGGGGATGCAGGAAGTTGTACAATTGGTTGATATTAAGCCGGACATAATAATTGTGGTAGGGAGACAATCCGCCAACGAGGAACTCCAAAGCGCTTTTGGGATTTGCGGCTGGCGGAATTGCCCGGTAAACATAAAGCTTCCAAACGATATGATTCATCGGATCAGGCGTCTCGGTTTTCCAGAAATCTTGGTATTGCTGGATGGCTTGGTCCTGCGCCACCGGATGCAAATCATCCGCCAAGACGGGTCCCACCGCCAGAATTAAAGCCAAAAGAAAAAATAACTTTTTCATGACTGACCTCCTTAAAAAAACCTTCACTTAAGGCAAAAACATTTTTATTAAAAGTGTCCGGGGCAGGGGCAATCCTTTTGCCTAAAGTAGATGTCCCAAACACCCTTCCTGCATTGGGCGTAATGTTCAAAACCCCTTTCCTCCAACGCCTTGCAAAGAACAAGCGGTTCATGGCAGAAAACCACATGGAGGCATTGGCAAGGCCTCATGTCCTCCACCGTCTCCAAAACAGCCGACATGGGTTCAAGCCCATTTTCGACCAGCGCCGTCATATCCAAGGTGATTTCATCGCCCGGTTTCAGCGTTTGGACCCAATCGGTTTTTTTACCCGTTAGACTTGGCTTCATGGGTCTCTCCTTTAGGATCTCACGGCTTTAACCTATCGCCCTTTGAAAAAGGCCGCCATGATCCCTGTCATAAACTCAAGATTCAATTTAGGGTAGGTTTTTTGGATTTTCGTTTTTCCCGCGGCCTTCTAGGGTTGCGCGAAAGGGTTCTTGGGGGAGTATTTACTTTTTCCGAAAATTAAAAAGGTCCGCAGATGTTCGACCCGGGGCTGGACTTCCATGGGGTCGACATCCGCCGCGGGATTTTGACGGACGATTTCCGCGAGAGGGTTCCAAACCCCGCGCCAACCCCGCAAGAATTCCCCTTCCTCGAGTTCCACGACTTCGACCGTTTTTTTCAGGTGATAAACTAAACCGTGGAAGGAAAGGCTTCGGTGGTCATAATCCCGCAGGTGCTGGATCATCCTGTCCCACAAACCGCTCTGAGGTTCAGTCATGGGTCCCTCTTATGCGTGCTTGAAGGCCGGTTTCGGAAATTCGGCCGAATAGGCGATATAGAAGAGCGGGTTTACGGCCTCCGGTTTAGGCGAATAAACCGGCACGGTTTTCTCGAATCGCAGGAGACCTTTCAATGCGGAACGTTTTTTGCCCTGACGGTCGGTTTTTGCTTTCCGGTTCCAAGAGCCCATCATCACTCCTTTTCCAAATAGTCGTTCAAGACTTGAAGGCTTTTAACGGTGATTTTCCCGCGAACGGTGGAAACCAGCCCCTCCCCCTCCAGCCTGGAAAAGGTGCGTATGGAAGTTTCCACGGTCGTGCCGGCCATTTCCGCGATCTCCCGGCGGGTCAAAGGTATGGTGTTCCCGAATTCCCCCACCATATCCACCAAAACATGCAGGATTCGCTTTTCGACGCTTTCCTGTTCGAAGGCTTGCATGTCCTTGGAATGACGTAGGCGCTTGGAAACATGCGCCACCACGGCCAGGGAAATTTGGGGATAGCGCCCCATCAAAGCGAGGAAATCGGACAGGGGGAAAGAAACAACGGTGACATCGGTTTCGGCAACCCCATTGCAAGTGTAGGCGTTCCCGTTTAAAGAACAGCAGGAGCCAAACATATTTTGGGGGCCCACCATGCAAAGGGTCTGGCAGCGCCCATTGGGGGCGTTGATGACCGCCTTCACATGTCCTTCCTTGACAAACCACACATATTGGGCCGGATCGCCTTCCAGAAAAAGAGACGCGCCCTTGAGGAATTTTTTCTCAACCACTCGGCGCTCAATTTCCCTCAAAGCCTCAACGGGAACGGCTTTAAAGATATTCGTCGTGGCGAGAAAACTGCGGGGCGTTGCCGAAAATGAGGTCGTCCGGTTCTTGTTGATAGTCAGCATATTGTCCTCCTTGCCAAAATATTCCAGGCTGCTTTCGATTGATTATTTTTTGTTCCCGGATTGGCCGGTGCCATGCCCATCCCTCAAATAACCTGCGATAATGGCCGGCAAAGCCTGGGTATCGATGGGCTTGAGCAGGTAACCATCGCATCCCGCGGCTTTTGCCTTGGCTTCGTCTCCCTGCTGGTCGTTAGAGGTCACCATCAAGATGACCATTTTCCGGTATTCGGGATTTGACCTTATTTTTTTGGTAAGTTCCACGCCATCCAAACCCGGCAATTGAAAATCCATCAGGATCAGCCGAGGGTGGAAAAACTCCAGGAGCTTTATGGTCTCTTCAGCGTTTTGCGCCGTGAGCACCTGATATTTCTCCGCTTCTAGGAGTCTTTTCTCGAGTTTCAGGTTCATCAAATTATCGTCCACGATAAGAATGGGTTCGTTCAGCATGTTGAAGGTCCTTGCTTTCTGGAAAACTGGATAACTTCTATTGGGTATAAAGCAAAGACAATGCCGCTGAAAAATGGTTAAAAACAGGGTGTTTTGGAAGAGGGACTTGGGGAAAAAGCGGGAACTATGGCGTTAACGCCATAGTGGCCATGCCATAGGCAGCGACGTCCGGAAGGATCATTCGTGTTTAATTTGACGCTTTTATTCTTCGGAGGCTTTCAGACCGTATTTCTTGATCTTGACATGAAGAGTCTTATAGTCCGTTTTGAGGATTTTGGAGGCTTGGCTCTTATTTCCCTTGGTGGACTTAAGAACGCTCCGAATAGCTTGTTTTTCTGCCTCTTCCACGGCGTTCTCAGCGATTTGCTTGAGCGATTGTCCCGGCAGGATGGGCACCTCCACCGGCCCAGGCGATTCCAGGGAGGCGGAGGTTCCCTTTAAAAGATCTTTGATTTGTTCTACTTGAACAATCGGGCCCGAAGCCAACAAAACCGACTGGCGGACGACATTGCGAAGTTCTCGAATGTTGCCGGGCCAAACATGAGCCAAAAGAAGCTTTTCGGCATCTCCCGAAAAAGATCCGACGGTACGCCTGAGTTCCAAGGAGGCTTCTTCCAGAAACTTTTGGGATAAGGGCAAGATGTCTTCCCGCCGCTCCCTTAATGGTGGCAATTTGAGGGTAAACTCGGCCAAGCGGTAATAAAGGTCCTGTCGGAATTTTCCCGCCTTGGCCTCTTCTTCTAGCGGCACGTTGGTCGCCGCGATGAAACGGACATCGATGGCAATGGATTTTTCAGCGCCCACTGGTTTCACCTGACGTTCCTGCAAAACCCTCAGCAATTTGGCCTGTAGGCCGACCGGGAGATTTCCCACCTCATCCAGGAAAAGGGTTCCTCCCTGGGCAAGAACCAATTGCCCCTCTTTCCGGCGGTCCGCGCTGGTAAAGGCTCCCTTTTCATGGCCAAAAAGTTCCGATTCCAGAAGATTTTCCGCCAAGGCCCCGCAATCAATGGCCACAAAGGGCTTATTGCGCCTTGGACTTTCCTCGTGCAGTGCCCGGGCCGCCAGTTCCTTGCCTGTTCCCGTTTCTCCCTGAATTAGCACCGTGAGGGTGGAACCGGCCACCTTTTTGATCTGGCTAAGTACTTCTTCGATGCCACGGCTTTTTCCCAAGATACGGCTGAGGGCCGGGCCCTTGCCCGCCCTCTGGCGGAGTTCCTCCATTTGGGCCAGAAGCTCGTTTTTCTCAAGCGCGTGCCTAACGTTGAGGAGCAAGTGATCATTCTCAAAAGGTTTGGTGAGATAGTTGTAGGCCCCCAACCGGGTGGCTTCCACGGCCTTTTGAATGTCGGTCACCCCGGTCAGCATGAGCACCGGAAGCTGCGGGCGTGATGCTTTGAGTTTCTGGAGAACCTCCATGCCGCTCATGTCGGGAAGTTGAAGGTCCAAAAGAACCGCTTCCACCGATTCGACGGCCCGCTCCAAGCCCAACCGGCCTGTTTCGGCCGTCACCACCTCGTAACCTCCCACCTTGCCCAGAAGGGTGGTCAAGAGCCGGCGTTCAATCGCGTCATCGTCCACGACGAGGATTTTGCTCACTTTATTTTCCGTTTCCATTTTGGAGTTGCTTCGCTATCAAACCCGGCAGGGCCTGGGTATCGATTGGCTTGGTAATATAACCGTCGCAGCCCGCCGCCCGGGCCTTTTCTTCGTCACCCTTCATGGCGTAAGCCGTCAAGGCAACCACCTTAATATCCGCGGTTTCAGGAGAGGCTTTGAGCCTTCTTGTCATTTCCAGTCCATCCATGCCGGGTAACTGGATGTCCGTGAGGATCAATCGGGGCTTGGAAACCTGGATGGATTTTAAGCCCTCCTCCGCGTCAATAGCGGTTTGCACCTGGTATCCTTCCTTGATCAATAACACCTTTACCAGCTTCAAATTGATAGGACTGTCATCCACGATCAGGATGGTTTCACCGGCCACCGGACACCCCCTTCATTTCGATCGGGAATTCGGCGAAAAATACGCTTCCTTTCCCAAACTCGCTCCGAACTCCCACCTTCCCGCCCTGGGCCTCCACGATTCGTTTGGTCAGGGCCAGCCCCAGGCCTGTCCCGGCATATTTCTTGGCCGAACCCGCGTCCAATTGCTGGAATTCGATGAAAAGTTTGTGGATATCTTCCGGTTTGATGCCAACGCCCGTGTCTTCTACCTCGAGGCGAAACATAGTTTGGTTGAGGGGGTTCAGGTGAATGGTTACCCGCCCTTGATCAGGAGTGAATTTGAGGGCATTGGACAGGTAGTTATAAAGCACTTGCTTGAATTTCGAACCATCCAGGACCACTTTCGTGAGGAGGGGGTCGATTTGAACTTCCACTTGGATGCCTTTCGGGCTGGCCAGACCCCTCAAGATGTCCCTCACTTCCCGGACAACTTTGACTAAATCTAAGACTTCAGGGCGGAACTCCATCTTGCCTGCTTCCACTTTGGTCAGGTCCAACACGTCGTTGATGAGCTGGAGAAGATGCCGGGCGCTGGTGAGGATGTCGCCCAGGTATTCCTTGTGTTCTTCCGAAACCGGGCCGACCTTTTCATGGTACATCAGTTCGGAAAAACCGATGATGGCGTTCAGGGGAGTTCGGAGCTCATGGGACATATTAGCCAGGAACTCGCTCTTGAGGCGGCTGGCTTCCTGCATGCGCCGGTTCTCTTCCTCCATTTGCCTTTTGCGCTCGGTAATGTCCCGGATGGCGGCGGTGGCAAAAATGCCATCCGGTGTCTCTACCGGGCTCAGGCTGATTTCCGCCGGAAATTCAGTCCCGTCCTTCCGAAGGGCGTAAAGATCGAGTCCCGGACCCATGGGCCTTACATTGGGGGAAACAAAATAGCCGCCGCGTTGGCCCGGATGATGGGCTCGAAAACGCTCTGGGATGAGGATCTCGATACGTTGGCCCAGTAATTCCTCCCGGTTGTAACCAAAAAGGATTTCGGTCTGGGCGTTCACCAGGATGATCTTTCCATCCTTTCCCACAATAACCATGGCGTCGGGCGCGGCTTCCAAGACCCCTTTGAACCGGTCCACCTGGTCTCCGGCCTTACGAAGTTCCTTGAATCCTGAAAGGGACTTGGGTTTTGCTCGTCCTTTAACGACTGGTTTTTTGACCTTCTTTTGTTTCTTCAATGGCAGGACTTTCCCGGATAGAAGGTAAAAACAGAATGAAAAATTTTACTGTTTTACTTCGCCAAGTCACAAGGGAAAGTTGAAGAAAAAAGGCGTAAATTTTGGTTTTTTAGGAAAGTTAAAGAACCGGCGGTTATCGGGTCCGATGGGAAACAGGGGTAAAACTGCGTAAACGGAAGGCAAAAACAAGCAGGGGGATTCCGAAAGCGAAGGCATAGGTTCCCATCAGCCAGACGAGCGTTATTCCACCCTCCCGGAAAGCGAGGATCAACACCGCGAATACTACGGAACAAAGCCCGGCGAAGAATAGGGGACGCCTTCTTTCCTTATATTCGTTCAAGTCAAAAGCCTGGAAAATTTCCAGAAAACCCGTGAGAAAAGCCCAACCCGCCACCCAATAGAGGAGCATTAACAAAACCGAATCCGGTTTGAGCCAAGTTAAAACCCCCAAACCGATGCTCAAGATGCCCTCCACTATAAGGGTCCACCAACGGCGGCCGTCCCCATAATCCTGAGCCCCCAAAAGAACGGCAAAAAAACCGTCCAGAAAAGCGTAAAGCCCCAAGAGCAAAACCAACGTCGCGACGATCGTCGCCCACTTCGCGAAAAGGGACAAACCAAAACCATCCGGATAATATCCGTTCAAGGCGATAATCCACCCAATGGAAACCAGACCCAAGAGAATCCCTAAAATCCCCCGGACGGCTAATATCCACCAGAATTTCGCCATGATGTGATGCATGACTTAGTTCCCTTCCGCCCTGCGGGTTTTGCTCCGATTGGAGCGCCTCTCCACTTTGAAACCTTTACCCCTAAAGGGCAATGCCGCTTTGGGAGTATGGCGGGCCCGCGCTTCATGCCGGGAATAAGGGCCCCGATGGTAAAATTCCTCGATGGGCCTGGTTCCACCCAGGGGAGTTCCGCGCCCCGCCAATGGTTGGCGCTGTCTTTTGTTTTTGACGGGCTTTCCCTCGGGCTTGATCCACTCGGCGTATTTTTTATCGGAGACGGGCATCTCTCCTGGCGGCGCCCAAAGCCACTTGGCCATGCGCCATTTGAATTTTTCCATCAATTCCGTTTTCATGGCTCCTCCTTAACCGGCTTTCAGGCCTGCACGTCCATTTTGTCGGAAATAGCTTCCTGCCCCCATTTTTTTTCGACGGCGATCCAATCGGTAAGCGCGTCGTCGCTGGGGCATCCCCGGCCCAGCCAATGGAAATAAGCCGCCATTTCCAGATCTTCCTTGGTCATCTTTTCCACAGGCTTCCCCGTCTCCAAATGCTTTGACACCGTTTTTCTTTCTTTAATCATCGTCATGACATCCTCCTTGCTTCTTACTACGTTATTCACTCCGATCCTTTTTGAAAGTTGTTTTAATCATTTCGGGAAGGAACGATATTGTCCCTCCACTTATTCTCCACCTCGTACCAGTCTTCCAGTCCTTCCCCCTCAGGCATCCCCCGGTCTAACCAGCGGTAATAAGCCGCTTCCCTCAACTGATGATGCGCAGGCTTTAAAATATCCGCATCGGAGAATCGGGGTTCCTTTTTATGCGCGTTTTTCATCATGGTTCCACCGTCCTATTTTTTTCGCTTTAAAACTGTCCAAAGAGCCCCCGCCAAGGCCCCCGCCGCCGCCGCGATCACTAGCGCCTTTTCGGGATTGTCCTTGGTGTAATTGACGGCTTCAGCCTTCTTCTTCGCGAATTCGGCCTTCGCTTTTTTCAATTTCCGCTGGGCGTCAAATAATTTATTTTCCAACCGCGCCTCATTCTCGGGATCCCTGAGTTCCTTTTCGACGCGGTCAAAAGCCTCCCGTCCCTGCTTCAACCGCCTCTCAATCTCCTCTTTCACCCTGCGCCGGTTTTCCTTATCCTGCAATTTCTGCTTCAGTTCGCTCCACGCGGCCGAAGCCTTTTCCTTGAGTGCCATAATTCCCCCTTCTTATTTTATTTTCCGCGTCTTTTCATCTTGGCCGCCTGTAAAAAAATGACCGCGACCAGTAAAATCAACAATCCGCCGAGAGAAAATACCACTCCCCGTGAGATCCGGCAGAAGTCGATTAAGAGGTCGAATATTCCAAGGACCATCAAAAGAATGCCGACCGAAATCCACAAATAAACGACAAAAAGATACTCCACCCGGCGAAGGAACCAATCCCAATGCTGTAGGATCGACTCCTTGATTTCGGTGAAAAAAATCCGGATAGCGGCCAAAAAATCGAAGGCTTTCCCCGCCGTCTGAAAAAAACCGGTTTGACTTTTTTCCGAAGAGTTTCTTTCATCCGCCATGGAACACCTCTTCTTCCCTTAACCTCATCCTAGGACGGCTTGGCTAAAACCTTTATGACCGCAGTCATAAGTTTCCGGATCAGAGCACGAAAAAGCTCAATCCCGCCTTGACGGGAATAAAAATTGACGGATTGTCCACCACGGGGCTGCTTAAGCTTCTATTCGGCGTGAAATTCATGTCCATCCTCGCCTGGAGATAAACGGCCGCGTCGCTGTAAACCACAAACAAGACCCCGGCGCCGGGAGACAATAAAAAATCGGTTCCCACTCGGCTGAGGTCCAGGCTTTGGCCCAGGTTGATGAGGGTTTCATGGTAATTATTGAAAGCCACGCCCGTCCCCAAAAGGACATATGGCCGGATCCTGCCGGAACCGAAGTTGTACCGTGCCACTTCCATTAAGGGCACGTAAATCCATTCCCCGGCCGCCGCGCCGGAAGGCCCCTTCTGGTCACAATCGTAATAACCCAAATCCGTGGAAAGGCTGAAATTGCGGTCGAATCGATAGCCCACCAGAATGTCTCCCCCCAAGCCCACATTGAACACCGATGAAACATTGGTACTGACGGGAAAGACAAAACCGGCGTCGGCCTGTTCAATCCACTTTTGATTGGGCGCCAGTTCCTGGGCCAATAACCGGAACGGGATTAAAGCCGCCCCAAAAATGAACAAGCCTATTCCCAGTAACCCTTTGTTTTTCAACGGGCGGGTCGTAACCTTTAAAGGGGTGGGTTTCGGGGTGGACTGAGTTCTGTTTCTTTTAAAAAGTTTCGATACCTGCTTTTGCAAAGCTTTTGGAATATAGGTATTTTCCAAGCAACCAAAACAAGCTTCTCCGATCCAGTCCTCGATTTTCTTTCCGAATCGGCTTCCCATTTTAGTTTTCATAGCCGCCTCCTCTTACTTTTCAAAAAGAACCACAAAGGCTCAGACTCGGTTATTTCATCTTTCCAACTTTCCTTAACAAACCCGGTGGAATGGGCCGGCACCCGCAATGTTCGGCGTGACCTAAATGCCATCGTTTCCGTTGCTCAACAGTCGGCTTTTTCGGCATTTTATGGCGCGAGTGCCAATCTCGATTCATGCCGCCCCCTTCCCCCGGCCTTTCTCTTGTTTCGCTTCCTGTTCCGCCACACTTTTCAAAGCCGCCGCCACCGAATCGGGATTGAGCGAAATGGAATCGATTCCACATTCCACCAAAAAAGCCGCGAAATCGGGATGATCGCTAGGGGCTTGGCCACAGATGCCGATTTTGGTGCCGGTGGCCCTGCAGCGGCGGATGACTTCCGCGATGGAACGCTTGACCGCCTCGTCCTGCTCGTCAAAAAGCTTGCTAAGGACCCCCGAGTCCCGGTCCACCCCCAGGGTCAATTGGGTCAGGTCGTTGGAACCGATGGAAAAGCCGTCAAAGCGCTTGGCGAATTCCTCGGCCATGATGACGTTGGCGGGTATCTCGCACATCACGTAAACTTTCAAACCCTTCTCCCCCCGCTTCAACCCCTGGCTTTCCATGACCGCCAACACCTTATCCGCTTCCCCCGTGGTCCGGCAGAAGGGCACCATGACAACGATATTGTCCAGCCCGATCACTTCCCTCGCCCGCTTCAAGGCCTTGCATTCCAGCTCGAAACCCGGCTGGTAGCCAGGGCTGTAATAGCGGGACGCGCCCCGCCAGCCGATCATGGGGTTTTCCTCCTTTGGCTCGAAGGGCGCCCCGCCGATGAGGTTGGCGTATTCATTGGTCTTGAAGTCGCTCAAGCGCACGATAACCGGGTAGGGATACTGGGTAGCCGCGATTTGGCAAAGTCCCCGGGCAAGCTTATCCACGAAATATTCGGTTTTATCTTTATAGCCTTGGGTGATTTCGGCGATTTGCCGTTTAGCTTTCTTGTCCTTTAACTTTTGGAAATTCACTAGGGCCATGGGATGAACTTTGATAGTGTCGCTTACCAGGAATTCCATCCGGGCCAGGCCGATTCCCTTGACCGGAAGGTGCCACCACTGGAAAGCCGCGTCGGGGCTGGCGATGTTCATCAATATCTGCGTCCGAGTGTCCGCCATTTGATCCAGCCGGATCTCCTTTTCCTCGAAGGCTAGTTCACCCTGATACACCTCGCCCTGCAGCCCTTCGGCACAGGAAAGGGTGACCGGTTGCCCGCTTTTGAGGATATGGGTCGCCCGGGCCGTGCCCACGACCGCGGGGATGCCCAGCTCCCGGCTCACGATGGCGGCGTGGCAAGTGCGGCCTCCATGGTCCGTGATGATGCCCTTGGCCTTTTTCATGATGGGCACCCAGTCCGGATCGGTCATCTCGGCCACGAGGATGGAACCTTCCTTGAATTTGGCGATCTCCTTGGCGCTCTTCACCCGGCACACTTGGCCCGAGGCGATGCCGTCCCCGACCGCCATTCCAGTCAGAAGAACTTGGCCTTTTTCCTTCAAACTATACTTCTTTAATACCCCGGCCTTTTTGCGGGATTGGACGGTCTCAGGCCGGGCCTGAACCATGTAAAGTTCCCCCGTCTTCCCGTCCTTGGCCCATTCCATATCCATGGGCTTGCCATAATGCTTTTCCACCAGAACGGCCCACTTGGCCAATTGGAGTATTTCCGTATTGGTCAATACGGTGCTCGTTTGCTCTTTCGAACTGGTTTTTTTAAGTTGGGTGCCCTCTCCCCCCGGGCGGTAAACCATTTTGACTTTCTTGCCCCCGCGCTTTTTTTCCAGAATAGGAATCAGATCCGGGATTTTCCAAAAGGGGTTTGAAGACCATGTATTCGTCCGGATCCACCTCGCCCTGTACCACTGTTTCCCCCAGTCCATAGTCCGCGTTGATGAGGACGACCTTGGGAAAGCCACTGTCAGTATCGATGGAAAACATGACCCCTGAACTTCCGATATCGGAGCGCACCATCCGCTGGATGCCGATGGACAGGGCCACCTTCGTGTGAGAATAACCCTTCTCGATGCGGTAACTGATGGCCCTGTCGGTGAAGAGAGAGGCGTAACATTTTCGGCAGGCGTCCAACAACGCCTTTTCCCCCCTGACATTTAGGAAGGTTTCTTGCTGTCCCGCGAAGCTAGCGTCCGGCAAATCCTCCGCGGTAGCGGACGAACGCACCGCCACCGCCAAATTCCCGTCCCCTGCTTTCTCGCAAAGGTCCCGATAGGCACGGCGAATTTCTAATGTGAGTTCCATGGGAAATTGGGCGTGAAGCATGAGACCCCGCGCGGCCTTTCCCACGGTCTTGAGTTTTTTCGGGCTCTTTTCCGCTTCTGCGGCCAGGTGATCCAGCGCGCCCTCTAAACGGTTTTGCTCCAAAATATCCCAATAGGCCTTGGAGGTGATTGCAAAACCTTCGGGCACCTTCACTCCCGCTTTCGCGAGATTTTGTGTCATTTCACCCAGGGAGGCATTCTTGCCGCCCACCAACGGGATGTCCCGCATACCCACTTCCTCGAATCTTTTCACCCATTCGCTTGAATCCGCCATGACCATCCTCCTCTTTTAGGCTTTCGATTTCATGATAGGGATCAAGGCCACCTCAAGGTATGACCTCAGTCATATGAAGCCGAGGTTTTTAGGAATAGGTTAATGTTGAAGTTAATGATTCGTTCAGAGGAGGAGTAGCCATGAAGACGATGATCAAGGAAGAAAAAACCACGACCACCATGAAGGCACTGGTTTATCACGGACCCGGTCAAAGGGCTTGGGAGGAAAAGCCAAAACCAGCCATCAAGGAAACCACCGACGCCATTGTCCGTATCACCACTTCTACCATTTGCGGAACCGACCTCCACATCATGAAGGGTGACGTACCCACCGTGACCGATGGTCGTATCCTGGGCCATGAGGGCGTCGGGGTCGTGGAGGAAATCGGTGCTGGCGTCACCCAATTCAAAAAAGGGGATAAGGTTCTGGTCTCCTGCATCACGTCCTGTGGCAAATGCGATTATTGCAAAAAGGGGATGTATTCCCATTGCCGCAACGGTGGTTGGATATTAGGAAACATGATTGACGGAACCCAAGCCCAATATGTCCGCGTTCCCCACGCGGATAACAGCCTTTACCACGCGCCCGAGGGGATCGACGAAGAAGCCATCGTCATGCTGTCGGATATCTTCCCTACCGGCTTCGAGTGCGGTGTGATCAATGGCCAGGTGAAACCAGGGGATACGGTAGCCATCGTCGGCTCCGGCCCCATCGGCTTGGCCGCGCTCTTAACCGCCCAGTTCTATTCCCCCGCCCAGCTCATCCTGATCGACCAGGATGATAACCGGCTCCAGGTGGCCCGCACTTTCGGGGCGACCCATACCATTAATTTCAAGGACGAGAACGTGGAGGAGCGAGTGAGGTTGCTGACCCATGGCGATGGGGTGGATGTGGCCATTGAGGCCGTCGGAGTCCCTTCTTCCTTCGAGACCTGCCAAAACATCATCGCGCCCGGCGGAAGGATCGCCAACATCGGGGTTCACGGCAAATCCGCCGAGTTGCACCTGGAAAAGCTTTGGGACCGCAACATGGCCATCACCACCCGCCTGGTGGACACGGTGACCACGCCCATGCTGTTGAAGGTGTTGCAGTCCGGGAAGCTGGACGCCAAGAGGATGGGAACCCATAAGTTCGCCCTCTCCGACGTCATGAAGGCCTATGACACTTTCGGCAACGCGGCGAAAGAAAATGCCTTGAAAGTCATCCTTAAGGCTTAGGCCATTGGCCATGGTTTCCGGACGCAAATTCCGCTTCCGGAAACCTATTCATTGGGCTTTTCTTCACCGGTTGTCATGGGCTTCTTGTTATTCTTTGAGTGGCTTTGTTGCCGTTACATGAAAAAGCCCTTGTCTGCAAAACTGGTTAAAGTCATTGCAAACAAAGGCTTTTAATTTCTATTAACAACATGAATTTGAAAAATGGAGCTGGCGACCGGAATCGGACCGGTGACCTGCCGCTTACAAGGCGGCTAGCTCAACTTTTTACAATCTACGTTCCATCTTGCAAAACCCTTTCCACAAAAGGGTTTTGCATTACTTACTCCCTTCAAGGGGAGACTGATTTTCCACGAGTGTCATATGCGTGTCAATCAAACTTTCAACTTTTCCAAGGGCCTTGTGGCGGTCTTCCCTGTCTACCCGGTCATATCTCCTAAATACTGCGCCTGACTTATGACCGTGAATCGACATGGTGACGTTGTCACTAACCCCCGCTTTCCTCATATTCGTGACCGAACAATGCCTGAGGTCATGGAACCTGAAATTCTCAACCCCAGCCCTTCGGCACGCTATTTTGAAAGCTGTCTTCACGCTGACCATTCGCTTCCCTCTATAGGTGAACACATAAGGACTACCAAGAGTCTTGGGAACATTCTGAAGAAGCCTTACTAAAGCCTCGCTCAGCGGTACTTCCCTCTTTTCCTGGGTCTTTGTGTCCAAAGCCTCTAAGAATATCACTTTATTCTTAAAGTCCACTTGCTCCCACCTCAAACCTAGTATTTCCCCGCACCTCATTCCAGTTGAATAACCCAATTGGACGATGGGCCGCAGGTGGTTGGAACAAGCCACGAGAAGTCCCTGACACTCCTCTGGCGAAAGAGTCCTATCCCGCGGAATTTCCTTGAACTTTTTAATACCGACTATCGGATCACGGTCTATTTGGCCGTTTCGAATAGCCCTATGGATAATCGTCTTGAGGCAGGCGATTTCCTTGTTCAAGGTGGTTCCCGACAAGGGTTTCCCCTTGTGGTTCACTTGGCCTTCCCTTTGCCTTCGGAGAATGTACGACTCCAAATGGTCCAGGGTCAAACTTTCCAGGTACCGGTTTCCAAAAAAAGCCTTGAACCTCGCGACAATTGGAATGTCGTTTCGGTGGCTCTTTTTCCTGCCCTGGGAATAAGCCAAGAAGGAATCGGCGGCTTCGTTAAAAGTCACCTTTTTCCGGTCAACCTCCAAAAACCTTTGCTCCAACATATCCGTCATGTTTTGAGCGAGGATCTTTTTGGCCTGGGCCAAAGGTACGTGGCCCAACCGGACTCTTTTCCTTTTTTTCAAACCGCCTTCCTGGATAAAGTAGTCCAAAAAATAACCCTCCGCATCCTTACGAAGATGCGAAGGCAATCCATGAACATTAGGCTTGCTCATAACTTCCTCCTAATGTTCCCAGCACCTGGCATTTTACCATCATCAGGGATTTGTTCCCAAGGGCCATTTGGTTTTGGCTGATGGAAAGTTTTTTCGAATTCCGACATCCAAACCCTCGGATGACGACCGACTTTGACAAAGGGTAGGGTTCCAATCTGTCTCCACTTACGAACGGTATTGACCGGAACCCCTGCCAATTCAGCGACCTGTTTGTCGCTCAAAAGGCGATTTTGAATCTTATTCCGCCTGTCTCCACTTCTACGTTCGGACATGATTTCCCTCCGCCAGACCCTTAAAACGGTTTTTGAAATGGAAAGAATTGCTTCTCACTTAATCCTGTTTTTCCGAGGTTTTGTTTTCCTTTACCTTTTTTTCGTATTCCAAAATGGCGATTTTTTCAATTTCCTTCCGAGTGTTCGGGTCCATATAACAAATGTCGTGGTATTCCCCCTCCTGTCTTCCGGGTCTTGAGGGAAGACCAAGAAACAAACCATTGCCTTCCTTCTTTTTCACAAGTGTCAATTCGTTGTAACCAAAGACACGCCCGGATATTAGGACCTTGGCCCCCACAAAAGCCTTCGTGTGTTCCCCGTCATACGGATACATCCTGGTAATCCTGACTTTTAAGCCCATGTTCTTTCTCCTTTTTTTGTTTTAGACCAACGCCATAAATTATTTTTTGGAGGGTACCTCCTTGTTGCTTAAAGTGTTCCTTGCGTATTCAAGGGCTTCTTCCCGTGCCTTCTCGGAAAGACCTTTAATGTGAGCCCACCAATGGGGCGAACCTTTTTTGATGGATTGTTCATGGAGAATTCCGAGGATTTCAGGAGTGTACTTAATAGGGCGTTTCCCGCTACTCTTTAGGGCTCCCCTATAGACCACCGCATTTCGACCGCTTTCCTTTGCGGTATAGAGGCCCTTATCCGCCGCCGTTAGTACGCTTTCCAGGTTTGTCCCGTCTTCACCCCATTGAACAATGGCTTGGCTGATGGTTACGGGATAGTAGATATAGAAGACCTCATCTTTTTTATGATCTAGGCCGTCCGCAAAATGTTTAATTCCTTCTTTCTTGATAATCTCATTTGCTTCTTCAACCACGCTTTCTTCGCAATACTTCCTGAATTGTTCCGCTTTTTCGATTGCTTGGTCTTCGGATGTGTCCAAGGCCCAAACAATCTCTTCCCCGCCATATCGCCAAATATTGTTTTTTGAGAATATTTTCTGTCCCGCCTTTGCGAGGGCTTTTAAAACAGCGTTTCCGACCTGATGGTTGTAATGGACGTCGTTGAAAGATTTGAAAAAGTCGATATCGGCCATGGTCAAGAAGAATTGGGACTTCCTCCGGGCGGCAAGGGCGGGTATTTGTTGTGTAGCGGCCCGGTCATTAAAAAGGCCCGTTCTATGGTCCACCAATGTTTCTTGAACAAGATCTTCATGTGTTGTTTGGCTTTGAGATTCAGCCCGCATTTCGCTTTCCAAAAACGGGTCAAACAATTGGGCAAAAAGCCACTTGAGGGGTTTAACCTTCCTCAACTTTCCCAAAGCCTCGCGGCGTTTCTTTTTTCTCGCCATTTCGTACAATTTCGTGACTTTGGGATCGGCAAACCCGGTTTTCATGATCGTGGTGCAATTGGTAATTGTTCGGTGGTATCGTCCGCCTACATATTGGGCAAGGGCCAAAAGGGCTAGATAGTTGTAATTCTTGGGATATCTAGTGCTTAAACTTTCAAACTTTTCGATCGCGGCTTCGTATTTCCCGGTATGGATACACAATTCCCCTTCCAAGGCGACTGCTTCGGGAAAGTCTCTCGTCTTGAAAAAGATTTCTTTAAGCGTTTCTTCGCAATCGCTATAAAGCTCAAGAAAAAATTGGGCTCTACCAAGCAAGACAAGACTTTCGGGAGTTTTTTCAGCGAAATTATGGAGACGGGTTATTACCTTTAATATGGAATTAGGCTTTTTGAACTTGGCATAAATCTTTGCCGATTCCAGATGGGCTTCAATGTTTTGGGGTTGGTATTTGCCAATAACGTCATCAAAAAGCTTCAAGGCCTCACGGTAACGGTTTGTTTCCATATATAGATGGGCAGATTGAAGGCATCTTCGGGCTAATTCCGGGTTTATCTGCAATACGTTATCTTCCATCGATCAAAGCCTTTTAAAATCCGTGATGATTAACTTTCCGTGGTCGTCTTTGACATAAAACAGGTAAATCCCAAGTAAAAATTGGGCTCTAGCGACAAAGGCAATTCTTTTTGTGAAGGTTGGAAAGAATTCGTTGATTCGATTTATGGTTTTTAAAACGAGGTTAGGCTTTTTGAACTTGGCATATATCCAAGGCGTTTCGGAATACCCTTCCTTTTCGTGTCCAACCAAAAGGCCTTCAAATTTTTTCAAAGCATCAAGATAACTATCGGTCACAAAGTAAAAATTGGCCGCTTGCAGGTAGCGCCGAGCAATTTGAGGATTAATCCGTAAAATAAGATCTTCCATCGCTATAACCTTTGAAAATCCGTAATGATTAGTTTTCCGTTGTCCTTCTTGACGACAACTACCAGGTGAAACGGCAATTCAATCTGGGAGCCAAACCCTCTGGTATCGGAGTTGTAGAGGCATTTACCAATCACCCGGACCCAATAGTGGGTTCCATCGGTGTTCTCGACCGTTGACCGTTCAATTCCCTGGTAGGTCACATAGGCCTTATTGTCTGTAATGAAGGCAATCCATTTAGGGTCAAGAAAAGCATCCTGGTAGTAAGACATCATGTTGTCGCTCATAAGGTTTGCCACTTTGTCTTCCTGGTGGTTGATATCGGTATAGTTCACGTTGAAAACCATGATTGTGAATTTTTCGGCGAAGTTTATGATGTCGGAATATTGAGCCTCCTGGCTTACCGCTTGTTGATCCGTTGTGTTCGATACGTCGGTTTTAGGGGAATTCAAAATCTTCGTTCTTCCCCATAAAAGAGTCGTCGCGATTCCAAGCCCAACAAACGCAATAGCGACAAGAATCGCGGGGGTGTAACCAGATTTCTTCGGTTCCTCATCCAACTTTTCCAAGAATTTCAAATCATCTTTTTCGTTCGGTTCCGTCATTTCATCACTACCTCTTCCGCCTTTTTGACTATGGGCAATTTGTCCTGTTCCCTAACGATTGGTTTCAAAACACAGTTGTTTTCCTTGTCCTCAATCCATTTGCTGATTGCTCCCAAAGTCGTTAATGGGTCTTCCTCGCTCGAATAGGTTTCAAGGTAATGGTCACGGACTGCCGCTTCCGGGCCATAAGTCGTTGCGATGTGATAAGCCAATTCATCGGGAAAAATGTTCACGATTCCCTGCCGAAGAGTTTGGTGGATCAAGGCTTGGGAATAGACACCCTTAACCAAATGGAGGTTCATCACCTTCTCAACTTGGGTTGGATTTAACTGAAGGAGTCCTTTTGCGTGGTCGATGTCGTCCCCGACCAGCTTTAAGAGTATTTTTGTGGAAGTGTTCTTGAGGATTGCTTCAACACCCTTCACCCCGAAAAACTCTCCAATTTCTTGGGTGGCGAAAATGGGTTGGAGCCGTAAATGCCGGGCGGTCTTTGCGATTCTTAATAGGAAGGCTAGGCCTGCGGGATACTGAGCTAAATACCAGCATTCATCCATCGCCAATTGGGAAAGGCGGTTTAATTCTTTGTTCTGCTTTGCCTTATTAAGGCAGTAATTGGAGATAACAAAGACCGCCAATCCTACGGCCTTTTTGTCGTTATCACTTATCCCGGATGTATCGAAAACGATGAATGAATTGTCCGCGTTGACGGTCGATTCCCGGTCGGTTAGGTTGGCGTACATTCCCTTTCCGGTGAAGAGTTTCAAAACTTCCGATTGTTTCCGGCAAATGTATTGGAATTGGGCCGGTACTTTCTTGTCATCGGCCATTTTGAAAAGTGTTTCCCTTAAATCCCTCAAGAGAGGAACTCTGTTCTCCCCGATGGTGTTCTTATAGGTTTGTTTTACGGCTTCTTGGAGAAGGGCTTTGTCCAACTCCTCGGCTTCCTCAATCCGGTTATCCTTGATATTCGCAAGGACTACTCCCAAATACATGATGATGTTGGCGATATGATCGGGATCGATTTCACCGTCTAGCGCCTTAACCTCATCAAGGGGATAGTCGAAGATGTTCAAGTGATGGGAGCTATCCAAGTCATAATTCAAATAGCGACCACCAGCCAGCCTGCACAGGGTTTTATAAGATTGGGATTTATCGATAATCATGACGTAGGGGTTCATGGGCAGGTTTTTTATAAGCAGTTGGTTGATGCTGAAAGACTTTCCCGTGCCGGAAGACCCAACTACCAGGACGTTCCAGTTTTCCGTTTCCCTCCCCCACAAATTTAATTGAACCATTTCGCCGGAAAGTGTTTTCCCGATTGGGACACCGTCCGTATCTGCAATGGGGTCATAAAGACAGGGGATCGCGTTTGCGATGACAGCCGTGGCTTGAAGGTGTTCATGTCCAGCTTCATCGGTTGCCTGCGGGATAGTCGAAAGAAAAAGCCTCTTCTGTTCGCCGTAACCTGATAAGGGATGGACGTTCTTGAACATCCTGGTCAAACTCTCGAAACTGGTCATAAGTTTTTTGGAATTGTCGGAAAAGAGGGTCACGTAGAGGGAAAACTTTGCGAGGGATGTTCTTCTTTCCGATACAAGCTCGAGAACGCTTTGGCGATAATCCAAAGCCGCTTTCGCATCGAAATTCATCACGTTCTTTCTTTTCCAAATAGCCCCTTGGTCGGCTTGAATTTGTTTTTCCACGATTGATTGAGCCCGGAAGATGTCTACTCCCTTCACAAAAAGAGAGATTTTGAAATCATCGGTTTGTTCGTAAAGCTCCTGGAAGAAAAGGTTTTCTTCGTTGAAAGATGGGAATTCAGTCACATAAAGGGTTTTGCCAAAGACATCCCCAACCTTGAAGTAAGTTGGTTCCCTAAAATCCCACGGATAGGTGGTCAACATTTCTCTTAATGTTTGTAAACCATAGTCCCCCCCAGAAACTCCAACGGCATTCTTGAATCTTTGGGGATTCCCATAAAAAGGTTGTTGGGATAATTCCTCAAAAAGAAGTGAGTAAATCTCCTCTTCCGTTGGTTCCTGAACATCCATTCCGACCATATTGAGTTGGGATGCCCAGGATTTCCCCCTTCGAAGCACTTCCTCAATCTTCAAAAAATCCTTGGTGGGTTTTGAAGATCGGGGTGGCGGGATGGTAAATAGGACATAGGACCGGTAATGACATATTTTCTGTTGGTCATAAAACTGTCTTAGCCAATTCCGAAAAAACTCTGGGTATTGGTTCCTGAAAACCTCTGGGGCATTGTCGTGAATCCTTTCGTCAAATTTTTCAATCGCGGATTCAGCATCAGCCTTAATTCTTTTAGTCAGGAATTGGACTTCCTCGCCTCTTCTCAAATCCGATAGGATTGAATCAAGCTTTCGGATTTTCTCCCCCAAAACATCCGGGTCTTCCATCCAAGGATTCAACCCTCCCGCAATCCTAAATATTGAGACATATTGCTCAGGATTCCTTAAAACGATGTAACCCGGTCCGACTGCTTTTATCCTGAGTAGTCCCGCTACTGAATCTGGCTTCTTTTTTGGTATGAAGAAATTTCTCATTTCTCAAACTCGCTTGCTTCCCCGCCGGGAAAATATTGTTTTGGTTCGTTGTGGTAACGGATGATGTTTTCAAAGTATTTTTCGGGCCAAAAACTCTTCATGACGTAGTAAGTGGTCACGAGGATCATGGTTGCGAAGAAAAGGACTAATGCGCCTTCAAGGCCCCAAAAAATGAAAAACACCATGAAGGCAAGGGCGTTGCCGATAATGGCAAACATCAATTTGTTAAAATCGGAGGTATAAAAGAGACCCCACATTTTGGATTCTTTTTCTAAAGGAATAGCCATTTAGACACTCCTCTTCCCTTTTGGTCCCTGATACCCTGAATTCGGATTTGGTTTCTTGCCTTGGAGTTTTTTTGCGTATTCACTGACCAATTGGCGTTTTTTTCTTTCATCCACCGAGTAGGACTTGTTTTGTTGGTCTTCCTTAGAAAGATTCTTGGAAATTACATTGCCGGAAAACTTTTTAAGGGCTTTTGAAATCGGATTGTCCGATTCTTCCTCACCCTTTCCCCTGCCACCCATAGACCCCAATTTGGCTAAAGAGTTAAAACCTTTCATCGTCTTTTGCCCTGCCAGGGCACCACTAGCCGTCCCCACACCGGGAATAATTGACCCGAATGCCGCACCCGTGGCGGCGGCCAACCCTTGACTTGTCTCACCCGATGCGCCTTGAAGGGCTCCAAATGTTCCCAGGCGTAATGAATTGGCCGACCCAAGGGCTGCCTTGGTATCCCGGTAGGATTCCTTGTAACCTTCGCCTCTCAGGTTTGCGCCTGAAAAGGTTGTGAAAAGGGATGCGAATTCTTGGACGTTGGCGATCATTTGAAGACCGGCAAGTACGGCGACTGCCGTCAAGAGACTGTTCACACCAATTGTCTCCACACCCCAATTGATGTTTGGAATCAAATAGAGGCCGACAAGGGTGATTGCCCAAATTACGGAATAAAGGATGAGTTTTAAAAAGTACCGGGCCGCGCCCCAAAAAATAGAGGAAGTGGCCGGGTGCCCAAGGCACCCGATGAAAACGGGACCGAGGATGAACATGACCCAAAGATTCAAAATTTGGAAAAACTTTGCGAAGACCACCGAAAAGCAGACGATGAGTCCCCAAATAGAAACTCCGCATTTCACAAGGCCAGCAGAAAATATCGCTAAACGGCTTGTTCCAGGAACTTGGGTACTATTGCCTGCTGTTCCAATGTTGGGCGGGGCTTGCCCCTGTTGTTGGGGATACTGAACGCCGTTATCCTGAACCAATCCTTGCATGGAAAAAGGAGTAAGGGATTGCCCCGGAATGGCTTGTTGGGTCCCCAAAGCGTCGGCTCCTTTGTCGATAAAAACATGGATGATTGTGGGAACACCGAGAATCAGGATGATTCCGGCAACGGCCTGAAAAAATTTATAACTGCCTTTCTGGGAATCCCCCGCGGATACCGCCGAATAACAGTTGTAGAAACCCAAGACGACCAAGGAAATGGAAATGAGATAAATAAGATTCCAAATGATTCCCTGAATCGTGATGAAATTTCCCCGGAAATCAAATTGGGCCAATTGAACGGAAGTCGCTACACCATCAGAATTTAGGTCAATATTCTGGATGCCCTCCAAAACGCCGGAAGTGCGCAAAGTATTCTGGTTATAAATGTAATAACCCATCGCCGTTATCCCATTGGTCAGGTAGGAATGAACGGTCGGCCAAGCGAAAAGAAAAAGGAAAGCCGCAACGAACCCAATCACGGTTGATCCATCGACAAACCTATCCCACAAACCGGATGACCTTTGGCCCGTATCTATAACAAACCCTACTATCAGGATGAAAAGTCCTGTCCCACTGGTAATTTTTAGAATATTTAGAACGACTTGGACTGCATTGGCGGATGTATTAAGGGAGCCATTGGTTAATGCGGTATAGGTTTGGGGAGATGCCAAATCGGGGATCATAATCAGGAAAGTTCCAATATATTTATCGTAAATCGCAAATAAAGTTTGCAAAGCCCAATTCCCGATTTTGTTCATCCCATTGGCGACCCAATCCCCCGCGTGTTGCGTCATGGAATCGAAAATCCCTGCCGAAACTCCCTGCTCGATTGTCTGTGAAGTGGGGCCGCTATCGGTCGATAACACCGAGACCCCCCAGGAAGTCGAGGTCAAAAGGCAAAAACAAATTAGGGGTGGGAGTTGAAGAACTCTTTTCATGAATGGATCAATTCCCGGACAGGACAGAACTAACCGGCCTCGCCCCAAATTCTCCCGCTTTGAGAATTAAAACATTGACCATTACCCCCACCATAAGTATCCCGATGAAAGCCAGAACGCTTCCCCAAATCCGATCTTTAGCCGCCGGATCACCCTTACTTGAATCGGCGAGGTGATCCAAGACGTTCTTAACGCATTGCAATAGTTTCCAAACCCCATAAGCATCCAGTACAAAAAGGATCATCAGTTTTATCGGGGAAAGTTCCGGCATACTGGTAATCGCTTGTGCATTGGCCTTATCCGCAAGAATGAGGAGATAGCCCGTCATCCCTACCTGCTTTATAGAATTGATAAAGTTTCTTTTTTTCATTTAATTTCTCCGATCATTGATATTTATTGGGCCGGTGGTGCGGCACCGGCATTTGCGGAATTTTGGGGTTGAAGCGGTTTGACATTCACACTACCCAACTGTTGCATCAACGCTCCCCCTCCCGTTTGTGCGACATTGACTCCCCCCGTGTTAAGCGCCGTTGCGGGGTTCGGCGCTGTTGCTAGGGCACTTCCGGTATTCTGCCCACCCCCAAAAATCGACATAATTGCCGGTGAAAACAGGGAGGCCGCAACCGGTCCGCCATAAATGGCGATAACTGCCTCAACGACCGCACCGATAAGGCTTCCGGTGATCTGGTTAAGGGTCGCGGCCAGTGATGTTTCGTTTTGGGTGGGTTGGTATCCTGGCGGGACATTGGGCTGGGGAACGGCGGCGACCTGGCTGGCCGCTTGGTTGGCCCCCTGGGTGTTCCCTGCTTGTAAGGCCTGGGCTTCCTGGGAGTAAAGAGTTCCAACCTGTTGGAATTGGGGATCGTTACTTTGACCCAATTGAGTCGAGTATTGTTGAAGCTGGCTTGCGCTTTGAGGAGCTAAAGCCGTCCCTGCGGTATTGGCAAGCTGTTGGCTCAAGGTGGAAAGGCCCTGCAAAACTTGGCCTTTCACCCAATCTGATTTGGCCGCTTGGTTGTATTGGTTGGCATTGATGACCCGGTTCTTTCTTGGAAGAGATGCATAATTTCTTAGGATCATCCCTGTTTTATGCGGGTCGGCTTTGGGAAATTGGGAAAGTTGTTTCATCAACCAATCCCTAAAGTCGATGACATTGTTCCTCAACGCCTCTTCCGTTTTAGGATCGTCGGAAGTTGTGTCGGCCAAAACCAGTTGGCAAGCCCCACTAAACATCAAAAAACAAAGAAGTATGACCTTCATGGATTGCCTCTTTTTTTCAAGGCAAATAGAAATTCCGCCATCTCTTCATGTCTCTCGACCCCCGCCAAAGCCAACTCAAAAGGTTTCCCTCCGGGAGTGTCTATGAAAATGTCCCCAATCCTAAAAAGCCTTTGGGCAATGCTCTGTTTGCAGGTGATATTTATGATTTGGTCGAAAGGGACGGTTCTTGACCGCTTAACGAATATCCCGGTTTTGATTTCAATTCGGTCGGGCCTGATGACGTAGAGAGTGGTTGTGAGGTAAACCCAGATAAATAAAAGAAACGACATTTCCATGAACCAAAACAGCATTAGGATGTAATAAAGCCGGACTCCCAAGAGGACAAAAAGAAACAACGGAAAGGGGAGAAAAAGCACGGGCGTACATTGATAAAATGAAGGATGAAAAGTCTTTAAGTTTTCCGACTTCTGTATTTGGTTTTCCATCTTTACCGCCTAAAAGAGTTGGATAAAAGCCGGATCACTGTCTTGGGTGACATAAACGGTCAGTCCAAAGTCCCTGATATAGGGCCGGTCCACCGCGATCCGGCATTTGTAAGGGTTATCCGTGGGCGCCCCCCCTTTCAGGAAAACCTGCTTGGTTGATTGGAATTTCAAAAGCCAACCCTGGATCGTTTGGTCACAGGAAATATCTATGGTGAAATTGGAACCGTTATCCGTAATGGATGCGCCGACCTTGGCCTCGTCTGTTTCGGTTTGGAAGTTGTAAGATTTAGTTTGAAAAGGAGTCGCGGTTGGGGGAGCAATTGGAGCAGGTCTTTTTCCCCGGTGGGTGCCTCCTTCATTTGAACTTCCATCCCATGAATCCACGGGGGCTTTATGCTCCATAACCTGTTCTATAGACCATTGGTCCCTGTCCCGGACGTCCGTGAATGGGTTGCCGTCCTGGGCCAAGGCCCTGGAAACAAACCAAAAAATGATGAAAAGAAATGCCCCTTTCAAAACTGAACCCCCGTATCCACGCTGAAGGCGTAGTTGTTGTAACCGGATGAGAGAAGCGGGATTTCCAGGCCGTCCGTCTCATTCCCCCCACCCACCGGCATGGGTAAAGGTGTGTTGATGTTGTTGGGATTCAACCGAGCGAAGGTGAAATCGCCCAAAGAATCAGTGATGTTGAAATCAATGAAAATAGACCGAATTCGAATCCGCGCCTTCCCATACAAAGCGGTCTGAGGGAGTACTGCGGATGCCGGATCAATGCCGTTCCCGCCTGTAAATGGATTATTGGGATTGTTGGCAATCGGAACTTGGACTTCCAGAATGACTTGGTCGAGGGAGAGGAAGTCGAAGGTAAATAGATGCTCGGCTTTTCCCCCAAATGTGAATGCGCTCGTATCGCCCGACCTGGCGGAATCCTGAACCCCGTATTCGAAGTAAAGGGTGTAATCCCTGCTGAAGTTGGCCTCCCCACAAATGGAGTAGGCAGGATTCCCACTCATGGAGGAGTATTCAAAATCATCCGACGAGCTGGCCCCCATGTTGAAAAGAAGGACTGTCCGAATATCCCCGAAATTGAGTTTCATGCGGGCCTGTCCCATGAAATAACCTTGGGAACCGTCAATGACAGCGTCCTGGGCCGAAAGAAGGGTTGGAAAATAAAAAAAGCTTAACGATGTCGGCGGGCTTGAAACGCTCTTGTAATCCTCAACTCCGAAGAAAAACTTGAAAGGGATATAAACCTTGATCCCGTCCAATCGCCTCAAACCCATCAAGGGATAACGCCCAAAAAAGTGGGTGGTACTTGCGATATCGGACAAATCCATCCGGCCCAACCTTACTTCAATCCAGGGCTCGGAAAGGGAAAGATTGGCTTCCCTCAATTGGAGTTCCCCTACATCATCCGAACTGGAAAAATATTTCATGAACCGGACGGTCCCTTGGGCCGAAACGTCGTTCTCGTCGAGTTTTCGGATACCAGAAAGGTCGAATAAGGAATAGCCAAGGTTCCCGGAAGCGGCACTCTCGTAATGGGCCGCAACAGTCGCATTGAGGACTTTGGAGTCGTTGCCAACATAGGGTGGCGGGACCCACCGGGGCTTAGGTTCCGGGGTTGAAGTTGGGCTTGGGGTAGGGGTGGTTTTCGGTTTTGTCTTGGCATAAGCCATCACCGAATGAAATAAAATCAGGACCACAAAAATAGATATTCTCTTTTTCATATATCCACCTCAAGGAATGGTGTAAGAAACAATCATCTTTGGTTTTTGTTGGGAGTTCCCCGTGTTATCCCAAAACGAAATAAAGCCTGAAACCGACCCGCTTATTTCTGGTTCCGGCGAAATCAAAACTCCGTAATTGTTATTGGCTTTGTTCACCCAAACCTGGGCAAGGGCAGGCGTGATATTCCAAGCTAGGAGAATTTGGGTTGCGTTGACCTGCGAGGCGGTAACAGTCACAGCGTCCATCGGGGTCGAGTTGTAATCGGCCCCCGCCGTAACGGGAGAACTGGTCCCCCCGTCCCAACCATATGGGGTTACCAAAACATTCCATGTACTTGAGTCGTTCCAAGGCACCTGCCCGGCAGGTGGCTGGATGACTTGATGGATGCCAAAAACATAAGTCCCGCCTGAAAGGATCGAACCGGTTTCGGTTGTTAATTCCAGACTTGCGCCGGTGATTGTGGCGTTTGATGGAATGCCATAAGAAAGGTCGAACCTCACTAACCCCAAAGCCACATTCGAGGTGGTTGTTCCGGTGGCTACTTCAATCTCCCCCGTACCCGGCGCTGTATTGGGATTGCTTCCATCCAGCCAGTGGGTGTCAACTCCGGAATATCCGGCGTCGGGAAATATCCCTTGCTCGAATTCCAATTGAAATGAAGGGATACCCGTACCAGGGGAACCTTGAGGCCCGGTCGGTCCAGAAGGGCCTTTTCCGCATCCATAAATCAAACAAATCAATAAAAGTGCCGGTAGATATTTCATAATCCAGGCCCCTTAGTAACTTGTGCTTAAAAGCTGGACAGAACCCGATGTCGGAACGTTCACGGTATGTGAGACACCGTTGAAGGAACAATTAAGGGCTCCCCAAGTGGCACCACTCAGGACAGTGCAGTTATAGGACCCCGGTCCAAAATTAACTCCACCCCCGCCACAATTCGCGGCTGAGACGTTTCCATTGGGTGTCTGGAATTGGCTGTAACAACAATTCCCCGCGTTCATTGAAACTGAAACAACGGCATCGTAAGAACAAGCATTGGAAGTTGAAACAGTAAGGGTTCCATATACGATTCCAATTGCAGTTCCGTTGTTGCAGAAATCGGAATTCAACCCAGTCGTGTTCCAAGTAACGGTGACCGTCGATGTGAAACTTTTGGTGATGGTCTGTGGTGAACTGTTGGCGCGGGGATAAGGCGTTGGTTCCAAATCGAGAGCGGTCACTGCGAAACTGGGTTGCCTGTCCACACAATTGACACCAACAACAGTAACGGAGCCGGTGTCGGAATTCCCATATCCAATCGTCGCTGGTCCGTAAGACGCGCTCCAATTTGTTGGAAATCCGGAAAAGGCGATTTTTCCCGGAATGAACAAATTTCCGGGCTGGCTGTAAATCATGCTGTAGGTATAGGGGGAGCCGGGGTTGGTTGAAGTGAAAGATTCCGGCACAGTCGGGGTCAAATAAATTGTAGCCCCCGCCGTGTTGAAGTTGGCCGTTTCATTGACGACTGACACGGGCATGGTGATGGTGCTAGGGGCATAGGGGAACGGGGTTTGGGCCGGAACCACAAAAGTCCAATTCCCCAATTCAAGATAAGGCGGGTTAAAGGTTGCAATCCCGCTTGCCGTGGTGGATTGGCTGAAGATTGTCACACCGGAAGGGGGTATCGCCTGAACCAACAGGTTGGGGACAGCAATCCCTTTATCCTCAACAAAGGCATTAACTGGCCCATAAATACGGACAGGGGTTGGGGTAAATCCAATATCGTAAGGGGTTGAAGGGCCGCTGTTTTTACAGCCTATTGAGCAAATAAAAGCGGAAATTACGACCAGCGATATTCCCAAAATGATAGCGGAATTCTTTTTCATATAACCCTCCATAAGTCCAGGGCGGGCCTCCCCCGTTAAACCGAAAGCTTTATTTGAGCTTTCTAATGGTTTTTGCCCGAATGACTTGGAGGTAATTCTCAATTATTCAAAAATTTTTACCACGACCCCAGAGGTCGTGGAAAGAGTATTTTGCGTGAAATACTATTCAAAAATGTCCAATTTAAGCCCTTCTGAAAATTCATTTTTAAAAGAAATCCAACATCGGATAGCCGAAATGAGGATCAAAAAAGGGATCACTCAGGAGGATCTTGCTGGAAAGGTGGAAGTGGCGCCCAGGACGGTTCAACGTTGGGAACGTAAAAAAGTAATCCAAATTCCAACTTGGGTCTTGTACAGGCTTGCGAAAGCTTTGTGTTGTTCAATACATGATTTTTTCCCCAATGATTCGAATCCCAAAAGGGACAAAGACCCAAAATGAAAGCTTTAATGCAATACCTAAAGTTTTTTGCAAAACAATTTAAATGGAATTTTTCACCCCATAGGGTTTTGTCGGAAACAGAAAAAAAGGAATTTTTAAGTGATTTTCGTGAACGAATAAAAAAACTATTACCTGATGAAAACGTGGAAGGTCAGCCATTTTGGGGATTGATGGAATTGTCCAAGGGGAGAATAACTGGGAACTATTATGTATTGCTTGTGGGACCAACGCCTTTCAAAATGGCAATGCCTATTTTTTTCAGAGAAACAGATGCAGAAATTTTTCGTTCCACCCGTTCAGAACAAGATAAAAGAAATTATGTAGTCCGGGGTTTTACAAAGGAACAACTTCGATTACTTATTTTACCCGATGATAATGCGAAACTCATGTTTTGGGTTTTTCAAATACCCCCAAAAGATGGAGGGACATGGCCTTGTTTGGTTTACAACGCAAAGGAATTGGCTAAAGAATTTTTAAAATAAAACCATTTATTTATTTGGTGCCGAACTACCAAATTAAGTCTCGGTCAAGCTCAGAATAATCTTAATACTAAGTAATAAGGCCTTTAACTAAAGGATTAATTTTATCAAGAATTTCTTTTACACCTTCCCTAATATTTCCTCTTTGTTTCGCTAAAGATGATTCGAGAAATTTCGGATTTACCAAAGTCGCCGCTTTAATTCTAGAAGCTTTACCAAGATCAGCAATTTCCTTATGCAAAATATTTTTTGGGTCGAATGCGGGTATTGGTAATCCAAGAGCTTTTTTGTGAATATCTCTTTCGCCAAGTAATCCTGCGGATTGAAATGGTTTCATACTTTCGTTCACTATCTCAGAATTTAAGATGGCGCTGACATAATCACATTCTTCAACTGAAGCGCAGTCCATCCAATAAAGTTTGCTCTCTACAATAAAAGGCAATGGAGAGGTGCTCCTATCAAAGTAAGCAGCAGAAATGTTTTTCCCTGCCGCATTATAAAGTACAAGGTATCTTTGATTTAAACTTTGGGCAGAAATTCCTTTTTGATAATCAATTCTTTCATAAGCCGTTTGGTTTATAGCCTTGTCTTCCCTCTTTTTGTTCCAAATCTTCTCCGCTTTCGACATCCATTCTGCCATTTCTCTAAAACCGTTTTGTCTCAATTCTTCTGAAGTAACAACATTAAAATATCCATTTTTGTATTCTGAAGGCAATACGACCTTTGGGGTGTCCAATAAAACGAACGGGAGTAAGTGTTTTGCCAAAGCCGTAGAAAATATGAATCGTCCTTCGACATGACCGCTCATTCTTACTTCTTTATAAGTTGGCTTTGATTGCTTTGCTTGCTCAGGATCTGTTTCTGCCCAATAAAGTTTATTCGGTTCGACCTTTTTCCCTAAATCTTTAACGTTAACAAAATAAAAATTTCTGGGAACAAGTGTTGCCCCTTGTTTAAACCGGGCAGAATACGTACTTACCTTTTGTTCTTCTAAACTTCCTTCCTTTGTAGTGAAAGCATTGCTATTGCCGTGAAATCTGACTCGTCCAAGAGCCTTTACAACTTTCAGGGATTTTTTGGCTTTTTCCCATCGAACATCTTTTTCCTCGAGAGCACCTTCCCATTCCAAGACATCAAGACTATCCCCAATACTCCCCTTTTTTTCATTGTGTTCTGCAAAAAGGACACAAGATAAAGTCCGAAATAACGGGTGTACACCTTTTAAATCCCAATACCCAGTCAAACGAATAGGGGCAAAATATTTTCTTAATCTTAAATTTGAATGCTGGTCAGCCCCTAAAACACTTCTCGGGAGAACAAAACCAAGCTTTGCCTTTTCTTTTCCAAACGCCGTTAAGCTATGTGCCAAAAAAACAGTACCCAATTCCATTTGGGTAATAAGTTTTTGTGATTTCGGCGCGATTTTATATTCATCAACTGCCAGTCGTTTAATTTCTTTTTGGTATTCGGGGTTCTCAATGTAACGATACGACAACCAAGGGGGGTTTCCTAAAATTACATCAAAATGGTTTCTTATCATGGCAGGCCTATAAGCATTTCTTATGATGAAATCCCAAATTGAATTTTGCTTTAAAGTTATTAACCTGGTAAGTTTTTCAACGTAAGACCACAAAGAAGTATAAACACTCTTTTTGTTTTTAAATTTACCAATTGCCGGAGCTTCTTTTTCTAAGAAGCTTTTCAAACTATTTAAGTTCTCTTTCCCGGAAATGGCGTGATCGACAGCTACTTTTGTGGAGGAGGAAATTGCTTTGTCAAACAGATCAGGATTTTTAACTAATTCATCCGGGATAATTACCTTTTCCCCGCCGAAACTAAGTTCTATCCCAATACTTTCATCTTCAAAAATGCTTGTTTGAGTAACATCCGCTGGTAAGAAAAGTGAATCCGCCATATAAACAGGAATCCTAATAGGTCTTTTTACTGTCGCCATAAGGTCCCCAAGTGCCAAAACATATGTTGCTCTCGCAATCGTGACAGCCAAAGGGTGAATATCAATACCGGCAACATTTTGGAGAATTTGGTTAAGCTTTTCTTCTTTGGATAATCCAGGGTTATTTTTTAGGAGATGAGAAATTGACGCTCTTAAAAATGAACCAGACCCACAACTTGGGTCCAAAACAGATACGAACCCCCTTTTAGGCAATAATTCCTCGACTAATCGTTCGCATAACCAATCCGGTGTGTAATATTCCCCTAAATCATGCCTGTCTTTTGGGTCAACTAATTCTTGGTAGATACTTTTAAATACATCCTCCTTCATTGACCGCAAATCATAAGTTAGTAATTGAACAAGTATCCTTTCCCAAATGGGATACAGGATAATGTCGGCTTGTTCACCACGAGTCCATTGAAAGAAATCATTCTCTACTAAGTTGGCTAATCCTCTTGAAACAAAATAAACCCCGGAAATGATCTGATGAATCATTCCTCTTATATCTTCTCCGACTTTCCCTTTCGACTGCGAAGCCCAAATTAGTAGCCTTGCCAAACAAGCTAAGTAAGTATGTTTTAAAAACAATTCAACAAGTTCATTGTTAAGTTGAGAATCGTCTTCGGAGGATAGCCGACCATAAGTGAAGGTCAGGTACTTTTTCCAAGTTTCAAAAGCTAAAAGTATTTCTTTGTTTTTTTGAGCTTCTTTCCATGCTTGTCTTAACGCCTCTTTCCCCTCGTTGAAGGCCAGACTTGAAGCTCCAAAATCTCTTCTAAATTGTTCCGCGGTAGGTTCAATTTGCTGTGGCCTAAATAAAAAACTCGTAAGCCAAACCCAAAATTCATCCAGGTTATCTTCTGTAAGAATGAAATCCTGAAGTTTATCAAGTCTGACATTCGGGATTCCATTATCCAAGGAAACAAATACCGGTCGATAAATTCGCCAAACAATTCCATCAGAAGCCACTGCAATTAAAGGTCGAAATTCCTTTCCGGGCTTTGGATGTTCTTTAATCCAAATACCAGCAACATACCCTTTTAGTTGTTCCTCAGCATGAGCGCCTGTGACCTTTAAAGAATTTTCGAATTCAATAACTGCGTTTCCGTAATAAGAATCGATACGTCCCTTTGCAAGCTTCTTATTTTCATCAATTCGCAAAGTGTTCTTTTCTATGCTCGATGCAAGATCACTAATTACGGGGTTTCCTGGAAAGAGTTCGGATACCAAAGCAACAAAACGGTGGGTTTTCGCAGACTCATTTAAGAGACTTTTAACATCCCGTAAATAGGATTTAAAAATATTTGTTAAGGCTTTGTCCAACCTCTTTATAGACAAAAAAACACTCCCATTTTTCCTAATTTATCTAAATTGGAAATTTAAGTTTTAAATCTCGATTAACTTTGTTGAATCATTTTAATGAAATTTACACCCGCCGGTAAAACCGCTTGTCCGGATGGTGTCTTTCCAGTCTCGAAAATCGTTTGCCAATATTCATTATTTTGTTTACCGCCAAACACTGATAAAGAAAGATCCCGGTTAATCCATAATGGCATCTTGGTTAAATTCACAAGGAAATTCTCAATATTGTCCCATAAAGGTTCAGGAAACTTGTATTGAAAGAGTTTTTCTTCATGGATTGATTTTCCGGTCATGATGAAATAATTATGCGCAATGTTTCTCACAATCTTTAACCAAGTATAAATTATTTCTTCACGACTCAACCGATAAGCTATCAAATGTGGTTCGGGAACATCCTCGCCTTTTTGAATTTTGTTTTCTATTCTAGCTGTACCTAATGCAGGGTCAAAACGACCGATATAAATTTTTTCAGCAATTAAATTCATCAATTGCAATATTTGTTGTTTCTCTAACTCCCGAGGGTTTTCATTCTCATCTAAACGATAATTTAAAGGAGTTTCCAAAGCTTCTTGTAAAATAAAAAAAGAATAAAATGTTTTTTCCATTGTGCTATATGACAAAGGCTTCTCCTTACCTTTGCCGGCGAAATCCACATAATCTTTTAATTTATTTTCTACGTTATGAGTAATGTAATCTCTTACCGCATCAAGAATGTATTTTCTCATTTCTCGCCATTCACCCCTGAAGTGATTGACAAGATCTTTTTCAGAAAAATTCTCATCGTCATCTTTCAAACCACGGTCTTTTCGATACCTTTGAATTCGATCCGCAAACAATGCGCTCCCCAAGTGTCTTTGGACTGATTTGTCAAAAGCCACTTGGCGTAACGTAGTACCTGCATTCGTATTTGTCGTTAATAAAATATCTAAATTGGGGTTTAAAAAAACTCGTAATGGAATTTCCCTGGTCCCAAGCAACACTTGGGCGGTTGCTTTATGCTGTCCATCGAAAACTTGAATTTTTCCTCGAACGTCGCTTCCCTTTAATTCGGACCAAGCCAATCCAATTTGAAGTTGGGGTCGTTTCCTATGAAACTCCTCCACCAATCCATGAAGACTTCCTCCTACTGATCTCGGATTAACACGATCATCATGGAACAAATATTCAATTGGTAATTTTGCAAAAAAATATTGAAGGCCGCTTAATTCATCCTTATATAAGGGAACTTTAACAATTTGATTAATCTTTAAATCTGGAAAAGAAAAAGAAATGTAACCGTCTTCAATTTTCATTGGGAGGTCGTACCTTGCCCCTTGGTACCTTTGCAGAACATCACTTAAATTCGGGCCACGATTTACTGCCGCTTCTACTTCTTCTTTAATCTTTTCGAAACGAGAAAGAACTCTTGCAACTCGCAGATCACTTGCTTGCTTCGATCTGTTACAGGAATCATGGGTTAAAGCAAAATTACTCGGATCATCTTTTCCCCCAACTTTTTGTGGTTCTACATGGTCTATGTCAACCGAATCAGAATGAAGAGTTAGGTCAATTTCCTTTTCACAAATAAAACACTTACCATTTTGTGTTTTAAATAACTTTTCGACCAAAGCTTTCCTTTGCTCGACATTCAACCCGTTTAAATATATTGAACCCATTCAAGAACCCCCAACCCTCTAGGTTTCAAACGCCAAACGATTCTAACCTTTTCGGCGCAATCAACCAAAAGACATTTTGGGTATTTAACTTAATTAGACCGGGATTGTAGAGGACGAGGGACTAACTATTAATTTTCCAAGGAACCTTCGTATTCCATGAATTCTTCGGAAAGCCACTTATGACCGCAAGTAGGATTTTTACATTCCCAATGGTTTTGAATCGTCTTTTGAATTACGGTTACCTGTTCCTTACGGTTGGCTTCATAACCCATGTTTGGAACAAAAAGCCTGTTGGAATAGATGGTTCCCCGATCAATGCGGTTTACTGTCTTTCTAATTTCCTCTTCGCTGGCGACTTCAAAATCGATTAACTTTCTTTTGAAGAACCCTTTGCATTGAGGGCAACGACTTTGAAAAATTGAACTAAATGCCCAAATGGCCGGTTTTAATGTTAGGAAATAGAGGGGATAAAAAACGTAAAACAAAATCCTGCCGATAAAAGCAATACCGCCCAAGACCATCATCAAGCAAAAGACGCCAAGGAAAACTACAAGGCCAATAAGAAATATGTTGGAAAAAAGATCGCCTAAAAGTTTCATTATCTGCCGCCTACACAGGTTAAACCTTCCTTAATAAAATAATAAAACTTTCAAACCTTCTGGGCAAGAGCAGAAATTTAAAAGAGTTGTTTTTTAAAATCAGCCTCCTTTTTGACAGGACTGACCGTTCGCGGACAACTAAACTCCCTTGAACAAGTCGTTGGGCTTGCAACCCAAAGCCTTGTAAAGCTTGGCGGTGGTCCGAGTTGATGGAGACCTTATTCCCCTTTCAACAAAACCGATATAAGCGGCTTGTAATCCCGTTAATTCGGCCAAATCTTCCTGGGTAAAACCTTTTTTTATCCGTAAACGCCTGACATTATCTCCAAACTTTAGGACTTCAACGTATTTGGACTTTTTCATGCTTTACAAGATATGTGGGAGGAGGTTATTATAAGAAATATCTATAGATATTGTTATAAAAGAGGACACTTTGGAGTCTGATTTTCTATATTTCTTTAGGAATGGCCGACTTGGGGCTATTTACCCAACCTTTGCCCTTAATTCCGATTTTGCCCTTTTGAAATGCCTTCGGGTGACACGCTGGCGGATAGGACATATTGTTTACGAAGGTAAAGACCGAGTTCCTAGTTCCATGCGGTATTGTTTATTTGGGCCAGAAAACGACTGAGGTTTCAAAGTGGAAAAACCGGTTGAAGACTTAGCCATTGACCTTGCTGGATACCTGATAGCCCCTACCTTTCCCCACCATAAATCCAAAAAAGGTCAAAAAACTTGGTTTCGGTATTGGGAAATCCAACTAACCAAATCAATCAAGAAAAGGATTAGGGATCATTCTTTCGAGGCGAAATCCAGGGAATAAGCTTTATTGAGCCCCTTTCGTTTTTCTTTTAGGATTTTTCAAAAGGGCCAATAGTACCGAAGATCCAAGAATCCAGTTCCGTTTCTAATTCCTGTGGGTCATTCCATTTACGATACATTACTTGTTGAATATCAAAATGAATCTTTTTCCCTTCATTATCATTCCCGTCTATATGTGTATCGCGAATTAAATGAAAAACTGGCATACCTAAACCTCGGGCAAAACCGGATTCAAAATAGACACCTTTGTTGTTATAAGTTAATTCAGCAACCATGAATCTTGATTTTTTAATCTCTGATATTATTTGATCCGTTACATTCCCTGTGTGATCCTGAGTAACAATATCTGCATCATAGTTGTTTTTTTTGCAGGCGTTTTTAATAGATTTAAGAACTTCTTCACGCAACGATTCATCTTCCCAATTGAACTGAATTCCAATAAATACTTTATTTGTATTTGGAAATGAGTTCTTCCGCCAAATGAAATCCCACCCCTCAACAGTTAAACGGACATTATGAGGAGAAATATCTTTTCTAGCCAAATCTTCATCACTAAAAGTTCCTTTTTGTTGAACCAATCCCTTTTCAACCAAAAAGGTTATTAACGTTTTCAATTCTTCCAAATCAGGAATTTTTGAAAAACAAACATCCTCCTTAAGTACGGGGGAATATTTATAAGCCCCATCTTTTGAAGCCCTTTTGGAAATCTGTTCCAATAAAACATAAGGTTTATTTGCATGTTCTACAGTTGAATGCTTTATTTCTTCAAAAACACACACAACTACTTCAGGATGATTTTTCAACTCTTCTACTTGGGGAGAATTTTCGTCTAATACCCAATACGAAATCTTTTTTGGATATTCCTTTTTCACCTCCAAAGATTTAGAACCGCAATTCACCAATTCTTGAGGAGTACCCAATAATTGACCGGATTTCTTTTTGGCGTGCACTGCGTTGGACAGGATGTGGAGGCCACAAGTTTGACAATTAAACTTGTGGCAAATTGGATTATTTTTAGATGGCCCGTTATGGATAGTTTCCACTAAAACTTTTTGGCCACAAAATAAACACGTTTCTTCCATTGAAGTTAATTCGCCAAAGCCAAGGTGTGGCCCGACGGCTTCCCTTTTGACTTCTTCTGGATGGAAAGGTCGAATCCAGAGAAGTTAATAATTTTTAAAAGGGTCGGAAAATCCGGGCGTACTTTCCCGGAAAGGGCTCTGTAAAGGTTCTGCCGGTTGAGGCCGGTTTCCTTTGCCAGCTTCCCGATCCCTCCTAGAGCTTCCACAAGGTCACGTAAACCGAGAGCTAACATAGGTAGGTCTTGTTCTATCAAAAGGTCTTTAAGATATTCTTCGCGGAATGCGGAATCCTCTTGTAGCTCACGGACAACAGTGTCTTTAAATTCACCGCCCATCGGGGAATTGGCTTTTTTATTTTTCATTTTCCATGCTCCTTCTGCTTTCGACTCTTATAATCTGCCCAATGTTCCCTGGCCGTAGCCGCATCTTTGTCCTGGCCGTGCTTTTCCCCTCCACAAAGAAGGATAACTAACACAGGGCCGTCCTGGCCGAAATAGACCCTGTAACCCGGCCCCACGTCAATCTTCAACCCCCAAACACCTTGCCCGATATTATCAACGTGGCCCAAAGTGCCCAGCCGGACCCTTCGAATCCTGTCCGAAACAGCCTTCTTCCCTACCAAGTCTTTCAAGTTACGGAACCAAACATCGACCGGTTCGACCCCGTCGAGTTTTGCGTAGTTGATAACGGTCCGGGGCCTAGCTTCCATGAATCAATTGTCGTTTACTAGCGACACGTTGTCAAGTCATTAGCTTTTTACAATCGCATCGATCTTATAACACCTACCCACAATTTCCTTAATGATGGCGTTGTTGAAAGTCGGTTTACCTCCCATTTCATGAGAAGCAATATTAAATTGGCTCCAGACATCCTCCTGTAACAAATACTCAAAATGCTCATCAGTCCCTATAAATTCAGTAACATTCTTAGTCTTGATGAAGGATTTCAATGCTTCGATGGCATTTTTTGTATCCGGCTTGGCATGGAGTTCTCTTAGAGGAACCCTAATTGTTGCGGCATAACCCTTTTTCCATAGTCTTTTCCATAAAGCCTCGGCAATGTTATCAAGTGCCAACCTACAGCTATGAAGCGTATCGTCCATTCGTCCGTCGGAATAATGTTCATCGGCGCGTTCAAGATGATTCCGGGATTTGGAATCAATATTTATTTTCCGCCTTTTTTCATCTGATTGAAAATTATAGACATGAATCAAATCCTTCTTGTTCTGGGCCGGCACTTTCAATTGAAGGTCGGATATGAAATGTTCAGCGTGGGTCGTTAGTATTATCTGTTTACCCCGCAACCGATCAAATTCAAAGAGGAGGTCGGCCACTCCGCTCCTATGTTCGTCGTCGATTGCATTAACCACATCGTCAAAAATTATCACCGGGCAATTGTCATCAATGTTCTTCGCCATGAGTATCGAGAGCCCTAAGCACCGCAGATGCCCTTCGCTTAATACAAGCAAGGCATCAAATTTAGAACCGGGATTTTTGGCGAATTCTATCTTGATGGAATCGGCAGTGGTTTTAGGAAGATCAATTGATAACGCCTTTTCATATTCCCGGTCATGCTGATTTAATTGGTTGTAGATCGAACACGTAAGCTCGCTGAGTTTTTGTACGTACCTGAGGGGTAGTTGATCTTTATAGACGTCGAGCTTTTCCTTAAAGCTATCGTAAGCCGAAAGCCATAGTTTATTTTGGTCAATACGTTCCTTTTCTGACTGGACCTCTGCTTTCAGAGTGGCTGTTTCGGCTTCAAAAGTTGCAATCGTTTTTTCCGCTTGTTGGATTCGGTCATCGCAATTTTTCACATTAGCTTTTTCTTGTATATAACTGTCTTTTTCAATTTTTAGCCGTTCGTATTCAGCCCGAAGAACGGCTTTTGCTTTCATTTCGTCTTGAATCTTGGAATTAATTGCTGTTAATGAAGCCTCCGCCTCGACCAATTCTTTCATTCTTTGGTTTGTAAATATTTCAACCGTTTCGTGGTGTGCAATGGCAAGATCCCTGTCCGCCCTGTTCTTCCCGGGCCAAGGGATGGCGTCGAACTGAAAGGAATCTTTCCCATTGGAGACCAGGACAGCGTTGAAAGATTCGGTGGATTTATCCATGGCGTCTATCTTTTCCAAAAATATCTCATAATCTTTTTCTTCCTGATTTTCAAAAGCGGCAAGTGTCTCCAGTTCCTTCAGTTTGGCACGGGCGTTGTCGTATGGATGTTTGTGGACTTCATCCATTGGCGTTTCGCACAGGGGACAGGATTCTGTCCATAAAGTTTCAACTACGGACGCAGCTTCGAAAAGATCGCGGAATTGGAATTCTTTTTTGCGGGAGGTCAACTGGCTCCGAATTGCGGTTAGCGGAACCAAAGCGGTTTTCGCCGCCTTGATATCCTCCACTATTTTGATAACCGTTGGAAAAACGAGAGATTGGGACGTCGGCGCTGAAAGTTTTTCGCTCATTTCTTCCAGTTTGGTCTTAGTTCCTGTTTTCGGGCTTACAAACGCAAATTCGAAATCCCCCACCGAGGGAATCCCGGAGTTTTTTACAATTTCAGCAATCTTGGCTTCTGCTTCCCCCTTCTTCTTTTTTTCCCCTTCCAGGTTCTCCCTAATGCCCGGCATCCCGGCGCTTTTGGCCTCATATTCCCTTGCCTTAAGAGAATCCATTTCAAAATAATCGTCAACCTTCTTGTTAAAATCTCCGACAAATTCGTTGAACTCATCCAGGCCAAACAATGTTGCGAGTTGCTCCTCCATCTTTTTCGGGGTGTTTGCTGAAATCCTTGCAAAGCTTTCGATCCGGCTTTTTTCTATGAAACAGAATTGCAAGTCTTGGTTCTGGGAAATGTCGATGATATTCCCCGATGCATCCTTTGCCTTAAGGACGGGATCACTTTGCTTTTCATCGAAACAGTTGGTCGTGTACTCTTGGACGTCGATATCTTTGGCTATTGCTTCCTGGATGTATCCAAGCATGGAGAATTCGAGCGCTTCACAGAGGCTGGATTTACCGCTTCCATTTGGGCCGAAGACAAACGTGAATGGACGGTCGAATTTGAATGTCTCTTTTTCGGAGAACCCCCGAAAATGTTCTACCACAATGGAATCAAGACCGACGAAAGAAAACCCACCTGACTGAGTGTTAGTCGAAGAAACCGTGATCGTAGGCGAAACACTTTTTCCTTTTTTCTTAATCAACTCGTAAAGGTGTTTCCCCCGCAAACCCTTGGTGGCTTTCTTGTCCTTTATCGCGTCAAAATCCTCCAAAATTAGATTGATGAGTTTACGTTCGTAATCGGTAGTTAATTCTTTCTCCACCATTTTTACGAAATTAACAAATTGGTTGTAGAGCCGTAAATATTTAGGCACAGAAATTCCCCCTCACAATTTCATCAATTTTACCCTCTTTCAGAATCGGCTTGAAAGGCATTATAACGGCAAGGGCCTGATTGACGAAAAGAAGCCTTCCGGCTTCGGAGGAATAACGAATAATTCTTTCACGAATTGAGGGCGAGCCCTCGGAGCCAGACCTTAAAAACCACTACCTACCTTTCCATCCTGTTCCAAAGCCCGCCACCTTCGGTCACGAAGACACACCGGCGAAGGTGGCCGTTGGTTACCCTTAAGCATTCCTCAAGCTGGCCTTTAAGTCACCAAAACGAACCGGTTTGAAATCTACGTCCCAAAAAACAGGGACTCCCTTCACTTCCACAAAAGCCATTTCCAGCAGGCTGAAATAACCCCACTCCTGGAATTGCCCGTCAGTCCATCCAAAGAAAACCCGCTCTTCGGAGTTATACTCCACGGCGTACCACGACCACTGGCACAGGGGATGATAAAACCGGAGGAGCAAGCGGTGGTCATCCAGTTCTTGCCCCTCGGTGGCGTACAAGGCTGGCATGTCAGCCAAAGCCTCGGGCTTATCCAATAGTTCTTCGATTGGCTTAAACACGGAAATCTCCTTTCGGGGCATCCACCTTATGGACGCCCCGTTTTGTGGTTTGCCTTACAGCACCCGCCGGGCATAAGGTCCGACAACCTCGATGACCTCGGCGGCTTTAGGGAATAACTCGTTGAAACAAACCGGGCTTGCCCAATGGACCTTCTGGTTTGAGTCCGTGGGGTCCCACACCACGAACATGGCCGCTTTCATGCAAACCGCCGCTGATCTCGCTTCCTCGCGGACGGCTTCATAAACTTCCGGCCAAAGTTCCTTTGCGATTTCTTTGGTCATGCTATTTCCTCCTTAAAAAAATCTGGCCTTCGTCAGAACGGGCATAACCCGTTGATACCGGTCGCCTCACCTTTTCGAGGAAGCCGGTATTTCGGCCTTTAAGCCACCGCCGCCTCCTCACCCGTTCTTTTCAAAACAAAATCCATGGCGGCTTGGGCCTTGGCCGCCGCCGTGAAGATGGCCCGCTTGTGGTCCTTCAAAACCTGAATCCAGTCCCCGATGTAGTTGGAATGCCGGGTAGCGTAAGGAATGCCGCAAGTAGCGCAAAGGAAAGCCGCTCCCATTTCGGCCACCAGTTCCTCAAAGGCGTAGGCTTGGTCCCCGTACCGCTTCCCGAATTCCCGGTTCAACCGTGTCGAATGTCCGGTCCAGTGGGTGACCTCGTGGAGGGCGACCCCGTAAAAACTCTCCCGGCTCACGAAGCTCTCCCTCAAGGGAAGAGTGATGAAATCCTTCTTGCGGTCATAGAAGGCTTGGTCAATAGGGGCGTGGATAATCTCGGCTCCCGAATCAATCAAAAGCCCGTCCGCTTCCTCGATGGCCACAAAGGGTTCCATCGGTTCGGGTTTCAGTTTTAGGTGGTCAAGTCCGTCCACTTGGTCCAGGTTAAAAACCGTGTAGGTTCGAAGAACCCAAAAGGTCTGCTGGTCCACCAAAACCTCGTCCTCAAGGTTTAAGCTCTTGGTTTTGGAAATCGGCTTGTAAAAAACAACGTCGGTTCCCTTCTCGCCTTTCTTGACGTGGCCTTTAAGTCCGTTGGCTTGGTTGAAAGTCACCCAAGAGGGGGTGGAATAGCCCTTCGCTATGGCTTGATCCCAAAGGACAAAGACATTGATTCCCCGGTAGTGCTTCCCGGTGCTGGCGTTGAGGGGCAGGGGTAGCCCCCGCCCTGCCTTCCAGGGCTTCTCCCAAGGCGTGACGCCTTTTTCCAAGTCCTCTAAAATCCGGTTGGTGATTTCCTCTGCGATATTTCTTTTCATGGCTCTGCCTCCTTATGTGTTTGAGTGAATTAGTTTTTGAAAAACAAAGAACTCCATAGGGTTCATGGCGCATCCGACCGCCTCCAAAAACTCGCCCTCGGTCAGGCCGTCCTTGACGTCCACCATGGCAAAGGTTTCCAGGTCTTCGATTTCGTAAAAGAAGAACCCTTCACCGTCTTTCCCAAAGTGAATTTCATACCGGCCTAAAACTTTGAACTTCCCGACCTGAAACGATGGATGCGCCATAACTCCCCCTTAAAATCCAAGCCAACCTTCTTCCAGCTTTTTGATGACCCGGTCGATTTCCTCGTCGCTGACCTTCCAGCCCTCGCCTTGGATTCCTTCCGGTTTCTCTTCCCGCTTCTCCTTGATTTCTTCCGTCATGTCCCATCACCCCCTTTATTTTTTTTGAAGGCTCTTCGCCTTTTTGAAACCGCCTTCCGCCTCCCCCCTCAAAAACAGAGGGGGGAGGGGAAGGCAAAGAAGGAGTTTTGGGATTTCGTGCTTGGGAACGTTCTGAGACGAAGGGAGAACAAAAAAAGAAAGGCCATCCCTCGCTTTTGTGACAGCCGTGCTTTTCGGCTGGCGCAAAAGTTGCGAACTTCGCAAGGGTGGCCGTGAACGAAGAAAAACCGTCATTGGGCCTCGGGACGAAATCCCGAAACTGTCCATCGTCCTAAGTCCTGGACTACCGGACCTCTATGTCTGCTTGATTGGGTTTGCTACTGAACTTCAGGAAGGAATAACTACCAAGATCCACTAGGAAGGTTTTAATGAATCCCCGATACCCGAAGGGCCGGTGCCCCTGCCTTTCAGGGGCACGGCTTTCAGCCTTTCAAAAATGGGAAACCGAGGCGGTGTTGTTATGTCACGCCGAAATTTTCCATTTTTGAAACGGCACTGAGGACTCAAACTCCCCTTTCCTTTATCGGCTTCCTGCCAGGGCGGCGTTTGTTGTCGCCCAGGCGGGGAGCCGCCTTTGTGGGAGGGCCAATCCGACAAGACCCCTCCCCGGCTTGTAGCCTCCAAAATTCCATTCCCCGAAGGGCTAAAAAAATTTGGCTGGCTAGCAAGACGGGGAGGGGGATTTCGGCTTGGCGGGGTCCCCAAAGGGAAAGGAAAGGGAAACTTCAACGCGACCACTCCAATCCCTCACGGACGGTTTTAAGGGATTCCAAAGGGATGTTCCTTTGGTCAGGGGTTCGGGGGCGGAAGCCCCTGAGGAAAGGGGTGGATTGAAATCATTCCGCGATCTTTGCGGGATATTTCAATCCAGGGGGAAGGCCCAGGAGCAGGGCGCTTTTCCCTGCTCCGTTCCCCCCAATCATCAAGACTTTAAGTTTCTGTTGGACGTCTGTTTTTCAGGGTGTCGTTGTTCCTGAGGATGTCTATTCCATCCAGGGCTTCCAAGCCGTCACTCCCCCAAACTTCAAAGCGGCTTCCATCCTCTGGAAGTATGGCCTTAAAAAACCCGTCTTCCCCATGCCCTAAAAAACTAGGCTTCCTGGGAACCAGGAAGCCTAGTTTTAATGCCTCTAAGATTTTGCCTTGTCTGTGCTTTGCCTTACCGGCTACCACCCCGGATTCTAAATCCCCTAAAATCCATCACCTAAAACTCCCGGCCCCTATGTCTGTTTTACCACCTACCATCCTGAATTCTATTACCCCCAACATCCACCACCTACAACCTCTGGCTCCTATGGCTGCCTTACCACCTACCACATCGCATACCCCTACCACTTCACTCCCGTCCTACCACTTCGGTTTACAGTGTTTGCTTTTGACTTTGACTTTCTCTGTTTCTTAACTCTGTTCCTTTTCTGTTTTAAAAACTTGGGCTGTTTTACTGGTCTTCGTGCGGAGAGGGCGACCCCCCCTATCGCTTCTAGCATCTTCTCTTGATGCGTAGATAGGGGGGGTCGCCATCGGAGCACGAAGATTGACCAGTAAAACAGCCCATAACTTTACTTTTGATGGTTCCATGGCGCGGTACTACCTGTGACGGTGTTTGTCTCTGCATCTTGGCCTTTTTCGGGGTGGGTTTGAGGGTTTTGTCGGACGTTTTTTCCGGCCTTCAACAGACTCTTGCGATGGGCAAGTCCCTGAGTCTTGTCGTGTAGTGCGGTGACTGGTGTTCGAACTTGGTCAGCCACCTTTGGTTAATCCCCACCGCCGCCATTCTGATCGTGCCGGCCCCTTTGACCTCATTCAATTGGTCAATGACCCTCATCAGGACAGGCCTCCGGGCATCCTCAGGCCTGAGGAACAAATGTTGTTGAACGGCGTCCTCCGGTTCCAACTTGTCGGCGTTCAATCCTATCCTCTTGTACCGGTAGCCCCTCTTGTAAAGGGCCTCCACCACGGCCACCACATACCGGATCAGAGTCGAGGTGTCGTTGGTGGCCACCGGGAATACCACCGTCCGGGCTTCCCCATATTGGGGTTCAGGGCTGAAGGTGTTGGTCTGAATCCAGACGGTCAGTTCCTTCACGCATTGCTTCTCGACCCTGAGCTTCACCGCCTCCTCGGATGCCCTGGTCGCCGCGGCCTCCCTCATTTCTTCCAGGGATTCGATAAGGGCTCCAAAACCTTGGGCCGTACCAATCATCTTTTTGGGCGGTGGTAGCAGTTCCAAGGGAAAGCACTCGGTCCCTTTCAGTTCGGTTTGAATCCTGGCCCCCATGACTGTCATCCTGGCCCTCACCCAATGTTCCGGGGCGTTCCTGAATTCCAGGGCGTTGTTAATGCCGTTCTCTTTGAGCATCCTTTCGTAAGCCGGTCCCACACCCCATAGGTCACCCACATCGGTTTGGGCCAAGGCTCTTTCCAAGTGAGGGGATTTAAAAAGGTTCACAACTCCCTTCGCCTTATCGGATTTCTTGGCGATCTTGTTTGCGAGTTTTGCCAAACTTTTGGTTCCGGCGATACCCACCGACACCGGTATCTCTGTGCATCTTTCCACCATCTCCTTGATCTGCCGTCCATACCCCTCTAATTCCTCATGGGGCATGCCGGACAGGTCGAGGAAACATTCATCGATGGAGTATTTATCTAGCCTGTGGGTAAAGAGAGAAAACACTTCCCTCACCCGGTCGCGCATGTCGAAATACAGGGCGTAGTTCGAGGACATGACTATGACGTTGTGTTCTTTAATCAGATCCCGTTTCAAGAACACAGCGTCACCCATCTTGAAACCCAAGGCCTTAGCTTCGTTTGAGCGGGCTATGACCAGGCCGTCGTTGTTGGAAAGCACAACGACCGGCCTCTTGAAAAGTCGGGGGTTAAAGGCACGCTCACAGGAGACAAAGAAATTATTGCAATCGACCAATGCGACGACGTACTCCATTGGAACCTCTCAAGGGATGGATGGTATAGGTAATGACACCGAGCATATGGACCCCTTCTTCGGGGTCAATCGGGATGGGTTTGAATTCCGGGTTTTCGGGAATGAGGAGAACTTTCTTGTCCTGGATACTGAGCCGCTTGACGGTTGCCTCCCCATTGAGGGCGGCGATGACGATATCGTTGGGGATGGGGATGAGTGCCTTATCGACCAAAAGGAAATCCCCCGAATGGATGCCAGCCCCGATCATGGAATCCCCGGAGGCAATCCAGAGGTAAGAGGCGTAGGGGTGATCCACCAAGTCGCTTAATTGGATGCGCTTCTCCTTGTAGGACTCCGGTGGGCCGGGAGCCCCGCACTGGACCGGGGGCAGAACGAGGGTCAGGATGAGGTTTTCGTATTCTTCGACGGAGCCGACATAGTGGGCATGGGTGGTCATAAATCCTCCAAATAAGGTCGTTGGTATACATGGGTATACTGTAGATATAACGCCTATATTGGAAGGGGGTCAAGTTTTTAGGATTTGGTAAAATTAAAAACTGGGGATTTTCAGTAAATTTAAAGAATTTATTTTTTGAATTTTGGTTTTCAAGGGCGTGTGGTGCATAAGAGATTCGACTGATTATTGAATAAGACCTTGTCTTTTCCCCTCCCTAACAAGACTGTCCTGGACAGACTTCAAGTCTTCAATAACTCTTAAAACTCTAGAATTGGCTTCATCCATTTCCCTTTTTGTAAAAACCGCTAACCCATCAATAATGTGTTTTCGTTTGATTGCCAGGTTATCAATACAACGTTGAGTAAGTTTCGAATATGCCGCTAATGCTTTATCTCTGTCTTTCTGTAATTCGGCAACATATCCATGGACATCTGAGCTTGCGGATTTGAACTCAGCAAGTATCGAAAAAAGCGAGACAGCCTCACCAACCGTAAGACCACTGGGTTTAATACTTTGAATAACCCGATTAAATCTTTTATTAATTCCGTTTACTTTCCAAATCAAGAATCTTCGAGTCTTTACCAAAAGAGTTGTGTTTTTATTCGGAAAGATTCTGTGGAGTAATGGGATCTCATTCATTTTAGCTGAAAGATCGGTAATCTCTAAATTAACCTCCTCTATGAACTTTTGTTTCAATTTATGTAAATGTTCAACTTCAAGCGACGACTTATCAATCACATTCTTTTTAACAGCTTCCCTTTCCTCATTGATTTTTGTTTCCAACTCAAGGGAATAATTTTTAAGTTCGTTTTGCTTTTCTAACACATGGGAATCGATCTTATTTTCCGTTGTAGATTTGATGTGTTCCATCTTTCCTGGTGCACTCATTCTTAAGGCTTCAAATCGATCATTTAAGTCATTGAACTCTTTGTATTTAATAGCATTCGTTCCAGTCCTACCACCGACTCCTCCGGCAATAGCACCCAAAACCACAAACACAGCGGCTCCTATCGGCCCAAAAATAGCCATACCAAATAAACCACCAAGTTTGGCACCAGCCGCAGCTCCAATACCAGTGCCAGATGCATCCAATGCAATGTTTTTAATAGAGTTTTTAAAAGTCGTATAGTTTTTATCCAAGAGCTCTATTTCCCTAACTGTCGATAGGACTGTTGTTACCCACGGCCAATGGATGTCAAAATTTCCTGAAGCAGCATCCAAAGCGCTCCCTGCGTGGTGAACAGCATCTACATTCGATAAACCAGAATCAACTAGAACAATATGGTTAAGCCCTTGGTGATAAGCATTGACGAAATGATCGATCGAATCAGCATGGTTCAAATAAATCGCGTCATGCGGTATGTGCATCGCGTCGGAAGGAACGACAGCCGGTATGTCTGGATATTTAGCAAAATGTTCGGCGAGGTTATTAGCGTCCGCAATAGTTTTCACATTCACGGGTATTCCATTTAGATGAAAGTCATAACCAACCTGGTTTGACATCTCGGGGAAATTCACTTGGGCTCCGAGATGTTCCACATGATTGGCTACCAATTGCTCCCCTAAGTGGCCTTCGAAGAATTTGACCACGGATTGGGTGGCTCCTCCATCCAAGGTATGGCTGTAATCACCTATTGCTGTATGAAGATCTGAAACATTTTTAATTGTTTGATGGGATAGTTGAGTAGCAGTATCCAAAACCGCTCGATCTACACTTAATAAATTATGGATAATTGATGCCGCATAGATACCAGCTTCACCTACCGCTGAAGGAATAACTAACCCATCCTTTTTCTTTAACGGTGGCGGGTTATCCAAACCCACGCTGTTAATCTCGATTTTGAAGACCCTATGAAATTCTTCTTTCATAAAGTCCTTGGAGTCCTGGAAAAAGCTCCCATCACCTAAAATAGGAGTGCTGTAATAAATGTAAAGCCGCCAAAATAACAAACCACTAAGAAAGGTTAGGGCTGATATTTCCAAAGGGAAGAGCATCTGATGCCTGTCGAATTAAAAATTTCAAATTATATCTTGTAAATTATTGCGCAATACCAAATGCCATTCAATAAATTAACCAGGCCCTAAATACTAGATTTATGGGGCTGAACGATGTTCAATTTTCAGTTTTATTTTTTAAACTTGGGCTTTCCAGGCTGTTTTATAAACAGGGTTTCTGCGGTCAATTTTTTCATTTTAAGGGAGTATTCCAAGCGAAGGGTTTCCACTTGGACCTCAGTTAATTTCTTTTCCCCGTCGCCCAAAAGGTCGGTTTGTTTCTGAAATTGGGCGATGTCCTCCCCCACGGCTTTTAAACTCAAAAGGGTTTTGGCGTCGAAAATAGCCCCGCGCCAAAATGCAAAATTTTTCATTTTTTGGAAACCGACGTCTTTTTAGAAGAAAGGTGCTTTACCACAGCTTTCCAGGTTTTGAATTCGCCCTTACCAAAATGAATGTGTTCCCCAGTGAATTTATCGACGCCGTTTTTGGTGCGGTCGTCGATCAAATAATCCCCCATATTCAGGTTTTTGTGGTGGGTCAAAATCACTCGCTTGTAGGCGGTTTCCCCCAAGTGCAATTTGACCCAAAGCAGCTTATCGCTCCAGGCGGTGTGGTTCTCCCAAGGTGCGGTGGAGAGGATGTAAACGTCGAAGTGTTTGGCAAGGGTTTGAAAAGATTTGACCGCGTCCTTCATTGGTTCCATGCGGTGGAAGATGCCGGGAACCTCGTCGAGACGGTCTTTGAAAAGCTTCCTCTCGGCCTTTGTCAGGCGATTAATGCCTGATTTGAAATCGACCAGAACGTTGTCCATGTCGATATAGAGGATTTGTTTTGGCATTTGACCACCTCTTTTTAACTTAAAGAATTTCTATACCATCCCATCGGATACCATTTCAGCCTCTTTCCCTGCCTTATATGATTCGTCGAAAAGTCCTAATCCTCTATAAGAATTTGAAAGAGTGAATAAACCCCTTGCAAGAAACGAACGGTACCTTACAGCGTTCTCGTTTACAAGTTTTCGGCTTAGCTCAACGGCTTCTTGGGCCAGCTTAAGTGCTTCATCGTTTTTATTCAATTTACTTAAATATTGAGCACTATCAATGAGGCTTCTGGCGTGGTCGCCCCTGGGAGTTCCCCCGTAATCTTTGGCCAACTTGCGAAAAATGACTTCGGCTTCATTGACCGTTTCGATGGCTTCTTGTATTTTTCCTTGTTCGTAAAGCCTATTGCCAAAGTTGTTGAGGATTACGCCTAGCAAGATAGGGTTTTCTTGGTTTTCCCCTTCGTTCAATGAACGAGCGATTTCAAGCGCTTCGCGGGTGACCTTAACCGCGTCATCCTTTTGGCCTGCTCCACTTAAACTGAGCCCGAGGTCGCTCAGGTTTTTAGCGAGTTGGGAAAGATATTTATCGGGTTCTGTTTTGGCTTTTAAACGGATTTCTTCAACCGCCTTGCTGTCGGCATTGACATTGTTCTGGGCGACCGTCAGATATGGTTTGATCGGTTCGGGAGCGGTCAATATCTCCTTGTCCTTTTCTGGAATCGCCTTCGGGGGGAAAGCTTCGGTTATGACCGAGGCGGGCAAGTTGATATAAGCTTCATCCCCAAATATCCCGTATAAACTCAAATAGAGAAAAAAGAATTTCCAGGTTTCCCCATTGACGAAATTTTTATCCACCCCTTTGATGGTTCTGACTCCCGTGTAATAGCCCTTGGCTTCTTTGATAACTTTTACTTGGCTGTCCCCGCCATGCGTATTGCGGTAGATCAACTCCTTTTTGCCCTCTTTTGACTCGAAGGTCGAAAAATCCGGCTCATAAAGAGCTAGGCGGATGTCCCCTCCCTTGGGGATATCAACCCGGTTGGAAAAGATGATGTTGAGTGGAAAATCGTTTAGTTCAGGTCGTTCTGGAATTGCTAATCGCCTTGGGATGAAGGCGAGGGTGACGAGTTTTTGCCTTAAAAAACTAAATTGCCTCGGGATGTCTTGGTGGATATCCTCAAAATTCTCAAACGGAATGGTGTTACTCATTTTAAATCTCCTTTTTAGTCCCTTTTGGTTCCTTTCCGGGAGCCTGGCCGGGACAAGTTGGTTAAATCCAGCCTTACAAAATTTTTTGGTTTTGCATTTCCTCCAATTCCGGGCAATAAAAAAGCCCACCTGAAAATTCAGGAAGGCTGGCAGTCCCGCTAAAGTTGCCCTTCGGGGGCCTCATCCGCTTTTGAAAGCGAACCACCTTGCCGGGGTAGGCAGGTTGGTATGGGCGCCAGCCCAACTCTTAATGACTAATTTAAGAGTATACGGATGGGGTGGGTTCGTCAAGGGTGCCTTTTTTATAAATGAAATGTGTTCTTCTAAGTTCTGACAAATGAATTCTCCCATCTCATGGCATTTTTAAAGCTTTATTGTTGGTCCAACTAATTTTCAAATTTTGATAAATTCTCGTCGAAGCCGGAATCTTAAACAGATGCCACAAAACCAATAAACAAATACCAACAAAAAACAGATTGAAAATAATAGTTCCCGGGTAAAACCCTTCCCCCTTCAAAAACATAAATAAGTAATTTGCAATCCCTACCGTTCCCATAATCAAAAAGATTATAAAAATTATCCATTCAATAAATCTAATAATTTTCACCAACAGAGTTTTTTGAATAATATACGAAAACAGATAGAGGGAGATTATCAACTCAAAGGTTATTAGCGCCAAGGAGCTAGACCGGGAAACAAACATTACAAAGCCGGAAGTAAATAATTCGTTTTCAATGTCTTTCTTCAGCATCGCGTAAATAGTGATTATCCATAGAACCCCCAACCAGGTTCCAGCCAAACAAAAAACGGTTTTCCAAAAAAATCGAAAAGTCTTCCGTCCCAAACTTAAATGCTCCACCGGCACCTTTTTTTCTTCAGCCTTTTTAATTTTCGGGGGAGCTGTTGGCCTGGTCATTACCCACCGGGCACCAAAAAATAAGATAACGTAAGGCAATAACAAGTTTTTTTCGTTGGAAAGTTTCCAATAATCGGGGAATGCGATTGCCATTGTCACTGAGAGGATAAAATTTAAAAAAGAATTCGCAAAGGCAAACCAACCAGCCTCTTTTTTTGAAAGGGCCCGTTTATAAAAAACGTAGCGAATCAGAATCGGAAGGAAAAGCCCAATGCTCCATGAAATTATCAGACTAATAATTAAACCAAGAATAGTTGTAAACATATCGTCATTGGCTTCCATGAAATTCCTTTCTTTTTAAAAAGCTTCAATTGTTGGATTGGATTTTTGTTTATTGTCCCTTTGCCATTTTTGCTAAATCAATAATCGCATCACTTTTTCAATAACTGGCCCATCCAAAACAATGAAATCAGAGATTCTAGAATAGTTAGAAAAAGCCACTTAAAAAATAACCTTAGCCCAAGTAGAAATGCCCCACTTATAAGCTTGATCGCACAATGTCGAATATAGGAGAAGGAATGGTGTTCTATAAAATCTTACCAAGTTACCTCGCAAACATCTTTCCCAATCCAAATGCAGAGGAAACTATTCGTGAAAAATAGCTTGATCGATTTTTTAAAGATTTACTTTCCAGCTTTTCAATAAGATCCTCAGTAAGGTAACGATAACTTTGTGGTACCGACATTGAGGGATCAATTTCCTTTAAATCCACCGGTCGCAAATATCGAACGACACTCTTAACAAGTATTCCACAAGCCTCTTCCGCGTCTCCATAGTAATTAACATAATCAGCATAACCGATCGAGCCATGTTTCCCGTATTCGTTCCACAAACTCCGAGGACTAGCTCGAAGAACGTCTTTTACATCAAAATGACCGATGACCTTTTGAACGGGGCTCGTGGAATATAGATAGACACGGGATACGTTTTTTGGGAATTGCGCTTTGCGAAATTCAATGATTTTCTCACCTTTCAATATGGCTTCCGCATATTTCTGGTAAATCGAAATCAATACTTCGGTTGAAGGCTCGTCGCTTCTCTTACCCATTCAGCACTCCCTGTTTTAATCTTGTGAATAGCCTGCGGATGTTCTTTTACCACCTTATTTTTCTTTAAGTCCTTAAGCGGGATAACCGGCTTAACGATTTTAACAAGTCGGAATTTAATCGCCAATGTTTCCGTTTCGCACATAGCTTTAATGTCATCATAAGAATAGACCGTTCTTGTGCTTACATATTGGGCAATCTCATCCGCAGAAGAAGAAACAATGAACTCCTCAACGATTCCCACCGCTGTTATCGCTTTATCATCCTCGGACCGATAGAACAAAAGATTATCCCCTGGTTTTAATTGACGGGTAGCCGAATGACACAGGTAAGCCTTCTTGATACTGTTCCCACAGGGATGCTGGCCTGGGAACAGTTCGGGTTGTGGTTCATATTCCGGGAACAAGAGCTTATGAAATTCCGGCTGAATTGGGACAATGTGAGTGTTGTTTCCCTCAAATTTAGTCGCCATCGGCCCATAAAGAGTATGGAAAACTAGCGGTTCAACCAAATCGTATTCAGCCCGTGTATAAGTGAATCGCTTCACAAGAACCACTTGGGCACCTTGCTCAACAATTTGAAACCCAAAATCTTGAAACGTTCGAATCAAACGATCTTTGTCAGGATAAGCCGTTACAAATACGCCATCGTATTGGTTGTTTACCGCATAATCAAAAACAGCTTTCAACAACAATTCCCCGTATCGGTACCCACCATATTCGTCCGCTATTTTAAAAGTACAGAGTTTTAAGGTCTTCCCCACAAGACCATAAGCGCCATCTTCTCTATTCAGAATAGCCACACCGACATACTTTCCCGCCGACTTATCCTGAATGACAAAACAGTGCCGATGTTGGGCCTTGCATTTCTGTAACCAAGGATCAAACTCAGCTCCATAGCTCTCTCTCACGCTATTAAATATCGGGTCGCTCTCGTTCAAAGTATAAGCTTCAGTGAAGTCAACTGCCGGTGGCGGCTCATGAACCTTATCAAACAGGTCTTTTAGCGACGCCACCATATCTGGCAGTCGCGCAACCTTGGATTGCAAACCAACCTTCAAGGCCTTCCGATGGATATCTTCATCATCGGTCACCAATATATCCACGGCATTAGAGTCCAATGCCACCAATAGGTTTACATCAACCCAATCATTACTATCTTGGGCAGGTGCCTCTAATGGCGGAATCGGTCTTTGAATAATGGTTGGGGGGTTATTTAACTGGCTATATTTCCCAATTAACTGTCGACGCAGGTCAGCCCGAGCACTATCGCGGTCACGATCAATATCCAGTCGGATTAAGGGATGGATGAATAGCTGGTGACCCGCTTTGGCGGCCAAACGATGAAATTCAGCGGCAAGGATGGTACCCGGCTCTAAGTCGCCTGTGGATGCCGGTTCAAGAGGAATAACGATGTTGGTGTCGATGAGGATTTTCAAGACTTACCGCCGAATATATCTCCCTAGTATAAAAGCACTCTATTATCTCACCAGAGCCATCGTTCGGGGTTTATTGCTTACAATTTCGGGCTTCGAAGTGCAGAAACAGCTTCAAACTATCAGTGGAACAGGGATGGTGCTAACAGCTCCTTCATAAGTTTGATCCCAAAAAGCTTCTACCACTTCACTGATTCGGTACGGCCATACACTGCGACCAGTAATAAATACTAACTCTGCTGATTGGTCTTTGTACTGTTCCTCGTCCTTAGCCAAGGGATACTTACCTACCCAGACTGTCGCTGCGGTCAGCATATTTTCGCGTTAAGCCCCTTAAAATCGTCTCCGAAATCAATTCTCCCTGGCTATTTTACGTTGAACGTAAGCTTGAAGGCTGTTGGGATCAATTTGTACTTGAGGAGGAGGTTGGCTTGGTGTTTGGGGCTGCGGTTTTGCCTAATTGCCCGATATAAAATCCGAAAACCAAAAGTTCATATCTTTGACTTTCTGTGCCCCATTCAGAAATAGTTCAAGGAAGTACGTTCGTGGGAACCATACAACATCAGGAAATCCATCGGCACTCTTGGGAAGTAAATAACAAAGGTCTGAAGTTCCTCCGAAATCAAAGAATACTGGCACAGGACTATCCGCCCAGTCACGAAGAAGAGCAGACTCATCCCAGTAACCCATTAACTTCAATATTGGTGCCTTTGGGTTGAGTTGTTTACCATTATTTTTTACAACTTCAAAAAATTTCTTTAGGTCATTCTTCCGCCTCATTCCGTTTACAACCCAAACTATTTTTGGGTAAAAGTTATTTCGTGAATTTCTTTCGTCCGGTTTGATGAAGGAATGTTGGAATTCAAGAACCCAACCTTGGTCTGTTTTTACATCAGCAAAGTGTTTTTCACCGTTTGTGGCTTGGTGAACAAATTCCTGCCAAGACTTAGGAAATTTATTTTGCCAATCAATATGCCAATCAGTTTTGTTCTTCCACCAGGGGTCACATTCGAGCTTTCCAAGGTGAGCCCAATGCGGAATCCTAATCTTTCCGCACTTCGCAACTACGGGTTTTTCACAAAGGAAACACTTACCTTTGAGGCCCGGCTGGGGCTCCAATCGTTCTTCATTTACGAGAGCAAATTTCATTTTCATATTCAAACGCCTACTTCAAGGATTTTTAGAGAAATTCTTTTTGCAATCGCGGCAGGTAAATTCCGGTTCATCCTTCTGCATGATGCAACCCCTCTGGATGAGAAGGTCTTCCGCTACCAGCTTATCGTGTTCTGGTCCAAAACCGCCTTGGCCCCATTCAAAGTAAGTGATTTTTCGAGAACCACAATGAGGACAAGATGTGGTGGCAATCAACTCACGAATTTCACGGGACCATTTACGATCTCGTTTAATAAAACGAACCATATCGGGATTTTCTGGTTCTTGATTGAATAGATCTTTTTGGGAGGAACTTTTTTTCTTCATAAAATAAAGCTTTCTCTATAAATCGAATATTCTTTTTTTAGGTTTTCCCCGTTGGTTTAGCTTGCATCTTCTCGGCTGGGAAGGGCTTCAAAAGGGGTCTGAGTATCTCCGGGTCAATTTTGGGGTCCAACCAAGCATCGTAGTTCCGGGAGTCCAGAATGCAAGGCATACGGTTGTGAATAGGAGCCACTACTTCGTTTGGGGTTGTCGTGATAACTGAGTAATACTCGATTTCCTCTTTTTTCGGGACATACTTGGGATTTGCCTTCAACTTCTTTTCGATGGTTTCGTCGTCCTCGATGGTCATGTTCCATTTCCCCCATATACCCGCAAAAGCAAAGGGCTCATTCGATTTTAGGCCAATCACATAAGGCTTCTTTCGCTTTTCTCCGGTGTCCTGCCATTCAACAAAGGCGGGAAAAACCGGAACCAAGATACGGTCCTTTTGGAAGTGGCTTTTGAAGGTTTTCTTTTCGGTGATGGTTTCGGACCTAGCGTTAAAGAGGTGGTGCTTAACCAATTTCTTTTTTTGAAAATCGTAAAAAGGCATTCCCCACGTCATTAGCTTAATAACCCTCTCCCCTGTTGGAGGATTAACCATAACCACGGGAACCAGGTTGGAAGGCCGGATTTTGTCCAAGGGATTCCAGGTCACTTTGGGCGGTTTTGCCTTGAAGGCCTTTGCGATGTTTTTAATGGGAAGGTTTAGCTGGTAACAAACGCACATTCCTTACACCTCCCGTAATCGTACTTGGTTCTAATTCTTATTCGATTAAAGATGCAATTTTTTTCGCAGTTTTACGTTGGTAAATAATCGAAGTTTTCTTTGGTTCTTAAGTGGTATCGGTTCGTTTATTCTTTCTGCTCTTTGAATTTCGCATGCGCCTTTTTTCGCCACCAATAGACAGCAAGCCATATTGTTTACATTAGCAGACAGATCATTTCCAATTATAAGCATTATTGGTGTTTCGGTCGGGACTCTGGAATATTTAACTAATTCAAAGCAAGACATTAAATCATTAGGGCTTGGATAAGGTGGCCCTTTTGGATGTGAATGCCATTCGCCTAAATAAAAAAGACGCCCACGTGAAGCCAAAATTCTTCTATTTGACTCAGTTTCCTTGGTATCACTTGGCCTAATAAAAGAAGTTGGAGTTGATTTGGGTTTTCCGGCAGATTTCAAAATTTCAGTAATATTTGCAATCTTCATTGAATCATTGTAATAGCCCAGAAGAGTTCCGCCAGTTTCATTAGGCAAAGCGGATTTCGATAAACGACTTAGCTGACCTATTAAAGAATTTGATAAATGCACTTCGAGACTGCCTGTTTTAAAATTAAAACTGTAATTGCTACTTGGTTTTTCAATCATTAATTTTTACTTCATAGCGTTTAATATCTACGCCTAATCCACTTTCGGAAACAACTTGGTCAAACAATAAAATAAAACTAGAGGAAGCTCCCCCATTCAACCATCCAAGAATAGATGCAAGAAACATATCGGCCAACAATCTAATTCTATAATAAGGGGCGGAAAAGGTAGTTGAATAGCAACCAGGTGCAGTTCTTACTTCTTGGCTTTCCGTAGAATCTGAACTGTTATATCTTTCCCAAACATCTGCCGGAATTCCTTCTTTAAGTTTATCAATACAGGCGCGGGGAGAAATATTAAGGCCGGGGTTTTTCAAAATTAAAACCCCAAAAGCAGGTCCGGGTTTAATAAATGCGATTGCTACTTTGTGAGTCAAAAATTTTGAATTACTTAGCAACATATAATTTGAACCAGCGTCTCCAGTACAATCAAGTATTAAGTCAGTATCAGCAATAGCTTCAATAAATTTTGGCAAACCAGAAACAATATCAATCGCGAGGGAAACCACCTCAGAGGATTTAAACATTGGTTTTATTAACATTCTCATTGCATCAGCTTTAAATTCCTCGACTTGAGAAGTTAATGCCTCGTGCCGAATTAAATTACCCGGTTCAATCCTTCCACTGTCAATCAATTTGATTTTAGCCGGGCTTAATTTCGAGATCGATTTTGTTAACATTGAACCAAGCGAACCAACACCCACAATAACAATTTTTTTCGACTTCATATCCACGTTTTCTTCTCCGCTCCTCAATGTCATTGTGTTAGGAGAAATATCTTCGCAATGGTTTAGTAACAATGGATTGTTTTCTCTAAAAAATTGAGTAACATTAGGCCACGTTTTGAAATCAGAGGTCTTCGGACGAAAACCCGGAGGACACTTAAATGAAGAACCATTAAATTTCTTCAAACTCATTGCAGTCCAATATATTCTGTTTGGTGTACCCGACCATTTAAGTGGGATCTCAAACGCTAAAAGTAAATACGGCAAAGTAAACTGTTTTTCCATTACATTTTTACAAGCATTTAAAAATTCATCTCTAAACTCTAAGCTAAATTCCGAAAGCTTTTGAAAACGTTGATGTGGAACTTTAAAGACTGGATTGCCACCGAAAATCCATGGAATCCAACCCTTTGTTTCCCCGTTAACAAAACAATTGTCTCGTATGCTGGATTCTATGTTTTTGGGGCCTTCAAGCGGGTTTATTGCCTCAAGTTCCCTTACACGATAAAGCTTTCCTGATTTACTTCCGTTTATTTCAGTGGTCCAGGCCATACCAAATTTATTTTTTGAAATCCATGAATGGGGAAAATTGTCTATATCAATATAAAAATTGAAGTTGCCTCTAGGCTCCTCCCCCAAATGCGGAAATTCATAATCTTCCAATGGTTTTATGAGCGTCCCCGATAAACAATCAGTAATCCATCTATAGGCATGTTCGATATAAGGGAAGAATAATGCTTCAGCAGGTATATTATTTAATGACGGGGGACAAATAATATTCGCCCTTGAATAATCTCCATCAGCAAATTGGTGCTGGTTCCACTTTAACGCTGGGTCTAAGGGAACGGTCTCTATTACGTCATATGGGAAGGATTTTGGTATTAAAAAACGGACCTTATATTTTGGTGGGCTAGAACCTAGAGGTACATCCGCAGGACCAATTATGGCTTCTATTTCAAAATAGCCCTCATTAGTCGAAGGCCGAATTTCAGAAATAAATTCACAACATTGTGTTGAAGCAGCTTTTAATAAACCTTTTTGAATTGCCTCTGAAAGGCCGGGAGGGAAAGAAGTCATTATTCAATTCACGCATACCCTGATTCTTGGCGCTTAGTTCCCCCGCCTTTATTTGTAAAATGGACATCGCTACCTTTATCAGGATCATCATCAGGCGTCCAATTTTCTTTAAATCTCCATTCTTTATCGTCGCCCAATTGCAAACGAACGTGCCCATTAGCCGTATATTTGAACAAATCGGGATGGTTATCGCTTTCCTTAACATTCTTATTTTCTCTAAACCATTTGTGATACCACTTCCAAGCCGCATAGTGAGGGGGTAGATCTCCAGATTCATCCCCACTCGTCGGAAATTTTGTCGATGCAGAAAGAACCAAAAATTCAGGTTTAATATAATCTAGTGCCTTGTAATTTTCAGGAGTTGGTTTGGCATTAAGAACAGTTTCTCTATCGACGCCAAAAAAAGTAGCAGAACCATGATGTGATGCAACTAAAATTTGAGCTTCTGCCCAATCTGATTTATCGTTTTTCTTTAATGTCAGAGGAATAATTCTTGTTTGCCAAACTTCCGAACTCGAATCCCCAGTAAATAAAACTCTTAAGCCGGAAATGGATAATTTTATTACTAGACTTGAATCATTTACGTCCCACTCAGTATCACCTTGGTCTTTATGATGAGGATTTAAAACCTTCAGTTTTAAATCAGTGGGCAATTGTAAACCGTTAAAAGCTGATTTTTCGTCATCTAATGTTGTTAAAGGTATTTGGATTTCCCCAAATTGAGGATTTTTGATTTTTTGACGCCGAAGTATTTCTTTATGGAGCATAAGATAATCCTCAGGCAATTCTTCTTCTTCAGAAACTTCAGTGCGGTCATAGTCGGGGTGCCAAATAGAACCGATTACTAGTTTTCCTTCATCCATTAACTTTTGAAACTCTGTATAGCCACCACAATGGTCCTGGTCCCCATGCGATACGGAAAGAACGTCCAAAATGTATTTTTTTCCATCTTTCTTTAAAAACGGTTTCACAATTTCCCAAGAGGTCTTATCTTCGGTGCTTTTCATATCCATCAAAATGTTTGTGTTATCAGCTTGGACAAGCGAAAAATTCCCATTGCCAGCCTGGAAAAAAGTGATGCTACGCATACATACTCCTTAAATGGTTATATTATGGTATAGGTTTGTCGCCTTTAATTTTTTACCCCAATGAAAATAGGTTCTAATGACAACTGTTTCAAGTGCCTTTTATGCCTATAAAGCTAGGTTTTTGGCCTCCCTTATTGTTTTATTTCCCATAATCCTTTTTTTAATTATTAGGTTCCCAGAGCTTTGGATTGAACGTAAATCCATTATCTCCATACTTACCTCATTCGGAATTATTCACTTTTTAGGGGAAGCGGGTCGCGATGCTGGAAAGCGAAAAGAAGCTTGGTTATTTAAGAGGTGGGCCGGAAAACCAAGTATATCCATTCTAAGATTCCGAAACACATGGCTAGACCCCATAACACACAAACGATATTTAACTGAACTCTCTAAAAACCTAAAAATTAGAAAAAAATTAACAAAAGCTTTTGAAAATAAGAATCCACAACTTGCAGATGAAATTTACGAAAGCTTCTGTCGTTTCCTCATCGAAAGAACCAGGGACACCAAAAAGTTCTCGATCCTCTTTACAGAAAACGTGAGTTATGGGTTTCGTCGGAACCTGTGGGCCATGAAACCTTTTGCACTTTTTATACTATTTTCTCTTTCTTTTTTTCAACTATTCGAAATAACTTTAAACTTACGTGGGGGAATTGCAATTAAAGAAATTACAACCGGTTTATTTATTTTTGATCTCATTTTGATTTTTTTATGGATTCTTAAAATAAATCCAGCATGGGTAAAAATTCCAGCAGACGCCTACGCCTCTAGACTTTTTGAAAGCATAGCTTTTATAAAAAGGGATAAAGATTAAACCGTTACACTTTCTCCAATGGATGGTTAAGTTGATGCCATATTTTCTTGAATGGTAGTGTTTTAATTTTTTCAAAATCCGTAACAAACCACTTATCTTGTTCCCCGCTTTTAATTTTTGTTTGAAGGGCTTTTATCATCCGTATTGAATTCTCCCGGCTAGCGGAAACGACAAGTTTTGTAGCATTAGGAAAATACTGTTTTAAATACCATGCCATTCGATTGAATTTTCTGTCGTCGTAAGGATGATGTTCAAACTCAAGGGTAAATCCCTCCCTCTGCCCCTCCAAATCCGCTTCGAAATAACCATCAGGTGTTCTACGGCCAGTGCTGTTGGGGTTCAAACCATTTGACCTCCATTCGTTTTTGTCAAATTTTCCCTCAACGAATCTGGCTTTAATGGAAGGGGTTATTCCAGACCGCATTTCAAAATCCGTTACCCAAAATATATCGGATAAGTCCTCGCTTGCCTCTATTGCAACCCTAATCTCCTGAACCATCAGATCATGTTGCCTTTCATAAGGATTCACTTTTATCGGAAATTTTGTCCCTCGAACCAAGATTTTGTTTTTGGAATCCAAACTTCTTAAGGCGTTTGTCGTAAGAAAATATATTGAATCTTGAAAGGTTGTCCCTTCTGCTTTTGTCATACTCAGAAAACCTTTTTTTAGATAATATTTTCTGAGGACTCGACAAGCGTACCTGTAACTTGACTTAAAAAATTTTTGATGAAAGACGTCGGGAATCGTAAATTTATTTGAGTGAATCCATGCAAGATGTTCGGCTTCGTTTTCGTTAATCTCAAGAAAATCGCTCATAAGTATTACTAATCCTTCTTAGGAAGCATTTTCTCCGTGGCTCAATCCACTTGTTTTGGGTTTCGGTTCAGGAACGGATTTGGTGGGAGGAACCTGATCCCCCTCTTTTTTGGGTTTGGATTTCGGGGTTGTTTCGACTTTGGGAACAACGATCTTGTTGTATTCATTTGGCTTCAAATGATTGTTCCTAGTAGGAACACAGCCCACATAATCAAAGCTGGCAGGAGGGCTTTTGACTTCTTTGAGTTTCATTTTAAATATCCTGGGACCGGTAACATAAACGATTCGACAGACAGCTTCCCCGCGCCTCATAAGCCTAAGGTAATTGGGATGGATGATGAATTCCTCATCCGGCTTTTCAGTCCTACCCCTCGCCTGGGCTGATCTGGTATCAAAGGAATAAACATCCTTTTTCGTTACCTTAGTTCCGAATATGGAGGCGAAGAAATCCACCGTATCTTTTTCGGTGATGTTCATCACGATCTTGTGGTTCGTATTCGTTAATATGTCGTCCTTAAACTCCTGACTGACCGCCCCAAGCTGGCCCAAACTGTGATGGGCCAAGAAAAAGCAAACATTGGCCTCCCGTCCAAGGGATATTAGGTCATTCAATCCTGGATATGCGGCGGTGTAGAACTCGTCCAAAAAGACAAAAAAGGGTTTTTGGGGCTTCTCAATAAGGCGTCTTCCAATTACACCGGCCAAGTCCACCAAAGCCGAAATAATCACTGGTTTTGAATCCTCCTGGTTCACCAAGGAAGATGTGCCAAATAAGAATATCTGCTGTTTTTCGACTACGTCCCTCATTTTGATCTCTGGATTTAGGGTGTTGATTAATGGCGACCATTCCCGGCTGGTGAATCTGGAAAGCTTGCTGGTCAGGCCGGATAGGTTTAATTCCCTGTCCTTTTCGGACATGTGCATCCATTTTTCTAAAAAGTATTTTCCTGAAACCGTGTCTTCGTATTTCGTGGCAAGCCATTGGATTGTCTTGAACGATCTGATCTCGTTTGAAATCAGGTTCTGATAATCCATCCTTGTGACATGGGTAAATTCCTTAAAAAGAAGGTTTGTCAGATTGCTTAAAACTTCGCTTGCTTGGTCCCTGTAATATTCCTCTTTTACGGGGCCATAAAATAACGACTTCATGAGACCGTTGAAAACCTCGTCCGGCTTATCCTTGAAATCAGGGTTATAGGTCTGACTCCTCTTCACATCGGCTAAATCAAAATATTTCAGGTCATGGAGCCTCCCATATTTTGATGCGAAATATGGAATGTGTTTGTTGTAGTTAGACTTCGCGTCAAATACAAACATTCCAATCCCATTCTTGATGCCTTGCTCGATTAGGTGATTGAAGATGTTGGTCTTTCCGGTGCCGGAAGATCCAATAACCTCTGCGTGGTATTTGAGCATTTCCGTTGGGATGAAATACTTATCCTCGGAATCAAGGTAAAGGGGATATTTCCCCTTCTCCTCCTTTGGGGATTCCGCCGATTGTTCCGCAATTTTTTCCGTTGTGAAATGGATGAAATAAACGCAAAAACCAATGAGGATGGAAATACCCATTACTACATCCCCTGTAAACCCATCCGTCCCCAACAACACCCCGAAAAAGTCATGGCAAAATGCTAATGCAATGACGGCGGGGGCTAAGGCCAAGAGGTGGTCCAAGCGGACATGCTTCTCAAACATGTAGAGAAAACCCACGGAAAGGATCGAAATTGTGTCGAAAGGATTGACGGAGACACCTATTACCCCAAAGGCCTCTAGGATGAATTTAAGGCCCGAATAAGTGGCAAAACCGACTAAGAGAGGGGGGGTGTGGCTCTCGATCTTCTTGAATAAATTCCCGGTATTCATGGCGGTTTGACTTCTTCAAAGATTAATGGGACACCAAAGACCCTTTATCTTTATTCCCATCGGCAAAAGTTGACAAGTTCATATCCACAGGAATTTCGATAAATCTTCCTGTCATATACGTGTCAATCGAATTGCTTTTTTATGAGTTTTTAGGATCGCTGATGATCATTGACGATCAATTCAAAAAAAGGAGCCTTTGCCCGTTTAGGTCGTGAAACCCTTACAAGCAAAGGCTTTTAAAACCTTGCTGGGAACAGTTTTTTTAAAAATGGAGCTGGCGACCGGAATCGGACCGGTGACCTGCCGCTTACAAGAAAACGGCTCGGTTCTTTTCCCTTCACCAACAACCACCAAAAACCCTTTTGTTCAAAAGGTTTTTGAGCTACTTAGCTCCCTCTGAGGGACACTGATTTTCTACGAGTGTCTTATTCGTGTCTATCAAAATTTCAACTTTTTGAAGGGCACCATGCCGGTCATCCCGATCCACCCGGTCATACCGCCTGAACACCGAATGGGTCTTATGGCCCGAAATCGACATGATTACGTTGTCACTTACCCCCGCCTTCCTGAAATTCGTGACCATACAATGTCTGAGATCGTGGAACCTAAAGTTGTCGATCCCCGCTTTACGGCAAGCCCACTTAAAAGCCCGTTTGATGCTCTTCATGGGTTTCCCTTTGTATGTGAAAACGTAGGGGCTTCCCAGGGTCGGGGGAACCTGCCTAAGCAACCCGATCAAGGCGTCACTTAAGGGAATTTCCCTCCTCTCCATGGTCTTTGTGTCCAACGCTTCCAAAACTAGGATTTTGTGTTTGAAGTCCAGTTGAGTAAACTTCAAACCAAGGACCTCCCCACACCTCATTCCGGTGTAGTAGCCCAACGCGATAATCGGTCGCAACCGGGGAGTAGCCATCTCAAAAAGCTTCTGGAACTCCTCCGGGTTCAAGGTCCTATTCCTAGGTACTTCCTTGTACTTGCGGACCCCGAAAATCGGATTGCGATCAATCTGTCCATTGAGCATCGCCCGCCGAACTATCGTCTTGAGGCAGGCAATTTCCTTGTTCAAACTGGTTCCCGTAATGGGCTTCCCCTTATGGTTCAATTGTCCATCCCGTTGCCTCTGGATCAAATAGGCCTCCACGAGGTCAGGGGTCAAACTTTCCAAAGACCGGTTTCCAAAAAAAGCCTTGAACCGGGATACGATCGGTGGATCGTTCCTGTGGCTTTTTTTCCTGGCTTTGGAATAGGCCAAAAACGAATCAGCGGATTCGGCAAATGTGACTTTCGCCTTTTCGCTTGATAAAAACTTGCCCTCGACAATCTCAGCCATGTTTTGGGCCAGTAATTTTTTGGCTTGGACCAAAGGAATGTGTCCCAATCGGACCCTTCTCCTAGTTTTTATTCCTCCTTCTTTTAAGTAATACTCTAAAAAGTATCCCGCCACATCCTTTCGAAGATGTTGCGGTAATCCGTGTACATTAGGTCTTGCCATGTTTCCTCCTAATGCCACCTGCACTTTGTGTTTGTATATTAACACCTTCACTCAATGGTTCCCAAGGGCCATTTGATTTTGGTTGGTGGAATGTTTTTTGGAACACGGACAGCCAAACCCTCGGATGCCTTCCGAGCTTCACGAACGGAAGCATACCCGCCAAGCGCCAATAACTCACGGTATTGACCGGCACCCCGGCCATCAGGGCAACCTGTTTGTCAGACAAGAGCTGATCCTGATTTGGGTTTCTGCGGTCTGGTTTTCTCCTATCCATTCTCCCCTCCCCTAAAAACGGTTTTGGTTATTTCCCAGCCGGGGCGGATTCCTTGCCCTTGGCTTTCTTTTTGAATTCCGCCATAGCCGCCTTCTCAATCTCCTCTTTTGCTTTCTTGTTGGCGTTACAAAAGTGGAAGTAATCACCCTCCTTTTTGCCGGGACGGGAGGGGAAGCCTATGAATAACCCATCCCCTTCCTTTTTCTTCACTAGGGTCAAATCATTGAAAAAGAATTCGTAACCCGAAATGCCAACCTTCACATCAAAGAACGCCTTGGTGTTCTCCCCTTCATAGGGGTACATCCTCGTAACGTTGATTTTTAAAGCCATTTGATTTCTCCTTTTTTGATTTAACTTCCAAATAAACTATTTCTTTTTGGGGACCTCCTTTTCGATTAGGGTATTCCTCGCATATTCCAGAGCCTCTTCTTTCTTCTTCTCACTAACCGACTTCTGGTAAGCCCACCAATCGGTTGAACTTTTCTTAAAAGAAAAGTCATGAAGGATTGCCAACAATTCCGGGGTGTATTTGACGGGCTTAACCCCAACGCTCCTGATTGCACCCCTGAAAACCACCGTGTTCCTTCCGTTTTCCTTTGCCGCGTAAAGTCCGTTGTCCGCCGCCGTCAAAATATTCTCCAAGTTGGTTCCGTCCTCTCCCCACTCAACCAGGGCTTGGCTGATAGTTACCGGGTAATGGATGATGAATTGGTCATCCTTTTTGTGGTCAAAGCCATCGGTAAAATGTCTTATTTCTTCTTTCTTTATGATTTCATTGGCTTCATCCGAAACCTTCTCTTCGCAATGCTTCCTGAATAGTTCGGCCTTTTCGACCGCCTCTTCCTCAGTGCCGTCGAAAACCCAGACAATTTCTTCACCCCCGTAACGCCAGATATTGTTTTTGGTGAAAATGCTCTGACCCGCCTTTGCCAAGGCTTTCAATACGGCGTTTCCGACTTGGTGGTTGTAATGGACGTCATTGAAGGACTTGAAGAAGTCGATATCCGCCATCGAAAGGTAAAAGTGGTTCTTTCTTCTTGCGGCAAGGGCCGGGATCTGCTGGACGGCGGCCCTATCGTTTAAGAGCCCTGTGCGATGGTCTACCAAAGTTTCGTTTACAAGGTTTTCTTGGGTGGTCTGGTTCTCGGATTCCGCTCTCATTTCTTTTTCCAAAAATGGATCGAAGAGTTGGGCGAATAACCATTTAAGGGGCTTTACTTTCTTTAACTTCCCTAAAGCTTCGATTCTCTTTTTCTTTTTTGCCAATTCATAAAGGCGGTTGACCTTGTTGTCATTCACTCCGGCTTGCATGAGTGTCGTACAAAGAGTGATGGTCCGGTGGTATTGGCCTCTGGCGTAATGGGATGCGGCCAAAAGAGTTAAATAATTGTAGTTTTTTGGAAAACGGAGGCTCAAGGATTCAAACTTTTCCACGGCGGTCTCATATTTCCCGGTTCGGATACACAACTCAGCCTCTAGGGCCACGCCCTCAGGAAAATCCCTTTTCAAAGTAAAAATCTCTTTCAATGAGTCTTGGCAGTCGCTGAAATTGCCCAATTGGTATTGGGCACGGGCAAGCAGGACGAGACTTTCCGGGGTTTTGGGGGAGAAGTTGTGAAGACGGTTAATCACCTTCAAGATGGAATGGGGTTGTTTGTATTTGACAAATATCTTGGCGGATTCAAGGTGTGCCTCAACATTTTGGGGCTGGTGCTTGGCCAAAACCTCATCGAAAAGCTTCAACGCTTCTTTATCCCGGTTGGTTTCCATATATAGGTGGGCGGATTGAAGGCACCGTTTGGCTAATTCAGGGTTTATTTGCAATAGGTTTTCTTCCATATTCATAACCTCTGGAAATCAGTCACTATAAGTTTTCCGTTCTCCCGCTTGACCACCACGACAATGTGAAAAGGCAATTCGATCTGAGAGCCCAATCCCCTGGCATCCGAGATATAAAGGTTCTTTCCAATGACCCTCACCCAATAATGGGTCCCATCTGTGTTTTCCACGCTCGACCGGTCTATCTGCTGATAGGAAACATAGGCCTTGTTGTCCGAAAGAAAGGCGACCCACTTGGGATCAAGGAAAGCCTCCTGGTAATAGGACATCATGTTGTCGCTCATGAGGTCCGCCACTTTACCCACTTGATTGTTCATATCGCTGTAACTGAAATTGAAGGCCATGATTGTGAACTTTTCCGCGAAATCTGTTACATCCTGGTATTGGGAGTCCTGATTACCCTTTTGGGCTGTAATACCAGAAACATCATTTTTGGATTCCACCACCTGTCCTCTTTTTCCCCAATAAAGGGTGGAACCCAAACCGATTAGAACAACAACGAGCCCGATAATAATCTTCCCGGTGTATCCCTTCTTTTTAGGTTCCTCTTCGATGACATCGACAATGGAATGGCCTTCATCTTTTTTGGGTTCTGTCATTTCATCAAAACCTCGTCTCGTTTAATTGAAATGGGTTTCCCTTCTTTTTCCTTTGAAGCGGGTTTTAATACCGTATTGTTTTCCTTGTCCTCTATCCATTTGGCGATAGCACCCAAGGTCGCCACCGGGTCCTCATTGGGAGCATAGGTTTCCAGATATAGGTCACGAATGGCCGCTTCTGGGCCATAGGTCGTTGCAATGTGGTAAGCCAACTCATCTGGGTAAATGTTCACGATTCCCTGTCTTAGGGTTTGGTGAATCATTGCTTGGGAATAGACGCCCTTCACCAAATGCAGGTTCATGACTTTTTCCACTTGGTTTGGGTTGAGTTGTAAAAGGCCCTTGGCGTGGTCGATGTCGTCGCCAACCAACTTCAAAAGGATTTTGGTGGAAGTGTTCTTTAAAATCGCTTCAACGCCCTTCACTCCAAAAAACTCCCCAATCTCCTGGGTGGCGAAAATGGGCTGGAGCCTCAAATGCCGGGCGGTCTTAGCGATACGAAGAAGGAAAGCCAATCCAGCCGGGTATTGCGCCAAGTACCAGCACTCATCCATTGCCAGTTGGGAAAGCCGGTTTAATTCCTTGTTCTGCTTGGCTTTTAGAAGGCAGTAGTTTGATATCACGAAGACGGCCAACCCCACCGCCTTCTTGTCGTTGTCGCTGATACCGGAAGTATCAAAAACAATAAAGGAGTTATCCGCTTTTACGGTGGATTCCCGGTCCGTCAGGTTGGCGTACATTCCCTTCCCGGTAAAGAGCTTCAAAACTTCTGCCTGTTTTCGGCAAAGGTATTGGAACTCACCCGGAATCTTCTTGTCGTCTGCTGTCTTCAGAAGGGTTTCCTTGAGGTCGCTTAAAAGAGGCACCCTTTTCTCACCGATGGCATTCCGGTAGGTTTGTTTGACTGCATCCTGAAGCAGCGCTTTGTCCAATTCCTCCGTTTCCTCAATTCGGTTTTCCTTGATATTGGCGAGGACTACTCCCAAGTACATGATGATGCTGGAAATATGTTCCGAGTCGATCTCCCCCTCCTTCTCCTTTATTTCATCCAAGGGATAATCGAAGATATTTAGGTGGTTTTTACTCTCCAAGTCATAATTGAGGTAACGGCCACCCGCTAACCGGCAGAGTGTTTTATAGGATTGGGATTTATCGATAATCATCACGTAAGGGTTCAAGGCGAGGTTCTTGATGATTAGTTGGTTAATGGTGAAGGACTTGCCGGTACCCGAGGAACCAACCACAAGGACGTTCCAATTTTCGGTTTCCCTTCCCCACAAATCCAATTGAACCATTTCCCCCGAAAGAGTTTTTCCTAATGGAACCCCTTCAGTTTCGGCAATGGGGTCATACAAACAGGGAACGGCATTTGCCATAACTGCCGTGGCTTGGAGGTGCTCATGCCCTGCCAAGTCTGTCGCTTGAGGGATGTTTGAAAGGAAAAGCCTTTTTTGCTCCGCATATCCAGATAAGGGGTGGACATTCTTGAACATCCGCGAAAGGCTCTCATAACCTGAAATGAGTTCCTTTTGGCTTTTGGAAAACAGTGTTATATAGAGGGAAAATTTGGCGAGTGAAGTTTTTCTTTCTGAAACCAGGGAAAGGACGCTTTGGCGGTAATCAAGCGCCGCTTGTGCATCGAAATTCATCACGTTTTTTCTTTTCCACAAGGCTCCTTGGTCACTTTGGATCTGTTTTTCCACGATGGATTGGGCACGGTATAGGTCAACCCCTTTAACAAAGAGTGAAATTTTGAAATTGTCGGTTCGCTCGTATAGTTCCTGAAAGAAAAGATTTTCCTCGTTGAATGATGGGAATTCCGTCACATAAAGGGTTTTTCCAAAAGTTTCCCCCACCTTGAAATAGGTCGGTTCTTTAAAATCCCAAGGTGTCGCGGTAAGCATTTCCCTAAGAGTTTGAATCCCATAATCACCCCCTGAATAACCTGAGGATTTTTTGAACCGGTCTGGATTCCCTTGGAATCTTTCTAGGGATAACTCTTCATATAAGAGGGTGTATATTTCCTCTTCGGTAGGCTCTTGGGGCTCAAAACCAACAATATTGAGTTGAGAAACCCATGATTTTCCTCGCCGCAGGATTTCTTCTATGGGCAAAAAATCCTTTTCTTTGGCTTTTTTGGAAGTACTTGGGGGCGAAACGGTAAAGAGAATGTATGACCTGAAATGACAAATCTTTTCTTCCGAATAGAACCGCCTAAGCCAATTTCTCAAAAATTCCGGGTATTGGTTCCTGAAAACTTCTGGGGCGTTTTCATGGATTCTTCCATCGAAACGTTCGATAACTTCCTCAACGTCGGCCAGAACTCTTTTGGTAAGGAATTGGACTTCTTCCCCGCTCCTCAAATCCGCCAAAACCGAATCTAATTTCCTGACCTTTTCTCCCAATACCTCAGTGTCTTCCATCCATGGGTTCAATCCACCGGCTAACCTGAAAATACAGACATATTGGTCGGGATTCCTCAATACAAGATATCCCGGCCCTACCGCCCTTATCCTTAAAAGTCCAGCGACCGGGTTATGCTTTGATTTAGTTTCGAAAAATCCTTTCATGGTTCAAACTCGCTTTGTTCCCCGCCTGGGAAATATTGTTTCGGTTCGTTGTTGTACCGAATCATATTTTCCAGGTGTTTTTCAGGCCAAAAGCTTTTCATCACGAAATAAATAGTGGTGAGGCTCAGGATTCCAAAAAAAAGAATTAAAGAACCCTCCAGGCCCCAGAAGACCATGAAAGCGACGAAGGCAAACGCATCCCCGATAAAAACAAACATCAACTTATTAAAATCGGAGGAATAAAAGAGCCCCCACATTTTGGATTCCTTCTCAAGGGGTATTGCCATTTAAACGGTCCCCTTTCCCTGAGAACCCTGGTTTCCCGACCTTGGCTTATAACCCTCTTTCCCCTTTTGAAGTTTTTTCGCGTAATCACTTACTAATTTGTGTTTTTCTTTTTCTTCGGGAGTGAAATTATTAAAGTTTTTGGAATCCTTTTTCAGACTTCCTGAAATGGAATCTCCGGAAAACTTTTTCAAGAAACTGGAAATGGGGTTGTTCGGGTCTGAAAACTTGGGTTTCCCGCCCATCCCTCCGAGTTTTGCGACAGTGTTTAATCCCTTCATCGCCTTTTGTCCCGCCAAAGCCCCGCTTGCTGTCCCGACTCCTGGAATTATGGAAGCTACCGCCGCTCCTGTTGCGGCCCCCACCGCTTGACCGGTTTCTCCTGTCATCTTATTCATCATCCCAAAAGTCCCAAGCCGTGCTTGGTTTGCTCCGCCAACGACCCCCTTGGTGTCACGGGTGAATTCCTTGTAGCCCTCCCCCTTGAGATTGGCCCCGGAAAAAGTCGTGAATAGGGAAGCGAATTCCTGGACGTTTGCGATGAGTTGAAGGCCGGCCAGTACCGCCACTGCGGTAAGAAGGCTATTCACCCCAATTGTTTCCACTCCCCAATTGATGTTTGGAATCAGGTAAAGGCCGACAAGAGTAATGGCCCAAATTACGGAATAAAGAAGGAGTTTTATGAAGTAACGGGCCGCTCCCCAAAAGATGGGTGCGGTCGCAGGGTGACCGAGACAGCCGATGAAGATGGGACCAAGGACGAACAGAACCCATAGGTTCAATACCTGGAAGAACTTCGCAAAAATGACGGCAAAACAAATGATCAGCCCCCAGATGGCAACCCCGCATTTGAGCAACCCGGCTGAAAACTCAGCCAACCGGCTTGTAGGCGGGGCCGACGCGGTGTTAGTTGCTGTCCCAATGTTGGGAGAAGCCTGCCCCGATTGCTGGGGGTATTGGACGCCGTTGTCTTGGATTAATCCCTTGATCGAATAGGTGGGGAGTGTTTGCCCCGGTATTACTGGCTGGTTTCCGATTGTATCGGCCCCTTTGGTGATTAGGACGTGAACGAGGGTCGGCATTCCAAGAATTAAAATGATCCCGGCCATTGCCTGGAAAAACCGATGGTTCCCCTTTTGGGACTCTCCGGCAGAAAACGCCGAATAACATTCGTAAAAGCCAAGCACTACCAACCCCAACGAAACCAGGTAAATCAGGTTCCAGGTGATTCCTTGTACCGTGATGAAATTTCCCCTGAAGTCATATTGGGACATCTGGAAAGCATTGGTTCCCCCATCCGCGTTGATGTCAATATTCTGGAAGCCTTCCAAAACCCCCGATGTTCTCAATGTGTTCTGGTTGTAGAGGTAATAACCCATAGCCGTAACCCCGGTCGTCATGTAGGAAAGAATCGTCGGCCAACCGAAGAGACATAGGAATGCCGCCACAAATCCGATAACAAGATTCGGGTCTACGAATCTGTTCCATAGGCCCGATGACCTCTGACCCGTGTCGACCACGAACCCCACAATGAGGATGAATATTCCTGTTCCACTGGTTATTTCTAGAATATTCAAAACCACTTGGACGGCATTGGCCCCAGTATTGACTGCTCCCAGGTTATTAACCAACGCGGTGTAGGTATTAGGAGAAGCCAAATTCGGGATATAGATAAGGAAAGTGCCGATATATTTATCGTAAATTCCGAATAAGGTCTGCAAAGCCCAATTACCGATTTTATCCATCCCCTGGGCGACCCAATCCCCCGCGTGCTTCGTCATCGAATCGAAGATCCCCGCGGCGACGCCTTGCTCGATTGTTTGCGAGGTTGGGCCGCTGTCGGTGGACAAAACCGAAAGAGCAAAAACTCTTGAAGCTCCCAAGAAGCAAATAAAAGTGAGAAGAAGAAAGTGCTTTCCCATTCAATTGCCGGACAAAACGGAACTAACTGGCCTCGCTCCGAATTCGCCCGCCTTGAGGATTACGACGTTCAAAACCACCCCCACCATGAGGATTCCCACGATGGCGAGGACGCTACCCCAAACCCTCTCTTTTGCACTGGGGTCCCCCTTGCTGGAATCAGCCAAATGATCCAGGACGTTCTTGACGCACTGTAAAATTTTCCAAAGGCCGTAGGCGTCCAGGAGAAACAGGATGAGCATTTTGACCGGGGATAATTCCGGCATACTGGTTAAAGCCTGGGAATGAGCCTGACAGGTGTAAAAGAAGAACAATGTCATGTTTACAATCGTCTTCATCCAACCTAAATGAATTCTTTTTCTCATAATTTTCTCCTTTAAATTATTGGGCTGGGGGAGCCACACCGGCGTTTGACGACCCCTGGTTTTGTAGTTGCTTCACGTTGACGCTTCCTAATTGTTGGAGGGCGGAGCTTCCCCCTGTTTGGAGGGTGCTATTTCCCGCATTAGCTATCGAGGTTCCGGGGTTCTGGCCGCTCGTAAAGACAGGCCCAAGGGTCTGTGAATAAAGAGCGGTCGCCGCAGGGCCGCCATAAAGGGTGATGACCACCCCAAGGACCGCATTAATAAGCTGCCCTGTGATCTGGTTAAGGGTCGCGGCCAACGAGGTTTCGTTTTGGCTGGGTTGGTATCCAGGCGGGACATAAGGCTGGGGAACGACGGCAACCTGGCTGGCCGCTTGGTTGGCGGCCTGGGTGTTCCCCGTTTGCAAGGCTTGAGCTTCCTGGGAGTAAAGAGCCCCAACCTGTTGGAATTGGGGATCGTTACTTTGCTGTAATTGAGTTGAGTATTGTTGAAGCTGGCCCGCGCCCTGGGGTGCGAATGCCGTCCCTGCGGTATTCGCAAGCTGTTGGCTCAAAGTGGAAAGTCCTTGCAGAACCTGGCCTTTCACCCAATCCGACTTGGCGGCTTGGTTGTATTGGTTGGAACTAATGACCCGGCCTTTCCTTGGGATCGAGGCATACATTCTTGAAAGAACAGCCATATTCTTGTTAGGGGTTTTGGGGAATTGAGAAAGTTCCTTTATCAGCCAATCCCTAAAATCCACGACGTTACCCTTTAAAGTGTCCTGGGTCTTAGAATCATCGGCGGGTGTATCGGCAAAAATTGGTTGATAAACCAACCATATAAGGAAAACAAAAGAGAGAGCTTTCATACCACCTCTTTCCTGAAGGCAAGAAGAAGCTCCGCAACTTTTTCGTGATTTTCGACCCCAGCCAAAGCCAATTCAAAAGGTTTCCCGCTGGGGGAATCGATGAAAATGTCACCAATCTTGAAAAGCCTTTGTGCGATATTCTGTTTGCAGGTGATGTTGGTGATTTGTTTCAAAGGAACGGTTCTTGATCGTTTTACGAACACCCCGGTTTTTATTTCGACCCGGTCAGGCAGGATGCAGTAGATGGTTGTCGAAAGAAAAACCCAGATGGAAACAAGAAACGACATTTCAAGGAACCAAACCAGCAAAAGGATGTAATAAAGGCGAACTCCCAAAATGAGAAAGGCGAATAACGGCGCGGGGATAAAAAGCACAGGAAAACATTGGAAGAACGATGGATGAAACTCCTCAAAACCTTTGGGCTTTATTTTTTCTTTGTTCATAATTCCCGCCTAAAAGAGTTGGATAAACGCCGGGTCGCTATCCTGGGTGACATAAACGGTTAATCCAAAATCCGGGATATAGGGCCTGTCCACTGTGATTCGGCATTTGTAAGGGTTATCCGTGGGCGTCCCCCCTTTTAGCAAAACCTGTTTGGTTGATTGGAGTTTCAAAAGCCAACCCTGGATTGTTTGGTCACAGGAAATATCAATCGTGAAATTGGAACCATTGTCCGTAATGGATGCGGCGACCTTGGCCTCGTCTGTTTCCGTTTGGAAGTTGTATAATTTAGTTTGAAAAGGAGTTGCGGTAGGGAGAGTAACTGGTCCGGCTTTTTTCCCCTTATGGGTGCCTCCCTCACTTGAACTTCTATCCCAAGAATCCTCGGGGGCTTTATGCTCCATAACCTGTTCTATAGCCCATTGGTCCCTGTCCCGGACGCCAATGAAAGGATTGTTATCCTGGGCCAATGCCCTCGAAACCAAGCAAAAAATGATGAAAAGAAATACCTCGTTCAAAATTGGACCCCCGTATCCACGCTGAAGGCGTAGTTGTTGTAACCAGATGAAAGAAGCGGGATTTCTAGGCCGTCCGTCTCATTCCCCCCACCCACCGGCATGGGTAGTGGTGTGTTGATGTTGTTGGGATTCAACCGAGCGAAGGTGAAGTCCCCCATTGAATCAGTGACGTTGAAATCAATGAAAATTGAGCGGATTCGAATCCGCGCCTTCCCATACAAAGCGGTCTGAGGGAGTACTGCGGATGCCGGATCAATGCCATTCCCGCCCGTAAATGGATTATTGGGATTGTTGGCAATCGGAACTTGGACTTCTAGGATGACTTGGTCGAGGGAAAGAAAGTCGAAGGTAAATAAATGCTCGGCTTTTCCCCCAAATGTGAATGCGCTGGTATCGCCCGACCGGGCGGAATCCTGAACCCCGTACTCAAAATAAAGGGTGTAATCCCTGCTGAAGTTGGCCTCCCCGCAAATGGAATAAGCAGGATTCCCGCTCATTGAGGAATATTCAAAATCATCCGACGAGCTGGCCCCCATGTTGAAAAGAAGGACCGTCCGAAGATCCCCGAAATTAAGCTTCATGCGGGCCTGTCCCATGAAATAACCTTGGGAGCCGTCAATAACCGCGTCCTGGGCCGAAAGAAGGGTTGGAAAATAAAAAAAGCTTAACGATGTCGGCGGGCTTGAAACGCTCTTGTAATCCTCAACTCCGAAGAAAAACTTGAAAGGGATATAAACCTTGATTCCGTCCAATCGCCTTAAACCCATTAGTGGATAACGGCCAAAAAAGTGAGTGGTGCTGGCGATATCGGACAAATCCATACGGCCCAACCTTACCTCGATCCAGGGCTCGGAAAGGGAAAGATTGGCTTCCCTCAATTGGAGTTCCCCAACATCATCTGAACTGGAAAAATCTTTTAAGAACCGGACAGTCCCTTGGGCCGAAACGTCGTTCTCGTCCAGTTTTCGGATTCCAGAAAGGTCGAATAAGGAATAACCAAGGTTCCCGGATGCGGTACTCCCGTAATGGGCCGCAACAGTCGCATTAAGGACTTTAGAGTCGTTACCCACATAGGGTGGCGGAACCCACCGGGGCTTAGGTTCCGGGGTTGAAGTCGGGCTTACGGTAGGCGTGGCTTTTGGTTTTGTCTTGGCATAAACCATTACGGAATGAAATAAGATCAGGAATATAATAACAAATATTCTTTTTTTCATATATCCACCTCAAGGAATGGTGTAAGAGACCAGCATCTTTGGCTTTTGTTGGGTGTTCCCCATGTTGTCCCAAAACGAAATAAAACCTGAAACCGACCCACTTGTTTCGGGTTCAGGAGAAATCAAAACCCCGTAATTGTTGTTGGCTTTGTTCACCCAAACTTGGGCTAGTGATGGTGTGATATTCCAAGCAAGTAGGATTTGGTTTGCGTTGATCTGCGAGGCGGTCACAGTCACGGCGTCCATTGGGGAATTGCTATAATCGACCCCCGCCGTAATTGAAGAACTGCTTCCCCCATCCCAACCATACGGCGTCACCAAAACATTCCATGTGCTTGAGTCGTTCCAAGGCACCTGCCCCGCCGGTGGCTGGATGACTTGATGGACTCCAAAAACATAAGTTCCGGCTGAAAGGATCGAGCTGGTTTCGGTTGTTAGTTGAAGACTTGCGGCTGTGATAGTGGCGTTTGATGGAATGCCATAAGAAAGGTCGAACCTCACTAACCCCAAAGCCACATTGGAGGTAGTTGTTCCGGTGGCAACTTGAATCTCACCAGTACCGGACGCGGTATTGGGATTGCTTCCGTCCAGCCAGTGGGTATCAACACCGGCATATCCACTATCGGGATATGCCCCTTGCTCGAATTCCAATTGGAATGAAGGAATACCCGTACCAGGGGAACCTTGAGGGCCTGTCGGTCCAGCCGGGCCTTTAGCGCATCCCCAAATCAAACAAATCAATAAAAGTGCCGGTAGATATTTCATAATTCCGGCCCCTTAGTAACTTGTGCTTAAAAGCTGGACCGAACCCGATGTCGGAACGTTCACGGTATGTGAGACACCGTTGAAGGAACAATTAAGGGCTCCCCAAGTGGCACCACTCAGGACAGTGCAGTTATAGGACCCCGGCCCAAAATTAACTCCACCCCCACCACAATTCGCGGCGGAGACGTTTCCATTGGGTGTCTGGAATTGGCTGTAACAACAATTCCCCGCGTTCATTGAAACTGAAACAACGGCATCGTAAGAACAAGCATTGGAAGTTGAAACAGTAAGGGTTCCATATACGATTCCAATTGCAGTTCCGTTGTTGCAGAAATCGGAATTCAACCCAGTCGTGTTCCAAGTAACGGTGACCGTCGAAGCGAAACCTTTGGAGATGGTCTGTGGTGAACTGTTGGCGCGCGGATAAGGTGTTGGTTCAAGATCGAGGGCGGTCACAGCGAAACTCGGTTGCCTGTCGACACAATTGACACCAACAACGGTAACGGAGCCGGTGTCGGCATTCCCAAATCCAATCGTCGCCGGTCCATAAGTCGCGTTCCAATTTGTTGGAAACCCTGAAAAGGCAATTTTTCCGGGAACGAACAAATTTCCTGGCTGACTGTAAATCATGTTGTAGGTATAAGGAGACCCTGGGTTGGTGGAGGTGAAGGACTCCGGCACAGTCGGGGTCAAATAAATCGTAGCCCCCGCCGTGTTGAAGTTGGCCGTTTCATTTACAACCGAAACCGGCATTGTGATGGTGCTTGGGGCATATGGGAACGGAGTTTGGGCTGGAACCACAAAAGTCCAATTCCCCAATTCAAGATAAGGCGGGTTAAAAGTTGCGATCCCGCTTGCCGTAGTCGATTGGCTAAAGACTGTCACCCCGGAAGGTGGAATCGCTTGAACCAACAGGTTGGGAACAGCAATCCCCTTATCCTCGACAAAAGCATTAATTGGTCCATAGATACGGACAGGGGTGGGGGTAAAGCCAATATCGTAGGGGGTAGAAGGGCCGCTGTTTTTACACCCAATTGAAAAAAATACAGAAAAAGTTACGACCAGCAATACTCCCAAAATGATAGTGATGTTCTTTTTCATAAAATCGCCCTCCGATTTGCACCTTAAAACCCGTTTTTTTGAATTGACTAGGCGATTATTCTGGAAAATTCAGAAAAAAAATAACACCTAGACTTTTCTAGGTGTTATCCGGGAAGTGTATTAAGGACGATGCAGAAATGCTTGAATGGGAAACCGATGAGAAATTTTTCAGGAATATCTATCACCGGATTGGGGAAATCCGCCGTGAAAAAGGGATAACCCAAGAACAACTTGCGGTAAAGGCTGAAGCGGACACGAAGGAAATCCAAAGATGGGAAACGATTGGAGGACTGAGTCTTAAAACATTACGAAAATTGTCAAAAGCACTAGGTTGTCCCATCGTGGAGTTTTTCAAGGTTCCTAAAACTAAACGGCCATTGCGAGGCCTTCCGAAGAGGAAAAGATCAACCACCGATCAGTCACTTAATTAGGGCCAAGTTTTTAGACTAAAAATCATCCAATTCATTTGGATTCGGAAAATTCTGCCGGAATTAAATTTTTACTTCTCCCTATCTATAAGTTCTGCTTTCATTCTTTCGATCTCGCGCATTAGGATCGGTGATAAATCCATGCCACCAATATTAGACGATTTAAGCCAATCGATACATTGAGCCTGGGTCAAATTGTCTTGCGCAATAAATTCCGCGATTTCGATTGCCGCAGTACGCGATATACCAACACTAATTAAGGATATCTGGGTTTGTTGGGAAGCGCCAAACTCAAGCCAAATATTTAAATCTGGAATTTCACTAATTAAATTTTCCATCCCCGATTGGCTAAAGTGAAGCCTCAATACATCCACATAACACGAAGAATATTTTACGAATTGGAATCGGGCAAACTCTTCAATGTCACGCATGGTATCCCGAATCACAGTAGCTAAATTTCCACCTTTGGATTCCCAATAAGCAAAATTTGCTGCAATCATCCTTGCAAGTGAATGTCCCCGCATCCAGTTAACTACGAGAATCGCAAGATAGAAATCCCGAGGCGTGCTGTGGCCCCCAGAAAGATATTTGTTTATACGTTTAATGATAAGTTGATATGAATCTTTAGCAGCATCGGGACTTTCCGGCAGAGCCGGAATTAGTTCTCTCGAATTTCGTTCAAAGCCCCGAAAATAGACAAGTAAGGATTGTTGGGCCAATGGGCTTATTCCAGGATTACGGCGAATAATACTTTCAGGAATTTCTACAGCATCAATCAATGCCCGGCAATTGGCTTCGAACCCGACAAGGGTTTCACGGGGAAAGCGCTTTGTAAGGTCATCAGTAAGCAATGTATGGCCTGATAGGTATCTTCTAACAAGATAGACAGCCGCTTGTTCCACTTCAGGGTTGTTCCGCGATGTTTCCCTTGGCGTTCCCTCCCCAAAGTAACTAATCAAAACTTCAGGTTTGGCCATTACCTTATCGAACGAAAACTGTATGTTGTAACGCTCCCGGTGACGGGGGGGCCTGTCACCCCACACGTTCGGGTCCACCGGATCAACGCAAATAACATTTCCTTGAAACTCTTTCCCGAGGCGCCCGGCGCGACCCGCCAAATTCCAGAAATCTAGCGCCGTTAGTGGAATATTTCGACCCCGTGATGGATTACGCAAAAATATTGATTTGGCGGGTAAGTTCACTCCTTCTAGCAAAGTTGAGGTACAAAGAAGGTAGTGAATTTTTTCCTCCTTAAAAAGACGTTCTAATTCAGCGCGAATTACATGTGGCATATTCCCATAATGAAATGCGACTCGACGAGTAAGTACGTTGGCTAGTGAATAATCCTTGTGTACAACTTTTTTTACCAATTTTATAAGTTCTAATATTTCAGGATCGTCGGTCTCCTGGGCGGGACCCATTAGGCCCCAGATTTGTTGGGCCGCCTTTTCAGCAGAAGCCTGCCCATTCATATAAATCAAATTGCCATGCGATGGCCCTGCCAACGCAAAAGCGACGAACGGCAATCTTTTTGATACACTCGCTCTCGACGGGAGAACAAATTCTCCAAGAGCAACATTATCATCCTCAATACATAGCGAAGCCTTCCAATTTAAGGGTTGTCCGGGATTCTGCGAAACCCAAATCAGGTTTTGATTGACGGTAACGCCATCCGAATCAATTACGAATCCAGCTTCTTCAATAGAAAAATTCTTGAGAAGAATGTTCGGATTTCCCGACATAGGGCTTGAGAAAAGGACTTGAACTTCTGGCGATCTAACCATTGCTTCTTCAATTACTTGTTGAAGAAGGATTCCGCGCGTGGTGTCACCAACTTTTTGAGCTTCATCAACTACCAATAGGTCCATGTTAAATGATGTCGGCGCATTATTTAAAATCCAATGAAACCGTTCCTGAGTCAAGATGAAGAGGCACTTGTTCTCTTGCCAACCCTCCGGCAGTTGCGGGATGCTTGTAATAATTGGTTTCGGGGACAATTCAGAAGTTGCGATATGAAAGTCGTCCTCACACTGCTGAATCAATGCGCGAGTTGGCACAATGTAAATGACATTTGCGTGTGCGTTTTTAGAAATGAATTGAGCTACGAATTGAGTCAATACAAAGCTTTTTCCGGCAGACGTTGGAGCCGACACGCTCACATATTTCCGATCTTCAAGAGCGACAAATAAGTTTTTTTGAAATCTCGTCAACTTTATCGCATCATTGTAAGAAATCGAACTTTCGATTGATCTGGAAATTGCATCAAATTTAAGAGACGCCGGAAGTTTTTTCTTAAACTCAGAATCCAAAAGATTCTTTTTAATTGCCAGTCCAAGCGCCGGGTAATTCGTAAGTGTATCTAGTACGACTCCCGCCCCTGCCCGCTGATCTGGCGTTGTAGTCCTGGTGGAAAGACAAGCATGAGCGATTCGAAGGGCAGCGGCTTGACACTTCCCGAGATGCGAATACGCCAAAACACTGGCGCATTTCAATAAATAGGGCCAATCTGCATCCGCATTAGCTTCCTGAAGTGCCAACTGGTCGAATGATGAAGCGACTGATTCCACAGTTAACTTTTTAAGCCTATCCCTAAGAGCAGGTAAAGCAAGTAACCGTTCTTGGAATGTCATGATTTTAGCGCCTGGACAAAACCGGTGCGAAAAGCCTCGATATCAGGCATCGGAACCAAGAAAACTTCAAGGTGAAAAGTTTCGAGTGGCGACCGGTCGGTAATCTTATCTCCGACCCTCTTTTTCCATTGAGTTTCTAGTTCGGTTTTAACAGCTTGAGCAACTTTATCGGTTGTAAGCTCGTTTGGCTTTTCTGGGTAGTTCTTACAATCAAACCCAACAAGACAAGCCCCTCGGAAATTAACTTTATTATAATCTGTGTGATTAGGGTCCAAATAGTTTAATAAAGCGTCTTCGAGAACGCTATTGTCCAACTTTGATAAATCCGCTCGCACTAGTTCTAGATCCCGTTCACGTCGCGGGCGACCATTGGTACTGGGCGGTTCATAAAGAAATGGCAGAATTGAATCTAAACAATCAGAGACTGCTCCACCAATGTCTTTGTGCAATTTAGATTCCGCCCAATAAAACGCAAGTTGACCCGTTTCAGGTTCAATCGTCGCATGAATACCATCGATTCCATTAAAATGAAGATTTGCATTTGTTTTGAGGGACATTTTACATAGTATTTGAGGAATTCTTAATTTTGACTGAATAAGGCAATAGAGGAGCACTTCCCCTACCTCCCCAGAGCAATCCGATTCGACAAAAAGTCGAGCAGCTCGCCTATGGAGTTCTGAACTAGCCGCGTTAGAGCTATTAGCCAAATCCTTAGCATGTGCACGATTTATTTCAATTCTTGGAATAGCGTAATCCGCCACTCGATTTACTAGTGAGTCCAGCAGTTCCCTAACCTTTGGAATCCCATTTCCATCTAATTGGATGTGGTGACAATGGAGGATTGCCTTTGTTCCCACCAAATTCACTGAAGGTGCAACGGTAATTAAATGAGCATCAAAATCATTCGTACCACCTCGGAGTAGGGACTTGAATGCTTTTTCAATATTAGATTCAGATTGATTGGATTCTGGCATGATAACCTTTACTCATTTCCGAAAAGCTCAAAAGAAAACTCACGAAGACCTAAGTGACATTCCCAAAAATTAAGCCACCTGCGCAATACCCAACAACCTGACTCGGGCACCGACCGGGCTCTCCAAATTACCTTTCATCTGGCTCAAGATTGCGCCGATGGCGCCCTCATAGGACTCCCGAACTCGCCGCCAATCAATATCCGTGACCGTCGACCCACCCGTTTCATCTGCATCCTTGAATCGTCTTAACCGTACAATCAGCCAATCCTCCGGAAGAACCTGTGAATCACCTGTACCGGTTACGCGAACCAGCTTCAATTCCTTGTGTTGCTTCCCGCCCTCCAGGTCTATCGAAAACAAGGTGCTTATTACCGCATGGGCACCCGGATCACCCTGGGGCCTTCTCAATACGGCCACATCCCCATCTGTCGACATCTGCCGGAAATGGTCGATGAGGGCGTCCACCAAAGGATGTCCCAGCCCCAGAAACTCCGCGGACTTCTTTCTCATCGCGGCATCTCGGTCAAAAGTTGCCAGTTCATATTTGGAAGAGACGTTCGGATGTTTCAGTAATACCTTCGGCGTAATGATTGTCATGTACTCCGCCTGCGGCAGAACGCTTCCACCCAATCGAAGCAGGGCCGCAACCGCGAATTCCTTAAGATCAGCCAAGGAAAAACGGCCTTCAATGTTCAAGTAGTCCTGAAGATTAAAGGTCTTCATGTCTTGCGTTAGGCTCTTTAAGGCTTCGCTGGCCTGTAAGGCCTTCTGCATCGCCTCCTCAATTTCACCAGGTGTACGCTGATAGTCCTTATCGAAAAGGGCTTTCTTATATAGTTCTAAGTAGTCTGGCGATGAACCGAGAAATCCCAAAATCTCTGCTCTAAAGTCCTCTTGCGGTTGACCTGTTTGGCTATCCACCTTCCCGATCTGGTGGGCAATTTCACCCAATTTCATTTCAAGTAATTCGTAAATCTTCTTTTCAACCGTGTCCTCGGCCACGAGGTTATAAACCTGGGTTGTTTCCTTCTGTCCATACCGGTGAATACGTCCGATTCTTTGTTCCACTGCCATCGGATTCCAGGGCAGGTCGTAATTGAAAAGGATGTGCCCAACTTGAAGGTTTATCCCTTCACCACCTGCTGACGTGCAAATCAAAAACTGAGCGCCCTTCTCATCCCAAAAGCGCTCCATAGCGGCGATCTTGTCATCCAAGGAACCGCCCTTGATATAGCTGACCTTGTTTTCCCCATATATCGCTTCAAGCTTCTCCTGCAAAAACCACAAGGTCTCCACGTATTGGGTGAATATAATGAACTTCTCTTCGGGTTGATCCTTCCGAATAAGATCAATGGCACGCGTTAGGGTTTCGAATTTCCTATCAACACCGTCTGGTATCAGGTTCAACAGTGAGCGAACTTTCTCGATTTCATCCGGTATATCCGTTTCGGCATACAATCCTTCATCTCCTTCCTCATCCCCATCCAATGCCCATTCGGTGGAATCCTCCGTCGGCACCAAATTCCTGCTGATCCTTTGCCGCATCTGGGTCACATAGGCATCCAGTTCGGCACGGGTCTCAGCGTTGTTCTCCATGTCATATAAGGTCGCGGCTACCGCCCTCATGTCATCCGTTAGGCGCATGATGTCACCAGCCAATTTATCGCTGGCCGATTTATGGGTACGGCGGTTTTCCAACTCAATGTATCGATGGATCAACAACACTAGAAGTCGCCGGCGTAGGGCTTGGCGAATAGCCCTCATACTTGAGGACATAATCTTCTGAAAGGTCGTCATAACAAAACCAATAGCTCGTTGTTGCGAGGTCGTCTTGGCCTGCCCCAGGCCTGCCTTGGAATATCCCTCTCTCAGATAGTCAGTCAATTTATCGTAGAAGTTTTTCTCACGCGCGGCCAAATAAAATGCCTGGGTATGAACCTGGCGGCGGACAAAGATAGGGTTTCCGTCCTTGTCGGTAACCTCCCGTTTGGTACGGCGAATCATCACCCGACTTAAAAAGCCACGGTGATCCATCATGGCGTCCTCAGAATCGAAAAGGGTGTCATCCAATAGCTGAATCAATGACCAGAACTGGAATGAGTTTCCTTGGTGTGGAGTCGCCGATAAGAACAGCATGTCCCTGGTATGGGCTCGAAGGGCCTCTGCCAACCGATAGTTTTGGGTTAGCGATATTTTTTTTCCATAGCGAAGACGGCTCAAATGGTGGGCTTCATCGAATACCACGACATCCCAACGAGGCCCGGCTAACAAACGCTCCATCCTCTGAGGTCTTTTCAAGGTATCAATGGACGCGATTACCTGACGATGGGTTTCCCAGGAAGCGGCGCCCTGATCCACAAAGTCCACACCTAGAATTTCAAAATCCAAACGGAAGGCGTTCTTCAATTCCCTCTGCCAGTTCTTGACCAACCCCGCAGGGGTGATAACCAGGATGCGGCGAGCCTCACCGCGGCTGATCAACTCGCGAAGGATCATGCCGACCTCAATGGTTTTGCCAAGACCCACTTCATCCGCAATAAGGAACCGGCGTCGGGTAGCAGTTACGACATCGCGGGTTAAAAGAATCTGGTGGGGTAAAAGATCGGTACGGCTATTTGAAAGTTGACCCCCGGTATTTTGAAGCGGTATCTGGAACGCCAGTTGTTTTAAGAGAAAATCGATAGGTTCGTTCACTTGGCCGCTCTTCATACGGCTCCAAAGGTCGGGCGCTGGTTCCAACCGTTCAATGGGAAAGCTTTGCAAGTGACGCCCGGATACGTCCTCCCAAACCACATCGGCCTGGTACACACCGAAGGCCTCGCTAACTCGGTAAACTTCAACAACTCCCAAATCCTCACGACCCTGGATTCGAGCCAAGTCACCTTCTTTAGGTTGATATGTAATGGTTTCTTTCATTTCACCCTCCTTCAAGTCAGACTGCTCAAATTGAAATCCCTTCTGAAAATCTTAATCCCATTAATGTCTTCATCAGGTGGAGATCCAAAGATCAAATAGATTGGGAGTTCCCCAACTTCGTGATCCACCACCAACCGGTCGCCACGCTTTAGCGGTCTGCGGAATGCTATTTGAACAAACCCACAGTTACGGTCATTGAATGGTCCAGCCGCCTTTTGAAGCTTCGCATGGATCATTTTGGCCATACCCTCCATGTCGGGGCGGGAACCTATGAGAATGTCTTCCAAACCCACCACCAGCAAACTGCTGTTCTCATCGTAGGGAAATGTATCCGATTCCAATTCACGGAGGAAGTCAGCGAACCCAATACGAGTTTGATTCGCGGTCAGCCCCCTTCCAGGCGGCATGGGTGGCGTCAGTGATTTTTGTTCGACCAATATGTAACCAGGCATTTCGTTACCTCACGATCCGAACAACGTCTTTTCATCGATGAGCGCCAGCACCTTTTGGGCTGACGGTGCAAAGTTCTTATTACGTTTCGCCATATACTCCATAGCGGCGCGGACTTGGGGCCGCATACCACGGAACTTCTCCAACCACGGAAGAAGGTTCTCTCCGCTCTCTGAAAGCCCCAACAATAGCTGGATACAATCAGCGAAGATGGTTCCCTTCGGGAGTACCGCCTGAACGACTTCACCAAACATATCGCCCTGCTTGTCATCCATCCCATTCTTAAAGGCCGACTTCAAATCATTTAACCGTTCCCCAGGACGCTTCACCTCAAATGTCCGACCACCCTTCTGGCGGCCTTTCACCAGCAACCCACAATCCCGCAATACCGAAGTTTCCACGATACCGCGAGTACTCTTACTCAGGTCGTCACCGCTGATTTCCCTGCGATTACAAAGTGAAGTGAAGTAAATGTAGGACGGGATGTCGATATCGGCCAACTCAGTTGGAAGAGGATCTTCCTTTGTCACTATCTGATCCACCATCATCTTTATTTCTTCCAATGCTTTTCGAAGCGGAACGGGCTTATCCTCGTGATCCACAACAGCCCCGTAATGGCGACTGTAAAGTTCCAGGCATTTGCCAATGAGTAGAATATTGGCGTCGGCAGGACTTAAAGGTTCATTCCCGTATCGTCCACCTTGGATGACCGTCGCTTCCTCACGGGCCTTTCGGCGTATTTCCTGCCGGATACCAGCCCAAGACCGCCTTTCAACTTCGCTTTCAACAGGCCTCTTACGACAAACATGAATTAAATCGTAGGATATTGCCTCGTTACCCTGTAAGTGCATTGAGGATTCGGCTTCACTTTGAACCGGATAAACTGCTTCGACACAAAAACCCGCCTCACAAACAGCGTTTAATAAAGCTTCCCAAGCGGCCCCCTCTGAATGATGAAAGGTAAACACCAGCAAAGCGTCTTCCTTTGAGTGCCGCTTACATTCTTCAAAAACTCCCTGAAGTCCCTTTTGGAAATCCTCTGTGGTCTTACCACGCGTTGGATTTTCAATTATCTCCTCGGCCTTGGGGGTATATTCTGGTTGAAAATGTTTGTGATCGTCCTTCAGTATCAACCTCAGCCAAACGTAAAAGAAATCTGATAACTCAGAATAATTGACGTTGTCAGCATAGGGCGGATCGGTAATGACAAAGTCCGCTTGAACAGACACCGGTAATTCTTTGGAAGATTGCGAAAGCAACATATCTTGTTTCGTTGCCTCAATTCCTTCGCCACTCCTTAATTCAATTTGCTTCCCATCTTTAATCATGCGGTCATAGGGTTCCAGATTGTGTTTTTTTCCATCCGTTACTAGATCCCAGCAATTCAAGAAAGTCTTATAGCCAGAAATAGTCCCGAACACATTTTGCTCACAGAAAGTCGACTTGGATTGGAAGTCATGCCTTGAAAATATCCCGCCAGGCGCGGTGCCACCCGGGGTATTTCGCTTCGCTCTATTGCGAGTAAACTCATTATTCGCATCAAGAGTGTGGGAAAAAGCAAGGAGTAAAAAGTCTCGGTATTTTTGCTTGGACTCCTTTTTGATGGCATCCAATAACGTGCTCAACGCCAACAATTGACGATCATTGAACATTTGATTCCAATAAAAGTAATGATGCGCATGCAAGCCGGACTTTGTCTTTTCACCAACAGGGATTTCCGATTGAGGATGTGGCAGTTTTGCCTTTTCTTTCCCCCACACCCTCGAGGCTTCCTTGTAATTGGAATAATCCGCTGCCGTTATACGTTTTATAAACTTACCCTTGTTCTTGCGGAGTATGGATGTGCTATCCACCGGGGCATCGTACTCATCCTCATCTTTGTCCTCTGCACCGAAAAGGTCGTCTTGAACTTTTCTTCCCGAGCTTTGACCCCCACATTTGGGACACCAACCCTCCATGGCATAGGGCCGAGCCGTAAACCTTTCAGTCTCTTTGAGTTTACGGATCGCATTGATTACTGAATCTAAGTTGCCATTGCACTTACCACGACAAATGAACTTCCCGTCCTCTGGAAAGTTTCCTTCCATCGGATCGTAATCGTGGTTACAGGAGGGACACTTAACTTTGCCTTCCAATTCACCGCGGAACTGCCACACTTCCTCGCAGGATGGGCAATAAAATACCGAAAGCGTTACTTTCTTCCGTTCCTTCTTCGTTTTCTGTAAAACAGGTTGAACTGTTTCTATGCACCAAGGGCAATTCACAGTATTACCTTCTGAATAAGCCCAACGCGTATTCGTCCTGCCTTCCCCCGCTGAGAACTTCCCCGAATTCACCATCAATCTCTCCTCACCAACAAACGTAGCGGGCTCCCTGTCCCAATCAAACTTCTTTTTGCATTGGGGGCAGGAACAATCTGCGAAATAACGGATGGAGGGTTTCTTTTGGGTGACAAGGAACTCAGAAAAGAGAGGTGTCAAATGGTCACAGATTGCCGTCGTACAAGGCGCCGATTTTACCCAGAAAGTGTAAATGATATCAGCATCCGCGTTTCCACAAGCGGGGCATTGGGTCTTATAAAGATCGAGTAAAGTTTCTTTGAGAGACTTGCCTGACCATCCCACCTTATGTTCGGTTAGTCGGACAAAAGACGCCTGGAGTTCCTTGAGATCGGCTGCTTCAGCCTCGGTCCTGACGATGAACCATGCCACAGGGTTCAAATCTACCCCGACTACCCTACACCCCAATCTGAGCGATTCCACAATGGTGGTTCCACCACCCATAAATGGATCTAGAACAACTTTTCCCTTGGTATCAGGATCATTTGAGTGATTCTTATAGAACTCATCCATGATGTTAGTTCCAGCTGGTTTCATCGCCCCAAGCAAGATTGCTCGGAAAACCGAAGAGGTTCTCCTGGCAAACCATTTGTGCATTGTATAAATCGGTTTAAAGGATACCGTTTCGGGAACCGATAAATGGTTGATGTCCACAATGGGGAAATAATCTTCTATTGCTCGTCTCGTCAATTCAGGCCTCCAAATCGTCGGGACTGTATTGAATAAAACCACGCGCTTCTTTAAAGCCGGAATCATTGGATACCAGGGCCGTTACTCGAAGGCGTTCCCCCACGGCCAATAGTAAGGCGTCATTGGTCATCAAACCGTACTTCCGTTGCAATCCCATTGCGGTCAGGAAATCTTCCCGCTGGATCGGTTCCAGCTTTATTCCAATGGAAAGCAGATCACGCATATAGCCCTCGTACCGGTTAAGTCTTTTCACCATTTCTGGCTTAGCGGCCAACTGTCGCGCAGGTTGCGAACCTTGAACCCAACCGGCATCCTTAGCCTCGGCCACCATAAGCCCGTGCATGACTTCCGCGAGGATATGCGCGGGAATAATGCCCGTTACTTCCCTTCGGGCACAACGTTCCATCAAACCCACACACTGCAACGAGGCGCGCTGGTTGGCATAAAGAAGAACATTCGCATCCAAGAGAACCGATTGATCAAAGGGAATTTGTTTAAGGTTCATTGGTCGTAATAATCCTCTTTTAGAATTTCATCAATGTCTTTGGCCGAAAGGTTGAAGGGCTTTGAACAGAACCTTCCGACGGCCGCCAACCTCATCTCCGAGGAGGAAGAATCGGAACCCTCGTACCGCAACACCGCATCCTGAATGATCTCGCTGATAGCACGGCCCTCCTGGGCCGCCTTATCACGAAGGAGCTGAACCACTTCCTTGTCCAGGATGGTTCCCACTTTCTCCTTGGGATGGTCACTAAACTGTGATTTGTTTCTCATTACCAGCCTCCTTACTTTTGAATCACCAGCCACGGTGTCAGCATCTCCATAAAGGACATGCCGCCATGGCGGAATACCTTATTCGCACTTTTGCCCTGCGGGCGATTCTTAATACGGCCACGCAACATCGCCAACCGCTTTCCAGGAACAACCTGCAACTCCGGGCAATCGGGCGAACCAGCGGCGCCTTCCTCCCAGAACTTGGCTCTATCCTGATCCAACCACCGGAGAGCCTCTTCCCCGTTCCTATCCGATTCCAACCCAACCCCAAAATAAACATATCCGTGGTCGCTGGTGATGATGATCCGGTGTCCCGCCGGGATCGCCAGAATCACGTTCTTCCAAACCACGTCGAACTGTCGGACAATCGCCTCAAAGTGGGCCGCGTTTCGGGCCTCGAAATCGGTGTAGGTTCCATCGGGGAAAGCCGACCATAAAAGAAATGATCTTCCGTCATCAGGTAATTCAAAACTCCTTATCGGGGTATCGTAGTAATAAGCTGAAACATTCAACGCCGTCAATTCACGGCGACCAGGAAGTTGTGACGGGGCCAACCGCTTTCCAATAACACGTTGCTCAACAAAGCTCTGGGTTTCGCTGGGAACCGCCGCCAAGCTGTAAGATGATTCAAGCACTTTGAAACCCGTCTCCTGGGCATGCTTCAACAGAAGCGGAATCTCCCGGATGGATACCCCATCCAGAACCACGACCGTCGTCGGAACGTCTTTGGAGTATTCGTCCAACAGGGATTTCCGACTCTGGGACTCTGCGGTGAACTCATCATAAATTCCATAGGCGGCACTCAAGGCAACCTCCTCAGCCTGCTTGACCATCTTTTCCCCATCGGAAAGATACTTCTCGGTCTGAAGGTTTTGAAAACGCTCCGCCGACCAAACATCCGCCTGAAGCCAATTCACTAATGGCCCCAGCCGCCGTCCAGGCCGCGTTAAAACGCCCATTACCTTCTCAAACCCTGGCATTGGAAACCTCCACCGATTCAACATCACCCGCCATATCCGCCCGATAGATGGCCCCAGGTAAACCCGGAAGCTGTTCAGCCATTGATTCTATTTGGGCTTTGGTAAAGTCACCTTCCTTAACAATATCCAATTCCAAATTGAACTCGGCTACCCCGTTTAAATTACCTCGCAAAGCGGAAGGGAGTGTTCCCAAATCCAACATGGGCGCCTGGACAAAAACCACAAAACGACACCGGCGGATTTTGGCCTCAGGTGACTCCGAGAGTTTTTGGGCGATAACCTGGCGCAGTTCCCCCGTTGAAGAACAATTAGTTGTTTGAAGGGTGATTAACTGCCGTCTCGATGACGGAGATAGAGGTTCTCCAACAACACCCGGGGCGATAATTGGCGGCAGGGGCTCCGACACAGGCAGTCCAGGCCGTGGGGAACTCGACTCGTCTTCAAATGGTTCAGTTATATGAACCTCATCCCATTCCATCGCGTTGTAAGTTGGTGCCCTCCTACAGTGCCCAACTCTGGCGTTTCGCAAACCGATCTTTCCTTGAGTCGTCAAATTACGAAGGGAATCAATAAGAGTGGTTTCAGCCATGAGAACAGGAAAACCCAAGTTCTTGCGATACTCCGCCCTGAGATCACGAACAGTCTTTCCAAATGCAATCCCGCGCAAACGTTCATCCTTCAACAACTTCGCCAGATGCTCTTCAAATATCTGGCGCGGATACACCGTTTCCTTAATGAGTTTTTTGATTTGATCTACATGCCCACCCGGAGAAGGCTCCAACTCAAACTCTAGTTCTTCAGCGCCAGGAGCCAACCGCATTGATACGTAAACCCAACCCGCTTTCTTAAATTCATTTTCAATGTATCCCATATCTTCGCGTTCAATTCTGTCATATTCCCTTTTTCTTTCAGCATCGGCAGCGTTTTCTTTTAAATCCCCAGCCGCCTTAGCTCTTTGTGCCCATTTTTGAATATCTTTATTCTCAAGGGCATTGAAGTTGTCGGATTTTGGTTCCACCAAAAGAATCAGATTGCGGTTCTCCATCCCGTGATACAACTGAACCCGCTCATCTTTGGAGAGTCGTTTAGGAGCCAAAACAAACCGGGGTGCATTCTTATCCCGTTGGGCGATCTCTGCTCTGGCTTGCTGGACATCCTTTAGAACAACCGCTTGGGCATCACCAAAGACATTTGTTTTCCAGCGATAGAAAGCAATGTCCCTCGCTTCGTTCGGGTCAACTCTCAGAGAATGATATTCAACTTTAGCATTCGGCTTTTCCTGGACATCAAAAAAGTAATGCTCCTCCGCGTTTTGGAAGAATGTGCCATACTTCACGAAGGCTTGTAATGTCGCGTTGTATTCGTTGACATCATCCCCCGGCTTTAGGACTTGCTTTGCCAATTCTTCCCCGGAAATACCCCGAAGGTTCCCCGTGCTGGTTAAGGTGGCAGTTAAAACAGCTGACACAATTTCCGAAGCGAACTTCTGCGCATTCAAATCTTTTAAATCATTCTGGGCGCACTGAAGGAGATTTTGGCTCGGGTCTAAATCCATCAACCGGTTTCGGATGGCCGCATCCCGTATGTCCAAGTGGGCCGCCGTTAAAAGGTCGGCTTTCTTGTATTGGAGTTGGACTAAATATCCCAACAGGCCCAATGGTCCCCGATTCCCTTGGAAACTCCGTCTGGGTACATTCGAGAGCAACATCTTTAACAATTCCGGGGTGAAGGGATAAGCCTTTTTCAGTTCATCGAAATAACGTTCGTTGACATTCAACCCCAAACGCTTCCAATAGTTCACATAACTCTTAACAATCTCCATGATCTTAGAGGTCTCCGTCTCTGGCCCCTTCTTGAAGAGGCGGTGGAAAAGGACTTTCTGACGGTCGGAGGGTTCAGAAAACTTCACTTCAATCCGCTGTACCCGCTTGAGCGTGGAACCAGGCTCTTGATTCGAATCATACACGGAAGCGAATATCGTTACAGAGGCCGACTCCGAACGAGCCGCTTCCTCACTTAACATCTGAAGGAAGGTAATGTTCTGCGAACGAAGGGCGGAGTCCTGAATGTTTTGGATCCCCATTTCTAGTTCGTCCAAAATGAGAATGAGCTTCTTATCACCTAGGGCTTTTTTGAAATCGTTAAGGCTTGGCAACTTGGCGGCTTTCGCCCCCAGCTTTTCGAATACCAAAGCCCAAATGGAATCGATTGGGAAATCAGTGAACTTGTGGATGACGACAACGGCATTATCCGGGAGATTACAGGTCAACCCATGCTGTTCCAACCAAACGCGGGAGGCTTCTTTGCTTTGGAAAAGATGGTAGGCCAGCAACTCCATGTGGGACTTACCGCTTCCCTTGAATCCTTCCAACAGGAACAACCCAGGCGTCTTACCGCCCTCATTGAATCTTTCGTGGAGTTTTTCAAGAACGATCCGGACATCACCCGTGGGATAGGTAAGGTCAAAGAAAGCTTCAGGCCTCGTCTCCAATGCCTTCTTGTTGGGGTCGTAGAGGTTTTGGACATCGATTATTCCTTCGATGCCTTCTTTGCGTAGAACCTCTGGGCGGGGTAACAACACGTCGGATATACTCATGGCAAACCTCCTTGATGAAAGAAGTTTACCACAATTTTTTTATTTTTTCTTGACGGTTTCAAGATTTCTTTATTTTAATAAGATTTATTGTTAATATTCTTTGATTTCAAAGCCTAGATTGAGGTTTTGAAGGGTTTTCAACAACGAATAACGCTAATTTGCTAAGTTTTAGGAAGGAAAAATAAGGTAAATCCAAGGAATAAATCAGGTTCCAAAAGGCCAAACAAGTCACTTTTCCAATACCCCTTCGTATTCTTGGAATTCCTCTGTTTGCCACTGATGGCCGCAAGTCGGGTCTTTGCACCCCCAAGTTTTCGTAATAGTCCGTTCCACAAAGGTCGTTTGCTCTTGGCGGATTATTTCAAAACCTTGGTTAAGAGCGAATAGATTGTTTGAATAGAGGATGCCTTGATCTACCCGGTTTAAAGTTCTGTGGACTTCATGCTCGTCGGTGATTTCATAATTCACGTTTTTCTTATTGAAGAACCCCTTGCACTCGGGGCAACGGGTTCGGAAGAGGGTTTTAGTCCCCCAAATAATCGGTTTCAAAGTGATGGCGTAAAGGGGATAGAAAATTGCGGAAAGGATTTGGCCGACATATCCAAAGGCACCCATAATCATGAAAAGGACAAAGATTCCTGCGGTGGTAATTAGGCCGTAGATAAACAGGTGAGAAAAGATTTCGGTTAAAAGTTTCATAGGTTTCACTCCCCCCTAGCTTTCTGACCCTATATGAAAATCATAGGCCTCAAAAAGGGTTGAGTTCAAGAAGTAAAAAATAAAACATCGAATTTCTTTTCCTCGCCATCTTCTTGACAGGCCCGTATGGAAATTTATGGATTTTGGTTAGGATAGTAAAATAAATGGCACAATACGTTTTTTCATATCAAGGCCGCGCTTTTGGATCAAGAAGCCGTTCCTTGCCTTTAAGTCTAGTTGGCACCGTATTTTTCTTCATGAAATAGTCGGGTCTCACGTCCATAGGTTAATTTGGCATCCCCTCTAAAAACGTCTCCGGGAGCTATTGTTACGGAATAAATATCTCTGGAAGCTTGGGAGTGGGGAGGGCTGTCTTTGCGACCGGGTTTGAAGTTGGGAGAAATCCGAAGCAATTTTGACGATTTCTTTAAACCAAGACTCTATCTCGGGAGCCTTCTGGGCTCCGCCCAGAAAGAGCTCAAGGAAATAACTGCGGTTGAACCTGGAGACATACAAATTTCCATCGGGAGTCTTGGGAAACAGATACCAAAGGATTTGCGGTTCGTGGAAATCAAAGAAGATAGGTATGGGGGTGCTGGACCATTCTCGGAACAGGGCACACTCGTCTAAGAAACCTCGCAACCTCCATACGGGTATATTTTCTTTAAGCTGTACGGCTTCTTTCAAGGCATTGTTGAATTGCGGTATGTCTCTTTTACGCCTTGTTCCATCGACGATCCAAACCAACTTTGGATAAAAGTTATCACGAGCCCGCCGTTCTCCTGGTTTGAGAAAGGAATGTTGGAACTCGAGTACCCAACCTTGGTCCGTTTTCACATCGGCAATGTGCTTCTCTCCGTTTTCTGCTCGGTGGACAACCTCCTGCCAATCACTAGGGAATTTGTCCTTCCACGCGCGGTGCCACTCGGTTTCGTTCTCCCACCAGAGGTCACAGTTGCGCTTTCCATGGTGAGCCCAGTGCCGAATCTTGACTTCTCCGCACTTCGACACCATCAGACCATCGCAGTCCGGGCACTTCCCTGAAAGAGCAGACGCGGCCTCACGGCGTTCTCCATTAACTAACGCATATTTCATATCCAAACTCCAGTTAAAAGCCGATTCGAAAGGCAGGGGTGGATTTCAAACTGAGACACCACCCAAATTTTTGGTTACTAATGGAATCTGTTGAACCTTCGTTTTATTTTTAAGATGTTTTCCAATTTCAGCATAAGCGGCGAGTAAATAATCATTTCGGATTTTACTTTTAAAAATTTTAAGCATGTCAATGTGGCAATCTCGGATTTTCTTACCATAACAAAATGGACAAGAATGGTGACCCTTGATTTCTTTGGCTGTTACAATTCCAAGAACAGCATAGATTTTAAATGGGTCATTACCTGCCTGCGGAAACGTTTCGTAATAAAAATCTAGTCTTCCCGGGGTTTCATGCTTCCACTCGCTAAGGTAAACTTTCTTGATAATCTTATAAGATTGCTGAATAAAGTAATCGTTAACCGTTTTGGAAAGAAATAATTCAATATTTCTTGGGTCACCAACATCAAGCCAAATTTGTTCGACCAAACCTAGGCAAGCAACATTTTCTGACTCGATATGCCATTCAGCATTTGGCCCAAGTGGTATCCTCGAATCAAGATTTATGATCTTTGGAAAATTATTCGGATAATCTACGGGAAAAATAATCCCTATTTGAAAAGGTTCTCCCACTTCTTCTTCAAGGCAAACGACCGGAAAAGGTCCCTTCCCGGCCACGCTTCCATTAAGGGCCTCCAATTTAATTCCTGGAGCTCTTAGGGCTAGGGCCTTTTCCACCGTTCGCAAAAGAGCCGAATGTTTTTCATACCACAGAATCCCCTTAGGCATTCTTGAAATGGGGCCGTCCCACCGGTTGCTGGGCATGGTGTCGTTGAATAAGGTCTATCTTTTCCTGTTCAGGCATATTCCCAGGATTTTTTGGTTTATCAGGAATCGGAAATCGGTTCCCGAGGTGTTGAACAACAATCCTTTCCGCCCGTCCATCTTCTTCGGACAAATTAATTGCCTGAGCCAATTCGGAAGAAAAACTGTTGGCCGCCCGTTCAAGAGCAACTAGTTCTTCCGGTTTTTGGTTCTTCGCAAGATCTTCTCCCTCATTGGTCAATACTTTAGTACTGGATGCTGTTAAAAAGGCTTGAAGGGCAGAATGTAGCCCGATGTCATCACGCCACATTGCGGCTTTGTAGGTTTTAAGGGCACCAAACATCAAGTAAATAGACGATGGCCCATTCCCATTGGGCCATAGATTATCCCGCCAAGCTTTGAGATAACGCCAAACCCTCCGGAGTTGTTCCCCATGTTTTGAAATGGCTTCCCTAAAGGCTTTTGCAATTTTTCTTGGATCGGACGGAATCCAACGTCCCTCTCGCCTGCACAAAAGGACCTTATCAATAGCGAAGTTATCCCAAAATTCAATTTCGTTATCAAATTGAAAGGTTTCCCCGCGAGAATTCTTCACTAACCTTTCGCTTTCCATTGCCTTTGTGATTCGTTGAAATTCCACATCAGGTATCGAATAAAGGGGGATATCAATATGAATCAAGTTGTCAATAATAAGACGAGTGCAGGTTTTCTTGGACCGATCAATCACCCACCCCCTAGAACGAGCTACACGATCCAAAATCGTGTCTACCTGAGCAAAATATTCCAGGGCTGCGATGGAGGGTTCTCCATTATTCGCATGGTACGATACCGGCAAATAGACACCATAATCAAAATCTACCTGCTGAGGTGGAGTGTGACAGGGATAATTTAAGGTTCGGTATACTTTGGAACCCTGGGGAATAAATTTCGGGGTGATCTTTACCCCGCCCCCTTGCTTGCTGGCGGAGAATAATTCCAATCCGCTTTTTAACTCCGCCTCTATGATTGCTTGGGCCTGTTCAATTTTTTGAACGACCGCAAGGGGAAGTTCCAATTTATTTAAAAATGCTTCAAACCCGTTCGATAAATTAGGCATTTAAGCCTCCTTAACATTTTTTAGAGGAACCGTTGAAAGAATTTCCCTAAATGGAATCACAAAGGGGTCTTGCGACCGAACCATCTTACTATTTGCTTCATCAACATCAGATTCAGCCATAGCCCGGAGAGTTCGAATTGCTCTTTCATCGGCCTTATCAAGACCGATAGCGCTGAACTGATCAGGAGACTTTGCTGTCTCTGGAAGTCGATAAACCATAACTCGCTTTCCAAGGTTGCAAAAAGCGTTTGAAATCACTTCGGCAATATATTTATGGCCCATTGCTTGGGCTGATATTGAAGCATTTAGCATTTCGATTCCCACCCGCCACTTTTTAAGACCCCAATTACAATCATCAAGGGCAGATGGATCACCGGAAGGTTGAGCGCAATTTCCTATGCTTAGAATTTCAATGGCTTGACCATTTCCTGACAATTGAACCGCCTCTGCCAAACCCACCAAAACTGGCGTATTGGCCCATAGGCCCCCATCAATGAAAACATCATCTTTGTCACCTTTTGGACTTTCCATAATTTTATGAAGTGGGAAAAAAGAAGGTGCTGCCGAACTTGCCAAACAAACATTTACCAAACTATGTTCTTTATCTCGGAAAAAATTACCGTGGGGTGTTTTAAATACGAGTGATTTAAAGTTGGAACCACGAATAGCTGGAACGCAAAGAGCTATTTTTCGACGACCGTAGACCTGTTCCAATGTTTCCTTACCAAATGCCTCAAAAAGAGCATCTCGAAGTCTTGAGGCGTTTGCAGAAGGTTTTGAAATATGCCTAATAACCCAAAGCCAAAACCATATTCCGCCTTTTTTGGATGGCATGGGGTCAGGGAAAATTGAGCGTCCATGTTTGACATAAAGTTCTTGCATCTTCGTAGTGGAAATTCCAGCGGCTAAACCACAAGCTTGTATAGCTCCGGTACTCGTACCCACAACCAAATCAAACGCCTTACCCAGGTCAAGTTCATCGCCATTTAAAGGTTGAGTTAGCCGCTTCGCCAACCCTTCCAGCACGCAAAGAGAATACAAACCACGCATACCACCACCGTCAATACATAGAACCCGAAATGGTTTCTGGTTCAAATCAACTGAATATTCCTCAACATGGTCGATCATTTTAGCCTCTTAAGAAATTGCAAAAGGAACCCGCAAACAATCGGACCAATCATTTCGAAGTTGAAACTTTCGGTCCTTACTCGGGATATTTTTCTCGTCAATTTGAGAACTCATTTTTCCACACCCAATTCCAATGTCTTTCAACATCCATACCTTAAACTCCGGCACGGACATGGCAGAAAAGGGCTTCTTTAAATGAATTTTTAACGAATTGAGGGAATAGGTTTCGGCGGGGATGCTTCAGAGTTACTTATTGGGCCACCCAACAAAGGGTATTCACCAAGGCCATTTGCTCAGGAGTTTTGCAGGGAATGGTTAATAAAGCAGGATTGGCCACCAATATAGCCAAACACTTTGCCCGCGAAACGGCCACATTGAGACGGTTTTTACTGAATAAAAACTCAATGTTTCTCGGGAGAAAGTCCGCGCTGGAGGTGGCCATTGAAATGATCACCGCCTCTGCTTCCTGCCCCTGAAATTTATCCACCGTTCCAACCCTGGCGCTTTTTGGCAAAGCATCGGTTAATTTGTTCACCTGCATGTTATAGGGTGAGACGATCAGAATGTTTTCATAGCCCATTGGCTTTTTTTCGCCTTTTTCGTCGATATAAGACACCTTCATTAAGCTGTTAAATATTTCGGAAACACGCTTAATTTCTTCATCGCTGAATTGCGAACAACCATCGTGGTCAACAGGAACATATCTTATGCCGGAAGGGGCAAGGGCTGGATCGGTTTTACCATCAAGCACAATCACTCGTTTTGTTGTCCGTTTTTCAGGTTTAAGTCGGCCCTCATAAACCGCTTCTGAGATAAACTCGCAAATATCCGGATGGAGGCGAAAGGTTGTTGCCAAGAAAATGCCCTTTTCAGGCGCCACTGTTGCATTACCCTCTAAAAGATAATCTAACGCGGACAAGCCCGATTGGCCTGGGTGAACTCCTTGAATGGGTTGGGCCAACTGCATTTGATCGCCTAAAAGCACGATATTACTAGCGCTGGTACCCACGGCCAACAAATTGGCCAGGGACACCTGTCCCGCTTCATCAATAAAAAGATAATCCAATTGTTGATCAATATTAGCGTCCGCGAATAACCAAGCCGTTCCTGCAATCAGGGAGCAATATCCACTTGTGATTTTCCCAATGGCCTTTTTGTTATCGGTAACATTTTCGATCTGTTCACCAAGATGAAGGGTATCCTCGTCGTCAGAGGATTTTTTAACGCCACGAAATTTAAGCCCACTTTCCTTCGCCGCTCCCTCAATGGCTTTTAATAAATTAATGATAGCTTTATGGCTATTCGATGTAATGCCGACCTTTTTACCCTGGGCAATGAGCTCAACAATAATTCGAGAACCAGTAAAGGTTTTTCCTGCACCCGGAGGGCCCTGGATAAACAAGCAACTCTTTTCCATATTGAGGACCGCTTCAACGATCTTGGAGAGTCTTGCTTTAGAATCCAGTTCTTCATCCACAAGCGGCTTGCCATGGGCGCTGCTTTTGATCTTTGGAATTTCCCTTTTTAAAAACGAGGAAACCGCCTTATAACGTCTCTCGCCACCTCCTAACGATTGAAGATAATCATCCACATACCGTTCAACTGTGCCTTCAAGCCTACTCGTATCCACGGGCCATCCTTGGCCAATATCAATTACCTTTTCGGGTTTTTGCCTGTTTTTACTCAGATGAAAGCTAACTTCTTTTTTGTCGTAATCCACCTCAATCTCGCCCAAGTTTTCCAAGGTATTAATGTTTAGACATTTTGAACCATCCTTAAGTTTTGTCTCCTGTTCGGGATAACGAAAGGTATATCGAATAGAAGAAGGGCTATTGGGATCTGGGTCTTGGCTGATCATTTCACAACCGGCAATGCAAAGATCATCGTCCAATCGCTCTTCATAGGTCATCTGTTGACGGTCATAGATGGCCCAATATTGGGGTTTGGCTTCCCGGCGGTGAAAATCCATCAGGTGAAAAGTCAATTCTTTCAGTCTGTCCTCGTCATTCCAATCAATAAGATTTGCCGGAAGGCCGCTCATTAGTTTCTTTCGATAACCTTCGATCTTCTCCTCTCTTTCAATGATTTTTAGGGATTTCACCCTTTCTTTTGCATCCACCGGTTCCGCATCGGTAACATTTTCCCCCCCCACAAACTTCGAACCGATTTCCAGAAGCCAATCCCTGAGTTTTTGGGTTGAGTCCAAATCCACCTTGTTATAGTCCTTGATATCGGAAAGTAATTTGGGGGTCTTTAACATTTTCCACTTTTCGTAATAAACAATACTGGCCCCGGCATCCGTTACATCCCCTTCGCGGTCTTTCATGTAGAAATGCTCAATATTTTTAATGGAATACCGGGGTTCGGAAACCCTTACCGCTTCTCTAACCACTTGGAAAAGATCGATTAATTTCCCTTGCCTTAATAGATCATCCACCTGGGATTCGCGGGTTGCGTGGAGGGACATCAACTTCTTCAAGGCGGTTTTTTCATAACCGGCATAATGGTAGATGTGGGCACCTGGATTCTTTTGCAAGTGGTCAGTCACAAAATCCATGAACCCCTCAAAAGAACCTTTTTCTTCTTCCCTGCTATGCGCCCAAAAGTGTTTATAAACAGGTTTTTTATCCTTTAAATAAAGTAGGCCAAAAAGATATTCCAGTCCGCCCAATTCCAGAGGGTTGCCTTCCATATCAAAAAACAAATCGCCCGAATGGGGTTTGGGTAGACGAGTAAAACCCCGAAGACCTTCTTCGCGATCCTCTTGCTCATCCAGTAGTTCGAATATTCTCTTACCGCTTTCCCTTGCCCGAAATTGCAAGGAAGCCTGATGATTGAGCCTTTTGAAGCTGGAATCTTGGATTTTCAGCTTAAGTTTGGTTGGTTTATCCTTACTATTGGCCAATTGTTCTAGGGTTTGGATACCAACCCCGTTGAGACGCTTGATTTGAAGACGGGAAATATTGGCCACCAGACTTAAATGGTCATCCTTAATCCTACGTTCCTTACAAAGATCGTTCCATTGGCAATAATCACAATGCCCACAGGGGTTGGGATAAGTTTCATTTGCGGTAGGATTACTAACGCTATCGAAAAATCTAGCCTTGAGCTTTTGGTAGTAATGGAAGTAATCCGAAACGCGGTAGCTCTGTTCAGTGCCATTGCCTAAAACCAGATGCATCTTATGAGGTTGAAGTTTTTGAATACCGGTGACCAAGTCAGAGTAAAAAGCCAACTGGATCAAGAATTTGCTTTTACCGCTGTAGGCTAGCTTAGCGTCTACGACTTCATAAGAGAATTTACCGAGACCAGAGGGCCTATCCACGCGGCGAAGAAAGTCGGAAAACCCTCCCAAATTACCTTCATTGAGGGCAGCTTGATAGATGATTTCTACACCATCTTTCATCGCTTCCAAGGTGGCAGGTGCTTTACTTTCGTTGTTCTTGGCAATTTCATTGATATCAACGAAAGACTTGTGTTTCTTTTTCAATCGGTCAACGTAGTTTTTTTCGTGAGCGATACCTTTTTCTTGCATTAGGGAACCCATCTCATCCACCACTGATTTTTTCATGGGATGGTCTAGATTGATCCGATCCATTGCGGTCAAGTGTTCGCATTCAAGAAAATTGGACAAATCAGTCGCAGAGTAGATGATCCCAGGAGGGTTTTTTTTCACTTCTTTGCCGCCGGAGTCGAAACCTGCAAGAACACGACAATAATGTTTAACATTCTATTTTTGCTTCCCATCTTGTAATCGAATTAAAGCCTTTTGAAAAAGTTCATATCTCTTTCGCAAAAAACGTTCATAATTTTTTTCAAATTGTTTTTGAACAGCTTTTGGGGTTTTTAACATAAATGGACGTTCATACCTTTTTAACTCCCCTAACGTTTTAAAAGGCAAAAGTTCACTTTTAAAATATTTTTCTATGGCCTTTTGGTCCGGTTTTTCCTTTTCGATCCTTTCTTCCAACCATTCAGATGGTAATTTTTTGGTTTTAGTTCTGTTCTCATCCCTATTCAAAAAATGAATATTTAAAATATTGTTGATTTCACTACCGGCCATCCTCCGTTTATGCAAATAGTAGGGAAAAAAGTGGTCATCTTCTGGCTTGTGTTGTTCAGTCTCCTTATCCTCTCGGCTGACTGGCTCGCCGTCAATAAATACGGGGTTCTGTTGCCATAGAGCCTGTTTGAAAATATTTCGGTAGGTTGATCTGCCGGACCTTATATCCCCGTCTTCAACTATTTTGTTAAATTTCCAAAGAGAAGCTTTTGGAATGTTTAATTTTATATTTTTTAAGGCAAGCAGCTTCATGGCCTTCGCATCATCATTAATGTTTTTGGTATATCCAGCCCCAATATATTGATTCCTTAGAGACGATCTCCAATACCATTTCCTCAATTCTTTTTTTTGAAAACTGGTCGCTGATTTTTCAAAATAAAAAAATATACTCAAAACCGTAATCATTGTTTGTGAGGGAAGTTCTCTAACATTGACTATCCGGTATTCCTCAGTTAGAAATCGCAAAGCGCGCCCTACAGATTCAATACAATCTTCAAAAGTCCGTTTATATTTTCCTCTTTTATCTTTTCTTACTTCATCAGCAATTTTTTTAAGTGTTCCAATATTTATTTCTATTCTAGAGTTCGTGGAATTCGACTTATTAATTTGAAGGACGATAGCGAAAACATGTATAAATATAACAGTGTCAATTTTTCTTGTCAGAGAACCAGTTTTTTTCTTTTTTCTAGTCCTTAAAATTTTTCCGATGTTGGATCGACTGTTCCATGTTTCAGACAAGAAAATAGACTCAGTAGAAATCCTAGTTCCAGCTTGGTTTATTCTCTCAAAAACCTCTATGGCCTGACGATAATCATCTAGAGAGATTACGACCACTGGAAATTTGTAACTTTTTTTAACGCGGCTTAATAATTTTCGATAATCAATCTTGCAGTCACCATCTCTGGTGTATTCCAAGGACTGATCACCACCATTTTTGGATATCTCGAATTTTTCAAAATCTATTAGGTTTCTCTCGGGGTTTTCACAGGTTTCGTGAAATCTATCTTTTATTGATTCCTTAAATTTTTTTTGCCGGTATAAATAGTAAATACTCGTCATTCGTTGTTGTCCATCAAGGATCAAATATTTCAAACTAGGAAGTTTATCCCCACTTAACGGACGGGCCTCAATTTGCTTTTTAGTCCTCCAAATAATAAAACTCCCGACAGGGTAATTTTTTACAAGACTATCAAAGAGGGCTTTAACTTGTTTAGTCCTCCAAACAAAACCTCTTTGGAATTCGGGAACGGCAACATTTTTTGACTCAATAAATTTAATGAGGTCTTTAAGATTATAATTATTTATCTGGGTTCCCATTATTCCCCTCAGGAGTCTTCATTTTTGAATAAATTTCAGAACAAGTTATCAATCTCAGCTATTTAGCCCACCTCGCCTGTCCACCCCAAACTCGGATTTTAACAAATACCACTTTTCCACTTCTGGTCCATACCGGGCAATGAAACCCCAAAGTCTTCTGGCCGGGGCTTTTAACCCTAGTCGGTTCAAGCGTAAGTACAAAAGAGAGTCCAAATAAAAACCTTTGCTGTAAAAAAATTCCGGCATTTCCTCAATGGTCGAATTTGGGGTGTATGCGAACATGACAGTCAAGGCCCATTTATTATAACGATTGGTGGAGAGAACCGTTTTTGCAAATGACCTAGCCGCCTTATCAAACCTTAAAGTTAGCGATCCAAAAGCTGCCAAAGCCCTCAATTCTGTGCTCCATGGTCTCTTTCCGACTTCATCTAGGACCCATTCCAAGGTCCTCACCTTTTGTCCAGTGCGCAATAATTTATCAAATATCATTTCATCCGATTCTTTTGCATCCCACATTTTCAACCTCCTAGAAGTGGTTCCATTCCCGCTTGAAACCTTCCCTTTTCAAAGTTTTTTGTGCTTCTCTGGCGGCGCTGATGCCCAAAGGGATAAACGCAATTGGTCCTTTTTCATAGTTTTGTCGTAAGCAATTCCGGGGATGATCTTAACCCCTTTAGGCACTCTAGCTAAAAGATGACCATTGATAGCGTTGAACTGTCCAAGAGTGATGCTTCGGCACACCACCAAGGGGTACCATTTCTTCGCTTTGGAAAGTTGTACTTCTTCCACAATCGGATATCGGATTGCCTCTTCACAGACTTTTAAAAACCTCGAGTTTCCAGAAGCAGACCCCGTCCCGACCCAAAGGCTTCTTCCTTTTCCTAAAATGGTTTTCCACTCACTAGGCTTAGGTCCTAAAATACGCCGATAGAGTAATAGATCTCCCACCGCCATGGCCGCCCTTGAAAACCACTCGTCCATTAAGGCAAAGGCTTCTCTTAGGTCCAACCCCTCGCGGTCAACAAAGAGATTCAATTGGTCATTTGAAAATTTCAAGACGATATCACAATGGGATTTCAAAAGTTCCATACCTTCTTGGGCTTGGGCGTGGCGAATAGGCCCTTCATGTCTAAAGGGAAGGGTGACAACCGAAGCCACTTGAATGCCCGCATCCCGGGCAATTTGGGCAACCACCGGGGCCGCTCCAGTGCCCGTACCCCCACCTAATCCCGCCAGGATGCAGACCCAATCCGGTTTTTTAAACAAGCCTAGAATGGCTTGTGCGCTTTGCCATGCGGCCTGTTGAGCCAAATCTGGGTTGCCTCCTGCTCCATAACCGTTCAATAAATTAGGGCTTAAGATAAGTTTCTTTTTGGCTTTAGAACGACGTAAGGAGCGATAGTCGGAATTGATGGCGATAAAATCCGCTTTCAGTTTCCTGGAACGAATTAAATAGTTAAGGGCGTTACAACCCCCGCCGCCAATTCCGATAATTTTGATGTTCATGTCCCCCCCTGATTTAAGAGAGATCATGAAAGACGCCACGGACATGGCTAGTTTTTGAAGTTATTTGAGGATTTCCGAAGAAAGTTAAATTAGGGGTAGAGGGCTTTTACCGCTTTGATCTCTTCCAACCAGGCCGTCTTAAACTCCGCCGGCCCAAGGATTTTGACATCCCCCAGGCCAGGTAAAAATAGTCTTGCGGCCCACTGCGGGTCTTGGCTGACCATGGAAATTTTTTTCCAACCATTGTCCTTCTTATTGATCCGAACATTCGGAAAAAAGCTTCGATACCTTTCCAGTGTGGGATTACGAATTTGAAGGACCACCTTTTGTTCTTTCCCATTGGGTTGGTAAACACTTAAATCTGTGGCGCGGATTTTGGCTTTGTCGAGTTGTGTCGGCCATTTAAACCCCTTTCCTGGAACCACCTTCTGGATATTGGATAGTTTGAATATCCTAAGACCTTGCCGATCCAAATCCCAAGCCAGAAGCCGCCAAACCCCATCGTCATTCCGTAGGCTTAAAGGTTGCACTTTCCGTTCGAATTTGTTGGCCCCTTCATAGTTGAATTCCAACTCGGTTTCTTCTTGAACCCCTTGGGCAACCTTCAACCCCTCGGGGTCCAGAAAAGGCGGGCTTTGGCGGGAAAACAAAAATGGGATATTGGTTGGGTTTTTAACCTTTTTCAAGGCTTCGCTTAAATCCGTTTCGATTTCCTTTAATATCTTTCGGCGAGGTTCGGGAACCTCAATATAAGTTAAAGCCGCCAACGCCAATTGGGCCTCGGAATTGGAGACCCCCACCGCCCTTTCTAAAACCGTAGGCACAATCGGGGTGACCAGGGTTTGACCGTTCTTGAGTTTTTGCATGTCAAGGCGAAAACCAAAGTCACCGGTGGAACTCATTTCTTCGGACTGGCCCAAAAAGTGTTTTTCCAGGAACATCAAATCTGGATAACGGACTCCGAATCTTTTTTCCAATTGTTCCAAAGTCATGGGGTTTTTTAAACCGGCAAAGAGTGCAATGAGCCTAGAGATGGACCATTCAAGACGAGAGGCTTTCTTTTTCATGAAATGGCCTTCAGAAAAGCCGAAAAGGCTTTATAGGTTTCCAGCGGCTCCAAGATTTGAGCGTAACGTCCAAACTGGAGGACAAAGCGGAAGAACCTCTTGGGGTTGGTCACCCAAAATTCAGCCAGAACAGACCCGTCTTTTTTAATGTCGAGTAGTGAATACTTGTGTTGTTCCTGTATTTGTTTGGCTTTTCTTTTATCCACCCGCAGGATGACCCTTTGACCTCTGGCTTCATCTTTGACCCATTTATTGGTGAAGGCATAATCCCGTTCGATAGAAAGGCCATCTGGTTTGGGGTGGTAGGATTCCGGAGAAAAACCGATTCGTCCGATTTTGTAAAGAGCCAGGACTTTGGGAATTTCTTCCCGATGGCACCAGGCCGTCAGATAACCAGCTCCCGATTGGGTAAATACGCCATAGGGGCTGAATATCCTTCGTTCCATCTTTCCTTCTTTCGAGGGATATTCCACGTCGATGGCTCTTTCTTCCTGCGTCGCCCGAAGGGCGAAATGGAGAGTGTGGCTTTCTTTGTCGAGGCCGACCTTTGGGGTTTTAGCCCCTGCTAGGAAAGGAGCATGGAATGTGAGCAGTTTCGCCAGGGACAGCAGGGCCACTCCCGGAAGTTGACCTCTGAAAACTGGGTCGTTTAGGCTTTTGTTGAGTGTTTGAGCTTGTTCTTGGGTTAGAAGGAAATTTCGGTCTAAAAAATCAGTTGGCTTGTTAAGACGATACTTAAAATCCCCGCTTTCCATGGGTTCTGCTAGAAGTTCATACCCTGCATCCGATAATTCCGCCTTATCCCGCTCGAACATTTTTTTGGCTGAATCGGCTTTGCGTTTAGGGTCGCCATAATAGGACGGGAGTTTTTTGAATATCTCGGCGCGCGTCAAAGGATATCGGCTGGAAGCCAATAAGGTAAGCAGGACAAGTTTTCGTTCGAGGTCGTGGGGCATGATTTAATTAAGGGTCATTATACAGTTAATGTTTTGATAATCAGAAAAGGCAATAGGGTCTAGTTGGCCAAGGACCTTTCATAATTGTGAAATTCCCAGGTTAGCCACTCTTGAAGTGGTTAATATTCACTGCGTGAGCCCTTCCCTAACTGACTTTAATCTACCCCCGGCAGGAATGGGGGGAAGAAAGCCATCTGGTTTCAGAGAAATAACGAATCAATTCTTTATATGTTCGGGGTGAAGCCCTCGGAGCTTAAAAATCTATTTTTAAACCCGCGCCGCCACCTTTGGTCACGGAGGCCACACCGGCAAAGGTGGCGGTTGGTTTCCCTGGTTCAAAGGGTTAGTCCCAACTAGGTTCCTGGTAACTGTCCGGATCGCATTCCGGGCAAAGCATCTTGAAATGCTCGGTGTTCTTTATGACCACATGAGCCCCGCAACATCTACAGGTAAAATGGTCTAGGTGGAAATTGTCAAAGCCCATTTTGGCAGGTTTTTCCTTCGGGGGATTCGATTCAAGGGGGCTCATACCCCGCCCCCTTGGGCAAAAACGGTTGCCTCCTCAACCGTCATTCCTGCGTCCACCCCCTTCTGGTAATAGGCCTTAAAACTCGCCTCCTTCCGGGAAAGCTTTTCCCAAAAGGTTATGGCCGTCCCATCCTTGAAAAAGACCTTTGTGACGGTTCGGTAATTTCCACCCCTTACCCAAAAAGCCTCCTGGCCGATTTTCTTGATCTTGGCTTCCATAGTTCCCCCTTAGGTTAAAAGTCCGGCTAGGCGGAAAGAAAAATGCCCCTCGTGGGCCACGATCAAATGATCGTGGATGGTGAACCCCAAGGAACGGGCGGCGGTCATCATCTGCCGGGTCAAAGCCTTGTCCCCCTCGGACGGTTCCAGGCTTCCAGCCGGATGGTTATGCACGAGGATCAAACCGCTGGCCGATTTCAGTTCGAAAGCTTTCTTGAAAATCTCCCTTGGGTAGACTGCGGTGTGGTCCACAGTTCCCTCCTGCATCAAGACGCAGTCCAAGACGTGGTTCCGGTGGTCCAAAAACATACAAAGGAAAGCCTCGTTGGGTTTCCCTCCGATGAACTTCTTGAAGTATGAAACCACTGCGTCTGGGCTTCCCACCACCGGCCCTCGCTTATAGGTGGCCCGCGCCTCCGCCCAAGACGCGGGCGGAACGGTCGGCGCGGGGAAACTATCCAAGTTGAATCTCATGACTAATTGCTTTTTCATAATCCCCTCCTTTCAGGCGGCTGATTGGTCCGGCATGGTTTCAGTGGCTTCGGAATCCTCTTGGGTTCTCTTCAAGACAAAATCCATGGCGGCCTGGGCCTTTGACGCCGCCGTGAAGATGGCCCTCTTGTGGTCTTTCAAAACCTGAATCCAGTCGCCGATGTAGTCGGAATGCCGGGTGACGTAAGGAATGCCGCAAGAAACGGAAAGGAAGGCGGCTCCCATTTCGGCCACCAATTCCTCGAAGGCATAGGCTTGATCGCCAAACCATTTCCCGAATTCCCGTTTCAAGCGGGTTTCGTGGCCCGTCCAGTGGGTCAACTCGTGCAAGGCAGTGCCGTAGTAGCCTTCCGGGGTCTTGAAGCTCTCTTTCAAGGGGAGGGAGATAAAGTCCCCCTTGCGGTCGTAAAAGGCCCGATCTTGGGCGGCGTGGTGAATCTCCGCCCCCGAATCCACTAAAAGCCCTTCGGCCTCCTCGATGGCGGCAAAGGGCTCGATGGTTTCGGGTTTTACTTTCAGGTGGTCAAGCCCTTCTACTTGGTCGAGGTTGAAAACCGTGTAAGTCCTCAAAATCCAAAAGGTCTGCTGTTCGAGCATGACTTCATCCGAAAGGTTCAAGGATTTGGTCTTGGCGAGGCGCTTGTAGAAAACGACCCCGCAACCCTTTTCGCCCTTCTTGACGTTTCCCTTTAAGGCCTTGGCTTGGTTGAAGGTGACCCATGAGGGGGAAGAAAATCCCCGCTTCACGGCCTCGTCCCATAGAACCAAAACGTTAATCCCCCGGTAGTGCTTCCCCGTGCTGGCGTTAACCGGCAGGGGGAGCCCCCGCCCCTGCTTCCAGGGTTTCTCCCAAGGCATGACGCCCTTTTCCAAGTCCTGCAAAATCCGGTTCGTGATTTCCTCGGCGATGTTGTTTTTCATCTGTCTGCCTCCTTATGTGATTGAGTGAATAAGCTTTTGAAAAACAAAGAATTCCATCGGGTTCATGGCGCTTCCCACCGCTTCCAAAAACTCGCCCTCGGTCAAGCCGTCTTTCACGTCCACCATGGCAAGGGTTTCCAAGTCCTCGATCTCGTAGAAAAAGAACCCTTCCACCTGCCCAAAGTGGATTTCATACCGGCCCAAAACTTTGAACTTCCTGACCTGAAACGATGAGCGCGCCATACCCCCTCCTTAAAACCCCCAACCCTCTTCCAGCTTCTTGATGACCCGGTCGATCTCCTCGTCGGTGACTTTCCAGCCCTCGCCTTGGATTCCTCCCGTCTTCTCCTCCGGCTTCGTGTTCTCGTCCATGTCCACCACCTCCTTTTTTTTTGAAGGCTCTTCGCCTTTTAAAAACCGCCTTCCCCCTCCCCCCTCACAAAAAAGGGGGGAGGGAGAAGGCAAAGCCGGAGTTTTGGGAGTTCGTGCGGGGAAACGTCCTGAACTAATCGGAGGAGAAGAAAGGCAAGGCCATCCCTTAACTTTTGTGACAGCCGCTCTTTGGCTGGCGCAAAAGTTGCCTTGCAAGGGTGGCCGTGTGGAAAGGAAAACTGCTATAAGGCCTCGGGACGAATTCCCGAAACTGTCCATCGTCCTAATACCTGGGGTACCGGACTTCTATGTCTGCTTTATGGGTTTGCTGGAATACTTCAGGCGGGAATAACGACTCAGATCCACGGCGAAGGTTTTAATGGTTCCCCGATACCCGAAGTGCCGGGAGCCTTCGTGCTTTCCGAAGGCGGGGACGAAGTCCTTTCAAAAAAGGGAAACCGAGGGGGTATCTTTTGCGGTTACCCCGAAATTTTCCTTTTTTGAAACGGCCCTGAGGACTCAAAGTCCCCTTTCATTTATCGCTGTCCTGCCAGGGCCGCATTTTTCCGTGGCCCAGGCGGGACAGTGCCAACGGGGATGGGCCAATCTGAAATCCCCCTTACCGGCTTTTAGCCTCCAAAATTCCATTCCCCGAAGGGCTCAAATACTTTGGCTGGATAGAAAGCCGGTAAGGGGGATTTCGGCTTGGTGGGGTCCCCGTTGGAAAATGAAAGGGAGCTTCAACGCGACAACTCCTATCACTACCAACGGTGTTTCCTTGGGAATTCCAAAAGGGGTCTTTCCCTTTTGGTAAGGGGCTTGGGGGCAAAGCCCCCAGGGGAAAGGGGTGGTCCGAGATTCCCCACCGCTTTTGTGGGGAAGCTTGGACCAGGGGGAAGGCCCACGAAAAAGGACGTTCTTCCCTTTTTCGTTCCCCCCTTAAATGGCCTTCTTGCGTTTAATCCATAACCCTATAAGCAGTCCCCTAACCTGTTCCCTAACAAGTAAAAAAAAATGGGGCCTCCTGGTGTTTTTCCAGGAGGCCCCATTGCCTCGATCCTTTGCCTTGTCTTTAACCCGTCCAATATCCACCTACCACTAACTCCCCCGGCTACGGTCTGCCTTAGCACCTACCACATCGCATACCCCCACCACTTCACTCCCGTCCTCCCACTCCAGTTTCCTATGTGTGTCTTTGTCTTTTCTGTTGTCTTTCTCACTCCTATTAACTTCCGCATCAAGTCAATTTCTCTGGTTTATAAAGGTTTTCTCATGCGTAGAGGGCGAACCCCCCTATCGGTTCTCGCATCATCACTTGATGCGTAGATAGGGGGGTTCGCCATCGGAGCATGAGAAAACAGACCCAAACAAACGGGAAACTTCATTTTTCGACTTCCATGGCGCGGAAGTTTCACTTCCATGGGACATCGACAAAACCATTACTATTCCTCGCTGAAATGATTTCACGAGTGTTTTTTATTTCACCCTGGCCCTTGGAATCCCCATCGGGTCCGTCGTGTAGGCCGGGCTTTGGTGGTCGAACCGGGTGGGCCACCTTGGGTTCCGTACCACCGAGGCCATGCGCAGGGTGCCCGGCCCAAAGTCCCGGTTGATCTGGTCCATACACTTAAGGAGCTTGGGTTTTTTCTCCCGGTCCGGGTTGACCCAGAGGTGGCCCTGGACGCAATCCTCGCCCTCAAGTTTTTTCGCCCAAACCCCGATGCGCTTGTAGCCGAAACCGGGTTTGTAAAGCCGGGACACCGGCCCCTCCACCGCCCGGATGAGAGTGGCCGTGTCCTGGGTGGCCACCGGAAAAACGATAGGTTCCGAATCCTCGTGGCTGGGGCCGTCGCTGAAAGGGTTGGTCTGAATCCAGACGGTCATTTCCTTGATGGCCTTCTTTTCCCTTCTCGCCTTGGCCGCCATTTCCGAGCCCTTGAAGGCCGCGGCCTCCCGCATTTCCTCCAAGGTCTCCACCAGCACCCCGAAACCCTGCGCGATACCCATCTGCTCCTTAGAGGGAGGAATCCATTCCAGCGGAATGCAAGGGAAGCCCTTGAGTTCCATCTGTATCCTGGACCCCACCACCGTCATTTTTTTCCTCACCCAATGTTCCTCGGCCCTGACGAAATCCAGGGCCGTCTTGATCCCCACCCCCTTCAAGGCGTTCTCGTAGGCCGGCCCAACTCCCCAAAGGCTCCCCACGTCGGTCATCCCCAACGCCCTCTCCATGTGGGGGGATTGGTAAAGGTTCAGGACTCCCTTGGCCCTCTTCGATTTCTTGGCGATCTTATTGGCGACCTTGGCGAGGCATTTCGTCTCGGCGATCCCCACGGTGACCGGTATCCCCGTCCATTTCTCAACCGTCTTTTTTATCAAGCGCCCATAACCGTCCAGCTCGTGGGCAGGTATGCCGGAGAGGTCAAGAAAGCACTCGTCTATGGAGTATTTATCCAGGAGCGGGGTGAACCGGGCCAAGACGCCCCGCACCCGGTCGCACATGTCGAAGTAGAAGGGGTAATTTGAGGAGATGACAATGATCCCCAGCCTCTCGACCGCTTCCCTAACCTCGAATAAGGGGGAGCCCATCTTGATCCCCAAGGCCTTGGCCTCGTTCGAGCGGGAAATAATAATGCCGTCGTTGTTGGACAAGACCACCACCGGCCTATCGCGTAGCCTGAGGTTAAACAGCCTCTCGCAACTGACGTAGTAGTTATTGCAATCGATTAAGGCGACGACGGAGTTCATAGGACTTCCTCAAGGGGTGAATGACAAGGATGACCACGCCCCAAATGGTGACGCCTTCCTCGGGGTTGATGGGGATGGGTTGGTAATTGGAATTTTCGGGAAGCAAAAAGACTTTTTCCTTGTTCACGGAAAGCCGTTTCACGGTGTTGTCCCCGTTGAAGCCAGCCACCACAATGTCCCCATCCACCGCGTCCAAGGAACGATCAATCACCAAAAGGTCGTCGGTTCGGATGCCGATATCGATCATGGATTCCCCTTCGGCAAACCAAAGAAAAGTGGCGTCCATGTTGTCCATGAGGAGCTTGTTGAGATCCACCCTCTTTCGCCGGTACTCTTCCGGGGGGCCGGGTGCCCCGGCATGAATGGGCGGGTCTATCAGGTCGAGGAGAATATCTTTGTGTTTATCGATGGGTCCTAGAAAGTGAGCGCGCATGACAATATCCTTGCGAAATAGGGTAAAGGTATACTCTTGTATACCTTCCGCCTTTCGTAAAGGTCAAGTTTTAATGAGTTAGTAAATTTGAAATGAGAGAATTTTCAGGGAATTGAAGAATTTTTTAAGTAAAAAAAAGCTCTTTAATTCTTTTTTCAAGGCGGTATTTATCAAAATTAGAAACGTGGGAAGCGATACCAATTTTTCCTTTAAGTTTGGCCGGGTCCACAACGTACATATATAAATGGTGCTTCCCACTTTTCGGGTGTTGTTGAGCCACCCTTTCTATTTCATTTTTTGTAACTAGCCAAACCCGTCTTTCCGAAACATCGACAAAGGAGAACAATTCGGCTGGCGAATCACCTGGAACAGTCCAATCAACTGAATTCGGGCCTTTGCCGCCACCTGGTTTGGGTTTTAAATTAGCTTTTACCTGAATGGTAACTGGTTTAACTTTTTTTGGCGAATAGGCCACAAGGTCAATACCGGCATCAGTAGTAAGATGCGCGGATTCAATTCCCTCCTTAAGAAGCTCAAATTGGGTTAGTAACACACCAAGCGCCCCGATTTGCAAAGTAGATAGAGAATTAATATTTTTCATTTTCAAATCCTCTCCGCGATAAGTTTTTTCATCTTTTCAGAGTATTGCGTGCGCAGGACAGCCACTTGTTCGTCGGTCAGCTTCTTCTCCTCGTCGCCAAAAAGCCCGGATTGGGCTTGGAAATTTGAAAGATCCTCCCCAACGGTTTTTAAAATAAGAGCTGTCTTTGCGGCGTAGATCGCCCCGCGCCAAAAAGGAAAGTCTTTCATTCCTAAATCTTTACTTTTTCAATAAGCGAAGCATCATCCCCGGAGAGCGGCTTGACCGGCCATGCCTGCATTTTCTCATCGGGATAAGACCGCAAGAAGCCTTTTAAAGAACCCTCCTCCTGGAAGGAACGGTCCAACCAAGCATCCCAATTCTTTTTTTCGACGATGACCGGCATACGGGGCTTGGTGTTATGGATTTCTTTCAGCAGTTTGTTGGGGGTGGTTGTGATAATGGAGAAAGTCTCGACTTCCTCCTTTTTGGGTTCGTAATTGGGGTTTACCATTTTCTTTTTGAGGATGGTGGCTTCGTCGTCCACCGTCATGTTCCACCGGCCCCAAATACCGGCAAAAGCGAAGGTGCCTTTGGCCTTTAACTCGATGAAGTAAGGCTGTTTCAACTTACTGGAGATTTCCTTCCATTCGTAAAAGCCGTCTACAGGAACCAAACATCTGTCTTCCCTGAAATGCTTCTTGAAGGTCGCTTTCTCGGTGATGGTCTCGCCCACGGCGTTGATAAGCTTATAAATATATTTCTTGGATTTCAGGTCAAAAAAAGGCATCCCCCATTTGACCAGGACCAGTTCCCTTTTTCCGGTTTCGGGGTTCAGGCGAATGATCGGGGCCTTTTGGGTCGGCTTGACATTGTAGCTGGGCTTAAAGGACTCGTAAGGGTCGGCCTTAAAGTCCTTGGCAACCTTACCGGGATCAGAGCTGATTATGTATCGTCCACACATTGGCTAAAAAAACCTCCAAGGGAAATTCAAAGCAACGGGTTAAAAGGGGCTTGGTTGTTATCCACACCACTCCCCCGCCATGGGTAAAAAGGTCGAAATAATCAGTTGGACCAAATAAGTATGTTAATGTTTGTTCGGTTTAACTGACGAGATTATGTAATTCTTCAAGGATTGATTTGAAGGATTAAAGCCCAACAAACTAACTACTCGCCCATACTCACTTGAGGCTTTTTTTAACGGCCCTTTATTCAATTTCTCTGCTGTCAACACAACATTCCCAACACCAGCTCTGACGGCGAGAGAGGCATCCGCTTCATTCTTATAAAGACCTGTCTTCCCCTCTTTTTCTCCCGGAGCCGGTATTATCTGGAATTTCTTCAACACTTCTGCATCCCGGTAAGTTGCAAATCGCCCTTCACCAAAACCGCCAATTCTGTATCGCTTTTCCGGCGGGTCATTGTAAGAAGAGAAACCAAAATACGAATCTTCCTTAACGCCTCGCTCCTCCCTTTGTTTTCGAATGTATTCCGCGAGGCCTTTCTTCTCTTCAGGAATTTCTGGAATCTCGAACGAACCAACTTCTTTCGTAACAAATAAATCAAACTCATCCACTGGCAATTCTTTGGACAAATTTATTCCGTGGTCGTAAAGGAAATTCCAAGCACAGCTATCAATGAAAATTCCAAGTTTTTTGCTCATGTTAAGAAATTTTACCATTATTTAAAAACGGTTGAAAGTCCTAAGGACGTTAGAATGGAAATGAGACTAACCGTGTTGACCATCTCGTACGATTATGGAAAATTGGGTCTGAAAAAATGGGGCCAGGTCTTGGGATTGCAATTAAGAAGGACGCCTCCCCGTCGTGGACAACCAAGACCCCCTTTTAGATTTTCGCCAATAACTCATTTACGTTTTTTAAAAAGTCTTGATGCGAACCTTTGATACCTTCGGCATATTTAACCATCATTGTTAAATGATCTTTGTACTGTTCTGCGGTAACCGTCGGCTTCATACCAAATCCTGTGCGACTTTCTTTAGCTAAATAATCTAGTCTTTCAACCAATTCGTTATTGTGACTGTATGAATCCAACAACCCCTTCGCCTTCGCATATGTGGCCACAATCAATTCCCGCAAGGCATCATCTGTCACCCCACCTATAAAACTGCTGTTGCCTTGATAAATCGTAAAATAATCTTGGTGATTTGACCACGTAAGGTTCAAAGGTTCTCCAACTTTAAGTTTTTCAGTTTCGTTACCAACCATTTGCATATAAATATCTTTTAGAATTTTAATTTCTGTTTTCACGGCTTTAATGAAGTGAATTTGTATTAATTCGCTTTTCACTTTTTCAAGTTTAATTTGTTGATCTATTAATTCTCTGGTAGTAAGCCATGTAACTCCACCGCCAACTGCAGCTCCAATCAACGCCGCCATAACATCTTTCCATTCATGAAACAATAAACCATTACAAAAACATCCCGCTATTAAAAAACCTATAACGATCCCAACAAAAGACCATTTATATTTTTCTCTATTCAGAAACATTTGTGAACCTCACACCACATGAATTCAACGCCATTAAAATGGCCTTTCATCCACCATTTCATAAACGCCTCCCCTTATTGAATAAGCCTACTAATCATTTAACCGTCCAATACGGCTCCCCATCGTGGACAACCTCAAATTATTGTTTGCTTTCTAAACCCCGAAGCTTTCGACGATCTCCGGAATAATCGGAGTCATATTCTCTCCATGTTTGCTTTTCGTTTTCGTGTCAAAAAATGCAACGAGTTTCCCCTTCACTAAGAAACCAACCTTTTCCCCTGAGTGATTCCACTTCACTTCAATATCCTTTTGACCAAAATCAGGTTTTTTTGAGGTGACATGAATCGTGTCCATTACCCCATCTGGTTTTCCATCTTTTATTTTGCATAAGTAAAAGTAACAAGTGCCGTCCGCCCGTTCGAATACAGCGCCCAAATCCCCGTTTTGATTGATGGCGCTTTCAAAAATCTCTTCATCGCTCATTAATTTTACTCCTCATATCGAAAAGCCTTCTAAAGCCTTTTCCCTGTCCACGATGGGTCCCCGTCGTGGACAATCTAATCATCTTTTTATATTTTTTGGCTTTTTAAGGAAAAACTTTTCCACATAACCCACAAAGCAATAAAAGATAACAAAAGTTATAAGAACGCATAACAACATCACGGGCAAAAAAACAAAATACCAAGGGTTCAGTGAACCATCTGCATGATACCGGGGAAAAATTTTCCAGAATATTAAATACCCTATTAACGTGTGAACTATAAGATACCAAGCCACTAATTTCCTTAGCCATTTAGTTTCAATGTAAACACGTTTTGGTATCGGCTTATTCAAAAACTTAAAATACATTGTTTACTTTGCCTCCCCGTCGTGGACAAGTCATACCATCGTATAAAGTTGTTTCGTTGGAGCATAATCAATACCCCAATTAACATACGACCCAAGTATTCCGCAATTAACACATCGTTGACCGACGTTAACCCATTTTATCTCACCATCGTCTCTCAGGGAAAAGCCAACAACGATCTCAAAAATGTCCGTTTTGCATTTACACTTTAATTTCTTCGAGGAGGAGTCCTGCCACGCTTCTTCACTATCGCAAATAAACGTTTCTTTCCCGCAGGAAGTACAAATGCGTTTGGCGCATCCTTCATCTTGGTCAGCGGTAAGTTGGAAGTGTTGTTTTCCGCAGGTACATTTAGCGACGACATGTTTACTGGTGGGATATCCCTCTTTTGTGAGAAGACGGATATATTCGATCAAGTCGTCGGTGTTTTGACCTTTCCAGAACTTGCCACTGGTATCAATAGCCATTAAATTCACCTCCAATGGAACGACTTTTTATGGTTTCGCCCTGTCCACGACGGGTCCCCGTCGTGGACAACCCTCAACTCCTAAATTTAACCATTTTTTCCTTTTTCATGGCTCTCATTTTGATAAATCTGCCAGTGGGAGAATCTTGAATATTAAATAGTTTCGAATTCGGCAGGTTTAATTTTCAAACCAGGGTATATTTTAAACATCAATTTTTTCGCACACAATCCACCGCTTCGGAGAATCTCCCATGAGAGTTCTATCTAAAATTTCGCCCCCCCCCGAACTTTTTTAAACCGACTCATACTAGACTTCGCTGAACGTCCAATAACGATTACGAAATCAAAAAAATGATTAACGTGCGGAAGTCGGAAGAACGTCGTCATATTGCGGACAATGTTCGAAACACCTGGAGAACCTTCGACTGGGAAAATAATACCGATTCCCTACAAAATGGGTTTGGCGGACTCAAAATATTCAACGAAGAAATACTTTCCCCAGGTACGGGATTCATACTAAGCACCCATGAGAATGCAGTGATCGTAGCTTATGTTAAGGAAGGCTTAATTATCTATGATGGCCCATTGGGAACGTCCGGGTTGCTTGAATCCGGGGAAATCCATCAGATCAATCTCGCTTCCGTCATAAAAGAGTATGGGTTCGACACTTTGCTAACCGATGACGCACATGTCTTCCAAAGCGGGTTTATCCCAAGCATGTTTGTGTCGAAACCGGGCAATAGAAAAAAACACTTTACTCACGCAGAACGGAAGGGGATTTTGAAACTCATCGCCTCTCCCGAGGGGGAAAAGGAATCGCTCAAAATACAAAAGGACGTTCGGATGTACTCCACGCTCATTCAAAAGGGCAATCATGTAATTCATGAGCTTGGCCCGGACCGAAACGGATGGCTTCATGTGGTGAGCGGTCAAATTCTAATGAATGATCTAAAACTTCAAACAGGGGATGGTGCCGGTTTATCCGATGAAATTTCCGTTTCATTTACGGCCCAAATGCCCACCGAAATTCTTCTCTTTGATCTTGCCAAGCCGGATGTTCAAAAAAATGAAACAGGGCCAAAACCAAAAAAATTCCTTAATCACATTTGGAGCATTTTCAAAAACTGACTCATACCACTGTGAGGTTCAAAAAGCCTGGACGAGGTTGTCCACGGCTGGTCCCCGTCGTGGACAGGGGTTTTCACCATTTCAACGAGTTTATAAAATGCTGGATCCTTTACTTACTCAACATCCAGTAAAGAAGCGACGCAAAAACGCCTATGCTTGTTCCGATCCCTCTACCGCCCTTGAACTTTAAGAAAACGGGAAATTCATCGGCAAGCAAGGCTAGGAAACCGGCCAGAACCCAATCCGGCTGGTCTTTGGGGGAAAGTCCATGGGCCAGGAAAATTGCCGTGCCACCTTTTAAAATATCCAAAACTAGCGTCAACAGGCCCAATGGGGTACCCGCTACCTTCCAGGCATTGGTCACGCCGACATCGCCGGTCCCCTTTTTCCTCAAGTCGATTTTCTTGAACGTCATTGCCAACAAAAATCCGAACGGAATAGACCCAATCAGGAAAGCACCTAAATACAGAATCAAATCGTCCATTTTTCCCTCTTATTATTTGGTGTTATTTTAAAACCGAAAAGCCAACGACGCCCCATAGCCCCCATTTTTAGGAACCATGGTTTGAATGCTCAAAGCCGGTTTGCCTAAAAGTTCCAGGCTTATCAGCGTCGCGGTATGGGTACCCAAGGCAATCCACGCCCGGCTTCGGGTATCCGAGTCCGACGAAGCTAAAAGCTGTACCACCGGATACACGGTTTTGGCGATGCCCGCCACATTGACGAAAAACAAACCCGAATATTCCTTCCGTGTCAGAAGGATCGTCCACCCCAAGGTGTCCACGCCTGCCGTGGACCAGCCGTAAACATAGGACTTATCCATGAAGGCTTCGGTATAGGCCCATCCATAATAATCCGCCGCGATAAGCGGGATGGTTACGGCTTCGTTACGGCAATAGGCTTTTGGAGTTGGAAGTAAGAGCAAAAGCAGGAGAAGAAAGGCCGCTTTCGAAAATGGACGGTTAAAAGTTCGATTAATTTCCTGAGGATCGTTCATTCTTCCTCCTTTTTGCGCTTATGGGTTTGGATTCTTGGTTCGGGCTTTTTCTCAGGTTCTTTCACTTTTGGCAGGTTAGCCTCGATAAGGGTCGCCTCAACATTTCCGATAAATATTTTGCTGGTGACCAATACCGGCAAATGCCTTTGGTCATCGGTAAGCCAAATATTGATATCGTCCGTGTTGCGAAAAACCGTCGCGTACCGGACATGGGGTTTCACTAACAGACAATCATAAGTACCGGAAGGTATGGTAATTCGTTCTTTTTTGATGACCTCCACGATCAAGTTATAGTTGTAGCCTGCGGCCTGAGCGGGAATGGAATAGTTCTTCCCGACTTCGAGAGGCAGAAGGCGGAAGTAGAAAAAGCAGGAAATAATGTCCTGGGTGAAGGGGGCTATGTCTATTTCCTCAGGAGGCTCATTTCCCTTGGACCGTACGACCTTGTGTTTGACCTGGTCATAGATTTCCAAGTTCTGGGCCTTGTGCTTGCCTTCCAGAACGTCGTTCTCGAATTTCCAGGTCAGGAAGTCCACCACATCAAAATAACTCGTTTGCACATCATGTACCTGGTAAACCATGCTGAAAGGAAAAGCCGCCGTGGCTTTGGCGGACAGTGGATAACAAGGACGGTCTTGGACAGTGACCGGATTCCCAATCTCCAATGTCCCGTATCCCCCCACCATGGAAAGAGCTTTTACTTCAAAGGTAAGCTTTTCTCCGGGCCCAAAGGCGTAGTTCTTTTTAGGACGGGGTACTTGGGTGATGTTTTCCGGCGTGGTATCTAGGTGGGATATAGGGCCGGGTTTCGGGGTTTCAGTCGTAGTCTGGGCTGTCGGTTTCTTCTTCACCAATTCCTTGGGGTTCGGGAAATTAACCGGGTCCACGATCCTCAAGACCTTTCCTTCTTTCAACTTCGATTTCAGGCTCAAATGGTTTGCGGATGCCACCTTGGATGCTTTTGAAGTCACGCCATAGTAAATGGCGGCAATGGACTGGAAGGTATCCCCTTCCTGAACTTTGTATTTTAAAACAACCGTTTTATTCATTTGACGGGAGAGTGACGGCGCTGGGGGAGTTTGAGGCGTCTTATTTTCGACGTACCGTGTTTCGCCTTTTGACACAAAAAGTAAAGTGCAACCCTGAAAAAGGAATCCGAGGGAGAGCATTGTCATTACAAATAAAGACAGATAGAGAAAAGAGGTTTTTTTCAGGGTAACCCGCCGGGAACGTTTTTGTGTAAAGCCCTTCTTAACCATAGAACTCTTTCAATCCCAATTTGATCTGGTATTCAAAAGCTATAACCTAAACTTAAGCCCAAACCGTCTTTTTGGGGAGTGAGGTTCCAAGTAATTGAATCCGATTGTTTAGTAACGTGGTTATAGCGTTGGACAGAGGCGTATTTGGCGGTATTGGCTTCGAGTTCAAGGAGCCCGCCCGCGACGCCTAAAACCGCCCCCGGAACGGCGATAGGCATATAAGGAGTGGAAATATCCAGGCCAAATATGTAGATATGCGTATTCGGGAAGAATAAAGACCCAACCGACAGGATTACCGAACCACCCAATCCAAAAAATCCTAGCGTTTCATCCGATTCAGATTTATTCAGAAGTGCGGTGGCTTGTTGATCGTCGATGGAGTTAATAAGATCTTTCAACTCAGGCCCGGATAACGCCTTGTTATTTTGTAAATATTGCATTCCTCCCAGGGTCGTCCAATGGGTTGTGATAGGGGGGTGGGTTGGGGTGGGGACCGGGGTACCCTCGTCTGCCCACACTATCGGCGCTAACACAAAAATCAAAACCATCGAAAGAAAATGCCGCACTTAAGAATTCCTCCCGCCCATTCGATTAAAAGCACATTTTTAATTTAAGTGTCCACGACGGGTCCCCGCCGTGGACAGAGTTTTCGAGTTCACAAAACCGATTTGTTCGAGGAAATCAGCCTGTCTTTTTCAGGCCTAATTTATGTTCGATTTTTCGGACGCGTTCTTCGAGGGTTGAGTTATCGGACATCGAACGCTTCAAAATCGAGTTCATGAGGGTTTGATAGGGGATTCCTAGTTTTTTGCCTTCCTCGATGAGCCAAAGGTAAACAGACTCATCCAACCGGAAAGTTTTCTGAATTTTAGAGCCCTTGGAAGCCAACAGAGGGCCTTTATGAACCTTAGCTTTTGAAAAATCATATTCTTTTTTCATAGTTTTCCCTTTCCTTTCGTATGGCCTTACGGGCCGAGATGATCCGAATAACATCGATCTCCCGATACGCGTAAACCACCACCAATAGGTTTAGTTTCTTCGAATACCCAAGCGCGACGAATCTTTCTTCGTGGTGTCCCCTGTCTTCCAGCACCAACTGAACGTCGGATTCCAAGACGGATTGGGCCTCTTCAAATGAGACCCCGTGCTTTCTTAGATTGGAAATAGCTTTCTGGGGATCCCAAATGACGAGCATGGCTTAAGTATACACTACAATGTAGTTACAATGCAATGGTGTCCCCTGTCCACGACGGGTCCCCATCGTGGACATCATCTAATGTGTCTCAAATTCAATTTCCGGTACCAGTGTGGGCCTTAAACTTGGTTTTAGCTATTTTAACAAAGCAATTATACTTTTTATCCCATCTTGCCGTTACATCTACACATCTTAAATTACCATCCTTTAAATCCACCTCATTGTTGGGATCATCACCGTAGTGGTCATCCTGCCCTATAAATTTCTGGCAAAAAACTCTTTTCCATTGGCCATCTATGAAAGAATAAAAAAACCACTCATAGGACCAGTCATAAGACATAAGAACCATATTTTCAGCCATTGGAACTTTTGTGATTTTTTCAAACCAAAAACAATAGGGCCCTTTTTGAATAATTCGGCCAAAATGAATATTATCGTCAGTATCGAAATCAATTTTAAAATCGTTTTTTAATACAAAAACGACTTTTAAAGTATTTGGATTCAAAACTAAAAGTTTGCTACCCCCAAAAACTATGACTTCGTCCCGACCCCTTCCTTCCAAGTCTAGATAATAGGGCCAAACCATATTTGTTGGTTGATGGCTCGCCTTAATAAAAATTTCTTTAAAATCGGCTGTAATGGTTTTATTCGGATTATCAATATCCTTCACTACCTCGACATCAGATGGGTCGGGCCCAGGGGATGCCGTGGGTGTAATTGCCCATAATTGTGAGCATGATAAAAAAAGTATCATGATTAATTTTCGCTTCATTTAAGCCTCATCTATAAACATACTTTTCAATTTAGCCTGTCCACGACGGGTCCCCGTCGTGGACAACCCAATTATAGGTTTTTCAGAAAATTGGACGGATTCATGATTTTAACATTTTGATGAACCCCAACATCCAACAATGCCTTGTCGCCTGAGACAATAAACTCAGCGCCACCTGCCAATGCCACTGCTATGAACTTATCATCATCTGGGTCTTTACAAACACCGTGGACAGGTTTGGCATTCACCAATTCGCAATTCAATTCGATAATTTCAAGGATGGCCCCAACCTCGACGCCGGGATGCCGTTTGGCAAGGTCGGCGAAGACACGGCGGTATTCATCAAAGATTTCCGGGGATGCCAACAACTTGAAGTCGCCCCGTTCCCAAGATTTAATTACTTGGTAAGGTGTCCCTTTCCAGAAGATTCCTGACACAAGAACATTTGTGTCGATTACAACAATCCTTTTCATTTACCGCGCCGGACCCGGGCAATCGCGGTCTTTATATCCGATGGGCGCAAGCTGGCTTCACGCGCCTGCTTTCGCGCCGTCGCCAGTAAGCCGTCAAGTTGATTCAGGGAAGGCGGGGTGATGGCTTTGAAGATCACCGAATCCCCCTGGCCGACGACGACGAATTGGTCTCCTTCTTTGAGATGCAGGCTCTTGCGGATGGATTCAGGAATAACTACCTGCCCCTTCGAGGAAAGCTTTGTGGTCGCTACTGTCATAGGTTACCTCCCAGTAATCTTACCAGTAAGAATACACCGAAATTGGGGCCGATTCAACCGTCGGTTTGCCTGTCCACGACGGGTCCCCGTCGTGGACAAGGCCAATACTTTACCTTTGTTTTGGTCAAGGGAAGTAACTTTTCATACCAGATGAACGTATTTGCCCTCATAACTAGGGCCAGGTATTCATCCCTTCAAATCATCGGGAAACTAAAAATCACGGAGGTGGTGAATGTTAAAGCGATGGGCGCTCATCCTGACGGTTCTTTTTGGAGGAGGTTTGGGAATGGTTGAAATGGCTCGGGCCGATTCCATGAAAAAACCGATTTACGATAATCCGCAGGATGTCCAACCCCTCAAAAAGGGGCAAAGCATTCCCAACGGGGAGCTGACGACCCTTGATGGAAAAAAGGTGGCCCTCAAAACCCTTATTTCCCAAAAGCCCAGTATCCTTATTTTTTACCGGGGGGGATGGTGTCCCTATTGCAACTTGCAAATGGGCCAATTGGTGAAGATCGAACCTGATTTGATGAAAATGGGTTATCAAGTCTTGGCGATTACGCCGGACAAACCCGAAAGCCTGAAGGAAAGCCTGGAGAAACACGGGATCAACTATATCCTGCTTTCCGACCGGACCATGGAGTTGACCCGTCAATTCGGCCTGGCCTATCGCCTGGATGAGAAAACGCTGGGGATGATGAAAAGTTACGGCCACGATCTGGACAAAGCCACGGGGAATTCCCTCCACGAATTGCCCGTTCCAGCGGCCTTTGTGGTGGACACCAAGGGTCTTATTCATTTCGTTTATTTCAACGCGGATATTAAAATAAGAGTCAACCCGGAAGATTTAATGAAGGCGGCAAAGGATGCTTTGAAATGAAAATAATCAACTCAAAGATTCATGGTTATTTGGATTACGTGGTTGTTTTGGTTTTCTTGGCCGCCCCCTCCCTTCTCCATTTTTCAGGGATACCGGCAGTCATTTCCTACTCCCTGGCGGGAGTGCACTTCGCCCTCACGTTCTTGACGAACTTTCCCATGGGTCTGGTGAAGGTAATACCTTTTAAAATACACGGCTATATCGAATTAGTGGTCGGGCCCTGCCTCATCGCCCTGCCCTTTGTCCTAGGACTTTCCTCCGTACCAGCGGTCCTTGGTTTTTATGTTACTTGCGGGATCGTGATTTTGGCGGTTTGGGCCCTCACCGATTACAAGAACGCTTGAGCTTCAGATAACCTAGTTTTTTTGATCGGTAAATGGTTATCACTTTGTCCACGATGGGTCCCCGTCGTGGACAACATTAGTAGCGGTTTTCACCATCACGGTTATCCTAACCGTGCTGATAGCTTTTCCCAATCGCCGGAAGACAGAACCTTTTGGGCCAATCCTTTCACTTTCTCAAAAACCGGCGCCGGCGCGGTCTTTTGAAGCTTGGAAAGGAACTGGGCCCTCTCCCCCGGATTCATCCCCGGGATCATATAGCCCAGCATCATGCCCATGTCCGCGGGCTGGGTGCGGGCGATGATTTTTTTGAACTCCGCCTCGATTTCAGCGTCGGTGAAATTTTGATAAAGGGCGTCGGTCAGATCCGTCTCTTCGTGGTCCATGTGGGCCAGATAATCCGAAAGGAACCGGTTATAGGCCAGATAGAAGGCGTAACCCGGCTTGGATTTGTCCTCTTCCACAGCCAGCCTCACCCATTGTTTTTCCAAATCGTCGATCTGTGCATCCAGGCGATGGTGTTCTTCCATTTCCCGGCGGGCGGCCCCGGACACCTTGTTTTCCAGCAGAGGAAATTGGATCTGATCCTCGTTGGCCGCGTGTTCCCTTAAAAAGTGAAGCATGGTGGCGAAATCCGCCCCGGCCGCCTTGACCTCTTCCTGATCCTGCCAGTCCAGGGCTCCCAGCTTGAGGGCCAGGCCCAACAGCCCCCGGCGGAGCCCCTTGTGTACATTAATCAAAACCTCTGCCCTTTGTTCCGTTTTCATTGACGTCCTCCTGTTTGATGTAATAAACCAACTTGAATAATTTTAGGAAAGAGTGAAAAAAACCTATTGGAAAAATCCGACAATCTTAAAGCAGCCCGATTTTGTATTTTTGGGGTGAAACACCGGTAAAATTCTTGAATTCCTGGATGAAATGAGCCTGGTCGAAATAGCCGCATTCATAGGCCACTTCGGTTCCATCCTTTCCCGCCTGAAGCATTTGGATGCTTTTCTGGAAGCGCAGCAGGGCCGCGAACCGTTTGGGGCTGGTGCCGATCCATTGCTGGAACCGTCTTTCGAGGGAACGTTCGGTGGTGGCCAGTTCCCCGGCCATGCGTCCGATCAAAACATTACCCGCTTTGAGGATGAACCGTTGGGCGGCGTTGAGCGCCAGAGGATCGATGGTTTGAAACCGGCGGCACTTGACCAGAAAAGTTTGCAAGAGGACCACCGCCGGTCCGGGCGTAGAGTGATAAAGCTTATCTTCGAGGTCGCTGACTTCTTGCGGGTCCCACAACTGGCGCAAATCCACACTTTCGTTCATCAGCTCGCCCATGGGCCCCGGTAAAAAGCAGGAAGGCCCCCATGGTTTGAACCGCACCAGGATGGACCGGGTCTTACCGACCCCTTGATAAAGACGGCTTTGCCCCTGGAGTCCGGTAACGCCGCTGGGAGTAAGGGTTGTTTCGGTCCCAGGACGAAGCGTTTTCAAACGGCCTTGCAATTGAAACCCCATGACAAATTGGGGGGAGGGCAAAACCGAATAGGCGGGACCTTCGCCAGTGGTTGCGGTGTCATGAAGATCAATGGAAGCGATGACGTCCGCCAGAACGGGCCAGGGTTTAAGGATTCGGGTGGTCATGAAAGGATTCTTTCAATATCCAACCTTGATTTCAACTCTTTAGAAACGGCTCGATCATTAAAATTATCCTGTCCAATGCGGGTCCCAATCGTGGACACCGCTTTCACAAAGACCATTTTGATTTTACCTCTTTTGAAGCCTTCAGGGTTGAGGGTTTCTCTTTTGGTAATTAAAATTTTGACATTATTTATTAGGCTTCGGAATGTCTGGAGGGGTTAATAAAATTACTTCGCCATCGCCAGTCGTCTTTTGTTTTTGACAAGCTTGAAATGAAAACCAAGGGCGTTAACGATCTTATTGATGGTGAAAAATTCAGGGTTTCCCTTCTCTGCGGAAAGGGCCTTATAAAGGTTCTGCCGGTTGAGGTCTGCGGCCTGGGCCAACTTTCTAACCCCACCACTGGCCTCAGCGACTTTACGAAGCATATCCAGAACGACGCGGGGGTCCTCGTTTTCGTCACTTAGGGCTTCATTTAGGTAAGCTTCAAGAAACCGTGGGTCCTTTTTTAACTGTCCGACGATAAAATCGTCGTGGTCCGTTGTAGCGGCGTTCTTTTTCATTTTGAACCTTCCTTCTTCTTTCTTCCCTTAAATTCCCGAAAGTATTCCCGTGCCAGCTTAATGTCCGAGTTCTGGTTTCCCTTGCTTCCTCCCACAAGAAGAAGGTACATGGTGGCCCCAATTCTCCCGGTATATATCCGGTATCCTGGCCCGTGGAAATTCCTAAGTTCGAGAACCCCATCTCCAACGTTGTCGTAATCTCCCAAATGTCCAAACCTCAATCGGGAAATTCTTTTGCCAACTAAGGCCGCTGTAACGGGGTCACTTTTCCTTTGATGGTCAAACCAGACCTCAAAGGGTTTGACTCCCGACCGTGTTTCATAGTGTTCTATCGCCCAAGGGTTTTGCTCCATCAAAACGGTTCCTTTCTCAATAGTCGCTTATAAGCGACTCAATGTCAAGCCAGCGCGATATATGCCGTTTTTATCCCTTGATAGGTTGGTTTAGCTGGTGCCATATTTTTTTAAAAGGCAAAGTCGTTGCCCTCTCGAAATATGAGACAAACCAACGGTCCCATTCGCTTTCCCTGACCTTGCCCCGAAGGATATTCATCATCCTCGTGGCATTTTTCTTATCCGCAGATACAACAAGCCTTAAAACATTGGGAAAGGAATCTTTTAAGTATTCAATCATCCTGCCGATCTTGGCCTCGGGGTTTTGGACATGCTCATACTCCAAAGTGAACCCGTACCTTTTTCCATCCAAATCCGTTTCAAAATACCCGTCCGGGGTTCTCCTCCCCCTTATCTGGGTATTAACCCAATTAGAACGCCATTCCTCCTTATCCAAATCACCGGACAAAAAGGCTTTTTTCACGCCCTGGGTGATACCACCCCTCATTTCGAAATCCGAAAGCCAAAAAATCCTTCCGAGTTGAACATTTTTCTCAAAGGCTATCCTTATGGCTTGGACCTCAAGGTCGTGCTGCCTTTCGTAAGGGTTAATCCTCACGGGATAATTTGTGCTTTTTACTAATATTTTTTCCTTTTCGTCCAAAATCTTTATGGCTTTCGTAGAGAGGAAATACATCGAATCCTGAAAGGTGGTGGACTCAGCTTTCGTTAATCCGACTAACCCTTTTTCAAGATATTGGTCCCTTAAAATTGAACAGGCCTGACGGTAGGTTTTTGGATGGATAAACCGTTTGTGGAAAAGCTCTGGCGTTGTGAATTTATTTGAATGAATCCAGGTTAGATGACTGGCTTCCAATTCGGATATTTCCATGGTTGATTCCATTAATTTCCCTATTCTTAGTTATTCAACTTTAATTCGGTTTCAAGGTTTCCTTGGTCCGGCGGCCCTTTTTTTGATTTTTCCTTTTTATTTTTAGGAGCATCGGGGATTTCAACTTTATTAAAATCATTTGTCTTTTGATGGTTATTACGAATTGGAACGCAACCGACATAATCAAACTCCCTTGGCGGGGGTTTAACTTCCTTGAGCTTTATTTTGAAAACTTTTGGACCAGTTACGTAAACAATCCGGCACACGGCCTCCCCGCGCTTCATTCCCCGCAAGTAATTGGGGTGGATGATGAATTCCTCATCTTGTTTCTCCGTCCTTCCCCTTGCCTGAGCCATACGAGTGTCATAGGAATAAACGTCCTTCTTGGTGACTTTGGTTCCGAATATCGATGCGAAGAAATCCACGGTAGCCTTCTCCGTGATATTCATCACAATTTTGTGGTTGGTATTGGTGAGAATGTCGTCCTTAAACTCCTGGCTAACCGCCCCTAACTGGCCCAGGCTGTGGTGGGCCAGAAAGAAGCAAACGTTAGCCTCCCGTCCAAGGGAAATAAGGTCATTTAACCCTGGATAAGCGGCGGTATAGAACTCGTCCAAAAATACGAAAAAAGGCCTATCGGACTTCTCGATAAGCCTTCGACCTATTACCCCCGCCAAGTCGATTAAGGCAGAAATAATGATCGGTTTAGAGTCTTCTTGGTTCACAAGGGAAGACGTTCCGAATAGGAAAATCTGCTCTTTCTCAACTACATCCTTCATCTGGATATCCGGGTGCAAGGTATTAATAAGGGGCGACCATTCCCTGCTAGTGAACCGGGAAAGTTTGCTAGTTAGGCCCGATAGGTTCAACTCCCTGTCCTTTTCGGACATATTGACCCATTTCTCCAAGAAGTATTTCCCTGAGACGGTGTCCTCGTGACGCTTTGCCAAAGCCTTGATCGTACCGAATGACCTGATCTCATTGGATATAAGGTTCTGGTAATCCATCCGCGTTACATGCTTAAATTCTAGGAAAAGAAGGTTTGTTAGGTTACTCAAAACGTCAGCGGCTTGGTCCCGGTAAAATTCCTGAGTCACCGGCCCGAAGAAAATAGACTTCATGAGGCCGTTAAAAACCTCGTCAGCCTTTTCCTTAAAGTCTGGGTTGTAGGTCTGGCTTCTTTTGATATCTGCTAAGTCAAAGTATTTAAGGTCACCAAGCCGTTTGTGCTTTTCGGCGTAATAAGGGATGGTTTTGTTGTAATTTGATTTTGCATCGAACACAAACATTCCAAGACCATTCTTGATTCCCTGCTCAATGAGATAATTGAAAATATTGGTCTTTCCCATTCCTGAAGATCCGATAACCTCAGTGTGGTATTTGAGAAAGTCCCCAGGAATGAAATATTTATTTTCCGCATCCAGGTATAGGGAATATTTCCCGCCTTCCGCTTTGGGTGATTCTCCCTGTTGGTCTGGGACATGCCTCATCCAGAAATGAATGAAATAAAAGCAAAAGCCGATGATGATGGAAATGCCCATCACCACATCACCCGTAAACCCTTCGTTACCCAGGAACACCCCGAAAAAGTCGTGGCAAAAGGCCAAGGCTATAACCGCCGGTGCAATAGCCAGAAGGTGGTCGATACGGACGTGCTTCTCAAACAAGTAGAGAAAACCCACGGAAAGGGCTGCTAGGGTGTCAAAAGGGGTAAAGGACAGGCCAATGACCCCTAAGACCTCAAGAGTGAATTTGAGGCCCGAATAGACCCCAAATCCGACCAATATGGGAGGGGTATAGCTCTCAATTTTTTTAAAAAAATTCCAGGCCATGGCGGTAAATCTTCTTAAAAGGTTTTTGGAACACAAAAGACCCTTTAACTTTTATTCCTACCGCACAAAGTTGGCAAGTTCATATAAGACCAATAATTAAATAAAACCTCGTGTCTTATTCGTGTCTTACTCAGTCCATTTTTGCCAGGGATTGCCTTGGATGGTCATGGATGTTCATGGATTTAAAAAAAAGCCTCCACCGGCAAGGTTAATGAAAACCCTTACAGGCAAAGGCTTCTAAAGTGCACCAGTGGCAAGTAATTTTAAAAATGGAGCTGGCGACCGGAATCGGACCGGTGACCTGCCGCTTACAAGGCGGCTGCTCTACCAACTGAGCTACGCCAGCCCGAGCAAGTGAAGCCTACGTCGTCAAAGGAAAGGGGATTATAGAAGTGCCTCTTCAGGGCGTCAAGCGACAAGGCCCTTTCACCACTTAAAACCCCCGCCTTTATTATTACCTGGCGAGTCTTGTGAAATATTCTCTTCTAGATGATCCGACGGACTTATATCGAACCGCGGAGGATCGCCCTCACCCGGCGTTTCAGGATCCGGATCAGGGCGTGAGCGAAAAAAGTCTTTTTCAGGAGACAGGCCGACTCCATAGGAAGAAAGAGGGGGATCCTTGCTGGCAAGACCCATGCCCCACTTCCTCTGACGGGTCACTTCAAACAAGACGAGAGCCGCAGCCACGGAAGCGTTCAAGGAAGACATCTTCCCAGCCATGGGAATTTTGACCAGTTCGTCGCAGTTTTCCTTTACCAACCGCCTCAATCCATTGCCCTCATTCCCGATGATTAAAGCCACCGGTTGGCGGTAATCGTAATCGTAAAAATTCTTCTCCGCTTCCCCATCCGCACCCACTACCCATACATTGGCTTCCTTAAGCAATCGAATAGTTTCATTGAGATTGGTAATTTTAACGGTATTCACGTGTTCGGCCGCGCCGGCGGAAGATTTAATGACCGCCGCGGTAATATCCGCGGCCCGGTGTTTGGGGATGACGACTCCATGGACACCCGCCGCGTCGGCGGAACGAAGAATGGCACCGAGATTTTGTGGGTCCTCAATTTCATCCAGAAGAAGGATGAAGGGGGCCTCGTTTTTATCCCGGGCGATATCGAGAAGGTCCTGCAGGTCGGCGTATTGGTAGTTATCCGCCACGGCAATGACACCTTGATGGTTGTCGCTTCCGGCCAGGGTGTCCATGCGGTGCCGGGTTTCCAAATTGATGGGAATACCCCGGGCCTTCGCGTGGGACTCAATTTGATCCAGGACCACATCTCGCGAGCCTTGCAATAGGTAAACATGGGAAACGGCCCGGTTGCCCGACCGGATGACTTCCAAAACAGGTTTACGGCCGTATATTTTTTCGCTCATAAAAACACCCGGGGTTACTTTTTGGGCAGGATTCTAAACTGACCGCCCTTCACATCCTCAATTGTAAACCCCATTTGAAGAACTTTGTCCCGTATTCCATCGGCTTCCTTGAATTTCTTTTCGGCCTTCAATTGGACACGGGTTTGGGCCAGTTCCTCTATCTCTTTGGGCACGGAGACCCGCTTGGCCGAGACGACTCCCAAGAGTCCGCCAAATTGATTGAGTTTTTCGAGAGCTTCTCCCAAAAGACTCTTGGCGCCCGCCGTGGGCCTTGCCGATTGACTCAAGACCCGGCGGGTCTCCCGGGCGAGATCGAACAAAACCGCGAGAGCCCTCGGTGTGTTGAAATCGTCGTCCATGGCCTCTTTAAACTTCGTTTCCACCTCATCAATTCCAAGGCGCAATTCCAAAAGATCCATGGGATCAATTCCATCGGGCCCGGTAAGCGCGTCTTCAATGCGTTGGAAGGTCTGGTTGAACTCCTCCCATCCCCTGGCTGCGGCTTCCAAAATGGGCCGATCATAATTGAGCCCACTGCGGTAATGGGCGCTAAGGAAAAAGTAACGCAGGACTTCGGGTCGGAAATCCGCCAAGGCATCCTTGGCCTTCCAGATATTACCCAGGGACTTGCTCATCTTCTGGCCCGAGATTTCAATAAATCCGTTATGGAGCCAATATTTCACATAGGGCTTTTCCGTAAAAGCCTCACACTGGGCGATTTCATTTTCATGATGGGGAAAGATCAGGTCGATCCCCCCACCGTGGATATCAATGGAATCCCCCAGAAGCTTGCGCACCATGGCCGAGCATTCGATGTGCCAACCCGGGCGGCCCTTGCCCCAGGGCGAATCCCATTGCGGTTCCCCGGCTTTAGAAGCTTTCCATAAAACGAAATCGGTTGGATTCCTTTTGGTGTCGTTCTTTTCCACCCGGGCGCCTTCCAAAAGCTCCTCCAAATTCTTCCCTGAAAGCTTTCCATAACTTTTAAAGGACGTTGAGTCATAGAGAACGTCTTTTCCAAATTCCGTCGAGGGAACGGCATAAGCGTGTCCCTTTTCCACAAGGCCTGAAATGAGATTAACCATTTCCCCAATAAAATCCGTGGCCTTGGGATGCAAATCGGCCTTTTGAACTCCTAGTTTCTCCATCACCTCAAAATAAGCTTTGGTATAGGTTTCGGCCACTTCTTTGGCGTCCCGCTTTTCCTCAATGGAAATCTTGATGATCTTATCGTCAATATCGGTGATGTTTACCACATAGGTCACCTGGTAACCCGAATAAACAAGGTACTTTCGGATGACGTCAAAATTAACTTGGGAGCGGGCATTCCCGATATGAATGTCGCCATAAACGGTGGGTCCGCAGACATACATCTTCACTTGGGGTGGATCTATTGGCTGGAAGACTTCTTTATCGCCGGACAGAGTGTTGGTAACTTTCAGCATAAAAACCTCAAAAGGTATTGAACTTTAGGCTAGGGTACACGGGGGAAGGAGGCTAGGCAACCTTGTGTTACTTGGACTTTTTTTCGTTACGGGAAACCCAGGATCCGGCATGGCGGGCTAAATCCCTTTCGAGATGTTCCAGCCGTCGTAAAAGCGGGTCTGGAAGCTTGTTATGATCCAGCTCGTGCCCTTCCAGTTTCTGGCCTCTTAAGGAAACGACCCTTCCCGGTACTCCGACCACCGTTGAGTGCGGCGGGACCTTTGAAACCACAACCGCATTAGCCCCTACTTTGGAATATTCCCCAATTTCGATGTTTCCCAGCACTTTGGCCCCGGCCGCGACGACCACATGGTTTCGCAAGGTCGGATGGCGCTTGCCCTTTTCCTTACCCGTACCGCCCAAGGTCACGCCTTGGAACAAAGTAACGTAATCACCAATATCACAAGTTTCACCGATAACCGTCCCCATTCCATGATCGATAAAGAAACATCTGCCGATCCTGGCCCCTGGATGGATTTCAATGCCCGTCAAAAACCTGGAAATCTGGGAAATAAGGCGAGGAATAATTGGGATAAACCCCAGCGACCATAGAAAATGGGCGACCCGATGCAGGAACAAAGCATAGAGGCTGGGATACAAAGGAAGTTCCCACCACTTCGCCGCCGGGTCTCTATCAAGGATGGATTTAATATATTCAAACATCGTTTTAATTAACCTTTTTTAGTCGGTTCCGTCGTCCAGAGCGTCAGCCGTTCAACCACTTTATTTTGTCCCAACAAAGGGGCAACCTTCACCAATTCCGGGCCATCTTCCCGTCCCGTCATGGCCAGTCGCAAGGGATGATAAAGAGCCTTACCTTTCAGGTTCATCTGTTTCCCAACATCCTTCACCGCCTTCAAGAAACTATCACCATTGAACTCGCTAATTTGGGCAAAGGCCTTTTCAAAGGCTTCCAACAGATTTTTTTGTTCCTTCATTTCTTCGGTTTGATCGGGACTAAAGCTCAACTCGTCCGAGAAAAAATAAAAAGTTTCTTTCACGATATCCGAAAAGCACCCCAGGCTGGTCCGAACCGTATCAACCACGCCCTTAAGCCAATCAAATTTCATCCGGGCCTGTTCCCGGGTTATATATTGGGAATTTTCGAGATAGGGCAAAAGAGCCCGGGTCAAGTCCTCCAGGGACATCTTGGCAACATACTGCTGGCCCATCCAATGAAGTTTTATGGGGTCAAAAATAGCCCCACTTTTGCCCATGTGGGTTAGGTCGAATTCCGCAGCCATTTGATCCAATGAAAGGATCTCGCCGCTTTTCGGCGCCCAACCTAAAAGAGCCAGATAATTCAAGAAGGCTTCGGGCAAATAGCCCTTGGCTTTGTAGCTTTCCACGCTGGTTTCCCCGTGCCGCTTAGAAAGCTTCTGGCCATCCGCCCCCTTGATAATCGAGAGATGGGCAAACTTGGGCGGCTGATAACCAAGCGCGTTATATAAAAGGATTTGCTTTGGAGTATTGGATAAATGATCTTCCCCACGGATAACGTGGGTGACCTTCATTAAGGCATCATCGACGACCACCGTAAAGTTGTAAGTGGGGCTTTTATCCGAGCGGGTCAGCACGAAATCCCCCAATTGATCATCCGGAAACCGGACTTCACCCCGAACCTCGTCCTGCACCAATATTTCCCCCGGCGGAACGCTGAAACGCAAGACCGAAGTTTTACCCTCCGAATCTAACTTCTTCCGTTCTTCCGGCGTGAGTTTCTTACACTTACCTCCGTATTTAGGCATTTGCCCCCGGCCTAATTGGCGTTTACGTTCCAGTTCCAGTTCTTCCTCGCTGCAATAGCAGGGATAAACCATATTTTGGGTCTTCAGCTTTTCCAGGTGTTCCTCATAAATGGCGGTCCGCTCGGATTGCTTGTAGGGCCCATAAGGTCCACCCACTCTTGGTCCTTCATCCCACTTCAGGCCCAGCCAAGTCATGATATCCATCAACTCTTCGCAATATTCTTCCGTGGACCGAACTTTGTCCGTATCTTCCACCCGCAGGATCAACACGCCTTTCGTATGTCGGGCATAAAACCAGTTATAAAGCGCCGTGCGCACATTGCCCAAATGAAGGTCACCGGTAGGACTGGGGGCGAACCTGACTCTTACTTGTTCTGTCATACTTTTATTCCCTTTGGAGTAATACGACGGCCTGGACCGAAAGGCCCTCTTCCCTGCCTTCGAATCCCATGCTTTCGGTGGTTTTGGCCTTCACGTTCACCTTGTCCGAACTTACTTCCAATGTTTGTTCGATCATTTGCGACATCGAAACGAGGTAATTCGATAATTTGGGTTTCTGGCAAACGATGGTGGCGTCCACGTTACAAACCTTCCAACCCTTGGCTTTGGCCATGCGGGCGCATTCCTTGAGCATGGCCAAACTGTCGGCGCCTTTCCATTTGGGATCGCTATCGGGAAAATACTGTCCCATGTCCCCCAAAGCCGCCGCCCCTAGGATGGCGTCCGAAACCGCGTGGCAAAGGGCATCCGCGTCCGAATGACCCAGTAAGCCTTTGTCATGGGGTACCGTCACGCCACCCAGGACGAGGGACCGCCCTTCTATAAACCGATGAGCGTCATATCCAATACCAACCCTATAATCCAAAATAACTCCTGAAATTAATTTCTACCGCGGAATCGCTAGGAGATGCCGACTGCCGACGACTGCCAACTGATAATTGCGGTTAATGCTGGTATTCCCGGCTCTTTTCCCACCAAACCAGGTCTTTGACATGCCGAAGATCGTCGGGGGTCGTCACTTTAAAATTCAAAAGATCGCCTTCCACCACTCGCACCTTTAGGCCGGCGGCTTCCACTACGGCGGCGTCATCCGTCAACCGCGAGGCTTTCTTCCCAATTTTCTTAAAAGCTTTTTGTAAGACCGCCAGTTTGAACCCTTGGGGTGTTTGGACCGCCCCGATCTTGGTTCGATCTAAGGTTTTTACAACCTGGCCTTTATCCACCACTTTCAAGGTATCTTTCACCGGAATGACCGGAATTACCGCTCCAGAATTTATCGCCCCTTCCAATACTCGGTGAATGAGGCCAGGGCTAACTAAAGGCCTGGCGGCATCATGGATAAGGATATGCCGGACGCCGGGTGGCACCACTTCTAATCCTCGCTGAACCGAGTCTTCCCGTTCTGCGCCGCCTTTGGTCACGATTCCGGCGAGCTTCCAACGATAAATGGCTTGGATGGCCTGTTCTAAAAATTCCGAACGGGTCACGATAATCACGTAGGCTAATCCAGGAACTTGCGCAAAGGATTCCAAGCACATATCCAGCATCGTTCGGCGAGTATCGACGTAAAGGAAAGGCTTAGGCACTTGGCTTTTGAGGCGTTTGGATTGGCCGGCCGCGACAATCATGGCTGCCCAAGGTTGTGTTTTCTTGTGTTTGGCTTTTGTCATAAGGGCGGACAGTCTAACAAATAAAAACCCAATTTTCACCGCAAAGTCATTGATCCCCAATGGGTTCAATGAAGATGGGCCTTTTTAACGAGTGACTAATAGACCGATGGCTTCCGCCAGGGTTTTCACCCCTAAGACTTCCATGGGCGCGTCAGGCAAAAGGGAAACTGCTTTCAAGTTGCCGTGGGGAACAACAGCCTGTTTAAAACCCAAACGCGCCGCTTCGGCCAACCGGGGGCCGATTTGGGAAACCGCTCTCACTTCGCCGGACAAGCCCAATTCCCCCAACACCAGGGTATCGGCGCCGACCGGTACTTCCCTAAAAGAAGAAGCAACGGCTACGGCAACGCTCAAGTCGATCGATGGCTCCACCACCTTAATGCCGCCCGCGATATTGAGAAAAACATCTTGTGAGGAGATGGCCATGCCCAATCTTTTTTCAAGGATGGCCAAAATCAAAGCCAGCCGGTTAGGATCAATCCCGCTCGAACGGCGCTGGGGCATTCCAAAATTAGTGGGACTCACTAGGGATTGGACTTCCAAAAGAAGCGGCCGGGTGCCTTCCAAGCTGGCCGTAATGACCGAACCCGAACTATGGACGAAATGCGCGTCCAGGAAAGCCTTGGAGGCGTCCGCCACTTCGGCCAATCCATCCTCCCGCATATCGAAAATACCAATCTCCTGGGTGCTGCCAAAGCGGTTTTTGACAGCCCGTAAAAGCCGGTAATGTCTTTGGATATCGCCCTCGAAATAAAGCACCGCGTCCACCATGTGTTCCAACACCATGGGTCCGGCAATGCTTCCTTCTTTAGTGACGTGGCCGATGAGGAACATGGGCAATTTTTCCCGTTTCGCCAAGTAAGTCAACCGCGCTGCCGACTCCCTCACCTGGGAGACGCTGCCCGGCGCCGAGGCGATATCGGCCAGGAACAAGGTTTGAATCGAGTCAATCACGGTGAGTATCGGCCTGGTCTTTTCAATCTGATCCAGAATGGCGAAAACATCCGTCTCCGGGAAGATATAGAGATTGTTGGAACGGATTCCTAGCCTCTCGGCACGGAGCTTGATCTGTTGGGCCGATTCCTCACCCGTCACATAAAGGCATTTGCCCTGCCCTTCTTTCTGAAGCCTCGCCAACCGGTCCACCACCTGCAAAAGCAGGGTGGATTTGCCAATCCCCGGATCACCGCCGATCATGACCGTTTCCCCCGGCACAATCCCCCCGCCCAAAACCCTGTCGAATTCGTTGATCTGGGTCTTAAGGCGATAGCCTTCGTCGATATCAATTTCATCCAAGGGCACCGGCACCGCGGTTTCAGAGGGCTTGGAAAGCTTGCGCCCACGCTCTTGCGATCTTCCCGAATCCATGATTTCCTCAACGAAGCTATTCCATTCGCCGCAAGCATTGCATTTCCCCTGCCACTTGGGGCTTTTAGTCCCGCAGTTTTGGCAGGCAAATTGAGTTTTAGTTTTTGCCATAACGCGCCTCAATTAAATCTTTGAACAAACCCAATTTGGATAGGAATGGCGATGGGATTGGGAAAAGGGCCTTTCACCATGTCCGTTTCAAAGACAAAACCGCCATAATTAATGTCGAAGCCAAGACCGTAATAGGTCCAGTTTGAGCCGCCCCAGGCGCCCGAACTCCAGAGGGAAAAACCGTTGGTGGCCCCGCTAGTTTGCATGGCTCCCCCCACCAATGAAAGGTCGGCCATAAAAGACGGGTGGTCCACGATTTTGTACGATAAATCGGCCTGGACACCCCGTATGCCGGCCCAATAAGCTCCCGTCAATTTCAATCCAAAATCGGCCAAATAATAGCCCGCCACTAAATTAACAACACTAGGAGTGCCGTAAGTTACTCCCAAAACGGGGTATTCATTTATCAATTTTTTAGAATCTTCCCTTTGGATATAAACGATCTCGGACTTCTCAATTCGTACATGGACACCGTTCTCGATTTCCATAAGTATGAAATCGGTTTGTTCTTCAAGAATCTTTCCATCGAATTTTTGGCCGTCATTCGTCATGACCTCCGCTGCGTTCAAACCTAGCGGAAGCAGTAAAAGAACAAACACAAGCCAAGCCGCATTTCTCGTGAAAAATGAAAAGTCGGTTTTTCGAGTCATTCCAAGTCTCCCCGATGATCGATTGCGCCTCAATTATACAGGTGTATACCTTCTTGTTTCAAATAAAAAGGGCCCCGATCTAGGGGCCCCGATGAGCATTATCATTTTTCCGGTTAAAATGGAAGTTTTGGCTTCACCCCGCTTAAGGGATCGCCGTTGCCGGATGGATTAGAGCCCCCCGACGTTTGATTCATCATCGCTCCCATATCTAATTTCTTGTAGCCATCTGGTACTTCAAAAAAACTGGAGCTCAGTGATTTTTCCTCCACCTTCGTCACTTCCATTTCGCTTTTGGCATTTCCCGATTGATCCATCGTCTCACTCTTCATGGGAAAAAGCTTCTGGGCTTCTACCATGTTCACCAGTGCCCTTTGATCAGGAGGAAGTTTATTGGCTTGCGCAGCCATTTCGGTTCCCCACCAGCTGCCAATGCCGGAAGCCAACCAGACCTTACCGCTGCCGTTATCGGACGTGTAGTCATATTCCCGGCAGGTATAGCCCAGGATATCCAGGGTTTCCCCAGTTTTGGTGATTTTAAAATGGTGGTCCTTGCCATAAGCCATTTTCGCCGGATCAAGCTGGCTCACCATATACATTTTTTGCTTGTCCATCAGGATGATCATTTCGTGACTTTGCCAATCAAAAATACCCCCGCCGGACATTCCTTCTTTGCCTTCCATCTGGGTGCGCATCTTGTGGCCTTTAACAAAATACTGCATCGTCATGGTCTTATCCGAACCGGTGTGGGTCATTTTCATGTCAACTTCGCCCTCAAAATTTCCCGTCGCCCTGGCCAGACCGACGGCCAGCGCCAGGGTCAATCCCAATAAAAACCTAAAAGCGTTTTTCATTTTATTCACTCCTTGAACTTTTTCCCGTCTTCCAACAACCCAACTTATCCCAATTAAACCAATTCTAAAATGGCCCCTTCTTACAAACCATACATTTGCGACCCGCCCAACTCAAAGAAAAACTTATAGCTCAAGGGGTCTCCAGCGTAGGTAAGCGAATATTCCGCCGGGGTTCGGTCATTACTCACTTCCGCGCCCGCCCTCAGTTCCCATCCGTCCCAGGCCACAACCTGATGGCTATAGCCAAAGGAAATAGCGGTAACCCAACGACCAGAGTTAGGGTCCGGAAGTCCGGGGATTCCTAATTGGTTAGGTGTTCTTTGAAGGACCTCAACCCGTCCATAAACAGCCATTTTCTCACTAACAAGGGCAAATTCCTCCAAAGTCGAATTTAGGAAACTCGCATAGTCAATGTTGGTGATACCCCCATAAATGAGAGTGTTATGCCATGTCCAGGCTTCTGAAAGCGGAACATGGGTATAAAAAGACGCCGAATAACGGTTGTCATTAGCGATTCCTGGCTCGGGGTTATTCACATAGGCATAGGAAGCCATGAGCATGACATTGGGTGAAAATTCCTGGATAAGGCGGCAAGCATAGGAATCGGGTGTGCGGATGGGTAAGTCCACTTGAGTGGGATCGGGCTCCATGCCATTAAAGGTGGAAGCTTCGATATGAAAGCCTCCAAGTTTTAAAGACTCTCCGATAACCGTACTGGAGATGTGCCCTACGTCCTGGCCAATATGATGCCCCAGCGGTGTATCCGGGTTGACCATTCCGGTAATCCGGTGCATATAGGCGATGGGCCCATCGGTGGATTCCCCCCGGGGCGCCACGAACAGCTTAAGGTCACTTTTATCCGCCTGGTCTAGTACGATGGTATCGCTCAAAGTAAGTCCCATGATCGGCGAGCTATGGGGATGTTGCGCGTCGATGAAAGGTGTCCCGTCCGCGTGGGTTTCACCGATTTGAAAAAGCTGGAGAGTTCCATTTTTCGGCACCGTCCAAAGATCGCTGGTCAACATCAGGTCTAAGTTGACATATTGGACGGCCCCGACTGAGGTTCCCAAATCCGCCATGAACATATTGGGAGCGGAAAAACCCGCTCCACCCCTGGCTACCCCTTCCTCGGCGATAGCCTCGAAGAAACCATAGCCGTGCAGCATCAGCATGCTCATGGGCATGTGGGCCATGGGGAAAGGCATAGCCATTCCCATATCCACGTCCCAAACTTCCATCGGGCCAATCTGGGAATTATCCTGAAGAATCCCACCCTTGCCAGACCCCATTTTCACACCACCCATGGAATCGGTTTGAGTAGGGGTGGCCGCCACGGAAGAAGCATCAGCCGAACCCTCATCCGCGTTGACACCTTGGAAGGCTCCCCCCACGGTTAAAAAAGCCAAGCAAAGAAACCAAATCCGTTTTTTTCTCAAATTCCAACTCCGTATATTTTTTTATTTCTTCCATAAAAGTCGCCAGGGATGAGCCTTTAATTCTTCCACTAAAGACTTAATATCATCCCCCATTTGCTGGTCTTTCAAAAGAACGCCCACGGCACCTTTTCCGTCGTGGATATCGTCGGCCACTTCGTTCATGACTTTCAGGGCATTATCCAAGTTCTTCATGGACTGGGTGATTTGTTGCTTGTTCAAAGCGTTCGTCAGATTTTCCAAGTTCTTGGAAACCTTCTGGGCGCTGGCGACTATCTCGGGCACCTGGTCGCTGGATTGGGACATTTGATCGATCATCTTCTCAATCTTAGTCCGACTAGCGATGGTCAGGGCCAATAATTGGTCCGTTGTTTTGTTCATATTGTCAAAAGAATGCAGGAAATTTTCCTTGGCTTTCGGATCTCCCATCATTTTCTCAAAGGCTTCCATCACATCTCCCAACTGCGCGAAAGTTTGATCCAAATTATTGGAATCCTGACCGTCCAGAACATCCCCTTTTTGAAGTTCAGGGCCGGTCCCTAAATCGGCGCCGATCTGGACGTAACGGGACCCCAAAAGACCCGCGCTATAAAGGGCGATTTGGGAGTCTTTCCTAATTTTAAGGTCTTTATTCGTGATGAGCATGTCCACGAGGGCTTTGTTATTCCCTATTCGGATGTCCTGGACCACTCCTACCCGAATACCGCCCGCGTATTGTACCGGCGCGTTGACCTTCAAATCCCCCAGGAAATTGAATTGGGCCGTGACAATCCGGCCGCCACTACCGAGGCGGAAATTCGAAAGAAAAAGAATGGAAAACATCAAGACCAAAAGAGCCAGGATGGTCATCAAGCCCACTTTAAATTCAAGGCTAGCCTTCATAAAACCCCGATCATTAAGAATTCAAACCTCCGGTTCCCGTCAGCGAACCGGCATTGGCCCTTCCACGCTTCCCGTTACAAATTGATGAATATAGGGATTTTCACTGTTTTTGATCTCCTCCGGTGTCCCGGTTCCGATAATTTTTCCATCATATATCATGGCGATTCGGTTCGCCACTTTGTAGGCACTGTGCATATCGTGGGTAACTACCACTGAGGTGACACCTAATTTTTTTTGCATGTCCAAAATAAGGTCGTTGATGGCCTCAGAAGTCACCGGGTCCAATCCTGAAGTAGGCTCATCATAAAGAATGATTTCCGGATCGACGGCGATGGCCCGGGCCAAACCTACCCTTTTGCGCATGCCGCCGGATAATTGGGCGGGTTTCAGGTCCATCAGGTCGTCTTTCAATCCCACCAATTCCAACTTTTTCTTTACTATCTCGACAGCCTTCGGTTCAGGCATTTCAAAGTCCCGTAAAAGCCGGAAGGCCACATTTTCGAAAACCGTAAGGGAATCAAATAACGCCGCGTATTGGAAAACAACTCCCATTTTTTTGCGAAGTTCGTTCAACTCCCGTTCATCCAATCGTCCAATCTCCAACCCTTCAACCCAAATCTCCCCGTCGTCAGGAGCGAGTAATCCGGCCACATGCTTGAGGATGGTGCTTTTGCCGACTCCGGAACGGCCGATAATAACCAAGGTTTCTCCCTGAAAAATTTCAAGATCAACCCCGTCGAGCACCTTGCGCTCGCCAAAACTCTTGGTGACATTTTTTAGTTCGATCAGTTTTTTGTTCTTGTCCATGGCTATTCCTTAAATGTTGAAAGCCGTCAATAGAGCCGTTAAGAAGTAATCGGAAATAAGAATGAGCATGAAAGAAAAAACAACGGCGTTTGTGGTGGCTTTACCCACTCCCTCGGCCCCGTTGGTGGTGGCGAAACCCTGACGGCATGAAACAACCGCGATAATGGCTCCAAAAAACAAGGCTTTGATAAGCCCTCCCAAAATGTCGTTGGTTTCCAAGGAAGACTGGGTGCTTTCGATATAGACAGTAGAAGAAGTGAATTTTAGGGAACTCACGAAAAGCCCCCCACCCCAACCCACCAGGTCGGCGAATATCGTCAACAGGGGGAGCATAAAGGTAAAGGCCAGGAACCGGGGAACCGCCAGGTACTTTACCGGATTGGCCGCCAGGGTATAAAGAGCGTCCACCTGTTCGGTGACTTGCATCGTGCCGATTTCGGCCGCCACCGCCGAACCCATTCGACCCGCGATCACCATGGCCGTCAAAACCGGCCCCAATTCCCGCACGAGGGACAGGGAAACCACCGAACCCAGGAATTGGGACACGCCTTTAATCTTGGTCTCGAGAGTGTAACCCGCTTGGAGGGCCAGAACCATTCCCGTAAAGAGGGCCGTAATGATAGCAACAGGAATAGATTCCACACCGATTTTGACCATTTGCTGGAGGATAAGTTTGCCATCAAATGGCTTACGGAACATCCATTGGTTGATTCGTAAAGTTAAAAAAACCATTTCTCCCATGTCATGGATGAAATAAGCGAGGGTTTTACCAAATCTTTCGATTAAATTCTTAACGTACATGGCCTTTATTCCCGGTAAATCCGTTGTACCCGTTCCCCTACCGCGCAAAGCAATTCATAAGAAATAGTCCCGGCCCAGGCTGCCTGCTCTTCCACGGAAATAAAAGCTTTTCCGTCCTGGCCAAAGAACGTGGCCACATCCCCCACCTTTACTCCTGGAACCTTGGAAACATCCACCATGGTCATATCCATGCAAACCGTGCCGATCACCGGAACCTTTTTGCCCATGATCAGGAAATGGCCCTTGTTCGACAAGCTACGCAGAAGCCCGTCCGCGTAACCCATTCCCAGGGTAGCAACCTTGATTTTCTTTTTCGCCTTGTAGGTTCGTCCGTAACTGACTGATTCCCCTTTTTCCAGGGCCTTAGTATGGATCACCCTTGTCTTGACTTGCATGACAGGGATCAATTTTATGCGGTTTTTCATCTTAGGGTTGGGATAAACGCCATAAAGGGCAATTCCCGGCCGCACCCAGGTTCCTTTCGACTGGGGATAATAGGTGATCAAAGCGGCGCTATTGGCCACATGGGTGGCCGGGGTCATTCCCTGTCGGTTAATTTTTTCCAAAGCCTGCCGGAACAAAGTAATCTGCTTCCAAGCGTAAAGAGGGTCGGTCCAGTCAGCTGTCGCCAAGTGGGTATAGACTCCTTGGATTTGAATGCCCGGTACCCGGCGTATAGCTTCGATTTCCCGGACAACCCGGCTCACTTGAATCCCCACCCGCGCCATGCCGGTGTCGATTTTGACGTGAACCGCGATGGGGCCTAACCGAAGCTTTCGCGCGGCTTTGGATATTTCTTTCGCTCCCTCTTTCGAGCTGACCTGGGGAATAAGCTTGTTTTTTAAAAGAAGCTGAATTTCAGCGGTCAAAGTGGGAGTCAACACCAGAATGGGAGTCTTGATTCCCGCTCTGCGCAAAGCAACCCCTTCCTGTACAAAAGCCACACCCAGGAACTTGGCACCCGCTTGAATAAGGGCTTTCGAAATGGGAATCAACCCATGTCCGTAAGCGTTGGCTTTCACCATTGGCAGGATTTCCGAACCCCCGGCAAGTTTTTGCAGTTCCCTAAAATTGTGTTTTAGTGCGCCGAGTGATATTTCGGCCCAGGCCGGGGTTTTGGAAAACTTTGTTTTCATGTGAATTTTATTGTAACAAAATTGCGGAAAATCGGGGGTGACTGTTACCGTTCCGAAACCTTCGAGGCCGACTCGAATGAGGTATATTGACGGCGGAAAGTAACGTCAACGTTGTCGGTAGGGCCGTTACGCTGTTTGGCGATCACCAATTCATACTTGTAATTCGGATGGCCGTCCTCCGACTGCCCCTCACTTTCACGATGGATGAAGATGACCACGTCGGCGTCTTGCTCAATGGCTCCCGACTCCCGAAGATCGGACAAAACAGGCCGCTTTTCCTCCTGGCCCTTTTGGGGACGGGACAACTGGGAAAGCACGATAACGGGAATATCCAGGTCTTTGGCCAAGGCCTTTAATTGGCGGGAAATATAGGCGATTTCCTGCTCACGGTTGTCGGTTCGGATGCCTGCCTGGATCAGTTGGAGATAGTCCACGATCAAGATGCCGATCCCGTGCTCCCGTTTCAACCGCCTGGCCTTGGCTTTCAAATCCAGCACCGACATGGAGGAGGTGTCATCGATGAAGAGTTTGGCCTCGTAAAATTGGCCGGTGATATTAACGAGTCGTCCCCGGTCCTGGTCGCTCAAATGTCCCGAACGGGCCTTCTGTAAATCAATGCGGGCTACCGAACAAAGCAGGCGGAGGGCCAATTGTTTAGCGGTCATTTCAATGGAGAAGAATCCGACCGGAATTTTTTTCTTAAGCTGGTTACTTCCCATACAAACATGTTGGGCGATGTTCAAGGCTAGGCTCGTTTTTCCCATGGAAGGACGGGCACCGACCACGATCATTTCGGACGGTTGCAACCCCGCCGTCAATTCGTCCAAGTCGTAGAAACCCGTGGGAACCCCGGTAATGTGCATCTTCTGGTCCGACAGGTTGTTGACGTACTCGTAGCTGTTCCCAATCAGGTCCTTGATACTGGCGAAATCCTTGGTCTCCCGAAGCTCGGTGGCCTCGAAGATGCGGTGCTCGGCGTCATCCAAAAGTTCCTTGATGGGAACCGAATCCTCATATGCGTCGGCCACCACCTGGGTGGCGGCGGCGATGAGCCTGCGGGCCGCGGATTTTTCCTTGACGATCTGCGCGTAATATTCGGCATTAGCGGCGGTAGGTACCCGCTCAATCAGGGTGGTCAGGGACGAAACCCCACCGATGGTCTCGAACTCACCCATGTGTTTCAATTCGTTGGTAAGGGTGATGATATCCACCGGTTCCTTGCGGTCATCCAGGGCCACGATAGCCTGGTAAAGTTTGCGATGGGCTTCCCGGTAGAAATCCTCGGCCTTGCAAAGCGGAATGACAATGCGGGTCGCCTCGGAAGAAAGCATCATGGCTCCCAAGACGGACTGTTCGGCCTCTAAATCCTGGGGCGGTACGCGGAACTCCGAATTGTTGGGCAGGGGCGAAGGTGGATTGCTTCTACGGGCGACTTCCATGAACAGAATCTCCAATTAAAAATTTTGTTAGGTGGGCATTCTATCTTTTCGATCCCGAATGCAAAGTTAAAATTTTTAAAAAATCAACGATTTCGTCTTACTCACAATCTGTCCACAAAAAAAATTTAGTTGTCCACAAAAGACATCAAAAAATAAATTATTTTTTGTATAACTTCTTAATAACTCTCGATCAATTTTTCTTTATTCGGCAAATCTCGGAACCGGCAGAATGTTAAAAAAACATTCAAAGCGATAAGGTTTTGGTTCACTTGATTTCCACTCTGCTAATTTGGTTTATAAACTAAAGATGAACTGCCGTAGTGGAATTGGAAATTTTGGCGGCCACCGAAAAGGTATACACGAGTATACTAACCGAATTCCCTAAATTTTTCAATTATCGAAGAGTTTTTTTACGGCAGAACAGGCATAAGATTTAATCGAGGAGAAAAGGCCGAATTTTCTAAAGTTTCATCACTTCCACGTTCAGGGTGGAGGTGACTTCGGAATGGAGCTTGATCTTCGCTTCGTGTTTTCCGCACAACCGGATAGGCTCATCAAGGTGAACCTGTTTTTTGTCGATCTCAAAGCCCTTTTGCTTAAGGGCCTCGGCCACCTCGGCGGAAGTGATAGAGCCAAAAAGCCTTCCCTCTTCCCCTGCCTTGTGCCGTAAAGTGACGGTAACCCCTTTGATCTTGGAAGCCAGCGCTTGGGCGTCTTCTTTTTCCTTGGCCTTGCGCCGGTCAACCGCCTTTTTTTCCTCTTCATATTGCTTCATCGTGCCGCCCGTCGCCTCGATGGCCAAGCCGTTGGGAATAAGGAAATTGCGGGCATATCCTTCTTTCACTTCCAGCAGTTCACCTTTTTTACCGATATTAGTAACGTCGCTTTTTAAGAGGACTTTCATAAACTTACAACTCCTGACTGCTAATTTCTAAGCTCTTATGCCGTTGGCTGCGTTTGGCGCGTTTTGAGTTTACGGAAATCAAACCAAACATCCAAAACGCCCAAAGCGCAAACCGTATCCAGCGGCAGTTGGACCAAAATGAGATAACTTAAGACCCGAACCGTAGCGGGCAGGCGCCATTTGTGGAGGAAAAAAGAAACAATACTGAAACCTCCCAAAACGTAAATCACCGTGAAGAAAACCAACAGGTTGCTTCCGAGGATATCCAGCCACGCCCTTTCACCAGCCGCTACTTTAAGGGACCCGGCGGTGATCAAACCAAAAACCAGGGGCTCGGGAATCACCCATTCCTGAAAAGCCATGGCCTTCGGAACCCGGGTCGTCACTCGGGAGAGGATGAAGGAAACCAGATAATAAGCCATTAGCCCGAAAACCAGGCAGCCGGATACGACCCATGATGGAAGGAGATTATAAAAATATTTTTTATAATCTTCCTTAAACCCCTCCAACTTATCCTGGGGCGCTCCCATCTTGATGGCGGTTTGGGAATCCGCCTGCCATTCTTCTTCAAAATGCTTTTCGGTGAAATATTGCTGGAAGGAAACAAGCGCGTTTTCCTTTGGATCAGGGCGGTCAATGATGGCTACGGCCAAGGACATTAAAACCATGGCGAAGGCGCCCGTCAAAACCACCTGCCGGGGCTTGAAACGGCGCAAAAGAGCCCAAGCAGAGGCAAGGCTGGTGAACAGAAAGAAAAAACCAGCCAAGACAATTTGAACCACAAGGACTAACAGCGCTTCCAAGACCCCCTCCTCTAACCTAAAAGCGAAGACTGGCCGCAAATTGGCGCAGTTTTAAATCCAAAAATTTTGATTTCATTTTTTTTATCCGCGTTAATCCGCGCAAATCTGCGGCTAATGCTTTTTAAGCGTTGGCGAAAGGAAGCAGGGCGATATTCCGGGCGCGCTTAATGGCCGTGGTCAGCTCCCGTTGATGGCTGGCGCAGGTGCCCGTCATGCGGCTCGGGACGATCTTCCCGCGCTCACTGACGAAAGTACGGATCCGGTTGAAATCCTTGTAATCAATGGCGACAACCTTTTCCTGGCAAAAGCGGCAGGATTTGCGGCGGGGACGGCGGAAGCGGCCGCCACCACCCTCACGGCCCTCACCTCGGGGACGGCCTTCGCCTCGGGGACCTTCGCTCCGAGGGCCTTTGAATTCGGGTGCTTTTTCCATTTTCGACTCTCCTTAATGATTTGGTATTTCAGGGTTAGTAACTAATTTGATTAAAAGGGAATATCCTCTTCGCTGCCGGAAGCGGCGGGCCCTTGCGGAGCGCCTGCATCCTCAACTGCGTCATGCGAGACATTATCCGTCCCCGCCCCTTTTCCTCGACTGAGAAACTGAATCCGATCCGCAACAACTTCCAATACGGTTCGCTTTTGCTTATCCTCAGTTTCCCAGCTTTTACTTTGAAGCCTTCCTTCAACAAACAGGGGATCTCCCTTTTTCAAGTACTCTCCGGCAGCTTCCGCCGTTTTACTCCAAACCACTACGGTCACGAAGCAAACATCTTCTTTATCGGTTCCATCCTTACCCTTGTACTTGCGGTTGATTGCCATACGAAGGTTGGCAACGGGCGCTCCACCAGCCGTATACCGGAGTTCCGGATCCTTCGTGAGGTTTCCCATCAAGATGACTCGATTAAAACTTGCCATTTTCTTCTCCGGTTTCTAAGCCGTTAGGGGTTCGTCGGCGCGGGTGTAGGGGCAACGGGAACCGCGGGAGCAACAGGCGCCGCGGAAACTTCCGGGGCCTTAGCGGCTGAAGCGGGAGCCGGGTTCGTCGGAGCCGAACTGGAATGGCTGTGCGACGGGCCATGGGACGAACTCGGATGGCGCTGGCCGCTGGGACGGTGTGTGGAAGACCCTTCCGTCGTGCTGGTCTTAACGCGGGGCGGCTTCACTTTGGCTTTGAGATGGCTGATGGTGTCCTTGACGACTTGAAACTTGATGACTTTTTCTAACAGGCGTAGATTACGCGTGACTTCCGCGATGGTCTCGGTCGAAATGGAAAGATGGAAGAACACATAATGGCCTTCGCGGTGCTTTTTCACCATGTAGGCCAAGCGGCGTTTGCCCCAATCGTCTTTCTTCAGCACGGTTCCCTTGGAATCGTTGACGATTTGCTCGACTTTCGTGGAAACAGCCGTCATTTCCTCCGTCGTCGAGTTGGGGTCCAGAATGTAGATGACGTCATACTTTAAAAGATTCGACATTGACTAACCTCCTTTTGGATTCCTCATCAAAGATGAGGATAGTCCCCCTTCTCTTGCCCAGGGGAACAAGGTTCCTGCGAAGGGCTGACGCCCGCGGCGGGAACAAACCTCAGGGCCGAAACCCCAAGGGAGGTGAAGTATAGGCTCGGCAGCCATTTGATTGCAATATGAAAAGATGGTCGTTTTACACTGCTTTTAATGGTTCCAGCTTCTTCCGGTGCCAGGGGAAAAAAGGCAGGTGGGGATCATGAATAACCACGGTCCCAGCGATGAAGTCGTGTATGGCCCGCTTTTTCTTATTCAGGAACAAGACCACGAACTCACTCAGCACAAAGGCTTGGGTGGCCCAAGCGATGTAAGTCACTATTTCCGGGAGGAACTTATCCATTAAAGCGGGTCTTTTGGCGAAATCCGTCGCGGCAAAATCCGCGGATGAAACCATCGTCACGGCTTTCATTTCCAGGACCAGAACCACCAAAGTCAGGAGCGTCTCCACTGAGTTGCGTAAAAAAGCATTCTACCAGTCGGCAGAGGATCCATCTACTTTCACCACCTTGATCTTGGCCGCCATTTTCCCTGGTGTCTGGCCCCAAAGGGCCACACAACCGATATGGTAAAAACGGTAAAAGAGGAACCCCGCAACCGTCACCACCCAAAAATGGGTGAGGGAGTAATTGCGGGTCAGGAGAAGAAGCTGGGCAAGTGACCAGATGAAGCCCTTGTCCACTAGAGAGGAAAAAACCCGCGGCAAGAATCCCGCGTAAATACAAAACCGGCAATGGCCACAGTTGGAACCCGTGGATTTTTCTCCGCAGCGGGGACATATCCACTTACCAGTTTCTGAAAAAACCCGGGGTTCCATAAGAACCCTTTACTTTCCCCGCTCCAACCGTAGGGTTTCCGGTACGGCGTCGGCCACGTTCGAAGGACCCCAAAATTGGATAGGGCCAGGGCTCGCGAAATCATCTTTTTCCGCCCATTGGTTGCGCAAGGTGGAGAAAGTCTTGAAGGGCTTGTCCTTTAAATCCACCAGGGCTTTTTGGATGACCGGTTTGTCCACTCCGTGGCGGCGTTCCATATTCATCATCATGGTCAAGGGCACCCCACCCGCCTTCCATTGGGAAGCGGGCTTCAAAAGATCCCGAACACTCGACAAGTAACCCGTAAGCCCAGAGGCCACTAGATAGGAAGCGGTGAAGCCCAGGGAATAGCAATAGTCGGCGTCGAAGTTGGAGGGGTCCGCGCAGCGTCCCTCATAACCGAAGAAGTGGCCTTGGCCGGAAAACTTACCGTCGTACTTCCCTTCTTTTTTCCAGGCCTTGAGTTTCAGGTCCACCGCTTCGATCAAAAGCTTTTCCGTCTCGATTTTTGAGACCTGCACATTTCCATGGGGATCCCGGTCGGCCAAAAGTTGGGCCTGAATGGACGGCGGAAGCGAATTGAAGGCGTTTTTTGAGTCGGCGTCCAATTGGTTGCGCACGAAAGATATCTTCTCCTCCGCCGTTTCCAATTTCTCGAATTCGGCGTTATGGGCCAAGAGGTCATTCAATTCTCCGATTAATTTTTTCATCTCCGGAATGAACTCCAGAAGACCCTCGGGAATGATGGCAACACCATAATTCATCTTCTTCGTCGCCCGGTCGGCCACGACCCGCGCTACTTGTTCAGTAATTTGCTCCAGAGTCCATTGCTTGGCCGCCACCTCTTCTGAAATAAGACAGATATTGGGATGCACCTTCAAGGCTACTTCCAACGCGATATGACTGGCGGAACGTCCCATAACCTTGATGAAGTGCCAGTATTTTTTGGCCGAAAGACAGTCCCGGCCCACATTCCCCGCCAGTTCGGCGTAAACCTTAGTAGCGGTGTCAAACCCGAAGCTAACTTCGATCTGATCGTTCTTCAAGTCCCCATCAATGGTTTTGGGGCACCCGATCACGCGCAGGAACGTCTCCTGAGCCTTGAAATACTCGGCTAAAACAGCCGCATTCGTGTTGGAATCGTCGCCGCCTACGACAACCAGGGCGGAGATGCCCTCTTTGAGCAGATTTTTCTTCACGGCCTCAAATTGTTCGGGTGTTTCAATTTTAGTCCGGCCCGAGCCGATAATATCGAACCCGCCGGTATTACGGTAGGCCGCCAGCAGCTTGTCGGTGATTTCAATTTTCTTATTTTCGATCAGCCCCGAAGGCCCCCCCAGATAGCCGATCAGGACATTTTTCTTGTTTAGTTTTTTCAATCCGTCGAAAAGGCCCGCAACCACATTGTGCCCTCCGGGCGCCTGCCCGCCGGAAAGAACCAGGGCCACTTTGACGGGCTTTTTCATGTAGGTAGAACCCTGGCCAGCACCAAAGGAAACCTCCGGTTGGCCATAGGTTTTAGGGAAAAGTTTTTGAACCGCATCCTGGTCGTCGATGGCCCGGGTAGCCCGGCCCATCTTCAGGGCGGCTTTCGAGGGATTACCTTCCAGGACCTTGGGAAGCTTGGGCTTGTAGGCGGCACGGGCGGCTTGTAATGGGGAGACGTTGGATTTCATCGGACCCTCCGGAAATAAATAAAGGAAGTGAAGCGGGCGGTATTATAAAGCGGCTCTCTTTTGACGGCATGGGCAAAATCAAATATTTAGCAGCATATTTAACGCAGAAAAGCTTCCTTTACCCCACCATCCACCGGAAACATGGCCCCGGTGGTCTTGGCGGCGCGGTCGGAAGCAAGAAATAAAACCGCTTCAGCCACGTCCTCGGATTTCACTTGGGTTTTGAGAAGGTTGCGCTGGATGTAAAACTCCTTGAGTTCCTCAATCGAAACGCCATGGGCCTTGGCCCTTTGGCGGCTGACCGATTCCCAAAGCTTGGAACCCTCAAAAATAGCGTCAGGATTCACCACGTTCACCCGGATGCCGTCTTCCCCGTGCTCCAGGGCCAGGATGCGGGCCACCTGGACTGAGGCGGCCTTAGCCGCGCTATAGGCCGCGAAATCCTTGCCCGGCGCCGTCACATTTTTGGTGGCGTTAAGGACGAAAGACCCGCCCAAACCTTGCCGGGTCATCACCCTTGCCGTTTCCCGCGCCACCAGGAAATGTCCTGTGGCGTTAACCCGCAGGCTTAATTCCCAATCGGCCAGTCTCAGGTCCTTGATCGGCGAGCTTTTGGCGATGCCCGCGTTGGAAAAGACGATATCCAATCCCCCAAAGGCCAGGACGCATTTTTCAAAAGCCGCTTGGACGCTTTTCTCGCTACCCACGTCCATTCCCCAACCTTCCGCCACGTGGTCCCCGTACTTTTGGCAGATGGCCTGGGCCGTTTCCAACGCGCCTTGGGCGTTCAAGTCCGTTACGAAAACCTGGGCCCCTTCCTGGGCGAAAGCAAAGGCCGTTGCCCGGCCGATACCGCTGGCTCCGCCGGTGACCAGCACAATGCGCCTGGAAAATTCCTTTTCCTTGGGTAACAGCGTGAGTTTGTAGTTCTCGAGAGGCCAGTATTCAAAGCGATGGATTTCTTTCTCGTTGATAGCCTGGAATCGGCTGATGGCGGAAGCGTTCTGGATCACCCGCAGGTTATGGTGATAAAGGTCTTGGACGATCTTGGCCGCCTGCCAGTTTTTGCCCGTGGTCACCATCCCCAAGCCGGGGATAAGAATGATTCGGGGGTAAGGGTCCAATTGGGTCAACTCACCTTCTTTGTAGCGGTGAAAGTAACGTATGTAATTCTGCTTATATAGAAGAAGTTCTTTCTTGAGCTGTTGGGCCAATTTCAAGGAATCGGCGAATGGTTTCCCCATAAACAGGGGTTTTGGCTTGATATACATCAAATGGTCTGGCGTCATGGGGCCTAGTTGGGAAGCCTTGGCGGCTCCCGGCCTTCCGATGAAATCCAAAACCTCGGGAGAATCGTCCCAAAGCAGAATCATTCTTTGGTTCTCGCTGACTGTCCCTCGGATTACTGGGAGCAATTCGGCCATGCGCCTTTGCCGTTCGGATGCCGGAACCGGCTTTACGGTGACCCGGCCCAAGGAAGCCGGCCTTTTGCTTTTGGCCGCCTGGATGAATTTTTCCGCTCGGGTGCAAAACCCGATGGTCCGTTCATAAGCCTCTTGGGCCGTTTTTCCCCAGGTAATGAGCCCATGTTTGTCTAGGATGACCCCCTTCAAATCCAACCGGGATTGGGCGATGGCCGCCACCCACTTGGAAAGGGTGAAACCGGGGCGGGTATAGGGTATGAGGGCCAGTTCCTTCCCGAACAACTTGGCGATCAAAACTTGGCTGTTGGGTGTATCGGTCAAGGAAGTGATAGCGTCCGCGTGGGAGTGGTACACATGGCCGTGGGGCACAAAAGCGTGGAGCAATGTCTCGATGGAAGGCCGGGGCTGGTTTCCGCCCATCATGGCCTGGCCCAGATATTCCACCATCGCCTCGTCCGTCATGGATTCCCTTTTTTGCAAAAGCAGGAGGTCGTCCAGGCGAAGGCGGGTGAAGTGTTTTCGCTCGATCGTGCGCATGTCCGAACCGGACCCCTTGATATACATCACCCGGGTACGTTGGCCTTTGTGGTCCGCTTCCAGGCATTTGAGTGAGCTATTCCCCCCGCCCCAAACCACCAATTCGGGATTAGCCCCGATCAAGTGGCTCGTGTAGGCAAGCAAGTCCACCCCGGAGAGTTTTTTGAATTTTTTGTCCGACCAAAGGTTTTTCATAGGAGCCTTACTATAACCTCAAATTTTTCCGGTGAAATCATTTTAAATAAGCACAAACTTGTGTAAAGGATCGTAATCCTGCCGTAGCCCCCAACTTGGAAACAGCGCAAGCGCCTGCGGCGTTCCCCAATCGCAGGCATTCCCTTAAGCTCCACCTGAGTGACAGGCCCTTGATAAATCCCGCGCAAAAACAATCCCCCGCGCCGGTTGTATCCACCACTTTGGCCTTAAAGGCCGGGACCTGGCCGCTTTCACCCTTTCGGCTCAAGAAATAGGAACCTTTTTCACCTAGCTTTATTACGACACACTTACTGCCCATCCGCAGGAAAGCTTTGGCGGCCTTAACCGGATGGGTGTACCCAAGGAGCATCTTCACTTCCCTTTCGCTGGGCATGAAGTAGTCGAGATAGGGGAGGCAAGGTTTCAGTGCTTTTATCCAGCGGCCCTTTAAATCCCAAGCCGTATCCAGCGAGGTCGTCAGCCCTTTCCCTTGGGCTTCCCGTAATATCCCGGCCATAGGAGATCCATCCAAAGCTGGAAATAAAAAATAACCGCCTATATGCAGGTGATTAAAATAAGAAAGTCGTGAAAGTTTTAAGTCACCCCGATGGATATGGTCATTGGCGGCGACCGAATGAAGAAAAGAACGCCGGGCTTTGGAATCCACCAGCACTACCGTGGCCGAAGTGGAGACCTTAGGGTCCTTTACCATCCCAGACGTCTCAACGCCCGACCGATCCAGTTCTTGCAAGGCGAACTGGCTGAAATGATCCTGCCCCACCTTGCCCCAAAGTGACGTCCCTACCCCCAGCCGGCTCAAAGCCACCGAAGTGTTGGAGGCGCATCCGCCCAAAGCCAATTCGACATGCTTCACTGATAGCAGACCACCCGGAGGTGGCAATTTGTCCACGGGCTTTACCAGCACGTCCATCAGCACGTTGCCCAAGCACAAAGCGCGAAAGGGTTTTGGAGGCATTCCTATTAACCTTTTAAAAAGGCAGTTTCTGTCCGATCGCGTTGTTCAAGTCATTCTCATGCTGTTTAACGACGTCGGGCATTTTACCCATGAGATTGTCATGCATCTGCTGGAGAAGCTGCTGCTTCTTTTGTTCCAACTGTCCCGAGACATTGACAAAATCCTCGAAGCCATTCATCTGCTGACCGGTCAAGGGCGATTTCACCGACAGTCCCGTCTTCTCCACCGCCATGGTGTATCCCTTATCGACAATTTCTTCCTTTCCCCCCGCGCGGGTGAAAATAGAGCCCTCATAGATCTGGGCATCCACTTCTTTCTTTGTTTGATCATAATTCACTCCGAAGACCGTGCCGCGAACACCCGCCACCACGCCGCCGGCCTCAACTTCAAAGGAGGATTTCGAGCTAGTCAGCTTCTTGACCTTCGCCCGGAATTTCCCCCAGGCTAAAAGAAACCGGGCTTTAAAATCATCGGGAGTGATTTCGAGTTGTTTGACCGTCACATCGCTTTTGGCGCCCACCTCCACGATTCCGCCATTTTGAAATTCCAGGTAGGCTTTACCGTCAGGCCCAGTCTTGATCCTGTCGTTTTCGACAAGAGGTTCGGGGGCAATGGCTTGGTTTTGCTTGTCATTATGAACGACATAGGCTTCCCCCTTGACCTGCGCCACGAAAAGTTGGGCTTGCGGGCTTTGATCCGAATCATCCGCCCAAACCAGTGACGTTAAGCCGCCCAATACCAAAAGGAAAGCCAGTCTTCCTCCGGTTAAAACCATATCGAGATCCCCCTAATTAAACATTTGGAAAACGGCTTATATCAAACTAGCTTTTAGGTTCTTTCTCAAGTTAAATAACCTTTCTCAAAAACCTCAATTTCAGGGAGGAAAACATGCTTGAGTTTTACCAATATCCCAAATGCTCCACCTGCCGAAACGCCCAAAAGTGGCTGGAAAAGTACCACAAAGACTTGAAATCCACCGACATCACCTTGTCCCCACCTGGAAAAACCGAATTGAAGAAAATATTAAACCTGAGCGGTAAGAAGATCACCGACCTTCTGAATAAGAGCGGCGAGCAGTACCGTCTCCTCAACATGAAGGAGAAAGTGAAGACGATGACGGAAGACCAATTGCTGGAACTCCTCTCGAAAAACGGTCGGCTTATCAAACGCCCCTTGTTGGTAGAGGGTGAAAAAGCCACCATCGGCTTCAAGGAGGAGGAATTCAACAAAACTTGGAAATAAAGATGATGGAAATTCCAATCCTTCACTCCTACATGAGGGACTGACGCCCCAAGCAGGCTTTTGGCTTGCTTATTGCACCCCAATTTTGTATTAGTAGTGGCTCATTTAAAGGCTTTTTACCACGCTGAATCGCGTTTAAATTCCAACGAAGGACGGGAACATGAATATCTCCGATATTGAAAAACACTTGGGAACTCAGGCCAAGGACTTGCTGGGCTATAAGTGCAAGGGAATTTCCAAGGATTCGCTCCATATTCCCGATGGCGACTGGGTCGACCGCATTTTCGCCCAATCCGACCGCAACAACCGCGTCCTTTCCAGCCTGAATTGGCTTTATAACGCGGGTCGCTTGGCAGGCACTGGTTATGTCTCCATCTTGCCGGTGGACCAGGGCATCGAGCATTCCGCCGGGGCTTCTTTCGCCAAAAATCCCATTTATTTTGACGCCGAAAACATCATCAAGCTGGCCCTCGCGGGCGGCTGTAACGCGGTGGCTTCCACTTTGGGGGTTTTGGGCATCATGTCTCGCAAATACGCCCATAAGATTCCTTTCCTCGTCAAGCTCAACCACAACGAGCTTTTGACCTATCCCAATAAGGCTTCCGAATTTTATTTCGGTTCGGTCAAGCAGGCCTATGACATGGGAGCCGCCGGAATCGGCGCTACGGTGTATTTCGGAAGCGAAGACTCCCAAAAGGAGATTGAGGAAACGACCAAGGCTTTTCAACAAGCCCATGAGTACGGGATGTTCACAGTTCTTTGGTGCTACGTGCGCAACAAGGCCTTTAAAACCAAGGAAAAAGACTTCCACGTCTCCGCCGACCTGACCGGCCAAGCCAACCACCTGGGCGTCACCATCGAGGCCGACATCATCAAACAAAAGCTGCCCGAGAATAACGGCGGTTTCGCTTACCTGAACCAAGAATCTTCTTATGGAAAGTTCGACAAGCGTATGTATGACACGCTTTGCCCCGATCACCCCATCGAGTGGACCCGTTGGCAGGTAGCGAATTGCTACATGGGCCGGGCGGGATTGATCAACTCCGGCGGCGCTTCCGGCGAGAACGACTTCGCCGAAGCGGTCAAAACCGCGGTCATCAACAAGCGCGCGGGCGGCATGGGCCTGATTTCCGGCCGCAAGGCTTTCCAGCGTCCGATGGAAGAAGGAGCCAAGCTCCTGCAAACGATCCAAGATGTCTATCTTTGTAAGGACGTCACCGTCGCCTGAAAATAGGTTATAGAAAAAAGCCCCGACTCCAAAATGGAGCCAGGGCTTTTTTGTTTATAAGACTTATTATTTCAACAATTTTCCCGTCTTGACGTCCACCAAGCATTCGGAACTATCTTCAAAATTAATCTCCAACTGGCTTTTTGGATTCAACAGCATGAAGGAAATATGGCTTCGCCCCCCATTCCCATCACTGGGAGAGGGTATCTTTTTTTCCCAAAGCAACCGTCCGGTCGGTACGTCAAAAGCCCTTACTTTTTGGTGGCCATAGCTGACTGATTCATCCGCCTCGATGAGGAAATTGTCCTGAAGAATTGGTTCTACTTTCGTCGAATCGGAGTTATCGGGTATTTTTTCCTCTTCTGTCCGTTTAAAATCCTCTAATTGAAGAAGGTCCCCGGTTCGACGTTCTAGTACAAACCATTCCCCTCTTTCGTTTTCCAGTATCAGCCGGTTAGGTTTATCCAGATACATTTCACGCACAAAAACATCCTGTACGTCCCTTTCGACCGTCGGATCTAAATGAACTTTGTACAGGTATTTTTCCCAAATTTTTTCACCCGTTATTTTCAGGTAAGCCTCGACATGCCCCCCTTTATAAATACCGAGCTTATCGGGCTGGCTGTTTTCCCTTAAAACGAAACGGTAAATACCATCGTCGACAGGAGGGATAAAGGGCGGGGGTTCACGCTTGGCCCAAGCGGAACCCAATGATACCCAACAAAAAAACACCAAAAAAAACCTAAACATGAAAGAAGCCTCCGGTTCCGGGTTGTTTCGGGCCATAGTTTACCTGGACAACAATATATATCCACAAAGAAACCATTTTGTATAGTGGTTATGACATTAGAAAATCCAAAGCGGTAACTGCCCACTGCGGGTCGGACGAATCTAAGTTTTTTGAGTTTAAATAAAATCCAGGCGGCGAAGCAATTGGTTCAAGCACTCAATTAAAAGTCCAGTCTGTTTTAAAATTCTCCATCGAAATCCACAGAACCGAACGGTCGAATTCGACTTCAAACAAATGGAATGTTTTGCTTTTGTTTTAATGCCGAACAAGTAATTTCAAAATCTGTTGTCCCGCCCATTTTCCATTGGAATCGGTTAAACCCACTACCGCAATATAAAGTCCGCTAGCGGTTTTGACGGGGGTCCATTGGGCCTGGCTGATTTCCCTGTCGCCATTAATATTGGCCACCAATTCACCAGCCACATCATAAATCTTGACTTCCAGGGTTAACCCGACTGTTCCTGTTGCGAACGTAATCGTCGGATGATCCGCGTCGGTTTCGTTCGGAGCCGCTGTCACCGTTCCCGCGGCCCAATGGCTTCCCTGTTGTAAAACGGTCACTGTTTTCGTAATGGTCGATTGCCCTCCGGCACCATTCGTCGTGGACATCTCGACGAAGTAAATCCCATTGGTCACCACCGTCCCCGAATCGCTTTTTCCGTCCCAGGTTGCCAAAAGGGTTCCCAAATCGCTCGTAATCTGGACTTGGCCGGGTGTTCCAGGAGAAGAAGACCCGGGAATGATGGCGGAGGCCGAAAGATTGAATCCCGTGATCAAGCTGTTATTGGGATCATCCATATAAGCGAATAAATGCCGCACGATCTCCCCCGCCTCATTGTAGATATCGACATTCACTTGCGCAATGGACCGGCTGACGACAGCTTCTTGCGTGACGCTTTGGATCACACCCGAAGAATCGGTGCTGTCCACGCTGATATGGTAAACACCGTTGGTCGCCGGGGTACCGTTGTTAGTGGTGCCGTCCCAAGTACCGATCAAGTAACTACCGTCATAAATTTGCACCTGTCCCTCAAGGCTTGTGATCGTGGCGGGCGCGAGCTGGATGTTCATAATGGGCTGGGACATTTGGGTGACGAGGATAGTTTTCACGACTTCCCCGGCTTCGTTATAAACATTCACCCGGATGGTGTATTGCCCGACAACTGTCACATCCGCGACCGCGGTGATCGGCCCCCCATCCAAGTAGGTGACCCAAGCCTTATTTTCCAGCACTGTTCCCGCGGCCACAAAACTATTTACCTGTACCGAATAGAATAGATCGTAGGTACCGGGGTTCAGCTTCGGGAGATTCCACGTCAGAAGGTCTCCGTTAGGTGGAAGCGTGGTAGTACCCGGCGGGTCGGATTCATAACTATTAAAAGTGACGTTTGCGGGCAGGGTATCCACCACCATGGGTAGAGTAACCATGCTTCCCGTCACGCTCAGGGAGATATCGTAGGTAATGATGTCGCCCGACGAAGCCGTGGTTTCCGAAGCCTTTTTCTGAATAGTCACCCCAGCTACCAGCGTCGGCGTGGAAGTAAAAGTACTGGTAGGCGTCGCGGTAGGGCTCGAAGTGGGAGTGCTAGTAGGCGTGGAAGTATCCGTAGAAGTCGGGGTAGAAGTTGCCGTATTCGTGGGAGTAGGCGTAAAAGTCCGGGTAGGCGTCAGTGTAGGAGTAAAAGTATTTGTATAAGTGAAGGTGTCTGTCGGGCTATTGGTAGGCGTCGCAGTATCCGTGAGAGTAAAAGTATTAGTTACGGTGAATGTTGGAGTCGAAGTAAAAGTATTCGTGGGGGTTATGGTATTGGTGGGGGTGAAAGAATCCGTCATTGTGAACGTCAAGGTCGGCGTATTCGTTACGGTAAAGGTATCGGTTGCCGTTGGCGTGTCAGTGGGGGTGAAGGTTGGAGTCCAAGTGTAAGTATAGGTCGGGGTCACGGTATCGGTTGGAGTATCAGTGGGAGTCGGGGTGAAAGTATTAGTGGGACTATTGGTCGCGGTGAATGTATCTGTCGCCGTGTCGGTGAATGTGGGGGTTGGCGTTGGGGTGTTGGTAACGCTATTCGTGAAAGTGGAACTAGGGGTATTCGTGGCCGTATTAGTGGGCGTATCCGTGGGCGTTGGGGTATTAATGAAAGTATTAGTGGGCGTAAGGGTAGCCGTATAAGTGGGCGTGAAGGTTGGAGTAATTGTAGGCGTGTTCGTAGCCGTCCAAGTGGGAGTATTGGTGGGGGTGTAAGTAAAGGTATTAGTGGGAGTATTAGTTGGGGAGTTGGTATCGGTATTCGTAGGGGTAAAGGACGGCGTCAATGTTGGAGTTTGGGTCGGCGTATTGGTAGGCGTTGGGGTAAAAGTACAGGTAGCTACTGAAGCCGTTACCGCGTTAGATAATATCGAACTGACTCCGGCTGCATGGATATCCGCGCTGTTGATAAGAATGCCGGTAGAAGAGCAGTCCACTGACCCCCACCAAGTAATAGCTCCGCTGGGACCGTTATAAAGGGTTTCGGGAAAACTCCAGCTCAAGGGAGGCCCTTGCGAAAATGTAACAGTAGCCACCGGGGTAGCAGTCACGGGTCCAACCGCGTTGCCCAGGTATTGCACTCCCGAAGGAACCGTATCCCAAACTAGGGTATTGATAGCCGGGTCTGGGCCGAAAAGTTTTAAATCCGAGTAATAGTCGAAATTAGCCGATCCGTCCGCCTGCCAGCCTATTTGATACTGCCCGCAAGGAAGGGGGTTGGTGTTGTCGACATAACAAAAAGCGTTAGCCGCCGGAACAGTGCCGCCGGTCGGCCAAACTTTCGCGCAAATATTGGGGAAACCGCCGACATAGGTGATTTGGGCCTCGATCGTATACCATACGCCCGCCGTAATGGTCGTGCCGATCTGGTTATTAATTAGAGTAACGGGATCGGTAACCGTCGCGGGCGCGGTGTTATTTTTTTGCAGAAAAAAATTGCCGGGATAACTGTCCAGGGAAATACCCACCATGTAGGCGTTCCCGCCGCTGGAGGCGATCACCAAATGGGCGTCAGCACCGGAGGGATCCCCGACCGGGATGAACACGTTCCCCTCCACCGTATAGCCATCGCATATATTGACCGTAGGACCGTTTCTCAAAAGGGTCCCAAAAGTCGTGCAGGTCATACCCGCGGCGAAGCTGATACCTGTACAGGCCTGTGCCATGACGTAATGGTTACCAGCTGAATCGGATTCCACCGTAAAGGAAACCCCAGTAGAGGCGGTATAGGGGGTCCCGTCGAATCCTTGGATGGCACTTCCCGAAGTGTTGACTGGATTGTTGTCGTAAGAATCGAACAATTGTAGGCTTTGGCCACTGTGGCTGTAAGTGAGGGTATAGGTGATGGTCTGCCCGGGTAGCAGCGAGGAGGAGGACTCGCTTTTCGAAATGGCAAAACCCGGGCCCACCGTGGTCGAGGTCGTGTTCGTGATAATTGGCGTCGTAATGTCCGCAGAGGTTAACGAAGCCATATTTTGGATGACGGTCCCCTGCGGTGTCCCCACATTCACCCTTACCAGCATCCATACCGCACCCGAGGTCTGCGTCGTCGCGTTGCCCATCGCCCAAGTCACCCCCGTTCCAGCAGCCGACCCGGAAGGGGCCGCGGTTACGGGACCCGTCGAAACCAAGGTGGTGTCTGGTGGAACCGTATCGGTCACTTGTAAATTGGTGGTATTTACAAAGTCGTAGTCGATATGGAAAAGGAGTAAATCCCCCGGATTGACCGTGGTACCGCTTTCTTCAGCGGTTTTGGACACGTTTGAAATTCCCGGCGGTGGCAGGGGTATGGTGATAGGGATAAAAACGGAATTATACCCTTCCGTTCCACAAGTTAAACTCGTGTAACCAGCAGCCGCCACAATAAGGTTATAGGTACCGCCAACATTAACACTATTAGGGATAGTCAAGGTCCAGGTAACGGAATGATTAGAAGTACAAGGTGTCGTACTACTATTGGTGGCTTCATCATTCATGTAATAGCCCATATCGCAGCCAGGGGTCGCGCCGCATGGATTCACGTCATCCACATTCGCGCCATTCTTGTCCACAAGGAAATATTGCCCGGAAGTACTACAAGCTTGAAGCGTCGTAGCATTGCTATTTAATGCGGCTACTAGTTCTGTACCGTTACCCCCAGTAACGGTACTGCAATAATTGACCGTCACCGTAACAGCGGAGCCTGGAATCGGGTTCGTCGGTGATACGGTGATGCAAAGGTTCGGAACATTAGTGGTATTGGTATTGCAAGTCTGTGAGAAAACCGGGAGGACATTCAAAAAAATAAAAACGGAGGAAACTTGAAGCCATTTAAATTTGAAACCGGTTACATGGGATCTAGGAGGAAAATAGGCAAGGAGGGTGGATTTAAAATTCAAACCCATCGGCTCGCCGGAATTTTAAAAAATAAATTCCAGGCAATGCGTTTTTTAATCTTCATGCTTCCAACCGGGAGTCATCCCGGTTTTTCCTAAAAAGGTTTTAATGTAAATAGCCGAAAGAGATTTTCAGATTTCTTTCCAAGCCAAGGCTAAAAAAACCGTTTACCGACAAAACCATTAAAGCGGAGAACGACCCTTTTGTTCAATGCCAAAAAGGATTTAAAAGGGCAAACCGTTTTACAACCAAGTTGAAATTTTAAAAAACATCGCAATAGAGAAAGCTTTAACGCATCAACAGAATCATTTAATTAAATCAATGTCGTCAATGTAAAACGGCGCGACAGCCGTGGAAGTATTGGATGCAAGGACTATTCTGTTAAAAGAACTCGAAATTTTAAAATCATTCAACAACAGTTCCACATGATTCCATTGGTTCACTTCCCATCCACGTGCTCCTGTCACGGCCTTTTCGACGCCCACCTGGCGTCCATTCAATTCAAATCGAACCCGATACTCCAAATCACAACGGGTCGGATAAACCCACATAGAAAGCGTCTTATAATCTAAAACATTTGTAGACGGCCCTTCAAACTGAACTGCGCCCCACGCCCCATCGGGCAGTTGGATATAAACACTTTGTTTGCCGCCTGACGTGTGGTTTTGGGCCGTCGAATGAAAATCATACTTGCCATCGCTCCAGGAACTGGTGATCCAACCGGAATGGTCACCGTCGAAAAGAAGGGTGCCCGTCGTTTCTTTTTCGTTGGTTGACACAGGAACCATAATTTCATTGGTTTTTCCGGTCCAATCCCTGTCGGGACCAATATAATTTTTAGCGATCACAAAGTTGTCGAAATCGGCACGCACTTCCTTTGAAGGTGCCCAGCTTGGATCGGCACCGCCGAAAAAAGTGGAAAAATACATTTTGTCGATCTTGATCCCAGGTATATCCCTGAACCGCAGGTTCGTCACCTCTAAAGCCTTGTCCCCGTTCAACCAGGACCGAACGATGCCGTCCTTCTTCCCCGGCCTGTTCATTTGAACGTAAGTTTCAACGCAATACCATTGGCCCGGTTTGAAATAGCGGGGGCACCCTCCATAATTCCAGGCAAAATCCTCTCCATAGTCGTTTGGCTGATCAGGATGATAGACATATTGAACAATCTTTCCGTCAGGCCTCCACATCATGCGAGCGCTCCAACCGTCCGTACCGTTCGATTTGTGCCCGCCCGTATTGGCGTTGGCACCCGCCAGACCGGGCAGTTTTCCACCCCTCACAAAATCAAAACCTGGCTCAAACCGAACATAATAACGAAGATAGAGCGCTTCTTGAGGTTCTATGGAAAGTTTTGAAAATTCCGTCAGATATTGGAGCCCACCTTCCGGGCCATAGGTATCCTTCAAGTATTTGACCCGAAGGGAACGGCCATCGAAAGCCTTTGGGCTCAAAATAAGTTCGGCATTAGACGCTGGTTCCGGTCCCCAGTCCATACCCCAAACCGAAGTCCATGGGTTAGACTCGAAACCACCGAAAAAGAGGATATCGGCACGGTCTTTTAAGTCCGTTTCCAAAACATTCTCATCGCCCGAAATAGCCACGACAAACGATGGTAGTAAAAAAAACATTGAAAGAAAAAAAAACAGTCTAGGAATTATAAAAACTTTCATTTCCTTCTCTTAGATAAAACAAGGGTTAAGGCACCCGCCACCAACGACACCAAGGTAAAGAATAAACCTAGGCGGAAAGACACTGGTTCGTAGCGGAAATCCACCTTATGCTCCCCGCTTTCATCCAAAACCACGGACATAAAAAGGCCGTCCGCGCGGAAAATATTTTCCGGGATGCCGTCCACCCAAGCGTGCCAACCGGGTGCGAAACTTTCGTCGAACACCAGAAACCCGTTCTTGTCCGCCATTACCGTGAATTGGGCCTCGCAGGGGGAAGGCCGGGAGCCCTCAAGAGTCGTCTCAGTTTGGAACCAACCAGCCACCTTGGCTTTTAACCGCCCCCAAGCGGAAGGAACCTTTCCGGAAAGGATTCGAGTCGACGGCGCCAGGGATACGACCTTCCCATCCCGTGATTTTTCGGTATAAACCTCGTTCTCGAGAAAAGCCTTAGGGTCCAGCATCGCCTCGAAGACCGCCGCCCGGTCGGGAAACTCCCGGACCGTCTCCACTTTCCAGGCGCCAGCTAAGGCCCCGGCGTTCTTGGTCCATACCGACGCTCCATGCTGTTCATTCACGTTGTACTTGAAGGCCGAAAGGGCCCGGGAATAAAGAATAAGGTCCACCCCCGCCGCGTCCAGGACGCGTCCGTCATAGGGATAGCCCGATTTGAGATATTTGTTCAGGTCTTGAAAACCATCGGTATAAATCGTGAGGTAACCCCGTGCCGATTTTAGGCCCCAAACCATATTGGTGTTGGGAACCAGTTCCTCCGCCGTCGTCTTGAAGGAATCGGAAACACTTCCATCCCACTCGGGATAACCCTGGCCCGCTTCCTTGAGGCTCACCAGCCTTCCCTCTCCCACAATCCCTTTGGCCCGCTCGGCGGATTGCCGAACTTCTTCGTTCCGGTAAGGATCGGGCACGGTTTGAATCACCCGGCAGGGTATTAGGAGGATGTCCAAAATCCACAAGGCTCCCGCCACCCAGGCCCATTTCCAGATTTTGTTTTTCCGGGAAGCGAATTGGAATTGTTCGGAAAGCCCCACGGCCAGGGCCGTAAAGGCGCAAAAAACGAAAAGAAAGGCGGCCTTCGCCGGTTCCAGCCGGTCCATCCAAGCGCCGGGAAGAATCTTCCAAACAAAAAAATGAATCCCAGGTAGCCAAAAAAACCAGAAGAGCGCCATCCCCCTCCAAAATGAATTTTTTGATTTCGGCGAGAAAAAAAGAGCGATAAAAATCGCCAGGGGCACCAAGCCAAGGTAAAGGTTGTTGAAAATGAAATCGGGATAATCCCCCTTATATCCGGCCATGCCAGGCGTTCCCAACAACTGCGGCTGGAAAAGGGTGAGAAAATTGGGCCAATGAAGGTCGTAAAGATAATCCCCCCATCCGTCCCGGTGAAGATATCCCAGGAAATCCGCGAAGGGCAACCACTGGGCTGCGGAAAAAACCATGGCGGCCAGAAATGTCCCCATCAGGGCCGTTAGGATTTTTACCCGGCCCCTCAAGTTCCAATAGGCCCATCCCATCCAAAAAAGCGCGACGTAAAAAGTGAAGATGGGATAACCCGCCAATATTTGAAGCGTCCAACAGAGGGATGCCCAAATCCACCAACGCGGGGAAGGTTTTTCCTGGAACCGGACGGAGGTAAAGAAAACCCAGGGAATCCACGCGATGGAAGCCAGATGGGTGGGAAAACCCCAATAGAAGGTCATCAAGGCGGACCCGGCAAACCCCAAGGCGCAAAAAGTCGCCACCAAGGGGGAAGCTTTCAGGGCCCTCCCCCAAAAGTAAAACCCGACGGCGGCAAAGGCCTGGTGCAAAAGCGCCACCACAAAAAACCAGTTGGTGAGGCCGGTAAGGTTCCATATCCAAAAGAAAGGATAAAAAGGGGCGGGCTGGAATGCCGCTAGGTGGGGCGTTCCGCAGGCAATATAAGGATTCCAAAGGGGTATCCGCCCCTGGCGGAACGATTCGACATTGAACCACTTCTCCGGAAAGACATACTCCATCGTGTCCATAAAGGCCGGGAAATGGCCCCAAAGCCGGATCATCCAATAAAGAAGGAGAAGAAAGAAACCCGCCCAAAGGGGTTTAAAGACGGTTTTAGAATTCACGATTTAAATCCTTTAAAGAAAAGCATCATCCAAAACCCACAAATTAACAATGAAAGAAAAAGTCCAAGCCGGAAAGTGACGGGCTCGAAATAAAAAAGCGCCCGGGTTTCACCCTCGTTCAGGACGACTCCCCGAAAACTGTGGTTGATTTGCTCGACCGTCCCCTGATGATCGCCCACCTTTACTTTCCAGCCGGGATAATCCGTCTCGGAAGAAACCAGCAGGGCCTTCCCCGAACCCTTGGATTCCAAGACAAGCCGAGTGGGGGTCTCCTCTTTCCAATCGACTTCACAAAGACTATAGGAACCCGCTTTAGCCGAATCTCCAATGAAACATTCTTTACGGTAATCCATGGAAGTCTTGTCCGCCTGGTCAAAGTCATCTTTCAGGGAAAGGCTTGCCACCCTGGCACGGCCTACCGAAAACCACTTTGGGCCAGGATTCGGATTCTCGGAAATCTGAATAGGACTTCCGATCGGATTAACATTTTTAAAATCCTCAAACTGGTTTTTCCCGAACACATATCGGATACCCAGGTAATCCAAAACGCTCCGGGAATGTCGCAAGGAATGTTGGAAAGACTGAAAGGTCCAGGTGAAGGAATCCCTTAATTGAATGGTATTATAGAGAGGAACTTCTTCCCTTCCGTAAGCTAAGGGCCAATTCGGGTAGAAGTTTTCTTTCGCCGATTCATAAGCCGCCACCATGCTTTCCCCCTGCAGGCGGGCCGCCTGTCCCAGTAAAGGAGGTGTGAAAAAAAGTCGGCCGGGTTTGGGAATCGATCCCATCGTTAGCGGTGATTTATCGTAATAAGAGCGGTCCAGAAGAATATTGAGACTCGAAGCCGCAGTTCCCAAGGAAATCCCGAGGGAAAGTAGGAGCAAAACCCACCGAAGACGGGCATCCTGCGGCCAAGCCGCCAAACCAGCGGCGACCAGCGAAATCCAAAAAGCCGCCGGAGACAAGGGGACTTGAATGAAGTAGGACAAACCATAAATTCCCGCAACCATCGTGGTCCACAATAGGGTTTGGCTGGGCAAAAGGTTTGGGCCCAGGAAATCTATCAACGATTCCATGGCTAACCAGGCCATCCAAAAAATAAGAAGCGAAAGCCAGAAGCCTGAATGAATTACCAAAGAATAGCCCGGCAAGATCGCCATCAAAACATGGCCCATTCCCAGGACGCCCAAGCTCAAAACCAAGAATGCCAGAAGCAGCCCCCAGGAAGTCTTGCGATAAACCATGTAAATAGCCCCCCAAGCTAAAAGGCAAAGGGTCGGCAACCCGGCGAAATAAGTCGAAACCCAATAATGGGGGCCGTGGTAACCGGAAAGCAAAGGATGCCCCTGGTCAAAGGGGCTTAAGATCGTCCCCAAGTCCAACCAGTTCAAATCATGGAAACGGCTGGCCCCATTCTCGTAATTGCTCTGTTGGAACATTTCCAAAAAGGGCAAGCCCCAGACTAGGTTGTAAACAAGCGCCGTCATTCCCGCCGAGAAAAAGACCCCAAGCCAGGAAAACTCAGGCCCCTTCGATTTCTTCATGGCCCCAATGGTCTTCCATCCGAAATGAAGCCCTACCGCCATGACCGTCAAATAAGTTAAGACGGGATAACCCGCCGCCAATTGCATGGCCCAGGCGAAGGAGAGGAATAGAAACCCTCCTCTTTCCTTCCGATAGCACATTCCCGCCCCCAGGAAAACCCATGGAATCCAGCTGATGGTCGAAAGGGCCACCGGCGTCCAGGAAGAGCAAACCAAGTGAAGGGAAAACCCGAAGATCAAACTGCCCAAGAGGGCGGCCCGGGTGGAAAAACCTTCCGCCCGGGCGAAAATCCAAAAACCCAACAGGGCCCAAAAGTGGTGAAGTATCACCAAGGCCGCGAAAGCGTTGGTGGGGTTCAAGAGCAGATAAAGCAGGGGCACGGGCGGATAAGCATAGGCCATCTGGGGATCGGCCAGGTAGGGTGTTCCAAATTGGGCGTCGGGATTCCAGAGGGGAATCCACCCCTGTCTCAGCACATCCGCGCCCCATTTCCAGAGCGGATAAAAGAAACGGGAAGCGTCCACGAAAACAAAAATTTGGTTTTCAAATAAAACCCGGAAATAAAAAGCGATAACCAACCCCGACAAAAGCGCCACCCAAGCCCAGTCCTTCCGGGGCTCATCTATCGATTTCATAACCGCGCTTCCTGGCGGATTTGGTTGATCACATCGTCCGGGATGGCCAACATGGGTTTTTCCGGCGAATCGATCGATTTATCCTTCCAAGCCTCATGGACCTGGAGGGCTTGCTGGAAGGCCTGCCGGGCTTGGTCCTTGCTCCCTTCCATTTTCAATAGGAATCCCAGCTTGGCCCAGGCCACCGCATAGTTGGGCTCCAGTTCCACCGCTTTTTGAAGGGATGAGACCGCCTCTTCTTTTTGCCCAGACTGAAGGAAGAACATCCCTTCTTCATAGCGCAAGTAGGCGGAATAAGGCAGTTGGATTTCCGCTTCCCGCCAGGCCTGGACTGCGGCTGTCATGGATGCGGGCGTCTTTTCCTTATTCACCCGCTCAGAGAGAAGTCTCGCTTTTTTCCAATACCAATCCCCCTGGTTCGGCTCCAGGTACAAAATCTTCGCCAGGGTGTCGTCGGACTTTTGTTTCCAGTTGAGATCACCCGTCGCAAGGTAAAGTCTCTCGAGGAATTGGGCCTTCACCCAACTGTTCTGGGCATCCCAGGCATTCAATTTTTCTGCCGTTTCCAAAAGCCGAAGCTCTAGGGGGAATTGGTTTTGGTTTTCCGCTTCACCTGCCTGAACCTCAAGATGCGGCACAAAGGCGGCTGCCCAAAAAAGTCCGCAAACTAGGCCAAAAGCCAAGAACCCACCCGGCCAGGAAATCCCAAGATTTTCTTCTTGCTGTGGGGCCATCAAAGCAACCCATTGCAGAAAAACCCGGGGTGTATGGAGGCAAAAGTCCACCAAAGAAGCGGCGCTTACCCCGCCAAAAGCGGCGGTACGAGGGCCGTCTTTGTTTGCCCGGAATAAAGTCCACAACCCAACCACCACAAAAAGGCCTCCCACAACACCGAAAGCGGTGAGAAATTCCAAAAACTCGTTGTGGGAATAACCGGCTTCCATTAGATAGCGACTCAATCCTCCCGAACGCGGTTCTTCGATCTTTTCGAACTCGCCATCAAAAACTCCCGGGCCATTCCCTATCAATAAATGGCGGCTCCAGACTTGAGCGGAGGCTTTCCAGATCAGGAGGCGATCCCATTGCGTTGAACTGGGCTGGAGCGCACGAATGACCCAAGCCGCCAGGATCAAAAGCGCCAGCGATAAGAGTTTTATTTTTTTGGAAAGTTTCGGAAGCATTAGGAAACCCACAGTCAGCCCGACTAAGGCCCCTGTCGCTCTCAATCTTGCCATGGTCAAAAGAGCCGCCCCGGAAACGAGAATGTTTTTCGTCTGCGGAATTCCCGTTGGAAAAAACAAGATTATTAGCGGAATCAAAAAAACAGCGAGATGCTTGGGATTGGTAAAATTCGCCCAGGCCTCGAATGGCGCTCCAGAAAAGGAAACAACCCAAGCGGCGGCTCCCCAAGCCAGTCCCAATAGACAAAAACGCCGGACAAAAGTACCCTTTGAATCCAAAGTACCCGCCACAAGCCAAAAAACCAGGGCAATCCCCGCTGTTTCCAAGAAACGGACTGTTCCCTCGGCCGAAGACGAGTTAAAAGCCCTCAACCCGACAAAAAGCCCGCCAAGGAATACCCACAATGGAATCCGGTCGAAAGACTTTCCCAACAAGGCCAGGGTAACCCAAAGAGCGCCTGCCAATAAGGCGAAATTCCAGGGCCGGAAGGGAGGCCAAAAACCCGAAATCACCATTACTCCAAGCAGTCCGTATTCAAGACACGAAACAGAAAGGGCCAGAAAAATTCTTTCTGTTTCTGGCCTCAATTCAAGTCGTCCAGCCATCAAGGCGAATACCCAAACCAGTTCCGGCATTTGAAAAGGTAGGTCCACTAAAGAAAACAGAAGAAAAGCCATAACACCCGTCAATACTCCCCAGCCTTCCCATCGGGAGGGTAGTTTTAATCTTCGGATGAACCCGACGATCCCCCAAAAGAACAGAATTATTCCCGTTAAACCCGTTTCCACCAAAAGTTGTAATAGGAGGTTGTGCGCGAACCTGGCGCCGATATCCAAACTAAGGCCAGATTGCTGATAAACTTCCCCGAATGTTCCCAAGCCCGAACCCAGAAAAGGATGTTGCAGAAAAAGCGCCCAGGCTGATTTCCAGAGGTCTAATCTCATGGAAAAGGCGGCCCATATCCAGCTTTGCAATCCTCGCATCGCTACCATTTTAAATATGCCCGCAAGCCCCAAAACCAGTGACCCAAGAATCCAAAGCCGGGATTTCCGGAATCCCAGCACCGCTAAAACCGCCAGGGTGAGGCAAACCAGCGCCCCTACGCTTTGGGTGGACCAAAGCCCTAAAACCATCAAGAGGGTTAAAAGGGAGAAGAGAATTCTTTTAAAACCGGAATGAACCCAAGCAAACACGAAACTGAGCGGGATCAAAAGAATCATCAAAGCGGCCAAAGCCCCCGGGGTCACTAGGGGGCCGAAAGCACGGTGGTTATGGGCGCCTGCCGTGGCAATTTTTAATTCTTCCCCGGAAAGACTCGGCAAGGCTAAAGCCAATTGATCAAACCCGTAAAAACGTTGGGCCAAAGCCAACGTAGCTGCCACTCCAGCCGTTAAGACCCAAACCGTTTCCATTCTTATTTTGGCCGTCGGATCCCGGTGCTGGGCCATTAAATAGAGAATCGTACCCAAAAAGACAAATCCAGCCGACTGTAATGTCAAACCATGCTGAAAAGAACCGAAAGAAGACAAAACAGCATAAAGTAGAAAAAACCACCATGCCTTCCCTAAAACGGCAAAGGAATTTGGCTCCACCCTTTTAAATAGTAGAAGTAATAAACCTCCCCCAAGCGCCACGGCACGGGATTGGGGGTAGGCTAAGGCGGGGTGAAAAAGAAGGTAAATCCCAATGGTGAGGCAGGAAATTTCAAATATTCGGTCAGAAGAAATAGCAATGGAGGGAATGGATTTCATCCTGTCATTTTAAGGGAATCCCTAATAATTCACCATGAAGCCTTCAAGCTGCCAACGGCCAGGACGCCAAGAAAGTCTTATTTTTTACATCTCCAAACCCCAAAAAAGAATTTTCAGAGTTGTCCATCTATCATTCGGAATAAATGGATGATATTCGCCTTCTTGGTCAGCGGCTTTAAGAACTATTTCTTCTTTTCCGGCAATGGAATAACCGTGGCGGCCTGGAGGGCCAAAAGATAGCTGTTTTTTCCGAACCCCGTGATTTGACCCACCGCCACCGGCGAAATATGGGAAGCCTGGCGGAATCCCTCTCGCGCGTAAATATTAGAAAGGTGAACCTCGATGGTGGGGGTGGATATTGCCGATAGCGCGTCCCGGATGGCTACCGACGTATGAGTATAAGCGGCGGGATTAATGATGATGACATCGGCCCAATGCCTGGAATTTTGGATAGTCTCGACGATTTCACCCTCATGATTCGATTGGACGATACGGAGTTCTGCGCCGATTTCGGAGGCTAGGTCGTTCAATTCCCGGTTGATTTCCTCCAAGGTAACCGAACCGTAAACATTAGGTTCTCTCTCCCCTAAAAGATTCAAATTGGGGCCATGAAGAACAAGTATTTTTCTCATATGACGCCTGCGCTCCCGTAAGCTGAATGTTTCCTATGCTACCCAGAAGCCAACCCCGCGGACAAGGAAAAACCGCCTCCCCACCTTGGACTTTATCGCCCGCATCCTTAGGAAATTCTTTGTGGAATCCCACTATTTGTACTCATAACTCTTCACCCCATAGCACATGGGTCATCGGGATGACCAAGAAGGTACGGAAAAAAGGGGATCAGCAAATTAAAAAACGTCTTTGGAAAAGCCTTGGAATTGAACTGCAATAACTTCGATATCTTTTCAAATATCTAGAATTTTAAGAGAAACCATGTATAAAAAATTTATTCGTGCTCGCCACAAAACCTAATTAATTTCCATCGACTGGCTGGGGCATACCTGTGGGAGAGGCTTGAGTAGCTGGTGCGGCCGATTGGGGCTGGGCCGGCTGTTCTTGAACCGCGGGTTGAGCGGGCTGGGGCTGTGCTTCAGGTTGGGCAGAAGTAGCGGGACTATTCGGAGCCGGTTGGACGGAATTGGCTTGGGGTGAAGTCGCCGCCGGGGCCACGTTCGTTGTCGGCGCCACAGGTACGGGCTTAGGCGCATACTGGTCCATCCATTGTCTCAAGGGCGCGTCTCCCGGATTGTATTTCAGCGATTTCTGATAAGCGGCAATGGCCTGGTCCCTGCCCCCCAAGCGCATATAGCAATCCCCCGCCAAGTGATATGCTTTGGCATTTCGGCTGTCGGATTCAAGGGCCTTCAAGAAACGGTCCAAGGCTTCCCGGTAATTTTGTTGTTTAAACTGGATCATCCCTTCGTCGATCAAGTCGGTCGCGGTGGCGTCCATAACGCCCGAGACCACCAGTTCCACCCGGCGGTTTTTTGCCCTGCCCTCCGGCGTGGCGTTATCCGCGATCGGTTTGGTATCTCCGTAACCCACAACGCTTAACTTGGAAGCATCCATTCCATTACGGACCAAATAATTCATGACAGCCTGGGCTCGGGCCAAAGAAAGCTGTTGGTTATCGGCAAACTTGGCCCCTTTAGCCAATTTCTCATTATCCGTGTGGCCCGCGATGATAATCAGGCTGTCGGGATACCGATGGCGGATGGCCATGGCGGCCTTTTGGATGGCATCGTAACCCCTTGGCTGCAAATCATCCTTGCCAGAGTTAAACAACAAGTCGCCTGAAACTCCGAAGGTATATTGATAGGGGACTCTTTTGGGAACCCATTTTGCGTAGGTTTGGGCAGGCCGAGCGGTTCCGGACAAGTCGTTATCGTCGGTAACAGACAAGTTAAAAGAATAGGTTCCTTGGGGGACTAATTCCCCTGCTTGATTACGGCCGTCCCAAAGATAATGGGAAGGAGGCGTTCCCTTGCCGGAAAAGGTCTTAACCAAAGTACCCGAGGAATCCAGGATGGTGATGTTGTAGCTGTCGATGGGTTCTTCGCTTTTGGTGGCGAAATTGACGTTAATGGTCTGCTGGCCTAAGACGAAAGCCGATTGCGCGTTGACATAGGCCTCGGGCTTAATTAGATCGCCACCCATTAAAAGGTTGAGTGAAACCCGATGGGTATTCCCCAACACTCCATAAGGAACAAAAGCATAGTCCAAGGAAGCGGTGAAATCGTCAAACCGGTGGGCGATACCTGCACCCGCTGTGATTCCCGAAAGGTCATCCTCGGTATTGTACCCCACTCGCAAGGCAACATCGTTTCGCCCTAAAGTCATTTGATATTCATCACCGAGGTCGAACTTAAAACCCGTGTCGTTATACCCATTCGCATCCATAGCGATAATATCCCGATCTTTTTTCATGAGGGTATTCCGAAGGGTATAGGAACCGGCAAATCGATAACTTAATGGCTGGGTGAAACTTTGAATACTGGTTCCCACATTGGATAAAAGAGCGCCCAAGTAAAAAGTCTTCCGGGTAATTTCGTAAAGATATCCCAGGTTGAAAGACGATGCGGCGTTGCCGATATTGACGACGTTCTGGCCCACGACTGATGCTTCAAGACCCAACATGGACTTTTTGAAAAAATCTCCCGGAATCCAGTTACCCAGCCTTTGGGCATAGGCCAAGGTACCGAAATAGTTGGAAGCGCTGATATTGGGACCTACACCTCCATAAGACCCGTCGGGATTTTCTAATGCCCCTGGAAAGGAACCCGTCCCTAAATACTCGATGCTCCCGCCAAAGGCTCCATCCTGATCGATGTTCTGGCTAAAGGCGAAATACTCGTCGCTGACTCCCTGGAGCCAAACCCCTTCAGTGAAATTGAACTGAGTTCCCTTGGCTAGAATCAGGCCAGCCGGGTTCCAAAAAACGGCGGTGACATCATTTGCCACACCTGTAAAAGCGTTTCCCATTCCCGCCGCACGGGCCCCCATGCCTATCTTTTGGAAATTCGTGCTGGTGCTACCGGCACCCGACACCTGTTGGGCTTCTGTAGGGAAGGGGAGACTAAAGGTAAAAAGGAATAAGGCAGCGGCCAAACTTAGTATTATCCGCCCAAAACACAGGGAAAAATATGATTTATCACACGGCATAGGCTTCCTCATAAACGATGTTGGTTACGAGAATTAATTAATACAAACTTGTTAAATAAGAATCATCCGAAAAGCTTAACTATCATAATCAGTTGGCCTTTAAACCGCTATTTCAATTTTCCGAACTAAGAAAGGATTGAACGTCAAAAACCCCGTATTAGATTAATCCCTCAAAATTAATACCTTTCCACTCAACAAGGTGGAATTATTGTTTTGGATGACATAGTAATAAATCCCAGCCGAAACCGGCACGCCTTTGTTGTTCTTTGCATCCCAATCAATGTACCCAGGATAAGCAGGATCTTCGCCCAATGTGATCACCAATTCTCCGGAAATGGAATAGATTTTCATCTTCGTTCCTGGCGGAACCATGTAAGCCCGCAAATAGCCAACACCATTGCCGGGCCAGGCATATTGTGGGTTAAAGGGATTGGGCCAAACATGAAGACCCACAGGGGTGGGTATGGATGTTGGGGTCAACGAGGAAGTATTAGTAATGGTCGGTGTTATGGTTAAGGTGGGTGTCGCGGTAATAGTGGAAGTTGGAGTAAGAGTGGGAGTTGCCGTCGGGGTAGGAGTGAGGCCCATGACACAAAGTGCATAATAAAGACCCGTAAACCCGTAATTAGAGCCAACACCAGTTGGAATGCTGGTGGTATTTATCAAATAACTAGTCAAAGTATTGGGGCCCGAGCTGCTCAAAAGGCTTCCACTAAAAGCCTGCCCTTGGCAATTTTTAAAAAGTGTAGAAGCGATGGTCACTCCCGATGGGTAAAGGCTATTGGATAAAACATAGTAAGCCGTATCATCGGCCCCAAAGGAAATCCCAAAAGAACCGCTACTGATAATCGCGGAACTGATGGAAAAGGTCCGTTGAAACACCATGGTCGCGGGGGTGGATTGGAGGGCAAAGGCATTGGCATTATCCGATATCCATTGGCCGCCACAAGCGCTCGGCCAGTTCATGGGCGAGGCCAAAGTTACATCCGTCACAACAACTGCGGGCGCTGGAGCGGTGCCGACATAGCCGCCGACATTCGAAATGATCGTATCGCCCCCATCTCCGCTCAGGGCAAAACACCCGAAAGACGAAACAATCGGAGGTGTTGCGGTGGGTGAGGGAGTCGGTGTGGTGGTAATACAACCTCCAGAGATACTTAAAGTAACCGTGTTTGAAGTAACCGCGGGGATGGAATTGGCAGCCATTGTAAAGTTATTGGTAATCGGCCCCGGACAAGCCACGGTTCCCCACCAGTTGATAGGCGTATCGAAAGAAAACATGGTAACCGGGAAGGCATTAGGAGAACTCCAGGAAATCGTGTTAGTCCCGCCATTGTAAATTCCGAAAGCGGTGCTACCGATATAGGTTACTCCGGCGGGAACGACATCGGTAACGGCGGCGCTTAATATCGGCCCCGGGCCGAAAACTTTTAGGTTCGAGTACCAATCCTCGCCCGATGTCTCATCGACTTGCCAGCCTTGCGTCCATCCCCCAGAACAAATCGGTTGGATGGGGGTGTTATCCGTGTAATTAAGAGTCACCGCGGCGGCCGGATCGCCCTTGGGCCAAAGCGCCGCAGTATAGGTAATGGTTCCCGTCCCCGAACATTGGACTTGTACCCGCAAGGTGTACCAATTGCCTATGACGATGGTCGTGGGGGAACCGCTTGGGAAAGTAACACCCATACTGGCGCCAGCCGGAAGGGGATAGATATTGTTCTTCTGAATGAAAAGGTTGCCCGGATTGTTGTCTATCGAGATCGCTGCTTTCAAGGTAATGCCCTGGGATGGATTGCAAGCCAGTACCATGTGGGCGTCCGCGCCCGCCGGACAAGAGGTTGAGTTGGGAACCTCGATATCCCCCTCAACGATAAAATTACCACAAATGTCCACACCTGGGATATTTCGGATTAACTCGGGATTTTGGTTGGGAGCTCCACCACCACATTGGCTGGCTACCGTCGCGTCAATATAGTGGTTACCCAGAGCGTCTGTTTCCACGGTCCAAGTTCCGTTGGCCGAAGGGCTTCCGGCTGACGCAACGGTATAATTCGTTAAATCATAACCCCATGCAACTGCGCTACCGTTGGTATTGCTGCCCTGAGGGATGTTGTCATAGGAATCATAAAACTGAAGGTTCTGGCCCATGGAAGTCCAATCCAAGTTATACGTGATCGTTGACCCTGCCGACAACGAAGCGGCGGATTGGCTTTTGGTTAAAGTTAGGTTGGGGATTTGAACCATTGCATTGGCAGTGTTGCTCGAACTCGTCCCGCAATTCGCACTATTGAGAGTTGCCACGTTGGGAATGACCACCCCCGTCCCTGTGCCTGAATTCACACTCACCAAAGTCCACAAGACTCCTGTTTGAGGTGAGGAAACATTGCCTAAATTCCAACTAACGCTATTGGAACCGCCGTTATAAACGGCATTCGGACCGGCGGATACATAAGTGACATTGCTGGGAAGCGGATAAACAATATTGCTGCTCCCGGCATTCACGAAACTGTAATCGATATCGAAAAGGAAAAAACCGTTAGGCGCAGCGGTGACGCCTTCCGTCAAAACCGTGGCCGCGCAACTGGGCGGCGGAAGCAGGGTTGTCAAGGAAGCGGAACTTTGGGATTCCATGTTACCCGCATCGCCGCATTTAGCGTCGCAACCGCTCCCCCCCACGATGAAATTATAAGTCACGCCCGGGGTCAATTCCGGGGGAACAGTAACGGTGAAAACTTGGGTGGCAGGTCCGGTTCCGCCGGGATTAACGAGGTAACCCCCCGCGTCCGATCCGGCCCCAGGGCTGTCCCCATTGCCGGGAGCGCCCTGGTAAATTACAAAATCCTGGCCAGTCGTGTTGCAACCTTGAAAAGTATTTTGATTGAGGTTGAACCCACCCAGAAGATAGACCTGATTCCATCCTGCGGTTTGTTGGTACACCACTGTCACCGAAATGGATGACCCAAGAGCGGCCGTTGACGGCGAAAGGGTCACACTTAAGATACTGAGCCCGCTGCCACAAGCCAGCAGGCGGGATACGGGAATGACGCATAAAAAAACCAAAAATAGAATAATCTTTCCAAAATTTAGGTTTTTTTTCCTAGTCATTAATCACCATTATTAAAACGATATCGGTTGTTTCCCAAAATGTTTCACGATCAGACAGATTGTTTATACATCAAAAATACCTCATTTTAGGCAAAATTCCACTGTGATTTTCAAAGGATAGGCCGGCTAATCAAAAGGGAGCGCTTTCTTCACAGTCAAGTCGGGATAATTCCAAAGACTATAAGATCAAACTTTACTTCAAAAAATTCTTAGCACTAAAAAAAAGCCCCACTTTAAGTAAGCAGGGCTTTAAAACAACGGTTTATTTGAAATCAAATATCGTGATACAACACAAACTCGTATGGATGGGGCCGAAGACGAATGGCGTCTATCTCTTTGCTTCGTTTATAGTTAACCCATTCAGTGATTAAGTCTTCGGTAAAAACTCCTCCTTTAAGAAGGAATTCATGATCGTCTTCTAAGGCCTCTAAAGCTTCGTTAAGCGATCCGGGAACATTCTTGATCTTCTTTAATTCCCGCCCTTCCAATTCATAAAGATTCATATCATGGGGTTTGCCCGGATCAATTTTGTTCTCGATACCGTCCAATCCCGCCATCAGCATGGCGGAAAAGGCCAGGTAGGGATTGCAGGATGGGTCCGGCGTGCGGAACTCGACTCTTTTGGCCTTGGGACTCTTGGAGTAAAGCGGAATGCGGCAGGCCGCCGAACGATTGCGCTGGCTGTATACTAAATTAACCGGTGCCTCAAAGCCGGGCGTCAACCGTTTGTAGCTGTTGACGGTCGGGCAGATAAAGGCGCATAGGGCCGGAGCGTGTTTTAGCAAGCCCCCGATGTAATAAAGAGCGCTCTGGGACAAGCCGCCGTAACCTTTCTCGTCATACATCACATTAGTGCTGCCCTTCCAGATGGATTGGTGGACGTGCATCCCCGACCCATTGTCTCCGAAAAGGGGCTTGGGCATAAAAGTAGCCACCATGTTGTGCTTGCGCGCCACGCTTTTGACGACATACTTATATTTCAATAGCTTATCGGCCATGCTGACCAGCGTGTCAAACACCATGTCGATCTCAGCCTGGCCTCCGGTGGCGACCTCATGATGGTGGGTCTCAATGGGAATGCCCACTTGTTGCATAATCGTCACCATCTCGGAACGGATATCCATTTGGCTGTCGGTCGGGGGTACCGGAAAGTACCCTTCTTTATTACGGACCTTGTAGGCCAAGTTCGGATATTCGTCACGTCCGGTGTTCCAGAGGCCTTCCGTGGAATCTACCGAATAGTACCCGCTATGCATGTTCTGGTCGAACTTCATGTCGTTGAATATGAAAAATTCGGCTTCCGGACCCCAATAGGAAATATCGGCAATGCCGGTGGTCTTGAGGTGCTTCTCGGCCTTCTGCGCCACATAGCGCGGATCACGCGAATAGGATTCGCGGGTAACTGGGTCAATGACATTACAAGTCATCACAAGGGTTGTTTCGGCGAAAAAGGGATCGATAAAAGCGCTGTTTGGATCGGGGATCAATAGCATGTCCGATTCGTTGATGGCTTGAAAACCGCGGATGGAGGACCCGTCAAACCCCTTTCCGTCCTTGAAAACATCCTCATCAAAAAACTTCACCGGTGAAGTCGTATGTTGCCAGATGCCGGGCATGTCGATGAAACGAAAATCCACATACTTGACATCTTTTTGCTTGATCAAATCCATTACTTCTTTAGTCGTCATTTCGCGACCTCCTTAAAAATTTATTTCAGATGGACCCTCCATATTGGCCCACAAATAAATATTCTTCTTTGGACAACCGTTCTTGAAGCGTTGTCCATACCTTCTACCCCAAAAGGCCTCCCTGAGAAAACTGGAGAAAGCCTTCTTTAATTAAATAACCAATGACTTCCGCACCCACTAAGCAGTCTTATCCAAATCATTGAGACCTGAACATAAAGCAAAAGCCCTGCCAGAGAATGGAAAAATGTGGGGTAACCTTAGATTTAACCTAACTATTAAGGAAATATTATGCTTTTGAAGTACTCGAAAGGACAGCCAACTCTTCCCTCAAAGAAAACACTTCTATTCAGGTTTAATTACAAAAAAGTAGGTTTATACCCGATTTTGTACTTTTTTAGCTTATAGCCCAACTGGCGGGGAGTGATCCCTAAAAGCTTGCAAGCCTTCGCCTGGACTCCACCACAACGTTCCATAGCCTCCATTACCTTCATCTTCTCGATTTCGGATAAGGTGTTATTGCTGGAAAGGCTGGGCGAAGCAACTTGGTCGGCTCCATCCCGGTAAGAAGGAGAATAGTTTGATGAAAGATCAAGAGGCAAGGGGATATCTTCCACGGTTAGAAGATTCCCTTTCGACATGACCGCCATGCGCTCCATGGTGTTTTCAAGTTCCCGAACGTTTCCAGGCCACGGATAACCGACAAGGCGGGTCACCACTTCAGGTGCCAACTTAAAGTGGGTTTTATTTTCTTCGTTGTATTTCACCAAAAAATGGTTCAAGAGAAGGGGAATATCTTCTTTTCGTTCTCGGAGCGACGGTAAAAAAATGGGCACCACATTCAAGCGGTAATAAAGATCCTCGCGGAATTTTCCCTCCGCTATGGCTTTCTCCAAGTTCCGATTCGTGGCGGCGATGATCCGGACATCCACCGACAAGGTTTTTGTGCCTCCCACTCGCTCGAACTTCTTTTCCTGAAGGACCCGCAGCAGTTTGACCTGGGTGGCCTGGGAAATATCCCCGATCTCATCCAAAAATAAGGTACCGGCGTCCGCCAATTCAAAACGGCCCTTGACCATCTCGGAAGCTCCTGTATAGCTTCCCTTTTCATGGCCAAAAAGCTCGCTCTCCAAAAGGGTTTCGGGCAAGGCCGCGCAGGAGACTTTCACGAAAGGCTTTTCAGCCCGGGGGCTGTTGTAATGGACAGCCCGGGCGATCAACTCTTTTCCCGTGCCCGATTCCCCCCGAATAATGACGGTCGTCCGGGTAGCCGCCACCCTTTGAACCGATTTATAAACCTCCACCATCGACTTGGAGTTCCCCACGACGTTTTCCAGTTTGTATTTACCTTTGAGCTCGCTGTGCAGTTCACGATTTTCTTCAAGCAAATCTTCTTTTTCTTTTTCGATCATCTGATGAAGCTTAAGGTTTTGTCCGATGAGCGCGGCCACCGCCGTCAACAAGCGAACATCTTCCTCAAAGGAAATGTCCGCGTCCTTGAAGAGCCGGTCCACCGAAAGGACTCCCAATGTTTCGCCCTTCAATTTTATCGGGATACAAATGAAGGCGATATTTTGGCGCTTTACGTCCCCACGGGATTTAGTGCGATTCAAAAATAAAGGTTCTTTACCGATATCCGGAATAATCATGGGCTCTCCTCTTTCCATGACTTTCCCGGTCACCCCTTCCCCGATTTTGTACTTGCCCCGGGCTATTTCTTCTTTCGTCAATCCGTGCGCGGCTTCGATTCCCAACTGGCCCGTCTTTTGATCCAAAATTGAGACGGTTCCACGGTTCATATCCAAATAATTGGCGAGGGCTTCCAGGACATGATTGAGAACGGACTTGAATTCCAAAACCGAGGCCATTGAATGGCTGATCTCATAAAGCGCCGTGAGCTCTTGGATTTTTCGTTGGGAACGTTTTTGATGATCCACCATTGGAAACCTCGAAATGAGAATTTATGACAAATTTGGACGACTTGTCAATTTGAGCAATCTACTACAATTATGTCAATACGTAACAAAAATATTTCTTACCTCCGCAAACCCTTCTCATCAACACTCGTTCCGGGTTCTTGACGTCAAAACGAAGCAGAAATATTGATGGGGTCCTGATAAAGACGATTTGAAAGATGGATTGTCATTCCCCCTTATGCTAAAAGGCTCTCATGAAAACCCGCTCTTTTCTTTCCGTCGCCTTAACGGGGCTGATTCTTTTAATCTATCAATCCAGTCTGGGCGCCCAAGATTCCCCAGCGCTCACTTGGGACCAATGCGTCAAAGAAGCCTCTACTCACAACAAAGATCTTTTGGCCGCGGAACAAACCCTCACAGCGGCCGATGACAGCCATATCGCCAGTTTGGGACAATTTCTTCCCCAGATATCTTTCAATGCTTCTATCGGTCGTTCGGGAGCCGGCGGGTTCAGTGACGCCCTCAACACTCCTTATTACAACCAAAACTCCAGCCTTTCCCTGAATGCCCAACAGGACATCTTTTCCGGATTTAAGGATTTCGCCTCTGTCGATCAATCCAACGCCCAGCTCGATTTGGCCCGCGCCCAGCTTAAACAAGCCAAGGCACAGCTTTCGCACGACTTGAAAATTGATTTTTACACCTTGCTTTATTCCCAACAGGAAATAAGCCTTTTGGAGGATATTACAAAACGCGACCAGGCCAACGCCGACCTGGTCAAAATGAATTTTGAGGGTGGTACGGACAACAAGGGTTCCCTGCTTCAAGCCCAGGTCGCCGTGGAACAGGATAAATTATATGTTCTTGAGGCACAGCGGGAATCAAGGGTGGCGCAAAAACAATTGGATCAGGTCTTGGGTAGGAATCCGATGGGCAACCTGGAAGTGCAGGGTAATTTTGAAATCCCCACTCTTCCCGATTCCCGTCCTAACTTCATTGAATTGACAAATCAAACCCCTTCCCACCTGGAGGCCGTCGCCCAATTGGGCCTCTCAGAGAGCCAATATGTCACCGCACGGGGGGCTTTCTTGCCAACCCTCTCAGCTAACGCCTCCCTTTCCCAAGATGGATTGAATTTTAATGAAACCCAGCCGGAGTGGTCGGCGGGACTTTCACTTTCCTTTCCCCTTTTCACCGGGGGGCACGACCTCTTTACCCTCAAGAGCGCCGAAGAATCCAAGCAGGGCGTCCAGGACGCCCTCCAAAGCACCGATTTGAAAACCGAAAGCCAGTTGGAAAGCGATTGGGCCAATTACGCGAACGCCGTGGGCCAGATTAAAGTCCAGGAGTTTCAAGTAAAGGCGGCCAAAGTCCAAGAAGAAATCGGAAAAGTCGAATATTTGAACGGCCTCCTGATTTTCGTGAACTGGAACCTGCTGGAAACGGCTCTCACCAATCAACAAAAAACCGAGTTATCGGATCAATTAAATATCAAAAGTTCTCAAGCGGCCTGGGAATTCGACGAGGGAAAAGGAGAAATTCCATGAGGAAGTCACTTTCACTTGTGTTTATTTTGACGGCAACATTGCTGGGGGTCGGTTGCGGGAGCCACAAAAAACAGGCCGGCGGCATGCGGACGGTTCCCGTCAAGCGGGGCGACCTTCAGATCACGGTTCTCGCCACCGGCAATGTCCAACCTCATAATGAACTGGCCATTTTCCCGGCCATCACGGGCAGAATTGAAAAAATCCTGTGCCAGGAAGGGGACACCGTTAAAAAGGGCCAACAGCTTATGCAGTTAAGCTCCACCGAACGCGCCACCGTTTTGGATGAAGCCGCCGCCCAAGGAACCTCCCAATTGTCCCATTGGGAGAAGTATTACCAGGAAACACCTCTTCTTTCCCCCGAAAACGGCCAGATTATTTATTTGCCAACCGTTCCGGGCCAAGTTATCAGCACGGGTGTCACCATCATGGTCATGTCCGACCATCTGATGGTCAATACCCAGGTGGACGAGACAGACTTGGCCCAAATCAAAATGGGCGAGAATGCCACCATCACCCTGGACGCTTATCCCGACAAACCTTTTTCCGGAGTGGTGAAGCGCATTTCCTATTTTTCCATTTTGGTCAACAACGTCACCACTTACGAAGTGGATGTATGGCCGGACCAGGTTCCCGCCTTCATGCGAAGCGGAATGACCGCCAATGTCGTGTTCAATGTTTCAGAGAAGGATGACGTCTTGGAAATACCCGCCGACGCCGTGCAGCAACAGGACGGCCAAACGGGCGTCCTGCTGGCCGTGGATAAAGGCAAGCCGCAATTCCAGCCCATTCAAACCGGCGTGACCGACGGAAAGCGGATTGAGGTGGTTTCCGGCTTGGCGGAAGGCGACAAGGTCTTGATCAAATCCTTTTCCAGCTCCCAATTCAGCGGCCAGGGCGCCAGCAACAATCCCCTGATGCCCGGGGCGGGCCCGGGAGGCGGAAACCGGAGCGGTGGAGGCGGAGGTGGCGGCGGCCATTAAAAGGCGGCGGCCCATGGCTTTGGACGATATTTCCTAAAAACCCTTCACGGTTCAACCCCCGACATTTTTCAGGAGCTTTCATTGAACGTCATCGAGATCACGGACATCCATAAGGTTTATAAGATGGGCGACAGTGAGGTGCGCGCCCTGAACGGCGTTTCCCTCAAGATCGAGGCGGGCGAGTTCGTGGCCATTATGGGCGCGTCCGGCTCCGGCAAATCCACCATGCTTCAGATCCTCGGCCTCTTGGACGCCCCCACTTCGGGTTCCTATAAGCTTTTGGGGAACGAGGTTTCCAGCCTGAAGGAAGACCAGTTGGCGGCGGTCCGGGGCCAAACGCTGGGGTTCATCTTCCAGATGTTTAACCTCCTGGCCCGCACTTCCTCGCTGGAACAGGTTTCCCTGCCCCTTCTCTATTCCGACCCCAACGCCCCCCACAGCGACCCCAAGGAACTCCTGAACATGGTCGGCCTGGGAGAGCGCATGGGCCATAAGCCCAACGAGCTTTCGGGAGGCCAGCAGCAGCGGGTCGCCATCGCGCGGGCCCTCACCAACAAACCCAAGATCATCCTCGCGGACGAACCCACGGGAAACCTGGATTCCAAAAGTTCCGAGGACATCATCGAGTTCCTGGGCAAGATGAACGAAAGCGGCATCACAATCATCCTGGTCACTCACGAGCCTGATATCGCCACCCACGCCCGCCGAATCATCACCATGAAGGACGGGAAAATCCTCACGGACCTGGCCAATTCCCAGGCCACGGCCCGGCCTCCCCAGCCGGAAAAAACCAGCGCGATCCTGAAAAACGCCGTTTCCGACAGCCATTCCAGCTTCAGCCTAAAGCAGGTAAAGGAATATTTCCGCCAGGCCATGCGGGCCCTCATGGCCAACAAGGTCCGCTCCGCCCTTTCGATCCTGGGCGTCATGATCGGGGTCGGAGCGGTGATTGGCAGCCAGGCCATCGGTACCGGCGCCCAAAAGGCCACCGAAGCCCAATTGGCCTCCCTTGGCACCAACCTGGTGACCCTGCGGCCCGGATCGCTCGCCGTCGGGGGAGTCCAACAGGGTGTGGGCGGAAGCAGCCGCATCACCCTTCCAGACGCCATGTCGGTAGCGACGGTCCCCATGGTCAATCGCATCGCCCCCGAAGTCTCGGGCCGGGTCCAAACGACCTACAGTGATAAAAACTGGAATACTCAGGTAACCGGAACCACCCCTAACTACGCCGAAATGAAGGCCGCCCAGCCGATTTACGGGCGCTTCATCACCATTGACGACGTCAAAAAACGCAATCGGGTGGCCCTCCTCGGCTTGACCATCATCAAAAACCTTTTCGGGGACAAGGCGAACCCGGTCGGAGAAACGGTTAAAATCAACCGCGAAAACTATCAGGTCATCGGCGTCCTCCCCGTCAAGGGTTACAACGGTTACTTCGACCAGGATGACATCATTATTGTTCCGGTCACCACCGCCATGTACCGGCTTTTCGGAAAGCTTTACGTCAACCAGGTCGACATCGAGGCGGATAACAGCGACGATACCGGCCTCGTCGCCACCTCCGTCTTTAACTTCATGATGCACCAAATGCACATCCCCAATACCCCGGACAACTCGCAAGCCTTCAACGTCCGCAACATGGCCGACATCCAGGCCGTCCGGAACCAGGCCGCGCAGACCTTTTCGGTCCTGCTGACGGCCATCGGGGCCATTTCCCTCCTGGTGGGCGGCATCGGCATCATGAACATCATGCTGGTCTCGGTCACGGAAAGGACCCGCGAGATCGGCCTGCGCAAGGCCATCGGCGCCCGGGGGTTCGACGTCCTCTCCCAATTCCTGATCGAGGCGGTTTTTGTCAGCCTTCTCGGCGGCCTTTTAGGCATCGGCTTGGGCTGGGGTTTCGCGGAAGTCATCGAACTCTGGAAGTCCATGCCAACCCTTATTACGCCCATGGCCATCCTGGTCTCCACCGTCTTCTCGGCCTTGGTGGGCCTGGTCTTCGGCCTTTGGCCCGCCTACAAGGCTTCCCGCCTGAGCCCCATCATGGCCCTCAGGTACGAATAGCCATATCTGTCGGTTCTTCTTAGAATAAGGCATCCTTTTCAGGAGCTCCCTTGGGCCTAACCTCGACTCTCTACCGATTCACCATCGACCTATCCGACGTGGACCGGAATCTTTATCAAACCCTGGAATTCAGGGCCGCCCTTCACCCCTCCGAATCCATTCCTTTTTTTGTCACCCGAATCCTGGCCTATTGCTTGAACCACCAAGAGGGCCTGGAATTTTCCGGCGGCATCAGCACCCCCGAGGAACCGGCCCTCAAGGTCATGGGCCTCACCGGCGGCATCGACCTTTGGATCGACATCGGCAATCCCACGGCCAAACGCATCCACAAGGCCTGTAAATCGGTCAAACAGGTTCTTATATATACCCACAAGGATGGCCAAATGCTCGTCAAGGATTTCCAGGCGCAGGAGGTACACCGGCTAGAATCCATCGGCATTTACTCCTTCGACCAGCGCTTTTTGAACGCCCTGGGATCGTCCTTAAGCCGGGACAACCATTGGGAACTGACCCATAATCAAGGCTCGTTATATATCGGGATCGGACATAATTCTTATGAGGGACAAGTCATAAAGTACGGTACTTAAGGCTCTTTGAAACGTCTAAACATGCAAGCCCCGGGTATAATTGGAAAAATTTTGATAAGGCTGGTATGAATCTCTTCAAAAAAAAATGGTGGCTCCTGTTATTGATCGTCCTGGGATGGGGAATTTACCTGGGGATGAAACCCAAAAAGGTGGTGATGACCTACCGATCGGTCCAAGTCACCAGGGATGACATCCAATCTACGGTCCTTTCCACGGGAGTCGTCCAGCCGGAAAACCGCCTGGAAATAAAACCGCCGGTAGCGGGGCGCATCGACAAGGTCCTGGTGAAGGAAGGTCAAACCCTCCATAAGAACCAGATCGTGGCGATGATGAGCAGCAGCGAGCGGGCCTTATTGTTGGACACCGCCCGGGCCCAAAATCCCAAAGACGCAGCCCATTGGGAGAAAATGTTCAAACCCGTTTATATTGTGGCTCCCTTGGACGGCATCCTGATCAAAAAAGCCGTGAACCCGGGCCAAATTGTCGGCCCCGGGGATGCCCTTTTCGCCATGTCGGACCATCTCGTCGTGAAGGCCCAAGTGGACGAAACCGACTTGGCCCATATCCAGTTGGGCCAGGACGCGGTCATCACGCTGGACGCCTATCCGGGCCAATCGGTGGACGCGATCGTGGATCAGATAGCCTTCGAGGCCCAGAACGTGAACAACGTCACCGTTTACGAAGTGGATGTCCTGCCCAAAACCGTTCCCTCCTTCATGCGAAGCGGAATGACCGCAAACGCCACCTTCATTACCGCCCAAAAGAAGGGCGCCCTGATGTTGCCCTTCGAAAGCATCACCCATGAGGATGGCAAGGCCCTGGTGTTGGTGGACGACCCGGCGAACCCGAAAACCCCCATTAAAAAAGAAATCACCACCGGCATTACCGACGGTCAAAAGGTCGAGGTGGTGGCGGGCTTGAAGGAAGGCGACAAGGTCGAGGTTCCCGAGATAACCATCGGGGGCGGCCCCAACCCCATCCCGCCTTGGGAACGCAAGACCGCCAAATAAGCGCTCGGATACCTTTCTTGAAAGCCCCGGAATGATCCAAATCTCCAACATCTCGAAGGTCTACCAAATGGGCACGGAAGAAGTCCGCGCCCTGGACGGGGTTTCCTTGTCCATTGAGCAAGGCGAATTCGTAGCTATCATGGGCCTGTCCGGTTCGGGAAAATCCACTCTTCTTCATATATTAGGCCTCCTCGACACGCCCGACGCCGGTTCCTACCGTCTGATGGGCAAGGAAGTCGCCAACCTCAGCGAGGACGAGCTGGCTTCCATCCGCAGCCAGACCATTGGCTTCGTCTTCCAGCAGTTCAACCTATTGCCGCGGACCTCCGCGCTGGAAAATACCTCTCTGCCCCAGCTTTACGCCTCCAGCCCGGTGGATCCCCAACGCCCGGGGAAATTGCTGGAGGAAGTCGGCCTGAAAGCCCGCTCGTCCCACCGGCCCAACGAGCTATCGGGCGGCCAACAGCAAAGGGTGGCCATCGCGCGCTCCCTCGTCAACCGGCCGGTCATGATCCTCGCCGACGAGCCCACGGGAAACCTCGACACGAAAAGCTCCCTGGATATCCTGGACCTGCTTCGAAAACTGAATCAGGAAGGCATCACCGTCATCCTGGTCACCCACGAACCCACTATCGCCCGCCAGGCCCGCCGCGTCATCCACGTCAAGGACGGAAAAATCGATTCGGACGAAAGACTGAACCCCGATCCCCCTCCCGCCTCCCCAAGCGCCCAAGCCGTCGGCTCCCTCGAATCCGCCTCCGCCTTTCACCTCCTAAAATATTTCGAGTACTTCCTCCAGGCCCTGCGTTCCCTCCAGGCGAACAAATTGAGGACCGCCCTTTCCATTTTGGGGGTGCTCATCGGGGTCATGGTGGTCATCGCCATGCTGGCCATGGGCGCCGGGGCCAAGATATCCCTGCAAAAATCCATCGCCGCTCTGGGCGCCAACGTCGTCCAAGTCCAGTCCGGGACCCGCAACATCAAGGGCGTCTCCCTCGGCTGGTGGGACCCCATGACCCGCCTCACCCTGGGGGATTGCCAGGCGGTCGGCAGTTACCTTTCGGGCGTCAAAAGCACCGCCCCCGAGGTTTGGGGCAAGGTGCAGGTGGTCAATTGCGACAAGAACTGGAACACTTATTTGATCGGCACCACTCCCGCCTTCGCGCCCATAAAGGCCTCCGTCCCCACCGCCGGGAGCTTTTTCACCGAGGACGACGTCCTGCAAAGGAACAAGGTGGCCGTCCTGGGCATGACAAACGTGCGCCAGCTTTTCGGCAAGGCAAACCCCATCGGCGCCAACATCAAGATCAACAAGATCAATTTCCAGGTCATCGGCGTCCTGCCGGAAAAAGGCGCCAATGCCTGGTGGGACGCGGACGACAATATCCTGGTCCCCGTTTCCACCGCCATGTACCGGGTGCTGGGCCAGCAGTTCATCGGCGTCATCGACGTGGAAGTGGACGCCCCCGAGCACATCCCCGCCGTCAAGGACGCCGCCAAGGACCTCATGCTCCAGCGGCACCATATCCCCCCCGACCAGGATAAGGCCTTCCGCATCAACGACATGGCCGACTACCAGAACGCCATGTCGCAAAGCGCCAACACCCTTTCCTACCTGATTTTGGGCATCGCCTTTTTCTGCCTCTTGGTGGGCGGCATCGGCATCATGAACATCATGCTGGTGACGGTGACGGAAAGAACCCGCGAAATCGGCCTGCGCAAGGCGCTCGGCGCCAAGCGCCGGGACATCCTCTTTCAGTTCCTCATCGAATCCACGGTCGTCAGCCTCATCGGCGGGGTCATCGGCATTCTTTTAGGCTGGCTCGCGGCCGTGATTTTCAGCTGGATAGCCGATTGGCAGGCCCCCGTGACGCTGGGCGCGATTCTCTTAGGGTTTCTTTTCTCCGCCGGAGTGGGTGTGGCCGCCGGCTTCTGGCCCGCCTTCAAGGCCTCCCGCCTAAACCCCATTAACGCCTTAAGGTATGAATAAATAATCTTCAAAAGAGAATTTTGAAATCAGGCTAATCGGTTAACTGGTGGCACTGTTTTTTCGCTTTTCGAAAAAGGCCTTTGGCTTTAATTTAGGCGTAATTTATTAGTCATTCAGTATAGAAGGGGGTAGAAATGGAATCGAAGACAAATTTGTTTTTGGAAATATTGAGATTGTTTGGCGTCAATACCAGGGGTATCGAAACGGTCATCGATCAATTTTCCGGAGTGACACGAAAACCCCTGGAGGCGGCCCCCAAACCCGTGGAGGATGTCGGCGCCTATTGGGATGGCGAATACGGCAAGTTCATGCTGGTGGACAAAGAGGGCAAAAAAATAACGGATGAAACTTTCGCGAATGTTTCCGATTTCACGGAAGGGCTCGCGGCGATCGAGCGGCAGAAAGACAAGGGATCCCGATGCGGCTTTATCGATCCCAGCGGGAAGTTTCCCTTTGAGCCCATTTATGACTTTGTTCAAAGTTTTGCAGAGGGCTTGGCCCCGGCCCAATTGAATAAAAAATGGGGATACATCGATAAAACCGGCAAAACCATCATCCCTTTCCAATATGACACCGCCGGCCCTTTTGGCTACAGCGCGAAAGATCAAGCCGTAGTGCGTGAAGGGGGAAAGTGGTTTTTGATCGACAAGAGCGGAAATTTCGTGAGAGCCTGTGAAAAACCCGCGGGTTGGAAGGAATAATTCCGGTTCCCTAATCCGGTTAAGTCACAAAGACCAGGCCGTCCCGAGCTTGGAATCAATCCCCCACCAGCCGGTCGACGGTCCAGACCAGGCTGGGAAACTCGAACATATTCATCGGTTTAACCAGGTACTCATCCGCCCCCAAGGCGTGGGCCCGCCATTTGTCCTTTTCGCTGTCGGAGGCGGTAACTACCAGCACCGGGATTTGGCTCATCTGGGGGTCCTGCTTCATATTCCCGAGCACATCCCACCCGGTTATTTTCGGCAGATCCAAATCAAGCAGGACCAGGTCCGGATCGGGCGCGCCGAGGTAAGGGCCTTCGTGTTGGAGGTAGGCCAATGCCTTCGCCCCGTTGTAAACCACCGACAAGTGGACCGAATATTTGCTGCGTTTGAGGAGCTCCCGGATGAGATAGGCGTCAGTGGGATTGTCCTCCGCAAGCAGTATTTCAACGTGTTTGGTCTTTTCTTCCTGGGTCGCGGGCATTTGGCCTCCTGATCCATCGTGAAGATTATTTCTTTTGGATCCTTGGTTTGGTTTGGTAGAGAGTTGAATAACTAATATATCCTTGTCCAGCATTCTTGTTTTTTCAACCCCGGATACTCGCAATTCAGGTTCTTCGATTACTCTAATCCAAAATGAGGCGGGGACCATTTTCTTGGATCAGCATAAAAAAATTTCACCAAAAATCAATTTGGTTTTAACGATTCATTTTTAGCAAGTTTTTTCCTCAAACGGAAATCGGTTTTATGGACGCAATTTTCCCTGGGAATTTTTCCGAGCCGGCCTTTCAATTTATCCGCTTCCCTCTCCATAATCAAAAAAATCAAAAATGCAAAATCACAGAATCGGAGGTGCGGGCATGGGAAGAATTCTTTCAAGGTCGCGGTTCACCATTGGCAGTCGATTGGCGATGTTTGGTTTTTGGACCTCATCGGCTTTTGCCGCCGAAACGACCGGCCCCGACTCGGTTCATCTCTCGATGGCTTTATCCATTCTGATGATCTTGGCCATGCTGGCTTTTGAGGTAGGGTTGTTCTGGAAGGCATGGAAGAATCGGTTGCCGGAAGAGGAGCCGGAGGCGATGATCCAGCCCCCGCAACCCGTCATCCCCGCCCAGGTACCCGTCCCAACACCCCACCAAAGAAAAAGAGCCTCAAAACGGCGGGAAAAGGCGCTGGTTTAAATCAAGCCAATTGAAATCAAACTTCCAAATCAACTTACGAATTTTGGAATTTCAGTGGATGATCGCGATTTTGACCGTCTGGCGGTTCAGCAAACCACCCCTGGCGTCCAGCTCTTCCACGGAGGCGATATAGATTCCACTGGCCAACCCGGTGGCATCCCATGCGACCTGACTGCCTCCTTGGCTGCCATTGCTTACATGAACCAGTTCACCTGTTACCGTATAAATGGACAGGTTCAGGGTCAGGCTTAAGGAGGAGTTTGTATGGAAGGTCGTTACCATTGAGCCACTTGAAGCTTTCAAAATATTCGGCCAGGCGGTGATCACCCCCGCCCCGGCGGAGCTGTTGCGGTCATCCACGAACACGTGTTGGATGAGGAGTGTCCCCGTGCCCATGCCGGCGTCTTGGTTATTGACTTCCACGATATACTGGCCGCTTTGCACGAAGTTTCCGTTGTCGCTCCTCCCGTCCCAAATAATCGTGGTCCCGTTGCTTAAGAGGATCTCCAATTGGGATGGCGCGCCTCCTCCCAACCCCGTCTCGGAGGGGGCTATCGTCGAAGTGGAAAGGCTCATACCGGTAACGGTAGTCTGCCCGATATTGGAAACATAGGCATAAAGGTGCCGCATGACCTCCCCCGCTTCGTTGTAAATCAAGGCCGTTATCTGATAGAGGGCTCGGGTTACGACCACCGGAAGGGTTTCGCTGGATACCGCGCCACTACTGTTGATATTGTCCACTTTAAGGAAGTAGGTGCCATTGGAAGCCGGCGTTCCGTTGGCATTAGCCCCGTTCCAAACCGCGACCGCCGTGCCCGCGTAATAAACCGTTACCGCCCCGCCCGGGCCGTTGATGGACGTCACGTCGCTGTTGCCTCCGATAGAAACGGTCTGGAGGGGTTGGGATTCGTTATTCGTGTATATCTGATTCACCAGTTCACCCGCCTCGTTGTACACCGCGATGATCACGACGTCATTGGCCACCACCACCACGGGCACCACGCTCGTCACCGGAACCGATCCCGGATAGGTCATGACCGCTTGGTTAAGGATTTGGGTCCCATTCGCCAGGAAATTATTAACTTGGGTTTGATATCTAAGCTGGTAAGTCCCTGGATTGAGGAGGGGCAAAACCCAGGTCAATTGATCCAGCGTACTATTCACCAGCGGCGTGGGGAGGGTTGAAGGGTTGTTAGGCCCGGAACCAACGTAAGTCACATTGGCCGGAAGGGTGTCCGTCACCACCACTCCGGAAGCCGTATTGCCCGTCACGACCAGGTTCAAGAAATAAGTCAGGATGTTCCCCGATTCCGCCGCGGCGGAAGACACCATCTTATTCATCGTCACTTGGAAAGTGGGAGTCGGCGTCACCGTAAAGGTGATAGTCGGCGTATTGGTAATAGTGAAGGTGAAGGCTGGCGTAGGCGTATCCGTGTAGGTTCGGGTGGGAACACCTGTGTCGGTAGACGTCGCCGTATCAGTCGCGACCGGGGTGCTTGTTGGGATATGAGTGTTGGTGACCGTTGGGGTGTTCATTGGCGTGAAGCTGTTGGTTGGAGTATTGGTGGCCATAGCTCCAACCGTTGAAACAACGGTATCCACCGGAGTAAATGTGTCAGTGACAGTATTCGTTGGCCCCGTCACCACTGTGGACACAATCGTATTTACCGGTGTTGGGTCAATGGTGGGTGTATCGGTAGGGCCCGCTTGAACCGTGGATATGGCAGTATTCACTGGCGTCGGGTCAATGGTAGGCGTGTTTGTAGGCCCAATTACAACCGTAGATACGACCGTGTTCACCGCCGTCAAGGTATTCACGGGTGTATTGGTAGGTCCTGTCCCAACTGTTGAAAGCGTTGTGTTCGCTGGAGTCGGGTCAATCGTCGGTGTGTTGGTTGGACCCGTTCCAACCGTCGACACGCTCGTATTCGCCGGTGTCGGGTCGATAGTAGGCGTGTTTGTAGGCCCGGTTATAACCGTAGATACGACCGTGGTTACTGTCGTCAAGGTATTCACGGGTGTATTGGTAGGTCCCGTCCCAACTGTTGAAACCTTGGTACTCGCTGGTGTCGGGTCAATCGTCGGTGTGTCGGTAGAACCCGCTCCAACCGTAGACACGCTAGTACTTTCCGGAGTTGGGTCGATAGTCGGTGTATTGGTAGAGTGTATCCCGACTGTTGACACGCTCGTATTCGCAGGCGTGGGATCAATGGTCGGCGTATTGGTTGGCCCTGTCCCAACCGTAGAAACCGTAGTGCTTGCCGGTGTCGGGTCAATCGTCGGTGTGTTGGTAGGACCCGTTCCAACCGTAGACACGCTCGTATTCGCCGGTGTCGGATCAATGGTCGCCGTATTAGTTGGTCCCGTCCCAACGGTTGAAACCGTAGTATTCGCTGGCGTCGGGTCAATCGTCGGTGTGTTAGTAGGACCCGTTCCTACCGTAGAAACGCTGGTATTCGCCGGTGTCGGGTCTGTGGTCGGTGTATTTGTGGGTCCTGTCACCACCGTGGACACAATTGTGGTCGCCGGCGTAGGGTCAATCGTCGGCGTATTGGTAGGACCCGTCACTACCGTAGACACAATCGTATTCACCGGGGTGGGGTCTGTGGTCGGCGTATCCGTAGGCCCTGTCACTACTGTAGACACAATCGTATTTACCGGTGTCGGGTCAATGGTAGGTGTGTCACTGGGGCCTGTCACAGCGGAAGCCACAGAGGTGTTCACTGGCGTAGGATCGATTGTGGGGGTATCGCTGGGGCCCGTCACAGCGGAAGCAATGGCCGTGCTTAAAGCAGTAGAGGTATTCGTGGGTGTCGAGGTGGGCGCATGCGCGATAGCGGTGGCCGTCGGTAGCGGACTAGGGGTGTAGGTGGGCGTAAGGGTTGGAGGCACCGCGGTAGCGGTGTGAGTAGGTATCAGGGTCGGGGTATTGGTGGGTGTGGTTGTGAATACGGCGGTGGCCGAGTTTGTGGTCGTGGCGGTGGTCGTGGCGGTGGTTGAGGATGTGATCGTGGACGTAGTCGTGAATGTGGGTGTACGCGTGGCCGTACGCGTGGGTGTGAACGTGGTCGTGCGCGTGGGCGTGGGCGTGCTCGGACAAACCAACGGAAACGGCGATGAATAAACGGTGTTCTGATTGCTACAAGTGGCATCCATAAAAGCGACATAGCCCTTGCAGTTGGCGTCAAGATAAAGGGATGTGTATTCCACATCCCCCGAACCTTGGGGAAGAGCCCCGATATTGATCCAAGAACCACTCAGGAACTCGTAGACCCCTACGGTGAGGGCGGTCTCCTCGTCAACGGACACAAAGGGAACACAAGTTCCGCACTGGGTACAGAAGGCCAGGCTTGGCCATTCGATATCATCGGAAGAAATAGACCCACCCCCCAAAGTAACCCAACTCGTCCCGTTAAACGTCTGAACATATACCTGTCGATTGCCGGCGCCTCCACCGCCGCCGCCAGCGCTCGTTTCATAGACAAGGTAAGGCTCGCCACCACAAATCTGCAGGGCTTTATTACCCAGGATTCCATTGGAAAAGGAAACGTTGTTTCCGACTTGAACCCAACTCGTCCCGTTAAATTTCCAAACGGGACTGGGGCCCGTTCCATAGGTTAAGTAAAGCGTACCCGTGGCGGGATCGACCGCGAGTGAAGTTTGAGTGGTGCTGTCCCCGACGGGGATGGGGCTTCCAACAATAACCCAACTGGTTCCATTCCATTTCTCGACGTATTCGGATCCTCCGCTCCCAAAAGATACATAGGGAGTGCCGTTGTAGATAACAAGCGAGGGGCCATAGTCTGTTGCCGCGTTGACGGTTCCAAGTTTAACCCAAGTGCCCCCTGTGAACGTTTCGACCGTGACAACATTCGTCGTGTTGTCCAAAAAAACCACGTAAGGCTGGCACGAGACGGGATCTAACACCAATTCGGGATACCCGGTCGCGGAATTGCGAACGCTTGTGGTCATGTTCCCGAAACCTGGGGACCCCACGTATACCCAACCGCTTCCGTTGTAGGTCTGAACGCTTAGGCCGGGGTTCGCAGCGTCGTAAAAAGCTAAATATAGATTGCCATTGCAGCCCGCGAGCGATTGTTGGTACGCCGCTCCCGGGCTGAAGCATTTGGATCCCACGGTTGACCAACCTTGGGCGAACAAGTTCCCGCAGGTTGCCAGGAAAAAGAGGGTGGAAAACACGGCCAGTCTTATCCAAAAAACATTCGTTAAAATTCGGCCTTGAAGTAAGTTCTCGGGGATCAAGGAAAGCTTCGGTTTAGGAATCGGCTGGGCTTTCAATCGACTCGCAAAAACTGGCCTGCCCTTTTCAGGAGCATGAAGAAAATATTTTTCAGTAGGAAAAACTTCGCCTTCAACGGAAGTAGTTTTAAGCTTCTTTTCGTCGTACATAATATCTCTCTCAACCGACTTCAATCGGTTTTCGCATCCGCATTAATTTTGTCCAACTCTCCAAATCTTCCAAGGGCATAGAAAGCTGTGGTTGGTTTACTAAATTTTATCTCTCATCCCATTTAAAAATGGGTTTGGGATGGTAAAGATGCGGTAAAGGCAGGCGGATTTATTCTGATTTTATTTATTAATAAAACTGACGTCTGTTTTGAAAATTCATTAGAACGTTTAGCGAAAGTTTTGATCCTATGCGACTACCTGGAAACTCGACAGGCAGGCTACGCCAAAAATCCCGTGGTCCTCCAAGGGTAAAAAGGAAAGAAATCGGTAATTTTACAGATTCCCTTTCCCACCCACTGGGATACCCCAGGAACATTTAATGGGAACCGATAATGTGCATTCCTAGCATCGTAGGAGGTTCAACTTCAGCACCCCTCCACCTCCTCTATCCCGCTTACCAAAGAAGGAAGTGAAATGATTGAACTTATCCCCGAAGGCGGCCTCTGTTTTTGAAGTGGTTGAGTTGCGTTTTTTACAGGGTAAAGTTTTTGATTTTAAATGATCCATTTAGGACTTTACCGGATCACCAGGACCTTCACAATTTTCGTACCGGAATCCTGTCCCGCAACCTCAACGCGGATGTAATAAAGCCCGTTGGACACGGGGGAACCCCAGCTGTCCTCCTGGTTCCAGGACAAGGTGCCACTGGTACCGGGGAGGTTTTGGGTATTCTCATAAACTTTCCGGAAACCCACCGTAAAGACGGCCCAATGGGCGGTGGAACCCGCGGGGGCGGTGACGGGCATGGAAACAACCCCGGGGCCGGTGACGGGGTCGGGGTAAGGGTAGCCGATGGTGACGGAGTTGACCACGGGCGTGGCCGTGGGGGAATGGGTTGGGGTGGGAGTAGCCGTCGATGTGATGGTAACCGTAGGGGTGAAGGTGGGAGTGGAAGACGGAGTATAAGTGCGGGTAGGCGTTGCCATGGTGGAGGGAGTGCTCGTCGCCGTGGGGGTGGAGGTCGCGGTGAAAGTGGCCGTGGGTGGGACCACCGTCAAGACCGCCCCGTTCACCGGTGCTCCCGTCGATTGGATGCCCTTGCCCGAGGTCAAGCCCTGGCCGGATAATGCGCAGGAATTGGCGAGGCTTAAAGTATAAGTGCCCAGGGAAGCCGCGGGACTGAAGTTAAAAGTCACCAGGATGGTCTGGGCGGATGAGGGAGGAAGATTAAGGTTGGGCAGGGGCACCGTTGTACTGTTGGACAAGGAAAAAGGCGAGGAAACCTGCCCTATAGACACGGGTGACCCGCCTACGATCACATAAACCGTTAAGGAGGCGATTCCCGTTGCGGCAAGACCTGTCCCCGATTCGGTCAAGGTCGCACCAGTCAATTGCACCGTTTCCACGCTTTGGTTGGAAACGCTCACCTGCAATACCGGCACGTTGGTGGCCCCCTGCCCCACTGTCGTGATAGGAGGGGATGGAGCGGTGGAGCCAACCCGCACCACCGGATTCGTGCCCGTCGCGGTGGAGGGGGACTGGGCGATCTTAAAAATAACGGCATCAATGACCCCTGCCAAACCCGCCTGGAGAGCGTTCGTCACGGGGAAATCGTTGGAAAAGCTATAGCCCGCGACGTAGATATTGTTCGCCGGATCCAATGCCAGGGCCTCAGCCCCATCTTCAATCGAGCCGCCCCAGTAGGTGGAAAAAAGATAGGACGTTCCCTGGGCGGCCACTATGGTCACGAAAGTGGTGTTGTTCCCTTTCGCCTTTGGTTGTAAATCGGTCGACTGGAGGGGGTTGACCGTGGGGAAATCAAAGGAACCGGTTTCGCCCGCCACATAGGCGTTTCCGCTTCCATCGACCCGGATGCCATTCGCTTCGTCCTGGGTGCCAACGGCGCTGTCTCCAGTCCCCCCCAAATAGGTGGAATAGACCAGCGACGCCCCCCCGGCGGCCAGCTCGGACACGAAACCCATCCCAAAGGGGTTCGTGTTGGTGGGTTGGATGGGGTTCAGGGTGGGAAAGTTCGGCGAGGTGGTGTACCCCGCCACGTAAATGTTCTGGCTTCCGTCCAAAGCAATGCCGTAGCAAATATCGAATACGTGGCCGCCGGTTTGCAAGGTTAAGTAGCTGGTTTGCGACAAGCCGCCGAGATAGGTGGAATAGACCCAGGCGGTGCCAGCCGCGTTGACTTCGGTGATAAAGCCGTTTTGATTGCCTCCGAACGTGGACTGAAAGGCGTTGACGATGGGGAAATCGGACGAAGCCGTAGAGCCCGTCACCCAGGCGTCACCGCCGTCGTCCACCGCGATGGCATAGCCAATATCCCCATTGTTTCCGCTGCCGCCGAGGTAAGTGGAGTATGCCAATGCGCTCCCGGCGTTGATCTTAGTGACGAAGGCATTGCCGCCCGAAGCAGAGCCCAGGGTACTTTGGATGGGGTTGAGCAAGGGGAAATTGGGGGAGGAAGTTGACCCCGTGACGTAAAGATTCCCGCAAGAGTCCACGGCGATCGCATAACCGTAGTCGGATCCGGAACCACCCAGGTAAGTGGAGTAGTCCAAGGCGCCGCCCCCGGGCGGGAGCTTGGTCACGAAGGCGTTTACGGCGCCATTCAAAGTAGCCTGGACCGCATTAGAGGTGGTGGGAAAATTAGTGGAATTGGTTTGGCCTGTTACGAAGATATCGGCCGATGAATCCAAGGCGATGGACCAGCCCGTATCAGAACCGTTTCCACCCAGGTAGTCGGAAAAGACCAAGGCGGTGCCGGAGGGGTCAAACTCGGTGATGAAGGCGTTCCCGGTCCCCCCCAAAGTGGTTTGGTAGGCCCCAGCCGTGGTTGGAAAGTCGGTGGACTGGGTGCTGCCGGTGATATAGGCATCCCCCAATGAATCCGCCGCCACGCCATAGGCCCAGTCCGTGTAGATCCCGCCCAGGTAAGTGGAATAATCCAGGATTGGGTCAATCACCAGGGGCTTGGTAGCGTCATAATCTTCCACCTCAAAACCAACCTTGTTTCCCTCCTTTAGCTTGTAGCGGCCCGTCACCGGGCTTTTCACCCCCCCGGTTTCCTGGTACACCGTGGGCGCCCGGAAAACCACCGTCCCTTGTTTCGTCCCCAGTTCCAAATCCCCCTGGCTGTTCACCTGGACACCCTGCGCTCCCTTTATCCCCAGGCGGATGGCGCCGGGGTCCGCCCCCGGCTGGACGACGAAATCATATTCCAGCTTCCCCTGGTTTCCGTAATAAACCATATCCACGCCGGGATAAAGTTCCCGGGCGGTCACCTTGGAATATTGGGGGACTCCCTTGATCCATTTGGAAGGGTCCTTGCCGATGAAATAATTGGAGACGCCGGGAAGCTTTTCCTGGCTTTCGAATTTCACGCCGGGTTGGGCTCCCTCCGTTTCCAAGCGCAAGACGGTGGGGGGCGAGTTGTCCTGCGTAGGAAGGGCCTTGGCCCCGCGCCGGGACCCCTTAGCCGTTAACTTTTGCGGGAGAGCCTTTGGTTTTTTAAGCGAGAGGATCGCTCCTTGGGGAGTAATAAAAAGAATGTAGCCCCTTCCGCGCGAGAGAAACTGGACTTGGGGGTCGGTTTGGCCCTGATTGGGCTCAAAGGCCAGGGGCAGGTTGCCGTAATTGGCCACCTGGTGGAGGGGTTGGGAGGGCGCAAGCCGGGCAGGGGTTTTACGGGAAACATTTTTGAGAGGGGAAAGGGGGGCGGTCCCCAAACCCGCGAGACTAAGAAAGCCTAGGGCCATGAAAACGTTTCGAATGGGAGGATGGCGTTTCATGCGTTCCTCATTAAATTTTGATTATCGAAAAAAAGACCGGTGGAATTTATCCGCCCCCGCGAAGGAAACCAACGGGCAAGAAAGGTGTGTTTAAAATAAACTCACCGGCCCGCCGGAATATTAAAAAATAAATTCCCGGCAATATCTTTTTTTAAAATTAATTTCTCCAAGTCTTTTAAGATTACCTTTTTTTTTAAAAAAAGGTTCCCGAAACGGGTAAAGAAGAGGTAAAGAATCTCGTGGAAAAATTTCAGAATCCCTATTTCACAACTTATACCTAACCCCTATTCGTCAAGTCTTCACTTTAAATTCTGATCTTTTTTGATTTTACAGAAGCTCGATTTTCATTTTGCCCAAATCCTCGGGGTCCATGACCACGTTGATTTCCCGGATCTTCCCCTTCTCGATCGCGAACAGGAAAGCTACCCTGGGTTTTCCGCCGCCGATCCAGGTGGTTCCCACCGAGCCGTCGATAAGGGCCAGTTGGGCGGCCACAGCCCGGCCCTTGAAGGTTTCGGCGACCTTTCGCATGCCTCGCATGCGGCTTTGGAAAGGCGGCGCGCCCTTGTCTTTGTTGGCCGTGGTGATTTTGACGGCGGTGTCATCCGCGTCCAACAGGACTTCAGGGTCGAGTAATTGAAGCAGGGCGTCGAAATGTCCCTCCCGGGAGGCGGCCAGGAAGGCCGAGACGATCTCCCGTTTTTTTCCCTCGTCCTCCCGGCTTTCCCCGCCTCCCCGGACCCTGCGGCGGGCGCGGCTGGCGAGCTGCCTCACCGCCGGTTCAGACCGGCCCACGATCGGAGCGATTTCATCGAAAGGCAGGTCAAACATGTCGTGCAGAACAAAGGCGACCCGCTCGGCGGGCGTCAGGCTGCGAAGGATGATCAAGAGGGCCGAACCCACGGAGTCGGCCAGCAGGGCCTCATCCGCCGGATTGGGAGCGCTGGGGTTTTCCGGCATTTCCAAAATATTCTCTTGGATGGATTCTTCTTTCCGGGTTTTGCGCGATCTCAACATATCCAGGCAAACCCGGGCCGTCACGGTCGTAAGCCACCCACCCAGGTTTTCGATCGCTTGAACGTCCGAGCGCGTCAGGCGGAGCCAGGCCTCTTGGACCGCGTCATCGGCTTCCCCATTGGAGCCCAGAATCCGGTAGGCCAAGGTCCGTAAATGGGAGCGGTTCTCCTGGAACCGGTCAGCCAGCCGATCGCTTTCAGCCATTTTGTGCCCCTTTCCCTTGTCACATTTTCCTATTCTTATCCGTCATGATAATGACGAATCAAGGGGGAAGGGTGTGACATAATTCGCCCGTCCTCTCCGTTACGACACGGAGGTGGAAAAAAGGTCGGGCCCCTTTGTACCTTAGGCGATGACAGCGTTTTAAAATAAGCTGGCCGCGCGCCGGCGAATTCGAGGAGACTAGGATGAACATTCTGCTATGGGTGCTTCAAATTTTGCTGTGCTTGTACTATTTGATGGGCGGGAGCTGGATGGTATTTAAAGTCCCGGGGGTCTGGTTGAAAATTCTGCCAAAGCCCGCCTGGATGGCTCTGGGTGTGCTCCAGGCCCTGTTCGCCTTAGGCCTGGTTTTGCCTGGAGCAATCGGGATACTGCCCATCCTAACCCCCATCGTGGCAGTCTGCGTAGCCGTCGAAACGGTATCAGTTTCCGCGTTGACCGGCGTCAAGTTTCAGGGCTTTCTCTGGGCTTTGGTGCCCGCTCTCCTGGTCCTATTCGTTGCCTATGGGAGATTTGTGCTGGTGCCATTTTAACTCACATCCTCAAATAGCGGGTTGAAGGGATTGGGTTGTCCAATCAGGGTCCCCACTATGGACAACTACATATTGCCATTATCTTTTATTTCCAAAAAATGGCATAACTGCTTTTCTTTTAAATGATTTCTTCAGGCTTCTAAAATAGGCCCGAAACCCCACTTTCGCCCATTCCCATCATTATTTTGAATAAGAGCTTGAACCGTTGCACACTATCCTTTTTGCGACAGGCATGTGCAGGCCATTTACCTTTAAACATAGTAAATATTTATCGTTTTGATATAGTCCAACTGAAAAAGTTTTCGCTTTTACCTCGCTCACCTTCGTTTAAACAACACCAACCCTTCGACAACGCTTAGGGCAAACCACATCAGGGGGATGTAATGGATTTCAAAACAGGGATGAAATTTCAAAAATGGCGGAAAATGATTTTTGCTTTTGAAATATTGGTTCTTTGGGCTGCGCCTATTAGATGGGTTATTGCTCAAACACCCGCCATTACTTCTGAGGTTTTGCCAGTGTCTGCCGAAAAAATTCGAGCAATAAAGATTTGGAGTGCATCCGGTTTTTTACCAAAAGTGGATGAAGATTTAATATCGGTGTCATCGTTGAACTTAACTGATGATCAAATGGCTTTAATTAAAAAACTTAAAGATTTATCCAACGATCTAACTTCGATGGGTGCACACAATAATCCCGAAAGTATGCCGATAGATCAAATGAATGTGAAGTCAAAACAAAAAGAGGGAATTGAAAAAGCGGATCAATTAGGAAACGAATTGGGCGATGGTAAAACTGATGATCTTTGTCAATGGATTAGGGAAGAGGCGATGATTAATGGGACTTATTCTAAATTGACTTGGCATAAAGGTGGTCTGAAAAACGCAAACGAATTAACGGATCAAATATTCAAAAAAATAACGGGCTCCAAAATATATGGAGAGTATAAAGATCGCAAAATTAAAACGTTTGGTTCGAAAAGTACCGCCGATCAATATTTTTTGAACCGTGAGAAGAGATTAAAATTGAGAATTTCATATAAGCAAACTGTTGAACAATATCATAAAACGAACTTGAGTCTTAGGGGGAATCGACAAGAGTTGGAAAAGAAATCAAAAGAAATATTGAATGAATTAAAATCTTCGGAAAAGTGATTAGTTAGTTGCACACTATCCTTTTTGCGACAGGCATGTGCAGGGTCGGCGTGGGCATGGGGGTAGGCGTGGCTGTCTGGGCGAAAGATATTGAGCTGTTTCCCAAAGTGAGAAACAGCAATAAGCCCCATAATCTCTTGGCACTTTTTAAATTTTTAAAAACTTCGCCATTCATTAACAAACGCCTTTCAATCTACTAACTGTTGCCCAAAAGTTACTTTTCAAAAATATCTATCGGTTAAAATATTTTTTAACTTTTCCCAAAACAGAAGGTGTAATTTCCACATTTGGGTTATTTTTTTGTGCAAAATGTACCGCATCCACTAAAATCCTTAAATGATTGCTAGTCCAGAGAAAACTAACCATGACACCCCCGCGTTTAAAATCGATGTAGTAATTCCACGACCAATAAGCGCGTCTATAAATGCCAACAACTTCACTCCAAGGCCAAAAATTTTCATCTTTTGGCTTAAATGAGTTTTTCATCGTGACTCCACTCTCGTCATAGGTCCATCGAGGGGTTAATGCTCGATTAAAAGCCACCAAAAATAAAAACAGACCAAAGACAACTATTAAGATTGGTTTCGTGATTTCGGCATCTGGTTCCCCCAATTTCTTCACAAGAACAAAAAGGCTCATCCCTAAAAAAAGTCCCATGAGCAAAACAGTGAATTTAGATCCATAAACTTTTGTGTTTTTCATTTCAAACCACTTCACTTAATCTTTAAAATTGAAAAAGAAAAATCACGGTCCTGAAAACCACCCACTAATGGTGCTTATCGCATTGTTTATTACGGGAGCGGCTTGTTGTTGAATATATTTCCAACCTGCCGATGCCGCGGTCGAACCGGCAACATAGGCAAGGGGTGCAAGCGCTTGTGTTCCCTCTTCCACCAGCGGAGCCAAAGGCCCCGAAACTGAGGCCAATGCTGCTCCCCCTGCTTCCAATGCGCCAACGGCCAAATCACTACCTACTTCACTCACAAAAGGTGCCGAAGCATCAAAAAGAGCATCGGTTGCACACTATCCTTTTTGCGACAGGCATGTGCAGGCAATTCTTTGTTGTCCACGACGGGTCCCCGTAGTGGACAGATTTTTTATATCAAAAGGGCGAATTGGAATTTATTGGATTTCCCGGATCAGGTTGTTGTCCTGGTCCGCGATGTAGATTTTCCCGGAGGAATCCACCGCGATTCCATCAGGCTGGTTGAAAAGGGCCTGGTAGCAATTTCCGTTGGTTGAACCCGCGACCCCCACTTTTCCCAACAGGGTCGTCACCACGCCCCCTGGGGTAATTTCACGGATCAGGTTGTTCCACGCGTCCGTCACGTAAACATTTCCGGAGGAATCCACCGCGACCCCAAGGGGCATATTGAAAGACGCCGCGGTCCCGATTCCGTCGGCCGAGCCGGCTGACCCGGACCCCGCCAGGGTCGTCACCACGCCTCCCGGAGTGATTTTCCGGATCATGTCGTTGTAAGAATCCGCGACATAAACATTCCCCGAAGAATCGACCGCGAGTCCAACGGGATTATAAAAAGACGCGGCGGTTCCGGTTCCGTTGGTGGCCCCCCAGGCACCCGATCCCGCCAGGGTCGTCACGACGCCGCCCGGGGTAATTTTCCGGATGAGGTCGTTGGTTTGATCCGCCACATAAACGTTTCCGGAAGCATCGACGGCTATTCCCCAAGGTCCGTTGAACGAAGCGGCGGTTCCCGTTGCGTTTACCGCGCAACAAGGCCCGCCTCCGGCCAAGGTGGTCACCACCCCACCGGGGGTTATCATCCGGATCAGGTTGTTAATGGTATCCGCGACATAAACATTGCCCGAAGAATCCACCGCCAGGGCGTAGGGAGTATGAAAGGACGCGGCGGTCCCGGTGGCGTTGACGGCTCCAATCGCCCCGGACCCGGCCAAGGTCGTTACTACCCCACCTGACGTGATTTCCCGTATCAGGTTGTTGTAAGTATCCGCCACATAAACATTCCCGGAAGAATCCACGGCGGCCCCCGTAGGGAAATTGAACGACGCGGCTGTACCAGTGGCGTTGACGGCTCCAACCAACCCGGACCCCGCCAAGGTCGAAACGATTTTCCCGCTACAGGTGGGGGTAGGCGAACCTGTGGCGGTAAAGGTTTTGGTGGGAGGTGGAGCGGGAGTTGGAACGCTCAGAGGGCCTAACGTATAGGTCTTCTGGCAAGCCAGGGGGAACAGGCCGATCAAGAGGATTACCGCGATAAGGAAAAGTCGATTCATACTTGCCTCAATTATAGAAGCGTAACGAAGATTGGATTATACCCCTTTTACCTGTCCACGATGGGTCCCCGTCGTGGACAACCCATGGAACCGATCTTAAACAGCCTGGTAGACGTGGACTTCCTTTTTGAGGCGGGATGCAAGATGGTCTGCTTCCTGGTCCAACTCAAAATCCATTTGCAAGCCAAGCCAAAATTGGGGGGACATGTTGAAATACCTGGCCAAGCGCAAGGCGGTATCGGCTGTGATGCCCCTTTTCCCCTGGATGATTTCATTGATGCGGCGGGGAGGGACCCCCAGGTCCTGACCCAGCTTATTTTGGCTGATCTTCATGGGAGCTAAAAACTCCTCTTGAAGAACTTCGCCTGGATGTAGCGGCGGAATTTTAGCTGTCTTCATTTTTCCTCCTAGTGGTAATCCACGATCTCAACGTTATGTGCGTCCCCCGCGCGCCATTCAAAACAAACACGCCATTGATTATTAATCCGAATGCTGTGTTGGCCCTTACGGTTCCCGTGCAGGGCTTCCAAATGGTTTGCTGGGGGAACCCTCAAATCGTTTAAGGATACCGCCCGGCTTATCATTCGGAGTTTCCGAAAGGCCACCGTTTGAATGTCGTGGGGCAGCCGATGGGAAAAAGTCCGGTTGAAGATAAGCTCGGTTTCTTTACCCTTAAAGCTTCGGATCATTCTTTAAGGGTATAACGGAGAGCGTTATACGTCAAGTGTCCCTATTATCCTTGTCCACGACGGGTCCCCGTCGTGGACAACACGTTAAGGTGTGATCAAAAACTTACCCCGTTGCAAGAGGGTTTGGCCATTCTGAATAGCGTAATAATAAATGCCGGAGGAAACACTGGCCCCATTGAGATTTTTCCCATCTTTCCATTCGGTGGGGTCGCCGGAGGGGCCGAACTGGGCCACCAACTCGCCCGATACCGTATAGATATAAACCTCGGCGTTCGCGGGCAGGCAGCTGAACTTCAAGGCATGGTCATGGGCGTATTTCAAGCTATAAGGATTGGGCCAAACATGGATCACACAGCCTGAAGTTGAACCGGGTGTGAGCGTGTTGGTCATCAGGGCGGTCGGCGTAAAGGTCGGTGTGGAAGTGGGCGTGCTGGTAACCAAGGGTGTGGGCGTTGAAGTTGGACTACTCGTCGGAGTGGAGGTCGGGGTTGCGGTGATGGCGGGGATGCTAAAGGTCGTCACGTCGAATTTAGCGGCAAAGGCGTTGGAACTTCCGCCGCCGTACACCGGTTGGTAAGCGCCCGCCGTCGTGGGAAAGTCGGTCGACCAGGTATAGCCTGCCAGATAAGCGTTCCCGGCCGGGTCCAAGGCAATGCCATAGCCCACGTCCTCACTGCTCCCTCCGAGGTAACTGGAATAGACCAAGGCCGTGCCGGTCGGGTTCATGACACTGATAAAGGAATCGTCGAAACCCCCAAAAACCGTTTGGAACGCCCCCGCGGTGGTTGGAAAATTCACCGAATTGATCTGCCCCGTCACGTAGACCCTATAGGAGGAATCCATATCCATTCCATAGGCCGCATCATTATTACTGCCTCCCAGGAGGGTGGAGTAAATCAATGAAGTGGCTGTTGGGTTTAATTCAGTGATGAAGACGTTGGTATTTCCCGCCAACGCGCCTTGATAAGCGCCCGCGGTGGTGGGGAAATTCACGGAAGTGGTGCCGCCGGCAATATAGGCGTCTCCCGAAGAATCTATTTTGATACCGGAGATGCTGTCGTTCCCGCTTCCACCCAGGTAAGTAGAGTACAACAAGGCAGTACCAGTGGGATTCAACTTGGCCACAAAGCCATCATTGATTCCCCCGCCATAAGCCGATTTAAAAACTCCGGCGGTCGTGGGGAAATCGACGGAGCGGGTCCCGCCGCAGAGATAAGCGTCCCCCGAAGGGTCCAACGCGATCCCAGAAAGACCGTCATAATTGGTCCCTCCCAGATAAGTCATGTACACCAAAGCCGTCCCGAGGGCGTTGAACTTTGCCACATAGGCGTTGGTACTTCCCTTCATCGTGCTTTGATAGGCGCCGGCCGTTGTGGGTAAATTGGTGGCGCTGGAAAAGCCGCCGATATAAGCCTGCCCGGTGTTGTCGACTGCGAGGGCGTCGCATTGCGTGTCGGCATTCCCGCCAAAGTACGTGGAATAAACGAGGGCGGTCCCGGCGGGATTCAATTTGGTCAAATAAATGTTATAGGTAACCCCCGTGGAGGCCGTTTGGAAGGCTCCGGGCGTGATGGGAAAATCGGTGGAACTGGTGACTCCCACCACATAGGCATTTCCCGCGGCGTCCACCGCAATCTTCATGGCGCCCTCTATCCCCGTCCCGCCCAAATAGGTCGAATAGACCAACCCCGTCCCGGCGGCGTTCAGCTCCGAGACAAAAGCGTCCGAGGTACCGCCAGGGGGGGCGGTCTGGAAGGCCCCTGCCGTCGTTGGGAAAGTAATGGAAGTAACCTGTCCGATCACATAAGCATTTCCGCTGGAGTTCACCGCGATCCCGAAGCTCTGGTTCGAGGCGCTCCCGCTCAAATAGGTCGAATAATCTAATACGGGATCGATGACAAGCGTTCGCGTCGGGTCATAGCCATCCACCTGGAAACCCAGCTGATGAGGCCCCATCCGCACATACCGTCCCTCCACCCTTCTGCGCGAGCCCCCTTGCGGCTGATAGATCACGGGCGCTTTAAAAACCAGTTGGTCTTTCCCCGCTTTCAAAACCCAATCGCCATCGACCAACTTCATCCCTTGGGTGCCCTCAAAAGCCATCTGGATCGACCTCGGATCGGCCCCCGGTTTTACCACGAAGTCATACTCCAATTTTCCCCCGTTGCCGTAATAAACGATGTCGATGCCGGGATAAACATCCTTTAATTTCACCCTGGCGAATTGGGGGATCCCTGTGCGCCATTTTCGGGGGTCCTTGCCGATGAAATAATTGCTGGTACCTTCCAATTTATCCATCCCCTCCACCGAGGAAGGCGATTGGGCCTCTTTTAACTTGATGCGCAACACCCTCTCCCGGACCCGGGACGGTTCGAGAGGCAAGGCCTGGCCCTTCTCGCGGCCCGGATGGCGGGATGGTGGTTCGGGTTGTCTTAAGGTGAGCACCGCTTCTTTCGGGGTCAAGAATAGGCTGTATCCCGCGCCCCGGCAGAAATAGCTCACCCGGGGATCGGTTTGGCCTTCGTTGGGTTCGAAGATCAATGGGAGTTGGCCGTAGGATCTTTTAAATTTCATTTCCCCGGAAGAATCTTGTCGAGTCGATTTCAGGGCAGCGGCCCGATGAAAAATACCGGCGAGAAGGTTCGGATCAAAAATTACGACCACAAATCCGCCAACTAAAAAAATGACAGAAAAGAGCCGGTAAAATTCAAATGATCTTGGATGTTTTTTCATTCATGTTCCTAACGGATAACCAGTATTTTGAAGATCTTGGTCACGGGTTGGATTCCCGTAACTTGAATTTTCAGGTAATAAACCCCGTTGGCTGCGGGAGTCCCCCAATCATCCCTCAAGTTCCAATTCAGGAAGTTTTGGCCCGAAAGAGTGGGGTGGCGGCCGTAGATCTTCCGGAAAGCCGTGGTGTAAATGCCCAGATCGACCAAGGACCCTTCGGGCACATCGACGCAAAAAGAAACCGGTGACGAACCATCCGAGGGGTTGGGATAGGGGGGACAGAAACCAAAGGAAGACGATCCCAGGGTGGACGTGCCGGTGGGTGTGAAAGTGAGGGCCGGTGTATTGGTCGGCGTAGGGGTCAAGGTAGCCGTGGGAGTTTGGGTGAAGGTCAAGGTGTAGCTCCCTGTCGGGGTAAAGGTCTCGGTCACGGTGGGAGTTGAGGTCCAGCTGCCGGTCGGAGTGGGTGTGTCGGTAATGGATGAGGTGAAGGTAGAAGTAAGAGTGAAGGTGGGGGTGTTGGTGGCGTTGCCGGTCGAGGTCGGAGTAGCCGTGCTGGAAAGGGTTGGTGTGGGTGACGGGCTGTTGGTCGCGGTGGGGGAATTGGTGATCCCCATCACCAGTTTGGCCACGAAAAGGTCCTCGCTATCGGCGGCATGAGTTGTTTCGTAAGCCCCCGCAGTCGTGGGGTAATCGCTGGTATAGGTGCCCCCTCCCAGATAGACGGCGCCGGAAGAATCCAATCCGATCCGTGCCCCGTCATCCTCGCCACCGGACCCTCCCCAAAAGGTTGAATAGAGCAGTGAAGTGGCCGTAGGGTTCAGGAGCGAAAAAAAGGTCGTGGAGCTGATAAAGGTCGTTTTGAGCGCGCCTGGGGTTGTGGGGAAATCCGACGAGCCCGTGAGCCCCCCCACATAGACCTGGCCCGACCCATCCACGGTGATGCCGTAACCCAGATCAACCGTTTTTCCCCCCAAATAAGTGGAGAAGACTAGGCTGTTCCCCGCGGGACTCAATTTCGTCACGAAACAATTCTCAGTCCCCGTCAGGCTCAGGCCCAAAACACCCGGGGTCGTGGGAAAGTCCGCGGAGGCCGTATAACCGGTCACATAGGCGCTACCTGAGGCATCCACTGCGATGGCTTGGCCTTCGTCCTGCTGGCTGCCCCCCAAGTAGGTGGAATAGGCTAAAGCGGTACCCGTGGGGTTGAGCTTGGTCACGAAGGCATCCGAACTGCCGCTGGCGGTGGTCCGGTAGGCTCCCGATGTCGTGGGAAAATCCGTGGAAGAAGTGATGCCTGTCACATATGCGTCGCCCGACCCATCGATTGCGAGGGCGTCCAACTGGTCGTTCCCCGATCCACCCAAGTAGGTGGAATAGACCAAGGCGGTCCCCGTGGGATTTACTTTCGTGACGAAAAGGGATTGGCTCCCGCTGGGTTTCGTGGTCATAAAGGCTCCGGAGGTGGTGGGAAAATCGGTGGATTGGGTGTACCCGCCCACATAGGCGTCCCCGTCACTGTCCACCACGATGCTCCTCCCTACGTCCTGGCTTGACCCGCCGAGCAAGGTGGAATAGACCAACGCGGTCCCGGTGGGATTGAGCTTGGCAACGAAGGCGTCGGGGCCGACAGGCGGGCCGGCCCGGTAGGCCCCCGGCGTTGTCGGAAAATCGGACGAGCCGGCGAAACCGGTCAGGTAGGCGTTCCCCCCGGCGTCAGCGGCGATGGAAAAGCACTGATCCTCCACGGATCCCCCCAGGTAGGTCGCGTAAACCAACGCCGACCCGGCTTGGTTCAATTTCACGATGATGGCGTTGATCGTGCCCTTGTCCGTCGTTTGAAAAGCCCCCGAGGTGGTGGGATAAGGAAAACCGCCAGGACCCGGTTCGACCAAATAAGTGAACCCGGAAGGGTCCACGCAAAAGTCGGCGAGCTCGTTATGAAAGTAAGCGGCGGTGGAACCGATATAAGTGGAATAAACCAGGGTAAAGGTTGGGTCGATGACCAGGGGCCTTGAGGGGTCGTAACCCGCCACTTCGAACCCCACCTCATTCCCCGACCGCAGCACGAACCGCCCCTTCAAGGTTTCCCTGCCTTGGGTGCCACTCTGATAGACCGCCGGAAGTTGGAACGACATTTTTTTGAGGCCCATCGCCACTTCCAAGCTGCCATCATCCCTCAACCACAACTTCTTGGCGCCGCGGAACTGGAGACGGATGTCCTCAGGGCGGGCGTGGGGTTGGAGGACGAAATCGTACTCAAGTTTTCCCCCGGTGGAACCGTAATAGAAAAGGTCGATGTGGGGATAGACACCGGTGAATTTGACCTTCGCAAATTGGGGGGTATTGGTCTTGTACCGGGAAGGGTCCTGGCCCACCAAGTAATTACTCTTCCCCGGCAATTCTCCCAAACCTTCGGCCCGGCACCTGGGGTCAGCCCCCTTGAGACTCATCCAAAGATAGTCTGTTTTTTCGGGAGAAGTCCGGGAAGCGGAACGGGACCTCGTCCGACGGGGGCGGTCCCGCAGGGCCCAAACCGCCTGGGTGGGAGTGAGGAACAAGCTGTAACCATTTCCAAGGGCAAGGAACCTAACGGAAGGATCGGTTTGGCCCTGGTTGGCCTCAAAGGCGAGGGGGATCTGGCCGTAACCCGCCTTACTGGTTCGTAAAAGGGCCGAGTTCTGAGGGACCTTCCGGAGAAAAGACTGGTCATGGAGAAATAAAACCAAGATCGCTGAGACCGCCATATAAATTGTCTTATAAGGGAGGATCATATAGATTCAAATAATATCATACGTGGACAGGCAAGGAATTCTTGGAATCATCAAATGGTCTGGTTCGGAAGCGAACTTCGGAAGCGGACCTTCGATAAGGCTTAAATTCGAGTGTTTCCACGCAATAATAACCTTCATTTGTTTGGCTATCCACCTGAAGTGAATTTATATTACTCAAAAATTAAGGGAGTCCGTCCATGTCCATCCGAAATTATCTTTCTGTTTTCCGGCTCGGTTTCGCGGCGCTTTTAGCTGGCTTGGTTCCCGTAAACCTGCCCGCCCAAAACGCCGCTCCCGCGGCCCTGGAAAACCTGAGTTCGGTGGAGGTCGTCCGGCGCATGGGGCTGGGATGGAACCTGGGCAACACGATGGATTGCGCCGGGGAATGGATCAAGGGACCGAGTGTCCGTAGTTTCGAGACCGCTTGGGGCAATCCCGAGACCACCCCGGAAATGATCGACGCGATCAAGGCGGCCGGTTTCAAATCCATCCGGATACCCGTAGCCTGGTCGAACATGATGGGGGACAATTACACGATCGACCCTTCCCTATTGGCGCGCGTCAAGGAGATCGTCGATTACGTCCATAATGACGGAATGATCGCGGTGGTCAACATCCACTGGGATGGCGGCTGGTGGTCCAAATTCCCGATGGCATACGACGAATCCATGAAGCGCTATACCCGGATGTGGTCGCAGATCGCGGGCTATTTCAAGGATTATCCCGGCGGCCTGATCTTCGAGTCCCTGAACGAGGAAGGCTGCTTCAACGACGTTTGGAACCGCTATGGGCCTGCGAATCCCGAACAAAAGCAAAAGGCCTATGGCATCCTCAACAACATCAACCAGGCCTTTGTCGATCTGGTTCGCAAATCCGGAGGCCTGAACGCCAAACGCCACCTCCTGATCGCCGGATACGCCACGGATATCGACCTGACGGTGGACCCGGATTTCGTCCTGCCGAAAGACCCGGAGAACCATTCCATCGTTTCAGTTCACTATTACACGCCCTATACCTTCGCCGGGCTGGAAAAGGACGAGTCCTGGGGCAAGATGCGGACCACCTGGGGGACAAAGGAGGACTTGGCCGAACTGGACACGAACATGCAAAAACTGAAGCCCCGTTTCCTGGACCAGGGCATCCCGGTCATCCTGGGCGAATATGGCGCGACCGTAAAGGCCAAGGAACCTGAGAGCGTGCGCCTTTACATTTTGTCGGTGGCCCAAAAGGTCTACGGGCTGGGGATCTGCCCGATGCTTTGGGATAATGGCGAGCATTTCAACCGGCGGACCCTCAACTTCGACGATCCCCAACTTTTGACGGGTTTCCAAAAGATCATGGGCCAACCAGGCAAGTAAACCTTGGTGAATTGAATTCACGGTCCTTTTCGGCTGGCGCACCGAAAGCGGGGACTTAAACTAAATCTTTCACCGTCACGCCGCTTTTAAAAACTTTGTTTGGCGTTTCAGGGTCCGCAAGCCAATCAGAACAACCACGCCCGTGACAAAAACCCATCTCCAAACCGGGTCCATCGTCCACCGGCCCGCGGCCAGGGATTCAAACGCCAAATCGGCCAATGAAAAAAAAGTGGTAATGACGAAGAAGGCGTTGTATTCCCGTTTGAGGACTTCCCGCCAGGAAAAGGAATGCCGGGAGGCATTCCATTGGAAGAACCGGGGGATAAAAGCGGGGGTCTTATCGGCCCATTTTTCAAAGGTTTTTCCAAAACGCCGCCTTAAGAAAGCTTCCTCCGTCATGATGATCCGCTCATAGAAAAGAAGATAAAGGCAGGTGATTAAAAGCACCAGCCACAGGTCTTGAAATACCGCCAGGAAACCTAAGAGAATCAGGTAATTCCCGACATACAGAGGATTCCGGACGATCGAATACATTCCCGTCGTGTTTAAAGTATCCGCCACTTGGCGCTGGGTGTTTCGCCCGGAAGTTCCCACGGGGGCATGGCCCACGGTGACGACCCTGATCGCGAGGCCAACAAAGGACAGGATTAAGCAAATGGATTGCCAGAGGTCATTGTTAAGGTGGGTACGGTTAAAATCGCCGGAAGAATACAAGCAAAAGGCGCAAAAAGGGACCACCAGCAGGGGAATAAAACTTCGATATCGAAACAACCAAGAACCGCTTCTTTCCAGCTCTTGTTGTAGGGCCATAAACTCTCTTTCAATGGGTTTTAAACGGGTGACTGGTTCCCATAATATCTATTTTAAAAACCGATGGTCAAGCAATTGGGAAAGAAAGAAGGGGTATCACCCCCCGGGTCTTTCGGTCAAGGCCGACACTTTTTCGGAAATAGCGCGTCTAAATCCCAAGGGATTTGAGGTACTTTTAAATCCTAATCAAGGAGAGAGAAAATGAAAAAAATAATGGCACTTGGTTTGGCGATGATTTTCACGGCCGCGGTTTCAAGCATGGCCCTGGCGGACGGCACCTCGTCCACCTGCAGCGGTAAAAAATGCAACTGGCACCACCACGGACACAAGAAGAGTTCCAAGGGCCCGGCGGCCAACAGCGTCGGCCCCACGAACAACAGCACGGGTCCCACTAAATAATTCCATAACAATCTTTTTTCCCAACGGATGGGCCGCCCAAACCCCATCCGTTTTTTTATTTCGGCCCTCAACAACATTTCCACTAAAGCCAAGTTTGTGAGACGCCTTTACACTTCACCCTTCCCTCCCTTAAAGTAACTCCTCGACTTAAATCTATTTCACACCTTTGGATTCGATCCATTACAAATTGGGAGTTATTCGCGCATGGCCGGCATCGAGGTATCCGACGATGAAAAAATCGACTTTAAATATAACCTGAGCGTTTATTTCGGCTTCCTGAAGAAATATAAATGGACGGCCCTTTTTCTCGTTTTCTTGGTGTTCATATTAAGTTCCCTTGATCTGGCCATTAACTACGCCTTTAAGTTGATTATCGACGCTGGAACCCAATATACCCACCATCAAATCACCTCAGAGGACTTCACCCATTCTCTCCCCGTGCTTTTCGGGTTGTTTTTGGTCATTCCAGCGGCGAGGGCCATCGGAAGATGGTTTTATTTGCGCTCCATCAACCTTCTGGAGACGGACCTCATTACCGACATCAAACGCTTTTATTTCAACCATCTTTTGGAACTCTCCCACGGTTTTCACACTTCCCACAAGACCGGTTCCCTGATTTCCCGGCTTTCCCGGAGTTCGGGAGCCGCCGAAACTATGACGGATGTCATCATCTTCCAAATTCTTCCCCTTTTCTTCCAAATGATCCTGGTCAGCGGCTCCATTTTTTACTTCACCCTGCCCGTTGGGATGGTGGTCTTCACAACTACTCTCGCTTATATCGTCTTTTCCTTCCTCCTGAACGAGAAGCAAAGAAAGTCCAACGCCCGTTTCAACAACATGTCCGACCTGGAAAAGGGCAACATCGCCGACGTCTTCACCAATATCGACTCCATCAAGTTTTTCGCGAAAGAAAACGACGTAAAAAACCGCTTCAACAAGTTGAGCGAAATGACCAAACAGCTTCAATTAGATTTTTGGAACTACTACAAGATGCTGGAATCCGGGCAGATATCCATCCTGGGCTTGGGTGCCTTTTTCCTGGTTTACTTTTCAGTTCAAAGCCTGATGGCGGGAGCCATCAGCATCGGCACCTTCGTCTTCATTTACACGACTTTCGGCACCCTTCTGGGACCCCTTTCGAGCTTCGTCTACGGCATACGGAACCTCTACCGGGCTACGGCGGATTTCGAGGACCTCTTCCAATACGGAAAAATCGAAAACGAGATCAAAGATAAACCGGGCGCCCAACCCCTGCGGCCGTCCCAAGGGACCATAGCTTTCAAGGATGTGGCTTTCGCCTACCGGAAAAGGCCAGTCCTGTCCGGTTTTTCACTGAAAATACCTCCCCACAAAAAAGTGGCCATCGTGGGGCCTTCGGGGGCCGGGAAGACGACTTTAATCCGCTTGCTTTACCGGCTTTACGACCTGGAGACCGGAACCATCACTATCGACGGGGCCGACATAGCGGAGGTGGCCCAGGAGTCCCTGCGGGACAGCCTAAGCATGGTGCCCCAGGAATGCATCCTCTTCGATGATACGCTTTATAACAACATCGCCTTCTCCAACCCCGGGGCCTCCCGGGAAAAGGTCTTTTCCGCCATTCAATTCTCCCAATTGGGGAAGTTCATCGAGGCGCTCCCCTTAAAGGAAAATACCATCGTGGGCGAACGCGGAGTCAAGCTATCGGGCGGAGAAAAACAACGGGTCTCCATCGCCCGCGCCCTGCTGGCCGACAAAAAAATATTGGTTTTGGACGAGGCTACTTCCTCGCTGGATTCCCAGACGGAGCACGAAATCCAGAAAGGCCTCCAAGGCCTGATGAAGGGGCGCACTTCCATCCTGATCGCGCACCGGCTTTCCACCATCATGAGCGCCGACATCATCGTCGTGTTGGACAAAGGAAGAGTGGTCCAACAAGGAACGCACCAGTCCCTGATCCGAAAGCCAGGGCTATACCGGAAGCTCTGGAACCTCCAAAAAGGAGGCTATATTCAATAGGGGCCGGAAGATTGAATTTTCGGGAAACCTTAATATAGTAGCGGTCATGACTCACCCAGCTTTTCCAAAGAAGGGCCTCAAAACTTGAAAAACTTCCGCTTGGTGCCGGCTTTCCTCCTCGTTCTGGCCATCCTCCCCCTCGGCCTTTTTATTTGGATGGCCTCCTCGACTTTGAAGAAGAGCGTCAAATCCACAGTGGTGAACGATCCACAGGCTTCCCTGTCCCAAAGCTTCAACGGGTTATCCGAAATTTATGACAAGGAATTCAACCGCAACCTTCTCAACGCTCTCCATTTCGCCGCCAAGGAGAGCCTTAAAAAGGCCCTGGCAGGCCCGGTCACATCGGTTAGCCCTTTCAAAAACCTTAGCGAAGTGGAATTAGGCCAAAACCCCGCCGCCTTGTTCTTGCTAACGGACCATAACGGCAATGTCCTTTACAACAATCGGGGAATAACCAAACCCACTCCCTCCCCCTCGCCGACCGCCACCGCCAAAAAAACAAAATCCCACCCCAAATCCAAAAAGCTGATGTTGGCCTCCGTCAAGGATTGGCCTGGAATGGACCTGGCTTTGGCGGGTTCCAAAACGGGCGGGCTTTTTACCTTCCAAGACTCAACCTTTCTCACTCTTTTGGTGCCGGTGGAAGGCAAAGATAAAATTCTGGGCGTGGTCGCCGTGGGGTCCCAAATCGATGGGAGCTTGATGAAGTCGTTCAAAAACATCTCTGTCAACGACATAGCCCTTTATTCCCAATCCCAAACCTGGTGCACTGGTTCCATCCCAGCCCCGCGCATTCATCTTCCCTCGCTTCCGGAAACCACCAGCCCCCAACCCGCCCTCCCCGTCACCTGGGGCGCCAATCCTTTTCTCGAAAGAGGTTTCGCGCTTATGGGATTGGACCAAAAGCCCATGGCTTACCTGGCCGTTTTCCAGCCTGTGAAACAAACCCAAACAGTGGAAGGGACGCCTCAACGGCGCATCCTGACGATGGGTCTTCTCATCCTTTTCCTCGTACTGGTTTTAGCGGGAATTGGCGTCAAATATTACGTCTCTTCTTTCCATCGTCTCTTCCAATCCATAAACGACATTTCCAGAGGCAACCTCAATGGTTCGATCCCCCAAGATCCCTGGACCGAGTGGGGACAATTGGGCGGCGCCCTTCAGGAAATGCTGGAAAGCCTGAAAGAAAAGGAACGAATTTCACTGATCTTAGGCAAAGTGGTTGATCCCCAGGCGGCGCGCAAGCTCCTCGCCGAGAAGGATTATTTTTCCCTCAAGGGCGAAAAGCGCGAATGTACCTTGCTGCGGGCCGACCTCAAGGGTTTTAACACCCTGAGCGAGAACATGACACCGGAAGCGCTCGTGGAGGCCTTGAATCAATATTTCGGCATCATCAATGACGTCGTTTTCAAACACGAGGGAATGCTGGATAGATTCATCGGCGATACCGCCATCGCCGTTTGGGGCGCGCCCTTCACCCACGAGGACAAGGAAGAGCGCGCGGTAAGGGCCGCTTTGGAAATTCAAGAGGCTTTGAGGGATTTCAATATTTCCCGGATCAAAAAAGGGTACCCGCCTTTCACGGTGGGAATCGGAATCCATACGGGCACAGTCGTCGCGGGCAATTTGGGGTCCAACAAGCATTACGATTACAGCATCATCGGCGAGGCCCTTCACGTGGTGGCCCGCCTTTGCGCCATGGCGGCCCCGGGACAAACGGTCCTTTCCGAGGAAACTTACGATAAAATCAAAAGCGGTGCCAAAGCCAATCCCTTAAACTCCATCGCCATCAGGGGTACCATGGAACCCTTGAAGACCTACGAAATAACCCAGCTCGCTTGATGGCACGCTTCACCAAGGAAAACTCCCCAAATCCCGCGCTTTTTCAAAAGAAGCTTCTCCATTGGTATGACCATAACAAGCGGGACCTGCCCTGGCGCGGCATCCATAGCCCTTACGCCACTTTCGTTTCCGAGATGATGCTTCAGCAAACCCAAGTGAAAACCGTCATCCCCTATTACCACCGTTTCCTGAAGGAACTGCCGGACTGGAAGTCCCTGGCAAAAGCCAAGGAAGAAAAAGTGCTGAAACTTTGGGAAGGCTTGGGCTACTACCGCCGGGCTCGGAACCTCCAAGCCGCCGCCCAAATGGTGGTAGGGGATTACAACGGAAAGCTTCCCGACACCTTGGAAGAAATTACGAAACTTCCCGGCGTCGGGCCTTATAGCGCGGGAGCCGTCCTATCCATCGCCTTCCAAAAACCCCACCCGGTGGTGGACGGAAACGTCATCCGGGTTTTTTCCAGGCTTTTTCTTTTAAGGGGCAACTTGAAAACCGGTGAGGGCCACCAAAAGGTTTGGGACCTAGCCCGGGCCCTGATTTCCAAGGACCGTCCCGGGGACTTCAACCAGGCGGTCATGGAATTAGGCGCAACGCTTTGCTTTTCCGACAACCCCCAATGCCTGCTTTGCCCTCTCTTGACCCAATGCCGAGCTTCCCAAAAAGGGCTCCAAAACGAGTTGCCCGAAATGCCGAAGGCGCAGGAAACGGTGGAAATCCGGATGGCGGCTTTCCTGATCCAGAAAAAGGATCTGGTGCTCGTGAAAAAACGGTCCCAGGAGGAAAAGTGGCTGAAGGGAATGTGGGAATTCCCCAGCGCCGAAGGAAAAACCTTCGAGGAAGCCCGCGCCAAATTGGACAAGGAATTAAAAACCAAATCCGACGGTGAGACTTCGCTGGAAGTGCGCCATCAAATCACCCATCATAGGGTTCGCCTGAGGCTTTTCCCTTCACCCCCGCCGAAAAGCGCCCAGTTTTCGAAGGATTTTAAATGGGTCGCGGGCAAAGAGTTGATCCAGCTGCCTTTCGCCAGCGCCCAAAACAAGCTTCGCGAGTGGGTTTTGGAACAAGCAGAAAAGAATGGGGGAGAAGGCCTCTTCGCTCCTCTTTTTGGGAATAGAACCCCGCGGAAATAAAAAAGGGCCATCCCCTTTCGGGAACGGCCCTTCAGTTACGGCAGCCAGCTTAGTACTGGAACAGCATCTCCCGGTACTTCGGCAGGGGCCAGAGATCATCGCTCACCAGGCCTTCCAGCCAGTCGGCGATTTCTCGGACCCTCAGCATACCCGGGATGACCGAGTCCTTGAAGGAAGCGGCGATCTGGTGCAGGCTGGACCCGCTGTTCGCGCTTTCAATGAGCTTGTCCAGGGCCATAGCAGCCTCATACAACTCGCTGGCGCCTTTGGTGACTTCCTCCAGCAGGGCCGTTTGGCCCTTTTGGCCGGTTTTCACCACAGCCGAGGTGGCCTGGATGGTCTCCGCCAGTTCGCTCTGGTACTTGAGAACCGCCGGCAGGATCTGGTTCTGGGCGATGTCAACCGTGGCACCGGCCTCGATATTCGTGATCTTCACGTACCTTTCCCACATGATTTCCTCGCGAGCCTCATACTCCTTCTCGTTAAGGACCTTGTACTTGGCGAAAAGCTCCTTGTATTCTTTTTTCGGCATGGCCTTGAGGGCGTCCACCGTGGTCTTGAGGTTCGGCAGGCCCCTCTTTTGGGCCTCGGCGTGCCAATCGGCGGCGTAACCATTGCCGTTGAAGAGCACTTTTTTGTGTTCCTTGAGTTCCCTTTGAAGAATAGTGGCCAAGGTCTTATTCAAGTCTCCGCCCTTTTCCAATTCGATGGCGATGCGATCGATGGACTCCGCCACGATGGTATTCAGCACTGCGTTGGGCCAATAAATGGCGGCCGAGGACCCGACTGCGCGGAACTCGAACTTGTTGCCCGTGAAGGCGAAAGGCGAGGTACGGTTACGGTCCGTGGCATCTTTGGGAAGGGGGGGCAGGGTGGAAACCCCTAGTTGCATGGTTCCGCCCGACTTGCTGGAGGAAGCCGGCCCTTTTTCCAACTGGTCGACTATATCCTGCAATTGATCACCCAGGAAGATGGAGATGATGGCTGGCGGGGCCTCGTTGGCTCCCAGGCGGTGGTCGTTGCCGGGACCTGCGATTGCGATGCGAAGCAGCTCGGCATACTTGTCCACTGCTGCGATGATGGCCACCAAGAAGGCCAGGAACTGGGCGTTGGCGTGCGGGGTGGTTCCCGGTTCCAACAGGTTCTCGCCCTCGTCGGTCCCCATGGACCAGTTGTTGTGCTTGCCGTTGCCGTTGATGCCCGCGAATGGCTTCTCGTGCAGGAGGCAGACCAGGCCGTGCCGCAAGGCCACTTTACGCATAAGCTCCATGACGATCATGTTATGGTCCGCCGCGATGGAGGATTTCTCATAAAGGGGCGCCATCTCAAATTGAGCGGGCGCCACTTCGTTATGACGCGTCTTGGACAGGATGCCCAGCCGCCACAGTTCCCGATCCAGGTCCATCATGTAGGCCAGGATGCGCTCACGGATGGACCCGAAATAATGGTCCTCCAATTCCTGCCCCCGGTAGGGGGGAGCGCCGAAAAGAGTGCGTCCGCCAGCGATCAAGTCGGGGCGAAGTTCATAATATTTGCGATCGATGAGGAAATATTCCTGCTCCGGCCCCATATTGGTGAACACATGCTTGGCGGTTTTATTGCCGAACAGACGCAGAAGGCGCAGGGCCTGGACTGAGAGGCTTTCCACCGAGCGTAGAAGCGGGGTCTTGAAGTCCAAAGCTTCTTCGGTATAGCTGACGAAAGCCGTGGGGATAGTCAAAGTGGCGCCGTTCAATTCTTTTTGAATGAAAGCGGAAGAAGTCGGATCCCAGGCCGTGTAACCCCGGGCCTCAAAAGTGGAACGGGTTCCGCCCGAGGGAAAGGAGGAAGCGTCCGGCTCACCCTTGATGAGGGTTTTACCAGAAAACTCGGCGATGGCTCCTCCATCAGCTGTGTACTCCAGAAAGGAATCATGTTTTTCCGCTCCCAAACCAGTCAAGGGAATGAACCAGTGGGTGTAGTGGGTTGCGCCATGAGACAAGGCCCATTCCTTCATGCCTTGTGCTACCTGGTCAGCGATGGAAGGATCGAGCGGTTCACCTTTGATGGTTGTTGCCCGCAGTTTTTTATAAACATCCTTCGACAAATACTGCTTTTGGACCGCGTCGGTAAATACGAGAGATCCGAAGATTTCATGTCCAGGTTCAGACATATAATTCTCGACGGGAGAAACTTCCTTCCCGATGGATAAGGCAACCTTCTTGCGGGATGATGACATGCGTTGGCTCCTTGTCAGATTGATAAGCAGCTATCGGCTTTAAACAGCCCTACATTGACAAAAGTAAAAAAAGCATGGCGTCGAAATGCGTTGGACGACTATGAAGAGATGCAAGAGTAGCGCCAAGTGGAATGCTAGTTCAAGGGTTTTTAAAGGACTTTTCGACTTAAACCACAAGGGATTCCAAAAAGTAAAACAGGTTTGTAGAAATGGACAATCCCGTTGGACAAAATGGTTTATTTGAACGTTTTCTCAGGGGAATTTTCTATGGTTCAATTTCCGCCCATCTCAAGTTAAGACGCATCCGGGGACATCAAGCGTGGATGCAACCGCACAAATCATGAACTTCTTTTAAGATTTTTAATTTTTGAGTGAATCAGTCGGTTTCAACATTCCATAAAAAGGCAGTTGCTCCGCTTTGGGATAAATGGGCCACGGACCATCTGTGTAAACAACGTTATTCATTTCCCGCTTGGTGCTCATGTTGAAAAAACGCGGGCTTGTTTTCTTAACCATTTTTCCCTTTGAATCATAGTATTTGTCCCGGAGGACCTTCACCAAAAACTCCTGCTCCATGCCCTTCTCTTTTTCGTAAGCGCCAAATCGCCGGAAATCCGAATGAGTTTTTTCCAGGGTGCCATCCTCCCGGTAATAATAGCGGACATAATGAACCCATTCCTTCGAGGGGCTTTTCAGTTCCAAGTCAACTCGAACCGGCAGGGTGCCGTTTAAATAAACTTTCGCGTTGCGCATAGATCCGCTGGGAGCGGCTTTTGGAATGTCTTCCGGAGCATCCGTTTTTTTCCAGATCGCCGACCCAGCCGAATCAATTTCAACCAGGTATTCGAGGGAAACAGCGTTGGATTTAACGGATTCGTCAATGGATTGGCAGGAGCGATTGGCCTTTGTCACCACTTGGTAAACACCCATCCCCCAAAATAAAGAAGGGACAAGTAATAAAAAAAATGTCACTGTCGAAAAGAGAAACCCATCGTTACTCGATTTGAACCCGTCACGAAGAACATCCATTGGGTCGACCTTTCCATTGTTAGAAACCATCAACACAACCAGTCACGATCATATTAAATGGCCGTAACCTCGGTCGAGGCATTTACGATCTTACAAATTCATTTTCGAGGAAAAACCAGGGGGTTCGAACTTACTTTTTAAAAGAAAGAGCTATGTTTCGCTTTCAGAACCATCTTCCAGGACCTCCATTGTTTTTTCAGCAAAACCATTGGAAAGAACGCCCACTTCCTGAATTTTTCGATATTCCTTCTTCCACTCTTTATGGCGCTCAAGAAAAGCCCTATCGGCTTCACTCAGGTTTTTAATCCATTTTTCAAAAGCTTGAAAATCCATTTTTAGTACCTCACAAAATTTCTAGGCCATTATGAAAACCATCAATTTACAGGGCTGTTCGAACCGTTGTTGATCGGATTGCCATCCGAATCGAATGTTTGCGACGTGCCATCATTAAAGGTCAGCATGATTTGCAAAGGCTGGCCATTATCCGTTTTCGAATACTGAACATCCTTGATATTGGAAGCCAGATAGAACGGTTTGTTGTTGGCAGTATCCACCGTATCATAGAGAAAAGCGTCATTACCGACGACTTTCACCATGCGGGTGCCGTCCTTACTCTTAAAATCGATTTCGGCCGAAGGACTTGTGGATACCGACGATCCATTGGTCACCGAAGAAGTGTACTCACCATTGTTGTAGACATAGGTCACATTTAAGTACGGATCCTGCCACCACCAGTAACCGTCATACCAGTAACACCAGCGGGCATAACCCGGGTCATACCACCACCAATTATTTCCATACCATCTGGACCAAAAGCAAGTATTGCCCCAATACCATCCGTACCAGTGGTATCCCCAGGAATCATAATAATGGCAGTAATTGGTTCCGTTCCAGTTATGCCAATAATACTGGCCCGCGACCGTTTCATGGCTATTGTAAATATTGATTTTGGCCATAACGGCAGGACTACGGTTAATGGCTGTCATATGGCTCTGCACCACTACGGCGTTCGTGCTCGTGGGTGCGATCACAGAGGCGTGGAGAGCCTGCCCCCTGGGACCCATTTGCGGTTGAACCATGGAAGAGTGTTGGGGATCCGTGGAGAGCATATTGCTCTTATTCAGGGTAGGGGGCAAATGCTTAATCCCCATTTGCCTTAAGTTGGACGGAACTCGCACGGAGTGGTTGAAACTTCCCCCGGGATGGGTGGAGTGATTTTGGGCGTTATTGAATCCCGTGCTACCAGGACTCGAGGCATTTGAACCGAAGTGATGGGGTGCGTTGTTGGACGCTCCGTTATTCGCATTAAAGGAATGGGTTCCGGAAGGACTCGAGGTCGATCCTCCATGATTCCAACCGCCAGGATTCTTATGATTTTTAGGCCCCTTCGAGTGCTTCTTCGGTTGGACTCCACCGCCACTCTGGCCCGAAAAACCTCCGCCACCCCCTTCTCCCCCACCATGTCGGCCCCCGCCATCCTGGGCCAAGGCCAAAGCACCCTGTATTAAAGATAAAGCGAACAAGATCATTAAAGTCTTTTTCATAACATCCTCTCATTGGTTAGACGGAACTATTATCACACGAAGCGTGCTTCTCTTCCTTGTTTTGACGTACCCAAATGGTTTTTTGTTTCGTCCCGTGAATTCCCTCAAATCCTTCGGCCAAATCAAAAACACCATTCCTACAAAGTAGGATCGCAAGCGTAAAAAGGCATGGATTTAAGTTTTATTGTTTACCTTGAACCAGTTTTTCTACCACCGACGGATCAGCCAAGGTACTCGTGTCCCCCAGGTTACCGGTGTCATTTTCGGCGATTTTCCTCAAGATTCGGCGCATGATTTTGCCGCTTCGGGTCTTCGGCAACCCTTCCGAAAATTGAATTTTATCCGGCTGGGCGATGGGGCCAATCTCCTTGCGGACATGCTGGATCAGCTCTTTTTTGATTTCCTCGGTCGGGGCCACGCCTTCTTTAAGGGTAACATAAGCGTAGAGGGCTTGGCCTTTGATATCGTGAGGATAGCCCACTACCGCAGCCTCGGAAACTTTGGAAAAAGACACGAGAGCGCTTTCTACCTCAGCCGTCCCAATACGATGTCCTGAGATATTAACCACATCATCCACGCGACCCATAAGCCAATAGTCACCATCTTGGTCGATGCGGCAACCATCACCGGTGAAATACATATTGTTGAATGTTGAAAAGTAGGTATTGATAAACCGCTGGTGGTCACCCCAAGTGGTGCGCATCATGCCGGGCCAAGGCTTCTTGATGCAAAGTTTTCCGCCCTCATTGGGACTGCACTCAGTACCGTCGTCCCTCAAAACAACTGGCTCCACCCCAAAAAAGGGCCGAGACGCACTTCCGGGTTTAAGGGTATGGGCTCCCGGCAAGGGAGTAATCATGAACCCCCCAGTTTCGGTCTGCCACCAAGTATCCACGATAGGGCAATTCCCCCGCCCCACATTACGGTGGTACCACAACCAGGCTTCGGGGTTAATGGGTTCACCGACCGATCCCAATATTTTTAAAGAGCTTAAATCATACTTCTTCGGCCAATCTTCGCCCTCCCGCATCAGGGCCCGAATGGCGGTAGGAGCCGTATAAAAAATATTCACCTTATGCTTAGAAACGACCTGCCAAAATCGCCCGGCGTCGGGAAAATTAGGAACACCCTCGAACATCAGCGTGGTAGCGCCATTAGCCAAAGGCCCGTATACGATATAGCTGTGTCCGGTAACCCATCCGATATCCGCCGTACACCAATAGAGATCCTCGGGGTGATAATCGAACACATAGCGGTGGGTCATCGCCACCCACAACAAATACCCCGCCGTTGTATGCAATACCCCCTTGGGTTTGCCGGTAGAACCGGAGGTATAAAGAATAAAAAGGGGATCTTCCGCCATCATGGCTTCAGCTTCATGCTCGGGACTGGCCTTTTTCATTTCTTCATGCCACCAATGGTCTCGTCCACCCTTCATCTCGACTTTTCCGTCCCCTCTTTGGAAGACGAAGACATTTTTTATGGTCGGGCAATCTTTGAGGGCCTCATCCACGATATTCTTAAGGGGAATGATCCTACCGGCCCTAAACCCCACATCGGCGGTCACGACCGCGACATTGTCCGAATCCTGGATTCGGCTTTTGAGGGACTCCGCCGAAAAACCGGCGAACACGACCGAATGAATAGCCCCGATACGGGCGCAAGCCAATAGGGCCACTGCCGCCTCGGGCACCATCGGCATATAAACGCAAACCCGGTCGCCCTTTTGAACGCCTTTGGAAAGCAAAACATTGGAGAACTGGCAGACAAGTTTGTGGAGTTCGGAATAAGTGATTCTTCGGACTTCCTCATCTTTTTCACCCTGCCAAAGGATGGCGATCTTGTCCCTCACCGGACCCGTCAAATGACGGTCCAGACAATTGACTGCGGCATTTAGCTCTCCATCCGCAAACCATGTATGTTGGATGACGCCTTTGGAACTATTCCAGGTATATTCCAAAGTCTGATTAGGTTTTTTAAACCACACGAGTTCCCGGAAGGCTTGTTCGAGCCAAAAGGCGTGGGAGTCTTTTACAGAATGGTCATACATTTCCTTATATTTCTCAAAGGTTCCGATGTAGGCCTTGGCCGCCAGAGCTTTGGGAGGCGGAAAAGTTAGGGAATCTTTTTGTAAAGAAGTGATGGATTGGTCTTGCGGAGTCATTTTTCCTCCTTAAAATAGCCGATATAGACAGATTAGTTTAGTGCGCTGAAGCAAAAAGATAAACTAATTGGCACATGGGATTAAAAAAGATTTTAGTCCTCTCACCACTAATGGTGAAAGTAAATCAAGACTCAGCAGCGATAGGAGCCTATGAAAATCCTAATTGCCCCCGATAAATTCAAGGGAGTCTCGACAGCCCAGGAAGTCTCCGAAATTCTGAGAAACCAAATCCAAAAAAACCTTCCCGACGCCCAGATTCGTCTCTGCCCCGTGGCCGATGGAGGAGAGGGCACATTAACTTCCATTATTTATCTCCTCAAGGGAAAAACCCTCACTACCACTGTGAATGATCCCCTGATGCGTCCAAAACAAGCCCAATATGGGATCGCCCAACTACCCCAAAAAGACACGGGCATTATCGAAATGGCCCAAGCTTCAGGCCTTTTTCGCCTGGCGCCGGAAGAACGCAATCCCCTTGAAACGACTACTTATGGCGCGGGAGAACTTGTTTTAGAAGCGGTCAAAAAACATGGAGTGCTCCATTTAAAAATTTCCCTCGGCGGAAGTGCCACCATTGACGGCGGCCTCGGCTTTCTTCAGGCCTTAGGCGCAACCTTCAAGGCCAAAGGCACCTTGCCTCCCAGAGGCCTTTCCGGCAAACATCTGTCCTTGATTCAATCTATTGACTTGGAACCCATCCAACTCGCCCTCAAGGGAATCGATATCATTGGCTTGGTCGATGTCAATGTTCCCGTCTTGGGGGATCATGGAGCCGCTCGGTTCTTCGGCCCTCAGAAGGGGGCGACCCCCGACGCTATCGAGGAGTTGGAAAAAGGTCTTTATCAATTTGAGGGAGTACTTTCAAAGACTTCGGGAATGCTTCTGAAAAATGAAAAAGGTTCAGGAGCCGCTGGCGGGATGGGTATGGCCCTCCTGGCCTTGGGCGCCAAGTTGGAAAGTGGTTTTGACTTTGTGGCCCAAACTCTAAAACTGGAAGACCAAATGAAGGGCTGCGATCTGGTGATCACCGGCGAGGGTCTCTTGGACAACTCCAGCCGTGAGGGAAAAGCGCCTGTAGCTGTCGCCCAGATGGCGAAAAGGATGGGAATACCCTGCATTGCGATCGTCGGCGCGATGGACCCGGGCCTCGCCTGGTTTAAGGACGTAGGAATTAATCAGGTATATGCTTTGTTCGACAAGCCCATCATCGGTGACGAGCCACGTAAGCTGGAAGTGCCCAGCCGTTTCGCTGAAATTATTGCCGGTATTTTTTCCAAAAAACAACCTGTTAAGTAAAGCCCTTCCTAGCTGTTCCCTTGGAATTCTTCCTTTTCGGAAGGGTTTTGAAAATCTACCGGCCTTTAATTTGAAAACAAAGTCCTTAGTTCTTTTTTCATATTAAGGGTAAAGAACTCACCTTAGTTGAAGCGTCCAACCACCGGAGACTTGAGCTCTTGAAAATCCGGACTAACTTTTTCGGTGGACTTCAATTTGGACCCATTCTTCGCGGCTTGTTTTAAAGTAGGCCCGATCGGGCCTACTTTCTTTTTCCGCAACGGTTTCAGAAGTTGAAGCACCTCAATGGATTCTTCCCGACCCTTTAATGGTACTTTCCCCTTGGAAACGTAGTCAAATTCCTTCGCCGCGTCGATCAAAGTTGAGGAAAAACAAAAGGTGCACGGTCCGGTCTTGCGAGTATATCCCTCAATACGCGAGGCGACGTTGACCGTGTCGCCGATGAGAGTGTAGTCCAGCCTTTCTTTCGTTCCGATATAGCCGATGCTGCAAATGCCCCGGTGCGCTCCGACTCCAATAGAGATTGAAGGATACCCTTTCATCGTCAAACGTTGGTTAATGGCGACGCAGGCTTGCAGAATGGCGTATCCAGCGCGAATCGAATTGGGTCCTACTTCTTCAAAGTAGATGAGCAATCCATCGCCAATAATCTTGTTGATCCTACCCCCATAAAGATCAACTGTTTCCTGAACCTCATCGATATAAATATTGAGGATATCGGCCACTTCCTCCGGGGGGATTGTTTCACTGAAGCTGGTGAAACCCACAATATCCACGAACATGACATCCACCATCCTCTTTTGGACGGTGAGGAATTCACTTCCGTAGTGCTGAAGGCGCGAAACCGCCTCGCCCGGTATAAATTTCTGAAAAATCTGGCGGAGTTGCCGTTCCTGCTCCTCCAGAGACTTGGCCAGTTTCTCTGATTTTTTGATGGCAATAAAATTTTTCACATTCGGAATGATAAGCCCCATCAAATTTGCGATTTCCAGGAGGATATCCATATCGTCGTTGATTAGGGGACGGGATTCGTCAAGGTTCTCTACGGCCATGACACCGACTGTTTTGTCGGAGGTAACAATTGGAACGACGATAAAAGCTTTCGTCCCCATCAATTTCAGCAGCTGCTGGCTTCGAGAACTTAACTTGCTCATCTTATGGGTGATATCCCTAAGGAAAAGCGGTTTCCGAGTATTGTAAACATTAATGAAAAAACCCGTGGTGTTAGTGGGGTCGATATTGAATTCCGCCATCTCCACAATCTCCTTCAGATTTCCCTCAAAACCGACAGCTGCGGTGGTCTTGAGTACGTTGCGTTCCTTATCACTGAGCATGATCAGTACCCGATCGAATTTCATCATATCTTTGGCAATGGTCGCTGTTTTAAGGCAGAGTTCTTCCACCGAGAGGGATTGGAAGGCACTGAAGAAGAGGTTCTGTTTCAGCGCGCTCTCTTCGTAACGCCGGTTGAAAATGCGCAACGACTCCTGAAGCGCGTTGTCTTTCTCCACGATCAACTCCCTGAGAACCCTTGTGGTGCGGCTAAGAAGCCAGAAATCGGTGAGTAGCCCCATACCAGCCCCAAAGGCCAGCGAAAAAAGGGAGCTGTGGGTGGCCATATAGGCCGCCACAAGGCTGGAACCTCCAATCCCCGCGGTGATTGCGGAACTGGGGAAAAGGGTCATGTTCTTCCACTCGATCAAGTATTCGCAATATTTGTCCCCCCAGTGAATGCATTTGTTTTCCACGATCCGTGATTCTTTGCACCCGAAAAAAAGTGGTACCGACTCCAACATTCCCTTGCGATTTAAGCATTGATAGGGCTTTTCGTCGCATCCCTCTACCGGGGTGCACCTTAAAACGGCGTCGTTGGAGGACACCCTCACCGGATTGAGAACCGCACCCCGGCTATAGGCCATAGAATTCTTGCCGATATTTTGGAAGACAATCTGGGGAGTGACGAAACCCTGCATCAACCTTCCCGAGATACCCCGGGCATAGGCGGAGAAGCCATAACTGCCCACCTTATAGGCGATTTGGTCATCCCCCGTCATCTTCTGAACCTTTTCGATAAAACGGTCCGCCAAGTCCTGGTCGAACCAGTTGTCTTCCGAATCCAGGAAAGTGATGTCGCAGTGGCAAAGATCGAATAGATGTTCGATCTTCTCATTGGGCCAAAGGCACTTTTCTTTCAGGTAGGCGACATAAATCCTCATGATCTTGACGTTATAGAACTTGTCCGAGTAAAGGGGTTTGCCGCTAGACAGACTCATATTTCATACCCTTTTGGTCTGTTTTCTCACGGTTTATTTTTCCAGATTCGGCGTTCTCGGAGCCTCCCGACTTGAGTTTCTTTAGAATTTCCTTCGCGTTGGAGAGATTAAACTCAGACACTCTCTTAAAGAGGTCACAATAGGCTGCGTCAAAGTACCAATAGCGATATTTGCGGATCTTTTTGAACTTGTCCGGTATCGGCTGATTGGCACCCAAAAGCAGTGCTGGGGCGTTCATCTCGGTGGCCTGATAAGTAGACAACACATGCCGGCTGAGAGCGTTGGCCGCCTCCAAGGTCGGCAGCGACCCGGTACCGGAATAATAAAAGCGGAAGGAGTTTGTCAGTTCCGACAAGTTGCATCCCGGTGAAGAATAGTTACAAATCGCGTAGACGGCCTCCCCATCCGAATCTTTAGCGACGAAAATGCGGCGGCGGCGGTAAAGGCCGATTTTTTCATATTCCACTGACAACTCGAGTTTCGTCATTCCCTCTGCGGTTAGTCCCTCAATGCGGATGGGAAAGAAATGCCCCTGAGTTACCAACAGGCATTCCAGGCGCGCTAGGTCCTCCGCTTGGGCCTCATGACATTTGATCTTAGATTTTTCCCTCCCGGCCTTTGGTCCGGGCTCCGCCGCGGCTGAAACACAAAAATCAAGGTCAGTGGTGCCACAAATGTCCGGGTTTGCGACCATCCTTTGGGTCTCCCCGAAAACCATCTCCGGATAGAGATTGCCAGGCTGGTAGTAACAGGTTACGAAATTAGTGCCGACCTTCCGGTTGGCGGCGGGATCCTGGAAAAAATTTGAGATGGAATTGAGGATGGCGCGCGCGATTGCGGTACCGGGGGTATTGTGCGTCGTCATATGTTGGACCAGCCAGGCTCGGTCGAAGAATTTCAGCGCGGAGATATGCCCCTTGATCTCGCGATGATCCTTAAAGATGACCTTTTTGATGATGGCGCCGTCGGATTGGAGTAGTTTCAGGTTTGTCCGTTTCACCCCGGCGGAGTACTTTTGCAGCTGCTTGCGCTTGGCCGAATAGATGAACCCTGAATCGAAGAAGAACTCCATGAGTTGGTCAAAGTCCTCCCTTTGCGCTTCGACCAATCGAAGGTCCACCAAACCGTCTTTCAGGCGGTTTACCGCCTTGATCAGGTCAATGGACACGCCGAGAAATTTCCCAAAAACCACGCACCACTTCCCTTCCGGATCATTTTCCAAATCGCAATGGGTGATCTGAAGGCAGGCCTTGAGCTTGAGGTCGCTGGGGGGGATGTTGATATAAACGTCGTTGAAGACCATACCGGCGACGAAGGGAATCTCCTGCTTCTCAACGGAAAAAGAAACGTTGGAGGTGGACAGATAACGAACCTCGCCAGAGAATCCATATCCCTGCAGGATCGAGTGTACCGCCTCCACGAAAGCCTTGGACCGGTCCATGCGAATGCCCCAAGTCCCGTTTTGTTCCGATAGAGGCCATTGGGCCGGCACGGGCTCCCGCTTCATCTCAATGACGGCGAAATAGCTGTTCCCGATCTGCTCGCTCATCCGTTTCATGTCAGTGCGCAAAATTACACCCTCTGTTTCGAGGACGATCTCGTTTTGGCTGTAAAGGGTCAGAGACTTGACCCTGTCACCCTGAAGGGCCAAACCTTGGGCCCGGTCCAGAAACAGCGTTAGGGAAGTTTGACTTAAATCCACAAGGTGCCTGGTCTCAAAGGTGAAATCACCGAGCTTGCTCGAGACCTTGATTTCCGCCTTCAGCAAAAAGGAATTGTCGTTGAGGGCAAACCGAGGGCTCACCCTTTGGTTCTTCAACAGGCCCGTCGGAGGTTTCCGAAAGAAAAAATGAGTTTTTTTCTTTTTCTTTTTGCCCGGAGTCTCCTCCAACGAGTCCATAAGCTGGGAAGCGAAGATAAAGGCCTGATCCTTGTGCCCGATAACCACTTGCAGATCCTTGGCCCTCAGGTTCTCGTGCTTGACCTTCGTGGAGTTCTCCGGGCTAATCTCCGCTACAAAACAATCCTTGAGGATTTCCTCCACGAAAAAGGAGGATTTTTTATCCGGGTCGTCCTTGGCCATGATGTAAATAGGCCGGTTGGAAAAAATACTGTGTTCCAAGACCCTGTCCGTCATCAAGTGCTTTTCTGTTTCGGCCATCGTCATATCGGCCTCCTTCCTTCCACAAGAATAAGCGGCGTATAACTAAAGCGTCCCGGCAACCGCAAAAACTCAAAAAATCTCTGTTTGAACGCCTTCAAGTCAAAATTAAACCGGAGAGTACCTTCTTTTTGGTGTTCGATAAGCCGGTCTATTTTGGCCAACCAGTTAAATTCGTCAGAGGGGGACAAGTCACTGTAAAAAAGATGATGATCGTGAAAATGAACATGGATGTCCTCCAGTTGGGCTCGGTGGAAGAAGGAATAAAGTTTGCGGCCCGCGTAGGGATCGAAAAGATGATTTTCCTCAAGGGTCCGCACCAAGCTCAAAAGGCTTTCTTCCAGTTGGGGATCAAGGGGATAGTGGGTCATGCAGTTGTAATCCAAATCCCCTACCACCAACTTCCCGCCCGGTTTGAGAAGCCGATACAACTCATCGAAAGTGGCTTGGGGATCGGCGAGGTATTCAAACACGAACCGACAGAAGACGTAATCCACCGAATGGGACGGCAGGGGGATGCGGGTCAGGTCGCAAGAAATATAACGATAATTGACGTTCGGATCCTCGTCTAGGCGTGATTTAGCCCCTGACAATCTTGTTTCAGAAAAATCGAGAAGGGTAATTTTAGGAGAATCGAAAGAACTCTTGAGAAGGCTGCCCATTACTTCCGCAACATGGCCGATACCGCAACCCGCGTCGACGAAATGGGACCCCTTCGGCATGGATTGAATGCCCGTCTCGATGAGCTGTTGGACGGTTTTCTCATGGTAGTTTTTGACAAGAAGCCGCTTTGATTCCGCCTCGGACTCCATCAGATAGCGTTGACCCATTTGAAAACTCATTTCTCAGCGCGAGCGCTGCGTCTTGAGGCCTTCAACGAGAATTCTTACAAAAGCATTTTTCGTTCCAATGTTCGTAATTGTTTTAGAGCAATTTTGACTAATAGATTATTAAGTGTTTGTTAATAAATCAATTTTTCGGTTTGTTAGGTTTACTTTTTTTCCTACTAAAAATGAATAGAATTCGAAGTCGAATCTACATCGCCTTCAAAAGCGTTATCGTCACCGCCTCCATATGCGGTATCCATTTTTTATTAATAAATATCTGTTGTTGGGTAAACCATTTAACCCATCCCTTATCTGATGAACAATTTAGACCTGACTTATCTAGCCACTTTAAATTTTTGTTGGAGTTCTGTCCGATTTCAAAACGGGAATATTTTCTTCGACGCTTTGCTTATGCCATTTTTATTTAAATTTTGAATGAGAAAAGTAACAAACACCCTCTACAACCTCGGCCCCGCCTACAAGATAGTGAAAGGCTTGGACCTCAAGGGTAGTCCAGCTTTTTTTATCGCTGAAAATAAAAACCCCCGGATGTCTCGAAAGGCACCCAGGGTAAAACCGTTAGGTTTCGGTAAACTTCCGAGCCGGTTCAACCCGAAAAGAGATGAGCACAGCCAGAACTCGCTTTCAATCCACCCTCTTCATCCTCACGCTGAAATCCACGTTGTCCTTCAGCCAGGCGAAGAACTTCTCCTGCTTATCGATAGGCTGATCCGGCTGGAAGATTTTAGGGTCCTTCCAGGTCGTCACGACTTCCGCGTCCTGGGTCCAAACCTTCACCCGCCGCCGGGGAATCTGGTCCTCCCACTTCTTCCCCACCGTGGGGCTGGTGTAAAGCAGCCGCACGGTGATGTTGCGGGAAAGCTTTTCCATCGGGTAAAAATCGATACTGCGGTAATCGTGGCGGCCATGCTTGCCGGGCACATCCAGTTCACCATCGCTCACCATGACCACCGAAATGGGCTTCAGCACCATCTTCCGATCCTTCACCATGTCCGATACCTGGTCGAGGAAGGCGTTGTAATCCGTGTAGGCATCCAGTTTGTTTTTGGGGAAAATCTCCTTCAACTTGCCATCGATCTCCTCGACCGATTTTCCCTGGAAGGTTTCAATCGGATAAAAAGCCTTGGGTTCGCCCGGCCGGATGCCCCCTAAAGAACCCACGAAAAGGGCCTTGGGAACCTCCAGGCCCCCCAGGCCGTTCAAATGGGCGTAAAGGTAATGGGCCAGGAAATCCATCGAGTCATCGAAGTACTTTCCTTTTAAGAAAGACCCGCTGACGTCCACGCCCACGAACATCACCATGCGGGGTTGGGGCGCCTCGTTGAGATTAAAGAAGGAGCAACCGGACAGGAATAGGAGTCCGGCACTGACCAGCGCCGCTCGGAAAAAGGGAAAGCGATTCATGACTTCACCTCCATGGCAGCTGGAATCTCCGGCTTGGATCGCTTCAACGCTTCCAGGGGGGCGGGAGCTGGCTTGGACCGTTTGGTCTCCTTCCGATCCTTGCGCCCGTTGCCATTTTGGATCAGTTCTTTGGAATGCATCACGTCCCGGAAGCTCTTGAAGGGGATGGAAAAGAGATGGTGCCCCGTCACGAGTAGGGTGAAAAAGTTGAGGACCGCCGACAACACTTGCAGGGGCGGCAGGACGAAGGCTCCTAAAAGCTCGTCACCCTTTTCCTGGATAAATTTCATGTCCGTCTTGAGGTGGTAATAAAAGCCCACCGTATAAGCGAAAGTATCTTTAATCTGGGCTCTCTCTCCCGCCTCGGTGGGTTTCAATCCCCGGCCTTGGATGACGGCCGTAATGATGGGCACGCCATGGGAAGCGAAAAGGAACCAGGTCATTCCCCTTACGCCCAGCCAGGCCAGGACGGCGATGGCCATGGTACCGCCGATGCCTAAATCGAAATCCTTGGAGGCGTGCTGGGCGAACCAGGGCACCAGCGAATCCACCAGTTCCCGGTAAAGGAACAAGACTTCCACCATGACCGCCACCAGTTCCACCGCCGTGATCTTGACGATGGACCCCACGTTGCGGGTCTTCAGCGCCTCCGTCCAATTGGAAAGCACCGCGTAACTTCCCAGGATCAGGAATAGGAGAAAGAGAAAGAGCGGGATGCGGATGAACGCCTCCGTCAATTCCCCGCCCGTCATGTTGGACAGCGTGTCCATGACGAGAGGCGTCATGACGTAAGTGAAGATGACCGCTTCCACCAGGCACCAGACAAGTGTCAGGGTCACCGCGATCCAGGGAATCCCTGGCGCCGAAATATTCGCCGCCACGGTTTTGATGAGGCGGAAAGGCGCCAAAAGAATATCCTGGATCAAAAGCCAGAGGCCCGTGACCACCGCACGAACAAATGCGAAAAGTGAATTAGCCAAGACGAGGAAAAATCTTAGGAACCCGCCCCAAAAGGCAAAAATGGCTTTGCCCAAATCCCACCAGGTCAGCAGGAAAGCCTGGAAGAAGTCCCTGCGTTTCTGGCGGACCACGACCGAGATCAGGCAAAGGATGCTGGCCCAGAGCGCCGTGATCACGGCGCCCACGGGCAAAAGTAGCAAGGCCCGCTTAGTCGCCATCAGCCAGAAGGGGTCGGCGGCTCCCCAGACAAAAGCAATCATGTTGTTTTCGAAAAAAGTCGGAAAGAAAAGCACCGAAAGAACGACCTGCGAAAAACCACCCGCTGGATCGATCATGAAGTACCTCCAAAAGGAAGGCTGAGAGGGAGTGCGGTCCCGCTTTCTTTGATCAGCCCGTCAAAGAGAACGAGATGCTCCCCTCTTTAAATTTGCGAAAAGGGGAAGCCGTTCACAGAAACTTGATCTGCTTTTAGGATAGGACCGCACCGAAAATTCGAAAAGGGTTTAACGATATATATTTGGGTTCCGCATTAACACGGGAATTTTAACGGCACTCGCTCAAGATATTTAAACCAAGAATCGTTTTTTTGGGAGCGGGGTAAACCAAGCGAGTTAAAAAGTTAACCCGCTTACGGATGGAGATTGGCCCGAATGGCTTCCAGTAGATCGTCGGCATGAAACGGCTTGGTCAGCAAGGCGTTAAAACCGCTGCTGGTATCCCAATCATCATCAGGCTGGCCCAGATAGGCCGATAAAGCCAAAATAGGCAAAAGTGGATTTTCGGAAGCGGCCCTTAGTTTATGGACAAGGTCATATCCCGTAATATCTGGCAAAACTAAATCCTGCAAAACCAAGTCGGGCTTTTCTTTCATTAAAGCGACGGCGGTTGCCCCATCCTCGGCTTCCAACACCTGGTATCCGGCCTGTTCCAGGATTTTTCCCGTAATTTTGCGAAGTGCGGTGTTGTCGTCCACGAGTAGGATTTTTTTAGAGGGGGTCTGATCCATTTCCATTTTAAACTCCTTTGTCACCGGAAGGGAATCTAGGATTGGGAACGAATGGCCGGTGCATATCCCCTGAATTCATCAAGGGGTGGACCATTATAGGGTTTAGAGAACTCTTCCGTTATCCCGGTATCATGTGCATGAGCAGCGTAACCAAGATCATTTTAACTACTCCGGTATGATGGAACCACAAGTTAATGTTGCGGGTGGGCATAGCGAATTGATTTGAATGACGTAATGGGTGAACTCAATATCGTCAGTGCAGCTAACCGAATTAGTTCCGGCGGTTACGCCAATGACATGGTTGCCCGGCGAAACATTATTATAAAGTGTCGCGGAGTAACTAGCGGTGGTGATGGTCGTTGGCTGGCCTCCATCCAAAGTAAAGACCGAATCGCAAGTGTTGTTGGTAAGGTCTAAAGTAATCGAATAGATAGGGGTCGGTGAGGCAGGTTTACTGCAAGACCAGACACCAAAAGCGATCATCAAAAACAGCGACATCCCAATCAATCCAAAAATGACTTTTTTCATGTGTGGTAGCCCTTCTCACCATAGGGTTTCAGTTTATCCAGCCAGGCCTTTTCCAACCGCTTCAACTCCCCATAAATATCGAAATAAGGATTGTCGTCCGGAACCTTGAGCGATTCCGCCTTCTCAAAGCTAAAAGCTTCCGGACCTTGGCTGTTCCAGTCGGCTTGCAGTTCAGGACATTCGTGTTTTTGCATGTTCAGGGTGAAACGGTGGCGGTTGATGCGGCTGGCGAGATTGATGGATTCTCCCAATAAGATCTTGCCGTTCTTGAGGTTACGAATAATCCAAACACCCGCCTCGACCGGGGCTTCTTTATAGGTACGCTTGAGGTCTTTTCGATTGGAAGCGTTGGAAGAACTCATTGTTTTATCCCTTCAGTAGGAACTTTTGTTGGAGAAGCATTGTTTTCAGCTATTTTAATTCGCAATTCGTTCAAGCGGCGCTGGGCGTCTTCCGCTTTTGGAATATCCCCGATAATCTTTGCCGCCTCACTAATCTTTCCCAACTGAACAAGCCAAGCGGTATCTTCTTTATAGTGAGCCATATCCCATTCGCAATCGTCAATTATTTTCCTGAAATATTTTAAATGTTTTCTATCCGAGACGGCATATCTCCGAAGGCGGGGGTCATAGTCATAAATATGCGGAACTTGGTCCTTTTGAGCAAGAATGATTTGGGCTTCCCTATTGTTTTCTAAATCCCGCACATCGGCTGTCCAACAATGTTCGCCCAAAGTTTCAACGTATTTCCGGCCGTCCCATTCAATAACTTTCATCGTCGATCCCGACGCGCCCGAACCATGAAGCAGAATTAAAATTTGTTCCTGCCGCCCGTTCCTTAAAGGTGCGACGATATAATTGTCCACGGTCATATCGTCGAATCCATCTTTAGCGTCAAGCTCATAAGCCAATCCGACTCCGTCAATAATTTTAAGGCTTTTAAAATAATAACCGCCCAAGTTGTTATAGGGGTTTCCGTTCAGGACCACTTCTTCCTTTAAACCATTTCCTTTTAAAAAAGCGTATCCAACCACTTGGCTGTTTTTGTCTAAAACAGGAGTCTCCGCCAAATACAAAAGAGGTAGCGAAAAAAAAGTCAAAATGAATATTTTCCTCAGCATGAATAAATGACCTTTCTAGTGTCCCCAACGAACTTGCCCGAACCGCCAGAATATTCCGAAATCCAAAATTGGTTAATTTTACCTGTCCCGACTTCTTTCCGCATGTCAATTTCCGGGCAGTGGTAAGATAGAAATGAGTTGGTTGTGACCACACCAGAGATGGCCCGAAACGGGGAGACCCTATGTTCTGTCGGCGATGCAAGATCAAGATGCGGGAGATGCCCCATTCGGCCCACAAGAAGAGAAAGTTCGTCTGCACCCGGTGTGGCGGGGCCCGCATGATGGGCGGCAAGGAAAAGGCCGGCGACCGCCGCCGCCGAGACCGGGACGAATGAGAAGGATTAATATTAACACAATGTAATGTTCTAAAACTGTCCACGACACAGACTCGCATTGGACAAAGAAAATTTAGGGAAGCTGGTTTTTGATAATCTCCAGCGGGCATAATTTCCCATGGCCGTTAAAGCCTTTATCTTCGATCTATGTTGAAGAGGCAGCATTTTATCATCAATGTCTCCATATTCCTTTATGGACTTAACTATATTCCCTTAACGAGGGGGGTAATAAATGCCTAATTGTTTGATCTGCAAGAGGGTGACGTCGTCCAAAGAAGGCAAAAACCCTTTACTGATCCATGAGTTCAAAAATTCATTTTTTGTCCTGGGGGATCACCAATTTTTTAAGGGTTATTCCCCCTCCTGATATTGAAATACCACATTCGGGAATTACATGACCTCGCGCCGGATATACAGCAGGGGCTTTTTCAAGAGTTAATGACCGCCGGGAAAGCGGTATTCGACGCCTTTCAACCCTGGAAAATGAATTACTCCTGTTATGGGAATCAGATCCCCCATGTCCACTGGCATATTTTCCCCAGATACGAGGATGATCCCCACCGCTTGAACAACCCTTGGTTGAATTCCTCTCAATTTGAAAAACACCCAATCCGGGAACCAGAGAAGAGCAAGTCCATTGAAAACATTAGGTCAAAACTGAACAAAAATTTTGAAGATCAATAAGTTTAGAAAAACTCGGTTCCAAGTCCGTTCAATCGAGGAACCCACCATTGGATGATTTGGATGATAATGAGAGAAGCGATGAATCGAAAAAACTTGTCCTTTTTTGCCTGCCTCATCATCTTTCCTTTTCCCCGGCAGGCATCCGCTGGAACCGTTACTACCTGCGCCCGCTATCAGGCCGTAACCGCCGGTTCCTACATCGTCCAAACCGATTACTGGAACCAAGGCCAGTGTCCCGGCACCCAGTGCGTCAGCATCGACGACCAAACCGGGGCCTACACGGTGACAAAAGGCGACTTCAAATGCCCCAACGACGACATCGTGGCCGCCTATCCCTCGATCCTTTACGGCAGAGCCTGGGGACTCCAAAGCCCCAATTGCCCCCTACCGGTCCCCTTAAGCCTGTTGAAATGCGTGAAAAGCAGTTGGAGTTTCCAGCCCACGGACACGGGGGCGTGGGACGCGGCCTATGATATTTGGCTTTGCCCGGACAACACCTGCGGAATGGAGGGGTTCAAAGGGGGCGCTGAAATAATGATTTGGCTGGATTACCGGAATACCAACGGCTGGAAGACGGATATGGGGCCCGTTACCCTCAACGGCATGAATTGGGAAATTTGGCGGTGGGACGTGGACGATAGCGGCGGCCAGCGCAATTACGTGGCTTATTTGGCGAAGAACCTCACGACTTCCGTTAATAATTTTGACCTCAAGAAGTTCCTGGATGATTCCCGGGACCGTGGCTATATTCAACCCACCTGGTACCTTTACGCGGTCGAGGCGGGGAATGAGTTGCGTTCGGGTGGAATTCCCTTCACGAGCAAAAGCTTTTCGGTTTCCGTGAACAAGGATTGCGGCACCAAACCGGCATTTACCCCGCTTCCCTTGACCAAAGCCCCCACCCCGGATTTAACCCCCGATGTGATCCCGCCACCACCCTGAGGTCTCAAGCCGAAGGGTAGATTAGAAGTGCCCATTTTTAAAAGAGAAGTAAGTCGCACCCTGACCCAAAAACCCAAGTTGGACAATCAATGATTTAAAAAGAGAAGAAAGTGTATAATTTGTCTTATGATAGCCAGTGAAATAATTTTTCCGAAGGCGGCCGATTCGGCGCCTCCTGAAGCGAAAAACATGGCCCTCACCTTTAAAATCGAAACTCCTCCCGGATACCTTTTGATGGTCTATGAAGACCATTATGAAGCTTCCTTAGCGGGTGAATTCACGAATCAAATTTTGGAGACCTGTAAAAGCCACCAGCCCAAAAAACTTTTGATCGACTTTCGTAAAGTAACGGGTGAAATGTCCACGATGGACCGCTTTAACGTTTCCGTCCTCGCCGCGACAAAGTATTTTGGAGCGATTGCCACCGGGAAAATTCAAAGTTGCCGTTACGCCCTCGTGGGGAGCCATCCTTTGGTTGATTCTAGAAAATTCGAAGAAACCGTAGCCGTCAACCGCGGGGTCAATATAAAGGTTTTAACCGAGATGAAAGACGCTCTCGTCTGGCTCGGAGTCGAGCCTCCAGAAAATTAGACTAAAATAGAAAAACGTATCATCCACCCAATACGGGAGGCATTTACGAAAAAGTCCGACGTTCAATTTCAAAGGCCGAAGGGAGATTGGGCGGCTTCCCTTTCGATGCTGCTGGTTTCCTTGGTGCTTTTCTGGTTTTTTTATCCCCGCTCCGGTTTTGAAAACGGCGACAAGAGGTTGATTTATTTTTTGTGTCTCGCCCTTTTCTTGTTTATCTTCGGCTTCTACAGGGCGTTTTTAACGCCTTACGCCCTTCAATTTCAAAATGACGAATGGCTGGTGATGAAAAGCTTTCTCCTTCCGAAAACACTGGCAATCCGGGAAGTGGGGTCGGTCCGGATAACGGATACGATCAGCAAAAAAGGGTCCATCAGCGTGGTTTACGAAATCATTTTGAAAGATGGCGATTCTTTCACCCTTCCCTCTTTAACTCATATGGGGGGTTTTATGGAAAAGCTGACCCAGTTGAATCCCCCTATCGATATAAAAGATGAGCGATCACATAGGGGAAATCATTAAAAAGCCTGTTAAAAAATCCCGACTAATAACAAAAAAGCCTTGCTATTTCGCGGGGCTTTTTATTGTGGGATGATTTTCGTGGGAAATCAGTTGCGGCGGCCACCCGAAAGCAACCGCAGGACAAAGAGGAAAAGATTGATGAAGTCCAAATAGAGGCTCAAGGCCCCGCTCACATATTCGTCGCTCTCGTGGGTGCGCATGATCCGGGAGGTATCAAAAAGGATAAAAAGGGAAAACAAAACCGAACCGATCACGGAAACGGCGATGTCAGCGGATTGGCTTTGGACAAACATATTCACCAGCATGATGCCCATGACCGCGAAAAGGCCTACATAAACGATGCCCCCAAGAAAAGAAAAATCCTTCTTTGAGATAAAGGTATAGGCCGTCAGCCCCACGAAAATGGAACCGGTAATACCGGCCGCCTGAAACACCACATCCATGGAGCCGGTTTTAAGGACGGCCAGCATGAGGGCGGGCGCTAAAAAAGCTCCGCTGACGAAGGTAAAGGAAAGCAGGGCCAATATGTTGACCCCCGGCGTTTTACGGACGTACATGGTCAGAAAAAAGACCCCGAAATAAACTAGGAGGCCGATAAAAAAATGGCCAAGAACCGCTTGGGCAACGGCTGGGTTCGACATGGTGATAAAAGCGCCCGCGGCGGCGGCAACCAACCCCAACAAGAAAAGCGAATAGACTTTCTGCAAAAAACCCATCTGGGTTGAGGCGTCTTCAGAAACAACGCTCGATGGAATCGGCTGATCTTGGGTTAAAAGGCCCATGGACTTCCTCCTTAGCTGATATGAACAGTATTCAGTTTGCGAAGGCTGGAGTTAAATGTCAATGCGCATTCAATATAAATACGTTAAATGGCCTTAAATTCACTTTGGGGAGGAGCGAAAGATCGGTTCATAACAAAGCCCGAACGAGAAGTTCAGGCTTTGGAATAAAAACAGTTAAATGGTCCTTAGAACCTCTTTTTGCTCTTTGAGGGCTTCTTGACTTTCTTGGCCATTGGGTACCTCCTTAACTTCTCAATGCTGGCGTCACTCTAACACACCCAATGGTGAATAGGATTTGTTTCTAAGGGGAATCCAGACCCTAATTCGGTTATTCCGCGGAGCTTTTCGGGTTGGAGATTTGGGCCAAGTTCCGAATAAGTAAGATAGAATAAGTGGGCTTCCATTAAGTTGGTCACAAGAAGGAGCCGAAATTGCAGGACGCGAACCTGTTTATGGAGAAACGGGTTTCTCCCCGGATCAAAGTCAATATTCCCGTCAAGTACCGCTTGGTCGAGGACAAAAAGGAAATCGAGACGGTCTTCGAGCAAAGAAAAAAAGAACGAAACGCCCATGCCATGGACATCAGTTTGGGCGGTATGCATATTTTCGCGGACCAGACATTGAAGGAAGGGGGTATTCTGAATTTTGAAATCACGCTCCCGGGCCTTTCCGAAACCCTGACGGCTTTCGCCGAAGTGGTTTGGGTCAACAAAACGGACGGCGGCCTTCATTTTTTGGAGATGAAGGAGGAAGACTTGAGGGTCTTAAAGGCTTACTTACGAAGGGCCTCCTCGACCCGCTAGTGTTTTTTGGATTCGGATGGGCCTAAAAATTTCTCCAAAAAACCTCAAATCCTGTCACGCCCAAGGCTAAAACCGCCAAAACCGGGAAAAGCGTTTTAAAGAGGAATGGAGCCTGTTGTTTGAAGGTGACGGAGGAAGGATAAAAAATCTGCTTCCCCCAGCCATCGACCAGGCAAGCGCAATATTGACAAAGATAGGTCACGAAAAAACCGTATCGAAAGGAAACCGGGAGGAATTTGAAGGTTTGTCGCCGGTAACATTGCGGGCAAAAAAACACATGAAGGCCAGGAAGAATCTCAGGAAAAATTTTTGGCCAAAAGACCTTCACGTAAAGAAAAATGACCGACTTAATTAAGAAAGCCATCGCTTTTTCCGGGCCGGAGGCTTGAAGAAGCCAGTTAAAATACAATCCCACTAAATGATAAAGAAGGGTCAGCTCCAAAGCCCACAAGAACACTTTGGTGAGATGCCTTAAAAGTTTAGCCCGCGAGAGATGGATCACGCCTTGGGAATCCGCCTCAAAACAGTGAAGCCCCCCCATCCAGCAAAAAAAACCAGCCGAATAGCCCAGTAAGAATTTCAAACTTCGGCCTTTTTTCCTCTTTTTTTCCGTTGCTGCCAAAAATCCCGCCCTTTTTCGAAGAATGAGTAAAGAATAATTGAATTTCAAAAGAAGTGAAAGGCTTTTGAACCACAAAGGCACTAAGGGCACCAAGAACAACGGAAGATAAATTCTAAAAAATTGATTAGAAAATCAGAGTTTTACTTTTAATCTTTCTTTGTGCCCTTGGTGTTTTCGTGGTTGAACATTCGTTTTGAGGCTTAGTGGATAACTACGACTTGAAGGATCTGCCGTCCCACGAGGCCGCCGTTGGATTTCAATTCCACCACCGCTAAATAGGCGCCGCTGGCGACTCCGCCTGCGCTCAAATCCCAAACCACTTCTGAGGGGTCTCCCGGCTGGCTCAAAAGGGTATTCATCAACTCGCCCGCGAGGGTATAGAGCCGGACCTGGACTGTATCAAATTGCAGGTTTGGATTGTTGATGAAAAATTTAGCCTGGGTCGTTTGGTCCAAACGGATCGGATTGGGACCCATCGTGATTCCCACGACATTATTGGAATTGTTGGCCATAACCCGGATGGTCATGGTGATCTCTTGGGGCGCCTGGCCGGGAATCTGGGACTCGAATTCGATGAAATAAATACCCGGGGTCAGGATGGCCCCATTGTCGCCCCTCCCGTTCCAAGTGAAGCTGTCGCCCGAACCCAGTGTGATGGTCAGCAGGTTATCCGCGCTGGTGGGGGCTCCATAAGTCGGGTCGATGGTCTGGCTCGAGAGCTTCGCTTGGGTGACGTTATAATCCGAGGGCAGGATGGAACCACCCGTCAGCAGGGTAGCCAATTGTTGCTGCGTAAAGGTTTTCACCACTTCCCCGGCTTCGTTGTACACCGCCAGTTGAAGGGTGCTGCTGCTGATATCCACCGTCACGGTATGGGTGACGGTCGTGACCTCGCCCAGGGGGTCAACGCTGTTGATTTTGACCAGGTAGTCTCCGTTAGTCACTTTCTGGCCCGAGATATTCGTGGCGTCCCAGCTTCCGATCAGAATCCCGTTGTAATAGAACTGGGCGACGCCCGAGTTCGTGGTGATCACTCCCCCGGTCACGGTAAAGCCCGAAATGGGGACGTTGGTTTCGAAGGTGGCGATGGTCTTGAGAAGCTCTCCCGCGCTGTTATAGATGGAAAGACTGACAATATAGTTCCCGATAATGCTCACCGAATTGGAAGCCACCGCGGTCACCCCACCGGGGTAGGTCAGCTGGGCGTTGTTTACCACTGGATTGTATTCAGCGGCCAGCATGGCCATTTGCAATTGATAGGTCAATTGGACGGTCGTCTCACCCGGGACATATGGAATCGTCCAAGTCAGCGTGTTGGTCACGGAATTGAAAACTCCTCCATTGGAAGCCGAACCCGCCACGTAATTTGCCGCCACCGTGGCAGGCAAAGAATCGGTGACCACCACGTTGGAAACCCCGGAGGAATTCACGTTGGAATAGGTCAGGCTATAAGTGACATTTTCCATGGGTTGGGCGGTCTTTTGGGAGGACTTAGACAAAGACAGGAAAGGCGTCGGAGTCGGCGTGAAGGTCATCGTGAAAGTGGGCGAGGGGGTGACCGTGTTCGTAAAGGTGAAGGTCGGGCTATTAGTGGCGGTCCGACTGGGGGTGGCGGTAAAGGTAAAGGTCGGGCTATTGGTGGATGTCGCAGTAGAAGTAGAAGTGGCCGTGGAGGTAGGAGTCCTGGTAGGCGTACCGGTAAGGGTAAAGGTTTCGGTATGGGTCGGCGTGTTGCTAGCCGTCGCGGTGGGTGTATTAGTCGTCGTTTTCGTGGGAGTCATGGTATTTGACGGCGTGGAGGTGGAAGTAGCCGTAACCGTATTGGTTGGCGTTTGGGTGCTTGTGGAAGTTGGTGTGTTGGTGGCGGTGGGAGTAGGTGTATTGGTGGTGGTGGAGGTGGCCGTGTTCGTCGGAGTGTTCGTTTGAGTTGGAGTTGCCGTATTAGTCGACGTGTTCGTCGGGGTACCGGTGGAGGTGGAGGTCACCGTATCGGTGGCCGTGGCCGTCGGCGTAGAAGTCGAAGTGGCCGTCGGCGTATTGGTCGGCGTTCCAGTGGATGTGTCCGTGGGTGTGTCGGTAGGCGAACTTGTAGAAGTGGCCGTTGTGGTGGAAGTAGGCGAATCGGTGGCTGTTCCGGTGGCGGTCGCGGTCGCGGTATCTGTCGGCGTACTAGTAGGTGTGCTCGTGGCCGTCGGGGTCGCCGTATTGGTGATTGTACTGGTGGATGTAGCGGTTGCCGATGAAGTGGCCGTATTCGTTACGGTACTGGTTGAGGTGTCGGTCGGTGTATCGGTAACTGTGGAGGTGGCGGTATCCGTGGCGGTATTCGTCACTGTTCCCGTGGCCGTGTCCGTCGCCGTATTGGTCGCCGTATTAGTGGTGGTCGCGGTTGCGGTATCCGTGGCTGTGTTCGTCGGGGTGCCCGTAGGCGTCAGGGTAGCCGTGTTCGTTGGCGTATTCGTTTGGGTCGGAGTAGCCGTGTCGGTCGGTGTATTGGACGTGGTTGGGGTGGGAGTATTCGTCGTCGTGTTCGTCGGCGTTCCCGTCGCCGTGGCCGTCGCTGTATTGGTCGGTGTGTTGGAAGTTGTGCTCGTCGGCGTGTTCGTCGCCGTGTTCGTCGGGGTACCCGTAGGCGTATCGGTGGGGGTATTGGTCGCCGTATCTATCGAGGTATTGGTCGCCGTATTAGTGGTGGTCGCGGTCGCGGTATCCGTGGCTGTGTTCGTCGGGGTGCCCGTAGGCGTCAGGGTAGCCGTGTTCGTTGGCGTATTCGTTTGGGTCGGAGTAGCCGTGTCGGTCGGTGTATTGGACGTGGTTGGGGTGGGAGTATTCGTCGTCGTGTTCGTCGGCGTTCCCGTCGCCGTGGCCGTCGCTGTATTGGTCGGTGTGTTGGAAGTTGTGCTCGTCGGCGTGTTCGTCGCCGTGTTCGTCGGGGTACCCGTAGGCGTATCGGTGGGGGTATTGGTCGCCGTATCTATCGAGGTATTGGTCGCCGTATTAGTGGTGGTCGCGGTCGCGGTATCCGTGGCTGTGTTCGTCGGGGTGCCCGTAGGCGTCAGGGTAGCCGTGTTCGTTGGCGTATTCGTTTGGGTCGGAGTAGCCGTGTCGGTCGGTGTATTGGACGTGGTTGGGGTGGGAGTATTCGTCGTCGTGTTCGTCGGCGTTCCCGTCGCCGTGGCCGTCGCTGTATTGGTCGGTGTGTTGGAAGTTGTGCTCGTCGGCGTGTTCGTCGCCGTGTTCGTCGGGGTACCCGTAGGCGTATCGGTGGGGGTATTGGTCGCCGTATCTATCGAGGTATTGGTCGCCGTATTAGTGGTGGTCGCGGTCGCGGTATCCGTGGCTGTGTTCGTCGGGGTGCCCGTAGGCGTCAGGGTAGCCGTGTTCGTTGGCGTATTCGTTTGGGTCGGAGTAGCCGTGTCGGTCGGTGTATTGGACGTGGTTGGGGTGGGAGTATTCGTCGTCGTGTTCGTCGGCGTTCCCGTCGCCGTGGCCGTCGCTGTATTGGTCGGTGTGTTGGAAGTTGTGCTCGTCGGCGTGTTCGTCGCCGTGTTCGTCGGGGTACCCGTAGGCGTATCGGTGGGGGTATTGGTCGCCGTATCTATCGAGGTATTGGTCGCCGTATTAGTGGTGGTCGCGGTCGCGGTATCCGTGGCTGTGTTCGTCGGGGTGCCCGTAGGCGTCAGGGTAGCCGTGTTCGTTGGCGTATTCGTTTGGGTCGGAGTAGCCGTGTCGGTCGGTGTATTGGACGTGGTTGGGGTGGGAGTATTCGTCGTCGTGTTCGTCGGCGTTCCCGTCGCCGTGGCCGTCGCTGTATTGGTCGGTGTGTTGGAAGTTGTGCTCGTCGGCGTGTTCGTCGCCGTGTTCGTCGGGGTACTAGTAGGAGTCAAGGTGGTTGTATTAGTTGGCGTATTCGTCTGAGTCGGGGTTGGCGTGTTCGTGGTCGTGTTCGTCGGGGTATTGGTGGTCGTATTGGTCGGCGTGTCGGTGGTGGTATTGGTCGGGGTATTCGTCGCCGTGTTGGTGGGGGTGTTGATTGGGGTGTTCGTAGTCGTATTCGTCGGGGTGCCCGTAGGCGTCAGGGTAGCCGTGTTCGTTGGCGTATTCGTTTGGGTCGGAGTAGCCGTGTCGGTCGGTGTATTGGACGTGGTTGGGGTGGGAGTATTCGTCGTCGTGTTCGTCGGCGTTCCCGTCGCCGTGGCCGTCGCTGTATTGGTCGGTGTGTTGGAAGTTGTGCTCGTCGGCGTGTTCGTGGTCGTGTTCGTCGGGGTATTGGTGGTCGTATTGGTCGGCGTGTCGGTGGTGGTATTGGTCGGGGTATTCGTCGCCGTGTTGGTGGGGGTGTTGATTGGGGTGTTCGTAGTCGTATTCGTCGGCGTATTCGTGGTCGTATTAGTCGGCGTATTCGTGGTGGTGCTGGTCGGGGTATTCGTCGTTGTATTCGTCGGTGTATTGGACGTGGTTGGGGTGGGAGTATTCGTCGTCGTGTTCGTCGGCGTTCCCGTCGCCGTGGCCGTCGCTGTATTGGTCGGTGTGTTGGAAGTTGTGCTCGTCGGCGTGTTCGTCGCCGTGTTCGTCGGGGTACTAGTAGGAGTCAAGGTGGTTGTATTAGTTGGCGTATTCGTCTGAGTCGGGGTTGGCGTGTTCGTGGTGGTGTTCGTCGGTGTGTTGGATGTGGTTGGGGTCGGCGTATTCGTAGTTGTGTTGGTGGGCGTATTCGTCGTTGTATTCGTCGGCGTATTGGACGTGGTTGAGGTTGGCGTGTTCGTGGTCGTGTTCGTCGGGGTATTCGTGGTCGTATTGGTCGGGGTGTTGGTGGTGGTATTGGTCGGGGTATTCGTCGCCGTGTTGGTTGCGGTATTCGTCGGGCTATTAGAAGTGGTTGGGGTCGGGGTGTTGGTAGTGGTATTCGTCGGAGTATTGGTCGTCGTGGGCGTCGGCGTATTCGTGGTCGTATTGGTAGGAGTATTCGTCGTCGTGGGTGTCGGGGTATTGGTGGTCGTATTCGTGGGAGTATTCGTCGTTGTCGGCGTTGGAGTGTTGGTAGTCGTATTCGTCGGAGTATTCGTCGTTGTCGGCGTTGGAGTGTTGGTCATCGTATTAGTAGGCGTGTTGGTGGTGGTATTCGTCGGCGTATTGGTTGTCGTCGGGGTAGGTGTGTTTGTAGTCGTGTTCGTTGGGGTATTCGTCGTTGTGTTCGTCGGAGTATTCGTGGTCGTATTGGTGGGGGTATTGGTCGTTGTCTTCGTCGGAGTATTGGTGGTCGTATTCGTGGTAGTGGGGGTCGGAGTGTTGGTCGTCGTATTGGTAGGCGTGTTCGTGGTGGTATTCGTCGGCGTATTGGTTGTCGTCGGGGTAGGCGTGTTTGTAGTCGTGTTAGTCGGGGTATTCGTTGTTGTGTTAGTTGGTGTGTTGGTTGTCGTATTCGTCGGGCTGTTAGAAGTGGTAGGGGTGGGGGTGTTGGTAGTCGTATTCGTTGGAGTATTAGTTGTCGTGGGTGTCGTGGTATTGGTGGCCGTATTCGTCGTAGTCGGGGTCGGAGTGTTGGTCGTCGTATTGGTAGGAGTATTAGTCGTCGTGGGTGTCGGCGTATTCGTAGTCGTATTGGTTGGGGTATTAGTCGTTGTCTTCGTCGGTGTGTTTGTGGTCGTATTCGTGGGAGTATTCGTCGTTGTCGGCGTCGGAGTGTTGGTCGTCGTATTGGTAGGCGTGTTCGTGGTGGTGTTCGTCGGCGTATTGGTGGTTGTCGGGGTGGGGGTGTTGGTAGTCGTATTCGTTGGAGTATTAGTTGTCGTGGGTGTCGGGGTATTGGTGGTCGTATTCGTGGGAGTATTCGTCGTTGTCGGCGTTGGAGTGTTGGTCGTCGTATTAGTTGGGGTATTGGTCGTTGTCTTCGTCGGTGTGTTTGTGGTCGTATTCGTTGGAGTATTTGTCGTCGTGTTCGTCGGAGTATTCGTGGTCGTATTAGTAGGAGTATTCGTCATCGTGGGTGTCGGAGTATTGGTGGTCGTATTCGTGGGAGTATTCGTCGTGGTTGGCGTCGGAGTGTTGGTCGTTGTCTTCGTCGGTGTGTTTGTGGTCGTATTCGTCGGAGTATTGGTCGTCGTGTTCGTTGGAGTATTGGTGGTTGTATTGGTGGGCGTATTTGTCGTCGTTGGGGTTGGCGTGTTAGTGGTGGTATTGGTCGGGGTATTCGTCGTTGTCGGTGTTGGAGTGTTGGTCGTCGTATTCGTGGGTGTGTTCGTCGTTGTCTTGGTCGGAGTATTTGTAGTCGTCGGAGTGGTCGTGTTCGTTGTTGTGTTTGTGGTCGTGTTCGTCGTTGTATTGGTCGCGGTATTGGTCGGCGTATTCGTCGTTGTTTTTGTGGTGGTACTTGTCGCGGTACTGGTCGCATAAGTACTAGTCGGCGTCCACGTAGTAGTGTTGGTCCAGGTAGCGGTGGGAGTTTGGGAATAGGTATTGGTGTAAGTGGGCGTCGGGGTATAAGAGAAAGTATTGGAATAAGTGGCAGTGGGAGAAAAGGTATTAGTTAAAGTAAAGGTATTGGTGATCGTGGGTGTGGCGGTATTGGTATAGGTAGGCGTTGGAGTAAAGCTGGGGGTAAAGGTGTAGGTAAAGGTGGGCGAGAAGGTATTGGTAATCGTGAAAGAGGCGGTATTGGTAAAAGTACTCGTGGGGGTATAGGTTCTGGTATTGGTATAAGTTGGGGTTGGGGATTCAGTAATGGTAGACGTGGGAGTCGAGGTGGGAGTACATGTATTTACAACGGCGCATGGAACAACTCCTGTGTTAGCGTCCGTCCCCCCCCTTCATTAACTAATTGGCCGTTGTAAAGCAAGGCGTACTGGGGAATGTTGAAATAAGCGGCAACATCCGACGCCCCCCCGCCCAGCGGGGGCGCGGAACAAACTCCACCCGGTAGGGGGCTATACCAAGAAGCCTCGCCGGGAGTGTAACTATAGGTAGTGTCATAAAGGCCTATTTCCCCATCAATCCAATAATTGCCCGGCGCGATCGATGTTGTTGCGGACGAATCGCAGATCATAAACTCCCAATTGGCAAAAGTAGTAACGGTTCCGTTAATGACCGTACAGGGGGTGCCAAGCTTAGTGGCGGTCAGGGTGAACGATCCGCCGGGCGACCCCACGTAGGGAGTATTGTAAATATTTCCGGTTGAATCGCTTTGCACTGCCCAACTGGTAGCAGCGGTGTCATAGGCCCAAAACTCAAAGCAAATATCGGCAACTGAAACCGCCGTTGAGCCGTTGTTAACAACATAAAAATAATAATCCAATTCGGTGTTGCCACATGTCCCCTGGCGGACACCCAAAGTTAAATTTGGCGTGGTAACACCTGATCCGCCTGCCCCGCAAGCCGCCCCCGCTGTGGCAGTGGCAATGGCCGTCGCGGTGGAGGTTGGGGTGTAGCTGGGGGTGAAAGTATAGGTATTGGTGGCGGTACTTGTACCCGGGAGAACCGTATTCGACCAAGTTGGAGTTGGGGTATAGCTGGGAGTCCAGGTATAGGTATTCGTGGGGCTCAGGGTAGATGGTGGCGGAGTATTGCTCCAGGTAGGGGTTGGGGTCCTGGTAAAAGTTGGGCTGTAGGTATAGGTCGGCGTGTAGGTAAAGGTATTGGTTGCGCAAACAAGATTGGCTGTGACCGAGTTGGAGGTGGTACTGACGACACCATCTCCGATGGTGGCGTTATTGACGAATGTCGCGCAAAAATCATTGGGATAGTAATAGTTGATATAGGTAAAGGTTACTGATTGGCAAAAATTACCGGGCATTCCTAAGGGATAAATCACCGATCCATTTCCACCGCAATAGGGGGTGTATGGTTGGGGTTGGCTTGGTGGGGGGATGCAACCCGAACCATATTGCATGCCGCCGCCGGAAATGTTGTCTTGAATGGTAACCGGGGTGGTGACGGCGGCGCCCGTATTGCAATAAGTGATGGCATAAGTCACAGAAGCGTCATTTGCGCCCGGAATATTATAGACCGGTCCTCCGATGATGGATTTGGTAATGGTGAAGGCTGTGGGTCCCAGGGTCGGCGCCGGAGTTGGAATGGGCACGCATTCACGCCAGAACAAAGCCCCCGTGATATTAGAACCACCGGTGTCGGCACTGCAGCTATTTGACTGAAAGGTCAGTTGGGCGCCCGAGACCGGGTTATAAATGGGTTGACCCCAGGTCTCAGCACAAAGAACGGCGGTTGGCGTGAAAGTAAATGGACTGACGGTTGGATTGTAACTGGGCGAGAACCATGGGTTGCCGCTTCCATCTGCAGCCGGCGGAGTTGAGGGATTGCCGTTTGGCGTATAGTAAAGACTCAATCCTCCGCCACCGTTGTCGCTGGTTATTTCTGAATGATTTCCACCGGCGCAGGTGATGTCCAAATCCCAAGAACTGTAATTAATGAGAGGAGCGGTGTTTTGGGTTTCAATCGCTAAACAAACTTGGGCTCCGGTGAGAAGAGCCGTGGGAACCGATAGGCAACCCGGAGGACAGGACCCAGTTCCATCCCAATTACAATAGCCAATTTGTCCAATTAACGTCCCACCAACATAAATGGTGGAATCATCGTCCGCAGCAACGCAAATTTTGGCGGAAGCCGGAGTGCAAGTTTGCGAATTAACCGCGGAAGGATAACCTGCAAACCCGATAAAAAAGGCAAAGGCCATCCACCAGGCCTTTTGTACCCGGTTTAAGCGTTGAACAATTGTATTTATTTTTTGATCGTTCATCCGACAGCTTTCAAAAATGATTTCACGTTTAATTAAAAAAGTTCAAAATTTAACTTTCAATTTTCCCGTTCAATGGAATTTAGCTTTTTCGAATTTTGGAAAATGACTTAGGAATGTTTCGAGAATCGTTAAAGCAGTCATTTGTTGGATGATTTCAGTCATCCGGAAGAAAATAAGGAGGCAAAAAACGATACAAGAAATTTGCTTCTACGTTTAACCTAACGGCACCTTTGAGTAAAACTTTCCCACCGGTAAAATTTTACCATTTAGAAGCCTTGAATACAGATAATTTTAACCTCAAAAAACATTGAAAAATAAGGAGAAATCGAATTTTGACAAATTAATTATGGCAAATATTGTGAAAGCATTGAAAGGGCCACTATTTAATGATATTCGGTCTCAATCTCAAATCTGATTTTCTTCCTTCACGGACTGGTTTAATTCCTATGCGCAACTTCTCCTTAAGTCTTTACCACTACCCCAAACACAAATTTTAAACTGAAGAACTTTTTCAAAATAATTTACAAACAGCTTCTAAAAGTTTTTTAATTCAATATTTGAACTTGAATCAAGGTAAGTAAGCTCAGTACTTAAAATGGTTAATTTTTCATGCTCAAGCGCTGTGTTATACTCAGCCGCGATTTTTCCCGACATTGATAAAAGGATGACGACCATGATTTCAAATGCTTCCCTTTGGGAAAGTTTGGCTGATAAAGCCCTTCAAAAAATAGCACCCACTAAAGAAGAAGCACTCAAGGTGCTTCGGGCGCCCCAAGCGGAAACCCTTTCAATTGTTCACGCCGCGTACCGGATTCGGAGGGCATTTCATGGCCAGAAGGTTCGCATTCATGTTTTGCAAAATGCCAAATCAGGGGCCTGCCCTGAGGACTGCGGCTTTTGCTCCCAGTCCTCAAAATATCAAACACCTTCTCCCCAATACCCCATGATGGAAGTGGAAACATTGGTGGAAGGCGCCCGTAAAGCCAAGGCCGCTGGCGCTTGGAAATATTGCATGGTAACAGCCACCCGAGGGCCAAGTAACCGCGATCTGGATGTGATTTGCGAGGCAACACGCCGTATCAAATCCGAAATTGGCGTAAAAGTTTGTACCTCTTTAGGACTATTGACTGCAGAAAAAGCGAAAAGGCTGGCCGAAGCCGGCGTCGATCGTTTTAACCATAATTTAGAAACATCCGAGCGCTTGTATGAAAAAATCGTTTCGACTCACAGCTATGGGGACCGGGTTCAAACAACCCGTTATGCAAAGGAAGCGGGAATGCAGATTTGTTCCGGCGGAATCATTGGAATGGGGGAAGAAGAAGACGATGTCGTTGATCTTTGCTTCGCCCTACGGGAAGTCGGCGCCACTTCTGTACCCGTTAATTTTCTTGACCCCCGCCCCGGAACTCCTTTTGAGAATCGCCCTCGTGTCGAGCCTTATTATGCCCTTCGGGTCTTAAGCCTTTTCCGTTTTGTTCATCCGGATGTGGATGTTCGGGCGGCGGGCGGCAGAGAAGTCACTTTTCGGTCCCTTCAGCCCTTGGTACTCTATGTCGCCAATTCTATTTTCACCAATGGCTACTTGACCACTTCAGGCCAGGGGCAAAATGCCGACCACGAGATGATCCGGGATATGGGGATGGAGCCGGACATATCGGGCGGTGAATTTCACGCGTGAAATATTACCCCTAAGACAAAAAAGGGACCCGAATGGGTCCCCTTTTTAAAGTTTTGATTCTGTTAATAAGGCTAAATCCATGTTGTCGTTAATTCTTTTAAAGAAAGCAGGTAACGACGCCCAATTAACGGACGATGACAATCTTCGAAGTCTGGCGTTGCATGGCCCCGGTCGGATCATAAATCTCGATATCCGCAAGGTAAAGACCGCTAGCCAAGCCTAGGCTGGAGAAATTCCAAGTGAGTTGGCCGGTTCCAGGTAGCCCCTCCACTCGTTGCACTAGTTCCCCAGCGACCGTGTAAATGTTCACCTTCAAGGTCAATGGAGTCGTGGAATTGGTGGCGAAGTTGACCTGGCTTCCATCAACCCGGTCACTTTCAGGATTAGGATAAACAACCACCCCACCTGGCGCGATATTCAATCCCTTATGAAAAACGGTAACTTCCTTGGTTACCGCCGAATCACCACCCTGGCCATCATTGGAAGTCACCATAATAAAATACTTGCCATTGGTTACGATTTGTCCGTTATCACTTTTCCCATCCCACACCAGACTTGTTCCATCGGAAAGGCTGATCGTCACAGTGGAATTAACCCCTCCCTGGTAACTGGGAGAAATAAGGCCTCTAGAAAGATTGACGTTGGTTTCAAGCGTAACCGCATCTGAGGTGAACTGATCTAAGTGGCGGATGGCTTCACCCGCCCCGTTATAAATGGTCACGTCAATGTTGGCCAAATGGCGGGCCACCACGGCCATTTGCGTCACGGAAGTAACAACCCCAAAATTATCGATGTTGTCGATTTTAATGTAATAATCCCCGTTGGTTACTTCCTGCCCGCCGTTGTTGGTACCATTCCAAGTCCCGATGACAGTTCCCTGGTAAAGAATGCTAATGGTGTCGTTGATGGATAGAAAGGTATTGCTTTTTTCAAGGGTTACGTTGACAACCGGCTGAGAATAACGTTGGACGAGTATTGTCTTAACAACTTCACCCGCTTCGTTGTAGATATTGATCTTAACAGTGTAATTCCCCACCACCGTGGAGGCGGCTGAAGCAATTTGGGGCGTTGCTATTTGGGGATAAGTTAAAGCAGCCTGGTTTAAATACACCGTTCCGGCGGGGACAAAGTTAGGGACGCTGGCGGTGTAATTCAGGGTGTAATTTCCCTGCGGAATGGGTCCAGGAAAAGTCCAAACTAAAAGTGTTCCCATTCCCGGCGTGGGGCCAGGTGTTGGAAGTCCGAATGTCGTGAAGCTTCCCGGACCAGGGGGATTGGAAATGGGACTCGCTCCGATATATTGAAGCTCCGCCGGAATCGTGTCGGAAATAGTCACTCCCGAAGCCGGACTATCTGGAATGCTGACATTTATGCCATAAGTCAAAGTCTCATTTGCAAGAGGACTGGTGTCCGAAACGGTCTTGCCGATATTAACCGCCACAAAAGGAGTTGGTGTAGTCGTAGCGGTAAATGTGGGTGTGGTGGTAGGGCTATTAGTGGCGGTATTCGTGGAGGTGGAAGTCGGGGTTTGGGTTGGAGTATTGGTAGGTGTAAAAGTTGGCGTGACTGTCGCGGTATTCGTAGGCGTATTGGTAGGGGTAGGTGTGGCAGTGTTAGTCGGAGTGTTGGTAATAGTAAAAGTGGGCGTTAGGGTGGGGGTATCGGTAACCGTGCTGGTGGGAGTCATCGTATCGGTATTCGTAGGCGTACTAGTGGGTGTGGGCGTGGCAGTGTCGGTTGGAGTATTGGTAATGGTAAAAGTAGGCGTCAGGGTAGGGCTATCGGTAACTGTACTGGTGGGCGTCATCGTATTGGTATTTGTAGGAGTACTGGTAGATGTGGGTGTGGCGGTGTCGGTCGGAGTATTGGTATTTGTAAAAGTAGGCGTCGAAGTAGGGGTATTGGTAATGGTGCTAGTGGGCGTCATCGTATCGGTATTGGTGGGGGTAAATGTCGGTGTAAAAGTCGGGGTATTGGTTGGTGTTAAAGTTGGAGTTTTCGTAGGGGTGTTTGTGGCTGTATTGGTTGGAGTATTTGTAGAACACCCGGAAACAGCTAGGGTAACCGAGTTGGAAACCACTTGGGAAGCCGGTCCATCCCCCATAATAGCGGCGACATTCACCGGATTTCCGCAGGATACGGTTGCGGACCAAGTAATGGCTCCCGTCAAGTCATAAGTAGTCACAGGATGCGCGCCGCCAAGATCCCATTCGAGCAAGTTCCCCGTTTTGTTTGTATAAGCCGGATTTGATGTGACATAAGTTTCACCGGTCGGGATTGTGTCCCACAAGCGGGGGTTCACCACGGGATCGGGAGTGTACAATTTCAGATTAGAAAAATAATCCGTTGAGGCTGTTCCATCCGCCTGCCAGCCTATTTGGTATGTTCCGCCAGAGTTAGGTGTGCATGGCAAAGGAGCCGCATCAGCGTAATTAATGCTCCAAGTCGTGGGTTCGGCGGAACCCCTGGGCCAGACTTTCGCTTGAAAAGTCAGCGTCCCGGCCGAATAAGTCGCCAACACTTTCACCGTGTACCAAACGCCAGCCGTAATCGTGGTCCCAATTGCGGCGTCACATTCAGTTGCAGGCCATGTGACGGTTCCGCCGCCACTCTGGTTGTTTTTTTGGATGAAAAAATTTCCTGGCCCACAGTCTAGGGAAATACCGATCATATAGGCATCATCCACCCCGCCCACGGCAGTATTATCCGCGATGACCATGGTGGCGTCGCCCCCGGTAGCTGAACCGACGGGAATTTCCATATCTCCTTCCACCATAAAATTATTGCATAGGCTGACTGGAGGACCACTTCGAAGCAAGGTTGGGAAATTGCCATTAGTCACGCTGGAATTGCAGCTGCTATATGCGCATCCTTGAAGATAGTGGTTTCCTGAGGCATCCGTTTCCATGGTAAAGCCCCCCATCCCACCCACATTGGCATAACAATAGTCGGTACTGTCGAATCCCCAAGCATTCGAACAACCAAGGGCGGCAGCGGCTCCACTGCTGACATTGTCGTAAGAATCATAAACCTGCAAACTCATGCCGCTGACTTCGTAATTCAAGGTATAAGTTATCGTATTGCCGCTGGCAAGTGATGTTGCAGACTCACTTTTCAAAAGGGTAAAGCCACCCGAACCAATATCGACTTGGGCCTGATTGGAGGTGACGGTTCCCACGCTGGCGGAGGCGGCCGAGGCCGTATTGGTAATGACCGTTCCTGAGGTAACACCACTATTGACGCGAGTCAGAAACCAAACCGTTCCGGTGACGGTGGGGGAAGAAGCGGGCAAGACCCATGTAACCGTGGAACCGTTTAAAGTTCCTCCAGGGCTAATGGCTCCCCCACCGCTCACAAGCGTCACATTGGCGGGAATGTTGTCAGTAATCGTCACGGCCCCGGTATTCACGTAAGTATAATCGATCCGGAAAAGTACCAAGTCATTGGCGTTGGCAGTACTTCCGTCGGCGATTTTCGAAAGGGTGATATTGGGCGGGGGGAACGGAACCGTGAAATTAAAACTTGCCGATGAATAGGGACTAGTACTACAAGTGATGTAGTCCTCAGCCGCGACGACGACAAAACTATAGTTACCAGCCGCTAAAAAACTCCCATCAATGTAGATTGGCCAAATAGCTGTGACAGCGTTTGCCGCGCAAGAAGCGTTTGCCACCACATTAATGTTCGGATAGACCGGCGGTCCACCGACGCCTTGCGTTCCGCTGGTCTGGTCATACATCCCTGGACCCGTCGCGATATTCCCCGAGATATTACTATCGACCACCAAATATTGACCCGCAGTGGAGCAGCTTGGATTGAGAGTGGTTTGTCCCGATCCTGAAATAATGGCGACCATTAGTTTGGGACGGGTATCCGGATTACTGTTGTAAGTAAATGCGTCACATACCGTAACCGTCACGTACATAGTGGTCCCTGGTACAGGATTGGTTGTGGATTCACCTATAATTTGAACGGTGGGACTTTGGGCCCAAACAAGGCCTGGCGTTAAAACAAAAAGGGGAAAAAGACTTAAAAATGAAACTCTTAACCTAAAACTTTTGAAGAAAGACAAAATCATTTTGGGGTCATAGAAGTTTTGAAGAATATCCATTGTTTAACCATTCGATACTATTGTTTATCGATAAAAACTACATTTTCAATGTACGCTAATCTGCATTTTCCTTGCCAAATCTAACGTTAAAACTTCATATATTTTGATATTTTCCAAGGGGAAAACAATTTTTAAGAAGATTAACTAAAGAAAATGTCAGTTTTAAAACTTTTAAAACGAAAATTGGGTAATTTTTAACGGAACTTACTTTGATTTGAAAAATAACAGACCTTCCACTACTAAAATGAATTAATGCGCAAAAATACTCTTAGCCCGATTTCTTCACTTCAAAAGTTCGTTTTAGCGGGGGGATGGATATTCTTTATCTTTTTGGCCTATGGTCATCTCCTGTTGCACCCCAATCTACACACCGCTTGCCCCGAAAACGACACTTGGAATCTGCCCATCCGCTGGTCCATTTTGTCATCCTTAAGAAATGGGCGCCTCCCTTTATGGAATCCTCTGTCGGCTTTCGGAATGTCTTGGCTGGCTACTTGGCAAACTGAAAGTTTTTATCCCGGAACTCTTCTTTTTACCTGGTTAGGCCTTTCCGCTTGGAATCTTTCCGGCGTTCTTCACCTTCTTATTTTTTCAATCGGTGTTTTTTTCTTCTTAAAAAAAACCGGCGTCCAATCTTTCTGGGCTTTCTCCGGCGCCTCTGTCGCGCTCTTAAATGCTTGCGCCTTTAACCATTTGGGGAGTAATTCTTCCATGGATACCATGGCCTGGATTCCCTGGTTGTTCCTAGCCACCAAGCAAAGTCTTGAAAATCAGCCTTGGGCCAGCCTTCGATTCACTATATTCTTCGCACTACAAATTTTTGCGGGCTATCCCCAAATTATCTTCTACACTTTAACCGCATGCCTTATCTACTCCCTCTTTTTAAAAGGCGGGCGATCAATCACGGGACTAGCCTTACCACTGATGATTGGACTTTTACTATCCGCTGCGCAATGGCTGCCATCGGTGGAATATTTTCTCCTCAATGGCGTGCGCCTTCCCGCCGTTCATGACAATCCTCATTTCTACCTTCCAATGGAAAATCTAAAAACTTTTTTCGACTACAGCGCTTTGGCACTAAACGGGAAACCCGATTACGTTGCCTCGCCAACATTTTTTTATTTCAATTTTTACTCCGGGATCATTCCTTTATGTGTTTTGGCCTGGGGGATTCTTCATTATCGTCGTTTAAAATCCGCTTCACGTTTCTTCCTTATTGGTTTCGTCCTTTCCATCTTATGGTCGCTCGGGTTTTTTCTGATGGCACTCGAAGCTGTCCATATCCCATTCCCCGGATTCCTGGAACCGGCTAAGTGCTGGGTCCTCGTGAATATCTTTGAACTATTGGCGCTCGGACTATTGCTGGAAGACCTATTTCCCAATCCCGGAAAATGGAAATGGCCCACACTAGCCCTTTGCCTTTTAAATCTCCTTTACCCCATTTGGACTCATCCGCTCGAGGCCAATCTCGTTCCTCCCAATGGACAATTGGAAACCGAGGCTAAGAAAATAAAGAACCATTTGGGTTCCGGCCGTATCCTCGTTTTGCCAAGCCTCGAGGAACATCAGGCGCTCTATACTCCTATGCCCGACCCTGAAATCAAACCTCTTTTCAAGCATTTCATCCCCAATTCAAATCTTTTCGCCTCCCTACCCCTAGCCACTTTTTATGGATCGACCCAGCCTTCCTGGGGAGCGCTGGATGCCGGTTTTTATTTCCAATACGTCTTTCCGGGAAACAACGAAAATCTTTTGGACTTGTTGGGCATCGACCTTCTTTATTTGCCGCAAGAAAAGTTACCGCTTCATTTCAACAAAATTGAAACAGATGGAAAATGGACCCTCTGGCAAAACCCAACTTCCTTTGGTTCCCATTTCTTTTTTGAGGGCGCTCCCCAATTCGCCGAACGAAAAAGTATTTTTACGGCCTTCGCCAGCGGCAAGGCGGACCCTCTACAAAACCTTTTTATGGATCCCTTTCCTGTTTCCAAGTCATCCCTCGCTACCCAACCGCCTATCGGCGCCGAAAAGATTTCAATTCCAACCGGTAAAAGAAACGGATATTTGGTCGTGACTCAAAATGCCATGCCGGGCTGGAGAGCCTGGGTGGATGGCAAACCTGTCGGCATTTATTTGGCTGACGGCCTATTTCAAGGCGTGGCTATTCATGAAGGGGATAAGGAAGTGAGCCTATCCTATGAACCTGCCAGCTTCAGAATCGGCCTATTCTTTACCTTAATGTCTTTAGGAGTGCTCGGAGCATGGATGGCTTTAGGGATATGTTCAAAAAGCAGGCTGTAACCTGGATAAATCAGTCAGAGGGTGGAAGCATTTGTCGGGCAAGATCAAGGACCATTTGAGGCGTTAGACGATCCATGCATTCACGGTGGTAATGGGGCGACCCTGAGGGAGAAAAACCGGAAATACCGACTGGTCGTTCGGGAAAAGGGCAAAGAGTGTGGTCACAAGGGCCGCAATCCAGGAAATGCTGTAAATAGCGGTGACGGGGATCGCCTGGAAGGGTCCAACCAATGCCCCAACCGGGCCCCCAAAGGGTGAGACTAGGCGTTCCCAATGCCTGGGCCATGTGCTGGGGAGTCCCATCCGAACCAATTAAAAGATTCAATCCTGAAACAAAAGCGGCGGCCTGTAAAAGTGTTGTCTCAGGCTTCAAAATAACCCGGTCTTCCAATCCCCGGGTTATCTCGTGAGCAAGGCTTTCCGACCCCGGCCCCCAAAAAAGAAGCGGCTTGATCCCCAAGTTTTCATGGAGCAGCAGAATCAACTGGCGCCAGCGCTCCACCGGCCATTGTTTGGAAGTCCAGGCGCCCGTGGGGTTAAGTCCAATCCGCCAGCGTTGTTGTGACAGTTCGGGCTGGTTGAAATAGTCCTTGGCCCAGGCCTTCTCCTCCGGTCCCAGGAATAGTTCTGTTTTAAGCCCGTCGTCCGGCACGCCCATATGGCGAATCAGGCTTAGACAAACATCGCTTTGAAATCGGCGAACCTGATTTTTAGGCACCCGCTGGGTAAAAGCCCATTTGCGCACGCGAAAGGCATAACCGACTCTTTCCGCGGCGCCAGTAGCTAGGGCCAACCAAGCGCTTCGGGGAGTGGCTTCCAGGTCGAAAACCCAATCATATCTTTCCCGCCGCACCCCCCATAAAAACTTTAATTTTTCCGTAAGGGAGGATGTTATTTCCGGATAAACGGCCAAGTGGTCCAGGTAAGGGTTATACCGCAAGAGGGGTTCATTGGAAGCGTAGGTGGAGAAATGAATTTCGGCGGCCGGAAAGGCTTTCCGTAGGGCCCGCAATACCGGCGTGGCCATGATGATGTCGCCGATAGCCCTGAGACGAATGACCAGGATTTTTTTGGGTTCACCGTTATGGATGGGTTCCAGCCTCAGCGAACAGGGGTCAACCAGTCAAACCGGTCTGGTGTCTCGCCCCTGAGGATTTCGAAAAAGGTCTTTTGGACTTTTTCGGTGATCAGGCCCCTCTTTCCGGTTCCAATGACGATGTTGTCGATCTTGGAAACGGGCACGATCTCGGCGGCGGTGCCGGATAAGAAAACCTCGTCCGCGATATACAGCCCTTCTCGTGGCAATACCTGCTGGCGGATCTCGATGCCCAATTCCCGGGCCATCACAAAAATAGAGTGCCGGGTGATGCCCGCCAAGATGGCCGAGCTAGTCGGAGGCGTGAAGATGACACCGTTCTTCACCATGAAAACATTCTCGCCCGAACCTTCCGAAACATAACCATAGTGGTCCAAGGCGATCCCCTCATCGAACCCATCCTGAACGGCTTCCATCTTCATCAATTGGGAATTCAAATAATTTCCCCCGGCCTTCGCTAAGGTGGGGAAAGTATTCGGCGCAGGCCTCTGCCAAGAGGAAATACGAACCGAGATTCCTTTGATCAGGGATTCCTCACCGAGGTACGACCCCCAAGACCAAGCCGCGATCGCGCACTGGACAGGATTTTTGAGCGGATAAAGCCCCATGGCGCCATAGCCCCTGAAAAAGAAGGGACGGATATAACAGCTCTTGAGTTTATTGACCTTCACGGTCTTGATGATCGCGTCCATGAATTGTTTTTTAGTGTAAGGAATGTCCATCCGGTAGATTTTCGCGGAATCATAAAGGCGGTCGATATGGGCTTCCAGGCGGAAAATAGCCGGGCCCTGTTTAGTGGCATAGCATCGCACGCCCTCGAAAACGCTCGAACCGTAATGAACCGCGTGCGACAAAATGTGAATGTTGGCTTTTTTCCAATCAACCAGTTTCCCGTCGAACCAGATTTTTCCTTTGCCGAACACAGTGGACTCCTCAATTGGGGGTATAAAGTTGCCGTATTATAAAGAGAACTGGCCGCTTTGGGAAACGGACTTACGAGTGCCGGTGATGATTTACCCGCCTGTTTCAAGGAGGCGGTAAGGTTCAATCAGATAAATTTCAGGCCGATTTGGAAGGATTTTGACCTACCAAGGCTAAAACCCGTTTGGCGATGTCCTTTACTTCCAAGTGATCCATACAAGCCATTAAGGAACAGTCGTCCAACCCGCAATGGCTGCAACCGACTTCAGCGTAAGCCAACTCGTGGGGTTTGCCATAGGGAAACCAAATTTCGGGCTCTCCAGGTCCAAAGAGGCCCAAAGTCGGGGTCCCCACCGCCGGACCCACATGCATCGGCCCCGAATCATTGGCTACCAAAGCGTCCGCGCCGTCAATGAAAGCCAGAAGCCCCCGGATATTCGGCTGGTTGATAAGAAGCCAGTCCTTGTCCATATGCGTTTCAAACTCTTGGACCAAATCCGCTTCCTTGGGTCCAAAGAGATAGAGGGGGCGAATACCCGAACGCTTCAGCCAAAAGCCCAGCTCGATGAACCTCTCCAAGGGCCAGTGCTTGGCGGGCCAAGAGGCCCCTGGGGTCATCGCCACCACTTTTTGGCCCGGCTTAATGCCGGCCCGCTCGAATAATTTTCGAACATAAGTTTTTTCATCCTCTGTCACGCCCAAGGAAGTTTCGTACGGAAACAGGGGCTTTAAACCCAAAGCCCGCGCTTGGTCCAAGAAAGCCTCCACCACTGGCCTTCGGCCCGAGGGCAAGGTTTCGGAAGAAGGCGGCGCGATCACGTTATAGGCCCAAGACCTCCCCCGCATTTCAAAGCCCACTCTCACGGAAGCCCCGCTGAAGAAAGAGAAAAGGGCAGTTCGAAGGTTGCAGAATAAATCCAAAACAACGTCGAATTTGTGTTTTCGAAGGTCGCTATAAAAAGACAAAAGATAAAAGAGATTATTCTTCCGGGCAAAATCAAAAGCCAGCACACCGGCTAACTTGGGATGATTTTGAAGCGTGTCCGCATAGGCCTTTTCCGTCAATACCCAGACTTCGGCCTTCGGATTTTCCTGGTGGAACACCTCGGCCAAACCGGTGGTCAAGATCAAATCCCCCAGAAATCGGGGACGGATCAGGAGAACTTTATTCATCGTGCCCATTCAAA
>CAWIIP010000003.1:0-52236 GCA_963836235.1 uncultured Pseudomonadota bacterium | reverse complement strand
GGTCGCGGAGGAATCCACCGCTTGGCCCGGGGTAAGCCGTCCCACTTATACGGGAGGATTGGGTTTCGGGTTCAAGTGGAACATGGGCTGGATGCACGATACCCTACATTATTTCAGTCGGGATCCTATTTACCGGCGTTACGATCACAATAATTTGACCTTCGGCTTTCTTTACGCTTGGAGCGAGAATTTCGTACTACCGATATCCCATGACGAGGTGGTGCACGGCAAATGCTCCCTTATCGACAAAATGCCGGGGGATCGTTGGCAGAAATTTGCGAACCTGCGTTCCCTTTTCGGGTACATGTGGGCCCATCCCGGAAAAAAACTGCTTTTTATGGGCTGCGAGTTCGCTCAATTTTCCGAATGGAACCATAACCAAAGCCTGGACTGGCACCTCACACAGTGGGCGGACCATTGGCGGATGCAAAACCTGATCAGCGACTTGAACAAGCTTTATAAAGGCCATCCGGCCTTGTTTGAGACCGATGTCGATCCAACGGGATTTCAATGGATCGATGCCAACAACGCGGATGATAACGCAGTGGCTTTTTTGCGCAAGTCACCTTCGACCGGGCGTCAGATACTTGTTGCGGGTAATTTCTCACCCGTCATTCGAAAGGATTACCGGGTAGGCGTGCCCAAACCGGGTTTCTACGGCGAGATATTAAATACCGATTCCCACCTTTATGGCGGCAGCAATTTTGGAAACGGCGGCGGAGTTGAAGCCCAATCTATCCCCTGCCACGGCCTTTCCTATTCGATTTTAATTTCTTTACCACCCCTCGCGGTAGTTTGGTTTGAAATCCCTCGTTGAAGATTAAAAGGCGTTGATTAAAATCATCCATGTTGGGAAGATGAGCAATTTTCGTCCTTTGAGCGAAGAGAAAATTCTTAAACTCCTTGAGTAAAAATGACCCAGTTGGGTCGAAAGGGATCTTCGACAAGGTTTGTAAAACCCAAATTGTTCTTGTTTTCGCAAGTTATTCTATCCCGACGAGTGGCACGTCAGTTGCTTTACTCTGTGTTGTTATGAACGATACTCTTCTCGAAATACACAAGCCCGCTAGTTTCCAGATTCGGGGATTCAGACTGTGGTTGGCCGGTCTCACTCAGCCGAAAGTTCAACTGGGCACCAAGGAAATCCTTGTCATCTTTCGGGCACTGGATTTCTTGGTAATCCTGATTCTTATCTTCTTTAACGAAAAAAACAATGCTGTCCTTTTCCAGTTTCGCGTTGAAGCTTTTCTCACTCTTTTCATAATGTCTGTTTTGGGGATGATTTTCTTAAAAGCCCAATGGTTCGAGAACAAAGGCCTCCTTGCGGGCCTTTTTATTGCGGATACGCTGTTTATCAGCGTCGGGCTCATTCTTTCTGGTGTTGGTGATACGGACCTTTTTCTTGTTTTTTTTACGACAGTCTTTATTTCGGCCCTTTCCCAGGATGTGAAGAGTGTTTTCTCGGTAACTGTCGTGGCTTGCGTCCTTTACGGGTTCCTTCAATGCAAAACAACGGGTCATTTGGAACTTTCCAACACCGTTTTTATGGTGCGGTTTCCTTTTCTTTTTGTGGCCGCTGCGATGAGCGGTTTTATGGCAATGGAAACTAAAAAACACCAGAATGAGAAGATGAGGCTGACGGACATGAACCAGTTCCTGGCCGAACAGGCGGATACTTCTAACCAAAAACTGATCGATACGAACAAAAAACTTCAATCACTTCTGGAATACCACCATTGCGTGCTCTCGTCTTTGAAGACGGGTATTATCGTTGTGCAAAAGGATGGAAAGGTGCGGACTTTCAATTCCGGTTCACGACAAATCACAGGATGCATGGAAACCGAAATGGCGGATAAGAGTCTGGAGGAATTCCCGGAAAATCTGAAAGCGGTAGCGCATACTTTGCAAAAGACCTTGGACGAAGGGAAAAGCTATGTCCAGGAGCATATGGAATTGCTTAACGCCGGCAGCGAATCAGTTTCGGTGGCTTTGGAAACCTCCGTGCTCCATTCCGGAAAGGGCGAGGTGATCGGAGCCATTGCCACTTTGAAGGATATGACGCTCCTGCGCCAGATGGAAACCCAATTGGTTCGCTCCGAGCGTTTTTCGGCTCTTGGGGAAATGGCCGCTGGTGTGGCCCACGAGATTAAGAACCCCCTGAACGCCATTATGGGTTTCTCGCAAAGGCTCTCCGGTAAATTGCATGAACCCGCTTTGAAAAAATACGCGAACATCATCTCCGAGGAAGTTCGGCGGATGGATACCATTGTCAATGATGTCCTGGAATATAGTCGTCCGGATAAGGCCCACAAGGAAAGGTCAAACGTCGATCAGGTCTTAAAAGAGACCGTGGCTTTCCTGAACGATAAATTGGTAAAGGCCCGGGTGAAAGTGGACCAAGACTTCGCTGAAGGCTTGCCCGTCCTGGCTTTTGAAGTCCCCAAGATCCGGCAGGTCGTTTTGAACTTGATGTTGAACGCCATCCAGGCCATGCCCAAGGGTGGAACGCTCACCTTAAGAACCAAACTCATCGAGGGACTGCTTCCGGATGGAGCGGGCGCGAAAACAGACGCCGCGATCTATGAGCGACTGTTCCTGCAGCAAAAGATGGTCGCTATTGCGGTGGAAGACACTGGTTGCGGTATTCCCAAGGAAAACTTGGGAAAGTTGTTTCACCCCTTTTTCACCACGAAGGTCACCGGAACGGGTTTGGGTTTGAGCATCTGCCATAAAATCGTCGCGGCTCATGGTGGAAGCTTGGATGTCGATAGCGTGGTGGGGAAGGGGAGCATTTTTACGATTTATCTTCCGCTTGAGGAAGAAAAATAACTGAGGAGGATCTTATGGGAACGAAAAAATTCACCATTCTTCTAGCGGAAGACGAGGCAGCCTCGCGGTTTCTTTACACCGAGGAACTGGAAGAGGCCGGTTATCAGGTTTTGATAGCCGAAAATGGCTTGCAAGTCTTGGGAACGTTGGAGGATAGGCAAGTGGATTTGTTGCTGACCGACGTCAAGATGCCGGGTATGCACGCGACAGAAATGATTCCCATGGTCCGGGCCGATCATCCGAAATTACCCATTCTCGTTGTTTCCGCCTTCAAGGGCATGGAAGTGGATTTTATTCTACAATCTTTCAACATTGACGGATTTTTCGCCAAACCGGTTAACATGGAGGTGTTAAAAAAGAAGGTCAGCGAAATCCTGGAATCGAAAGTTCCTACTGGAGCTTGATTTGAACTTTCCTTTTTCTCGAAAAAAGGGAAGAAGCTAATGAAGTGAATTTTCGATAAGCCCCATCTCTAATATGCTTGTTGCAAGCTTGAAATTTCTACGGACGATTAATCTTGGGCCAAAGGTCAAGCCTAGCCATTCCGCTCCTTTACTATTTCCTATCAGGTAACATTAAGATTGCTGGGGATAGACAATTTTGTATGTTCGTTCTTTTAAATACCCTCATCAAGAGAGACTTTTACTCTTGCCCCAACATTTTTTCGGCTTGATGAAGCCGAAATCTCTGCAAGATCATGAGTTTTGCCCTTCTTGAGTCCTGATACAAATCATGTTTCTGCTTGGCGGCGTTGGTATGAAGTTTGCTTGAAAAAGCTTACTATCTATTGTAATTTAACAAGCCAATCGACACTGAAAGATGACGGCGGCCCCCCAAAGGCCGCTTTTTTTAACTCCCCCAAGGTGGTAGCCATTCAAAAGGAATGACAGTAGAAGCCAAAGCAAGATCCAATTTCGGCCTATCACCCATGGAAAATAGCCAACGAAATAGCCTGAAGGCTTAAGGAGCGGTAAATGTCGGAACAACCCATTCAAGTCAACCCCAACGAAAACCTATTGGCCCCCTTCGACGCCGGGAAAGATTCCTGTGGTGTGGGCTTTGTGGCCAATATGAAGAACAAAAAGTCCCATGAAATTGTCCAGCAGGGCGTCGAAATTCTTATCAACCTTTCCCATCGAGGGGCCTGTGGCTGCGAAACTAATACCGGTGACGGAGCCGGCATTCTTATCCAGATTCCCGATAAATATTTCCGCAAAAATGCCTCCACCTTTGGCCTGACACTGCCCCCGGAAGGGGATTATGGCGTTGGCGCGGTTTTCTTGCCGAAACTAACCGACCATATCAAATATTGTGAGGACGCTTTCACCGAGATCGTCCGAGAAGAGGGACAGACTCTTTTGGGATGGCGCTTGGTGCCCACCGACAACAGTGAAATCGGGCCCACCGCCCGGGCTTCCGAACCTATCATGAAGCAAATTTTTATCGGCAAATCCAAGGACATCAAAGATGCGGACGCTTTTGAGCGAAAACTCTTCCTGATCCGCAAGCGGGTGGAAAACGCGGTGGCGGCTTCCATTCTCACCGAAAAACACCTTTTCTACGTGGCCAGCCTTTCCTGCCGCACGCTGGTTTATAAGGGGATGCTGACACCCGGCCAGGTTGCTCCTTATTTCCGGGACCTTCGCGACCCTTCAGTGGAATCGGCGCTGGCTTTGGTACATTCACGTTTCTCCACCAACACTTTCCCTTCCTGGGATTTGGCCCATCCGTTTCGCTATATCGCTCACAATGGTGAAATCAATACGTTGCGGGGCAACATCAATTGGATGCACGCCCGGGAAGCCCTTTTCGAAAGCGAACATTACACCGCGAAGGAAATGAAGGGACTTTTGCCCATCGTCCGTGAAGGACAATCCGACTCGGCGACTTTTGATAACGCTTTGGAAATCCTCGTCATGGCGGGCCGAAGCTTGCCTCACGCCATGATGATGATGATTCCCGAGGCTTGGACCGGCCACGCCACCATGCCTCAATATAAAAAGGACTTCTACCACTACCATTCCTGCTTGATGGAGCCCTGGGATGGTCCGGCTTCCATCGCCTTTACCGACGGCAAGGTGATCGGCGCCGTTTTAGACCGTAATGGCCTACGCCCTTCGCGTTATTACGTGACCAAGGACGACCTGGTGGTCATGGCTTCGGAAGTGGGAGTTTTAGAAATCGACCCCGTGCGGGTGGAGAAGAAGGGCCGACTGGAACCGGGAAAGATGTTTCTGATCGATCTCACCGAGGGCCGCATCATTGATGATACTGAAATGAAAGAGAAAATCGCCAAGGCCCAGCCCTATGGTGAGTGGATCAAGGAAAATCTGACCAGCCTTGAAAAACTTCCTGAAGCACCTCATGTGCCCGAGCCCGACCATGAGACGGTTTTAAAGCGCCAGAAAGCCTTCGGTTATACTCATGAGGATGTACGCATCCTGATGGCCCCCATGGCGACCAACGGGGAAGAAGCCATCGGTTCTATGGGCGACGACACCCCCCTGGCAATCCTTTCCAACCAATCCCAGCCCCTCTTTAATTACTTCCGCCAATTGTTCGCCCAGGTTACGAATCCGCCGCTGGATGCCATTCGGGAAGAATTAGTGACGACGGTCAATACAACGGTCGGGCCTGAGGGCAATCTTTTAAAACCTACCGCCGAATCCTGCCGCCAGATCGAGCTGAAGAGCCCGGTTTTGGATAATGATGAATTGGCCAAGTTCACTCATATCAAATTCAAAAACTATAAGGCCATCACCCTCCCCATTCTTTATAAGGTGGCGGAAGGCGGGGCAGGACTGGCCAAGGCCATCGAGGAAGTCCGCGCGAAAGCCAGCCAGGCGGTCAAGGATGGCTACCAGATCATCATCCTGTCTGACCGGGGCCTGGACCATGACAACGCTCCTATCCCAAGCCTTTTGGCCATTGCCAGTGTCCACCACCATCTAATCAAGAAGGGTGAGCGCACCGAGGTGGGTTTGATCGTTGAATCGGGCGAACCCCGTGAAGTGCATCATTTTGCTTTGCTGTTAGGGTACGGTGCCAACGCCATCAATCCTTATTTGGCTTTTGAAACCCTAGATGACATGATTCGGCGGAAAATCTTGCCCGCAGAGATCGACCACAAGACCGCCGTGAAAAAATATATCAAGGCCGCCAACAAAGGTATCGTAAAAGTCATGTCGAAAATGGGCATCTCCACCATCCAAAGTTACCGGGGCGCCCAAATTTTCGAGGCGGTTGGGCTCAACGCCGAGTTCATCGCCACGTATTTCACCTGGACGGCCACCCGTATCCAGGGTATCGGCATCACCGAAGTGGCATTGGAATCCGAAAAAAGGCATCGTGGGGCTTTCCCCGAAAGGCCGTCGCGGGAGTTGGACCTGGATTGGGGTGGCCGGTATCAGTGGCGCCGTGACGGGGAAAAGCACCTTTTTAATCCCGACACGGTTCACAAACTTCAAAATGCCGTGCGCACCGGAAACTACAAAAACTTTAAGCCCTATTCGGCTGACGTGAATGAACAGTCCCGGGCCCTGGCGACCCTGCGAGGCCTATTCAAATTTAAAAAAGGGAACCCGATTCCTCTGGATCAGGTGGAACCGGCTTCCGAAATCGTGAAGCGTTTCGCCACCGGAGCCATGTCCTATGGTTCGATCAGCAAGGAAGCCCACCAAACTCTAGCCATCGCCATGAACCGCATCGGGGGTAAGTCTAATACGGGCGAGGGCGGCGAGGATGACGATCGCTATATCCCTGAACCCAACGGGGACTCCCGCAATTCCGCCATTAAGCAGGTGGCCTCGGGCCGGTTCGGAGTGACCAGCCATTACATGGTCAACGCTAGGGAACTCCAAATCAAGATGGCGCAAGGCGCCAAGCCGGGCGAGGGAGGGCAGTTGCCGGCGAAAAAAGTTTATCCCTGGATTGCCAAGACCCGTTTCGCGACTCCTTTCGTGGGGCTTATCTCGCCCCCGCCGCACCATGATATTTATTCCATCGAGGACCTAGCCCAACTCATACACGACCTCAAGAACGCCAACAAGTACGCGCGCATTTCCGTGAAGTTGGTGGCGGAAATGGGAGTCGGCACGGTTGCCGCAGGTGTTTGCAAGGCCCACGCGGACCATGTCTTAATCAGCGGCCACGACGGCGGTACGGGCGCCTCGCCCTTGACTTCCATTAAATTTGCCGGAGCCCCTTGGGAGCTGGGTCTGGCTGAGACTCACCAGATTTTGGTCAAGAACCGGCTGCGTGACCGAATCACGGTTCAAACTGACGGCCAGCTTAAAACCGGCCGCGACGTCGCCATCGCGTGCCTTTTGGGCGCAGAAGAATTCGGTTTTGCCACGGCCGCATTAGTTGCTGAAGGATGCATAATGATGCGGGTTTGCCATCTCGACACTTGCCCGGTGGGTATTGCCACTCAAAACCCCGAATTGCGCAAAAAGTTCACTGGCAAACCCGAATACGTGGTTAATTTTATGATGTTTATCGCCGAGGAACTGCGTGAAATCATGGCGGAACTGGGCTTTAGGACCGTCAATGAGATGGTAGGACATTCGGAACTCTTGGAAATGAACGAGGCTATCGCCCATTGGAAATCCAAGGGGCTGGACCTTTCGGCCATCTTCTATCGGCCGGAAGAAAGCAACCTTGGCCCTGTTTATTGCGTTCAAAAACAGGACCATGCTTTGGACAAGGCTTTGGATAACGAAGTACTCTTGGAACGCTGTAAGCCAGCGTTGGATGATAAAAAACCTGTCAAATTCGAAGTTCCTATCCGCAATATCAATCGAACCGTCGGAACCATGGTGGGAGCCGAGATTTCCCGCAAGTACGGGGCCAAGGGACTGCCGGACGATACCATTCAAATCACCTTTAAAGGTTCGGCGGGCAACAGCTTCGGCGCCTTTGTGCCCCATGGCATGACCATGCGCTTGGAAGGCGACGCCAATGACTATTTGGGCAAGGGGCTTTGCGGGGGAAAGATCATGGTCTATCCCTTTAAAAACTCGACCCTGGTGCCCGAAGAAAATATCATCGTCGGAAACGTTCTTTTATATGGCGCCACCAGCGGGGAAGTTTATATCCGGGGCCGGGCAGGCGAGCGTTTTGGCGTTCGGAACTCGGGAGTGGAAGCCGTCGTCGAGGGTGTGGGCGACCATGGTTGTGAGTACATGACCGGTGGCCGGGTGGTTGTCATCGGAGACACGGGCCGCAATTTTGCCGCCGGGATGTCGGGGGGTGTGGCTTATGTCTGGAACAAGGCGGGGGATTTCGAAATCCGTTGCAATAAGGAAATGGTGGCGCTCGAAGAACTGGAATCAGAAGATTTGAAATTCCTCCAGGACATGTTGCGAAAACATAAGGACTACACCGGAAGCACGGTAGCTGAGAACATCCTGAAGGATTGGGATAAGGCGGCCAAGCAATTCGTGAAGGTTATGCCGGTAGAATACAAGAAGGCCCTCCAGGCCCAAAAAGACGCCGCGGCTCAGCCCGTGGCCGTCGCTTAAGGAAAGAGAAAATGGGAAAACCAACGGGGTTCATGGAATCGGGACGGGAAGCGCCGCACAAGCGACCGATCCCTGAGAGAGTGAAGGACTGGAAAGAATATATACTCCCCATGGAGCCCACTCACCTGAAGGATCAGGCGGGGCGTTGCATGGATTGTGGAATTCCCTTTTGCCACCAGGGCTGTCCCTTGGGCAACATTATCCCGGATTGGAATGACCTGGTTTACCGCGACCGCTGGCAGGAAGCCATCGAGAGGCTGCACGCCACCAATAATTTTCCCGAATTCACCGGGCGTCTTTGCCCGGCCCCTTGCGAAAATTCCTGTACGCTGGGTTTGGACGTTTACAAGCAGCCTGTCACCATCAAGCAGATCGAAGTTTCCATTATTGACCATGCTTGGAAGCAGGGTTGGGTTAAGCCCATTCCACCCTCTAAGTTGACCGGTAAAAAAGTGGCCGTGGTAGGGTCAGGGCCCGCAGGGCTCGCCTGCGCCCAGCAATTAGCCCGGGTCGGCCACAAGGTCACGGTATTCGAGCGCGCCGACAGGATTGGCGGTCTTTTACGTTATGGGATTCCCGAATTCAAAATGGAAAAGCGCCACGTCGACCGCCGCATGGAACAGATGAAAGTGGAAGGCGTGGAATTCAAGACCAATGCTAACATCGGCCATAACGTGCCGATTGAGGATTTAAAGAAAAATTTCGACGCCATTGTTCTAGCGGGCGGAGCCACTCAGGCCCGCAACTTGCCGGTACCGGGACGGGATTTGAAAGGTGTTTATTTCGCCATGGAATACCTGCCCCAGTCCAACAAGGTGCAGGAGGGGGATAAGATTGAAAACCAAATTCACGCCAAGGATAAGCACGTCATCATCCTGGGCGGTGGTGACACGGGTGCCGACTGTATTGGGACGGCCCACCGCCAAGGCGCGAAGAGCGTGACTTCCCTAGAACTGTTGCCTAAGCCTCCGGCGGAACGTGCCGCGGACAATCCCTGGCCCCAATGGGCCCGCATCCTGAGGGTGGCCCCCGCACACGAGGAAGGCGGAGAGATACTTTACAGCGTTTCTACCAAGCAATTCCTGGGTGAAAACGGTGTTTTGAAGAAACTGCAACTGATCAAGGTTGACTGGGTTCACCAACCGGCCGGGCCGCCGAAACTGCAGGAAATCGCTGGAAGCGAAATCGAACTTCCCGCGGACCTCGTCTTTTTGGCCATGGGTTTCCTGGGTCCGGAAAAAAACCCCTTGTTTGAGAAACTGGGCATCGAATTGGACCAGCGTTCCAACGTCAAGGCGGACGCCAACAAAATGACCAATGTGCCGGGCGTCTTCGTGGCTGGAGATATGACCCGGGGCCAATCCCTGATCGTATGGGCCATTGCCGAAGGCCGCGCCGCGGCCCGGGGTGTGGACCAGTATTTGATGGGAGAAACCACTTTGCCCAGCCCTTTGTGAAATCGGGAGAAGTTTTAAAGTGGATTTTGAGCTAATGGAAGGGTGGACCCAAGTGTCCGCCCTTTTTGTTTTTGGGAAAGGATGGAAATGATGGATGGTTTTGAAAATGAATTAACGCCGATAAAAAAATATCAACACCTCTGGATATTGGTTCTTTTGCCGATGCTTTATTGCCTTTCGAATCAGGATAGGGTTCGGTTTGGGTATTTGAGCCGCCATCTTTTCAACCAAAAGTTGGAAACCCAATCCGATAATAAAAATGTAAGCATTGACAAAGCCTTCTTGTTGAACACGGATGACTATGATCAAATCGTCCGGGGTGGAAAAAAATATTTGCCCTTCGTGATTTTGAAACTACAAATGGACAGGGTATTCATCTGGAGCGAGATGATGCGAGATATCACGGGTGTGGACATTCATCAATATGCCAGGGATAGAAGGTGGCTTGATTTTTATGACGATCCCACTCCTTTGTGGTTGAAATGGTGGCAGGAAAACAAGAGCCGATATTAAGGAAATCATCATTAGACGGCGGGGTTCATGGCCATCAAAACTTTTTGTTTTTTGGGGTTTTTATTGCCGGTAGTCTCTTTCTATCCCCTTTTTCTTTGCGCCCAGATGCCGGAGCCCGCGCCCATCACCATTGATGAAACCGCTGTTCCTATCAGGGTGGATGGCCATTTGAGCGATTGGCCAGCCGCTCGCATGATCCTCTTGAATCGGATAAATCAAATAACCGAAGGAAAAGCCTATTGGAAAGGCGAGGGAGATTTCAGCGGGCGGGTGTTTCTCACCTATGACGAACAATACCTTTATATTGCAGCTATTGTCCAAAAGAAGGCGAAGAAGGCTATCAACAACAACGATCAACTTTCCCTTTTAAACGGGGACTGCCTGGAACTTTTCCTTTCCACTAATCCCCATTTCGACCAACAGTCAAAGTTGAGCCGGGGGGATTACCATATTGCTTTTTCACCTGGAAGTGATTGCAAGAATCCCCAAATGTATTGCCTCAACAAAAATACCATTATTCCTGGAGGCCGGATCAACGCCCGGAGCACCTTGAAAGGCTATTTGATGGAGGCCTGTATTCCCATCGCTTTTTTCGAAGGCCTGAACTTGGCCCAGGGAAAAACAGCCGGATTCGATTTGGCCTTGGATGAGGGAGGGGAAGTAAGTGGGTATCGAATTGTCCAATTGGACTACGCTGGGAGTTCCTCAAATCCCGAAAACCCCTCTACTTGGTCCAAACTCCAATGGATCGGTAAATTTGAACAGTCCGTTCCGGTAGAGCAGGCCAGCGATTTGTACGCCGGGTTGGTTGCCGATGGCACCAAGGGCGCCACTTATTCCGGATATAGAGCGATTGAAGGGAATGTGTTGGATACGCAAGGGAAACCCCTGGTGGGAGCCAAGGTGACCACTTGGCCTAAAACCCAGGACGCTTTCACGGATTCTCATGGTCACTTTGAGATGAAAAAAATAAAAGTCTATGATCAAACGGTTTTTTACGCTTGTAAAGACGGTTATGTCAGTTCCCTGGTGGAAGTTCCACCCAAGAAAAAGCCAGTGACTCTTTCTTTATCTCCCCTGCCCGGCGAACTTCGGTCCTCAATCGATCGTGTCAGCTCTTTTTTTATAGGACTGACGCTGCCAATCGGTTCTCCGAATAGGTTTAATTCAACGCTTTCGGTCATCGAGAATTGGGTGAAACTGATAAAGCCAAGGTTGATCCGCTTACAGGAGCCCGCTTCCCCTTTAACTCCGGAAGAAAAGAACGCTGTGCTGGATCAATTTATTGCTTTCGCCCGTCAACTTGGAGCTGAACCTATGGTGACCGTTCCCTTGGATCTCCAAAATCTTGAATTGGGTGCCGAATGGGTTCGCTATTGTAACGTCGAAAAGAAATATAAAGTTCGTTATTGGGCTATTGGGGACGAACCAGACCTGGGCAACAATCTGGAACCCGGGAAATACAATGTTTATGATTATATTAATGACTATCGCGAAATCTATAACGCGATGAAACGTGAGGATCCGTCGGTGTTCGTGCTGGGACCGGAACTTGCCTCGAAATATACCGAGGCGGAAGATGATTGGGTCACACCATTTCTTCAATATGATGGAGATATTGTGAATGGGATTTCGATTCACCGCTACGCGGTGTCTCAAGCTGTTTCATTGACGCCCCCAGTTCTTTTGACGGATTTGCGCCATGAGGCTGATGTTCTTCAAGCGGTTAAGGACAAGATTTCCGAAAATTCCGATTTGAATGTTCCTTTGGCGGTGACCGGCGGGAAGGCTTGTTCCGAGGGGGCAACCTTTAAGACGAAAGAAGACGCTTCAACTCCGGGTTTTTGGAGCGCCTTGTGGGAAGCGGATAAAAAGGGAATTGATTTAAAAGAAGGAGTGCCGGTGGATCTCTCTTCTTCTCTTTGGTTGGCCCCCCCAAATGGTTCGGTTGTTCCATTTCAACCCAACTCATCCTATTGGGTTTTGAAACTTTGGAGCCTGATGCGCCGGGGAAAAGTCCTCACAGCCGTGGTTCAAAAATCGGATATTTCGGTTTACGCCACTCAGGACGCCCTATCCAGGGACGTGACGCTCATGATCATCAACAAAGGGGACCGTTATTGGCGGCCTGATATCCTTTTAAACGGCAAGGCGACGGACTTGATGGTAGACGCGGGGTTAGACCAACGGTATGATTTCGAAATTCCTTCTTTTTCCATCAGCCTTTTGACAATGAAGGGAGACCGTGCTCCCGGGGAGGCCTTGGTTTATACCCTTAAAATGGCAGAAAACGGAAAAGAGCCGCAAAATTCCCCTTTGAAACCCTGGTAGGCCTATGCCGAAGAACCTTTACACCATGAAAATCGAACCCGCCGGCGAACCCTGGATCAAACCGGTGGACTCTTTGGTGCTTTTATATCAAATCGTGATGGCGGGTTTAATACTAACGGGTAATCTCTCTTCAGACGATAAATTCAGGCTTTTGGGATATCACGTCTTTATTTTTATAGCCCTGATGGTCGCCCTTTGGAACTTACGGAATATTACCAATCCTCTCGTTCGTTTTGCTTGCGATTTTTATCCCTTAGTGGCGATGTTGTTTTTCTACAAGGAAATAGGGCTTTTGGTCCACCAATACTTTGATTGGACCTTGGATGAGTGGCTCTTAAGCGTGGACAACGAGATGGGGAAAATCGGATTCCGGGTCTGGAATCTCCAAAAATTTTATCCTCCGGCCCGGCTTTTAAACGAGTTTTTCAGCATGGGTTACAGTTTTTATTTCCTTTTGATGCCGCTGTCCGCGCTCGTACTTTATTTTCGGGCGCCCCGGGCCCGTTTCCGTGAATTCATGTTTTCCCTCAGCTTCACTTACTACCTCCACTATGTTCTCTTTATTTGCCTGCCAGCGGAAAGCCCCCGCTTTTACATGCCGGGACTTAGGGAATCCCTTCAGGGTTACTGGGTTTCCGATTGGCTCCAGGCGGCGGTCGAAAATAACGCCTTTCCCGGGGGATCATTTCCCAGTTCCCACATTGCCGCATCCATCATTTGTTTCATGGCTTACCGCTATTTTGGTAGATGGCGTTTTCTTGTTCTTTTCATGACGATGGCCATGTTTGCGGGCACCATTTATGGACGTTATCATTATTTCGTTGATGTCGTGGCGGGTTTGGGGGTAGGGTTGTTGTGTTATTTCTTCGCGCCCTGGCTTGAGAGAAAGTGGCCGTTCATTTTTGATGAAGAAGGATTGGTACGTGAGCGAGCAAGAGAAGCACTTAACTGAAGCCGAAAAGCAGATAAGACGGCTCCAGGCTCTCCGTCAAGGCCGGGAAGAACAAACGCAAGTTTCGGTCGAAAAGTATAATTTCCCGTCCAAAACTCAAGCCCAGAAGACCACCGACAAATTGACGGCTTTGAGAGACCAATCGATGAAACCGGTTGGCTCCAAAAAACGCGTTAAAATCGATGGGAAGCAAAAAAGCTCAAAATTAACTTTTGCGCAAATACGTCTCCTAGAGCAGATTTTGTCTGTGGATCGGCGCCTCAGGGGCAGCGTTATCACTCGAATTGCCTTGAACCGGCTTCTGGGGTTTGACAACAACCCGGAAGAAACCGATTTGGAAGCCAGGCTGAATGATGTTTTAAGGCAAATCAAAAGCAAATCTTGAAAACCCGCCTGAATTAAATCAAGATATTTCCTCTAAGTTTTAGTTTTCGAGTTCATTCAAAACTCAAGAACGGGGTTTGTGTTGAAACTGCTTATTAACGGGGAAATTAAAGAATTGGGGGAAGGCCTTTCCCTGGAAGAACTCATAAAATTATTGGGCGTCCGCAAAGAAACGGTCGTAGCGGAAGTGAATAGGCGGATTGTCCAAGCCGATCAACGGGCGGATTGTAAGCTCTTCGAGGGCGATCAAATAGAACTCATTCAATTTGTGGGAGGGGGCTGATGACAACAACGATCGAACAGGTGAAATTTGAAGATACCTATCAAATTAACGGGAAAGTATTTCATTCTCGTCTGTTGGTCGGCACGGGGAAATACGCCACTAATGAGCTCATGGCCCAATGCCTTGAGGCTTCGGGAACCGAGATTGTCACCATCGCCCTACGCCGGGTCAATTTAGACAATAAGGGAGAGAAGACTCTCTTGGATTTTGTTGACCCGAAGAAATTCACTCTCTTGCCCAACACCGCCGGTTGTTACAGCGCGGAGGAAGCTATCCGGGTAGCCCATTTGGCTCGGGCCACGGGCATTTCGGAGTTCGTCAAATTAGAAGTCCTGCACGATGAGAAAACGCTTCTTCCCGATCCTATCGCCACTTTGGAGGCTACCAAGACCTTGGTCAAAGAAGGCTTCACGGTTATGACCTACACCTCCGACGATCCGGTCATGGCCCAAAAGCTCGAGCAGGCCGGCGCCCACGCCGTTATGCCCGCTGGATCGCCCATCGGTTCGGGGCAGGGAGTTTTGAACCCCAATAACATCCGCATTATTTTGGAAAAGTTGAGATGCCCTGTTTTGATTGACGCCGGGGTCGGATCGGCTTCCGATGTGGCGGTTGCCATGGAATTGGGGGTCGTCGCGGTACTTTTGAATACGGCGATCGCCCATGCCAAGGACCCCCTCAAAATGGCTCACGCCATGAGTCACGCTACCGAAGCGGGGCGCTTGTCCTTTTTGGCGGGCCGGATTCCCAAAAAGCTTTATGCCCAGGCCTCTACCCCGAATAAAGACTTTTAATCGAGTCACTCTCCAAAATAAAGGCTTTTAAGTTGTTTGTTTTCTAAAATTTCATCATTTGTTCACACGGATTAAACTCAAATAGCTTGGGATGGAACCCGGAGGATTAAATGGGAACAATTAGCAAACTTGAGAGGGCCCGTCTTTATCTGGTCACCGGCGCTGGAAGTTTTCAAGATCACAAACAATTCAAGGTGGCCGAGGAGGCCGTGGAAGGTGGAGTGGATATCCTTCAACTCAGGGATTATTCAGTCAAGGATTCCGAACTCTTGTCCATGGCCCGCCAGTTTCGCGCCCTGACCCGCCGTTATCGAATCCTTTTTATCGTCAATAACCGGCCGGATATCGCCCGTTTGGCCGATGCCGATGGTGTTCATGTGGGGCGGGAGGATTTGTCGGTGCAAGAAGTCCGAAAGGTTATTGGGGAGGGAAAAGTGGTCGGTGTTTCCACCCACAACTTAGACCAAGCTCAAAAGGCCATCTCCGACGGGGCGGACTACATCGGGGTGGGTCCGGTTTACCCGACACCCACCAAGGCAGGACGTCCGGCGGTCGGCGTGGAATATGTGAGGCAAGTGGCTGAAATCCATCCCCCGATTCCTTTTTTTGCCATTGGTGGAATTAATTCTTCGAATATCGAAGAAGTCCTTCGCGCAGGCGCTACGCGGTTGGCCGTGGTGAGGGCCATCACGGAAGCTAAAAACCCCAAAACCGCCGCTGAGGAACTTCAAAAAGCCCTGGATAAACGTCCCGCCAAGGCCGCCCGGCCTTGAGTTTGCCCGCCTATTGAACTTATAATTACCTCGAAACACCCATTAAACGAGGCAATCATGGTTCTCCCCATCGTTCTTTATCCAGACCCCCAGCTCAAACTCAAGAGCAAGCCGGTCACCCAATTTGGGCCTGAATTGAAGGAATTGGCCGCCGATATGACCGAAACCATGAGAAACGCCAATGGTGTTGGTTTGGCCGCGATCCAGATTGGGGAAGCCATCCGCATGATGGTCATGGATGAACATTACGACCTGGAAGACAAGGGTGAGTCCACGGCTCTTTTTAACCCCGAAATACTTAACGAAGAGGGTAGTGAGACCATTGAGGAAGGCTGCCTTTCTATTCCTGACGTCAGGGAAGAGGTGGAAAGGTCCCTCAAGGTCAAGGTGAGGTACCAGGATTTGGTGGGGAACGAAAAGGTTTCGGAATATGAAGGTCTCCTGGCCCGCTGTGTTCTACACGAAATCGACCACATGAACGGTCAGCTTTTCATCCAAAAGGTTCCCGCGGTTAAGCGTCTATTCCTCAAGCGGCAGCTCGATCAGCTCAAGAAGAACTTTCAAGAAACCGTCCGCCTGTAATTTTTCCCTTTTTTACTTGAAAGGTTACGATGACCGCTCCTTCCGACCCACTCCGGGACTCGAATTCACATTGGCTCGAGCCGGGCTCCAAAAGATTAAAATCAGTCGTTTTAGAGGGCCGGTTTGTTCGGCTGATTCCCTTGGAATTAGGACATATTCCTGCATTAACGGCGGTGGGAACCGATCCGGAAATTTGGATTTGGAATCCCTTTGTTGTGATTCAATCCCAAAAAGACATGCGGCAGATGGTGGAACAAGCCTTGGAAGAGTGGGAAAAAGGCCATCAATTGCCTTTCGTTATCGAGGATAGGGCGACCGGTTGTTTGGTGGGCAGTACGCGCTATATCAGTCCGGATAAAGCCAATCTTCGTTTGGAAATTGGGGCGACTTGGCTGATGGCTTCCGCCCAAGGAACCCACGTCAATCCTGAGGCGAAAATGCTTCTGCTTCAATACGCTTTTGAAATCCTGGGTTGCAACCGGGTCGAGTTTAAAACCGATTCTTTGAATGAAAAGTCCAGGAGAGCTTTGCTGAAATTGGGGGCGAAGGAAGAGGGCGTTTTCCGAAACCATGTCGTGACCCGAACGGGACGATTGCGGCATTCGGTTTATTTCAGCATCATTCGGGAAGAATGGCCGGTTGTGCGGGTTGGGTTAGAAAAAAGATTGCTTTGATTTTGGTGAAATTAAGAGCAGGTAGACATGAAAAGAATTAATTCTGTCGGCGTCAGCCTGACCGAAATGTGCGTCGCCATCGTGATCCTTGGCCTTACTGCCCAGGCGACCGTTCAATTTTGGAAGGTGTTTACCCGCCAAACGATAGCTTTGGAAGATAAAAGTTACGCCTCGATGAAGGCCCGGCAAATGTTCGAGGAACTCTTAGCCCAGTCTAACGGCAATCCCGCGAATGGACTGGAGATACTGGATAGCTATAACGATGGTTCGCAATACAATCTGATGTTAACCACCGATAAACTAGTTACCGATCCGGGGAACCCTTTGAGCGGAAACCGGCTGGCCAATGGCCACTGGCGATATTTGCGTCAGGTTCAGGTGAATCCGGTGAACAATATAGTCCAGTCCCGCCAAGTGGTGATCCGTGTTTGGAATTGTGCTTCGGACCATAACCCTCTGCTTCCGGGGGTTTTATTGGCAACACTCACTGAAATGGTATTGCCTGAAGCCAACAGTTTTTTTTCTCAGACCTTCCCATCCACAACGGTTCCATCCAATCCTCAAACCTACCCCTACTCCGATGTTCCCTCCAGCCCGTGATTTTGAGGATAAAATTCTTTCTTCGTCTTTCCTTTGAACTAGGGGCGGTTTAAACTGCGTGCATCAAGGTCAAAATGAAAGGTTCCCGTTGGAAAAACCCCTTCGAATTCTTTTTATGGGAACGTCAGATTTTGCCGTTCCCTCTTTGGAAGCCCTTTGTTTAGCCGGTTACCCCGTCCCTTTAGTGGTGACCCAGCCGGACAAGCCCGCGGGACGGGGATTGGAACTCAAAGCCTCTCCGGTTAAAAAGAAAGCGGTTGAACTGGGGTTGTCACTATTCCAACCCGAAAAAATCAAGACGCCGGAAGCCGTTGAAATCCTCCGGAAAACCGAAGCGGATATCGCGGTCGTTGCCGCCTATGGACAGATACTGCCCGACTCGGTCCTTCAAATACCCAAGATCGCCTGCTTGAACATCCACGGTTCCATCCTCCCCAAATACCGGGGAGCGGCGCCCATCCATTACGCGGTGATGGCGGGGGAAAAAGGGACGGGCGTCACCATCATGTACATGAATGAGAAAATGGACGAGGGGGACATTCTTCTGGTTAAGACGACCTCAATTGGATTGGAGGAAAACACTGGACAACTTCACGACCGGTTGGCCCTCCTTGGAAAAGAAGGGCTTTTAGAGGCTTTGGATCTGCTCCGGCAGGGAAGAGCCCCCCGGATTCCGCAAGACCATTCGCAAGCGAGTTACGCGCCCAGTTTGAAGCGTGAACAATGCCGTATTAAGTGGAACCGTGAAGCGGGAGTCGTACTTGATCAAATCAGGGGCCTTTCGCCTTGGCCGGGGGCCGAAACAAAATGGAAAGAAATGGACCTGAAAATCCATTCCGCTTCTTTTGCCGGAGCGTCGGATTCCTTCAGTGTTCCCGGGCAAGTTGTCGCCATTACAAAGGATGGCATCGAGGTGGCCACCGGCCCGGGAATGATTTTGATTACGGGTATTCAACCGCCGGGGAAAAAGAAAATGCGGGCTTATGATTTCACCCTGGGCCATCCGAATTTTAAGGCGGGGGAACAGCTTTCCTAGGCTTTGGTGTCTGTTGTAGCCGCAAACTTTTCAACTTGGCAATTTAAAAGGTTAGGGAACTTTAGCCGGTTTGATCGCTTTGGATTGCTTCCTTGCCATGAGACAATGCTGCCTCCTCACAATGACTCATAAATCAAAGAATAAGAAAGTATCCTATGGAAACGCCCAGTAGCCCCGCGCCTTCAGGTTCTAAGCCTCCCCGCCGTTCCGGGCCCCGCCGCTCTTTCTCCGGCAAGCCGCCCCACCGTTCAGGTGGGTTTGGACGCCCTATAGCGAGTCGCCCACCCGGTGGGGGCCGTCCCCATTCCAGTTCCCCCGGTGGTACCGGTTCTCACGGCCCTCGGCCACATCGCTTTGATTCCGGCAAGCCTTCCCATCGGCCTGGCGGCGTGGGCCGTCCTTCTGGCAAGCCATCTTTCCGAAAGGGACCGGGGGATCGCCCGCCGTTCCGTTCCAACCGGCCGGGTGGCCGTCCGCCTTTTCGCTCGAACCGTCCCGATAGCCGTTCGGCTCCGCCTAGCGCTTCACCCAAAAACGGTGAAGCCCTTTCCGCCTCGCCGGGGACTAGTCCCAAACGTCCGCTTTATGGTCCAGATCGTCCCTCGGGTAGACCACCTTTTCGAAAAGGGTCGGGAGATCGCCCGCCGTTCCGTTCCCATCGGCCGGGTGGCCGTCCGCCCTTTCGCTCGAATCGTCCCGATAGCCGTCCAGCTCTTCCTATTGCTCCGTCCAAAGAGGGCGAAGTGGTTTCCATCCCACCGAGTACCAGTCCCGAACGTCCTCCCTATCGTCCGGATCGTCCAACTGGGAGGCCACCTTTCCGCAAAGGGCCAGGGGATCGCCCGCCTTTTCGCTCCAACCGGCCGGGTGGCCGTCCACCCTTTCGATCCGACCGCCCCGGCGGCCGTCCAGGCCCAAGGCCCGACCGGCCGGAGGGTCCCCGGCAGGATGCCGTTTTTATTTCGCCTTCCCGCTTAGCGGCGGCAAAGGCGCTTTATAGCCTCGAAAAGGGAGCCAAGGTGGCGGACGTTCTCACCTATGGCCAAGGTTTGAAGCCTGAGGACGAGGCCCTTTTGCGGGAGCTGGTTTATGGCTGTACCCGGCAAAAGCGACTGTTGGATTACCATTTGAATTCGCTCTGCCAATCGCCCTTTGAAAAATTGCCGGTGGAGGTGAAGATTTCCCTTCGTTTGGGTCTTTACCAGCTTCTCTTTCTCGACCGGGTTCCGGCCCACGCGGCGGTCCATGAATCGGTTAATCTTGCCAAAAAGGGAGGGCAGGAAGCCCTCAGCGGTTTTGTGAACGCGGTCTTGAGAAACGCGGAAACCAAAAAAGCCGCCTTTGAAGTCAAGGGTGACAGCGACATCGATAGTCTTTCGATTCGTTATTCCCATCCCACCTGGCTGGCAAAGAAGTGGGCGAAGTTCCTGAGCCCCGAACAGTTGGAAGAAGTCCTGAAGGCTGATAACAAACCCCATCCGGTTTATCTTCATTTGAAGCCGGGGACCGTGGAAAAGGTGGAAGAGGACCTGGGGAAACAAAATATAAAGGTCGCCCGGGTGGATTGGCCTTCCCGTACCTTAAGCCTGAAAAGCCATGAGGGCGGTCTTTTCAGCGGCGAAAGCTTTCAGCAGGGGGATTGGATCGTGCAGGACTGGGTGCCCCAGGCCATGCTGGAAATGCTTCCCTTGTCCGAGGGCCAGAGGGCCTGGGACATGTGCGCGGCGCCCGGTGGAAAAACCGTGGCCCTGGCTTGGAAGCTGGGGGAAAAGGGCCAGGTAATGGCCACCGACTCCTCTTCCGAAAGACGCAAGCGACTGGCCGAGAACCTTAAACGCACGGGCTTAAAACAAGTGATGGTTTACGATGGGGAATTAAAAAAACTTCCCCCTTCCCAGAAATTCGATTTGGTTTGGGTGGACGCGCCCTGCAGTGGAACAGGGGTCTTGTCCCGCCGGGCGGATTTGCGGTGGAAGATTGAGCCCCGGCACGTGCTGGAGCATGTTCAACCGCAAAAGGATTTATTAGAGGAGGCCCAGGGCCATCTTTATCCCAACGGCCATTTGGTTTATAGCACCTGTTCCTTGGAGAAGGAAGAAAACCAGGAAGTGGTTGAGGCTTTCTTAAAAGATCATCCCGAATGGAAAGTAGTCCTTCTGGAATTGACGGGGGACCACTCGACGGGGCTCGTGGAGAGCCATCCGGAGATATTGAAAGACGAATTGGGCTTGATATTCCTTCCTACTGCCGAACACGATGGCGGTTTTTTCTCGGTGTTGTGTCGCGGTTGAAGCTGATCCGTCATTGGGAGGTCCGGTTCCAATAATGGCAGGGCCCTGGTGATCACTGTTTTTTGCCATGTTGAAGTGCCTTTCCCCCTCTCCTATACTCTCAACGTATAAATGCCTCATTTTCAGGAGTTTTTGGTTTGAAATTTTATGGGCCGGTTCTCTTACTCCTCCTTTTTCCCTCCCTTCTTCTGGCCGATGAGCCCCACTACGACATCCTCCTGAAAAATGGCCTGGTCGTGGATGGTTCGGGCCTGCCGCCCCACAAGTCCGATGTGGCCATCGTGGCGGGCAAAATTGCCAAAATCGGCGATTTAGCCAATAGCCAGGCCGATAAGGTGGTGGACGCCACGGGGCTGGTGGTTTCTCCCGGTTTTATCGACATCCTCTGTCACAACGACCTTCTCTGGACCCTCGCCGAGCAACAGCGAGCCATCCATGAGGGGGTTACCGCAGGGCTGGCGGGCAACTGTGGCTTCTCGGTCCTCGATGTTCAGAAGAACCTGGCGAAACTTCAAAAATATCCCGGCATCCTGAATCTGGGCACCCTCATTGGCCAGGGCACCCTTCGCGATTGGTTCGTGAAGACCAACAAGCAAAAACCGGCTACCCCGCAGGAAATGGCCGTGATGAAACTTTTCCTGCAAGGCGCCCTGCAAGCCGGAGCCTTCGGCCTTTCCAGCGGTTTGGGTTACGAGCCCGGGGAATGGTGCCAACCCGCCGAGCTGGAAGACCTGGCTTCGGTACTGACCAACTACCCTCACGCCGTCTATTACACCCATATTCGCAACTACCGCTCGAATGTTTTGGAGGCCATGGAAGAAGCCATTCACCTAGGCCAAACGGATAAGGTGCCGGTCGTTATCCAGCACCTGCTTTTCAAGCTTCCCAGCAACTGGGACCAAACCGAAAGCGGCCTGCGCTTATTGGAAGAAGCGGATCAGGATGGACATCCCGTTTACGCCACGGTTTACCCTTATGACTTTTGGGGCAACGAGGTTCAGATACCCCTTTACCAGTTTCTCTATTTAAAACCCGAAGCCGCCCAATGGGGTTATTACCGCAATGACGACCGGACGGCGGAAACACTCGCCCTCATCCACAAGCGGCTCCAGGAATATGGGGGAGGGGACAAGGTCGAGATTACCCGGGTCAGGTCCCGCGCCTTCAAGAGCTTCCTGGGGGATACCATCGCCGATATGGCCAAACAGCGGAAGATCACGGAGGAGCAGGCGGTCTTGGCCTTGCTGATTGAGAACGGGGAATATGTCAAAATCTGCTACCACGGGCTTTCCGAGGAAGGGCTCATTAAGAAAATCCAGGCGCCTTTTGTCCTCTTCGGTTCGGATTCGACCAGTGCCATCCCCCACCCTCGGGATGTGGGGGCCTTTGCCCGATTATTAGGGACCTACGTGCGTGAAAAGCGGGTGATCAGGCTGTCGGAAGCCATTAACCGGCTTACCTATGAGCCGGCGAAGCTGTTGGGCCTGAAGGATCGGGGGCTTCTAAAAGAGGGTTATTGGGGGGATGTGGTTTTGTTCGATCCCCAAACCATCGGGGATAAAGCCACCGCCGTCAATCCCTGGGAACCGCCGAGTGGGGTAAAATGGGTCTTCGTGAACGGCCAGCTGGTTTATGACGCCAAAGAGGGTTTTTCAGGAAGATATCCGGGGCAGGTATTAAGGCGCGGTAATGATTAACCAAGGGTCAAAGGGGGAGGCGGATATGAGTTTTCAAATTGGGAGTTTCCTGAAGCGGTTCTTGGTAGTGGGTTTAGCCATGTATTTTACGGCTGGTAAAGCCGGCGCCCAAACCTGGGCCTCCACTGGTTCGAGTGATTGGAACACCGCAAGTAATTGGGATTTGGTATCCGTTCCCAACGACCCCAGCGCCACCGCCACCTTTGGGAGTTCTTCCGTCACCGCCGTTTCTTTAAGCGCCGCTGTAACCCTCGACACCCTTTTATTTAATGGCGGATCCTCGTTCGGAATCCAAACCAATTCTAATTCCTTTACTCTTGCCGGCGCTGGAATCAATAACGCTTCAGGGGTTCAACAAACCTTGGTTAACAACGGGGGAAATGTTCTTTTTGAGAATAGCTCCCAAGCCGTCAGCCTTCTATTGACCAATGCCGCCGCTTCGACCATTACTTTTCAGGATACTTCAACCGCCAGTAGCGCCACCGTTGCTAACAATGGGGCATTGAACTTCACCGGTAATGCCTCCGCCGGGCAAGCGATGATTTCCACCAACAACGGGGGAGCGGTCAGCTTTTCGGGCGCCGCCGAGGGGGGGCAAGCCCAGTTCACGGTCAACTCCGGCGGTGTTTTTGACATCAGCCAAAGCGCGGGCGTGACGGTGGGTTCCATTGCGGGCGCGGGTACTTTTAACCTGGGCGCTAATAATCTTTTTACCGGAAACAACAATAGCCAGTCGACGACCGTTTCGGGGGTTATTCAGGACGGCGGACTCGGAGGTTCACTTTCTAAGGGCGGGTTTGGAACACTTACCCTGACGGGCATGAACACATACAGCGGGGGCACCTCCATTCTCGCGGGCACCTTGATGGTGGACAACGGAACCTTGGGGAGCGGAGCGGTTAATGTTTTTAGCGTCTCTTCGACCTTGGATTATGTCGATCAGTCCGTTGTGGGCACCAATAATATTGTTAATAACGGGGGATTTATTAATTTTAATGATACCTCCACCGCGGGTTCCGCCGTGATTACCAATAGTGGATTCCTCAATTTCAATAACTCCTCCTCGGCGGGTATCGCCAACCTCACGAATAACTCCACCGTTACTTTTGCCAATAGCGCTACGGCGGCAAATTCCACGATCACTAATAACGGCCGAATGAGTTTCTCTGACGGTTCCACGGCGGGAAACGCCGTTTTTAACAATATAGGGGATTTATCTTTTACCGGAGACTCCGCCACGACCGTGGCCAGCGCCGGGACAGCCACCTTGGTCAACACCGGCTTGGTCCAATTTGGGTCCTACTCCACCGCGGGGAACGCACAAATTACCAATAATAGCGGGCAAATTAGTTTTTCGGGTAACGCCCAAGGGGGAACGGCACAGTTCGACCTCATTGGGGGAAACCTCAGCATCGCTTCCAGTACGGCGGGTAGCGTAACAGTCGGCATTACTAATGGCGCGGTCGGAAGTTCCATCAACCTTGGTGCCAATGATTTGGCTTTGGGTATCAATAACCTGTCCACGACGATTTCTAGCCAGATTACAGATGCCGGTCTGAGTGGTTCCATTACCAAGTTAGGGACAGGTACCCTTACCCTTACAAATACCAATTTCTATATAGGGAGTACCACCATATTGGGAGGAACCCTTGCCATCGGCAATTCCGGCGCTCTTGGGGACAGTTCAGTGCTTCTGCAAAATGGAACTCTTGCTACTAGCGGAGGCCCCAGTTATTTCTACGTCGGAGGCAGCTATAACCAAGCTTCCGGTGGAACTTTTTTAATGGGATTGGGTGGACCCACCTATGGGCAATATGATTCGTTTGGAGTCGCTGGGTCCGCGAATCTAAGCGGTAGCCTTTCAGTTTTTTCCTATTCCGGTTTCACTCCCACTTTGGGCGGTATCTTTTTAGCTATGACTGCGAATGGAGTTTCAGGCAACTTCACTTCCGTGGTTAATGGGATCAGTGGGTTCCGGTTTTTGCCGGTTTATTACCCCGCACAGGTCAATATCGTGGCCATTCAGCCTTCCTTCGCCGCCTTGGGCCAGACCTTCAACGAAAAGGCGGTGGGGGCGGCCTTGGACAACCTTTATCTCGATCCAACCCAGCAGGCTTTGATGCTCAATTTGGGTGTTCAACAGGCTTCCTCATTGGTGAAAGCTTATGACCAAATCTCCCCGGCGGGTATTACCCCGCTCTTCCAGATGGGTTTTGCCACGGAAGAAAGCCGAGGAGTTTTGGTGGCTAAGAGGCTTTCGGACCTTTGGGACCAGATCGATACCGAATCCCAAAGCGCCTTTGCCAGCCACGGCGAGAACCGGATGTTCGCCTCCACGATGAGCCCGGGGCAAGAAGAAGCGGTGGCCAATAGCTCGTCCCCCTCTCCCCAATGGGATGTTTTCATGAACGGTTTAGGGGATTTCGGAACCGTCACCGGGGACAGCAACGCTCCTGGCTACAAGTTTTCCGTCGGCGGGATGGCCGCCGGGATGGACTATCGTTTAGCCCCCGACCTCGTGGGGGGCCTCTTGCTGGGCTTTACCTCCTCGGGAACCTCGCAATCTCTCAGCTCGGTGACCAGCTCGGGCGGGCAGGTGGGTCTCTATGGCGGATGGAAGACCGGCGGTTTTTACGTCGATGGCTTAGTGGATGGGGGAGTGAATACCTACACGACGATCCGCTCCAGCTATGGCGGAAGCGCCACCGGAACCACCCGGGGCACGCAATACGGATTCCAATTGGGTGCCGGTTATGATTGGAAAGTGGACGAGATGAAAGTGGGCCCCATGGTAACGGGCCAATATGCCCATGTGCAGGCGAATGCCTTCCAGGAAGCGGGTTCCACGACACCCCTTTCTTTCCCCAATCAAGGGCAGGGGGACCTGACGAGCCAGTTGGGTATCAAGGCCAGCCGCGCCTGGGATATGGGCGGCTTTTCCTTAGGGCCTAATGTCAGTGTGGCCTGGGAACATGTCTATCAAGGCAGTCTGGACCAACTACAGGCCGGATTAGGAAACTCCGGCAACTTGTTTACGGTGGATGGCCCGGCGCTGGGGGCCAACGCGGCCGTCATCGTCGCGGGCCTGAACGCCCAATTCGGCAATGGGATTTCCGCCCAAGCCCAATACCAAGGCAATATGGGAATGACGGGATTTAGCTCCGACGGACTGTCCGCGGGGCTCAATCTGGGGTTTTAAGGTTGTCCACGACAGACGGCCTAAGAATTTATCTTTTGAGTGGGCATTCTATTTTCTCCACCCCGGAAATTTAGAAGCGTTCTAAAAGTAATTGTCATGACATAATAGGTTCTCTTGCAATCAGGCTCTCGACCGTACCCTGGGTTCGGAGGCTCGCGCTGATACTGGATCATCTTTATACCTACGGTCTGTTCATCGTCTCGATCATCTGCGGTTTTTCGGGCGTCCGCCATATCGCAATGCAACCTCCCAACGCCAAGCGTCTAGCCCATCGGCTATTCGCGGCGCTATCCATTTCAACATCCCTTTATTCCCTGGCCTGGGCTATGGCCCTCTTGTCCACGACTATTCCCGGTTTCCTACTTTCCATTCGCCTTAACCTGGCTTTTGTTCTGGTGACCATGACCGCCCTCTTTTGGTTCATCGCCGAATTCACCCAAATGAAGCCCCGGTGGCTTCTTTGGGGTCTTTCTGGCGTGGTCGCCCTGTTATTCCTGGTCAACCTTGTCCAACCCTTCACCCTTCAATACAAGGAAGTCCAGTCGATCACCTTCCAGACCATGCCCTGGGGGGAGACGGTGGCCACCCTACAAGGAAGTCCAGTCGATCACCTTCCAGACCATGCCCTGGGGGGAGACGGTGGCCACCCTGAAGGGCGTCCTCAGCCCTTGGTTCCCTTGGGGAACCCTGGTCCTTTTCCTGATCCTTTTTTTCTGTCTTTTTGCCCTTGGGACCTCCTATGGGCGGAGCCGCGACCGTTCTGTCCTTAACATGATCTTCGCCATGTTATTTGTTATGGCCGGTTACCTGCAGGGGGCCTTCACCCGATTGGGGCTCCTCCATTCACTTCCCTTATCGCCTTTCTGTTTCCTGGCCCTGGTCATCATGATGGAGTACGAGTTAGGGAAAGATTCCTTCGCGGAAAAAACTGGGCTTCGCAAGAGCCGGATGGGCCTCAACCTGCTCTTGATCTTCTTTTTACTGACTCTCAGCTTGTTGTTCTCGGGCTGGTTCGTCCTAAAGAGGGCCGAGGGGAACCTCCAATCCGAAGTGGAACGCCAGATATCCTCCATTGCCGACCTGAAGGTCGGCGAACTGGAACTTTGGTACAACGAACGGATGGGGGATGGTTTCATCCTTAACCAGAATCCGACCATTGGCGCTCTGGCCAAACGGGTGCTGAAAACCCCGGCTGACGCGGAGGCAAGGGCGGAACTCCGGGCCTGGTTCGATAAATACGTGGCCTCCTACAATCAATACGACCAGGTCTGCCTATTGGACCCTAAGGGCCGGGTGAAGCTCTCCTCGACGGGTTCCAAGGATAAGGTCGATCCCTTGGTCGCGGGGAGGATCCCCGAGGTCCTGCGAGGCAGCCAGGCGGTCTTCCAGGACTTTTATCGGGACACCAAGGCCAACAAGGTTTGTCTGGGCGTTTTGGTCCCACTCCGGGACCCCCTTTCCCCAGGACGCCCACTGGGGGTCGTCTATTTACGCATCGATCCCACCGAATACCTATTCACAACTCTCGATCAATGGCCCATCCCCACCAAGACAGCGGAAACCCTCTTGGTCCGGCAGGAGGGCAACGACGCCGTGATCCTGAACGAATTACGGCAAAGGAAAGATTCCTCCTTGAACCTGCGCATCCCCATGGACCAGGCCCAAAGGCCCGTCGTCCAAGTCCTCCGCGGAGAGATGGGCATCTTCGAGGGGATCAGCTACCAAGGCGTGTGGGTTCTTTCCGCCCTGCGCGAGGTGCCGGGGCTGCCCTGGCGGTTGGTGGCGCAAATGAACCAAGAGGAGATCGAGGCGCCGATGCGGGAAAAGAGCCTTCTGGTGCTTTTCCTTTTCCTCGTCCTTCTTTTCGCCGCCGGGGCGGGCGGTGCTTTCATCTGGCGTGAGCAGGAAACCCGCTACTACCGTGAAAAGGCCGAGAGCGAGAATAAGTACCGGAAGATATTCGAGAACGTCCGGGACATTTTTTATCAGGTGGACAGTAATGGAATGATCTTGGACATCAGCCCTTCGGTAGAGCGTTATACAGGCTACCGCCGGGAGGAAATGATCGGTAAACCCACCGCCGAATTCTACCACGATTCGAAGGACCGGGAATTCTTATTGAACGCCATTAAGGAATCGGGCGAAGTGACTGATTACGAGTTACCCCTCAAGACCAAGGCCGGGGGGCGCATCCACGTTTCGATCAATGCCCATCTTTTCCAGTACGAGGAAGGAAAGACGGCAGGGATAGAAGGGACGATGAAGGACATCACGGAAAAATTGAGGGCCCAGGAAACCCAGCGCCTGCTGGCCACGATCTTGGAACAAACTCCCGATGCCGTGTTGGCCGCGGACATGAACGAAAACATCATTCAATGGAACCAGGGCGCGGAAAGGATGTTCGGGTATTCCTCGGAGGAGGCCCTGGGAAAGTCCCTCAGCTTCCTGGTTCCCGATTATTTGACGGTCGAGGCGGCAAAAGGCCGCCAATCGCTCAAATCCGGCGGGGTTACCCATGCCTACCAAACCACGAGAAAGAGAAAGGACGGTTCGCTGATCCAGGTGGAGATATCCGCGGGACCCATTCGGGACCCGGACGGAAAAATGATTGGCTTTTCGGCCATCTACCGGGACATCACCGAGGAACTGAAGGCCAAGAAAAACCAGCGTCTATTGGCGTCCATTTTGGAACAGACTCCCGATGGGGTAGTGGTAGCCGACTTGGAAAACAAGATTATCGAATGGAACGAAGGCGCTCAACGGATCTTCGGGTATTCTCACGGGGAAATATTGGGGAAAAATGTCAGGACGCTGGTTCCTGTGGAACAACACGACGAGTTCGAACGAAGGTACCGGGTCTTGCGGGAAGTTATGGAACCACAGGTTTTCGAGACCTTCCGTGTCCATAAGGACGGCCAGAGGGTCCCGGTTATGGTACTGGTAGGCCCCTTACGGAATCCAGAAGGTAAAACCATCGGTTTTTCCGCCATCTACCGGGATGTTACCGAGCGCAAAAAAATGGAGAACTCCCTGGTCGAAAGCCAGGAGCGTTTCCGCCATGTCTTCGAGGACAGCCCGCTGGGGGTCGCGCTGGTCGGCCTCGATTCCAAATTGATCCTGGTTAATCAAAGCTTCGGCGAGATCACGGGTTACAGTCCCGATGAATTAAAGGGGAAATCCTTTGGGGATATCACCCACCCCGACGACGCTCCAAGGGACCTGGACCAGTTCCGCCGCATGGTCGCGGGGGAGTTCCCCCGTTATCAAATGGAAAAACGGTTCATCCATAAAAAAGGACATATCGTTTGGGTCATCCGGGTGGCCGCCCTCATCAAGGACGCCACGGGAAAGCCCCTTTACGGTTTGGGCATGATCATGGACATCAACGAGCAAAAAAAGGGGCAAGAAAACCAGCGGTTCCTGTCCTATGTCCTCGAGCAGACAGGCGACGGGATCGTGGTGGCCGACTTGGAAGGCAAGATCATCCAGTGGAGCAAGGGCGCGGAGAAGATATTCGGTTACACCGAGAAGGAGGTTTTGGGTCAACCTGGAAGCCTTTTGGATCCCAACCCCACTCAGGACCAAGTCGCCGAAAAGCGCCGGTCACTGACGGAAACAGGGTCCACCCTCCATTACGAAGCCACCCGCAAGGGGAAGGATGGGCGGTTTATCCAATTGGATATCAGCTCGACCCCGCTCAAGGATGAATCGGGAAAGCTCATTGGCTATTCGGCCATCTACCGGGACATCACCGAGAAATTGAAGGCCCAGGTAGGGCGGGTCAAGGCCGAAGAAAAGCTCCGGGAGAGCGAGAGTAAATACCGGAAAATCTTCGAGAACGTCCAGGACGTCTTTTACCAAGTGGATAATGAAGGGAATGTCCTGGAGATCAGTCCTTCCATCGAGGCCTATGGCTACAAACGGGAGGAGTTCATTGGCAAGAACTTCACCGAATTCTACGCCGATCCGGGAGACCGGATCGTGTTCATGAAAGCCCTAAGCGCGAAGGGTGAGGTCACCGATTACGAACTACGTTTTAAGACCAAGAGCGGTCTGGTGGTTTATGCTTCCATCAACGCCCATATTCTTTTAAATGATGAGGGTAAACCCATGGGGGTGGAAGGATCGTTGAGGGATATCACCCAGCGTAAGATGGTCGAAGCCGAACTGGAAGAATATCGTGAACACCTGGAGCAAATGGTCGAAACCCGGACAGCCGAGTTGGAAAAGGCCACGAAGGCAGCCGAGGCGGCCAACCAGGCCAAATCCAGCTTCCTAGCCAACATGTCCCATGAAATCCGCACCCCCATGAACGCCGTCATCGGGTTCGCCCAGCTCCTTCGCCGGGACCCGGCGCTCACCTCCCAGCAGGACCAGCAGGTGGAAGTGATCCTCAAGAGCGGCTCCCACCTGCTGAACCTCATCAATGAAATCCTGGACTATTCCAAAATTGAGGCCGACCGTCTGGCTGTCGAGACCTCCTCTTTTGACCTGCGCGCCCTGTTGGGAGAATTGGAATCGATCTTCAAAGCGAAGGCGCAGGAGAAGGGCCTGCGATTCCTCCTGGATAAACCGGATCTTTTGCCGCGTTTTGTGTGGGGAGATGAAACCAAGATCCGCCAGATATTCCAGAACTTGCTTTCCAACGCCTTTAAGTTCACCGAACGTGGAGGCGTGGCGATGCGGGTGGCCATCCAGCCGGGGATGGATGGGGACGGGAGTAACCGGCTGGTGGCGGAGTTGGAGGACAGCGGGCCGGGGATCGCGCCAGGGGAAATGGGCAAGCTCTTCAAGGTCTTCGAGCAGACCGAGAGCGGCCGAAAGTCCAAGTCCGGCACGGGGCTGGGCCTAGCCATCAGCCGGAAATTCGCCGAATTGATGGGGGGAACCCTTGAGGCGGAGAGCCAGCTGGGCCAGGGAAGCACTTTCCGGCTAGATATCCCCATCCGTGAAGGGACCGATATGGGCCAGGCACCCCAACAGCGGCGGGTGGCGGGCCTGGAAGCGGGGCAGCCCTTGAGGCGGGTACTCGTGGTGGACGATAATCCCGAGAACCGCGGTTACCTAGAGACCCTGCTGACCATGGTTGGTTTCGAGGTCCGGTCCGAGGTGGACGGGGCCAAAGGAGTGGAGGCGTTCGCCGAAACCAAGCCCGATTTGGTCCTCATGGACCTGCGCATGCCGGTCATGGAAGGGCCTGAGGCCATCCGCCGCATTCGGGCGATGGAGGGCGGGGACAAGGTCAAGATCATCGCCATCTCCGCCAGTTCCTTCAAAGAGGATCAAAAAAAGGCCCTCAAGGACGGGGCTGACGATTTTATCAGCAAACCTTTCCGGGAAGAAACCTTGTTCGAGAGGATTCAGGAACTGTTGGGGGTGAAGTTCCTGTGGGCGGAGGAAAAGACGGTTCCGGGGGTTCCCGAACCGCCTCCCGAAGACCTGGAGAAAGAGCGTGTCGCCCTTTTGCCCGCCGACCTTCGCAGCCAGCTCAAGCAGGCCCTCTTGGTCGCCGACCTGGACGCGGCGCTCTCTGTCCTGGACCGGATCGCCCAAAAGGACGCCGGGGCCGCGGTGGCTTTGAGGAAGATGGCGGGTAAATTCGAGTACCAAAGGATTCTGGAACTGCTGAAACCCAAAGGAGAAGAGAATGAGTCCTAGAAAAAAACGGACGGTCGGCGACATCCTGGTGGTGGACGATATGCCCGCCAACCTGGAGGTTCTCACCACCATGCTTAAGGAATGCGGCCACCATGTTCGGCCCGTTCCGGGCGGGCGTTTGGCCTTGGACGCGGCGCGACGCCAGCCGCCTGACCTGATTCTGTTGGACATCAACATGCCGGAAATGGACGGCTACCAGGTCTGCGCCTCCCTCAAGGCGGATCCTAACTTGGCCTCGGTGCCGGTCATTTTCATCAGCGCCAACAACGAGGTTTTCGACAAGACGACCGCTTTTTCCTTGGGGGGCGTGGATTACGTGACCAAGCCCTTCCAGTTCGAAGAGGTTGAGGCCCGGGTCGAGGCCCACTTGGAAATCCACCGCCTCCAGACCGAGATGGAGGAGATGAACCGCACCCTGCGGGACCAAGTCCAGGCCCAGGTGAAGGAAATTTCCGATTCGCAGGTCGCCACCATCGTGGCCCTGGCCAAGATTTCCGAGTACCGCGACGAGGACACGGGCAACCATATCCTCCGGGTCCAGCGTTATTGCCGGGCTTTGGCCAAAAGGCTGGGTGAGGAGAAAGTGTTTGGCGACCTGATCGACGAGGCATTCATCGAGACCATCTTCCACGCCAGTGCCCTGCACGACATCGGCAAGGTGGGAATCCCGGACAGCATCCTCCTGAAGCCGGGCAAGCACACGCCCGAGGAATGGGAGATCATGAAGACCCACGCGGCCATCGGGGCAAGGACCCTGGAGACCGTGTTGAAAACCTATCCCAACAGCGCCTTCCTCAAGATGGGCCGGGAGATTGCCCAGTCCCACCATGAGCGCTGGGACGGGAGCGGCTACCCCGAAGGTTTGGCCGGGGAAGCCATTCCCCTCCCGGCCCGCATTCTGGTGCTGGCGGACCAATACGACGCTCTTCGCAACAAGCGGCCCTATAAGCCGGCTTTCGACGCCGCCAAGACCTATTCCATTCTCACCGAGGGAGACGGCCGCAGCGACCCCAAACATTTGGACCCACGTGTCCTGGCCGCTTTCAAGGCCATGGCCGGGGAGTTCGAGGCGATCTTCGAGGAATTGAAGGACTGACGATCAGGGCCGAAAAAGGAGGGAAGGAATGACCGAGCAAGGAACGGGGGGGGAAATCCCCAATATCCTGGTCGTGGATGACACGCCGGCCAACCTGACCCTTTTGGTGGGAATGCTGAAGGACCGAGGTTATCGGGTGCGGCCCGTGCCCAGCGGGGCCTTGGCCCTGCAGGCCGCCGCCGCCGAACCGCCCGACCTGATTCTTTTGGACATTAGCATGCCCGAGATGGACGGTTTCGAGGTCTGCGCCAAGCTGAAGGAGGACCCCCGCCTGAGGGATATCCCGGTGCTCTTCCTCACCGCCCGCACCGACATCGCGGACAAGGTCCGGTCCTTCGAGGTGGGCGGCGTGGACTATGTGACCAAGCCCTTCCAGTTCCAGGAAGTGGATGTGCGGGTAAGGACCCACCTGGAGTTGCGGCGGCAGAAGCGGGAACTGGAGAAGAGTTATGAAAAACTAACGGAACTCCAGGCCTTGCGGGACAGCCTGGTGCATATGCTGGTGCATGACTTGCGTTCACCCCTGTCGGCCCTGGTGGGGTTCCTGGGGTTTCTCAAGGAAGCGGAAGAAAAATTCGCCCCGGACCAGCGGCAGGATATCGAGGAATCCCTCAAGGCTGCGAAAAGGATGGCTCTGATGGTGACCGGGGTTTTGGATGTCAACAAACTGGAGGCCGGGAAGATGACGATCCACCCGGCCCCCTGCGACGCCCTGTCCTTGGGCCGGGAGGTGGTCGCGAGCTTGGAATCCCTCACCGAGGGAAGGACGCTGGCCTTCTCCCCCAAGGGCCAGTTGAGCGGCTGGCTGGACCGGGGACTTGTCTTCCGGGTTCTCCAGAACCTGATCGCCAACGCCTTGAAGTTCGCGCCAAGGACCGGGGGGAAGGTCGAGCTTAGGATTAAAGCTACGGATGAGGGAACGCGTTTTGAGGTGGTGGACAACGGCCCCGGGATTCCCCCCGAGTATCACGACCAGATATTCGAGAAATTCGGGCAAGCGCAGGGCGGGAGGAAAAACCGGATGTTTTCCACGGGGTTGGGGCTCACCTTCTGCAAAATGGCGGTTGAGGCCCATGGCGGCCGGATTGGGGTGGTGAGCGAGGATGGGAAGGGCTCCACCTTTTGGTTCACCCTTCCGCAAAAGGCACTTGATGGTTGATGGAAGGATGGAGGGGCCGGACAAGGACCAAAGACAGAAAACAATTACTCGGAAGAACAATAAAATTAAGGAGACATTATGAAGACATCGGATTTTACGATCTTGTTCGCGGACGACAATGCCAGCGTTCTGCTGGCTTATTTCAAGGCCTTTAGCAAAGCGGGCTTCCGGGTTTTGTCCTGTGACAACGCCGCGCAGGTTCTCGCCGAACTCAAGGATGAAAAAATTGATCTTCTAGTGACCGACCTGGAAATGCCGGCCGCAAACACCCTGGACACCTTTGAGGTCCTGAAAAAAGATTACCCCCGCCTGCCGGTCATCGTCGTCTCAGGCCATTACAAGGATTTGAAGCCGGATTTCATGGAAAAGGGATACAAGGTTTCGGCCTTTATCAGCAAGCCTTGCGGGGTCAACGAGGTCATGGAAAAGGTCCGGGAAGTTCTCAAGATCGACGAAGGCAACCAAAGCAAATAAGGGCTGACGTCTTTCGGCTTATCGGACTCAAAGTACCTATTTGGCAATTATTTATACGGGAGGGTGGCAATGGATATCCAAGAAAATAAGAAGACCTTCAGTTTCCACGGGGAAGGAGGGACTTTGTTGGGGATGCATTTCGTGAATCTCTTTCTCGCCATCGTTACCCTGGGCATCTACTTCTTTTGGGGCCGGGTCAAGATCCGCAAATATATTTGGGGGCAGATCGAATTCGAGGGCGACCGGCTGTCCTACCACGGAACGGGCAAGGAAACCTTTTTGGGCTGGTTAAAAGCCGCGTTGTTTTTTGGAATCCCCTATTACTTCCTCCGCTATGGGCCCCGATTGATGGGCTTGGGGCTGTTCGAGATCATCGTGGGTGGGGTGCTTTCCACCCTTTTCATCGTGGTGTTCATCCCTATGGCTACCGTGGGTTCCCGTCGCTATCGGCTTAGCCGAACCGCCTGGCGGGGTATCCGGTTCTCCTTCCGAAAAACTTGGGGGGAATATGTTTCGCTGTTTTTGAAGGGGACTTTCCTCCAAATGGTCACTTTGGGGCTTTACTCCCCCTACTATGCCGCCCAGAGGGACAAGTTTCTCATCTCCAATACCTATGTGGGGAACCGGAACCTGGATTACGACGGCGAGGGAAAGGATTTGTTCCGTCTCTTTATCCCTTCCTACCTCTTGGCCATCTTTACCCTGGGCATTTCGTTTATTTGGTATCAAATCAAAAAGACGCGTTATATGTGGAACCACACCACCTTTGGGGACGCCCGTTTTGAATGCACCATCACGGTGGGAGGCATGTTGAGCTTGTACCTGGGAAACACCCTGTTAGTCCTCTTCACCCTTGGTTTCGCCTTTCCTTGGGCCCAAGTGCGTTCCATGAACTATCTGCTGAACCACCTGACCTTGAACGGCCCGACGGACTTGGGATCAATCGAACAAGACGCTCAAACCGTCAATGCCACCGGGGAAGAGCTGGCCAGTTTCCTGGATTTGGATTTCGAACTGGGATAAGGCCAAAGGCGGTTTATGAAAAGCATTTGGGAAGGCCAATACCTGGACGGTAAGACTTCGTCTCCCCGGGAAGCGGTCATCCGGCCCTTGAAAGACGGGTTGAGGATTGAACTGGAGGGAGGAGATACCCGGGTTTGGCCCTATTTGGAAATCCACCAGGTTCAGGGAAATTACGCCGGTGAACCCGTGCGGTTGGAAAGGGGTGAGGGGATTACCGAGGCCCTCACCGTTTCGGATACGGAATTCTTAAACAGCTTGCGGGCCAAGGCCAGGGGCCAAGCCGGGCGTTTTCACAATCCCGGTTTTCGCCTGGCCCGTTTGTGGCTGACGCTTTTTGCCGCTTTGGCCACCCTGGCCCTGTCTTTCGCGGCTTACCTTTGGGGAATACCCGCGCTTGCCGAAAAGGCCGCAGCCCATGTTCCCGTCAGTTGGGAGGAGGGGCTGGGGAAATCCACCTTGGACCAATTGGTTCCGGCCGAAACCCGCCTTCACGACCCCGCCATGGACCAGGCGATCTGGAAAATCGTGGCGAAATTGATCAGCACCCTGCGCGAATGTCCCTACCGTTTTCAAGTGACGGTTTGCGACCTTCCCATCGTGAACGCGTTCGCCCTGCCGGGGGGGAACATCGTGGTTTTCCGGGGCTTGCTGGAGCAGACCCGATCCTCGGAGGAACTGGCCGGCGTCCTGGCCCATGAGATGCAGCATGTCCTCAAGCGCCACACGACCCGGCGGCTGATCCAGGAATCCTCCACCGGACTGCTCATTTCGGCCCTTTCGGGGGATATGGCGGGAAGCATGGCTTTCGGCGTGAAAAGCGCGGGCAACCTGGCCCTGATGAAATATAGCCGGGATGAGGAGGCGGAAGCCGACCGGGAGGGAATGAAAATGATCCTGGCCTCCGGTATCGACCCAAAAGGGATGATCGGCTTTTTCGAGAAGATTAAAGAAGAGGAAAAGATGCCCCAGTATCTCAAATTCGTTTCCGACCATCCGGCCACCGGGGACCGGATCGAAAAACTGAAAGAAATCGTTTCGTCCCAAGCCCCCCATCCGGTGAAACCGAAGAAACTGCTCCCGGAGACGGACTGGCCGGCCCTCGTCAAGGGGCTGGGTTCGGCCAAGTGAGGCGAAAGTGAATAAAAAATACTTTTTTCTAACTGTGGGATTCTTTTTATTGATCGCATTTGAAGTCGGCGCCCAGGACATACCATTTTCACTTAATCCGCGAACAGATACGGTTTTGGTCATTGATACGTCCACACCTCCCGCGTTGATATGGGTGGTGGATTCCCTGGGTAACACGACAGGCGCTAACGTCCATTTGCCCGTGAATAGAGTGGGGGAGCAAACACAAAATTGGCCAAACGGCCTCTACGGAATCCCAAATTCCAGAGCCGCGCAAAGCAACATAGAAGATGATGAAACCGGGGAGGTGCAGTCTACAACTTCTTGGGACATAAATATTAAAACCACCACAGCGCAAACATACACTCTAAATCTCCGGGGAATAGCTCTGGGTGTAAGCCAGCTTAATATTGTCGGCTTATTTCCAAATTTAAAGGGGGCACAAAATGAAGTTTTAAACGTTTTGGTTAATGTTGGAACTTTACGTCAAATTCAAGTTGATTTTAATCCCCGAGAACAAACGGTTAAAGCCAACCCTGTTGTTTTGCCAAGGGATCTTTTAAGCGATATCGAAATCGCCTGTCAGTTAGGACTCATTAAATCGAATAAAATATGCGGCTTATTAAAGAATAAAGCGCAAGCCATTCAAACTGCGATCGATGATCACCGTAATGAGAAAGCCGTGAGATTGTTACAAAGCTTTCTGTGCAACCTTGGGGAATTGAAAGGTGAGGGTGAGGATAACCGGGATATTCATGGTTTAGTTGAAGAACATGTTTTAACTATTTTGAAAGAGGAAGCTGAGATTTTATTAAAGGGTATATCTAGGGATGCCTTCAATTAAGATGAGCGCGCTTTCATCACATCAATGACAGCATTTTAGATTTCAGGGAAGCCCAATAGCCTTCTTCCACTCGGGGGAGGGTTCCACCAGCCGCCGGGTCTTGAGGTCGAAGAGGCCGAAAGTCAGCTCCAATTGGGTGGCGACTGTTCCATCTTCCTTGATCATTTCCTGGCGAAAATGGCTGATTTTTCCCTTATAGTCCAGCATCTCAAGGGTAATTTTGATCTTCTCCCGAAGCGTGATTTCCTTTTTGAATTTCAAGTTTAGCTCCAGGACGATGGGGCCTTGTTGGAGTTCCTGCACCTTCTTGAGGCCGTAGCCGTTCTTGGTGATGAAGTCCCATCGGGCCTCCTCAAAAAGCGTCAGGTAGTCGGCGTTGTTCATGTGGCCGAAAGTATCCAGGTGGGATTCCAGGATTAAAACTTCATAACTGGCTTTGGGATAGGGCATGGCGGTCCTTTTGGAAGGTTAAGTTAAGGCCAAGATTCCATTTTTTAACCTCAAATGCAAGGCCCGCGCGGGTGGCAGGGCTAGGGAGGCGGGGGTACAATAGAGGCATATTCAGCCAAGGGTATTAGCCGCAAATTTGCGCAGATTAACGCTGATTAATAAGAACTCGAATCCGTTTGTTACGCAAAGGTATGGAATGAGACTTCGACCTCAACAACGCGCTTTATTTCAACTCCTCGCCTTAGGTCTTTCACTCACAGCTATTCTCGGCAATCCTTCGCAGGCTCAGGCGGCTTCCGCCCCTAGCGGCCCGCTTTTCATGTCGGATGAAATCCTTGTAAAACTAAACCCTTCTATTGGGGTTGCGGACAAGCGGAGGGTTTCCAACTCTTTGGGTTCGTCCAAACCCCTTCGATTCCGTCCCGATGTCCTGGAAATCAAAATTCCACCCGGACTTTCGGTGCAAGAGGCCGTCGCCCGCATCGAAAAAGACCCGGCGGTTTCCTATGCCCAACCCAATTATATTTTTTACGCAACCCAAACTTGCACCGCTCCCACTTCACTGACGGACGCCTATTACACCACCGATCCCGTGCCGGCGACCGCCTGCGCCGGGATTGGGGGCGACGGCAATGTCAATTGGGCCCTGACCCTAATCAACGCCCCCGCCGCTTGGGCTACCCTCTCGACCCAACTGGCCTGCCCGGCGGCCAATCCGGTCACGGTAGCGGTTTTGGACACAGGAGTGGCTTCCGATTATTTGACGACCAATCATCCCGACTTACCCTCCTCCATGTTCGTCCCCGGCTATAACACCACATTTGACTACAACAGCGATACGACCGATTCCCTCGACAATTGGGGCCATGGCACTTGGGTGACCGGGCTTTTGGCGGCCCAATGGAACAACGCGGGGGGCGCCCTTTTTTGCACGACTGGGACCGTGCCCGCGGCGCCTTTCAACGGCGGCTGGGTGGGCGTGGCGGGTTACCCGGGGTTGCTGAAGATCATGCCGGTGAAAGTGATCCAGGGTGTCGCTTCCAACGGCGTTCCGGTCAATTCGTCCAATTCGGTGGAAGTGGTCAACGGGGTTTATTTCGCGGTGGAGAACGGGGCCAAGGTATTGAATATGTCCCTGGGCGACCCCTCGGCGGACCCCCTTTTGGGGGAAGCGGTCACCTATGGCTTGAATAATAATTGCGTGATAACCGCGGCGGCGGGAAATAGCGGCAACGCCCAGCCGCTCTATTATCCGGCGGCCATCCCGGGGGTGATCGCGGTGGGAGCGGTAGGCCCCACAGACACGGTGACCACCTATTCCCAAACCGGGGCCAACCTGTCGCTGGTGGCACCGGGCGGGGCGGCGGCTTCCATCATTGGAACCTTGGATACCGCCGACGACCTATTCAGCACTCGCCTGAATTGCCCGGTGGTGAACGCCGACCCCAACAACGAAGCCGATCCCTGCGACAACAATTATGGCATCGCCTCGGGAACCTCAGGCGCGACTCCTTTTGTCAGCGCGGCGGCGGCCCTTTTGCTGGCGGTCAATCCCGCATTACCGAACTTCCAAGTCCAGCAAATCCTCGAAAACACGGCCCACCAGGTTATTGGTACCCAAGGCACCCATAACAATACCAGTGGATGGGGAAGGCTGGATCTGGCGGCGGCCCTTTCCATGGGAGTGACAATTCTACCTGCGGCTACCTACACCCCGACCGTCAGCCCTACACCTACCTCAACTGCCATGCTTTCGGCCTGCGGGACGGGCCAGCCCGGAAATTTTTGGTCCTTATTCGCCAATGTCGCGGTGAACGGGGATGAAGCAGTGGTTTTCGACGCCCATGACGGGAACGGTGCCATCCCCTGGGTGGTCGGGGGAACTATCACCGGGAGTACTTACGATATTTCTTGGAATGGAACGGCATGGAACGGGGCCAATGTGGCACCTGGCCCGGTGTCGAACCGAGCGAATTATGAGGCCGTTACTTTCAATGGTTTCCTCTGGGTTTTGGGAGGAATTAAGGGTGGCACAACCTACATGAACGACGTTTGGAAGTCTTGGGATGGGGGTGTTTTTACCAAAACCACGGGAAATGCCGGATTCGCGGCCCGGGATGATTTCGGCGCGGCGACCTATGCGGGGAGCCTTTGGGCAATGGGGGGACTGACTTCCTCGGGTGCGGTGACTAACGATGTTTGGTCCTCCGCCGACGGCATCACTTGGAACCCGGCTACCTTGAATGCGGCTTTTCCAGCTCGGCGAAATTTTGCCAGTGTTGCCTTTAACAATCAGCTCTGGGTGATTGGGGGAGAAAATGCCGCGGGCAACAGCTTCCTCAATGACATTTGGACTTCCAAAAACGGGTCGGGTTGGACCCAGGTGGTTCCTTCGGGGCCGGTCTTCTCCGCGCGCGCGGGCCACCTGGCCGTGGTTTGCGGCGACGCCCTTTGGGTGATGGGGGGGACCACGGCCTCGGGAAATGTCACGGATGTGTGGGTTACCCAGGATGGGGTCCATTGGACCCAAACCAATGCCGCGGTGGGCATCGGCAACATGACGGAATTTTCCGCCGACACCATTTCCTGGAACGGCCAGGTATGGATAATGAACAATACCGGAGTTTATACCTCCAATTGCTGCCTCTTTCCCACATTCACCCCCACAGCCACTCTTACCTCCACGCCGACATCAACACCTACCTGGACCGTTACCCCAACCCTGACGTCCACCCCGACGATGACCCCCACCTTTACCCCTTCCGCGACCCCCACGATAACTCCAACTTCAACCCCCACCCTGACCGCCACCCTGACGGCGACCTTCACGATTACCGATACGCCAACCATAACACCTACTGCCACGCCTACCGGTACCTCGACCAATACACCCATTAACTCTTTTACCCCCACGAGTACGCCGACATTCACCGTTTCCATGACTTCGACACCGACGAGCAGTTTTTCCTCGACCCCGACTCCGAAAGCCACGCCTTCCTCGACGCCGACCGCAACACCCCTTCCAGGAGGGAAAATTGTGGTTTATCCAAACCCCGTTTCAGGTACGGATCAGGTCCAGCTGGCTTTATTTCTTGCGGCGCCGTCGGAGGTGAAGGTACAGATATGGACCACCGCTTTCCGCAAAGTAAGAGACGCTTTCTTTCCCCAACAGCCGGTTGGTTTGGGCCCGGTCCTCACCCTGAAGGACAATTGGGGAAACAACCTGGCGGATGGGCTTTATTACGTGAGGGTATTGGTTGCCGGAAAATCCACCCTCGTAAAGTTGATTGTTTTGCGTTGATTTAAAGAAGGCCGTTTCCCGCAAGGTCCTTTTCTTCGATGAACATTCCCTTTGATTGGACAAGGATTTCGCAAGTTCTTCATGATAAAATTTGTCGATTGCCTGAAGGAAATTTACGCGAAACGCTTGGGAGTTGGAATGAAAGCTTATATTTTTTTGGCTTTGGCTTTGTTTTCTTTTGTCCAAGGCGCATCAGGCTTTAGCCCCACTCCGACGCCATTGGCCTTGACGCCGACCGCCACACCCACGCAGACAGCGACTATCACGCCCCGGCCCACGAACACCCCCATCCTAGCACCGACTTGGGCCCCGGAGTCAGCGGGACCGATTCCCGAACAAATGAAAAAAAAGAAATCCTCTGAATTCATGTCCTCTGCGGGACTGGGAATAGGCTTGCCCCAAAGCCCGAATCTTCGAGCCGCTTTTGGGACGGGTTTCAACGCGGATTTGGGAACCGGCTATAAGGTGACCAGCCAATTTTCCATCTGGCTTGATTTGGATTTGGACCTTTTTGACTCCAAGAACGACAACCTAACTCACGGCAATAATTTTACGATTATCGAAGCCGTGTTTTGGGCCCGGTACCGGTTGCTGGATTCGGACTTCAGCCCCTATTTTTTCTTCGGTCCGGGGTTGTCCTATAACGAATACCGAAGCGACGGGGGCGTGGTTATCGATACCAACGACTACTATGAATATATTCCGATCAGTGCTATTGAATTCGATTTTTTAGCGGAAGGCGGTTTGGGATTGGAGATGCGCTTGGGCGGGGGAATGGCGGCCTTTTTCCAGGGAAAGCTGTCTTATGATTTCACCACAGCGCATTTCGCCGGCGACGGCTCCACCGACAGCCCGAACATTGTGGTGCCCTTAGAAATAGGTTTGCTTTTCGGGATTTGACAATAAAAAGGCGTTTGAACCACCAAGGGCACCAAGAAAGGCCAATGACAAAGCCTTAAGAGATTTTCTTAAATATTACTTCTTTCGCTTTCTTGGTGTCCTTGGTGGTTAAAGGGTATTAAAGAGTTTTGCTGTAAACCCGGTATTTTTTGATGATCTTCCCGCCCATGGCCGCGATTCCGTTGTTAATGCCCTCGTTGTCTTCCAAGGTCCAGGACAATTCGCCGCCCTTGATCTTGCGTTTTTTTCCGGTTTTTAAGGCTTCCAGATAAAGAATGGCTTCAAGGCCCTTCTTGCGGTATTCGGGAAGAACTCCCATGGCCATCTCGCGAGTATCGTCAAACTTACAAGTGAGGAACTTCACCAGCGCGAAGGGGTCGTGAAACGAAAAAAGCTCGCCGTCCATCTTGATGAGCGCCTGGTTCACGTCGGGAACCACCAGGTTGAAGCCGATAGCCTTGCCATCCACCTCGGCGAACACCACGAAATCGGGCCAGACGATATCCTTGAGCTTCTTGACCTGATAGTTGAATTCCGCGTCGGTCATGGGAACGAAGCCCCAGTTTTTTTCCCAAATCTTGTTGTAGAGTTCCTTGAGAACGGCGGCGTCCTCATAAAGCCTTTTCATGTTGAGGGGGCGGATGGTGATGCGCTCCCGTTTCATGGTGCGTTCGGCGATTTTGACGATGCGTTCTGGCAGGTCGATCTGCGCCGAAAGGTACCAGGCGTAAAGATCTTTAGTCTTGGTGTATCCGCATTTCTCAGCTAATCCCAGGTAATAGGGCGGGTTGTAGGTCATGGCGATGCGAGCCGGGGAGTCGAAACCCTCTAAGAGAAAACCGAAATAGTCGTCGTTGGAAGTGAAACTGGCGGGACCGCGGACGCTGGTCATGCCGCCATCCTTAAAGAATTTCTCACCGGCCTGGAAAAGGGCCAGGGCCACGGCCGGGTCGTTGATGCACTCAAACCAACCGAAGAAACCGACTTTGTCGTTCCAAAACTTATTAAAGTTATCGTCCACACTGGCGGAAATGCGGCCCACCAACTCGTTTTTGTCGTTGAAGGCCATAAAAAGCATGGTTTGGCTATGTTGATGGTAGGGGTTTTTGCTGGGGTTCAGGAGACTGCGCTGGTCATCCAGGAAGGGAGGAACCCAGTTGGGATCTTTTTTGCCGTCGGGTGATACGTAAATTTTCCAAGGCAGGTGAAGAAACTGCTCCACATCTTTTTTGTTATTCAGGTCAACGGTTCTAATGGTGACAGCCATGGGATTGCTCTCCGTGCTTTTTTTTCCCAACCGATTCTATTGCGACGGCCATTTTGCATCTCCCTCAAGAGATGACAATTAAATTATGGGTTAATTTTAGACGTGGACTCCCGCGGGAATGACTCCCATTTTCTGTCCAATTTTTTTGAATTTTGAGAGAACAAAATCAAGTTGGGCATCAGTGTGGGTGGCACTGTAACTGGTGCGGATCAAGGCCATGCCCGGCGGCACGGCGGGACTGACGATGGGAGTCGCAAAAACGCCTTCTTCGCCCAGTTCTTTGGTCATTTGGAAGGTGACTAGATCATCACCAATATGCAAAGGAATGATAGGAGATTCGGTAACCCCGGTTTGGTAACCCATATCCTCATAAGCTTTCTTCATTTTGTGGACAATATTCCACAATTTTTCGATGCGTTGAGGCTCCCTTTGCATGATTTCGAGGGCCTTCAAGACGCCCGCCACCGAGGCGGGAGGCATGGATGCCGAGAAAATGAGGGGCCGGGAATTGTGCCGCAAATAGTCAATGACTTTATAGGTGGAGGCGATAAAGCCACCTAGGGCGGCGAAGGATTTGCTAAAGGTCGCCATAATGATATCCACGTCCTTTTGGACGCCGAAGTGGAAGCCCGTACCTTCGCCATGTTTTCCCAGGACGCCGATGGAATGGGCTTCGTCCACCATGACCCGGGCATTGTATTTCTTTTTCAATTCAATGATTTTTGGGAGTTTGCAAATATCCCCACCCATGCTGTAGATACCGTCAGTCACAATGAGCTTAGGATCGTCCTTGTGGTTGGCTAGGACCCTTTCCAGGTCTTCCATATTGCTATGCTCGTGCTTGACGGTTTTGGCGAAGGAGAGTTTTTGACCGTCCACGATACTGGCATGGTTTTCACGGTCGGAAATGATGTAATCGCCCCGGGTGACGATAGTGGAAAGAACTCCCAGGTTGGCCTGGAAACCGGTGGAATAAACCAGGCAGGCTTCCTGGCCCACGAAAGAGGCCAGTTTTCGCTCCAACTCCTCATGCAAATCGAGGGTGCCGTTCAGGAACCTGGACCCGGTACAGCTGGAACCATATTTCTCGATGGCGTGGATCATGGCTTCCTTGACCTCAGGGTGGTTGACCAGCCCGAGATAGTTGTTGGAACCCACCATGATCATCTTTTTACCGCCCACCACGACCTCGGTATCCTGGCCGGAAGTGATGGCCCGAAAATAGGGGTAGAGCCCCAATTTCCTTACGTCGTCCGCGGCAGTCCAACTATTCGCCTTATCGAAAATGTCCATGATACCTCTAATATTTGAGTTTGTTTTTGCCCCACGGGAGTGTTGAAATCAGCATAATAACTACGGGGTTGATCCCCTTTTTCGTTGAAGCCAACGAAAGGCCAAGGGGATTGGGTCAAAGTGACGGGGCATTATAGGATAGGGTCTGGCCTGAATCAAACATTTTGCCGATTTGGGGAGTTCCCCCTGCGCCGATTTTCATTTATAGGGGTTGTATGAAATTTTTATCACCGGCATTAGTTACTGGAGCCAGTGGTTTTGTGGGGAGCCATTTAGCCGAAGGCTTGGCCCGCCGAAAAATCAAAGTGAAGTTATTGGTAAGAAAAACGAGCCGGTTACCTTTTCCGACAAATTCTCAAATGGAATTATGTTATGGCGATGTCACGGATTTGGAATCTGTCCGGAAAGCCATGAAGGGTGTCAAGGTAGCCTACCATTTGGCAGGAATTTTAAGGGGCGCGGATTTTTCGGCCTATCAAGCGGTCAACGCCGAAGGAACGAGAAATGTTTGCCAAGCTGCGGCGGATGAAAAGGGATTCCGAAGGCTTGTTTACGTTAGCTCGCTTTCCGCCGCTGGTCCTTCACCTTTGGATAAGGAAATCGACGAGACTTTCCCCTGCCATCCCGTCAGCTTCTATGGTCAGACTAAACGAATGGGGGAAGAAATAGTCCTCTCCTACCGGGGGAAGTACGAGGTTTCTATTCTGCGCCCTGGGGCGGTTTATGGACCTCGGGAAACCGATATTTTTGAATATTTTAAGATGGTTCGGCAGGGCCTCGTGGTAAACGGGGGGGATGGAGCCCAAAGGGTTAGTTTTGTTTATGTGGCCGATCTGGTGGAAGCCATTCTTCTGGCTGGAAGTTCTCCTAAGGCTAAAGGGCAAATTTTCTTTGTTTCGGATGGGAAAAGTTTGAATTGGAATGAATTATCCGCTTATATCGGACAAATCCTTAAAAAGTCTTATAAATCGTTCAATGTTCCATTGGGAATCGTTAGAATAGTGGCTGCCGTGGGGGATGGGGTTGCCCGGTTTACGGGTAAATCCTTTTTGCCACCGATCGTCAGCGTCGATAAGCTGAAGGAGGCTGGGGAACCCGGTTGGGTTTGCAGCAACCAGAAGATCCGAAAACGGTTAGGGTTTAAGCCCAGATATGATATGGAAAAAGGTCTTAAGAACACGGTTCAATTCTATTTAACCGCCGGATGGCTGAAGCCATAGATTTAGCCGGTGGTCATTTCACGCGAGGGGAAAAATGAAATTTTCCAATTTGAAAAAGATTTATTTATTTTTTGGAATTCTCGCCGGCTTAACCGGCTTGGCGCGGGCCCAAAACCAATGGATGGATTCCATCCTTCCCCCGGACCATCTTCTAGAAAACCTGCCATGGATGGACGATGGTGGAAGAATCGAAAGCAAGGGACTTTTTGACTTCGAGGATATCCGTGGTACCGGTCAAAAAGATCTTTTGCTTATCTATCGCCAATCGGCCCCCGTCAACGAATTGGACAAGCCGCATAATCAAACATTGAACGTTTGTTTTTATAACCCTACTCAAAAAAAATACGAGAAAAGCTTTCAGGACGAGGGTGGGACCATTCAATGGCTGCATCTTGTAACGGTACCGGATAAAAAGGCGCCTTTTTTAATTTTTCAGCGGGATGACCTCAAAGGCGGCCAGAATTTGAAAGGGTTCGCTTATATCGACGGTGTCATGAAACAAGTCTTGGACGCGTCAGCTCCCCAGGTTTTCGCCCGATTCGACGGGGTTGAAATATGGTGTTCTTCCAAAGAATTCGCTAAAGATCGCAGCGACGCCGAACACGTGCTGGCTTGGGATGATGCCAAGAAACAATTCGCTGAATCAAAGGCAGCCCCAGGCGGGTCAGCGGGTTGGTCGGGGACCGCCATCGCCATAGCGGAAGTGCCGGAAACCAAGCCGGCCGTGGTTGCGGCGGTTCCCGCCGAAAAACCGTTGAAGGAAAGCCATCCTTCGAAAAATGGCTGGTGGGATGAGCCCTTGGACCCACCCACAGCCATGACAAAATTGAAAGCCGAATTGGTTCCGAACCTGATTAAAAAGAACCAGGTCGCCGTTTTGGGCCAGAAAGCAAAGTCCTTTTTCGCCGAACTTCAAAAGCAGAAAGTAGCGAGCAAAGATATCAACGGCATGCGGGCAAGTTATTACGCGGCGGTGGCCTCCACTTTCTCGGATATGGGCAGCGCCAAGGAAGCCAAATTTTACTTAAAAACGGCCTTATCCTTCCAATCCGACAATCCGGACGCTTTGGCCCTGAAGGATAAGATAAAATAGCTTCGAGTGGACCTCCCGTTCGATTCTATCGTTTTCGACCTGGATGGTACCCTTTGGGATACCTGCGCTACCTGCGCGATAGCATGGAACAACGTCCTTCAGCGCAACAAAATTCCATTTCGCGAAATTTCAACTGAGGATGTCCGGGCCGTTACCGGAAAACCACACGAAGCCTGTATCCGAGAAACTTTCCTTGGACTGTCCGAAGACATCCTTCGACTTATTTTCGCCGAAACAATCGAAGAAGATAATCGAATGGTTCGTGAAAAGGGCGGTAAGTTATATCCGGGTGTGAGGGATAAAATTCCGAAACTAGCCGAAGTCTATCCGCTATTTATCGTGAGCAACTGCCAGGCTGGATACATTGAAACCTTTCTTGAATGGGCCGGTTTTAGGCCTTTTTTCAAGGATTTTGAGTGTTGGGGAAATACCGGTAATTCCAAATCTGATAATTTACGGGATTTAATTCTTCGAAATGGACTGAAAAAAACCGTGATGGTCGGAGATGCGGAGGGGGATCAAAAAGCGGCTAAGGATTGTGGGATACCCTTTGCGTTTGCTGAGTATGGTTTTGGATCATGTCCAAAACCAGACTATAACTATCGGAGTTTCAATGAGCTTGTTCTTTCCTTAATGCGTTCAACCTAAAAATGGTGCCCGAGGCGGGACTCGAACCCGCACGGGTTTCCCCATACGCACCTCAAGCGTACGTGTCTGCCATTTCACCACCCGGGCTTCGATCAACGAGAAGGCTGTTTCCCTCCCATGGAAAGGAAGCGTATTATATCTCTCGACTTTTGATTGTCAATCAAGCCAAACCAGGGTGGAATTCTTGAAAAAGACTTTGGCTTCCTTGCTGATTCTCGCCTTTTTTATTTGGAGTGTCGGCAAATCCTCCTTTTTCCCATCCTTGAAGCTTTTTCAAGATACGCAATGGGACGAATCCCTCTTTTTCCCCGCTCTCAGCCATAGAGCCCTATCGCTTCTTTGGATTGTACTGATTGGCTTTGGGTTTATAGGTTGGGCGCGATGGTTCAAAGGGATTCTTTTCCCAACTAATGACAAGAAGATCACGTTCCTTTTTGGATTTTCTTTGGCGCTCGTTTTTTTCTCCTTTTACGTTTTCAGTTTAGCTATAAATGAAATCCTTTATTGGCCTTTGACGGCTTTGTTTTTCATTCCGGCCTCGGTGGAGGGTTGGAAAGGTAAGAAGGATTTCGCTTTTTCCAATTCGGGGTTAAAGCCTGGGCCTTGGGTCACTTTGTTGATTCCGCCGCTGGTCTTATGGGCTTTTGAATATTTGTCTTCACCCTTGGTTTGGGACGCTATTTTGGATCATTTTCGTTTTGCCCGGGAAGTCTCCCGGCTTCACCAAATCCTTTTTCATTGGACCAACCATACAGGCGACATGCCTAAGGCGGCTGAACTCATTTTGGCTGGTTTTTGGAATTTGGGTGGAGAAGGCCTTTCCAAGCTTTCAAGCGCTTTACCGACTATCCTTACGAGTTGGTTACTTATTTTGCTGTCCCGGGAGGGGAAGGGAACAGGAAAGTTAACCGCTTTCATTTTTTTGACCTGTCCTTTTTTTCTAGCCCTTTATTCTTGGGGATATGTTGAAGGGTTTTTGGCTTTTTTCGAGGTCTTGGCTCTCTTTAGTTTTTGGAAAGCGATTCAAGAGCCAAAAAATAGAGTTTGGCTTCCCTTGACGACTTTTTTCTTGGGCACCGCGTTTGTCGTTAAATACACGGCTGTTTTGGCTATTGTCGCTATCGGATTGATTTGGAGCTATGAAAAATTGGTTCAGAAAAATCCTTTGAAATTAAATCTGATATCTTTTCTGGCCTTCATTTTTCCCCTGTTCCCGTGGCTATTTAAAAATTGGCTGGCTTTCGGAAATCCCTTTTACCCCCTGGCAACTCACATCTTTGGAACTCCGGTCGGATATAGCCCTGAAATGGAAAAGAACTTACTGGTTGATACGGGGCTGCCATTAAGTTTTGGGGGATCGGCCGCTACCTTATGGAGTTCTTTTTTCACTACATCCAATGCCGTCAATGCCGCGTGGACGCCTCTGGTGGTCATGGGACTTCCCTGGGCTTGGGGTGTAGTGAAAACAAGGTTTGGGTTTTTTCTTTTATGTTTTTCCGTTCTGTTTTTAACCAGCTGGATTTTCGTCAGCTCCAGTTTTCGTCATGCTTCCGGAGGTGCGCTGGTTTTGATTCTCCTTGCGGCATTGGCTTGGGAGGAGGCCTTTAAGGAAAAACAGAACGGGCCAAAGGTCCTATTCGGAGTAGGTGCCGCACTTTCGTTTTGGCTCTGCCTTTCGGCCCAATTGGTGACAACCGCACCCTATGCCTCAGCTCTGGGATTAGAGGATCCGCTGTTAAGGCTTAAACGGCATTATTCTTACAATTTGGATACTTATGCGGCCTATCGGGGCATCGAAGGTCATTCGGACCCCAAGGACAAGGTCCTCGCCTTTGCGGTGTTTCAAACCTATCCCCTCCAACGGATCGCTTTTGTGGACTTTAAATGGAAAAGGCCTGTTTTCCTGCAGTGGGCTTCCGATTGTAAAACGGCCGAAGAATTGTCGGCCATTCTTAAAAGAGAAGGGGTCCGTTATTTTCTTTATCAGAAATGGGAAGCTCGAGCCATGTCCCGGGAAGAAAAAGATTTCAATTTAGAAGGAATGCCGGTTTCAGAGTACGTAAGATTTTGGCGGTATTTTATGGATCCCGTTGGAATTTACGAGAACAGTTTCGTTTATTCGGTTCGTGACAAGCCCCGAGAAGAGCCACAGAAAATTGAACTTTTGCCCGGGTTTGAAGGTAAGGATGATTGGGTCCGTTCCGTTATGAATCCCACAGGGGGTAGTTAAAATAAGTTTATTTTTGCCCATAAAGTAGGGAATTGGGCGTGAGTTCGCATTCTGTGGCAATACGGATATTTTTGATTTTTCCTTTTTCCCGTAATTCGTAAAGACGGGGAACCACCTGATCCCTCAACATGGTAGGGGAAACGGGGTTGATGAAGATCTTGGTCCCACCCTCAAAACCAGCGGGATTGACCGTTCTCCATTTTATCAGCACGTGCCAAGGCATGACATCAACCGTATCCCGTGGAGAGTAATACCACTCTTCGTTACAAGGGATTTGGCTACCCATGGCGGCGTGGCAAGCATGGACGAGGTCGGAAAAACATCTTAATTCCTCTTCTTTATGCTCATCTGGGCGGGCCATCTTACTTTTGGAGTAAATGGCCAAAGTGGGATATCGGTGTCCGATTTCCGATAAAGCGATCGCGTGATCGTTCTCCGCGAAGACCAAATTGTGGTAGGCGGAAAAATTAACAATCGATTCGTTATAGACGCTCGGGTTTTTGCAAACGATGTCCACCTCCGTCTGGATGGAGGTTCCCCATTCGTCTAGACCTACGAGTTGTTTGTGCAAATGATCGAATGAGGCGCCGGCGGGCTGGAGCCAGTTTTGAAAGATAGTGACATAACGCACGTAACGGTTATTCATGTAAATATCCACCATGGCATCGATCGTGAAACGCATATAACGGTAATGTTCTTCAGGCGTCATCTCCCCGGAGGAGTAAAGCTCATTATCCCAGTTGGCTCCCGCACGAAAATGGCGTCCGGCAGGAATAACTTCGTGAGCTCCACCGAAGAAAGCATCCGAAAGATTAAGTTTTTCCTCATTTGACATTCCAAGAATTTTCTCGGGGAGAGTTCCGGCAAGTTTCAATTTTATGTTGATGAGTTCTATAACATGCTCCAAACCCCTGGAATTGCCGATGTAATTTTGTTTCCATTGAACTTGTGAAGGGGAAAGCTGAAACCCGTGGTTTTTGACCCAGTAATCGATAGTGACAATCTCAAAGAGGTTGGCCACCCTACGAAATTGAGCGTAGGAAGCTTGTATTAGGTCGGGATTCAACCGGTCTATTTTTTGATAAGAGCCGTCGGAGCTCAAGACCAACCGGGATTTCTCAGGGGGAGTCCGAAAATACTCGGTTTGGCAAAAGTCGCAGTAGTTTTCCTTGTCTCCTCTAGACAAGGGTTTGGATGGAATTGTATTACGGTTTAAGAATGGACGAAAAGCCCGAGTTGGGACAGTCCAAACTTCTGTTCCGGTAAGGGGATTGATGTGCTTTAAAGTCCCGTCCGGCATTGTGAAATAAGGATTTGGATATTTGGGCATTTCGTCTTTGGGTTCGTTGTTTGAAGTTCAATCCTATTAGAGTAGAATTGTATCGGAAAGTCTTGCAGGGTCGCAATGAAGTTATCGGCGTAACAAAATTACTTTAACAACCGATATGTCGTTGTTAAATTTCGAGTCCTTTGGAGAGAAACTTGAAGTTCTTGTGTTTGACCGACTACCACGGGGCCAATGAATTACTTCCTACGATTCCCCAAATAGTGAAAAACGAGGATCCGGACATCATTTTTTATTGCGGTGGGTCGATGAAGGGTGAAAAGCGGCTTTTGGAATACGAGACGGCCCGAAAATTTCACAGCAAACCGGATGCGGATAATCCAAATATCCAACAGGAAATTAAGGAAGACGCCGAATACCTCCAACAATTTCTCCTGGCCCTTGCGGATACCCAAAAGATTGTTTATGCCATTCCGGGTTATAACGACGCGCCCGAATCAACCTATTTCAAGACCATTTATAATTATGCCCATATTTACCCCAATTTGAAGCCAGCCCATGAAATGATGCATAGGGAAGACCAATTCATGGTGGCCGGTTATGGCGGGGATATGACGATTAGTGAGGATAACCGGGAACTGGTTCTTCAATATTCGAGGACGTGGGTGGAATTCGCTTTGAGGCGGCTAGAGTATTTTCCGGGTGAAAAAATTCTTTTACTACATTCACCACCGGTTTGCCGTTTGGATTTGTCCGATGGTGAACATTGTGGTGTTTTGCTTATTAATGAACTTATTGAAAGGGTCGCTCCGAAACTGGTGATGTGTGGCCGGGCAAAATCAGGACAAGGAACCGTGAAAATGGGGCCAGCAGTAGTGGTGAACCCGGGTCCCTTTTTTGAGGGACATTATGCCGTGATTGATTACCCCTCGTTAGGCGTCCAATTCAAGAATGTCAAAAACCTTTGATGGTTAATATCAACTTTAATAATTTGGAAAAACATTGCCTGCCTTATTGACTATCCAAAATTTAAAGGTTGCCATTAAAAATCCACAAATGGATCTCACGGGTTTTGTGTTAAACGGAATGGATCTGGTCCTTCAGGAAGGGGAGCGGGTTGCTTTGGTAGGGGAATCGGGATGCGGTAAAAGCATGACCGCTCTTTCTGTTCTTCATTTATTGCCCAAGCCTCCTATGGAAATGACCGAGGGACTTCTCCATTTTAAGGGCCGCGATTTGAACGTTCTTTT